>NZ_JBLFFH010000001.1:1419146-1422238 GCF_051400615.1 Sphingomonas astragali
CGGTTCACGGGTCTCGGCAGGCTCGTCGAGGGAATCAGTCAAAAGATGCTGACGCAGACCCTGCGCCAGATGGAGCGCGATGGCCTGATCGGCAGGACCGTCCATCCCGTGATCCCGCCGAAGGTCGAATATCGGCTGACCGAACTCGGCGCCACGCTCAGCGAGGCCTTTTGCGGGGTGTGGGTCTGGGCGGACCGGAACCTGACAAAGGTGGAGGCTGCGCGCGAGGCCTTCGACGAGCGCGGGCGGAAGGGCTGACCGGCCGCCCGCAGCCGGGCTTCGTCTCCGCGTTGCTGCATTGGCGGCTACCGGCCGATCTTCGGGTCCGCGTTAACTGCGTCAACCGCGCCGTTGTTAAGGTCGGTTCCAATTGCGATTTCGTCGCCATTGCGAGGCGGCCTTCTTGCGCCAGCGTCGGTGTCGCTGCCTGCGGATGCAGAGATTAATATCGGTATGGGAACGGACGTCCCAAGGCTAACAAGCGAGTGGTCGGCACCGCCGTTCAGCCCACAATCCGGACATTGCGCCCACAATTAGCTCCGAAATCGGAATTCTCGCGGCGGCATCGTACACAAGGTGCTACGTATTGCGTAGACGAGATTTTGCCGGCCTGCTTGGGTGGAGCATTCCTCTACGCGCTTGTAGATCAAACAGTCGGCCTCGTGAAGTTGCATCGGTCTGCGAGAGGAGACGACGGTGGCTGCAGAGGTAATCGACAAATCGACCGGCGCAATACGCACAGTGGCGATGGACGCAATCGACCTGGACAAGCCCAGCGTTGTTCGCTTGCAGATCAATCGAGCAGACGTCGCTGGATTGTACCGAGACGGTAACGATCTGATCGTGCGCCTTCGCTCCGGCGAAGATGTCAGGGTTGTCGACTTCTACAGTACGTTACCGGAAAGTGGCACCAACGATCTCGTCCTCAGGGAATCGGACGGCACGCAATGGCTTGCTCATCCGAGCGGGGCGACAAGCCGTTTTTCGCTCCTCAATGATCTTGATGAATTGCTGGCGGAAGGCGGCGGCGAAGGCGGCGCCGGCCTCCTCGTGCCGGGCTTGCTGGGCGGCGGTGCCTTGATCGGCATCGCCGCTGCCGCTTCAGGTGGCGACGACGACAATGCTTCAGGTGGCGGTGGCGGCGATGACGGCGATGCGGATGCGGATGCGGATGCGGATGCGGATGCTGACGCCGACGCGGATGCCGACGCTGATGCGGATGCTGACGCCGATGCGGATGCTGACGCTGACGCGGATGCCGACGCTGACGCGGATGCCGACGCTGACGCGGATGCCGACGCTGACGCTGACGCTGACGCTGACGCCGATGCGGATGCTGACGCCGATGCGGATGCTGACGCTGACGCGGATGCCGATGCTGACGCAGATGCGGATGCAGACGCGGATGCCGATGCTGACGCAGATGCCGACGCCGATGCGGATGCTGACGCCGACGCGGATGCCGATGCTGACGCAGATGCCGACGCGGATGCCGATGCTGACGCAGATGCCGACGCCGATGCGGATGCTGACGCCGACGCCGATGCGGATGCTGACGCCGACGCGGATGCCGATGCTGACGCGGATGCCGATGCGGATGCTGACGCCGATGCCGATGCGGACGCAGATGCTGACACTGAGGCGCCGTTACCGCCCACCGCGGTCGTCAATGCCACTGGTACGGTAGTGACGGGCACCGGCGAGGCTGGCGCGACGATTCAGGTATTCTCGCCGGCCGGCACGTTGATCGGTACCGCCGTGGTTGCCGCCGACGGTTCCTATTCGGCGACCTTGTCTCTGGCGCAGACCAATGGCGAGCGGCTAACCGTCACCCAAACCGACGCAGCGGGAAACGTCTCCGACCCGGCTTTCGCGCTGGCGCCCGACATCACCGCGCCGGATGCGCCTACAGCCGACGTCAATGACGACGGCACGGTCGTGACCGGTACCGGTGAGCCTGGTGCCACGGTCACCGTCGCCGATCCCGACGGCAATGTGATCGGCACGGGCGCCGTTGGTGCGGACGGCAACTATAGCGTCACGCTGACCGAGCCCCAGACCGATGGAGAGAGCCTGACGGTCACGCAAACGGATGCTGCCGGGAACGTCTCCGATCCCACGGCGGCGCTCGCCCCCGATCTCACTGCGCCCTCAGCCCCTACGGCGACGGTGGACGCCACCGGCACGATCGTGACCGGTCAAGGCGAAGCGGGGGCGAGCATCACTATCAGGGACCCGGCCGGCACCGTGATCGGCACCGGCGCGGTCGGCGCGGATGGCAACTATTCGGTCACCTTGACCACGCCGCAGACCAACGGCGAAGCCCTCACCGTCACGCAGACCGACGCGGCCGGCAACACGTCCGATCCCACGACCGCGCTGGCGCCCGACATCACCGCGCCGGATGCGCCGACGGCTGATGTCGATGACACCGGCACTGTGGTGACCGGCACGGGCGAGCCCGGTGCGGCCATCACCGTGCGCGATCCGGCCGGCACCGTGATCGGCACCGGCACGGTCGCCGGCGACGGCAGCTACTCGGTCACGCTGACCACGCCGCAGACCAATGGCGAGGTGCTGTCGGTGACCCAGGCGGACGCGGCTGGCAATGTCTCGCCCGAAGTGATTGCCACTGCGCCCGACATCACCGCGCCGGATGCGCCGACGGCTGTTGTCAACGACACCGGCACGGTGGTGACCGGCACCGGCGAGCCCGGAGCGACGGTGGAGGTGCGCGATCCTGACGGGAACCTGGTCGGGACCGGCCCGGTCGGCGACGACGGCAGCTATACCGTCACGCTGACGGAGCCGCAGGCCAATGGCGAGAGCCTGACGGTCATCCAGACCGACCCGGCCGGGAACGCTTCCGATCCGACCACGGCGCTCGCTCCGGACATCACCGCGCCCGATGCGCCCACCAACCTCGCGGTGGGCGACGACGGCATCACGCTGACCGGCACCGGCGAACCCGGCGCCTCCGTCGAGGTGACCGACGAGAACGGCAATGTGATCGGGACCGGCACCGTCAATCCGGACGGCAGCTTCTCAGTGACGCTTGCGACGCCGCAGACGCATGGCGAGGCGCTGACGGT
>NZ_JBLFFH010000001.1:1422338-1773199 GCF_051400615.1 Sphingomonas astragali
GACGTCACCGGCGCACCGGTGGCGAACGACGACCAGGCCACCGCAGGGGTCGTGTACCAGAATGTCGTCGAAACGGTCGCGCTCGCGCCGGAGTTCAACTTCGCTACCGGCGCAGCCGTGCTGCTTCCCACCACCGGGTCCGGCAGTGACACCTTCACGATCGCGCCGAACACAACATCGGATGTCACCGTCGTCGCGAGTAGCGGAGGGGTGCTGTCTCTCCTGCCGAGCTTCACGGTCACCGTGCGCAACGGCTCCGGCGATGTGGTCCACACCGTGACGCAAACCGCACTGGCGGACGTCCTCGGGCTTGGTTCGGGAATCAGCGTGACGGTGGAAGATCTGACCGAAGGAACGTACACCCTGGAAGTCTCGGCCACGAATCCCCTGCTGGGCCTCGGCTTCACGACCACCGTCCAGCTTGCCCAAGAGATCACCCATCTCGACCAGTACGAGGTGGCGGGCACGACCAACGCGACGGGCGACCTGCTCGACAACGACACGCTCGGCTCCGCATTCATCGAGCTGCAGGTGAATGACGGGACGGGGTTCGTCGATGTCGGTGACGCCGGGCTCACGATAAACGGCACCTATGGTACGCTGACGGTCACCGAGACGGGCGAATATGTCTACACGCCCCGCGCGGACCTGCCCCACTCGGCTTCCGACCTGGTCGACAGCTTCACCTACCAGCTCGTCTCCCCCGACGGGCGGACCGAGACCGCCGCTCTCGAGGTCACCGTCGACGTCTCCGGCGCGGGAACCACAGGCATAGCGCCGTTCGCAGCGTCGACGTTCAGCCTGGCGACCGCCGATGTCGTCGAGCTGGGCAGCTACGCCGCCGAGCCGGTAGAGACCGTGAATGCCGACAAGGCGGTGCTGGCTTCGCTGGCCTACGATATGTTCGAAGGGCAGGGCGATCTGGAGAACGTGCTCCGCGGCTACCTCGACGAACCGAATGAATCCACGATCGGTGCGGAGTCAGACAATAGTATACCAAATATAACCGAAATGGACACGGTCCAGATCGAAGCTCAAGATCCCCTATCCTATCTGACGATGCCGGATGATCCAGAGAAGGATTCGATTAATTCTGCTCATATTATCTGACTAATACAGAGGTTTCGGCAACGGGTGTCGGTCGACTTGAACCGACACCCGTTTTTTGCCTATCGTTAACTGGTTGGGCGATAGTGTTATGCCCAAAGGAACGGTGCCGTTATGGCGAGTCATGTCCGTTGCGTCTTTTCCATCTTGTCTGCCGGCAGCATCCTCTTGCTGTGTCTGGCAGGAGAGGCGGGGGCCGCGGACACGGGTGAGCCGGTAACGCTGGAAGGCGCCGCGCGCGAAGCGGTGGCGTGGCATCCGTCGGTGATCGAGGCGGTGGGGCGGCTGAACGCGCGCGCCGAGGAAGTGAGCGTCGCCCGCGCAGGCTATTATCCCCAGATCCGCGCCGGCATCGGCTCCAGCTACGATAACCGGCTCGGCAGCCAGTGGCGGCCGCGTCCCCAGGTCACCGCGTCGCAGATGCTCTACGACTTCGGCAAGGTCTCGGGTGCGGTCGCCTCGGCCCGCGCGGGCACCAGGATCGGCCAGGCCCAGGTCCTTCTCGCCGTCGACGGGCTGATCCGCGACACCGCCTATGCGGCGATCGAGGTGCAGCGTGGCGCGGCGCTCCACCAGGTCGCGCTCGATCAGCTCGCGAGCATCCGCCAGATCAGCGAGCTCGTTCGCAACCGCTACACGCGCGGCGCCGCCACCCGGTCGGACGCGCTCCAGGCGCAGGCGCGCGTCGAGGCGGCGGAGGCGACCCTCACCCAGATCGAGGCCGCGCGGCGGCGCTGGGCGAGCAATCTCGCCTTCCTGCTCGGCCGCAACGCCCCGCCTCAGGTGGTGCCCGACGTGCCGCAGTGGCTGATGACCGCCTGCGTACGCGCAGCGCCCGACTGGACGCAGGTGCCCGCGATCATGGCAGCCGAGGCCGGGCGCGAGCAGGCGAGCGCGGACCTCAGGCGCAGTCGGGCCGAGCGGCTGCCGACCATCTCGGTCGATGGCGGCGCGTCGGCGGACATCACGTCGCCGCTCTCGAACCGCAGCCAGTATAATTTCGGCATCTCCGTTTCGAGCAGCGTGTTCAGCGGCGGCGCCCTGCGCGCACGCCAGCGGGGCGCCGCCTTCGCGCTTGCCGCCGCCGAGGCGGCGGTCGCGGACGCGCGCAACGAGGCCGGCCAGCGCCTCGCCGAAGCGCAGCAGCAGATCGCGAGCCTGTCCGATCTCCTCGACACGCTCGCCTCCCGCCAGGCGAAGATGGCGGAGACCGGCCGGCTCTATCGGCTGCAATATCTCGAAATGGGGACGCGGACGCTGGTCGACCTGCTCAACGCGGAACAGGAGTTGCACCAGGTCCGTTTCGACGCCGCGAACACGGCCCACGACCTGCGGCGGCTGGAGGTGGATTGCCTCTATTATTCCGGCGGTGCGCGCGAGGGATTCGGCCTGAGCGGCAGGGTGGTCATGGGCGTGACGCTGTGAACGCGCTCCGCCCGCCTCCGACGCCGGAATCCGCCGAGCTCGAAGGGTGGCTGAACATGCTGCAGCAGGCTGCCCAGCATTTCCGGCTGCCGGTGTCCATGCAGAGCGCCAAGCTGGCAGGACTTTGGCGCGGTGGCCGCAGCGAGGAGGAGCGCGTGCGTGCGCTCGCCCGTGCCGGCGGGCTCAGCGTTCGTTTCGCCCCTCCCGAGACGATGCGGCTCACGAGCTGGCGGCTGCCGGTGATCGTCAAACTCAGAAGCGGCGACCTCGGGCTGGCGACGGCGATCGACGGCGACGGCGAGATCAGCCTGACGCTGGCCGGCGAAGGGGGGATGCAGACGCGGATGCCGCTCGCCGCGCTCGTCGCCGATGCCGAGCTGTTCGTGATCCCCCGGCCGGCGCGTTCGGCGCCCGACGCGCGGGTCGACGCCTACATCCGCCCCTATGAGGAGCATTGGCTGCGGCGCATCCTCATGCAGGACATCCGCTCCTACAGCCATGTCCTCATCGCCTCGCTGGTGGCGAACTGCCTTGCTCTGGCCGGCGTGCTCTTCTCGATGCAGGTCTACGATCGGGTAGTGCCGGCCGAATCCTTCCCGACGCTCTACATTCTCTTCGCCGGCGTCCTGCTCGCAATCGGCTTCGATTTCCTGCTGCGGCGGCTGCGCATGAACATCATCGACGTGCTCGGCAAGCGCGCCGACCTGCGCCTGTCGGACCGCGTGTTCGGCCATGCGCTCCGGGTCCGCAATCGCGAGCGGCCCGCCTCCACCGGCAGCTTCATCGCGCAGCTGCGCGAGCTCGACCAGGTGCGCGACCTGCTGACCTCGACCACGGTCGCGGCGGTGGCCGATCTTCCCTTCTTCCTTCTCTTCCTGGCGATCTTCTGGTCGATCGGCGGTTGGCTGGTGCTGGTCCCGCTGGCGGCGCTCGTGCTGCTGGTGCTGCCCGGCCTCGCCGCGCAGCGCCGCCTGCGCGCCTATGCCACGGAATCGACGCGCGAATCCTCGCTGCGCAACGCGATCCTGGTCGAAACGGTGCAGGGCATCGAGGACATCAAGGCGCTGCAGGCGGAGAACCGTTTCCAGCTCCAGTGGAACCACTACAACGCGGTCGCGGCGGAGGCGCAGCTCAAGCTGCGCGGGCTCACCAACAGCCTCACCGTCTGGACGCAGAACGTCCAGAACGCCGTCTATGCGACGATCATCTTGTTCGGCGCGCCGATGGTGATCGCGGGCGACCTCACGACCGGCACGCTGGTCGCCGCGTCGATCCTCGGATCCCGGATGATGGCGCCGCTGGCTCAGGTCAGCCAGCTCCTGAGCCGCTTCCAGCAGGCGCGCGTCGCGATGAGCGGCCTCGACCAGATCATGGCGCTGCCGGTCGACGACCCCGAGGACGAGCATCGCATCCAGCTTCCGGCAATTGCGGGCGGGTTCACGGTCCGGTCGGCGGTGTTCCGCTATGCCGATACGAACTCGCCGCCCGCGCTGACGGTGCGCGAGCTCGACATCGCTCCGGGCGAGCGCATCGCCGTGCTCGGCCGCAACGGTGCAGGCAAGTCGACGCTGCTCCAGGGCCTTTCCGGCATGTTGCAGCCGGCATCCGGGGAAGTGCTGCTCGACGACATGGCGCTGCACCAGATCGATCCGGCCGATGTGCGGCGCGACGTGGGGCTGCTCACGCAGAGCAGCCGGCTGTTCCACGGCACGATCCGGGAGAACCTCACGCTTGGCGCGCCACATGCGACCGGCGAGGAGATACTGGCGGCGCTGGCCATGGTCGGGGCGGACCATTTCATCCGGCGCCTGCGCGACGGATTGCAGCATGTGGTGCTGGAAGGCGGCGTGGGGCTCTCGGGCGGGCAACTCCAGTCGCTGCTGCTGGCTCGGCTGCTCATCCGCCAGCCGACCGTCGTGCTGCTCGACGAGCCTACCGCCGCGATGGACGAGATGGCCGAGCGCCACTTCATCCAGCGCTTCAAGGAATGGAGCCGCGGCCGGACGGTGGTGGTCGCCACCCACCGGCTGCGCGTGCTCGATCTCGTCGAGCGGATCATCGTCGTCGACGGCGGGACGGTCGTGCTCGACGACAAGAAGGACGCAGCGCTGCGCACCATGCAGGAAGGAAAAGGCAAGGCGGCATGAGCGCGGGCATCGCCATCGCCGGTCCGGACTTCGTCGACGAGGGCAGCACGCGCCTTTCCGCCTCCTCGAAGCTCGTGTGGCTGCTCGCGGCGCTGTTCGCAGCCGCGCTGACCTGGGCATGGCTCGCCAAGCTCGACGAGGTCGCGACCGGGAGCGGACGCGTGGTGCCGACCAGCCGCGAGCAGGTGCTCCAGTCGCTCGAGGGCGGAATCCTCGCCAAGCTGATGGTACGCCAGGACGATATCGTCCGGCCGGGACAGATCATCGCGCAGCTCGACCCGACCCAGGCCGGCTCCACCGTGGAGGAGAGCGCCGCCAAGTATCGCGCCGCGCTTGCGGCCGAAGCGCGCCTGCGCGCCGAGGTGAACGGCACGCCGCTCGTCTTCCCCGCCGAGCTCGATGCTTATCCGGAGCTCAAGGCGGCGGAAACGCGCCTCCACGAGGCACGCCGCCGCAGCCTCAACGATTCGATCGTTCTGATCGATGAATCGCTGCGCCTCATCAACCGCGAGGTCGCGATCGGCGAATCGCTCATCCAGGTCGGGGCGGCGAGCAATGTCGAGGTGCTGCGGCTGCAGCGCCAGCGCGCCGACCTCCAGCTCAAGAAGTCGGACATCCGCTCGCAATATCTCGTCCAGGCGCGGCAGGACCTCGCCAAGGTGAGCGAGGAGGTGGAAGCGCTGGCGCCGGTGGTGCGCGGCCGCTCCGACACGCTCGAGCGGCTGACGCTGCGCTCGCCCGTGCGCGGCGTCGTCAAGAACATCGAGGTCTCGACGATCGGCGGTGTGGTGCCACCAAACGGCAAGCTCATGGAGATCGTGCCGCTCGACGACAAATTGCTGATCGAGGCCCGCATCGCGCCCCGCGATATCGCCTTCATCCATCCCGGCCAGCGGGCGAGCGTGAAGATCACCGCTTACGACTATTCGATCTACGGCGGGCTTGACGGCGAGGTGACGAGCATCTCGCCCGACACGATCCGCGACGAGGTCAATCCCGAGATCTACTATTACCGCGTCTTCGTCCGCACCAATTCCGATGCGCTGACCAACAAGGCTGGCAAGCGCTTCCCGATCGTGCCGGGCATGATCGCCACGGTCGACATCCACACCGGGCAGAAGACCGTCCTTCAATATCTGCTGAAGCCGCTCAACCGCGCGCGCGAGGCGTTGCGCGAGCGATGAGCGCGGCGCTGGAGAGCCGGCTCAGCCGTCTCGCTCCCGCCGTGCGGGACAGCCCAGCTTTCACGCTCGATGGCGATGCGCGATCGGTCCTCTTCTTCTCCTTCTCCGACGGCAGCAGGCGCGCGCGCGTGTTCTCGGTCGGCGGGCCGGATGGCGAGACCGCCTGGGCCGTGGGCGCGGCGCGGCTGTGCGAGCATGGCGGCGAGGTGCGCTGGCTTCGGGTGGACTGGGTGAACGCCGCCGAACGGATGAGCTGGAAGGAGCTCCGCGCGCGGCTCGCGCGCAGCAAGCGCAACTATTTCCGCCTGGGCATCGCGCTCGATCTGGGCTTCGACCATGCCTTCCTGGAAACCGAACTCAATGCCAACGCCATGCTCTACGGCGGTCCAACCGTCCCGACCGCGGTGGTCAACGAGAAGAATTTCGCTCTCTATGCGGCGGAGCGCCACGGGCTGGACGTGGTCGACTTTGGTGACGAGACGCCGGTCTGGCTGTTCTCGACGAAGGGCCTGTTCATCGGCGACGACCTCGAGTTGCATCGCCTCGACGGCGTCGGGCGCGACGCCGGCCGACGCAGCATCGCGCAGCTGGACCCTGACCGGCTGCTGGGCCTGATCCGGGCCGGGAGCGGCTATCTCGCGTCCCAGGTCCAGGAGGATGGCCGTTTCCACTATGGCTGGCATCCCTGCTTCGACCGGCCGATCCCGTCCTACAACAGCCTGCGCCATGCGAGTTCGCTCTACGCGATGCTGGAGGCCTGGGAGGTCACGCGCGACCCGGCGTTGCTCGCGGCGATCGAGCGTGCGCTCGCCTATCTCACCGGCGAGCTGATCCAGCCTGCCGTCCTGCCCGGCGGCGAACGCGCCGCGTTCCTGGTCGATCCGGGATCGGAGATCAAGCTCGGCGGCAACGCGGTCTGCCTGCTCGCGCTCGTCAAATACAGCGAGCTGATGGCAACCGATCGCTACCGGCCGCTGCTCGACCGGCTCGCGCTCGGCATCCTCCACATGCAGGACGCAGCATCGGGCGGCTTTGTCCATGTCCTCCATCATCCCTCGCTGGAGGTGAAGCAGCGCTTTCGTATCATCTACTACGAAGGCGAGGCGGCCTTCGGGCTGATGCGCCTGTTCGGCCTGACCGGGGACAGCCGCTGGCTCGAAGCGGTGGAACGGGCCTTCGGCCATTTCATCCGTTCGGGCCACTGGAAGGCGCATGATCACTGGCTCAGCTATTGCGCGAACGAGCTCACGCGTCATCGTCCGCGAGAGGCGTATTTCCGTTTCGGCCTCGCCAATGTCGTCGATCATCTCGACTTCGTTCTCAACCGGATCACCACCTTCCCGACGCTGCTGGAGCTGATGATGGCGGCCGAGCGCATGGTCTCGCGTCTGCGCGCGGAGGCGGCGAACCGGCATCTGCTGGATGGCTTCGACCTGCCCAAATTCTACCGCGCGCTCCATTTCCGCGCGCATTACCTGCTGAACGGCCATTTCTGGCCCGAGCTGGCGATGTTCTTCGCCGATCCAGCGAAGATCGTCGGCAGCTTCTTCATCCGTCACCACGCCTTCCGCATCCGGATCGATGACGTCGAGCATTATCTGTCCGGACTGATCGCCTATCGCCGATACCTGGTCGAGCGGCCCGCGGGGCACGAAGACCCGGCCGAAACGCCGGACGAGGAATCCGGCTGGACGGCCGACGCCGTCGCCCGTGCTGCTGCCGGACGCTGGGTCGTACCCGCTCCGAAGGGCTGGTCGGCGGATGGGCTGTGCATCTTCGCGCCCACCCAGCGCGAGGGCGAGATGGTGCTCGTCCGCCAGCCCGGCGAGGACCGGGGAATCCCCGTGCCTCGCCTCGATGCGCTTCCGCATCGTCCGGCGGCGTTCATCACGACGGCACCCGAGACGGTGTCGGCCGGGGACATCCCCGTCCTGTCGGTCGCCAATGCGGACGCGGCCGTCCTTGCGCTCGGCGCCCATGCGCGTGCGAGGATGAAAGGAAAGGTGATCGGCGTCACCGGCAGCGCGGGCAAGACCACGCTTGTCGCAATGCTCGCGCAGGCGCTGGCGCCATGGGGACCGGTCGGCCGGACGCGGCACAATGCGAACCTGCCGCACGGCATCGCCTGGAACCTCGCGTCGATCCCGTGGAACACGCCGCATACGGTGCTGGAGCTGGCGATCGGGCGGATGCGGCACAATGCTCAGCTGGTACGGCCGGACGTGGTGGTATTCACCAACATCCTGCCCGCGCATCTCGAACATCGCCGCGATCTGCGCACCGTCGCCGAGCGCAAGAGCGCGGTCTTCAACGGAATGGCGCCGGGGAGCACGGCGATCCTCAACTGCGACATGGCCGAATGGGCGTACGTCCATGAGGCGGCGCGGGCTCGGGGCCTCAGGGTCATCCAGTTCGGCCGCTCGGCCGAAGCCGACTTCCAGCTGCTCGACTATGATCCGGACGAGGCGCTGGTCGCCGCGCGCACGCCCGACGGCGAAATCCGCTATGCGCTGGCGGCACCGGGCGAGCACATGGCGCTCAACAGCGTCGCCGTGCTTGCGGTGATGTCGTCGCTCGACCTCATGGCCGCACCGGGCGTCGCCGCCTTGCGCAGCTTCAAGCCGCTCGCCGGCCGCGGCGAAGAGCTGCGGCTGTCGGTGGACGGGCGCGCCATCGTCCTGATCGACGACGCGTACAACGCCAATCCCGGCTCGATGGAGGCAGCGATCAGGCTGCTCGCCGGTAGGACGGCGCCCCGGCGGATCGCCGTTCTGGGCGAGATGCTCGATCTCGGTGCCGATGCCGCCACGTATCACACCGCTCTTGCCGCTCTGGTGAATGCATCCGGCGTGGACCGGATCTATGTCGTGGGCGGCCTTTATACCGGCTTCTGGAACGCCTTGGCGCCGGCGCGGCGCGGAGCCTTCGTCGAATCGCTTGATGATCTGAAGGTCCGACTGCGCGGTGCCTTCAGGGAAGGCGATCTGGTGCTTTTCAAGGGCTCGCACGGCAGCGGCATCCACGAAATCGTCGACTGGCTGAAGCACAGCCATCCGCCCCCGCCCCACAACGCGCCTCCGCCGAGCTTCGCAACGACAAATTTGTCAAGTACCAATAATTAAGTATTTGATTTATTTATTCGAAGTCTCGGATATTAACCTTTTATTAACTAATATTAATTAATCCATGTGTGAAGCGTATCGGTGGTGATCGTATGAAGCCGTATACAGTCGCGGATGCCCTATCTTCACCGGTAAGTGAGTCCGTCGGCGTGGACGCTCTTCACAAGAGCCGTCGCGAGGCCGCATCGCGACCACCCGTCTCCTTCAAGCCTTGGCGACCCCTGCTGAATCTCGCCCGTCAGGTGATGGACGCGCGGGCGAAGTGCGCACGCTATTTCCCAAAGGGCGTGTTCCGGGATTCGGCGTGGGACATGATGCTCGAATTGTTCATCGCTGGTGAGGAGCGGCGGATCGTCTGCGTGAAACAGCTCATGGCCGTATCGGGCGAGAGCGCCACTGGCGCCATGCGGCGGATCGACCGGCTCGAGGAGGTGCGGCTGATACGGCGCCGCCCCGACCCGGAGGACAATCGACGCGTGCTGGTCGAACTCACCGATACCGGCCGTGAAGCCATGACCAAGTTGCTCACGCACATTTTTGGCGCCAACTCACAGGAGCCGAATGCGGCTGTGTAACCGGTTAAGGCGCGGAAGCATCATTTCCGTCCCTCAGTCGTCGGCCCGCTGCGGGCTTTGACCCGTCGTCAGCGACACGTGCCAGACAGGGCCTGGCGTCCGACGCCGGATATCGCCCGAGCCGATCGGGATGCGGCGGCGGCGCTTCGCCTATTCGGATTTCATGCAGGCGTCATCTCCGCCGCCTGTTTCACCGCGTCCTTCATGTCGCGGGCGCCGCCGAGATCCTCGTCGGAGATCTTGCCCGCTCCGGGCCCGGCGCCCAGGTCGGCACCGGTGACCGGGCTGCTCGACGGGTCGGAAGCGGTCCGCCGGGCCAGAGCCTGCGCGATCGTGCGCTGGTCGTCATTCAAGTCCACGCTGGCGCTGCCGTCGCCGTCGTCGGCGGGGAGATGCGCGGAAAGATCGTCGACCCGTTCCCACTGCTCGCCCGTATTCCACGGCCCTTCGGCGTCGCCTTCGCCCTGCGAGGCGTTGACGTAGGTGTCGGCGTAGGCGGCGAGGCCGGGGAGCTTGCCCGGCGGGAAATTGTTGGCGATCGAATAGAGCGCCTTCTCGAAGCTCTTCTGGTGCGCGACCTCGCGCGTCATCAGGAAACCGAGCGCATCCTTGATGCCGGGATCGTCGGTGATGTTGATCAGCCGCTCGTACACGATCTTGGCGCGGCTCTCGGCGGCGATGTTCGAGCGCAGGTCGCAGGTGGGATCGCCGCGGCTGTCGACATAGGCCGCGGTCCACGGCACGCCGGAGCTGTTGGTGAGCGACGGTCCGCCGCCGTAGAGCAGCGACTGCGTGTGGCTGTCGCCGCCCGCGTTCATCTTCATGTAGAGCTCGGCCTCGGTCATCGCCGCCTCGGCGAGCTCGGCCTTGACGCCCTTGTTGAGCATCGCGACGATCGACCCGATCACCTCGAGGTGCGACAGCTCCTCCGTGGCGATGTCGAGCAGCATGTCCTTGCGGCCCGGATCGTCCTCGCCGAGTCCCTGGGTGAAATAGCGCATCGCTGCGGCGAGCTCGCCGTCGGGCCCGCCGAACTGTTCGAGCAGGAACGAGGCGAGCACCGGGTTCGGCTCCGAGACCCGGACGGTATATTGCAGGCGCTTGTTGTGCATGAACATGGCGGTCACTCCCTGACAGACGTGAGCCCAAACAGCCCACAAGACGCCCGGTTCCTGCCGAATTTTCCAGAATAACCTATGTTTATCAATTAATTGTAGCGTAGCCGTAACGTCTTTCGACTAGTCTGCCCATGCGTCATGGCCTTCGGAAGCGCAAAGACGAACAATGTGCCGGCCCCCTTGTTGGTCACCTTCTTGAGGTCGGCGGTCATGTTGCCCCAGCCCGTCGGCGGTGGGGTCGCGCCGGTATCTCAAAAAATTCGAGCTGTGCGCAACGCATAGCTCGCGGAACCTTCTCGGCGGCCGCGCTCAGGGTTCCGCAACGAGCGACGACCATCTATCGTGGATGTCTCGAGCTGGCCTCCGTACACGTTCGCGTTCGCACCGACGGACCCACGGACATCATCGGGCGAGCGAGCTTCGCCTGTACCCCATCGTCTGTGCGGCGATCGCGACCTGGGTGCGGTTGCGTACGTTGAGCTTGCGCATCAGCGCGGTCATGTGCGCCTTCACCGTGGCTTCGGCGATGCCGAGGTCGAATGCGATCTGCTTGTTGAGCAATCCGGAATGGACGCCCTCGAGCACCTTGATCTGGGTGGGCGTGAGCCGGGCCATGATCGCCGGCCCGCTCTCGCACGCCTCAACCTCGTTCACCGCCTGATCCTGCTCGGTCCCGATCGTCATCGTCTCTCCCTTTGCGGTTGGATGTCGTCCGCCTCGCGACCGGCCGATCTGTGTCGGCGCTGGGACTCGCGATAGGGCATGTTAGCGCTACTTGTTGGACAGATTCAAGCAGTCAAATCGCCAATTCGCTTCATTTGCGACAATCTGGCTGGTGAAGGCATCTAATCTGTCATACAGATATTGAAGGTTCCCGACGTCGATCTGCGGCGGATGTGGGCGCTAACGGAGGAGCGGATGGGCTTTGGGGGCGACGGGCACCGGCCGGCGGGGAGCGCGCGCCGAACGGCTTTCGGGCATCGGTTTCGCCGGGGTCTGCCATGACCCTGGACGACTATCGCCTTGTCATCGCCGCGGTGCTCGGCATCGCCCTGTCCATTCTCCTCATCATCCGCGGGCGGTTCCATCCGTTCGTGGGGCTGCTGTGCGGTGCCTTCGCCGTCGGGCTGCTTGCCGGAATGCCGATCGGCGACACCGCCAAGGCGGTGCAGAAAGGCGCTGGCGACATCCTGGGCGGAACCGGCCTGGTGGTCGCGCTGGGGCTCGCGCTGGGGGCGATGCTGCAGCTGTCCGACGGCGCCGCCGGGCTTGCCCGCGCGGCGCTGCGTTGGTCGGGTGTCGCCGGGGCGCCCTGGGCAAGCCTGTTCGCCGCGCTGGTGATCGGCCTGCCGTTGTTCTTCGAGACCGGGCTGGTGCTGCTGCTCCCTATCGTCGCCACCGCCGCGGCGGCGCTGCCGCAGGGTGCGAACGGCGATGCGGCCAAGCTCCGGCTGATGCTGCCCGCGCTCGCCGGCCTGTCGGTGGTGCACGCGCTGGTCCCGCCGCATCCGGGGCCGCTGCTTGCGGTCGACGCGCTGGATGCGAGCCTCGGCCGGACCATCGCCTACGGCCTGATCATCGCCCTGCCGGTCGCGGTGATCTCCGGTCCGCTCCTCGCGCGTTTCACCGCGCGCGGCGTGGTGCTGGGGCCGCCCGCGCTCGAGCCGGTGCGGGTGGAGGTGGAGAGCCCGTCGCTCTGGCGGGCGTTCGCGGTCGTGCTGATGCCCGTCGTCCTGATCGCGGTGGGCCAGGTGGAAGCGCTGCTGCCCGCCGCCGTCGCGCCGCGGTTTGCCTGGCTCGGAGCCGCGAGCAACCCGGTCGCGGCGCTGCTGATCGCCTGCCTGCTCGCGCTGCCGCTCCTGTTCGGGCGCCGGCTGGCCGAACCGCGTATCCAGGAGGCGATCTGGACCGAAACGATGAAGCCGGCCGGGACGATCCTGCTCGCGATCGGCGCGGGCGGAGCGCTCAAGCAGGTGCTGGTCAGCGCCGGTCTCTCCGACATGCTCGTGCGGGTGGCGGCGGGCGGCGCCGTCTCGCCGCTGGTGCTCGCGTGGCTGATCGCGGTGTTCATCCGGCTGGCGACCGGATCGGCGACGGTGGCGACGATCACCGCCGCCGGCGTGATGCCCGGGCTGGTGGCGGCGTCGGGCGTGTCGCCCGAATGGACGGTGCTCGCGATCGGCGCCGGCTCGGTCTTCTTCTCGCACGTCAACGATCCGGGCTTCTGGCTGGTCAAGAGCTATCTCGGCACCGACATGCCCGGCACGTTCAGGACCTGGTCGGTGCTCGAGACCGCCATCTCGGTGGTGGGATTGCTGCTGATCCTGGCCGCCAGCAGCGTGTTCTAGGGCCGGGTGTCGCGATGATGCCGAGCAAGGAGGCCGGTCGATGAGTGAGGGAAGGGCGGCGGATCGGGCCTACACGGGCATCGTCGAGATGATCAACGTCGAGGGTCTCGACATCGGCGACAGGTTGCCGTCGGAGGCGCGGCTCGCCGAGATCTTCGGCGTGTCGCGCACGATCGTCCGCGAGGCGCTGGTCCGCCTCGCCTCCGACGGGATCACCGAGGCGCGGCGCGGCGCGGGCTCCTTCGTGAAGAGTCGGCCGTCGGATCGGCTGGTCGCCTTCATGCCGCTCACCGAGCTGTCCTCGACGCTCGGCAGCTACGAGGTCCGCTTCGTGCTCGAAGCGGAGGCGGCGCGTTTGGCCGCCATGCGTCGCTCGACCGAGGACCTCGCCGAGATCGAGGACGGGCTGCTGCGGCTGCGCGAGGCGCTGCTGTCGAGCGCGCCGGCCCATGCCGAGGACATGGAGCTGCATCGGCGGATCGCGCAGGCGACCGCCAATCCCGCCTTCGTGGTCGCCTTCGACGCCCTGTCGGAGGAGACGGATCGCATCATGCGTGCCGGGGTCGACATCTCGCGCTCGCGTCCGCCCGAGGTGATCGGCGCGATGATGCGCGAGCATGAGATGATCGTCGCCGCGATCCGCGCCCAGGATGCGGACGGCGCCGCGCTGGCGATGCGGTGGCATCTTTCGGAAGGCCGCAAGCGGCTGATGCCTTAGGGAAATCGACGTCGGGGAAGGCCTTCCGTAGCCTGGTTTCCAGCCGTCACCCCGGAACGAGTCCGGGGTGACGCTGAGGAGGGTCGAGAGGTCAGTCATCTCCTCAATGTCGATCCGCCCCGGCTCGTCCGGTCGAAGTGGAATTGTGCTCCTGCGGAGGCAGGAGCCCTGGATCATGGGAGCGTCGTTTGCGGCCTGGGCTCCTGCCTTCGCAGGAGCGCTGGTACGGCTTCAATTCGAACAGGATGGGTCAGGCAAGCGTCTCGCCCTCCCCGCGCAGCCAAGCCAGCGCGGCATCGCGGAGCTGGTCCGGCGCGGCGCACCCGTCGAGCGCGATCGCCGCCTCATCGGGATCGGGACGCTCCAGCGTCGCCAGCTGGCTGTCGAGCAGGCTGGCCGGCATATAATGGTGGGGCCGGTTCAGGAGCCGCCGCATCAGCTCGTCGCGACCGCTGTCGAGGAGCAGGAACCGTGTCGGTACCGCGATCGCCTCCCTCAGCTGATCGCGATATCGGCGGCGCAGCGCCGAGCAGGCCGCGACGGCCAGGCCGTCCGATCGTGCCGTCGCGCCGATCGCGTGCCCGATCCGGTCGAGCCACGGCCGGCGATCCTCGTCCGAAAGGGCATGGCCCGCCCGCATCTTCGCGACCGCGGCCTCGTCGTGGAACCGATCGCCTTCCAGGAACGGGCAGCCCAGCGTATCGGCGAGCAGCGCGCCCAGCGTCGACTTGCCGCTTCCGCTCACGCCCATGACGACGATCGCCAGCGCCTCCATGCCGGTGTGATTGCGTGACCCTTGCAAGCGATGTTCCTGAAGGCTGGCCGGCGACGGGCCCTGGCGGCGTCCCCGAAAGTTCGGGCGAGTCCTAGCGACGGTTCGGGCGCGGGGGGAATTACGACCATGGTCGCGGATGGCAGGGCCGCCGCGTCGGCCTATCCAGACGGAAAGCGGGGGCACGCGTCCCCGTCCGGAGAGGCTTGATCGGGAGCAGCATGAGAGCGCGCCTACTCGCGACCGCAGCCATATGGGCCCTCGGCAGCGGCACCGGCCTCGCGGCGGAGTCGGTTCTGCCGGTTGCGCCGAACGATCCGAAGGCCGTCACCGTACGCGCCCGCGGCGACGGGCGCGCCGACGACACCGACGCCATCCAGCGTGCGCTCGACGCGGCGCGCGACAAGACCGGGCACGGTATCGTTTTCCTGCCGTCCGGCCGCTATCGCCTCACCCGCACCGTCGTGGTGCCGCCGGGCGTGCGCATCTTCGGCGTCGGCCCGACCCGGCCGGTGCTCGTGCTCGGCGCCAACACGCCCGGATTCCAGACGGGCGTGTCGACCATGGTCGTGTTCGGCGGCGGAGACCAATACAACGTCGGCAAGGTACCCGTCCCGGTGCCGACCGTGGTGCCGCGCGACCGGATCGTCCGCGACGCCAATTCGGGAACCTTCTACTCGTCGATGAGCAACGTCGACGTCGAGATCGGCCCCGGCAACCCCGCCGCCGCCGCGGTCCGCTTCCGCATGGCCCAGCACGCCTTCCTCAGCCACATGGACTTCCGCCTGGGATCGGCCTTCGCCGGCGTCTACCAGGCGGGCAACGTCATGGAGAACGTCCATTTCCATGGCGGCCGCTACGGCATCGTCACCGAGAAGACCTCGCCCGCCTGGCAATTCACCCTGATCGATTCGAGCTTCGACGGCCAGCGCGACGCGGCGATCCGCGAGCATGAGGCACGCCTCACCATGGTCAACGTCGCGATCCGCGACACGCCGGTGGGGATCGAGATCGACCGCGGCTATGGCGATTCGCTGTGGGGCAAGGACGTCCGCTTCGAGAACGTCTCCCGGGCTGGCGTCGTCATCTCCAACGAGAAGAACGTCTTCACCCAGATCGGCTTCGAGAACGCGCTCGCCAGCAACAGCCCGGTATTCGCGCGCTTCCGCGACAGCGGCCGGACCGTCGACGGCAAGGGCCGCGCCTACAAGGTCGCGTCCTTCTCCTACGGCCTCGCGGTGCCCGAGCTCGGCCGCACCGGCGACTATGCGACCGAGGCCGACATCCAGCCGCTGCCCGCCATGCCTGCGCCGCGCCCGCCCGCGATCCGCGACCTGCCCGCTGTGGCGGAATGGACCGACGTGCGCTCCCTCGGCGTCGTCGGCGACGGGCAGGCGGACGACACCGCGGCGATCCAGCGCGCGATCGACGGCCATCGCGTCCTCTACTTCCCGACCGGCTTCTACAAGGTCACCGACAGCCTGAAGCTGCGGCCGGACACGGTGCTGATCGGGCTGCACCCGGCGATCACCCAATTCTACATCCCCGACAACAATCCGCGCCATGCCGGGCTCGGCACGGTGCTGCCGATCATCGAGAGCCCGCGCGGCGGCGACAATATCCTGTCCGGCCTCGGCCTTTTCACCGGCCGGGTGAACCCGCGCGCGTCCGCGCTGCTGTGGCGGTCGGGCGAGGACAGCCTGGTCGAGGACGTGAAGATCATGGGCGGCGGCGGCACGCCGACCGCGGACGGCAAGCCGCTGGGAACGCTGTCCGCGCGCAGCGGCGATCCGGTCGCCGACGGGCGCTGGGACGCGCAATACCCCAGCATCTGGGTCACCGACGGCGGCGGCGGCACCTTCACCGACGTGTGGAGCCCCAACACCTTCGCGCAGGCGGGCTTCTACGTCACCGACACCAGCACGCCCGGCCATGTCTACGAGATGTCGGTCGAGCATCACGCCCGCAACGAGTTCGTGCTCGACAACGTCCGGAACTGGGAGTTCCTCGCCCCCCAGACCGAGCAGGAGGTGGGTGATGGGCCGAACGCGATCTCGCTGGAGATCCGCAATTCGCGCAACCTGCTGTTCGCCAACTATCACGGCTATCGGGTGACGCGCAGCTACCACCCGGCGCGTAGCGCGGTGAAGCTGTTCAATTCGGGCGACATCCGCTTCCGCAACGTCCATGTGAACGCCGAGAGCGGCTATGCGACCTGCGACGACGAGGGTTGCGGCACCTTCCTGCGCGCCAGCAAATATCCGTTCGAGAATTCGATCGAGGACATGTCGCGCAAGCTGGTGCTGCGCGAGCGCGAGTTCGCGAAGCTCGACATCGGCCCGGCGGATCGCAGCATCGCGCCGCCGCCGCCCGGCAGCCCGAAGGTCGACAAGCTGGAAGAGGGCTTCTGGTCGATCTCCGGCGCGGCGGTGGATGCTAAGGGTGCGCTCTATTTCATCGACCGGCGGTTCCAGCGCATCTACCGCTGGACCGAGAACAAGGGGCTGGAGGTAGTGCGCGACCAGCCGCTCGATGCGGTCAACCTGGCGGTCGACGGCTCGGGTCATCTGCTGGTGCTGTCGTCGCTCGGCGCCAAGGGCGCAGTCTATTCGCTCGATCCGGCGGGCCCGAAGGACCAGCTCACGCTCATCAAGCCGACGCCCGCGCGCGCGGGATCGGGCGCCAGGACGCTGCTGCCGGTCAACTGGTGGAACAACGGCGAGTTCCGCGACCAGCTCGACCACAAGACCTATCAGTTCACCACGCTCGCCGAGATGTTCGCGCGCGACGCGGGCACGCCCAAGGCGCAGGAATATGTCTCCCCGGACGGCAGCATCGCGCTGCCCGCCTTCCGCGTCTGGCAGCAGGGGCCGCCCGACCACGTCGGCTGGCGCTGGTCCGACAGCCTCAACGCCAACGGGCTGGTGAGCGGCAGGCCGGGCGACCGGCTGTTCGTCACCAACGCGTCGGAGAACGTCACCTACAGCGGCACGGTGGGGCCGGGCGGCACGCTGACCGATCTCAAGCCCTTCGCCAACCGCGGCGGCGAGAGCGTCGCCGTCGCCGGGGACGGCCGCGTCTTCGTCGCGAACGGACAGGTGTTCGTCTACGGCGCCGACGGCAAGGAACTGGGCCGCATCGACGTGCCCGACCGGCCGCTGCAGCTCATCTTCGGTGGGCGCGACCGGCGCACGCTGTTCATCCTCACGCACCACGCGCTCTACGCGGTGACGCCGTGAGGTCTTCCATCACAACAGAAACGAGCAGGTGAGGACCGACCATGCTACCGACTTCCACTGATCATCCCCGCGCGACCGCCCGCCGCGGCCTTGCCACGGCGAGCCTCGCCGCGCTTGTCGCCGCGACCTTGGCCATGCCGGCTGCGGCGCAGCAGACGGCGCCCGCCGCTCCCCCGGCACCGGCGGCGGCGGACCAGCCGCCGGCTGTGGAGCAGGACAGCCAACCCCAGGCGACGCAGAGCTCCGACATCATCGTCACCGGTTCGCGCATCACCACCAGCGGCTTCAATGCGCCGACGCCGACCCAGGTGCTCGGCGAGGCGCAGATCGCCAACAACGCGCAGCCGAACGTCTTCAACACCATCGCCCAATTGCCCTCGCTCCAGGGATCGACCGGCGCGGCGACGGGCACCTTCAGCACGTCGAGCGGGCAGCAGGGCCTCAGCTCCTTCTCGCTGCGCGGCCTCGGCCCGATCCGTACCCTGACCCTGCTCGACAGCCAGCGCGTCGTCGCCGCCAACGTCACCGGCGTGCCCGACATCAGCATGTTCCCGCAACTGCTGATCAAGCGCGTCGACGTGGTGACCGGCGGCGCCTCCGCCTCCTACGGATCGGATGCGGTCGGCGGCGTCGTCAACTTCATCACCGACACGCATTTCGAGGGGTTCAAGGGCAATATCCTGGGCAGCATCACCAAGTACGGCGATGACGAGACCGCATTGGTCCAGGCGGCCTATGGCAAGGCGTTCCTCGACAACCGCCTGCATGTCGTGCTGAGTGGGGAATACGATCATGAAGGCGGCGTCGGTGCGGGCGATTTCGGCACCGACCTCGCCGGCAGCCGCGACTGGTATCGGGCGACGACCCTGATGAATACCGGGCAGACCAACAACGGCCTGCCGCAATTCAACTATCGCGACTATGCGCAGCCCTATCAGTTTTCCCGTTATGGCCTGATCAACAACGGTCCGCTCCAGGGCATCGCCTTCGACCAGAACGGCACACCCTATAATTTCAACTATGGATCGGGCGGTCAGCCGACCGGCACCGGCGCCGTCACCAACTGCTATCCCGGCAACAGCTTCTGCGAGGGCGGCGACCTGTCGGGCGCGCCGGGATCGGGCGCGTCGCTCAAATCGTCGCTGGAACGCATCAACGGCTATGGCCGGATCGGCTTCGACTTCGCCCCGGACAATGAAGTCTATGTCACGGTCAATGTGGCCCAGGTGAAGACCAACAACCAGCCGAGCCCCGGCTATGGCCGGTCGAGCCTGACCGTCCAATGCTCCAACCCGTTCCTGCCGCAACTGGTCCGCGACCGCTGCGCCCAGGCCGGCATCACCCAGTTCGGCTTCGGGTCGAGCAATGCGTCCTTCCCCGACCCGCAGGTCTATACCGACCGGCGCCAGTATCGCTTCGTCGCGGGCGCCAAGGGCAAGTTCGATCTGGCCGGGTCGAACTGGAATTATGACGCCTATTATCAGCATGGCATCACCATCTCCGACATCCGGGTCAAGGATATCGTCCTGCAGAACCGCTATGCGGCCGCAGCCGACGCGACCACGCTCAACGGCGCGATCGTCTGCGCCGATCCGGCAGCGCGAGCCTTGGGTTGCCAGCCGATCAACATCTTCGGCGGCTTCACGCCCTCGGCATCGGCGCTCGCCTATGTCGCGCCGCATGACAACGGCCCGTTCCAGCATACCAAGCTGACCCAGGACGTCGCGAGCCTGAACTTCTCCGGCGAGCCACTCGAGCTGTGGGCAGGGCCGCTATCGGTCGCGTTCGGTGGCGAATATCGCCGGGAGTTCTACCGCGTGAACGCCGATCCCTATGGCGCCGGCGTCTCGGACATCAGCCCCAACAGCGCCGACTATCCGGCGGATCCGCTGCTCGATGCGGCGCAGGGCAGCAACTGGGCGGCCGGCAACTACAAGAACGGCCGCGGCAAATATGAAGTCTATGAAGGCTTCCTGGAAATCGACCTGCCGCTGTTCAACAGCAAGTCGATCGGCCGCGCCAACCTGAACGCGGCCGGTCGCGGCACGCATTACAGCACGTCGGGCACGGTCTGGGCGTGGAAGGTGGGCGGCACCTGGGACACGCCGCTCGACGGCGTCCGCCTGCGCGGCGTGACCTCGCGCGACGTGCGCGCGCCGAACCTGTCGGAACTGTTCGCCGCGCCGACCGTCACGACGCTGCCGAACTTCAACAATCCGACTACGAACCCCCCAAGCACGGTGACGGCGTTCCAGAACACGATCGGCAACCCCGATCTGCGGCCGGAAATCGCGCGCAACACCGAAGTCGGCATCGTCCTCGCGCGCCCGTCCTGGCTGCCGGGCCTCAGCGTGTCGTTCGACTATTACAATATCAAGCTGAAGGGCGTGATCTCCACCCTGTCGGCGCAGCAGATCGTGCAATTCTGCGCCGACGGCAATCAGGCTTTCTGCGGCCTCTTCAGCCTGGAGAACGCCAATCAGAGCCTGAACTACATCAATGTCCAGCCGTTCAACCTGGCCTCCTGGTCGACCAGCGGCTTCGATATCGAGGCAAGTTATCAATGGCAGCGGCCTCTGGGCCTGCCGGGCAGCTTCACCGTCCGTGCCCTCGGTACGCACATCCGCAAGTTCATCGTCGACGCGGGCGTTCCCGGCGTCGACCCGGTCGATCAGGCCGGCGCGAACAACGGCAACACGCCCGACTGGAAATGGCTGGCCGTGCAGACCTATGACAGCGACAAGCTTACCCTGACGGTGCAGGAACGCTGGTTCAGCGACGGCACCTTCGGCAACCAATATGTGGTCTGCCAGTCGTCCTGCCCGGTTTCGACCGGAAACCATCCGACCATCGACTATAACAAAATGAAGGGCGCCTTCTACGTCGACGTCGGCGCCACGTTCAAGATCAGCAACCGCCTGTCCATCTATGGAAAGGTCGACAATCTGTTCGACAAGGATCCGGTGGCCTCGCCGCAGACCAATACCGGTCTGGATATCAATCCGGCGCTCTACGACACGCTGGGCCGCATATACCGGGCCGGCGTCCGCTTCAATTTCTGATACCCCCCGCCGCCTCCCCGGTGGAGGCGGTCCTCTCCGCCTTGTCCCGGCCCCTCGCGGCCGGGACAATTTTCAGGAGACGAGACATGCAAGGCTGGTCAGGCATATTGCTCGGGGCGCTGGCGATGCTGCTGGCATCCGCGACGCCTGCGTCGGCATCGCGATCGGTTTTCGTGACGGCCCCTGACGAGCCGCGCGCAATCACGGTGAAGGGCGAGGGCGACGGCCGTGCGGATGATGCCGCCGCCATCCAGCAGGCGATCGACGCCGCCGCGGCGAAGCCCGGCGGCGGGATCGTGTTCGTGCCGTCGGGGCGCTACCGGATCAGCCGCACGATCTTCATCTGGCCGGGCGTGCGCGTGTTCGGGGTCGGCGCCTCGCGGCCGGTGATCGTCCTCGGCGACAACACGCCCGGTTTCCAGCGCGGCGTCGCCAACATGGTGATCTTCGCCGGCGCCAAGCGTGATCCGTCGCGCCGCGTCCCCTTTCCGCCGCCGGGGAGCGTGCCGTTCGACAAGGACATCGCCGACGCCAATCCCGGCACCTTCTATTCGGCGCTCAGCAATATCGACTTCCAGATCGGCGACGGCAATCCGGCCGCGACCGCGATCCGCTTCCATGCCGCGCAGCACGCCTTCCTCAGCCATATCGACTTCGACATCGGCTCGGGCCTGGCCGGCCTCTACCATGTCGCCAATGAGGCCGAGGACCTGCATTTCCGCGGCGGCCGCTACGGCATCCTCGCCGAGAAACCGTCGCCGGCGTGGCAGTTCACGCTCATCGATTCGACCTTCGACGGCCAGCGCGATGCCGCGATCCGCGAGCATGAGGCGAGCCTGACGCTGCTCAACGTCACCATGCGCAACACGCCCGTCGGCATTGAGATCGACCGCGGCTATGGCGACTGGCTGTGGGGCCAGGACCTGCGGCTCGAGAATGTCAGCCAGGCCGGCGTGATCATCTCCAACGAGGAGAATGTCTATACCCAGGTCGGCTTCCAGAACGTGGTGGCGACCGGCACGCCGGTCTTCGCGCGCTTCCGCGACAGCGGCCGGACGACGGCGGGGAAGGGGAGCCGCTACCGCGTCAAGTCCTTCACCTACGGCCTGACGCTTCCGGGCGTCGGCCGGATGGGCCGGTACGAGACGCGGATGGACGCCGAGCCGCTCGCCGCGCTTCCCGCACCGGCGGCGCCGGTGGTCCGCTCGCTTCCCGCCGTCGGCGAATGGGTGAACGTGCGCACGCTCGGCGCCAAGGGCGACAACGCGACCGACGACACCGCCGCGATCCAGCGTGCGATCGACGCGCACCGCGTGGTCTATTTCCCGGCCGGCTTCTACATCGTCAGCGACACGCTGCGCCTGCGCCCCGACACGGTGCTGATCGGCCTCCATCCGAGCCTGACCCAAATCGTGCTCGCCGACCGCACCGCGGCCTATCAGGGCGTCGGCGCGCCCAAGGCGCTGGTGGAGTCGGCGCGCGGCGGCGACACCATCGTCTCCGGCCTCGGCCTCGCGACCGGCGGGCTCAACCCGCGGGCCACCGCGCTGCTGTGGAGGGCCGGCGCGCAGTCGCTCGTCAACGACGTCAAGTTCCAGGGCGGCCATGGCACCAACCTGTTCGACGGAAGCCGCTTCATCCCCTACAACGCGAACCAGACCGGCGACCCCGATCCTGCCAAGCGCTGGGCCGGCCAATATGCGAGCCTGTGGGTGACGCAGGGCGGAGGCGGCACCTTCGTCAACCTCTGGAGCCCCAGCACCTATGCCGATCCCGGCATCTACGTCTCCGACACCGAGACGCCGGGGCGCATCATCCAGGCATCGGTCGAGCATCACGTCCGCAGCGAGTTCGCGCTCAACCGCGTCGCCAACTGGGAGCTGATCGCGCCGCAGACCGAGGGGGAGGCGGGGGAGAGCGGGGACGCGGTGTCGCTCGAGATCCGCGATTCGCGCGATATCCTCGTCGCCAACTATCACGGCTATCGCGTGACGCGGACGCGCAAGCCGGCGCCGGCGGCGGTGACGCTCTACAACTCGCGGGACATCCGCTTCCGCAACGTCCATGTGAACGCGGAGAGCGGGCTCGGCACCTGCGACGAGAACGGCTGCGCGACGTTCCTGCGCGTCAGCAAATACCCCTATGAGAATGCCATCCGCGACGTGACGCACGGCCTCGACGTGCGGGAACGCGAGTTCGCGGTGCTCGACGTGCCGGCCGATCCGGCGCCGGTCGCGCCGGCGACGTTCGGCGGCGGCCGGGTCGAGAAGCTCGCCGACGGCTTCGAGGCGATCGGCGGCGGCGCTGCCGATGCGGCGGGCGCGCTCTACTTCGTCGACCGCAAGACGCAGCGGATCTACGGCTGGTCGAACGACCGCAAGCTGTCGATCGTCCGCGACAATCCGCTCGACCCCGTCAATCTTGCCGTGGATCGCGCGGGCAACCTGCTCGTGCTCTCGTCCCACGGCCGCAACGGGACCGTCTACAGCTTCAGGCCGGGAAGCCCCGAGACCGAGCTCACCGTCATTCCGGCGACGCCGGCCGCCGATCGTCCGGATGCCGCCAAGGTCCTGCCGGTCAACTGGTGGAAAAACGGCGAGTTCAAGGACCAGCTCGATCCGGCGACGCTCCAGTTCACCACGCTGGCCGAAATGTTCGTCCGCGACATGGCGCAGCCCAAGACGCAGGAATATGTCTCGCCGGACGGCAGCCTCGTGCTGCCTGCCTATCGCACCTTCCAGCAGGGACCGCCCGATTTCCGCGGCTTGCGCTTCTCCGACGCGCTCGACGCCTATGGCTTCACGACGGCGAAGCCAGGCACGCGCGCGTTCGTGACCAATGCGTCGGAGAACAGGACCTATTCCGGCCTGGTCGGCGGGCGAGGGGAGATCACGGACCTCAAGCCCTTCGCCAATCGCGGCGGCGAAAGCGTGGTCACGGACGTCGAAGGGCGCGTCTATGTCGCCAACGGCCAGGTGTTCGTCTACGCCCCCGACGGCCGGGAACTGGGTCGCATCGACGTGCCGGAGCGGCCTCTCCAGCTCCTCTTCGGCGGAGAGGACCGGCGGACGCTGTTCATCCTGTCGCACCGCGCGCTCTATCGGGTGATGCCGGCGAATGCCGGCGGATAGCGGGATGTCGGTTAGATTTCGCTCGTCAGCGTGAGCGTAAATACTCGCGGGATATTCGGGGTGAGCAGGCCGGAATTGCTGACGTTCCAGACGAACCGGTCCGTGAGGTTTGCCACGCGTGCGCGGAGCGTGACCGGATAGCCCTCGACCGCGAAGCGCTGCCTCAGGCCGAGATTGAATATCGCGTAACCGGGAAGCGTCACGCGATTCTCGCGGTCGGCATAGCGTTCGCCGCGGATGCTGACGCCGCCGTCGATCGTGAACCCCGCGACGCCGGGCACGCGCCAGGTGAGGTTGGCAAGCGCCATCACCTCGGGTCGCCCGATCGGGCGTATGCCGATCGATCCGCGATCGACGAGCTCGCCTTCGGTCCGCGCATCGAGATAGGTCGCGCCGAGCACCGCACCCAATCGAGGGGTGATCGGCCCGGCCAGGGACAGTTCGGCTCCGCGATGCCGCACCTGGCCGACAAAGTCGAACGCGCCACCGGCATCGATGCCCGGCAGCGGCTTTGAAAGGTCGAACACGCCGGCGATCAGCGTCGGTCCACCGGCAATGGCGTACTTGACGCCGAGCTCGGCCTGCCGTGAGATCGCCGCGGGCAGCACCGCGCCGCGGTTCACCGCATTGGCCGGCGCGACCCCGGCCTCCTCCAGCCCGCGCGCATAGCTGGCAAAGCCGGTCAGCGCGCGGGTGATCCCGATCGACAGCGCGCCGCCATAGATCCATGGCCGGCTCGTCTGACGCATCACCGTCCCGTCGAGCGCGTGCGCCTGCTTGCGATACTCGACATGCTGGACGTCGGCGCGCAGCTCCGCGAAGCCGCCGATCGACAGCCGATAGCCAAATCCGCCCGTCCATTGCTCCACCTCGTCGCGAAGTCGCAGCGGATTGAGGCCGATCGGCGGCTTGGGAAGGGCAGGCGGCCGGTCGATGTCGGGATAGCGGCCGAGCGTGAAGGCCGCGCCGGGATCGCTGAGCACCACGCTGTCGCGCCGTCGGACCATGGCGATCAGGCGATGCTCCAGCGCACCGGTGGTGACGCGTTTGGCGGCCGTGATCTCGGCGGAGAAAGACCGGCGGTTCTCCTCGCCGAACAACAGGCCGTTCGCTTCGGCCTGGGCATCGCCGTGCGGTAAGCGGATCAGGTTGAAGACGTTGCGCCGATAGGCGAGTTCGGATCTGAAGGCCGATGCGCCGAAGCTCCAGCCATCTCCTGCATCGACGTCGAGGATGGCGCCGGCGAGGTCGCTCTCGTTGCTGGCGTCCATCCATGGCTGTGTCCGATCGATGTTGCGCGATATCCGAGGCGGCGGCGTACCCGCGCTGGCGAAGCTGGTGTCGGCGCCTCGCGTGAACCAGTTGTGGCCCCAAATCCCCGTCAGCCGGATGCCGGCCGTCGGCGCCCAGCGAGGGACGAGGCCGACCGCGACGAAATCTCCGCCGGTGCCGTCGGTATAGCGTTGTCCAAGACTCAGCTGCACGCCGCCGGCCATGCTCAGCTGCCTGTCCTGCGTGCCGCCCGCGAAGCGCGTCAGCACGATCGGGCCCGACCCGCCCCACCATCCGGCCTCGATCGTCGCCTGCATTCCGGGTGCGCCGTCGGGAAGGTCATATTGCACTACGCCGGAAGGGGCGGCGAAATCGGTGCGCAGGCCATTGGCGCCGACACGGATGACAGTGCCCTCCATCAACGGCTGAAGCATTCCGGCCGCCCGGACGAAATAGCGATCCTCGATCCGGTAGTTGCCCGCGCTCTGCAGATCGAACCCGCGTACCTCGCTCTCCGTATAGAGTCCGACTTCCTCGATGCCGATGCGCCGGCCGAAGGCATCGTCGGCGGCGCGCACCACGTCGCTGCCTTGCGGCTGGGGCGGCGGTGATATCGCGGTCTGGGCATGGGCTGCCGGAGCCGCGAGCAGCGACAGAGAGCAGATGAAGCGACGCATGATGCACTATCCCGATGGAACGCTGTCGCCTGGTCGGATGCCGCTGCGGCGCGGGCATCGGGAGCAGCTTGGGACGAATGGCGCGCGGACGTGACGAACGGCAGTTCGCGCCCGCGCGCGCGCGGGTTATCGTGCGGTCATGACGACAGGGGTCCGCGAGTCGATCTGGGAGCAGCAGATTCCGTTAAGCGCCGGGCTGGCGATGGGGTTGCTCGGCTTCCTTCTGGGCTATGCCGTGGGCGGGATGGGGACGCCGGTCGATCCGTTCGTGGCCGAACGGCCGGACGAGGCGCGCCTCGCCAACCTGTTGGTCTGGGGACCCGCGCTCGCGATCGGATTCGCCTGCAAGGAACCAGTGCGCGACCTGCTCGCGGCGCCGCGGCGGCCGCTGCTGATGCTGGCCGTTCTCGCCTTCGTCCCGGTGACGATTGCCGATCTGCTCTCCTCGCAACTGGCGATCGCGATATCCGGGGACATGCGATGCGCGCCGGGTACGCCGCCGCTGCCGACCATCTTCAGCTTCCTGCCGCGGGCCGCGATCCTGGGGACGACGGTGCTGCTGGCACTGCTCGCCTGGGGGCGGCATCTCGAAAGTCTCGCGCGTGGGGGATCTGACGATAGGGTGCTCACGCCGCTGCCGGAGGCATGTTCGGCAGTATCGGGCGAATGGCTCCATTTGCCCGAGGCGCCGCTGCTAAGGGTGCGCATCCAGGACGTGGTGCTGATCCGTTCCGCCGGCAACTACAGCGAGATCGTCGCCAGCGGCCGCGTCCATCTCGTGCGAGCGACGCTGAGCGAGCTTGCCCACCGCTTTGCCCCCCTGGGTTTCGTGCGCGTCCATCGCCAGACCGTCGTCAATGCGCGCCAGATCCGCGAAATCCGCCGCGAGCCGAGCGGACGGCCGGTCGTCCATCTCGCCTGCGGAACGCCGATCCCGCTCGGCCGGCGTTTCAGGTCGGCCATCGAAGCCTTGGGCTAGTTACATGAGGGGGATCAGACCGGCAGCGCGGTGGTCGCCTTGATTTCCGAGAGCGCGACGGTCGAGTTGATCTCCTGCACGCCCGGAAGGCGCGACAGCTTCTCGAAGAAGAAGCGTTCATAGGCCTCGATGTCGGCAGCGACGACGCGCAGCATGAAGTCGACCGGTCCCATGAGAACATAGCATTCGAGCACCTCCGGCAGCCCGCGTATCGACGCGGCGAACTCGTCGAGGTTCGCGCGGCCGTGGGCATCGAGCTTCACGGTCGCGAAGACGTGGGCGTTGAGGCCGACTTTCCGGCGATCGACGAGTGCGACCCTGCGCTTGACGAAGCCCTCGCGCTCGAGGCGGTCGATCCGGCGCCAGCAAGGCGAGGAAGACATCCCGACCGCGTCGGCGATCGCCGCGGTGGAGAGCGACGCGTCGTCCTGCAGCAGGCGCAAGATCTTTCGGTCGAAACTGTCCAGATTGCCAGACATGATTTTCCCAGAAGCAGCGGATTTCGGGTGAGAATAACCTGTATTGCCCCAGATTCCAGCATGATCGGGTAAGAAATTCCGGCGTATCGCGGATATCGTCTCGGGATAGGCCTGGGAAGGAACACGAAATGCGGGACCACGCACAACCGATGGAGCTGCCCGAAGAGGTGGTTCGCCTCGACGACCCTCGGACGGGGCTTGCGGGCGCGATCGTGATCCATTCGACGAGGCTCGGACCGGCGGCGGGAGGCTGCCGCTTTCGCGACTATGCCACCGAGCAGGAGGCGACGATCGATGCTTTACGGCTGGCCGAGGGCATGAGCTACAAGAACGCTCTCGCCGGCCTTCCGTTGGGCGGCGGCAAGGCGGTCATCCGGATGCCGTGCGGCCCGTTCGATCGTGCTGCCCTGTTCCATGCGTTCGGCCGCGCCGTCGAGGCCCTCGATGGACGATATGTCACGGCCGAAGACGTCGGCACGCGCGTCGAGGACATGATACGCGTCGCCGAGGTCACCGCGCATGTCGCGGGGCTGCCGGCCCGATCGGGCGCTGCCGGTGGCGACCCGTCGCCCTGGACGGCGCTCGGCGTGCTGAAGGCGATGGAAGCGGCGGTGGCGCGGCGCCTCGGAGCCGGGCTTTCGGATGTCACGGTTGCGGTCCAGGGACTCGGCCAGGTGGGCTTCGCCCTGTGCGAGCTGCTCCATCGGGCCGGTGCCAGGCTGATCGTGGCCGAGCCTCGCAGCGAGATTGCCGCACGGGCGGCGATCATGTTCGGCGCGGAGATCATGACGTCGCGTGCCCTGCTCGAAGCGAAGGCCGACGTGTTCGCGCCCTGTGCGCTGGGAGCGGTCCTTGACGCACGGTCCGTGCGGCGCCTGCGTGCCGGGATCGTCTGCGGCGCGGCGAACAATCAGCTGGCCGCTCCAGCAGACGGCCTCACGCTCGCCGAGCGCGGCATCCTCTATGCGCCCGATTATGTCGTGAACGCCGGGGGCATCATCAATGTCGCGGCCGAGTATCTCGGCTGGAGCGAAGCCGAGGTGCGGCTGCGGGTCGAACGGATCGGATCGCGGCTGTCCGAGGTGCTGGACCTGGCCGCGGCGGACGGCGTCGTTCCGCACGAGGCGGCGGATGCGCTCGCCCGTTCCATTCTGGGGAGCAAGCTGTCCTATCCCGCGCGCGCGGCCTGATTCCGGTCATGGCAACCGGACATGCTCCGAGGACCGCCCCGCGCGCGGCCGTCTTCGCGATCACGGCGGATCGATGCGCGCAGGTCCTGAGCCGCTTGCTCGGGCTGATTGCGCAGCAGGACCGCGTGGTCGAGTGGGCGCAGGTCGAGTGCTCGGCCAGGACATGCCGCGTTTCGCTCGCGGTCCACGACATCGATTCGCGTCGGGCGGAGATCATCGCCGAGAAGATGCGCGGCTTGGTCAAGGTCCGCACCGTCCGGCTGCGTCTTGCCGCTCCCCGTCGACGGGAACCGATAACGGATATCAGACCTGCGTGACTTCGCGGCAGGCTTCTTCGGCGTGCAGGTTGATCAGCGAGTCCATCAGCCCGTCCTCGGCGCTCGAGCAGACGCCGAGGATCACCGCCTCGTCGCAGCCGTCGCCGGTCACATAGGCATGGCCCATGTTCGAATCGATGTAGATCGATTCGCCTTCCTCCAGCGGCACCGGATCATAGAATTCGGTGTGGACGACGATGCGGCCGCTGACGACGAAGATGAACTCCTCGCCGCTGTGGTGGACGAGGTCGCCGAACTCCTCGGCCGACTTGGCGCGCACCCGGGTCAGCACCGGGATCATGCGCTTCCGGCGCAGCTCGGTGCAGAGATAGTAATAATCGTAATTGCGCGTGTTGACGCGCACCGCGCGGTCGAGGTCGCCGATGCTGCGGCGGGCGGTCACCGCCGCCTCCGGCGCCGCCGCATTCTCGGCGAACAGCTCGGACATGCGGATGTTGAGCCGCTGGCTGAGCTGCAGCAGCTTGTCGTAGGTAAGCGTGAGCCGGTCATGCTCGACCTTGGACAGCGTCGACACCGGAATGCCGCTGCGCTCGCTCATCTCCTTGAGCGTCCAGTCGTTGCGCGCACGCAGACCCTTGAGCAGCGTGCCGAGCGTAGGTTGCGCCTGCTTCATATCGCCCGACCCCGCGCCTGCACACGACCGTTTGACAATTTTCTAAATGGGATCATGATGTCCCAATCAGGACGAGGATGTTTCATGTCAGGCGCCAGACTAGTCGTTCCCGCCTGACGACGCAATCGACCGCAGGCCGCACGGCCATAGCGAAGGGGGTCGCGATCCATGTGGAAGCACGCGCTCAAGCTCGGATTGGCGGGGCTGCTCGGCCTCGCCGCCGTTCCTGCGTTCACGCAGCAGTCGCCGTCACTGGTTCCGGAGCCCGCGCCCAAGGCGGCGGCAGCTCCCGCCTTGCCGCCGGCTCCCGCAGGGCCCGGTACGCTGACCAAGGCCGACGTGGACGCCTGGCTCGACGGCTACATGCCCTATGCGCTCGCCCGCGGCGACGTCGCCGGCGCGGTGGTCGTGGTGGTCAAGGACGGGCAGGTGCTCACCCAGCGCGGCTTCGGCTATGCCGATGTCGCGGCGCGGAGGCCCGTCGATCCGGAGCGGACGCTGTTCCGGCCCGGCTCGACCTCGAAGCTGTTCACCTGGACCGCGGTGATGCAGCTGGTCGAGGCCGGCAAGCTCGACCTCGACGCCGATGTGAACCGTTATCTCGACTTCAAGATCCCGCCCTACCGCGGCGAGCCGCTGACCTTGCGCGAGATCATGACGCACACCTCGGGGTTCGAGGAGATCATCAAGGGGCTGCTCGCCTTCGACAAGCCGGTCAAGCCGCTGGGCGACGTGCTCAAGGAGCGCATACCGGAGCGGATCTTCGCGCCCGGATCGACGCCGGCCTATTCCAACTATGCCACCGCGCTGGCCGGCTATATCGTCGAGCGCGTCTCCGGGATGAAGTTCGACGACTATGTCGAGCGCAACATCTTCCAGCGGCTCGGCATGGCGCATACCAGCTTCCGTCAGCCGCTGCCGGCCAACTTGCGGCCGCTGATGTCGCGGGGCTATGAGCTAGGTTCGGGCAAGGCGCAGCGCTATGAGCTGATCGGTCTCGCCCCCGCCGGCGCCGCCGCCTCGACCGGGGCGGACATGGCGAAGTTCATGATCGCGCATCTGAGCGACGGCGGTCCGCTGCTGCGGCCCGAGACGGCGCGGCTGATGCACACGGCGCAGAACAAGAGCGTGCCGGGCAACAACCAGATGGCGCTCGGCTTCTACGAGCAGTGGATCGACGGCCACCGCGCGATCGGCCACGGCGGCGACACTGTCTATTTCCACACCGACCTGATGATCTTCCCGGCGGAGAAGGTCGGCGTGTTCATCTCGATGAACAGCGCGGGCAAGGACGGCGCTCCCAACGCCATTCGCGGCGCGCTGATGGACGAGTTCGTCGATCGCTATCTCTCGCCCGGTCCGCGCAAGCCGCCGGTCGAGCTGGCGACCGCCAAGGAGCACGCCAGGATGCTGGCGGGCAACTGGACCGTCAGCCGCCGGATCGAATCCAGCTTCGCCTCGATCGTCAGCCTGCTCAACGAGATGAAGGTGGGTCTCGACGAGGACGGACGGCCGCTGATCGCCGGTGTTCCGGCGCTCGGCGGAGCGCCGCGCAAGTGGATCGAGGTCGCGCCTTTCCTCTGGGAGGACGCCTATGGTCATGAGCGGCTCGCTGCCCAGGTCAAGGACGGCAAGGTGGTGCGCTGGACCTTCGCGATGGTCTCGCCCTTCATGGTGTGGGACCGCACGCCCTGGTACGCGAGCGGCAGCTGGCTGATCCCGGCGCTGATCTTTGCGCTGGCGGTGATCCTGGTGACCGCCGTCTCCTGGCCCACCGGCTGGATCGCGCGGCGGCGCTATGGCGCGGCGCTGACGCTGGAGGGCCATGCCCGCAAGGCCTATCGCCTCGTGCGCGGCTTCTCGTGGCTGGTGCTGCTCGTGCTGGCCGGCTGGACGGTCGTCATCTCGCAGATCGAGAATTTCGATACCCACGGCAAGACCGACTGGCTGATCCTGCTGCTCCAGGTCGCCGGCACGATCGGCTTTCTCGGCCTGTTTGGCCTCGCCGCCTGGACCCTGTGGCTCGCCTTCAGGGACAAGCGCGGCTGGTTCGCGAAGCTGTGGGCGGTGCTGCTGCTGCTCGGCGCCTTCTTCGTCCTGTGGACGGCACTGGTCTTCAAGCTGATCAGCTTCGGCACCGCCTTCTGAGCCATGGCGCAGCGGCGTTCGGTCGACGTGCGGGTGGAGCGGTTCGCCTATGCCAAGCCGTTCCGCATCGCCGGCCATGTCTTCACCGAATCCTCGGTGGTGGTGGTCGAGGTCTCGGACGGCATTCATGCCGGCCGCGGGGAGGGCGGGGGAGTCTTCTACCTGGGAGACGATGTCGCCGCGATGACCGCCGCGATCGAGAGCGTGCGCGCGCCGCTCACGCGGGGAATGACGCGGGAGGAGCTGCAGGCCGCGCTGCCGCCGTGCGGAGGGCGCAATGCGATCGACTGCGCGCTATGGGAGCTGGAGGCGAAGGCGAGCGGCACGCCGGTCTGGGCGCTGGCCGGGCTGCCGGAGCCCAGGCCTCTGCTCACCACCTTCACGCTCGGCGCCGAGGAGCCGGCGGTGATGGCCCAGGCGGCGGTGCGGGACTTCCCCGAAGCGCGCGCGCTCAAGCTCAAGCTGACCGGGGAACTCGATCTCGATCTCGCCCGCGTGAGAGCGGTGCGCGTGGCGCGGCCGGAGTGTTGGATCGGCGTCGACGCGAACCAGGGCTATGCCGTGGCCGATCTCGTGCGGCTGGTCGCGGGATTGGCCGACCTCGACGTCCGCCTGATCGAGCAGCCGCTGGCGCGCGGGCGCGAGGCGGATCTCGACGGGGTCGACTCGCCCATTCCGATCGCGGCCGACGAAAGCGTGCTCGGCCTCGCTGACGTCGAGGCCATGGCCGAGCGGTTCGACACGATCAACATCAAGCTCGACAAGTGCGGCGGCCTGACCGAGGCGCTGGCGATGGCGCGGCGGGCGCAGGAACTCGGGCTCGGCGTAATGGTCGGCAACATGATGGGGACGAGCCTGGCGATGGCGCCGTCGTTCCTGGTCGGTCAGCTCTGCGATGTGGTCGACCTCGACGGCCCGACCTTCCTCGCCCGCGATCGCGTGCCGGGCATCGCCTATCGCGACGGCCATATCCATTGCGACGATCGTGTCTGGGGACAGCTCGCGGCGCAAGACAGAAATACATTTGCAATATAGGTTGACATTTCTCTGTTTAGGATAAAACATCCTGATCAGATAACATGATCAGGGAGGCGGCAATGACGTCATCGCCCCGGTTCCCGCGACGCCGGTCGTTCGGCGGCGCGGCTGCGGTCGCCGATCTCGGGGGAGACGGATGGTGAATCAGCATGTCGCAACTCTTGCGATGCTCGCGCTTTCGGCAGCGGTCGGCGCACTTACGCTGCCCGGCGTCGCCGCTGCGCAGGATGCGCCGGCGGCCGATGCCACCGTCCGCGATCCCAACGACATCGTCGTCACCGCCCAGAAGCGCGACGAGCGGCTGCAGGACGTGCCGATCTCGATCAGCGTCGTCGGCGGCGAACAGATGCAGCGGAGCGGCGGATCGCAGCTGACCGACTATGCTGCCTATGTGCCGGGGCTGCAGGTCGACAACGCCGGGTCGCCCGGCCGCTCGACGCTGTCGCTGCGCGGCGTCGCGCCGATCGGGCCCAGCGCGACGGTCGGCATGTATCTCGACGACGCGCCGATCGGATCGAGCGGCATCTACAATCGCGCGCAGACCTTCTCGCTCGACCTGCTGCCGTATGACATCGAGCGGTTGGAGGTACTGCGCGGGCCGCAGGGCACGCTCTATGGCGCGAGCTCGATCGGTGGCCTGCTCAAATATGTGACCGTCCAGCCCGACCTTCAGAACCTGTCGGTCCGCGCCAGCGGCGAGGCCTTCACCATCGCGCACGGCGAGGACCTCGGTTGGGCGGCGAGCGCGATGGTGAACGTGCCGATCGTCGCGGACCAGCTGGCGGTCAGCGGGAGCTATTCGCGACGCGACACGCCGGGCTATGTCGACAACATCCAGACGGGCGAGAAGGACGTGAACGACGCGGTCCAGCAGGGCGGCCGCGTGGCGCTGTTGTGGCGGCCCGATCCCGCGCTGACGATCAAGCTCAGCGGGCTGTGGCAGTCGGTCGATTCGGACAATTTCAGCATCCTGTACGAGGGCATGGGCAACCAGCCGCTGGCGCCCGGGGCGCGTTTCCTCAGCACCAACGCGCAGCTGGCAGAGCCCTTCACCAGCGACTTCCAGTTCTACTCGGGCACGGTCGGCTATGACTTCGGCTTCGCGGAGCTGAGCTCGACCACCTCGTACAGCGAGCTCAAGATCCTCGAGACCAGCGACGCCTCGCGCGTCTACGGCGTGATCTGGGGCGGGCTGGCGATCTATCCGGCGCGGCTGCACCAGAAGAAATGGACTGAGGAGGTGCGGCTCACCTCGGCGTCGAGCGACAAGCTCGAGTGGATGCTCGGTTTCTTCTACACCGACGAGGACAATAGCCACGACCAGATCGTCCGCGCGCTCGACGCGTCCGGCGAGGTGCTGCCGGCGTTCGATCCGTTCGCGATCGTCGCGCTACCCAACACCTACAAGGAATATGCGGTCTTCGGGAACGCGACGTGGAAGATCAGCGAGAAGTTCCACATCAGCGGCGGCCTCCGCTGGGCGCGCAACGAGCAGACCTTCACCCAGGTGACGCAGATCCCGCTGCTCGGCCTCGATTCGGGCGGGTCGGGCACCTCGGAGGAGGAGATCGTCACCTACAGCGTCAGCCCGCAGATCAACGTCGATCCCGACACGATGATCTATGCCCGCGTCGCCAGCGGCTATCGCCCGGGTGGGCCGAACATCGCGCTGCCCGGCTTTCCCGCCACCGTCGATTCCGAGACGGTGACGAGCTACGAGGCGGGCATCAAGGCGCGCTTCCTCGATCGCGCGGTCGCCTTCGACGCTGCGGTGTTCCTGCTCGACTGGAACGACCTGCAGACCTCCGCCCCTTTCGCCGAGGGCATCAACGGCCTGGTCAACGCCGGCACCGCGCGGAGCAAGGGCGTCGAGGCGTCGCTGCTGATCCGGCCGGTGGCGGGCCTCAGCGTGGGCGCCAACTTCGCCTACACCGACGCCAAGTGCACCGAGACGACCAGCAACTGCACCGATGGCGACCAGCTGCCCAACGTGCCCAGGATCGCGGCGGCGATGACGGCGGATTACGGGTTCGCGCTCGGCGGCTCGGCGCGGGCGCGGGTCGGCGGCGCGGTGCGCATCGTCGGTGACCGCATCTCCGCCGTCGAGAGCTCGCCGCTGGCGGTGCCGGTCGACGGCTATGCCACGCTCGACCTCAATGCCGCGGTCACCTTCGGCGGGAAATGGACGCTGCGCGGCTATGCCCGCAACCTGACCGACGAGGAGGGGCGGATCACCAGCAACGTCGCGACCACCAACCCCGGCTTCCTGTCGACCGTCCCGCTGCAGCCGCGCACGCTGGGGCTCGCGGTCGACCTGGCTTTTTGAGGGTGGACGCGCCACAAATGAACGCACCTGTAGCCTTGCGTACCGGCGGCCTCGCGCTGCCGCAGCCTTATCTCCTGTTCCTCGGCGACGTCGAGCACGCCGGCTTCGCCAAGACCGCGTTCGGCCTCAGGGATTGGGCGCCGGAGAAGTGCGTGGGGGAGCTCCGGCTGGCCGGCGCCGCCGTGACCACCGGCCTGGAAGCCCTGACCCCGGCGGAGGCCCGTGCGCAGGGTGCGCGGGCGCTGGTGATCGGCGTGGCCAACCCAGGCGGGGTCATCCCGGCGAGCTGGCGCGCCTCGCTGGTCGGGGCGCTGGAGGCAGGGCTCGACTTGATCGCGGGGATGCACGTGCGGCTCGCCGAGATTCCCGAATTGGCCGAGACCGCTCGCCGGCTCGGGCGCCGGCTGATCGACGTGCGCGTGCCGCCGGCCGAGATCCCGGTGGCGACCGGGCGCAAGCGCAGCGGCAAGCGGCTGCTCACCGTCGGCACCGATTGCGCGCTGGGCAAGAAATACACGGCGCTGGCGCTGTGGCGCGCCTTCGTCCGGCGCGGCGTGGAGGCGGATTTCCGCGCGACCGGTCAGACCGGCATCATGATCGCCGGCGGCGGGATGCCGATGGACGCGGTCGTCTCCGATTTCGAGGCCGGCGCGGCGGAGCTGCTCTCGCCCGACGCGCCCGCCGGCCATTGGGACGTGATCGAGGGGCAGGGAGCGCTCACCCATCCGGCCTATGCGGCGGTGTCGCTCGGCCTGCTCCACGGCAGCCAGCCCGACGTGTTCGTGGTCTGCCACGAGCCCGGCCGCACCGAGATGCTGGGCACGGCCGGCTACAAGCTCACCGGCATCGAGGAGATCGTCGAGCTGACGACATTGCTCGGCCGGCGGACCAACCCGGCGATCCGCTGCGTCGGCTTCTCGTTCAATACGTCTACGCTGGGGGAGGGGGAGGCGGCCGAGCTGATGGCGCGCGAGAGCCGTCGGCTCGGCTTGCCCGTCGCCGACCCCATCCGCGGCGGGCCCGCGTTCGAGGCGCTGGTCGACTCCTGCCTGGCGGCCGCATGACCGCGCCGGCGGCAGGATCGAGCTGGTTCCAGCGCTTCCTGCTGCCGGGCTTCGCGCTCAAGGCGGTGATCATCGGCGGCGGCTACGCGACCGGACGCGAGCTGGCGGAGTATTTCCTGTCGAGCGGCCCCTGGGGCGGGCTCGCCGGCATGATGTTGGCGATGCTGCTGTGGAGCGCGATCGCCACCGTCACCTTCGCCTATGCGCGGATGGTGGGCGCGCTCGACTATCGCGCCTTCTTCCGCTCGCTGCTGGGGCCGGGATGGATCGCGTTCGAGGCGGCGTACATCGTGTTCGTGGTGCTGATCCTCGCCGTGTTCGGCGCGAGCGCGGGGGCGATCGGCACGGCGATGTTCGGCTGGCCCGGCTATGCCGGCGCACTGCTGCTGGCGGCAGGGATCGTCGTCACGACCGCGCTCGGCAGCGGCTCGGTCGAACGCGTGTTCAAATATGTCTCGATCCTGCTCTACGGCGTCTACGCGCTGTTCCTGGTGCTCGGCCTGTGGAGCTTCGGCGAGCGTATCCCACAAGGGTTCGCCGCGCAGGGCTCGGCCGAGGGGTGGGCGCTCGGCGGCGTCACCTATGCGAGCTACAACATCGTCGGCGCCGTCGTGATCCTGCCGGTGCTGCGCCACCTGACCGGCCGGCGCGACGCGGTGGTGGCGGGGCTGCTCGCGGGGCCGCTGACGATGTTGCCGGCGATCCTGTTCTTCGTTTGCATGACCGCCTTCTATCCGGCGATCGCGGCGGAGACGCTGCCGTCGGACTTCCTGCTCCGCCAGATGCATGTCCCGGCCTTCCACTGGCTGTTCCAGACGATGATCTTCCTGGCCCTGCTCGAGAGCGGATCGGGCGCGGTGCACGCGATCAACGAGCGGATCGCGGGCGTGATGCGGGCGCGGCGCGGACAAGAGCTGGGCGTGCGTGCCCGGGCGCTGATCGGCGGCGTCCTGCTGCTGCTCTGCATCTTCGTCGCCGACCGGATCGGGCTCGTCGCGCTGATCGCCGGAGGATACCGGCTGCTCGCCTATCTGATCCTGGCCGTCTTCGTCCTGCCGCTGATGACGATCGGGCTCGCGCGTCTCCTCGGCCGCGGGTCCGCACAACCCCGGGGAGAAGTCGCCGCATGATCCGGACCCTCCGCGCGCTGCCAGCGCTGCTGCTTGTGCTCGCCATGCCGGCGCGCGCCGATGTGCCTCCCGGCTTCGACGCATGGGTGGAGGCGCTCCGCGAGAAGACCGGCGCGCCGGGCATCGCGGTGGCGGTCGTCGAGAAGGGCAGGACCACGCTGGCGCGCGGCTGGGGCGTGCGCAGGCTCGGCGATCCGGCCAAGGTCGATGCCGACACGATCTTCCAGACCGGATCGACCGGCAAGGCGTTCACCGCGGCGGCGCTCGCGATCCTGGTCGACCGGGGCAGGATCAAGTGGGACGACCGGGTGATCGACCACATGCCCTGGTTCCGCATGTATGATCCCTGGGTCACGCGCGAGATGACGATCCGCGACCTGCTCGTCCATCGCAGCGGGCTGGGGCTCGGCGCGGGCGACCTGCTGTTCGTGCCCCGCGGCAGCCTGTCGCGCAAGGACACGGTGAGGCGGCTGGCCTACATCAAGCCGGCGACCAGCTTCCGCTCCGGCTATGCCTACGACAACATCCTCTACACCGTCGCCGGCCAGTTGATCGAGGAGGTCACCGGCAAGACCTGGGAAGAGTTCATGACCCAGGAGGTGCTGAAGCGCGGCGGCATGACTACGGCGACCGCCACCTATGAGGCGCGCTGGGCGACGCCCGACCGCGCCTTCCCGCACGCCCGGATCGGCGGCGCGGTGCGCGGCGACGGGTCCAATTCGGTGCTCGACGAGCGCGAGGAGCTCGGTCGCGCCGGAATGCCCGCGGGCGGGCTCGCGCTCAGCGCCAACGACCTCGCCCAGTGGCTCAAGATCCAGCTCGGCCATGGCGCGCTGCCCGGCGGCGGGCGGCTGTTCAGCGAGGCGCAGGCGGCCGAGATGTGGAAGGGCGTGACGATCCAGCCGATCACGCCCTATCCTGGCGCGCTCGCCCCGCTCACGCCCAAGTTCAGCACCTATGCGCTGGGCTGGGAGGTCGAGGACTATCGCGGCGCGCGGATCATCTCGCACGGCGGCGGCGTGTTCGGATCGATCACGCACGTCATCCTGCTGCCCGACCAGGACGTGGGCATCGCTGTGGTGGTCAACTCCGAGGACGTCGCGCTGCTGCGCGGCGTCGCGCACATGCTGGTCGACCATTATCTCGGCGTGCCCGACCAGAACTGGCCGTCGCGTTTCGCGGCGTTCATGGAGCAGCGTATCGCCGGTGGGAAGGCGGCGCTGTCGGCCGCGAAGGCCGCGCCGGCCAAGGTCGGTCCCTCGCTGCCGCTCGATCGTTATGCAGGGACCTATCGCGATCCCTGGTATGGCGACGTGGCCGTCACCAGCGGTGCGGACGGCCTTCGCATCGACTTCAGGACCACGCCGCGCATGGCCGGCAGGCTGGTCCATTGGCAGTACGACACCTTCGTCACCCGGTTCGACGACAAGGCGATCGAGCCGGCCTATGTCACCTTCGCGCTCGACGCGGAGGGCAAGGTCGCGCGGGTATCGATGAAGGCGGAGAGCCCGATCGCCGACTTCAGCTACGACTATCAGGATCTCGACCTGCGTCCGGTGGCGGGGGCGGGCAAGTGAGGCGCGCCACCCTCGCGGCGCTCCTGCTGCTCGGCGCTTGCGCCACCACCCCGCCGCCGGGCGCAGACCCGCTGGCGCTCCACAAGAGCTTCCTCGTGCTCGACACCCATCTCGACACGCCGATGCATTTCGCGCGGCCGGGGTGGAGTTTCGGCGAGCGCCACGATCTCGCGACCGATCTCGTCCAGGTCGACCTCAAGCGCATGGAGGACGGCGCGCTCGATGGCGGCTTCTTCGCCATCTACACCGACCAGGGGCCGCTCACGCCCGAGGGCTATGCCGCCGCGCTCGCCTTCGCGCGCGGGCGATCGGACCTGATCGACCGCACCATCGCCAGCTTCGCGGATCGCATCGGCCCCGCGCTGACCGCCGCCGATGCGCGGCGGCTCGACCGCGAAGGCCGCAAGATCGCCTTCAAGAGCATGGAGAACAGCTACCCGCTGGGCGAGGACCTCTCGCTGCTTGCGGAGTTCCACCGGCGCGGCGTGCGGCTGGCGGGTCCGGTGCACGGCAAGAACAACCAGTTCGCCGATTCCGCCACCGACACGCCCCGATGGGGCGGCCTCAGTCCGCTCGGCCGGCGCTGGGTCGCGGAGATGAACCGGCTCGGCATGGTGATCGACGCGAGCCATGCCTCCGATGCCGCCTTCGACCAGATGCTGGAGCTGTCCAGGGCGCCGATCCTGCTGTCGCATTCCAGCGGCCGCTGGGCGTTCGACCACCCCCGCAACCTCGACGACGGCCGCATCCGCAAGCTGGCGGCCAAGGGCGGCGCGATCTGCATCAGCACCATCTTCCTCTCCGGCCTGAACCTTGCCGGCGAGCGCGCCGCGCTGTTCGCGCGCTACGAGCAGATCGCCACGCTCAGCCCCGAGGAGCAGGTCGTGCTCGCCCGCCGCTGGCGCGAGCTCGACCGGACGGCACCGCTGTGGAACGCGGATTTCGAGCGCTACATGGCGATGGTGCTGCACGTCATCGACGTTGCCGGCGTCGACCATGTCTGCTTCGGCGCGGACTGGGACGGTGGCGGCGGTCTGCCCGGGATCGAGGATATCTCCGCCCTGCCGCGCGTCACGGAACGGCTGAAGCGCGCCGGCTATTCGGACCAGGATCTCGCGAAGATGTGGGGCGGGAACATCCTGCGCATCCTCGATCAGCAGGGCGGCCGGCCTTAGCTGGCGTGATGCACTGGATCGTCGCCTCGCCTGATCCCTAGGCCAGGGTCCGGCACGCCGCGGCCGTCCACTCGTCGATCGGGAAGCGGCATTCGATACGAATCTCGGTGAGCGTCACGTCGCACGGCGCGCCGAAGGTGGTGATCGTGGAGAAGAAGCCGAGCCGCTTACCCTCGCACTCGAACAATGTATTGAGCAGCGGCGAGGGCGCCTTATGGGCCGTATGACGATGAGGACCGGATTGTCCTTTGAACGAGGCTGGGGCATCAGGGGTGCGTGACGATCCCGTCCGTTCCCTCGGTTTCCGCTGTCCGGCGTCCGTTGTACGCGCATCTGTACGTGCAGGTGCTGTGTGCGATCGTGTTGGGAGCGGTGGTGGGTCATGTGTGGCCCGGGGTGGGCGAGGCGCTGCGGCCGCTGGGGGACGGCTTCATCAAGCTGGTGAAGATGGTGATCGCGCCGGTGATCTTCCTCACGGTCGTCACCGGGATCGCGGGGATGCGCGAGCTGGCGGCGGTCGGGCGGGTGGCGGCGCGGGCGTTCGGCTATTTCCTGGTGGTGTCGACACTGGCGCTGCTGGTTGGGCTGATCGTCGCCAATGTCGTGCGGCCGGGGGCGGGGATGCACGTCGATCCGGCGAGCCTCAACGCCGGTGCGGTCGCCGACTATGCCCATCAGGCGCATGAGAGCAGCGTCACCGGCTTTCTGATGGCGGTGATCCCCGAAACGATGGTGTCGGCGCTGACCTCGGGCTCGATCCTGCAGACGCTGTTCGTCGCGATCCTGTTCGGCATCGCGCTCAGCCTGGTCGGCGCGCCGGCGCGGCCGGTGCTCGATCTGGCCGAGCGGGTGATGCTGGTGGTGTTCCGCCTGGTCGCGATCTTGATGCGCGCGGCCCCGATCGGCGCGTTCGGGGCGATCGCCTTCACGGTCGGCAAGTACGGCGCCGGCAGCCTGATCGGGCTGGGCGGCCTGGTCGCCACATTCTACCTGACCTCGCTCTTGTTCGTCCTCGTCGTGCTCGGCGCGATCGCCTGGGCGCACGGCTTCTCGATCCTCAGGCTCATCGTCTATCTCAAGGCCGAGCTGCTGCTCGTGCTCGGCACCTCCTCGTCCGAGGCGGCGTTGCCCAGCCTGATCGACAAGCTCGAACGTGCCGGCTGCGACAAGGGCGTGGTCGGTCTCGTCATTCCCACCGGCTACTCCTTCAACCTCGACGGCACCAACATCTACATGACGCTCGCCGCGCTGTTCATCGCCCAGGCCTGCGGCATCCACCTCTCCTGGGGCGAGCAGTTCGCCCTGCTCGGCGTCGCCATGCTCTCCTCCAAAGGCGCCGCCGGCGTCACCGGCGCCGGCTTCATCACGCTGGCCGCCACCCTCTCCATCGTCCCCGCCGTCCCCGTCGCCGGCATGGCCCTCATCCTCGGCGTCGACCGCTTCATGTCCGAATGCCGATCCCTCACCAACTTCATCGGCAACGCCACCGCCGCCATCGTCGTCGCCACCTGGGAACGCAAGATCGATACCGACCAGCTCGACGCCGCTCTCGCCGGACGCGTTTTCTCTGATATGGCCGCTGCCGAAGACGATGCCGGAGCCGCCACCGCATGACCGCGCTCCGGCAGACCGCATTCGACCCATTGCAAGCGGGCTGACGATGGCGTTCCTGGGTATCGAGACCGGCGGCACCAAGATACTGGCGCGCGTGGTGGCCGAGGACGGCGTCGTGGTCGGCGAGGGGCGCTGGACGACGACCGTGCCGGATGCCGCCGCGGACGCGATCCTTGGCTGCGTGGAGACGGCGGGCGTCGCGATCGCGGCGGGCGGCATCGCGGCCTTCGGTCCGCTGATCGTCAATCCGGCGCTGCCGAACTATGGCGAGATGCTCGACACGCCGAAGCCGGGCTGGACCGGGTCGAATCTGCGCGCGGTCCTCGCCGATCGCCTGGATTGCCCGGTCGCGGTCGATACCGACGTCAACGTGGCCGCTATCGCCGAGCAGGCGTTGGGAGCCGGGCGGGGGCTCGGCAGCGTCGCCTATGTGACGGTCGGTACCGGCATCGGCGCAGGACTTGCGATCGACGGGCGCGCGTTGGTGGGAGCGCTGCACCCCGAGGCGGGGCACATCCGCCTCGTGCGGGCTGCCGGGGATGACGCGCCGAGCACCTGCCCCTTTCATCCCGACTGTGCGGAAGGGCTGACCGCGGGACCGGCCGTGCGGCAGCGGCTGAAAGGGCGGACCTTGCCGGAGGCGCCCGAGGTGGCGGCGCTGGTCGCCCATTATCTGGGCCAGCTCCTGGCGGCGCTGGTGTTCGCCTGGTCGCCGCAGCGGATCGTGATGGGCGGCGGGGTGATGACGACGCCCGGGCTGCTCGACGCGACCGCAGGGGAATTGCGCGCAGCGCTCGGCGGTTACGGTGTGGGACCGGCCGCTAACGCGCCGGATTTCGTCGTGCCGGCGATGCTGGAGAATGCCGGGCTCGAAGGCGCACTGCTGATGGCGCGTCGTGCGGTCAGCTCGTGAACGCCATCTCGAAATTGCCCCAGCGGCGGCCGTTGATCCACAGCGGCACGAACACGCTCTTGACCGCGCGATAGCGGCCCTGGCCAAGATCCTGGCAATAGGTGACGAGCATGAAGTCACCCTCGAACGCGATCGCGCGGGCGGTCGCCTCGTCCATGAACATGCGCCGATTCCGGCAGTTCTCCGCGTTCCACGCGGGATCGCCGGGCCGTTGCGGCAGCGACTTCCATGACAGATGGGTCGGAAGATAGGCATTGACGTCGGTCGCGGCGACACCGAGGATATGGGTCTCGTCGGACCTGGCGATGCGGTCGAGCACGGGCTGGATGGCGCGATCGGCGAAGACGTTGAAGCGGTTCGCATATTGCGCGGGATCGGTGCCGGGGATCGGCCGGTAGTCGGTGTCGAATACCTCGTCGGCGCCGACCTCGCCCGTCGCGAGCGCCGCCTCGATGATCGCCTTGACCTCCTTCATTCCCGCGACGGTGATCTCGACGAAGACGGTGTCGTCGATCGCGATGCCCGAATGGGCGAGCCGATCGAGCATCCCGCTCGACATCGCTTCCAGCCGCAGGATGCGCTCGCGCGCGCTGACGAGCTGGGCGCCGCTCTCGCGGGCATGGACGCCGAAGCCGGTGAGCGTGTCGCGCACGCGTGCGACGCTGTGGCTGGTCACCTCGGTCGAGCGCTCGATGTCGTCGGTGAGGCGGTCGACCTGGCCGACGATCTCGGCGACCTCCAACACGGTCTGGTTGATCTGCGCGACGCCTTTCTGCGCGAGGACGCTCTGGCGCACGCCGTCGTCGATCTCGTGCATCACCGTGCCGGCCTCGCGCACGAAGCTGTCCATGGTGCGGGTGATCTCGTCGGTCGCCTGGCGCGTCTCGAGCGCGAGCTTCTTCACCTCGGCCGCGACCACGGCGAAGGTGCGGCCCGCGTCGCCCGCGCGCTGCGCCTCGATGGTGGCGTTGAGCGCGAGCAGGTTGGTCTTGCGGGCGATGTCGTCGATCGCGCTGGAGACGCGCTGGACCTGCGCCATCGCCGCGGCGAAATCGGTCATGCGTGTACCGAGGTTGGTGATGAGCTCGGTGAGCGCGCCGAAGTCGGCGACCGAGCTCACGATCAGCGACGCCTCGCGCTCCAGCGTCATCCGGGCCCGGTCGGACAGGCGGCGCGCCTCGCTGGTGGCGTCGGCGACGGTGCGCTGGTCGGCCTCGAGCGCCGCGGTGACGCCTTCGAGCTCGGCGAGCGCCTCGAGCTGGGTCGCGATGCGTTCCGAGACGCCGACGATATGGCCCGAGGCATCGCTGCAGCCGACCGCGAGCTGCCCGCAATCGCGCGCCACCGCGCGGATCGCATCGCCGTCGAGTTCCTGCGTCACCATCGCGTGCGCGGTTGCCATGCGCGTGTCGGCTCCTTCACGTAACCGGACGCTGGTAACCCGCTACGGTAAAGGACAGTTTAACCAGAAGGTCAGGCGGTCAGCCGCCGCCGCGCGGCGCGGGCGCGGCCGACCAGGCCCGAGAGCAGCAGGTCGTCGAGGCCGGCATGGCCGAGCCCGAGATGATCGGGCCGCACCGTGAGCGCGTCGGTGAGCCCGAGCGCGCCCGAACGTACCGCTCGTCGCCCGATCCGCCACCACAGCCGCGCCGTCTCCCAGCGGATCAGCTTGACGCTCTCGCGATCGAAGCCGCCGCCGTCGAGGTAGCTTGCCTGGAGCATCGCGATCAGCGTGCCGAGCTGGCGCAGCGCGTCGCGGCTTCCCACCGGCACGCCGGCCATGACGTGACGCGCGACCAGGGCGGCGGCCTCCTCCGCGCTGTCGCCGAGCAGAGGAGCATAGGCGTCGCGGAGCACGGCCTCGGCGCTGCCGATCATCCGAGCCGTGTGACATTGGGAGGCACCGCCCGGATGGCTGCGATAGGTGATCAGCGGTTCGTCGATCCGCGCGATCGCGCCATAGCGGCGCAGGCGGTGATAAAGGTCGAAATCCTCCGCGTAGAGGATCTCGGGCCGGGTGAAGGGATCGAGCTCGCGCGCGACGTCGCCGCGCAGCATCACCGACGACCACACCAGCGGGTTCATGATCTGGAGCAGCCAGCCGATCAGCGCCGGCGTGGTGTTGGCGGGCAGGCGCGAGCGACGGATCGCGCCGTTCTCGAGGATATTGGCGGCGGCGGCGACCAGCACGACCCGGCGGTTCGCCTCCAGATAGTCGACCTGGCGCTGGAGCCGGTCCGACCGGCAGAGATCGTCCTGGTCGAGGCCCGCGATGTAGCGGCCGCGTGCCTCCGAGACGGCGCGGTTGCGGGCGCGCACCGGCCCGCCGTTCGTCTCCGCTTCGATCAGCCGGACGCGCGGATCGGACCAGCCGCGCAGGATCTCGCGCGTATCGTCGGTCGAGCAGTCGTCGACGACGATCACCTCGAAATCGGCGAGCGTCTGTTTCTCCAGGCTGACGAGCGTCTCCTCGATCAGCCCGGCGCCGTCATAGGCTGCCATGATGACGCTGACGGTAGGTGTGTTCATGCCGCCGCTTGTACTCGATTGGCGAGAATCGCCTCGACGATCATGCGGCCAACATCGTTCTGCCACAACCATAAGCCGTTGGCTTGGCCGCGAAAACTCTTCTCTCCGCCGAGCGCGCCCGACGGAACGAAGCCGGCGGCGAGGCCGATGCCGTAAAGGTCGGGAAGCGGTGCGCCGTCGGCCCCGAGCACGCGGCAGCGGTCGTCGACCATGGCTTCGCCCTGGTCGGCGGCCAGCGTGATCGGTGCCCCCGCAGCGTCCTGGAGCGGCAGCGCACGCGGACGATAGCCGAGGGCGGCGATGACGATGTCGGCTCGGTCGAGGATAGTGAGTGCCTGCGGGTCTTCGTCGGCGACGCGGTGCACGGCGACGCGTGGGTCGGGCACGCGGCCGTCGACGCCGAGGATGCGCAGCACCAGCTCGCGCGCCTCCAGCCGGAAGCCGGCGAGACGATAGACGAAGCCCGACAGCGGGCAGATGTCGTCCGGGCCGAAATCGGTGAAGCCCTCCGCATGGGCCGCCTCGACCGAGGGGTAGAAGGGCCGGAGCGGCCGCCGATGGAGCAGGGTGATGCCCCCGGCGCCGAACGGGATGCCCGGCCGCGAGCGCAGCAGCAGCGCGACGGTGGTGAGTGCGCTGGTCGAGCCGCCGATCACGGCGACGCGTGGGTTCCGCTTGCCGGCGAGCAGGTCGGCGACCTTGTCCAGCCCGCCGAGCGCGAGCACCTCGTCGGACTGGAGCAGCCGGTCGCCGGCGCGTCGGACCAGCGGTTCGCCCGCGATCTGCTGGCCGGCGAGGCGGTCGAGCGGCTGGTGGCCGCCGGTGGCGATCACGAGGTTGCGCGCGGCGGCTTCGAAGCGATGGCCGTCCTCGCGGCGGCGCATCGCGACGTGCCACAGCCCGCCGGCACGGCGCGCGCCGAGCACCTCATGGCCGGTCAGCACCTGGCCGCCGCCGCGCTCCACCGCCAGGCCGAGCCGCTCGCCGATCACGTCGAGGAAGGGGCCGGTGGCGGCGAGCGGCACGCCCAGCTTGTCGCGCCATTCCTCGATCGTCCGGACCGCGGGATGCCCGGCGAGGTCGGGCTGCGCCTCGAGCGCGGTGAGGAACGTCTGCGCCGTGCTGTCCGAGGCGATCGCGTAACGGGCGAGCCTGCCCGAGCCGAGATGGCTGCCGCGCTCGACGATGGTGAGGCCGCCCGTCCCGAGGTCGCCGAGCCGGCCTGCCTTGGCAGCGGCGATGAGGATGGCCGTTCCGGACGGTCCGCCGCCGGCGATCAGTGTCTCGGCGACGGGCGCGCGCGGTTCGCTGGTCCGGCGCAGGCCGCACGCCACACGCACCGCCGCCGCGATGGTGCGCACGTCGGCGGGTGTCATGTCGTCGGTCGCGGGCAGCGAGAGGACGCGCGCGGCGATGTCGTCGGCGACGGGCGTGTCGGTCAGTCGTGCGTGCTGCCGGAACAAGGGTTGCTGCCCGAGGTGCGGGCTGAAGTAATGGGCGGCCCCGATCCCGCGCGCTGCCAGCGCCTCGACAATTGCGGCACGGCGCGGCGACAGCGCCGGCGGCAGCAGCACGGGCATGAAGCCAAGCGCGCGGCGGCGGCCCGAGACGCGCTGGAAGCCGAGGCCGTCGAGCGCCTCGCGATAGCTCGCCTCGAGCAGCGCGCGGCGTTCGCTGATCTCCTCGATCTCGTCGAGCTTGGCCGAGGCGATCGCGGCGAGCACCTCGGGCAATTTGGCATTGAGGCCGGGGAGCGAGGCGCTGCGCGGCGCTTCGAAGCCGAAATTGGCCATGGCGCGCAGCCGCTCGATCAACGCGGTGTCGCCGGAATGGACCACGGCGCCCTCGGCGACGGCGAACGGCTTGGTCGCCTGCATCGAGAAGACGACGGCGTGGGGATAGCCCGCGCCGAAGCCGGTGCCGGCATCGTCGAGCGTGCCCAAGGATGCCGCCGCATCGATCACCACGCCCACGCCGTGGCGGCGGGCATATCGGCGATAGCGGGTGAGGTCGATCGCATTGCCGAAGGTGGCATAGGGCACGACCACCGCGATCCGTTCGCCATATTCGGCGAGCAGTGCTTCCTCGGCGTTTGCCGCCGCGGCCCAGTCGGCGGGATCGACGTCGCAAAGCAGCGGCGTGAGGCCCGCCCACATCGCCGCCTCGGCGGTCGCGGCGAAGGTGAAGGCGGGCATCAGCGCATAGCCGCCCGGCCGGCCCGCACGGTCGGCGGCGTCGCGGATCGCGAGCATCAGGCCGAGCGTGGCGTTGGCGAGCGCGAGGCTGGCGCCGCGTCCCGCGAACATCCGTTCGGTGATCGCCGCCTCGAACCGGCGGACCTCCGGCCCGTGGTTGCTGTAGGTGCCGGTCGCCTCGATCCGCGCGAACACGTCGCCGAGTTGGCTCGGACGCGGTGGCCGCGGCGCGATCAGCGGGTAGCGGAGGCGGCGGGCGATCGTCATGACCGCGCACCATGCATAAGGCGGCCTAACAAATGCCTATCCCGCCCAGGTTCCGGCGTTTTCGTCGGCGTCGCGGTGAATCGCCGGTCAGGCGACCGCCCGGTCCTGCCACTCGAGCGCGGCCAGATAGTTGCGCAGGCGATTCTTCTCGAGCGTCTTCAGCAGCTCATTCTCGTGCCACGGCAGCATGTGCATGGCTATCGCCTCGGCCCAGGGCGCGGCCGCATCGAACAGCACGCCGAGCCCGAGCGCGGCGGGAACGTGCGCATAGCAGAGCGCATCGCCCTGCTGCTTGGCATCGGCGATGAAATCCTCGACCGCGGTCAACACGCCGTTGCGCGGACCGCCCTCATGCCTGGCGAGCGCCATACGTCCATGACCGCGCAGGCCCCGGTTCGGCACCAGCCCGTCCCAGTCGAGCGAGGCGCCGGCGGAATAGTCATGGTCGTGGCGGTATTCGGCCGGGATGGTCTCGGGCGCATAGTAGAAGTCGCGGCGGCCGCACGGCCAGGCGACGTCATGGAGAAAGACCAGCAACGGCTTGCCGGCGCGGCGGCAGGCGAGGCGGATCAGGCGGAGCTCATGATAGACGGTGTACCAATTGTGGTCGCCGTCGACGATCCACGCATCGGCTGCCGCATCGATCTGCTGGAGCGCGTCGATGCTGGGCTCGGCGACATGACGAACGGCGGAATGGGCGGCCAGCCAATCGTAGAATTCGGGCCGCGGGCAGGGATCGATGCTGGTGAGCGTGCCGCCGCCGGCCTCTGCGATGCCGGCGAGGCGGGTCGACATCTCGCCGAACTCGGCGCCGATCTCGACGATGTCGCGAACCCCGGCGAGCCGCAGCGCGTCGAAGATCAGGCTGCCGAAGCTCGCCATCGAGTAGAGGTAATGGGCCATCATGCCGCCTTTCGTGCTTCTGCCGCGTGGCTGCGCAGCTTCAATGGACGGAACACCAGGGTCAGCACCTGCGCGCCCTTGATCGTGTCGCCGGGCGGCGGCGCGATCACCACGCCGGCCTCGCCCGCCGCATAGATGCCGTCGGCAATGGCGGCGAGGCCGTCGACGATGGTCGTCGCCTCGCCGTGGCCGGCGGCCCGGTTCGCGTCGAACGCGCCGATCGGCGTCCACGTCGCGCGGTCGATCTGGACGGTCTCGCACAGCGCGCCGAGCTGGATCGCGACCGTCGGCCGCTGCAGCCCGACCGGCACGGCGACGCGGTAGAAGCCCTCGTGCGTCGGATAGGCCGTGAACCGCATCACCGCCTGCTCGCGCTCGGTGAGCAGGATCACCGGCAGCTCGATGCCGCCCGCCTCGAAGTCGGCGCCGCGGATGTCGAGCGTGAAGCGGCTGATGGCGAGCAGCGCCATGTTGAGCGGCAGGCCGTGCCGCGCGATCTCGCCGGGCACGTACATGCGATTGGTCTCGTTGATGTACGAGAGCCCGCGCCGGCGCAGCCCCTCCGTCGCGCTGTCGTGGTCCAGCATCCGGATCGTCATCCTGGTGCCGAGGTTGACGTCGTGGTTGAAGCCCTCGAACAGCGTGACCTCGCTCGGCAGCGGCAGGAACAGCAGGCGGGCCATGATCGCTCCCGCCATGCGGCGGCGCGAGGCGATGTCGTCGCTGCCCGGGCGGCGATGCATGGCCGCGAAGGCGCCGCGCGCGAAATCGAGCGCGGCCTGCTGCACGCGGTCGCGCGCCGCGTTCTGGACGCTCTCGACTCCCGCGTCCTTGCGGATCGGCGTGCCGTCGGGCGTATAGTCGACGGTCGAGCCCTGGGCGATGTTGCACATCTGCTCGACCACCGCGATGCAGGTGCCGAGCGCATGGAGCGCGCGGCATTCGAACAGGTCGGTGCCGAGCAGGCCGCGCTTGTCGAGCCCGCTCAGCGTCTCCTCGCGCAGCAGCAGGTAACGGCCGCCGATCGTCAGGCCCATCTCGCGCTCGAGCACCGGCGTGACGATGTTCTGCACGGTGCCGCGATAGCCGACGTCGACCAGCATCACCGCGTCGCCATCCTGCACGCCATTGGCGCGCAGGTGCGCCTTCAGCCGCTCGCAATAGGCGCGTGAGCGGCTGACGATCTTGCGGACCATCGCCGGGTCGCGGAGCGCCTTCCTGAAGGCGCGGTCGTCCTCGCCGCCGTCGCGCGTCTTGATCAGCCGGGCGATCTCGGGACCGTCGAGCAGCAGCTGCCTGGCGAGCGCGCGCGACGGGATGGTGTCGAGATATTCGTTGGCGAACGCCTCGATCCCCTCGGCATCGCGGAAGCCGGCGCGGGCGGCGGCGATGCGGCTGATCTCGACCGCGCGGCCGCCGGCCTCCGGATAGAGGGCGTCGAACACCCGATAGGGCAGATAGCCGTCGCGCATCAGGAACAGCGGCCGCACCGGCTTGCCGAGGCGGTCGGCGGCGGCGTCGAGCTCGGCCTTGAGCCACAGCGCCATCGCGTGCATCACCGGCCCCATCACATCGTGGCCGACGACATAGGCGATGTCGGTGTCCCGGCGGAGCGCGAGCTGCGGGCGGTGCGGCTGGCAGCAGGGCACGGTCACGCGGGTCGCGGGGTCGAGCATGATCCCGGCCGCCGCTTCGAGGCGGAGGCGCTGGACGGTCTCCTCGTCGAACTGCTCGAGATGGACGGCGTGGATGCCGGCGCGGGCGGCGCCCTCGAAGTCGGCGGCGCGGTTGTCGCCGACGTGGATCACTTCGGCGGGCTCGGCGCCGATCGCCGAAAGGACGGTGCCGAACAGGCCGTGCGCCTTGGACGTCCCGTGCTCGGACGAGACGAAGACCTGGTCGATCATCCCGGCCACGTCCGCGCCGGCCGAGCGTTCGAGCAGCTCGCCGAGCTGCGCCTCGGTCAGGTACATGTCCGAGACGATGACGATGCGCAGCCCCCGCCGCTTCGCCTCGCGCATCAGCTCGACGGTCGGCGTGAAGGGGAAGCAATGACGCGCTTCCAGTGTCAGCTCGTGCGCGACGGCGGCGTCGATCTCCTCGGGCGAGGCGCGCGTCAGCATCCGGCGGTAGATGTCGGCGAGCCCGATCTCGCCGCTCCCGGTGCGCGCATGGGTCATGCGCCGTGCTGCGTTCTCGCACCAGGTGCGCGGCTCGATGCCGCCGCCCGGCACCGTTATGCCGGCGAACACGTCGCGCGGCGCATGGGTGTCGCGCCACAGGAGCGTATCGAAACAGTCGAGCGAAAGCGTGGTGATCCCCGGCGGCGCCCGGTCGAGCAAGGTTGCGAGCTCGTGCGCCCGCACCGTCATCATCGTCGCCATTCCCGCTCCCCGCATTCGTGGTGAGCGAGATATTGACGGAAAGGGTTGCCAAATCGTTGACGATCCCGACTCGCGCGGATGCCGCGGCCCGGTTAGGAGCGGGCAGAACGAGCGAGCGGGGGATTTGTGGGCGGCTGGACGATCGGGATCATCGGCGGGTCGGGGCTCTATGCGATCGACGGGGTCGAGGGCGAATGGATCGAGGTGGAGACGCCGTGGGGGAAGCCCTCCGACGCGATCTTCCGCGGTCAGCTCGGCGAGGTCGGCGTCGCCTTCCTGCCGCGCCACGGCCGCGGCCACCGCATCGCGCCGGGCGAGCTCAACGCGCGCGCCAACATCGACGCGCTGAAGCGGCTCGGCGTCACCGACGTGCTGTCGATCTCCTCGGTCGGCGGGCTGCAGGAGGAGCGGGCGCCGGGGACCTTCACCATCGTCGACCAATTCATCGACCGCACCAGCGCGCGGCCGTCGAGCTTCTTCGGCACGGGGATGGTCGCGCATGTCTCGATGGCCGATCCGGTGTGCCCGCGGCTCGCCGGCATGGCGGCGGCATCAGCGCGGGCCGGGGGCGCCGAGGTGCACGAGGGCGGGACGTGCATCGTCATGGAAGGCCCGCAATTTTCGACCCGCGCCGAGAGCAACCTCTACCGCAGCTGGGGCGCGCATGTGATCGGCATGACCGCGCTGCCCGAGGCCAAGCTCTGTCGCGAGGCGGAGCTGCCCTATGCGATGGTGGCGATGGTCACCGATTACGACTGCTGGCACGACGCCCATGAGGACGTCAGCGTCGCCCAGGTGATCCGCCAGCTCAACGCCAATGCCGAGAAGGCGCGGGCGCTGGTCGGCCATCTGCTGCGAAGCCTGCCGGCGGAGCGGGCGCCGTCGCCGATCGACACCTGCCTCGATGCCGCGCTGATCACCGCGCCCGACGGGCGCGATCCGGCGCTGCTGGCGAAGCTCGACGCGGTGGCGGGGCGGGTGTTGGGATGAGCGATCCGGTCCGCTACTCCGGCGGCTGCCTCTGCGGCGCGATCCGCTGGAAATCGCGGAGCGAGCCGGACTATATGGGCATCTGCTGTTGCGCCGATTGCCGCAAGGCGTCGGGATCGGGCTTCGTCCCGTTCATGGGCTTCGCCGCGGCGGATATGAGCTTCAGCGGCGAGCCGCGCCAGTATCGCTCGACCGCCATCCACGGAGGCGAGGCGACCCGCAACTTCTGTCCGCAGTGCGGCGGGCTCGTCTTCGGCGGCGGGATCGGTGAGACCGACTCCCATACCATCTACGCCGGCTCGCTCGACGATGCATCGCTGTTTCGCCCGACCATGGCGCTGTTCGTGCGGGATCGGCCGACGTGGGTCGAGCTGCCGCCTGGTCTCACGCTGTTCGAGACGATGCCGGAGTAAGGTGGGTCGTGCTCCCGGAGCGGGCAAATGTTGACTAAATTGACTCGGTGCAGGCTTTTGTAAGCCGAAACGCCCCCGAAGCGGCGTGAACGCGCCGCCGAGGCTGCTGGAACGCGGCACCTGCGCGCCACGGACGCGGCACCAGCGCTACATGAACGCGACACCGACGCGCCATGGACGCGGCACGGGCGCGGCATCGACAAGATGGACGGTATCAAAGAACGGGGCGGCGCGGCGACAGCACCGGGTCCCCGAGGCAAGCAGGCGAAATCCTACATTGCAAGTGCAGCGGCGAGCCCGCCGCGAGAATCTGTTCTTAGCCCCTCCCCTGAAGGGGAGGGGCTGAGATATCACACAACCTAAAGCCCCTTGCCGCCGACCGGTCGGGTGGTCGCGGCGGTGTCGAAGCCGGCGATCAGCGGCATCGCCGCCGAGATCGCCGCTTTCACCTGCGGCAGCTGGAGCGAGGCCTTGTGGCTGGCCTCGCTGTCCCAGGCCTCGGTGACCCAGATCGAGTCTGGGTCCTTCGCATCCTCGGCGACGATGTAGCTGAGGCAGCCCGGCATGTCGGCCGAGCCCTGGAGCAGCAGCTCGAGCAGCGCGGCGCGCTGGCCCGGCCTGGCGGCGATCTTGCCGATCATCCCATACATCTGCCCGCCTCCCGCGGCGAAAGCGGCGCGGCCGGCGAGCGCGAGGGCCAGGCCGCCCGCGATCGCCCCGCGCCGCGCGATCCTCACGCCGCCAGCTTCCTCAGCACATACTGGAGGATGCCGCCGTTGAGGAAATATTCGAGCTCGTTGACGGTATCGATCCGGCAGCGCGTCTTGAACGTCTCGGTGGTGCCGTCGGCGCGCTTGAGCGTCACCTCCACCTCCTGGCGCGGGCGGATGCCGGCGACGTCGGTGACGGTGAAGGTCTCGGTGCCGTCGAGCTTCAGCGTCTCGCGGCTCACGCCCTCGGCGAACTGGAGCGGGAGCACGCCCATGCCGACCAGGTTGGAGCGGTGGATGCGCTCGAAGCTCTCGGTGATCACCGCGCGCACGCCGAGCAGGTTGGTGCCCTTGGCCGCCCAGTCGCGCGACGAGCCGGTGCCGTATTCCTTGCCGGCGACCACCACCAGCGGGATGCCGTCGGCCTTGTAGCGCATCGCGGCGTCGTAGATCGGCATGACCTGGTCGTGATACTTGGTCATGCCGCCCTCGACGCCCGGCACCATCTCGTTCCTGATGCGGATGTTGGCGAAGGTGCCGCGCATCATGACTTCGTGGTTGCCGCGGCGCGCGCCGTAGCTGTTGAAGTCGGCCTTGCTGACCTGATGTTCCTGCAGGTAGATGCCGGCCGGGCTGTCGGCCTTGATGCTGCCGGCAGGCGAGATGTGGTCGGTGGTGATCGAATCGCCCAGGATCGCCAGCGCGCGCGCCTCGACGATGTCGCCGACCGGGGCCGGCTCCATCGTCATGCCCTCGAAATAGGGCGGATTGGCGATGTAGGTGCTGCCCGCGCGCCAGCTGTAGGTGTCGGAGCCCTCGACGTCGATCCGGCGCCAGTGGTCGTCGCCCTGGTAAACGTTCGAATATCGGGTACGGAACATGTCGTCGTCGATGTTGGCATCCATCAGCGAACGGATCTCGTCGTTCGTGGGCCAGATATCCCTGAGGTACACGTCCACGCCGTCCGAGCCCTGGCCGATCGGTTCCTCGACCATGTCCTTGGTCACTGTGCCCTTGAGCGCATAGGCGACGACCAGCGGCGGCGAGGCGAGGAAGTTGGCGCGCACGTCCGGCGACACCCGCCCCTCGAAGTTGCGGTTGCCGGAGAGGACCGAGGCGGCGACGATGTCGTTGCCGTTGATCGCCTTGGAGATCGGCTCGGCCAGCGGGCCCGAATTGCCGATGCAGGTGGTGCAGCCGTAGCCGACCAGGTTGAAGCCGATCGCGTCGAGATCGGCCTGGAGGCCGCTCTTGACCAGATAGTCGGTGACGACCTGCGATCCCGGCGCCAGCGAGGTCTTGACCCAGGGCTTGGGGCTAAGGCCCTTCTCGCGCGCCTTGCGGGCGACCAGGCCGGCGGCGATCAGCACCGAGGGGTTGGAGGTGTTGGTGCACGAGGTGATCGCGGCGATCACCACGTCGCCGTCGCCGATGTCGTGCCCGCGCTCGTCGACCGGCACGCGCGCCGGGCGTTCCTTCTTGTAGACCTTGAACAGGTCGCCGTTGAACACCTCGTCGACCTTGTTCAGCGACACGCGGTCCTGCGGGCGCTTGGGACCCGCCAGCGACGCGGTGACCTCGCCCATGTCGAGCTCGAGCGTGTCGGTGAACACCGGGTCGGGCGAGCTCTCGTCGTGCCACATGCCCTGCGCCTTGCAATAGGCCTCGACCAGCGCGATCTCCTCGTCCGGGCGGCCGGTCAGGCGCATGTAATCGAGCGTCTTGGCGTCGATCGGGAAGAAGCCGCAGGTCGCGCCGTACTCGGGCGCCATGTTGCCGATCGTCGCGCGGTCGGCGAGGCTCATGGTGGCGAGGCCGGGGCCGTAGAATTCGACGAAGCGGCCGACCACGCCCTTGGCGCGCAGCATCTGGGTGACGGTCAGCACCAGGTCGGTCGCGGTGATGCCCTCCCTGAGCGCGCCGGTCAGCCTGAAGCCGATCACCTCGGGGATCAGCATCGACACCGGCTGGCCGAGCATCGCCGCCTCCGCCTCGATGCCGCCGACGCCCCAGCCGAGCACGCCGAGGCCGTTGATCATCGTGGTGTGGCTGTCGGTGCCGACCAGCGTATCCGGGTAGGCGATCTCCGTGCCGTCTTCCGCCTTGGACGACCACACGCCGCGGCCGATATACTCCAGGTTGACCTGGTGGCAGATGCCGGTGCCCGGCGGCACCACCTGGAAATTGTCGAGCGCCTTCGATCCCCATTTCAGGAACTCGTAGCGCTCGCCGTTGCGCTGGTACTCGAGCTTGACGTTGTCCTCGAACGCCTTGGGCGTGCCGAACGCGTCGACCATCACGCTATGGTCGATGACGAGGTGGACGGGGACCTGCGGATTGATCTTGGCCGCGTCGCCGCCGAGCCGGGTGATCGCGTCGCGCATCGCCGCGAGGTCGACGACGCAGGGGACGCCGGTAAAGTCCTGCATGAGGACGCGCGCGGGGCGGTACTGGATCTCGCGGTCGGGGGCGACGGGGTTGTTCTGCCACTCGACGATCGCCTTGGCATCCTCGGGGGTGACGGTCTTGCCGTCCTCGAAGCGCAGCATGTTCTCGAGCAGCACCTTCATCGAGAAGGGCAGGCGGGAGATGTCGCCGAACTGCTCGGCCGCCTTGGCCAGCGAGTAATAGTCGTAGCTCCTGCCGCCGACGGTGAGCGTGGAGCGGGTGGCGAGCGTGTCCTGGCCGATCGCGGTCATGGGCGGCGGGTCCTTTCCAGTTGCGGCCAGTCGCGGGAGCGCGGCGGGGAGGCGAGCGACGCGCCGGCTGGCCGGCAGAGCCACTCGCGCGAGGCGCGCCCGGACGGGCGGATGCGAGAGTCGAGGGGCCGATAGCAGGGTGGGGAGTGGGGGGGAAGGGTGCGGGGTGCGGCGGCTTCCCGTCCCGATCCGGAAAAGTCGATAGGCCGCCGCTCTCCTCCGGAAAGACGGTCGCTCATCTGCAGGCGCTCATCTGCAGGGGCGCCGTCCCGCACCGGCGGGAGGATCGCGCCTGCCGGGCTGAAATGCGGCCGCGGACCGGAGCGGTCGCCGCGCGCCGCCCCGTGTCAGCCGAGCGCCTGGAGCGCTGCCGCGGAGCCGTTCATGGAATTTCCATGGCGGTCACGCCCGCCGGCACGCGGCCGGCATATTCGCCGCCGTTCTCCTCGCGCTCGGCGCGGCGACGGGCGATCCGTTCGAGGCTCGTGGCGATCGCCTCGAATGCGGCGACCGAGCGCAGCGCGCGGTCGCGGACATTGTCGAGCGTCGCGGCATCGGCATCGGCGCGGGCGCGCTCGGCCTGGACACGGTAATATTGGCTGTTCTGCATACGGCCCTTCGGTCGTGAGGATGTGAGGGGGACGAGTGCGGGCGGGACGGGATAAGGATCGCCCGCCCGCGTCCGGGCCGGGATCAGTCCTGCGCCTGCAGATTGACCGCACTCATCTTGCCGCGCTGGTCCTGCTCCAGATCGTAGCTGACGCGCTGGTTCTGGTTGAGGGTCTTGAGGCCCGACCGCTCGATCGCGGAGATGTGGACGAATGCATCCTGGCCGCCGCTTTCGGGAGCGATGAAGCCGTAGCCCTTGTCGGCGTTGAAGAACTTGACGGTGCCGATGATGCTCATGCGAGCCATTCCTTCCGTTGGCGGAGCCCGAACTCCGGGACTCCTCGTGTGCTGAAGGGCAGGGAAAGAAGGAATGAGGAGCCGCAGCGCCGAAAACCGTCGATATGCGACTTTAGCCCGCGTGACATAACACATGTCGTGTCGATCCGCCAGAGTCGACGGGCAGAACAATCGTTGCATGGACATTTCGATCTTTCTGATGAAGTTCTAGCGGAAAGCTCGCCGATATTGTGGTTTCATTTTGCCGGGGAATGGCCTATCAATCCGTCATCGCTGGCACACGATGACGTAGGCGCCAGCGGCTGAGAGACTCCGCGCGCTCCCGCTTACGCCGGCAGGAGCAGCTCCATGGACCTCAATTACCTTCTTTCCCGTCATCGGACATCGCTGATGCGCGCCGAAACCGCCAGCTGCAGCGAAGCCCGACTCGCCCATCGTGCCCTCGCCAGATGCTACGCCCAACGCATAGGCGAACTGCGGGGAGAACTGTGGGCGACGACGGCCCCGATCGCCTCGTCGCTGCGGGCGCATTGAGCTTGGCCGGGGACACCCTGCCGATGGGCGCCGGTCGGGCTGGGGCGGGCGGCCGCGACGGCGTTATCCGTATCCGGGAGGGGCCGTCCTGTTTTTCGGGACTGCGCGGCCGATCTTCGCGCCGGACCTGATGGAGAAGGATCGCGATGATCGATAGAAGAGCCGCCTCGTCGACTGAGCCGCGAGAACGGCCGAAACGCAAGATGTTCGGCAAGCCCTCGACCGTGCGCATCTCCTCCGAGAGCGCGGAGCGCATGAGCCGTGTCTCGCTGCTTGCGTGGAACATGCTGGGGGGCGACGCCGCGATCGCTTTCCTCAACGCCCATGACAGCGCACTCGACGGCCGGCCCATCGACCTGGCCGCGGCGAGCGTCGCGGGATGCGAAGCCGTGGAGCGCGCGCTTGCCGCCCGTGCGGCCATCGGCTGAGGTCGCCGCGCGCCGCCACTCCGCAACGGGTTTCGATCAGAGGAGAGCGCATTCATGCCGGTTGGAAGAGTCTGGCTTTACAATGGATCGGCCGGCTTCGGCATCATTCAGCCGGAAGGCGGCGGGAACGATGCGTTTGTCCACGTCACGGCGGTGACGACTGCGCGGCTCGACGGGCTGGAGCGGGGCCAGCGCCTGCGCTATGTCCTGCGGACCGACGCGCGCGGCCAGACCTGCGCGCACGATCTCACGCCCGAGTGAACGGCGATGTCGCCTTCTCCATCAGCGACGGGCTGCGGGCGCCCGCCCCTGGGAGCGGCCGCCCCGGTCAGAAGCGGTAGTTCGCGCTGACGGTGACATTCCGCGGCGCGCCGTAGCGATACTGGCTGTAGAAGCCGATCTGGCTGTAATAGGTCTTGTCGAGCAGGTTCTCGACATTGGCCTGCAGCTGGAGATCCTCGGTCACGTCGTAGCGCGCCATCAGGCTGACCAGCGTGTAGCCGTCCTGCCGGAACCGGAACGGGGCGCCGGTCACCGGGTTGTTCCCTGTCGAATAGGCCCCGCTGCGGTAGTTGACGCCGCCGCCGACGGTCAGGCGGTGGAGCGCGCCCGGCAGGGCATAGGTGGTGAACAGCTTGAGCAGGCGGCGTGGCTGGTCGGTGTTGGCCGGGTTGCCGTCCGCATCCTCGGCCTTGAACTGGCTGTAGCCGAGGTTGACGTTCCATCCCCTGAGCGGCTGGCCGGTGACCTCGACCTCGAAGCCCTTGCTCGTCACGCCGTCGGCGGCGCGATAAACCTCGGTCGGCAGCCCGCCCGGAACCTCGACGATACCGTCGGGCTGGGCGAGATTGTCCTGCTCGATCCGGAACAGCGCGACCGACGTCTGGAGGGCGTCGTCGAAGAACGCGCTCTTGAGGCCGATCTCATAGGCCTTGCCGTCGACCGGTGGCAGATAGCTCAGATTGCGGTCCAGCGCGTTCTGCGGCTGGAAGATCTTGGTGAAGCTCGCATAGACGCGGTGATTGCGCGTCAGGTCGTAAAGCGCGCCGACATAGGGGATGAACACGTCGTCGTCGCCGTAGCGGCGCGGGGGCCCGAAGTTGAAGCCCGACAGCTTCCAGCTCGCCAGCCGTCCGCCGCCGATCAGCTTGAGCCGGTCGCTGACGTTGAGGCGCAGCGCGCCGTAATAGCCGGTCTGTCTGGTCCTTTCCTGGACCGCCAGCGTGCCCATCGTGGAGAAGCCCGGATAGGGATAGGACGTACCGGTCCAGTCGAGGAAATTGCCCGCGGGCGGAAACATGAATTGGCCGGGATTTGCAGGATCGGGAATGAGATTCTCGGCCGCATAGGTCACGTTGTCCCGGTCCATCACGCTGCGCAGCGCGCCGAGCACGACATCGTGCGAGCGGCCGAACAGGCTGAATCGGCCCTTCACCTGCGCATCGAGGCTGTTCTGGATGCTCTCGCCCTTGTCGGAATAGGGATTGCTGGCCAGGCCCAGTCCGGTCGCGGGATCGACCGTACCGTAGATATACAGCAGCCTGGAATGCTGCGCGTTGCGCAGCCGGTTGTAGTTGACCACCGCCGTCCAGCCGTTGCCGAAATCGTGATTGAGGCTGGCGAAGAAGTTCTGGTTGGTGGTGTTCCAGAAAGCCCAGTCGGCCGACGCGGTCTTCGAGCGCGGCCAGACCGCGAAGCTGCCGTCGGTGTAGAAGGAGGGCAGCGCGCCCCACGCCGGCGCGTCCGGCCGGCCCTGCTGGTGGCTGAAGCCGATCCGGAGCAGCGTGTCGTCGGTCACGTCGGCGTCGATCACGCCGTAGAGCACCAGCTTCTTGTTGCTGTAATAGTCGATGTAGCTGTCGCCCTGCTCGTAGCGGCCGACCGCGCGGACGCGCAGGCGGCCGTCGGAGGTGACGGCGCCGCCGACGTCGCCCGAAACCTGCCAGGTGTCCCAGCTGCCGTAGCTGGCGTTGACATAGCCGGTCCAGTCGCGGCGGTCGGCGTGCTTGCGGACGAGGTTGACCGAGGCGGACGGATCGCCCGCGCCGGTGAGCAGACCGGTCGCGCCGCGCACGATCTCGATGCGCTGGTAGATCGAGACGTCGGCGATGGTCTCGCCCGCGCCGCCGGCCAGCGTCCAGGCCAGCGGCACGCCGTCGACCTGGTAGTTCTGGATCTCGAAGCCGCGCGCGTAGAAGCTGTTGCGGACGTCGTCGATCTCGTTGACCGCCACGCCGACGCCGTTCTGGATCACGTCGGCGACCGAACGGAGATTCTGGTCGAGGATGCGCTGCTCGGTGATGATGCTGACCGATTGCGGCGTCTCGCGGACGGTGAGGCCGAGGCCGGTCGCGGTGTCGATGCGGTCGGGCAGCGTATATTGGCCGGTGACGACGATCTCCTCCTCGGACCCGGAGGCGAGGGTGCGGGCATCGTCCTTGCGCTCGGCGCCCTGCCCGGTCGTTTGGGCGGCCGCAGGTGTCGCCAGCGCGACAAGCGCGACGCCGGCAAGATGCAAGAATTTCGATGTCATTCGACCCCCATTTCCAACGGCTTTCTGTGGCCCCGAGTCCGGGACCCGCGATCGTTGGCGCCCGATCCGCTGCCAGGCGGGGCTCGTAACGCAATCGCGATGCATTCGCAATAAGGAGTCGGGGGGGGCACTGAGAGTGGGAAGTGCGGCCCCTTCCAATCCTTCCCGCCAGGGGAGGTGGCAGTCCCCGCGAAAGCGGGGAATGACGGAGGGGGAGGACGGCGACCCACTATCGGTGGGCTTCCTCCGCCTCCATCCCGCTTCGCGTGCCACCTCCCCCTGGCGGGGGAGGATTGGAATGTCCTAGCCCAGCTGCAGTACGGGTGGCCGGCGCGGCGGCTCCGTGCGGTCAGGTCAGGTTCTTGGCGGCGGGGCGGACCGGATCGAGCATCGCGGCGAGCTGGAGCAGGCGCTTCGATTCGAGCGTGCCGACGACGGCGAAGGCGAGGTGGCCTTCTTCCCAATAGGCGACCTGGTCGTCGAGGCGCCGTTCCAGCGCGGGGGTCGGGCCGCCGGGGGTGTCGGCCTTCATGCCGAAGATCGAGAAGCGCTCGCCGCGTTCCGACTGGACCGCTAGGCCGACGCTGGGGCCGCTGGCGGACGGGTAGACCTGGACGTCGAGCAGCTTCCAGCTGGCGGGCAGCACGGGCATGGCGACGCCGGTCGCCTTCTCCATCGCCGCGCGGTCGAAGGCGGCGGCGCCCGACTGGAGGCGCATCGCGGCTCGCATCAGCGTCGCACGGTGGCTCATCACCGCCTCGTCGACGAAGCTCGATGCCTGGGCGGGCGCGCGGAACAGCGGGCCGACGACGTCGTGCAGGCCCCAGCCGAGGAACAGCATCGCCGCCATCGCCGCGGCGCGGCCGAAGGTGGCGAGGCGCCTGCCGGGGGTGGCGGGGGCGGGGTCGTTCGCCGCGATCGCCGGCGTCCGCGGCGTGACCGCGATCGGCGCCGGCGCTTCGACCGGCGCGGCCTTGCGGTCGGTCCACCACAGGCTGAACATCGACAGCGCGTAGAGGAAACGGCCGTGGTCGCGCCTGCCCTCGCGGTGCTCGTCGAACAGGGCGTCGACCTCGCCTTTGCGCAGGAAGCCGAGATCGGCGGCGCCGCTGTCGTGCCACAACTCGCGGGCATAGTCGCCGAAATCGCCGTCGAACCACTCGGCGAGCGGGATCTGGAAGCCCTGCTTGCGACGGTCGACGATGCCGTCGGGCACCCAGGGCTTGATCGCCTCGCGGAGGATGTACTTGCCGGTCCTGCCGCGGATCTTCATGTCCTGCGGCACGCCCATCGCCCAGTCGACGAACACCGGGCTCAAGAGCGGCACGCGCACCTCGAGCGAGTTGGCCATGCTGGCGCGGTCGACCTTGGTCAGCATCGCGCAGGGGAGGTTGAGCGTCAGGTCGGCATAGGCGAACTGGTCGAGCCCGTCGGGGGAGATGGTGGCGGCGGGATCGGAGAAATATTCGTCGCGCAGGCGCTCATAGGCGCCCGGGCCGTCGAACTCGGCGATGAGCTCGGGGTCGAGGACGCGGTCGCGCAGCGCCATCGAGGTGATCTGGGTCTTGGCGAAGAAGCGGCTGGCGCCGTCGGGCAGGCCGGCGGTGCCGACCGCCTTCTGCCAGCGCTGGAGCACGCGGTTCCACCGGCGGACCGGGGTCGGCGGGAGCGACAGGAGGCCGCGCGCGGCGTGGCGGGCGAGCGCGGGCATCCGGCCGACCGCGCGCTCCGTCAGGTGGCGCTTGTAGCCCATGAACAGCTCGTCGCCGCCGTCGCCGGATAGCACGACCTTGACCTGCTCGCGCGCGAGGCGGCTCAAGTACCAGGTCGGGACCGCGGACGGATCGGCGAAGGGCTCGTCATAGCAGCGCTGGAGCTCGGGCAGCAGGTCGCGGGCGGCGGCGAGGTCGACGATGCGGGTGGTGTGGGCGGTGCCGAGGTGACGGGCGACCGCCTCCGCATAGGGGGCCTCGTTGTAGCGCTCGACCGGGAAGCCGATGGTGAAGGTCTTGACCGGGGCGCCGGTGAGCCGGGCCATGGCGGCGACCACGGCGGAGGAATCGATCCCGCCCGAGAGGAACGCGCCGACCTCGACGTCGGCGAGGAGGTGGCGCTCGACCGTCATCAGGAGATGCTCGCGCATCGCCTCGATCCATTCGGCGTCGCTGAGCTTCGGGGCCTGATGATAGGCGGGGCGCCAATAGGGGCGGACCTCGGCCTCGCCCGCGGCGGCGATGGTGAGGAGATGGCCGGGCAGCAGCGTCGCGACCTCGGCGTAGATCGAGCGGTCGGTGCGGATGTGGCCGAAGCTGAAGACGTCGTGAACCGCGCGCGGGTCGACGTCGAAACGGTGGCCGGGCAGCGGCAGCAGCGCCTTGAGCTCGGAGGCGAAGGCGAGGCCGCCGTTCTGCCGGGTGACGTAGAGCGGCTTGATGCCGAGCGGATCGCGCGCGAGCGTCAGGCGGCGCTCGACCCGGTCCCAGATCGCGACCGCGAACATGCCGTCGAGCCGCCGCCACGCCGCGTCGCCCCATTGGCGCCAGGCGGCGAGGATCGTCTCGGTATCGCTGTGGGTGCGGAAGGCGTGGCCGAGCGGGGCGAGCTCGCGGCGCAGCTCGAGATGGTTGTAGATCTCGCCGTTGAACACGATGGCATGGCGGCCGTCAGGGCTCTCGATCGGCTGGTGGCCGCCGGCGATGTCGATGATGCTGAGCCGGCGCATCCCGAAGCCGAAGTCGCCGTCGACCAGGATGCCCTCGTCGTCGGGGCCGCGATGCCGGATCGTGCGGCACTGCGCGGCGACGACGCTATGCGTCACGCGCGCGGCGCCCCGCGCATACCAGCCTGCGATGCCGCACATAGACGTTCCGGATCCTTCTGCCCCGGCGCATTCCCTAGCACAGGACCGGAAATTGCACAGCGTCATCCGCCGCATAGCCGCAACGGCCGATGCCCGGGTAGGAATCTGTGGATGTGATGTTGTAACTTGCCCTCAATGAGCATAGATGGCGGCGATCATGGCGTTCGCGTCCCGTTCAAGCTGGTTCCATGGTCTCGATCGCTGGGCGATCGGGCTCAGCGGGCTGTGCATGGTGCATTGTCTGGCGACGTCGGTGCTGCTCGCGCTCGCCTCGACCGCGGGCGGGCTGCTGCTCGCGCCGTGGATCCATGAGGTGGGTCTCGCCTTCGCGATCCTGCTCGGCGCGTTCGCGCTGGGGCGGGGGATGTTCACCCACGGCTATATGATGCCCTCCGCGATCGGGGCGCTCGGCATCGGGGTGATGGCGGGGGCGCTGACGCTGCCGCACAGCGGCGCCGAGACCTTCTACACGCTGATCGGCGTGGGGCTGCTCGCGCTGGGGCACGACCTCAACCGGCGGGCGGTGAGCTAGGGTGTGTCGTGCTCCTGCGAAGGCAGGAGCCCTGGATCACGGGCGCATCGCCTGCGGCCTGAGCTCCTGCCTTCGCAGGAGCATTGACACTGCTTCAATCCGAGTCGTCCTAGCGCACCGCTGCCGGCGCCACCCGATTGGCCGCGACGAAGAAATCGATGAAGGCGCGCACCGCCGGCCGCATCTGGCGACGGCTGAGGTGGTAGAGGAAGAAGCCGGGGAACGGCGGGCAGTGGTCGGGGAACAGCTCGACCAGGCGGCCGGCGGCAAGATCGTCAGCAATGCGCGCCTCGTAGAGGAAAGCGATCCCCGCGCCGCTGAGCGCCGCCTGATAGGCGAGCTGGTCGTCGTTGGTGGTCATCGCCGCCACCATGTCGGACAGCGTGATCTCCGCGCCGTCGCGCTCGACCTCCCAGGCATAGACGTTGCCGCCGGTGAAGCGGCGCTGGATGCAGCGGTGCTCGGCCAGCGCCTCGAGCGTCGCCGGGCGGCCGTGACGCGCCAGATAGTCGGGCGCCGCGACGATGGTGAAGCGCTGCGGCGGGCCGATACGCACCGCGATCATGTCCGGCTGTAGCGATTCGCCCAGGCGCAGGCCGACGTCGAATCGTTCCGCGACGATGTCGACGAACCGGTCCTCGACGATGATGTCGAGCGAGATCGCCGGATAGGCCCTGGCGAACGCCCCGATGTGCGGCCGCAGCAGCATATCGGCGCTCGACGCTGTCGCCGTGACGCGCACGCGGCCCGACGGGGCGCGGTCCGCCTCGCGCGCTTCCCGCATCCCTTCCGCGATCTCGACGAGCGCCGGCTCGAGCCGGCCGAGCAGCCGCTGGCCCGCATCGGTCAACGACAGGCTGCGCGTCGAGCGGTTGAGCAGGCGCACGCCCAGCCGCTCCTCCAGCGCTCCGACGCTGTGGCTGACCGCCGACGGCGACAGCCCGACCGACCGCGCCGCCGCGCGGAACCCGCCCGCGCGGACCACAGCGGCGAACAGCGTCAGGTGCGGCAGGTGATCGCGGTCCATTGTCCAATCCGATCGAACAGGATGTGCTTCATAGCGCGGGTAATCGGAACAGGACAGCGCGCTACATCGACCGGGCTCCATCCATGAGGAGGACGATATGGAACAGCGTACATTGGGCAATCTCGCGGTCTCGGCGATCGGTCTCGGCTGCATGGGCTTCACCGCAGCCTATGGCGGGCAGGACGAGGCGGCGTCGATCGCGACGCTCCATCGCGCGGTCGAGCTCGGCATCACCTTCTTCGACACCGCCGAGGTCTACGGCCCCTATGAGAATGAGGAGATCGTCGGCCGGGCGCTGCGCGGGGTGCGCGACCGGGTGGTGATCGCCACCAAGTTCGGCTTCACCATCGGCGATGAAGGCATCGGCTTCCAGCGCACGACCGGGCTCGACGGCAGCCCCGCCAATGCGCGGCGGGTCGCGGAGGCATCGCTCGGGCGGCTCGGCATCGACACGATCGACCTGTTCTACCTGCACCGGCCCGACCCGGCGGTGCCGATCGAGGAGTCGGTCGGCGGCATGGCCGAGCTGGTGCGCGAGGGCAAGGTGCGCGCGATCGGCCTGTCGGAGGTGACCGCCGACCAGCTGCGGCGTGCCCATAGCGTCCACCCGATCGCCGCGCTGCAGAGCGAATATTCGCTGTGGTTCCGCGAGGTCGAGGACACGGTGCTGCCCGTCTGCCGCGAGCTCGGCATCGGCTTCGTGCCCTACAGCCCGCTGGGGCGCGGCTTCCTGACCGGCAGCATCCGCAGCCGCGACGATCTGGAGCAGAACGACTTCCGCGCCGGGCTGCCGCGCTTCGCCGAGGGCAATCTGGAGGCGAACCTCGCGCTGGTCGACCGGCTGAAGGCGCTGGCCGAGGCGCGGGGCGTGACGGCGGCGCAGCTCGCCCTCGCCTGGGTGCTGGCGCAGGGCGACGACATCGTTCCCATCCCCGGCGCGCGCAAGATCGCCAATCTGGAGGCGAACGTCGCCGCGGTCGACCTGCGCCTCTCGCTGGAGGAGCTGGTATCGATCGCCGACGTGATGGCCGGCGTCCGAGGCGCGCGCTACGGCGAGCGGGAGGTCGCCCGGCTGGCCGGGCAGCGCTGATCAAGGCGGCGGCGGCTAAGAGCTGTAGCTCATTCCTCCTCTCTCTAGAGGGAATGGGAGAGTGAGGAGGGCCATCGCTAGCTTAGGCACCCTCACCCTCCCGCCGCCTCCGGCGGCTCCGTCCCTCTCCCGTTGGGAGAGGGACGGTAAGGATCGTCCGCTACCCCCTCACCGCCTTGCCGCGGTGCCAGCGGAAGCCTACATTCCGAACATGGCCGCGCACCATCATCACGAACCCCATGGCGCCGCGCTGGCGCATGCCGCCGAGACGGCGCTGACCAGGGCCGGGGAGCAATGGACGCCGATGCGGGCGCAGGTGTTCGAGGCGCTGGCCGGGTTCGACAAGCCGGCGTCCGCCTATGACATCGCCGAGGCGGTGTCCAAGGCGGAAGGGCGCCGCGTCGCCGCCAACAGCGTCTACCGCATCCTCGACCTGTTCGTCGGCGCCAACGTCGCGCGGCGGGTGGAGAGCGCCAACGCCTATGTTGCCAACGCGCATCCCGATTGCCTGCACGACTGCATCTTCCTGGTGTGCGACGTGTGCGGGCAGACCACGCACATCGATGACGATTCGATCACCCGCACGGTGCGGCAGGCGGCGAAGGGGGCGGGGTTCTCGCCCGAGCGGCCGGTGATCGAGGTCCGCGGGAGGTGCGCGGACTGCGAGAAATGAAACGGGCCGTCGGGATGACGGTACGCATTAAGCTTTAAATCCGATCACGCGTCATGCCGGACTTGGTCCGGCATCCACAGCGAGGCAAGCGAAGGACAAGAGGTGCCTGCGCTTGACCAAGCCGCACGGTGGACCCCGGCACAAGGCCGGGTGACGGATGGTGTGCGGCGCTGAAGTCTCGGATGCTAACCGCCGGCCGGCCTGGCCAGCTCGTTCAGATAATCCTCGATCGCGGTGTAGCCGTTGCCGTCCGCATCGGTGGCGCTGTCGTCGCGGTGCGGGTCGAGGCCGAGACGGCGTTCCCAGGCGTCGGGGATGCCGTCGCGGTCGCCGTCCCGCGGGGCGGGGAGCGACTTGAGGTCCGGCCAGCCGCCGTCCTGCGACTGGGTGTCGATCTGGCGGCCGGTGCGGGTGCGCACGCCCTCGACGATGCGGCGGTCGACCGCGTCGCGGACGCGCGAGGCGCCAGCCTCGGCCAGGACGCGGGTGTAGGCCGACGGTGCCGGATCGGACGCGACCGGGGCGACGTCGACCGGCGCGGACAGGCGATAGCCTTCCGGCTGGATGCCCGTCACCAGCGACCATTGATCGGCCGGGATGATGCCGTTCATGCTGTTGCCCGACCAATAGGCACGGGCGAGCGTGTCGGATTCGTCGAACGCGACCGGCTTCTGCGAATCGGGACCGGTCACATAGGCGTTGTCGACAAAATTGTAGCGGGCGAGGGTCGCCTTGTCGGCGTTGTAGCCCGAGTGGCTCCCGCCCCAGTTGTAGAAGACGTTCGAGCGGAAATCGAAGAACGCGCCCTCGGGATCGACGTCGGGGCCGCTGTAGTTGCCGGGGCGCGGCATCCGCGCCTCGTGGTTGGCCCAGAGATTGTGATGGAAGCTGATCCGCGAGCCGCGCCCGCCGCGGATCAGGCTGCCGTAGCCGTGCTCGCCCTTGGCGTGGAGCGAACGGGTGAGCGAATCGGCGATGATCGACCATTGGACGGTGAGGTCCCAGAAGCCTTCGTCCGGCCGTGTGTAGTTGGCCGAGGCCGACAGCGTCTCGTCGACCGACCAGCTCGCCGAGACATGGTCGAGGATGATGCGGCGGCCGCCGAGGATCCAGATCGCGTCGGATTCGGACCTGGATTCGTCGCCGAGCCGCGAGCGGACATAGCGGATCACCACGTCGTCGGCGGCGACCTCGAGCGGATGGTCGCGCAGCGTGATGCCATCGCCGGGGGCCGACTGGCCGGCGATCGTCACCTGCCCCTCGCGGATGCGGAGCGGGCGGGCGAGGCGGATCGTGCCCGAGATGGCGAAGACGATGATGCGCGGGCCGGGCGTCTCGACCGCGGCGCGCAGCGAGCCGGCGCCGTCGTCGGCGAGGGTAGTGACGGTCATCACCCTGCCGCCGCGCCCGCCGCGCGCGAAGCGGCCGGCGCCCTCCGCGCCGGGGAAGGCGAGCTGCTGCACGGCGGGCGGCGTGTCGGCGATCATCGGCATCATGCGGTCACTCGTAGAGCAGGCGCGCGGTGTCGGGCACGGCGACGGCAAGCTCGTGCGCGACCATCGCCGCGAAGACGGCCGCGCCCTTGGCGCCGAGATGGGTGCGGTCGAAGCTCAGCTTGCGCCGGGCGAAGGGCTGGTCGTTCACCTCGGACGCGGCGGTGTCGCCGGTCGGCGCGGCGCCCTTGGGGAGCTGGGCGAGCGTGTCGGCCCCTGCCTCGCCCATTGCCTGCACCGCGGCGGCGCTCCTCGCGTTGAGGTCGATGAGCGGGACCTTGAGCTCGGCGGCGACCTTGCGCACCGCTGCGGCCCAGGGATCGAGGTCGCCGACCAGCCGGCCGTCCTGGAAGGTGCGGCGGGTGAGCGGGGTCACCAGCACCGGGATCGCGCCCGCCGCGCGGGTCTCCTCGACGTAGCGGCGGAGGTTCGCGGGGAATTCGGTGGCGAGGTCGGTCGAGCGGCCGGGCTTGCCCGGCTGGTCGTTGTGGCCGAACTGGATCAGCACCCAGGTCTTGACGAAGCCGGGGGTCCTCATCTCGGCGAGCGCCAGGTCCCACGAGCCTTCGGCGCGGTAGCTGCCCGAGCTGCGACCGCCGCGCGCGAGATTGAGGCAGGCCACGAACGAGGTGACATGCTCCGCGCAGAAGGCGCCGCCCCAGCCGCCAGCGACGGCGGTAGTGGAATCGCCGACCAGGACGATCTTGGAGGCGCGGATCGGCTGGGCCGGCGGCGGAGGCGGGGCGGCTTGCGTGGCGAGCGCGGCGGCGAGCAGCAGCATCACAGCGCGCGGAACCGGAAGTCGCGGAAGCGCGCTTCGCCGGCGCCCGCCGAATAGAGACCTGGACGCAGCATCAGGAACCCTCCCCTGACATTGTGGTGATAGCCCGACACCTCCATGCCGCGGTCGAAGCGCTGCCAGTTGCGGCCGCCGTCGCCGCTGGTGTGGATCGCGACGACATGCTCCTTATTGGCGATGCGGATGCGCATCCGGCGGCCGTGGGGGTTCCTGGGGCGGCCGCGCTCGATGCCGTATTGGTGGGTGACGAAGTTGCGCTCGTCGAAGCCGAGGCCGCAATAGAGCCTGTCGTCGTAGAAGAGGAGGAGGCCGGCGGTGCCGCCGGGCGCGATCTCGATGTCGCAGTCGAATGCGTAGGCGGGGTCGCCGGCGATGAGGAGCAGGGGGGAGGAATCGCTCGGGGCCTTGCCGGCCGCCGCCAGTACCAGCGCGCCGTTCTCGACGCGGGCGCGATCGCGCTCGGCGGGGCCGGGGCGGAAGAAGTTCCACTTGCGGCCGAGCTCCAGCGTGCGGAAGTCGTCCGACAGCGGCTGGCCGTGGGGGAGCGCGGTGCCGCCCCCGGGCTTGGCGATCGGTTGGGAGAGGTCGCCGCCGGTCATGCGGAACCAGCCGTCGTCGGTCCAGCGCACCGGATCGAGCAGCGTCTGACGGCCGAGCGTCCACAAGCCGTTCTCATAGCCGTGGTAGACCGACCACCAGCTGCCGTTCGGCGCCTCGACCAGCGAGGCGTGGCCGCGCGACCACCATTTCTCGTCGCGGCTCTTGGTGTGGACGAGGGGGTTGGCGGGGTCGTTCTGCCAGGGCCCATGGATCGAGCGCGAGCGGGCGGCGATCACCATGTGGCCGGTCGGCGGGCCGGCGGTGCCGCCGACGGCGGTGATCATGTAGAACCAGCCGCCGTGGCGGACGATCTTCGGGCCCTCGGGTGCGAAGCCCTCGACGTCCCAGTCGTCGGGGTAGCGCCAGGGGTCGTAGACATGCTCGGGCTTGCCGACGGTGGAGAGGCCGTCGTCCGACAGCCGGACGCGGTCGCCGCCTGAGAGGAACAGCCAGCGCGAGCCGTCCTCGCCGACCGCGTGGCACGGGTCGATGTGGCTGGGGAGGTGGAGGTCGATCGGGTCCGACCAGGGGCCGTCGATATGGTCGGCCCAGATCACGAAGATCGAGTTCGGCTTGGCCTTGACGGGGATGTAGAGGAAGTAGCGGCCCTTGTGCTTCTCCAGGCTCACTGCCCAGACCGAGCCGATGTTCTTGGTGAGGGCGGCCTTGCGCGGTTGCCAGTTGATGAGGTCGCGGCTGTGCCAGATGGTGAGGCCGGGATAGCTCTCGAAGCTGGAGAAGGTCATGTAATAGTCGTCGCCGTCCTTGAGGATGGCGGGATCGGGGCGGTCGCCCGACAGCAGCGGATTGAGGAAGCGACCGTCGCCCAGATCCGCGATGCGCTGGTTGTCGAAGCCGCGGCGCCAGTTGGCCGGGAAGGAGGTGCAGCCGTCGTCCTTCGACTCGGCCCGCGCGGGTAGCGCGCCCAGCATCGTGCCGGCGAGCGCGGTGGTGAGTGCGTCGCGCCTGGTGACGGTCATGCCTGTCCTTTCGCGAAATCGTTGGCGGTGAGGGTGCGGCGCTGGCCCTTGGCGAGCGTGATCTCGGTACGGCGGCCGTGCGCGAGCACCGTGCGCGTGCCGGGGAGGTCGGCGCGCAGCGTCGCGCGGTCGAGACGGCCGGCGCGCCAGGCGAGGTCGACCTGCCAGCCTCCCCGTGCGCGCAGGCCGGTGATGCTGCCGTCGGGCCAGGCGCGGGGGAGGGCGGGGAACAGGTCGATCATATCGCCGCGGCTCTGCATCAGCATCTCGATCACCGCCGCCGCGCCGCCGAAATTGCCGTCGATCTGGAAAGGCGGATGAGCGTCGAACAGATTGGGATAGGTGCGCTCGGGGCCGAGCAGGAAGGCGAGGATGCCATGGGCATGGTCGCCGTCGCGCAGCCTTGCCCAGAGGTTCGCGCGCCAGGCGGTTGCCCAGCCGGTCGCGCGATCGCCGCGGATCTCGAGGCTGCGGCGGGCGGCGGCGGCGAGATCGGGCGTGGTGTCGGGCGCGATCTGGTGCGAGGGGTAGAGCGCGTAGAGATGGCTGACGTGGCGGTGGTGGATATCCTCCGCGCCCGCGTCCCAATCCTGCTGCCATTCCTGGAGCTGGCCCTGCGCCCCGATCTTGAACGGGGCGAGGCGCGCGCGGGCGGCGCGCAGCTCGGCGACGAACCCGGCGTCGCGGCCGAGGATGGTCGCGGCCTCGCCGGTCTGGTCGAACAGGTCGCGCAGGATCGCCATGTCCATCGTCGGGCCGGCGCACAGCGACGAGCCGTGGCCGTGCCCGTTCTCGGGACTGAGCGACGGGTTGGTGACGAGATAGCCGGTCTCAGGGTCGCGCTGCAGCGTGTCGAGGAAGAAGCGCGCGGCGCCGGCCATGAGCGGATAGGCGGCGGCGAGGAAATCCCTGTCGCGGCCATATTCCCAGCGGGTCCAGAGGTGCGTGCACAGCCAGGCGCCGCCGGTCGGCCACAGGCCGTATGTCGCGCCGTCGATCGGGGCGGTGTCGCGCCACAGATTGGTGTTGTGATGGCACACCCAGCCGCGCGCGCCGTACATCGCCTGCGCGGTATGCGCGCCGCGCTCGGCGATGCCGCGGATCAGCTCCACCAGCGGCTCGACGCATTCGGGGAGGTTGGCGGCCTCGGCGGGCCAGTAGTTCATCTCGGTGTTGATATTGACCGTGTATTTGGAGCCCCAGGGGGGATCGAGCGAGTCGTTCCACAGCCCCTGCAGGGTCGCCGCCTGCCCGCCCGGCCGCGAGCAGGCGATCAGCAGGTAGCGGCCGTATTGGAAATAGAGCGTGGCGAGGCTCGGGTCGGCGGCGAGGTTGTCGGCGCGGACGCGCTGGTCGGTGGGGAGCGCGGCGGCGGGGCTGGTGCCGAGGTCGAGCGTGACGCGGCGGAACAGGCGGCGGTGCTCGGCGGCGGCGTCGGCGGCGATGCGCTTGAAGCTGCGCGCGCGGGCGGCGTCGAGCGTGGCGGCGGTGAGCGCATCGGGGTCGCCGCTCACGTCGTCGAAGCGGCGGAAGCTGGTGGCCATCGCCAGCAGCACGATGAGCTCACGCGCGCCGCGCACCACCAGCCGGTCGCCGCTCGCGGTGACGGTGCCGCCCTTCGCCTGCACCCGCGCGCGGGCGGTGAAGCGCAGCGACGGGGGAATGCCGTGGGCGGCGGTGTTGGTGCCGGTCAGCACCAACTCGCGCCCGTCCGCGCGCGCCGAGGCCGACTTGTGCGGCGAGGTGAAGGAGAGGTCGACGTCGATCGCGCCGCCGCGGCCGGCCTTGAGCCGCACCGCGATCAGCCGGTCGGGGACCGAGGCGAGCACCTCGCGCTCGTGCGGCACGCCGTTCGCGATGAAGCGGGTGGTCGCCACCGCGGCGTCGAGGTCGAGCGCGCGGCGATAGTCCGTCGGCGCGCCGAGGCCGGGGAAGTCGAGGAACAGGTCGCCGAGCGCCTGATAGGGCATCTGCCGGAGCGGCTTGGCCATCACATTGGCGTTGGCGAAGGCCTCCGCCTCGGCGAAGCGGCCCTGGAAGATCATCTCGCGCAGCTTGGGCAGCGCGGCGCGAGCGGCGGGGTTGACGGGATCGTGGAGGCTGCCGCCCCACAAGGTCCCTTCGTTGAGCTGGAGCCGCTCGCGCGCGACGCCGCCGAACACCATCGCGCCGAGCCGGCCGTTGCCGACCGGCAGCGCCTGGGTCCATTCGGCCGCCGGCTGCTCGTACCAGAGCGTGAGCGGGTGGGGCGTCGGCGGCGCGGCGGCCGCCTCGCCGGGCAGCGCCGCGGCGACGCCGGCGGTGGCCATCAGTCCTAGGGTCTCGCGGCGCGAAATGGTCATGTCGTGATCCTGAACGGTTGGTCCCTGGCGACGGTTATGCGGCCTGCCGCGTCGAAGTCGATGCGCACCAGCCCGGGCTTTTCGCGGAAGTGGCTCCAGCTGTCGTTGCCAAAGAAGGTCTGCCACCAGCGCCCCTCGGCGTCGCGCAGCACGTTGCCGCCGCCGCAGCACGGCGCGCCCTCGTGGCGGTCGCGCCACGGGCCGGTCGGCCTGTCGGACATCCAGAAGGCGAAGGAATAACGATCGTCGTAGCGGTCGACCACGCCGAGATAGTAGACGCCGTTCCGCTCGAACATCGTCGCGCCCTCGTAGCCGAAGTGGCGATAGCCCAGGTCGGCGCATTGCCTGCGATGGTGCGACGGGTCGAGGTCCCAGCCGTCGGCGCTGGTCATCGGCTGCCACTCGCCGGCATAGCCGGAGAGGTCGTCCTTCAGCCGGACGATCTCCTCGGCCGAGCCGTAGGTGAGCCACACCGATCCGTCCGGCGCCTCGAATAGGGTCGCGTCGATGCCCTTGCGCAGCGGCTTGTCGGGCGAGAAGGCGTGGACATAGGGGCCCTCCGCGCGACCGGTCGTGCTCCTGAGGATGGCGAGGCCGGCGCGGCTCATGCTGTGGCAGAGCCAGTAGTTGCCGCGGATGAAGTGGATCTCGGGCGCCCACAGCGCGCGGAACGGGACGCCGGCGCGCATCCGCCAACTCTTCTCCCAGCCGCCGTCGCGCTCGATCGACCAGACCAGGCCGAGATAGTCCCAGCGATCGAGGTCCTTCGAGCGCCACAGCTCGACGCCGTCGTTGGTCGCCCAGATGTTGTCGCCGGTCGAGCCGGTCATATAGTAATGGCCGTCGCCACCGAGGCAGACGATCGTGTCGCGGATGTGGACGTCGTGGAGCGGGCGGATGCGCGGCAGCAGCCCTTGCGTCACTGCCGTGCCCGTGTCCGACTCTCCCCAGGGCGCGAGCGGGTAGGGCGGGGTGTCCGGCCCCTTGTAGCGCACATCGGGCAGGCCCGAGGTCCAGCCGCCGCCGGCGCTCGCCGCAGTGGCGGGGCGGCCGGGGCCGCTGGTGCCGCGATAGGGCCAATAGCCGGGCGGGGGCGGCGGGACGATGCGGCCGCTGTTGTCGCCGCCGGTGCGCGGCGGCTCGCCCGGGCGCGGAGCCGGGCCGTAGGGTGGCTGCTGCGCGAACGCCGTGCCCGGCAGCGCCAGCAGCGCCGCGCCCTTCAGCAGGGTGCGGCGATCGAGGGGAAAAGGCTCCCCGCCGTCCGTTTCCGGACGACGGGAAGCAGGCTCTCCGGGGAGGACCATCAAAAGCTCAGCCGCGCGCCGACGCGGTAGATGCGCCCGCTGCTGCCGTAGTTGGTCACCGCTTCCTGGCCCTGATAGGCATAGCGGTTGGTGGCCTGGTTGGTGAGGTTGAGCCCCTCGACCGTGATCGAGAAGGATTTGAAGACGTTGAAGCTCAGCGACGCGTCGACGTTGGTCGTCGCGCGGCTGTAGACGAAGTCGTTGATCAGCGGGCTGTCGCAGCCGGCGCTCTCGATCGGCGCGGTGGTGCCGGTGCCGACGGTGTTGAGGCCCGGGCTGCACGATCCCGCCGCGATCGGATATTGCGAGACATAGCCCTTGCGGTGCGCGACCGAGACGCGGGCGCGGAACGCCGGCACCTCGTAGAACAGGGTCGCATTGAGCGCCTCCGGCGACACGCCGATGAAGGGACCCTTGCCGGTGGTCGCGGGGAGCTTCGCGGTACCGGGATCGAGGATGTAGTTCAGCTCCGACTTGATGTAGGTATAGTTGATCAGCGCGCCGAAGTTCTTGAGGAAGCCCGGCAGGAACGTGAAGTTTTGCTGAAAATTGACCTCGAACCCGCGCAGATAGCCGCCTGGCGCGTCGCGATACTGGCGCGCGAGGAACGGATAGTCGTTGTCGATATAGGCGATCTGGTTGGGGTTGGTGTATTGCGCGCGGATCGCCGCGATCGACGCCGCATCGGCGAGCTGCGACAGCGGCGCGCTGTACAGCACCGTCTGCGGGAAGGACGAGATGTCCTTCGAGAAGCCGGCGATCGAGATCAGGCTCGACCGGGTGAAATACCATTCCAGGCTGGCGTCGAAGTTGGTCGAGCGGAACGGGCTGAGCCTGGGATTGCCGATCGTCATCGACGCGCCGCTGTTGTTGCCGTCGTTCGGGACCGAGATCGAGGTGATCGTCGGCGCAAGGTTGCCGAGCAGCGGCCGCGCCATCACCTGCGACGCGCCGAAGCGGAAGTAGAGGTTGCGGACCGGTTCGTAGACGATGTTCAGCGCCGGCAGCCAGTCGGTATATTTGTTGCGCCCGACGATCGGCCGGCCGGCCTGCGAGGTGCCGGTGGAGGTGAGGTCGGTGATCGCGACGCGCGTGCCGACGTTGCCGCGCAGTGGCTGGCCGAACAGCTCGGAATTGAAGTCGAACTGGAGGTAGAAGGCGGTGTCCTTTTCCTCGACGCCGAAATTGTTGCGGCCGCCGTTGCGCTTGGTGGTCAGGCGGAAGTCGCCGTATTCGTTGATGCAGTCGCACTGGAAGCCGATCAGCTGGTCGATCTTGCCGAGATCCGGCACCAGGAAGCTGGAGATGGTGCCCTCCGGCGCGTCGAGTCCCTGGCCGAACGACACCAGCTTGCTGTTGGCGGCGGTGGTGGAGCCCGCTTCGAGCAGCGTCGGGTTGAGCGTGTCGGTGTTGCGCTCCGCCTGCTCGGTGTAGAAGCCGAAGGTGCGGCGGATCGCGCCGAAGCCGATGTTGAATTCGTCGTTGACCTGCCAATCGAAGTCGACCTTGGCGCCTTCATAGGTGTTGCGCACGTAGCGCTCGTAATGGCGCAGCGCCGAGAAGCCCTTCACCATCTGCCAATTGTTCGGATCGGTGGTGTCGAAGCCGAAGTCGAGGATCGGCATCTTGCCGCCGCCGCGGTCGTCGTAGACGAAATTCTCGGGCGAATCCATGCGGTTGAACTCGGCGAGCAGACCGGTCTGATAGTTGACCGACTTGGACTTGCCGTAGAGCGCCGAGACCTTGAAGGCGTCGCTGAACTCGTGGTCGATCCGTGCGCTGCCCTGCCAGAAGGTGGTGGTGTAGGCCGAATAGTCGACCGCAGAACGCATATCGACGTTGCGCAGCACCAGATAATCGGCGTTGCCGTTGGTGACGTTGGCGTCGAGCACGTCGACCGCAGGGCGGCCGATCAGCTGCCCGCGATAGGCGAGGCCGTTGCTCGACGGGATGTACCCGACCGAATTCGGGTTGTTGTAATAGTCGTAGGGGTCGAGGTTGTTGGGGTTGGTGCTGAAGATATTGGTGCCGAGCACCGCTGGCACCACCTGGCCGTTCTGGTCGAGCGCGGTCGAGAACGCCGGCGTGGTGCCGTACATCTGCTGGCCGCAGTCCTGCGCCGGCGCGAGATCGCTGCCGGCGTTGTAGGTGCACAGGCCAGGATAGGCATTGCGCGCCGTAGTGGGAGCGAGGCGGCCGGAGGCATTGTTGTAGGCCGCGTTGGTGTTGTTGCGGTTGAGCCCGACCGGCGAGAGCTGGTCGTTCTCGCTGACGTTGCGGAAGCGCGAATAGAGGCCGTCTATGGTGAGGCGCGTCTTCGACGTCACGTCCCATTGATAGGCGCCGGTCAGGCCGATGCGGTTGTTGCGCACGATCTGGTGGTTGAGCGACGGCAGCGCCGGGATGCGCACGGTCGAATCGTCGAACCGGCCCGGTGTGTTATAGGGCGCGCCGGGGTAGAGCTTAGCATAAGCGGCCGGGTCCGATCCGGTCTGGAAGGCGGTCGCGTCGGGGTTGGCGTAGCTCAGCGATCCCGCCGGCGCCGAGAAGCCGGCGCGCTGCGGCACGCCTTCGCCGACGAACTGGCTGCTGCGGTAGAGATAGTCCGACTGGCCGGGCGAGCGCAGGTAGGAATCGATGACGTTCTGCGTGCGGTTGTAGGCGGCCGAGAGCAGCAGGCCCATGCGCTTGTCGGCGCCGAAGCGGAACGAGACCAGGCCGGCGAGGCGCGGATTCACCTTCTTGCTGTTCTCGTTGTAGCTGCCCTCCGCCGACAGCGCGAAGCGGCTGCCCTTGTAGTCGAAGGGCTTGCCGGTCACGAGGTCGATCGTGGCGCCGAGCGAGCCCTCGTCGGTCTCGGCCGAGGGGGTCTTCTGCACCTTCAGCGAGCTGAACAGCTCGGAGGCGAAGGTGTTGTAGTCGAACGAGCGGCTGCGGTTGGGGCTGGTGCCGGCGTCGTTGGCGCCGGCGGTCGACAGCGCCTCCAGCCCGTTGAGGCGGGTGCGGTTGAAGTCGCCGCCGAGGCCGCGCACGGTAATGCTGCGGCCCTCGCCGTTGTCGCGGTCGATCGACACGCCGGGCAGGCGCTGCAGCGATTCGGCGAGGTTCGCGTCGGGGAAGTCGGCGATGTCCTCCGCGGTGATCACGTCGATCTGGAGGTCCGACTGGCGCTTCTCGTTGAGCGAGGACTGGATCGAGCCGCGGAAGCCGGTGACGATGATGTCGGCGTCCGCCTCATCGGAGGCGGTCTGGACCGTATCTGCGCCGGTGCCGGATCGGCCGGGGGCGGCCGCGGCTTCGGCCTGCTCGGGCGTCGAGCCGACGCTGGTCTGTGCCGCTGCGGGCGCCGCCGCGAGCGCGATCAGGATCGCTGCGAGCGATACGCCCTGTCCGGCGGCCGTCCTCGCCCGCCGTCCGAAATTGCCTTGGTCCATCGTCTCTCTCCCTCCTTTTGTTGTGTCGTCGTTTCGATCAAGGGCTCCAGCCCAGAATTGATACCGGTGTCATTCGCGCATAAGCGTCAGCCGAACGTTGGGGGCGGCTTGGGGCGGCGACGGCTCCCGGTCCGCGGTTGCCATATTCGGAGAAGCGGGCCTCCGCCGGCGTCAGCTGACGGCGGACGCCGGCCGGGTCGGTGTAGCCCATCGACGTCCAGCCGGCGGGCGCGATATGCGCGTCCATCCAGCAGCGCAGGAACGAGGCCTGGCCGGTCAGCGCCATGTTGCCGCCGGCGCGCCACGGGCGGCCGAGGAAGATCGAGCCGTCGGGGACGCCGGGCTCGCGGGTCAGCCGGCACATGTCGAAGACGAGGCCGTAGCGCTGGCGTTCGTGCGTACTCGGCGCAGCGATATAGCCGGCAGGGGCGTTCGGCACGGAGCGGCTGACGATCTCGCACCGCTCGATCCAGGCGGCGCCGCCGCCGAACACGAAGTCGACGCAGCCGCTGATCCGGCAATCCGCGACCTGGGTCGAGGCCTGGAGCAGCAGCGTGTCCTGGTAGCTTTCGATACGGCAACCGGCGATGCGGGTTCGCTCGCCCGCGGCGGCGACGGCGAGCGCCACCGCCTGCATCGGCTGCGCGAGATAGGGGTGGTCGTTGCGGATGGTGAGGTTGCTGAGCGTGACGCCGGGCGCGGCGATCGTCAGCACCGCCGAGCCGCCGGTGCCCCAGTTGCGCCCCTCCGGCGAGGGCAGCGCGGCGCCGGCCGCGAAGGCGATCACCGCGCCGGGACGGGTCCCGGCCAGCGTGACGTTGGGAACGGTGACGGACAGCTTCTCGCGATAGGTGCCGGGATCGAGGCCGATCGCGAATCGCCGGCCGGCGGCGCGGGCGGCGATCGCGAGCGCCTCGCCGAGAGAGGGGACCGTGCCGCGGCGGCCGGACGTGGCAACGGTGACGTCATGGGAAGCGGCCGCCGCCGGTGCGGCAAGCCCGGCCAACGCGGTCGCCGAAGCGCCCGCGAGCACCTGTCTCCGTCCGAGGACGGAGCGGACATGCACGTCGGCTGCAAGCTCTCCCATCATCCCCTTCCCGCCGTGTCCGACCGGCCGCCTTTGCGGCGTGCCGTCATGTTAGCGCTAGACAAAAGCACGCGAGAAAGCAAGATGACACCGGTGGACCGCCTCGATGGGCGGCTTCGAGGCCTATCGCCGGCGTGACTGGCGGCGCGGCGGGGCGTCCGACTGGCGGCGAATCAGGGTGAAGTCGAGCAGGCGCTGCTCGGGCTCATGCTTGCCCTTGCCGTTGCGGAGTTGGCGCGCGAGCATGGCGAGTGCGCTGTGCGCCATCTCGCCGATCGGCTGGCGGATGGTGGTGAGCTCGGGCCAGATCGAGGTGGCGAAGCCGGTGTCGTCGAACCCGACCACGCTGAGGTCGCCCGGCACGTCGAGCCGGTCGCCGTGCGCGACCGCGATCACCGCTGCCGCCATGTCGTCGTTGCTGGCGAAGATCGCGCTCGGCCGCTCGTCGAGCGCGAGCAACTCCTCGGCGGCGTCGAGGCCGGAGCGGTAGGTGAACTCGCCCTCGACGATCAGCGCGGGATCGGGCGCGATGCCGGCCTCGGCCAGCGCGTCGCGATAGCCGGCGAGCCGTTCCGCGCTCGCCAGCAGGCGGGGGCTGCCCTTGACGAAGCCGATGCGGCGGTGGCCGAGCGCGATCAGGTGCCGCGTCATCGCGCGCGCGGCGGCATGATCGTCGATGCCGACCGACATGACGCCGGGCGCCGGATGGCCGCTGGCGATGGTGACGAGCGGCACGCCGGCCTCGGCGAAGGCGGCGAGCACCACCGGCGATTCGCACAGCGGCGGGGGCAGGATCGCGCCGTCGACTTCCTTCGCCAGCAGGCGCTGGACGAGGATTTTCTCGTCGGTCTCGCCCTCGCATTGCTCGATGACGAGTTGGACGTCGTCGCGGCTGGCGGTGCTGAAGCCGCCGACCAGGAACTCGCTGAGGAAGAAGGCGCTGGGATTGCTGTAGAGCAGGCCGATGCGCAGCCGGTCGGCGCCGGCGAGGCTGCGCGCGGCGGGATTGGGCGCATAGCCCAGCGCCTTGATGATGTCGTTGACCTTCTGGCGCGTCTCGGCCGAGACGTTGTGCCGGCCGTTGATGACGCGCGACACGGTCATCTGCGAGACGCCGGCCCGCTGGGCGACGTCGAAGATCGTCGGCGACGAGGCGGTGGTACGGGGGGATCGGGCCATCGGCGTCGTGTTCCATGTCCGGGCGAGGCGCGCAAGGCGTTCGTCATATCGCGCCGTTGCGGCGGGTCGGCGAAAGTGATAGCGCTAACGTAAATGCCGGGCTCGGAGCCGTGCCGGACTGTCAGGAGAGCGTAAGATGATCCGCCGCCGCGACCCTTCCGTCCGATCGCCGCGACGCTGACGCATGTTCCTCGGCATCGACATCGGCACCTCGGGGGTGAAGGCGGTCGTGCTCGACGAGCGCGGCGCGATCGCGGGGCAGGGCACCGCGGCGCTCACCGTCCAGCGGCCGCATCCCCTGTGGTCGGAGCAGGACCCGGAGGCGTGGTGGGCGGCGACCACCGCGGCGGTGCAGGCGATCGATCCGGCCGTGCGGCGCGCGGTGCGCGGCGTGGGGCTCGCGGGGCAGATGCACGGCGCGACGCTGCTCGGCGCCGACGACCGGCCGCTGCGGCCCGCGATCCTGTGGAACGACGGGCGGAGCTTCGCCGAGTGCGTAGCGATCGAGGCCCGGATGCCCGAGCTGCGGCGGATCGCCGGCAATATGGCGATGCCGGGCTTCACCGCGCCCAAGCTGCTGTGGATTGCCGGGCACGAGCCCGATGTGTTCGCGCGGGTGCGCAGCGTGCTGCTGCCCAAGGATTATGTCCGGCTGCGGATGACCGGCGACAAGGCGTCCGACCTTTCCGACAGCGCCGGGACGTTGTGGCTCGACGTCGGCGCGCGGCGGTGGAGCGAGGCGCTGCTCGCCGCGTGCGGGCTGAGCGAAGCGCAGATGCCGGTGCTGCACGAGGGGAGCGAGATCACCGGCCGGCTGCGGCCCGAGGCCGCCGATCTGTGGGGCATGGGCGCGGTGCCGGTCGCGGCGGGCGGCGGCGACAATGCCGCCGCGGCGGCGGGCGTCGGGGTGGTGAAGGACGGCGACGCGCTGCTGTCGCTCGGGACGTCCGGCGTGATCTTCGTGGCGACGCGCGACTTCCGACCCAATCCGGACCGGGCGGTCCATGCCTTCTGCCATTGCCTGCCGGGCATGTGGCACCAGATGTCGGTGCATCTCTCGGCCGCGGCGTGCGTCGACTGGGTGGCGCGGATCACCGGCGCGGCGGGCGCGGCCGAGCTGTTCGCGCGCGCCGAGGCGGCGGGGCCGGCGAGCGGGCCCGAGATCTTCCTGCCCTATCTGTCCGGCGAGCGCACGCCGCACAACGATGCCGAGGTGCGCGGGGCCTTCCTGCGGCTCGACCATGACAGCGACGGCGGGCGGCTTGCCCAGGCGGTGCTGGAGGGCGTCGCCTTCGCGCTGGCCGACGGCCTTGCGGTGCTGCGCGAGGCGGGGACCGAGCTGACCCGGCTCGCGGTGGTCGGCGGCGGCGCGCGTTCGGGCTATTGGGGGCGCGTGCTGGCGAGTGCGATGGGGCTGCCGCTGGTCTATCTCCAGGGCGGCGAGGTCGGCCCCGCGCTCGGCGGCGCCCGGCTCGCGCAGCTCGCCGTCGACGGCGGCGATCCGGCCGAGGTCTGCGTGCCGCCGCCGGTCGCCCGCACCATCGATCCCGAACCCGATCTCGTCGCGGCGCTGGCGGAGAAGCACGCCGCCTTCCGCGCCGCCTATCCCCGCATCACACCAAGGAGCGCCTGATGGCCACCGACTATTTCGCCGACGTCCCGCAAATCCGCTACGAGGGGCCGGAGACCGACAACGAGCTCGCCTATCGCTGGTACGACAAGGACCGGGTGGTGCTCGGCAAGCGGATGGAGGACCATCTCCGCTTCGCGATCTGCTTCTGGCACAGCTTCTGCTGGCCGGGCAGCGACGTGTTCGGCGGCGGCACCTTCAGCCGGCCGTGGCACGCCGGCGCCAACGACAGCGCCGCGGCGGCGCAGAAGCGCGCGGCGGCGTTCGACCTGTTCGGCAAGCTCGACGTGCCCTTCTACACCTTCCACGACGTCGACGTGATGGCGGAGGCGCACAGCATCGCCGAGCACGGCCGCTTCTTCGCCGAGGCGGTCGACGATCTGGAACGGCTGCAGGGAGAAAGCGGGCGCCGGCTGCTGTGGGGCACCGCCAACCTGTTCAGCCACCCCCGCTATGCCGCGGGCGGGGCGACCAATCCCGATCCCGAGGTCTATGCCTGGGCGGCGTTCCAGGTCCGCCATGCGCTGGAGGCGACGCACCGGCTCGGCGGCACCAATTACGTGCTGTGGGGCGGGCGCGAGGGCTATGAGACGCTGCACAACACCGATCTCGGCCGGGAGCTTGACAATCTCGGGCGGTTCCTCAATCTCGTCGTCGAGCACAAGCACAGGATCGGCTTCACCGGCACGATCCTGATCGAGCCCAAGCCGCACGAGCCGACCAGGCACCAGTACGACTTCGATACCGCGACCGTGTACGGCTTTCTCAAACGCTACGGCCTCGAGGACGAGGTCCGCGTCAACATCGAGGCGAACCACGCGACTCTGTCCGGCCACAGCTTCGAGCATGAGCTGGCGATGGCGCGGGCGCTCGGCATCTTCGGCTCGATCGACGCCAACCGCGGCGATCCGCAGAACGGGTGGGACACCGACCAATTCCCCAATTCTGTCGAGGAGATGACGCTGGCGCTGATCGAGGTGCTGCGCGCGGGCGGCTTCACTACCGGCGGTTTCAACTTCGACGCCAAGGTGCGGCGCCAGTCGGTCGATCCGGTCGACCTGGTCTATGGCCACATCGGCGGGATCGACGTGGTGGCGAAGGGGCTGCTCGGCGCGGCGCGGGTGATCGAGGACGGGCGTGTCGACCGGATCCGGCGCGAACGGTATGCGGGGTGGGATGGGGAGCTTGGCCAGGCGGTCGGCGCGAGCGATCTCGCCGGGATTGCGGACCTTGCCGCCGAGCGCGACCTTGCTCCCGCACCGCGTTCGGGACGGCAGGAGCGGATCGAGAATCTGATCAACCGGCTGATCTGACGATTGGCGCGATCAAAGCGATGTCGGTGCTCCTGCGAAGGCAGGAGCGTTGGCCGTTAGCGCGGTCCCCATGCAAGGCTCCTGCTTTCGCAGGAGCACAGGGCGCTCAGTGGCCTGCCTATTTCCCCACGCCCTCGTCGTCGCGGTAGCGGATCTGGAGGTAGCGTTCGCGAGTCGAGAGCAGGTCGAGATCGCCTTGCGCGAGCTGCTGGGTCATCTCGCCGATCTCCGCCTCGATCGTCCTGAGGCCATCGACGAGCTGCTCGTCCGGGGTGCGGCCGTTGCGCGGGGTGCGGCGCAGCGGCTCGGGCACCCGCTGGTAGCCCTTGACCAACTCGGGGAGCTGCTCGCCGACCAGCTTGCGCACCTCGACCGCGGCGGGGGTGTTCTCATCGAGCGCCGCGAGCTGGGGCGCCAGCGTCTCCAGCCGCGTGCCGATCGTGTCGATCAGGTTGACGGCGGGGGCGGGGAGCGCCGGCCGCTGCTGCTCCAGCCAAGCCTCGGTTTGCCGGGGCAGCGCCTTGAGCGGGATTTGGCCGAAGCGCTCCGGCCGCGGTGCCGGACCGGCGGGCAGCAGCGCGAAGACCAGCGTCGCGGCGATCAGCAGCGCCATCACTGCCAGCGCGCCGAACATGCCGAGCGGCACGAACAGCCCGATCGCCACCGCCGCGACGATGATCGCGGCGTCGGCGGCGAGCACGCGGCCGACACGGGTGACGATCTCCTGCTCGCGGCGCTTGCGGGCGCGGCTGGCGGTACCGCCGTAGCCGGCGCGCGTGCGGTCGAGCACTTCCTGGCTGCGGAAAACGACGTCGTCGACTTCGGACACTTACACGGCCTCTAGCTTGAACGTCTCCTGCGGCCCTTCCAGCGCGGCCTGGGCCTGGCCTTCGGCGCGGGCGATATAGCCCTTCGACTTCTCGACCTCGTTCGACAGCGTGTTGACCGTCGTCTTCATCGAATCGAGCGCCTTGAGCTTGAACGTGTCGATCGCGTCCATCGTGTCGTAGATGTTCTGGAACGCGCGCTGGAGCGTCTCGATCGGGATGGTCGAGCTGGCCGCCTGCTCGTGGATGGTCGCGGTCTGGCTCTTGAGCAGCTTGCCGGTCGAATCGATGATGTCGGCGGTGGTGGTGTTGAGCGCGGTGATCTGCTCCAGCACCAGCTTCTGGTTGGTCAGCGCCTGCGCGACCGTCACCGCGGTGCGCAGCGCCGACACGGTGGTGGTCGAGGCGCGGTCGACGCCCTTCACCAGCTCGACGTTGTTCTTCTTGACGAGGTCGAGCGCGAGATAGCCCTGCGCCGTCACCGCCATCTGCGTCAGCAGATCCTGCGTGCGCTGGCGGGTGTAGAACAGCGCGGTCTCGCGGATCGCCTTGGCCTTGGCGGGATCGCTGTGATCGAGGTCGTTGGCCTTGTCCTCCAGCTTCTGGTCCATCGTCTTGGAGAGGTGGATCATCTGCTCCAGCCGCCCCATCGCGTTCCACAGATTCTGCCGCTCGACGTCGATCGCGGCATTGTCCATCAGCAGCTCGTCCTTGCCCGAGGCGAGGCTCTTGAGGATCGAGGCGATGTGGGTCTGCGACGATTTGTAGCTGTCGAAATAGTCGCGCATCTTGTTGCCGAACGGGATGATCCCGAACAGCTTCTTGGAGGTGAACAGGTCGCCCTTCTTGCCGGGGTCGAGGTCCTCGATCGTGCGGCGGAGTTGGGCGAGGTCGGCGCCGACGCCCGATTCCTGGTCCATCGCCCGGATCGGCCGGTCGAGAAAGCGGTTGGACTGGCCCGCGGCTTCGCGGATCTCCTTCTGGCCCATCGCGGTGATCGCGTCGATGCGCTTGCCGAACTCGGGGGAGTTGACGTCCTGCGCGACCAGATCGTCGATGAACGCGCTGACGCGTTGCTCGAGCTTGGATTGGGTGCCCTCGTCGACCGGCACGAGGCCGGCCGATTTCTCCGGCGCGACCGCGGGCACGGGCTCGGGCGGGGTGAGGACGAGATCCTTCTCGGCGGTGGTGGTCTCGGTGGTGGGAGCGGTGGTCGCCATGGCTATCTCCTGCCGATGCTGTCTCAATGGGCGCAAGGGCGCGCGGGTTCAAGGAGGATCAGTGTTTACCGACCGTCTGGCGGCTGATGATCATGGTGCCTGTGGTCAGCTCCTTGAGGTCGCATTTGTTCGGCTGGGGCGCGACGTCGTCAGCGCAGAAACGCGAACCGGGGACCACGCCGTCGATCGTCGCGCTGGCACCGGGCTTGGCAACGGCGCGCTGCTGGGTGGTGCCGAGGACGAGGCCGTGGCACTCGCCCGAGCTCGACTGCTTGCAGGTCAGCGTCAGCTGTCCCGAGTCCGACAGCACAACCTCGGCACGCAGCTGATGCGACCCGCTGTCGCAGCCGCCGAGCGCCGCTGCCGCCATCAGCAATCCCCACGCCTTGTTCATGCCATCTCCTTGGTGCCTTATCTATGTAACACACGAAGGCGAAATGCCAAGGCTTCCCGCGACGCAGCATTTGCGCTAGGGGCCGCCAACTTTCACGCGAAATCAGAGAATCCCCATGCGCCTCCGCAACGTGGCGATCATCGCCCACGTCGACCACGGCAAGACCACGCTTGTCGACCAGCTGTTCCGCCAGTCCGGCACCTTCCGCGACAACCAGCGCGTCGAGGAACGGGCGATGGACTCGAACGACCTCGAGAAGGAGCGCGGGATCACCATCCTCGCCAAGCCGACCTCGATCGACTGGGAAGGCATCCGCATCAACATCGTCGACACGCCCGGCCACGCCGACTTCGGCGGCGAGGTCGAGCGCATCCTGTCGATGGTCGACGGCGTGGTGCTGCTGGTCGACGCCGCCGAGGGGGCGATGCCGCAGACCAAGTTCGTGACCGGTAAGGCGCTGGCGCTGGGCCTGAGGCCGATCGTGGTGGTCAACAAGATCGACCGCTCGGACGCGCGTGCGCAGGAAGTGCTCGACGAGGTGTTCGACCTGTTCGTCAGCCTCGACGCCAGCGACGAGCAGCTCGATTTCCCGGTGATCTTCGCCTCGGGCCGCAACGGCTATGCCGGCGACAATCCCGACATCCGCGAGGGCACGCTGCGCCCGCTGTTCGAGAGGATCGTCAGCCATGTGCCGCCGCCCAGCCTCGACGAGGACGCGCCGTTCACTTTCCTGGTGACGCTGCTCGACCGCGACAATTTCCTCGGCCGCATCCTCACCGGCCGCGTCCAGTCGGGCGTGGTCAAGGTCAACCAGCCGATCCACGCGCTCGACGAGGCGGGCAACGTCATCGAGACCGGCCGCGCGTCGAAGCTGATGAGCTTCCGCGGGCTCGACCGCGTGCCGGTCGAGGAAGCGCGCGCGGGCGACATCATCAGCCTCGCCGGCCTGGCCGTGGCGACGGTGGCCAACACCATCGCCGATACCTCGGTGAGCGAGCCGATCCAGGCGCAGCCGATCGACCCGCCGACGCTGTCGATGCGCTTCGCCGTCAACGATTCGCCGATGGCGGGGCGCGAGGGATCGAAGGTCACCAGCCGCATGATCCGCGACCGCCTGTTCCGCGAGGCCGAATCGAACGTCGCGATCAAGGTCACCGAGGCGGCCGACAAGGACAGCTTCGAGGTCGCCGGCCGCGGCGAGCTCCAGCTCGGCGTACTGATCGAGACGATGCGCCGCGAGGGCTTCGAGCTCGGCATCAGCCGGCCGCGCGTGCTGTTCCGCGACGGTGAGGGCGGCGGCCGCGAGGAGCCGTACGAGACCGTCGTGATCGATGTCGACGACGAATATTCGGGCACGGTGGTCGACAAGATGAACCAGCGCAAGGCCGAGATGACCGACATGCGCCCGTCGGGCGGCGGCAAGACCCGCATCACCTTCTCGGCGCCGTCGCGCGGGCTGATCGGCTATCACGGCGAATTCCTGTCGGATACGCGCGGCACCGGCATCATGAACCGGCTGTTCGAGAAATACGGGCCGTACAAGGGCCCGATCGAAGGCCGCAAGAACGGCGTGCTGATCTCGAACGGCTCGGGTGAGGCCAACGCCTATGCGCTCGGCAGCCTCGAGGAGCGCGGCATCCTGATGGTGGCGCCGGGTGACCCGCTTTACGAGGGCATGATCATCGGCGAGAACGCCAAGCCGGACGACCTCGAGGTCAATCCGATGAAGGCGAAGCAGCTCACCAACTTCCGCGCGAGCGGCGGCAAGGACGATGCGATCCGCCTGACCCCGCCTAAGAAGATGACGCTGGAGCAGGCGATCGCGTACATCGACGACGACGAGATGGTCGAGGTGACGCCGAAGTCGATCCGCCTGAGGAAGCGCTTCCTCGACCCGCACGAGCGCAAGCGGCAGAAGCGGGTGAGCGAGGCGGCCTGATCCCGCGCTTTTCGCTCCTGCTTCCGGCCGATCCGTGCTTTGATCGGCCGATGGTTCGTGAAGCGAGGAGGGCGCGGACATGCTCGTCGCCGTGCTGCTGACGCTGGCCGGCGTTCAGGACGCCGACCGGCCACAGACGGCAGGCGACGGCACCCAACGCTGGTCGATCCTCGTCGACCCGTGCGCCTCGGCGCGGAACAGCACCAGCGACATCGTCGTCTGCGGCAAGACCGAGGCCGCGACGCCGCGGCTGCCGTTGCCCGCCGAGCGCGGGCCGCCCGACCGGCCGATGCCGAGCAATCCCGATCTCAGCGGCACCGGCGCGCTCGCCGCGGCCGCGCCGCCGTGCGCGGCGGACATGCGAGGATGCACGGTCGGCGTCGACCTGCTCGGCGGCGCGACCTTCCTGGTCCGGGCGGCCGGCAAGCTGATCGATCCCGACAGCTGCTGCGAGGAACCGGGTGAGGCGACCAATCCGGGCCTGCTGATCCGGGACATCGGCGCAGCGGTGAAGCGCGGGTCGGGCAAGCCGCCCGACCGGTCGGCGCGCGTGCCGATCCCGCTGGACGATCCGGCGCCGGTGCAGCCCGTCCCGGAGCCGCCGTCCGGATCGCCGGCCGCTCCCGATGCGTGAGGTCCGTGCGGGTGACGTTATCGGCGCTCCTCGTTCAGGCCGGCACCGCCTCGCGATAACGCGGCGCCACCTCGCTGCGCGACAGCCGGCTCTGCATCGCCAGGCGTGCGTCGTTCATTGCGGTCCAGTCCGCCTCGTCGGCGAGCGGAGGGATGGTCACGCCTTCGCGGCGATCGAAGCCGACCAATGCGGCGTCGACCAGGTCGTGCACGTCCATGACGAAATCGGGCGGAAAGCTGTCGACATCCTTGCCGGAGCGTTCCCAGATCTCGGTACGGGTCGCGCCGGGCAGCACCGCCTGGACGTAGACGCCCTGGTCCTTGAGCTGGTGCGCGAGCGACAGGCTGAGGTTGAGCAGGTGCGCCTTGGACCCTGAATAGACGCCGTCGTAGAATTCGGGCGCCAGCGCCAGCACCGAGGCGATGTTGACGATCGCGCCGGTCCGGCGTGCCGCGAACGCCTTGGCCGCGGCGCCGGCGAGGCGGGTGGGGGCGGTGATGTTGAGCGCGATGATGTCATCGATCTCGGCCGGCTCGGCGTCGAGCAGGGTGCCCTTCATCGACTTGCCGGCGTTGTTGACCAGCAGCGTGATCGACGGGTCGGCGGCGAGGCGCGCTTCCACGGTTGCGAGGTCGGCGCGGTTGGTGAGGTCGGCGCGCAGCACCTCGACGTTGCGGCCGGTCTCGGCGTGGAGGCGCTCGGCCAGCGTTTCCAGGCGGGCGGCGTCGCGCGCCACCAGGACCAGGTCGTAGCTGCGATGGGCGAGGCGATCGGCATAGACGGCGCCGATGCCGGAGGACGCGCCGGTCACGAGCGCGGTCTGGTGCAGGATTTGGGTCATTTCTCTTACTCCCGCGGCTCGGGAGCGAGTCGCTTGCATTTTGATAGTTATGTCACTATCATTATGCAATGGACACCGAGAAATTTTCCTCCGGCATCTGTCCGGTGGCGCGCGGGCTCACCCGCGCAGGGGACATGTGGAGCATGTTGATCCTGCGCGATGCGGGGCTCGGCCTCACCCGTTTCGACCAGTTCCAGAAGAGTCTGGGGATCGCACCCAACATCCTGACGCGGCGGTTGGCCGCGCTGACCGAGTCGGGGCTGCTCGAGCGGCGCCGGTACAGCGAGCGGCCGCCGCGGCACGAATATGTGCTGACCGAATGCGGGCGCGATTATCTGCCGATCCTCCATGCACTGGGCGCCTGGGGGGCGAAGCACTTCGGCGGCGGGCCGATGAGCGTGGTGGTCGAGGCGGAGAGTGGTCGGACGGTGGAGCCGGTGGTGGTCGATCGCGCGACCGGGAGACCGCTCGAGGCGATGGGGCTGGAGCTGCGGCAGCCCTAGGAGGGATCGACGGCGGCTTGGGGTGCGATTCCCTTTAAATCCTCCCCCTGGCGGGGGGAGGATTTGAATAGCGATCCGTCTACCTGCCCGCCATCTCCAGGATGGTTCGCCATTCCTCCTCGCGCACCGGCGTCACCGACAGGCGTGAAAGGCGGAGCATCTCGAGCGCCTTGAGGCGGGGTTCGGCCTTCATCGCGGCGAGGGTGACGGGGCGGGGGAGCGGCTCGACTGCCTTCACCGCGACGCTGGCCCAGCTGCCGTCCTCGCCGTCGGGCTTCCAGGCGCGGGTCACCTCCATGATGCCGACCGCCGCCTTCTGCTTGCCCGAATGGTAGAAGAGGGCGCGGTCGCCGGGCTGCATCTCCTTGAGGAAGATGCGCGCCGTCGCGTTGCGGACGCCGTCCCACTCGGTCGATCTGTCGCGGACGAGATCATCCCAGCCGTACGTCTCGGGTTCCGAACGCATGATCCAATAGGCCATTGCAGCAAAGTCCTCCCTGCCTGAACCTGTGGTAAACGGAGCATTCCGGGTGAGTTAAGACGATCCTCGCTAGGGCAGGCAACAAGCTCGGTCGACCGTGCGTTTCGTTCGTCAAAGCGACCTGGCGAGTCATGAGGAGCATCGAGATGCGCAACCTGTTCAAGAAAGCGACGCTTGGCCTGGCGCTCGGCGCGACCGCGCTCGTCGCGACGGCGGCGCCGGCCGAAGCGCAGCGCTGGCGCGGCTACCGCGGTTATCATCATCACCACTATGATCGGACAGGCCCGGCGATCGCCGCCGGTGTCCTGGGTCTGGCGGTCGGTGCGGCGATCGCGTCGAGCAGCCGCGACCGCTATTACGACCGTCCCTATTATTACGACCGCGGCTATTACCCGCAGCCCTATTATTACGAGCGCGATTACTACCGCTATCGCCCGCGCTGCTACACCGAGTGGCGCTACGATCCCTATTGGGGCGATCGCGAGCGGATCCGCATCTGCCGTTGAGGGCAGTGCCGAGCTGACGGAGGCGGCGCGGGAGCTTCGGCCCCCGCGCCGCTTTTCTTTTTTGCGCGGCTGGGGCAGGAGGCGCGGCCATGACCGACACTCCGCCCGACCGGCTTTCGACCAACCCGCGCAGCCCCCATTTCGACGGGGAGCTGCTCCGTCGCGGCATCGGCATCCGCTTCAAGGGGCAGGAACGGCGCGACGTCGAGGAATATTCGATCAGCGAGGGCTGGATCCGCGTCCAGCTCGGCAAGAAGGTCGACCGCCACGGCCAGCCGCTGACGATCAAGCTCACCGGGCCGGTCGAGGCGTGGTTCGAGAGCCAGGCCGGGGGCGAGGACAGCGCCGAGGGCTAGTTACACCCAGGCCATATCGGTGCTCCTGCGAAGGCAGGAGCCTTGGACCGCTGTCGTGCCGCTTGCGGCCTGGGCTCCTGCCTTCGCAGGAGCACAATTGACCTCATCCGGACAGACCCGAGGCGCTCAGCCCGCGTAGATCGCGCGCGCCGCGTCCTCGACCGCCTGCATTGCGACACGATAGGGGCCGGGGCCGTAGCTGATCCGGGCGACGCCGGCCGCGGCGAACTCGGCGTTGGACGGGGCGCCCGGCCAGGTCATCGCATTCACCGGCAGCGGCGACTCGCGGCAGACGCGCGCGAGCAGGTCGAGGTCGACCAAGCCCGGAACGAAGAAGCCGTTGGCGCCGGCCTCGGCATAGGCATGGGCACGGGCGATGGCGTCGTCGACCTTGGCCGTATCGTGCGTGTCGGGCTTGGCCTGCAGGAAGATGTCGGTGCGGGCGTTGATGAAGAAGTCCGCGCCGGCCGCCTCGCGCGCGACGGCGATGCGTGCGGCGTGGTCTGCCGCCGGACGGAGGCCGTCGCCGGCGAGGCCGTCCTCGAAATTGCAGCCGATCGCGCCGGTGGCGGCGAGCGCGATGAAATTGGCGGCGAGATCCTCCAGGTCGGCCGCGTAGCCGGCCTCGAAGTCGACGGTGACGGGAAGGTCGACCGCGCTCACGATCCGGGCGGCATTGGCGATCACCAGCTCGACCGGCAGGCCCTCGCCGTCGGCATAGCCGTGCGCGTCGGCGACCGACCAGCTTCCCGTCGCGATCGCCTGCGCCCCGGCGCGCGCGACCGCGCGGGCGCTGCCGGCGTCCCAGGCGTTGAACAGCACGAGCGGGGTGCCGGCGGCGTGGAGGGCGGTGAATTGCTGGAACTTGGACATGGACTCTCTCCCGGTGACTCGAACCGCTCTTATGGTCATGCCGGCCTTCATGGGAATGACGGCCGGGGGATGGCAGGGCGGGGCCGTGGGCGCCTCCCGGAACTTGCGTTCAACCCCCGCAACACGGCGGCCAATGGGGTTCGGGCTTGCCGATCAGCACCAGCTCGCCCGACTTGCCGCCGCCGACGTCGCGCGCGATCAGCACCGCCTTGCCGTCGGGCGCGAACAGCGCGCCGATCTCGGTGCCGTTGACGTTGTAGTCCGGGCCGAGTTTCGTCCGCGGCTGCCACCCGCGCGGGCCGCGGCGGCTTTCGTAATAACCCTCGGCGGTCGCGATCAGCATCCGCGTGCCGTCGGGGGAGACCAGCGGTTCGTAGTCGTCGCCCGGACCGTTGATCGCGGGGCCGGCGTTCTCGACCGTCCAGCGGCCGTTCGCGCGGCGGGCGCGCCAGATATCGGTCTTGCCGGCGCCGCCGGGGCGGTTCGAGCCGAAATAGAGCCAGCCGTCGGGCGCCGGGCGGGGGAACCACTCCTGCCCTTCCGAATTGACCGGCGCGGGCAGCCGCTCGGGCGTGCCCCAGCGGTCATCGGCGCCGCGCACGACGGTCCAGATGTCCATGTCCTTGCGGCGGATGCCGTCGGTGCTGCGGCTGGAGATGAACCACAGCCGCCGGCCGCCGTCGGTGAAGACCGGGTCGGCTTCCAGCCCGTCGCCGGCGATCGGGGTGTCCTGCGCCGGTTCCCAGCCGCGCGGGCCGCAGCGGCTGTAGAGGATGCGCCAGCCGCTGAAGTCGGGCTTGGAGCGGACGAACCAAACGTCGCCGGTCAAGGGATCGAACGCCGGATGCGATTCGAACTGGCCGGTCGAGAGCGGCGGGGGCGGGACCCAGCCGGTATCGGCCGCGAGGGCGGCGGGGGAAAGGGCGACAGCCGCGACGGCGGCGAGGCGGCGCCACGACCTCAATGCGCGCTCGCGGTGGCGGCGCCGATGCCGGTCTCGGAGCGGACGCGCTGCTCGAGATAGCCGTCGCGGTCGACGGCGGCGCGGCCGCTGCGGTCGAGCAACGAGACGATCCAGATGGTGAGGAAGGCGACCGGCATCGAGAAGATCGCCGGCGAGGTATAGGGGAAGACCGGCGCGGCGTTGCCGAGCACGGTGACCCACACTGCCGGCGACAGGACGGTGAGGACGAGCGCGAGCACCAGCCCGGCCGTGCCGCCCCAGACGACGCCGCGCGTCGTGCAGCCCTTCCACAGCACCGACAGCAGCAGCACCGGGAAGTTGGCCGAGGCGGCGAGCGCGAAGGCGAGGCTGACCATGAAGGCGACGTTCTGCTTCTCGAAGAGGATGCCGAGCAGGATGGCGACCACCGCCAGCACCACGACGGTGCGGCGCGAGACGCTGAGCTCGTCCTCGGAGTTCGCGCGGCCGTGGCGGAACACCGAGGCGTAGAGGTCGTGGCTCACCGCCGACGCGCCCGCCAGCGTCAGGCCGGAAACCACCGCGAGGATGGTGGCGAAGGCGACCGCGCAGACGAAGCCGAGGAACAGGTCGCCGCCGATCGCGTCGGCGAGGTGGATCGCGGCCATGTTGCCGCCCCCCCTCAGCCCGCCGGTCGCGGGATCGAGGAAGGCCGGGTCGGTCGCGACCAGCACGATCGCGCCGAAGCCGATGATGAAGGTGAGGAGGTAGAAATAGCCGATCCAGCCGGTCGCCCACAGCACCGACTTGCGCGCCTCCCGCGCGTCGGGGACGGTGAAGAAGCGCATCAGGATATGCGGCAGGCCGGCGGTGCCGAACATCAGCGCCATGCCGAACGAGATCGCCGAGACGGGGTCCTTGATGAAGTTGCCGGGACCCATGATCGACCGGCCCGTCTCGGCCGCGGCGGCGGGGTCGGCGCCCGCCCTGGCGGCGAGCATCGTCTTCACCTCGACCGCGCGGGCGAACAGGGCGTCGGGCGAGAAGCCGACGCTCGCCAGCACCGCGAGCGCCATCACGCTCGCGCAGCCGAGCAGCAGCACCGCCTTGATGATCTGCACCCAGGTGGTCGCGATCATGCCGCCGAACAGCACGTAGAGCGTCATCAGCACGCCGACGATCACCACGGCATAGCCATAGGGCAGGCCGAACAGCAGCTTGATGAGCTGGCCGGCGCCGACCATCTGCGCGATCAGGTAGAACAGGACGACCGCGAGCGTGCTGAACGCGGCGAACAGCCGCACCGGCGCCTGCGCGAAGCGGAACGAGGCGACGTCGGCGAAGGTGTAGCGGCCGAGGTTACGCAGCCGCTCGGCGAGCAGGAACAGGATGATCGGCCAGCCGACCAGGAAGCCGGTCGAGTAGATGAGCCCGTCGTAGCCGTCGGCGAAGATCTGCGCCGAGATGCCGAGGAACGAGGCGGCCGACATATAGTCGCCGGCGATGGCGAGGCCGTTCTGGAAGCCGGTGATGCCCCCGCCGGCCGCGTAGAAATCGGCGGTGGTGCGGGTCTTGCGCGCCGCCCAGCGGGTGATGCCGAGCGTCAGCAGGACGAAGGCGCCGAACATCAGGATGGCGGGCCAGTTGGTCCGCTGCTGCTGCGCCTCGCCGGTCAGCGCGTCGGCAAGCGCCGCCCCGGGCAGGGCGAGGGCGAACAGGAATAGGGCGGCGCGGGGCGTGAGGAGGGGGCGCTTCACCGACGAGCGCCCTCGCGGATGGCGCGGACGGCGGGGTCAAAGTCGCGGTTGGCGCGGCGGACGTAGACGCCGGTCAGCACGATGCCGACGAGGATGACGGCGAGGCCGAGCGGGATGCCGAGGGTGGTCGCCCCGCCGCCGATCGGGCGGGCCAGCAGCGCCTTGTCGAAGGCGATCAACAGGACGTAGCCGAAGAAGACCGTCAGCATGATCGCGGTGAGCAGCCAGGCGAAGCGCGACCGGCGGGTGACCAGGGCTTGGTAGCGGGGATCGGCGGCGATCTGCCTCAGGCGTGCGCTGTCGGTGGTGTCCCCTTCCATCGTGCCGGCATCCCCTCTTTTCAGGCTCCGCCGTGATCTGGTCGCGATTCAGGCGGTGGCGGAAACCTGCCCGGATTGCGGCGGAGTGGCAAAGATTATCGTCGGCGGGGTCGTTCGCGCCGGCCTCGGCGGCCATTGCTCAATCGTCTCCTGCGGAGGCAGGAGCCCTGGATCACGGGCGTATCGCTTGCGGCTTGCGCTCCTGCCTGCGCAGGAGCACAAGGACAACATCAGAGCCGATCGACGTTCAGGGGCTAGGCGGATTGTCCTCCAATCCTCCCCTGCAGGAGAGGATGGAACGGCGATCCGCTAATGCACGAACCGCGCAACCACGTCGCGGTAGGAGCGGCTGACCTTCACCTGCCCCCCCGATTCCAGCACCAGGAAGCATTCGCCGTTGGTGTGCGGCTTCACCTGCCGCACCAGGTCGAGGTTGACGATCGTCGAGCGGTGGACGCGCTGGAAGCGACGCGGATCGAGGCGCTTCTCCAAGTCCTTCATCGTCTGGCGGAGGATCAGCGTGTTGTCGCCGGTCTTGATGCACATATAGTCCCCGGCAGCCTCGACCACCTCGATCGTGTCGACGTCGACGCGGAAGATCTTGCCGCGGTCCTTGATGTTGATGAGCTTCTCGAAGCGGCTCGCGGCAGGCTGCTCGGTGCCGTCGGCCGCCAGGGTCTCGGCGGCGTCGGGGGCGACCTCGGCGAGGACTTCCTTGAGCTTCTCGACCTCTTCGGCGCCGCGCTTCTCGCTGAGGCGCTGGCGGACCCGGTCGAGCGTGTCGGCGAGGCGGGCCTCGTCGACCGGCTTCAGGAGGTAATCGACCGCCTGCGCCTCGAACGCGCGGATCGCGTGGTCGGAATAGGCCGTGACGAACACGAACAGCGGCGGCTCGACCTCCATCAATCCCTGCACCACCGAGAAGCCGTCGAACCCCGGCATCTGGATGTCGAGGAAGACGAGGTCGGGCTTGTGGGTCTTGATCGCGCTGATCGCCTCACGGCCGTTGCCGCATTTGGCGACGATCTCGACGTCGTCGAACTCCTGGAGACGAAGCTCGAGGCCCTGGATCGCCAGCGGTTCGTCGTCGACGAGGATGGTGCGGATGGTCATGCTGCCTCACTCAAAAAAGATAGATGTGACTGCCCCCCACCTGCGGACGTTCCCTGCGCCGGCCCTTCCCTCTCCACCGTCGCTTTCCCTACGACGCGTGGAGGGGAGGTTCATGGGTCCGGCCCCTTATGCTGCCTCTCTTACCGGCTCCTCGATCTGGAACGGAATCTCGATCTCGACGCGGAAGCCCTTGCCGGGGGCGGACCGCGTCTCGAAACGGTGATCGGGGCCATAGGCCTGCGCCAGCCGCTCCCTTATATTGGCGAGGCCGACCCCGGTTGAAAGGCTTGGCCGCGGCCGCGCCTCGCTCAAGCCCGGGCCGGTGTCGGATACGGTGATCTGCACCCTATCGCCGACGAGTCGAGCGGAGACGCCGATATCGGCGCCCTCTTCCTGCGGCGTCACGGCATATTTGATCGCATTCTCGACCAAGGGCTGGAGCAGCAGCGAGGGCAGTCGCGCCTTCTCGACGCGCGGCTCGACCTCGAAGGAGGTGCGCAGGCGGTTCTCGAACCGCATCTTCTCGATCTCGAGATAGAGCTTCAGCGTCTCGATCTCCTGCGCGACGGTGACATGGGCGGTCGGCTCGTTGATCAGCGTGTAACGCAGGAACGCCGACAAACGGCTCAGCATCGCGTTGGCACGTTCCGTCTGCTTGAGCAGCACCAGCGTCGAGATCGAGTTGAGCGTGTTGAACAGGAAGTGCGGGTTGAGCTGGTAGCGCAGCATCGCGAGCTGGGCCGAGGAGGCCTGGGTCTCCAGCGCCTGCATCTCGTCGATCTGCTTCTCGACGATCAGGTAGAAGTTGATGCCGAAATAGAGCGCCGACCAGCCGGCGAGCACGGTGAAGTTCAAGAAGATGGTGCCGAGCACCAGGCTGAGCGTGATCCCCGGCTCGGCGCTGCGCACGAACGAATAGGTGAAGGCGTCGATCACCGCATAGACGACGGTGGCGACCGCGAGCGTGACCAGCGTCAGCAGGATCTCCGTCACCCGCGGCAGGCGGCGGTAATAGCCGTAGAGCGTCGAGAGCAGCAGCGTGATGCAATAGCCGACGATCGCCTCGATGATCGCGACGATGATGTTCTCGAACGAGAGGTTGTTCGAGATGGTCGAGACGGTGCGCAGCAGGAGATAGCCCGACCATCCCGCCGCCTGCAGCAGCCAGAAGGCGCGGCTCTTGTCCTCGAAGAACGGGCGCGAGAAGATCGCTGGCTTCACGGGATCAGCGTTTAGCCGGGTTGGCGGGAGGGGGTAAAGCGCAACGAGAAGGGCCGCCGCCTCGGGTGAGGCGGCGGCCCTGTTCGTGACCGGATCGGCCGGCTTAGAAGCTGAAGCGCGCGCCGAGGCGGATCAGGTAGAGCGAGCGACGGACCTCGAGCGATTTGTCGTTCGGCTCGACGTAGCTCGAGTAGCGGTACTGCGCACAGGTCTGTGACGGTGAGGTATTCACGACACCGGAAGCGTCGAGGCACTGCACGCTCACCACGTCCTCGACATAGGGGAAGATCACCTGCCGGAAGCCGCCCCAGTCCTTGTTGAGGAGGTTGGGCAGGTTCTCGATGTCGGCGAACAGCGACACGCGCGACTTGCCGACGAAGGTCGGTATCTCCTGCTCCAGGTGCAGGTCGATCCGAGTGTAGGCACGCGAGCGGGCGATGTTGCGCGGAGCGATCTGGCCGCGATAGTCCTTGAGCCTGGTGTTGTTGATCAGCGTCTCGAGCGCCGCCTGAGTTTCAGGCCGATCATAGGTCACGATCGGATCGTTCTCCTTCGGCACGTAGAGCAGGAAACGGTCGTCGCGGCCGGTGACGCCGAACACCGCGCTGCGCGGCGCATTGGCCGCATCGCCCATCGTGAAGCTGTACGGGCGGCCCGCCTGGGTCTCGCCGAACAGCTGGATGCGGGTCTTGTAGTCGCCGAAGAAGGCATGATCGAAGCCGAGGCCATATTTGAACGACCAGGCGACCTGGTCGTTGGCCGTGCCGTAGGCGGCGCCGCCGCCGTCGAGGAACGCGCCGTTGCCATAGTTCGAACCCGCCGTCGAGGAGGTCGCCGGCGCCTGGTCCTTCACGTCCTGGATCGAATAGGCGAAGTTCAGGTCGAGGCCGAAATCGAAGCGCTTGGCGACGCGAACGACGCCGATGTGGCTGCGGCCCTTGTCGGAGTTCGTCAGGATGATGTCGGTGTTGGTATTGGTGCCGACCAGCGGGCCATAACGGGTGCGGCCATCCGGCAGCGTCCCAATCGGGATCGAGCGGATGTCGGTGAAGAACACCGACGCGCGCGTCCGGCTGAAGTAATAGTCGGCGCCGAAGGTCCAACCGCCGCCTAGGAAGTTGCGCGGCGTCCAGTCGGCGGACAGCGTCGCCTTCCAGACGTTCGGCACCTCGAAGTCGGGATCGAGCGCGTTGATGTTGGCGAGCCCGTTCGGACCGACGTCTGGAATCTGCGCCTGCAGCGCCGCCGGAATGGTCGTGCCGTTGACGTTGTTGAGGATGGCCTGCCCGACCTCGGGAGCGAGATTGGCGCCGTTCGCCTGGAAACCGGTGAGGCAGGTCGTGGTGTTGATCGTGCAGCGCTGCACCGTCACCGAGTTGATCGACACGCCGCCCACGCCGGCGCCGGCGTTGGAATAGCTGTTCGACAGATAGACGTCCGGGGTGCCGCCGCCGAAGATGCCGACGCCGCCGCGGATCTTGAAGTCGTCGATCGGCCGCCAGTTGAAGCCGACGCGCGGCTGGAGCAGGCCCTTGCCCTTGAGCGTGAAGGTGTTGGGGAAGCCGTAGCGCGCGGTGAAGCCCGGGTTGAGCGGCACCGGCGCGCCCCCCGAATCGTAGAGATCGTAACGAAGGCCAGCCGTCAGGCTGAACCGGTCGGTGATCTCCCAGTCGTCCTGGAGACCGAAGGTATACTGGCGATATTTGAAGTCCGCGGCGGCGAGGTTCTGATCGCCCGTCGCCGTGTTCTGATAGATCACCTGGTTCGCGTTGCCCGCCTGGAAGTCGGCGAGCGAGTCGAAATAATAGTTACCGAACGTGTTCTGCAGGAACAGGTTGAAGATGCGGACCTCGTTCATCTCGGCCAGCAGCTTCAGGTCGTGCGCGCCGGCGTTGAGCCGCGCGAGCAGCGATCCGCCATAGGTATCGGTGTAGAAGACGTTCGCCTGGGTCGAATTCTCGGTGCCGATCACGATGTTCGGATTGCCCGAACCGCAGCTCGTCAGCGTGTCGTTGCTTCCTCCGCCGAAGTTGTTGGTCGGGTCGGAGCAGATGCGCATCTGCGCGAACGGCTCACCGCCGGCGGGCCGGCTGCGCTCATAGCTCTTGTAGAGGAAGCGCGCCTCGGTCGAGAAACTGTCCGTCCAGTCCGAGTTCAACTGAACGATGCCGGCGCGCAGCAGCTCGGTGCCGCCGTAGCTGTTCGACTGCAGGCCGAAGCTCGGCGTCGAGCCGCTGGTGCTGACGTTGCCCTGGAATTGGGTCGAATCGTAGGCGTTGATGTACGACAGCGACAGGCGGTGGTGGTCGTTGATGTTCCAGATCAGCTTGCCGACGATCTTCTCGTCCTTATCGGTCGACAGGTCGAAGACCCCGCCCGAGTCATAGCCGTAGCCGCTCTGCGCGATCTGCTGGACCTGGCCGATCTGGGCATCGGTCAGGCCGGGGATGGTGAAGGACGGCTGAAGCGGCTTGCCCTCGGTGTTGCGTTCGGCCGAGACCATGAAGAACAGCTTGTCCTTGATGATCGGACCCGAGAAGGTCGCGCCGTAGGTTTCGCTCTTGTAGTCGAGATCGGTGTCGGTGCTGCCGATCTTCTCGCCCGACAGGCCGTCGGTGTTCTGCGAATAGAAGCCGGTGCCGTGGAATTCGTTGGTGCCCGTCAGCAGCACCGCGTCGACCGCGCCGCCGAGGAAATTGCCCTGACGGATGTCGTAGGGCGCGACCGAGACCGAGAACTGGGCGATCGCGTCGATCGGCACCGGACCGCGGCGGGTCGGGTTGGCGTCGGGATTGAGGCCGAAGTTGTCGCTGACGATCACGCCGTCGATCGAGAAGCGGTTGAAGCGCGGGTTGACGCCGGCGAACGAAACCGAGCGGCCGCCGCCCACGGTGTCCTCGATGCGGGCGAAGGGGTCGCGGCGCATGAGGTCGCGGATGTCGCGGTTGACGGTGGCGACCGCGGCGATGTCCTCGCGGCGGAGGATCGTCTGGGGACCGTCCGAGGTGGCGCCGGCGCCGCGGATCGACGATGCGGTCACGACGATGTCGCCGCCGGCTTCGGCCGCGAGTTCGACCGGAACGGTGTAGGGCTGGCCGACGGTGGTGAAGATGTCGGTGACGGTGGCGTTGCCTTCCGCGCTGGTGACTTCAACCGTGTACGGGCCGCCCGGGCGCAGGCCGCTCGCGTTGAACGCGCCGCTCGCGTCGGTCGTCGCGGTCGAGCGCCGGCCGGTGCCGATGTCCGTGATCGCCACGGTCGCTCCTGCAACAGGTGCGCCGCCGGTCGTGACCGTGCCGCGGATGACCGACGTCGTCTCCTGCGCGTACGCCGCAACCGGCACGACCAGCGCGGCCATGGCCACGCCTCCGAAGAAAGCTGTCCGCATGAAGAATTTCCCCTTTGGAGCCAGTGTGCTCGAACACGGCGACCCCCGCCGTTGTGGCGCCCCCTGCGCCTGATTTGTGACGCTTAAATGACTGGCGGCGAGTCGTGCAATGTCAAGCCGAACGTAATTTTGTTGCGTTGCAAAATGGCATCACCCGGCCGCCGCGACGATCGCCGCCCAGCCCGCCTCGTCGATCACGCGGATGCCCAACTCGGCAGCTTTCTTGAGCTTCGAGCCGGCACCGGGGCCAGCCACCACCAGGTCGGTCTTGGCAGAGACCGAGCCGGATACGCGCGCGCCCAGTGCCTCCGCCTGAGCCTTGGCCTCGTCGCGGCTCAGCGTCTCGAGGCTGCCGGTGAAGACCACGGTCTTGCCGCTCACTTCCGACTCGCGGACGTGGTGGGCGAAGGGCTCGGGATGGACGACCGAGAGCAGGTCGGCCCAGGCCTCGCGGTTGTGCTCCTCGGCGAAGAAGTCGATCAGCGCCTCCGCCACCACAGGCCCCACGCCCTCGACCGACTCGATCTCGGCGCGCGCTTCGGGGTCGATGGCGGCGCGGATGGCGACGTCGGCGATCACCTCGACCGTGCCGAAGGCCTTGACCAGATCGCGCGCGGTGATGCTGCCGATGTGGCGGATGCCGAGGCCGAACAGGAAGCGCACCGGATCGGGCGCGCGCTTGTCGTCGATGGCGCGGAGCAGGTTCGCGGCCCAGACCTTGCCGTCCTTCTTGCGCGGAAGGAGGTCGGCCTCGGACAGGCGGAAGATGTCGGCGGGAGCGTGGATCAGGCCGTCGCGGAAGAAATCCTCGATCTGCTTGGCGCCGAGCCCTTCGATGTCCATCGCGCCGCGGCTGACGAAATGACAGAGGCGCTCGACCCGCTGGGCCGGGCAGATCAGGCCGCCGGTGCAGCGGATGTCGACCTCGCCCTCCTCGGCGACGGCGTCCGAGTCGCATTCGGGGCAATGGGTCGGGAAGGTCCAGGGGTCGCGCGGTTCGTCGCGGGTGAGGTTCTCGACGATCTGCGGGATGACGTCGCCGGCGCGCTGGAGGACGACGCGGTCGCCGGGGCGGACGCCGAGGCGGGCGATCTCGTCGGCGTTGTGCAAGGTCGCGTTGGTGACGACGACGCCGCCGACCGTCACGGGCTTCAGGCGCGCTACGGGGGTGAGCTTGCCGGTGCGGCCGACCTGGATGTCGATCCGCTCCAGCACGGTCTCGGCGCGCTGGGCGGGGAATTTGTGGGCGATGCCCCAGCGCGGGGCGCGGCCGACGCTGCCGAGCCGGGTCTGCCAGTCGAGCCGGTCGACCTTGTAGACCACGCCGTCGATGTCGAAAGGCAGGTCGGCGCGTTCGTGTTCGATCGCGCGGTAGACGGCGAGCGCCTCGTCGACGGTGTCGCAGCGCTGGAACGCCGCGGCGACGGGGAAGCCCCAGCCCCGGATCGCGGCGACCATGCCGGCCTGGGTGTCGGCCGGGAGCGTGCCCGCTTCGCCCCAGCCCCAGGCGAGGAAGCGCAGCGGGCGCGAGGCGGTGACCCCGGCATCCTTCTGGCGGAGCGAGCCGGCGGCGGCGTTGCGCGGATTGGCGAACTGGCGGGCCTTGTCCGGGTCTTCGGCCTCGGCGAGCAGGCGGGCGTTGAGCGCGGCGAAATCGTCCTTCGCCATATAGACCTCGCCGCGCACCTCGAACAGGTCGGGGGCGTCGGCGGGGAGCTCGCGAGGGATGTCGGGGATCGTGCGCGCGTTGGGGGTCACGTCCTCGCCGATGGTGCCGTCGCCGCGGGTGAGCGCGCGGACGAGGCGGCGGTCCTCGTAGCGCAGAGAGCAGGACAGGCCGTCGATCTTGGGTTCGGCGGTGAGTGCGACCGGGGCGTCCTCGACCAGGCTGAGGAAGCGACGGATGCGCGCGACGAACTCGAAGACGTCGGCGTCGTCGAACGCGTTGTCGAGGCTGAACATCGGCCGCGCGTGCGGCACCTTGGCGAGGTGCGCGGCGGGGGCGGCGCCGACCTGACGGCTCGGCGAATCGGCGCGGACGAGCATGGGAAAGGCCGCCTCGATCGCGGCGTTGCGGCGGACCAGCGCGTCGAATGCGGCGTCGCTGATCTCGGGGGCGTCGTCGGTGTGGTAGAGGCGGTTGTGACGGGCGATCTCGGCGGCGAGCCGCTCGAGCTCGGCGGCTGCTTCGGCTTCGGTGGTGGGGAGTGCGTCCATGTGCTTCTCGCTAGCGGAGCGGACGGCGCGGCATCAAGCATCCGCTAACGCCGTCTCATAGGCGGCCTGCAGCCGCGCCCCCACGTTTTCATGTCCAGGCGGCAGCGGCGTGCCGACGTGGACGTGGCGCAGCTCCGTCATGAAATCCTCCCACAAGGGCGGGCCGCCTTCCTCCAGCAGCTGCGCGCGGACCGACAGCTCGCGGGTGACGGGCATGTGGCGGCGGCCCCAGGCGCCCATCATCGCCAGCACGGGGACGAGCTGGATCGCCTTCTCGGTGAGGCTGAGCGTGCTGCGCTGGCTGTGCGCCGGGTCGGGAGCGCGGGTGATGAAGCCGCCTGATTCCAGCTTCCTCAAGCGGTCGGCGAGGATGTTGGACGCGATCCTTTCCTCCGAATGGGTGAGCAGGTCACGGAAATGACGGCGATTCCCGAACATGATGTCACGGATGACGATCAGGCTCCAGCGATCGCCCAGTGCCTCCAGCGTCAGATTGATCGGGCAGCCGGAACGTCTCTCGTCCATAGGTTCTCCAAAAAAACCGCTTGCAATATAGAGACAGTTTGCCTAATCGACAACCGCTTGTGAAATGCAAGCGGTTTATGGAGGAAGTCGAGATGGGCAAGCTGGTGGTGTCGGTGTTCACGAGCCTGGACGGGTACATCGAGCCCGACAGCGGTTTCGAAGGGCCGGCATGGTCCGACGACGTCGAGCGGCACTGGTCGCTGTATGCGCTCTCGCGGGCGAAGCACCTCGTCTACGGGCGCATCAACTTCGAATTCATGCGCGGTTTCTGGAGCCAGGCGGAGACCGATCCGACCAGCGTCGCCGCGGGCATCAGCTATGCGGGGACGATGAACGCGCTGCCGAAGACGGTGTTCTCGCGCACGCTGACCGGCGATCCGGGCTGGAACGCCACGCTGGCCCGGGACGGGATCGCGCCGACGATCGCGCGGCTCAGGGCCGAGGTCGACGGCGACATCTTCGCGTTCGGCGGCAAGGGGCTGATCGGCGCGCTGATCGAGGCGGATGCGGTCGACGAGATCATGATGATGATCGTGCCGGTGCTGTGGGGCGCGGGGCGGCGGCTGTTCGACGGCGGGCACGCGCGGCAGGAGCTGGCGCTGATCGAAAGCCGTCCGCTCGATACCGGGGCAGTGATCCTGCGCTATGCGCGGACGCGATAGGAGGGGACGATGACCGAACCGACGATCAGACTCTACGCGCACCCGCTGTCGTCCTATTGCCACAAGGCGCTCACCGCCCTTTATGAGAAGGGTGTACCGTTCGAGTTCGTGATGCTCGACGGCAGCGAGCCGGCGGCGAGCGAGTTCGCCGCGCTGTGGCCGATCCGGCGCTTCCCGGTCGTCACCGTCGGCGAGCGGACGATCGCGGAGGCGACCGTCATCATCGAGTATCTCGATGTCCATCACCCGGAGCCGGTGCGGCTGATCCCGGAGAATCCCGATGCGGCGATCGAGGTCAGGATGCTCGACCGCTTCTTCGACAATTACGTGATGGCGTCGCAGGGCAAGGTGGTGTTCGATTTCCTGCGTGACAGCGAGCACGACCATCGCGGCGTGCGCGAGGCGCGGGCGATGCTCGATACCGCCTATGCGTGGCTCGACGGATGGCTGGCGGGGCGGGAATGGGCCGCGGCCGGGCAGTTCAGCCTCGCCGACTGCGCGGCGGCGCCGGCGCTGCTCTATGCCGACTGGACGCATCCGATCCCCGGGCGGTTCGCCAACCTCAGGACCTATCGCACGCGTCTGCTCGCGCGGCCGAGCTATGCGCGGGTGCTCGACGAGGCGCGGCCCTATCGTCACATGTTCCCGCTCGGCGCGCCGGAGGGGCGGGACTGAGCGTCCTGCCGCTGCGCCGATCCGAACCGTTCAGCCGTCATCCCGGCTTTCGCCGGGATGACGATTGGGAATATGAATCCTCGCCTGGTCTCGGGAGCCGACGCTATGGGAACCGATCAGCTCTACCTGCACATCCGCGTGGTGATGAGCATCATCCTGGGTCTCGGCATCACCACGCTGCTCAAGGGCGTCGCGGCGATCATCGTGCATCCGCGGCGTTATCATTGGTCCTGGTTCCACATGAGCTGGGTGGTGTGGGCGCTCGTCTCGATCGTCACCTTCTGGTGGTGGGAGTTCCGCCTGGCGGAGGTCGCGCGCTGGACGTTCGGGTCGTACCTGTTCGTGATCGCCTATTGCTCGTGCTTCTTCATGCTCACGGCACTGCTGTTCCCCGAGGACGTGCAGGAATACGGCAGCTACGAGGAGTATCTGCTCGAGCGGCGCGTCTGGTTCTTCGGGCTGATCGCGCTGATGACGCTGATGGACCTCGCCGACACCTCGCTGAAAGGCGCGGCGCGCTGGCAGGCGCTGGGATGGCTCTATCCGATGCATATGCTGGTGGTGCTGGGGGCGGCGGGGCTCGGTGCGTGGTTGAGGGACATACGGGCGCAGCTCGTGCTGGCGCTGGCGGCGCTCGGCTATCAGCTCGTCTATTTCGGGGTCGAGTATTTCACGCTCGCGACCGAATGAGAGGCGTTGCGGCATTCGAGCGCGGGCCTTAGTGGCGGCTCCGCCATGACCGTCACCATCACGCCCGCCGCCCTGATCGAGAGCGTCGCCGACGCGCTCCAGTTCATCAGCTACTATCACCCGATGGACTACATCCGCGCGCTGGGGGCAGCCTATGAGGCCGAGCAGTCGCCCGCCGCCAAGGATGCGATCGCGCAGATCCTGACCAACAGCCGCATGTGCGCCGAGGGGCATCGGCCGATCTGCCAGGACACCGGCATCGTCACCGTGTTCGTGAAATGGGGTCAGGACTGCCGGCTGGACGGCGACCGGTCGCTGCAGGAGGTGATCGACGAGGGGGTGCGGCGCGCCTACCTCCATCCGGAGAACAAGCTCAGGGCCTCGATCCTCGCCGACCCGGCCTTCACCCGGCGCAACACGCGGGACAATACGCCGTCGGTGCTCCACGTCGAGATGGTGCCGGGCGCGACGGTGTCGGTCGACGTCGCGGCCAAGGGCGGCGGCAGCGAGAACAAGTCCAAGTTCAAGATGATGAACCCGTCGGATTCGATCGTCGACTGGGTGCTGGAGACGGTGCCGCAGATGGGCGCCGGCTGGTGCCCGCCGGGGATGCTCGGCATCGGCATCGGCGGCACGGCCGAGAAGGCGATGCTGCTCGCCAAGCAGAGCCTGATGGGCGCGATCGACATGGGCCAGCTCAAGGCGCGGGGGCCGCAGGACGATATCGAGGCGCTCAGGATCGAGCTCTTCGACAAGGTCAACGCGCTCGGCATCGGCGCGCAGGGGCTGGGCGGGCTGTCCACCATCCTCGACGTCAAGATCCTCGACTGGCCGACCCATGCGGCGTCGAAGCCGGTGGCGATGATCCCCAATTGCGCCGCCACCCGCCACGCGCATTTCACGCTCGACGGATCGGGGCCGGCCTATCTGGAGGCGCCGAAGCTCGACGAATGGCCCAAGGTCGACTGGGCGCCCGACAACGCGGCGAAGCGGGTCGATCTCGACGCGCTGACGCCGGAGGTCGTGAAGGGCTGGAAGCAGGGCGACCGGCTGCTGCTGAGCGGCAAGATGCTGACCGGGCGCGATGCGGCGCACAAGCGGATCAAGGACATGCTCGATCGCGGCGAGCCGCTGCCGGTCGAGTTCCGGGGGCGCGTGATCTACTATGTCGGCCCGGTCGATCCGGTCGGCGAGGAGGTGGTGGGCCCGGCCGGCCCGACCACCGCGACACGGATGGACAAGTTCACCCGCATGATGCTGGAGCAGGGCCTGCTGGCGATGGTCGGCAAGGCCGAGCGCGGGCCGGCGGCGGTGGAGGCGATCCGCGACCATCAGTCGGCCTATCTGATGGCGGTGGGCGGCGCGGCTTATCTCGTCGCGCGGGCGATCAAGCGCAGCAAGGTGGTCGGCTTCGAGGATCTCGGCATGGAGGCGATCTACGAATTCGAGGTGCAGGATTTTCCGGTGACGGTCGCCGTCGATTCGACCGGGGCCAACGTCCACCAGCTCGCGCCGCTGGTGTGGCGGGAGAGGATCGCGAAGGAGAAGCTGCTGGAGAAGGCGTGAGCCATGCGCCGCCTGGCCGGGTTTCTCGCGGGCGCTGTGCTGTGGCTCGTCGCCGCGGCCTTCCTGGCGATCACCATCGTCCCCCGCTTCCTTGACCATATCTATTATCGTGGGCCGGCGACCGGGCATTTCGACGGAGAGCGGTTCTTCAATCCCGATGGCGCGGACGATGTGCGGCCGGGACCGGGATTTGCGTTACGCTATCTGACCCGCCGCGATGATCGGCCCGCCTGGCCTTCGCGCGTTGCGGTCGTTCCTTCGAAGCCCGCTCCTCGGGTCGAGGACAGGGCGATGGTCGCGACTTGGGTCGGCCATGCGACGGTGCTGGTGCAGACCGAGGGGCTCAACATCCTCACCGATCCCGTATGGAGCGACACGGTCGGACCGCTGGGGTTCGGGCCGCGGCGCGTGGCCGCGCCGGGCATCCGCTTCGAGGACCTGCCGAAGATCGACCTCGTTCTCGTCAGCCACAACCATTACGACCATCTCGACGTGGCGACGCTGCGGTGGCTGTGGGAGCGCGACCGGCCCGTCATCGTCACCAGTCTCGGCAACGACACGGTGATGGGCTTACCCGCCAGGGCGCTCGACTGGGGCGGGCGCGTGGCGGTGAAGCCCGGCGTCGAGGTGGTGGTGACGCGCAGCCACCACTGGGATTCGCGCTGGTTCGCCGACCGCAATCGCGCCTTGTGGTCGAGCTTCGTGGTGCGGCTGCCGGGCGGCAACCTGTTCTTTGCCGGCGATACCGGGGCCGGAGACCTCCAATGGGCGGACGAGGCGGCCGCCTATGGTCCGGTCCGCCTGGCGCTGATCCCGATCGGCGCATTCCGCTTCGAGGCGGGCCAGATGGCGTCCGGCAGCCATATCGGGCCTCTCGATGCCGCCCTGGTGTTCCGCCGGCTCGGCGCGGCGAACGCGATCGGCGTGCATTGGGGGACGTTCCGGCTTTCCTACGAAGCCTGGGACACACCGCCGAAGCTGCTTGCCGCCACGATGCGCTGCGCCGGGCTCGAGGGCTTCCGCGCAGTGCCGATCGGCGTGCCGCAGGCGATCCCGCCGCTTGCCGCGCGCCCCGCGGCGCGCGAGGTGCCGCGCGACGCCTTGCTGCACTGCCTCGATACGCCCGCAGTCCGTGCACTGCGCTGAGAACCGGTTTGCGAGCGGCCCCGCGCCTGTTAGGAAGCGCGCCGGGGGAAGGGGTTGTGCCTGGGGCTGGAAGCGGCGCCTTTTATGTGACGACGATCGACCGCGCGGGCCTGGCGCTCGGCGCGGGCGGCGCGCTGTCGGGCCTGGTCGCGGCGGCGCTGGTCGCGGCCGGCGGTCGCGCGGGGCCGGGCGCGCTGCTGCTCGGCTGGCTGGTCGGCGCGGTGTTCTCGATGCTGGCGATCATCGCGGTGGCGGGGCCGGTGTGGGTCGCGCTCCACATCGCCGGGCGGCGCGGTCCCTGGACCGCCGCGGCGACGGGCGGACTGATCGCGCTGGTGCTGTTCGGCGCCGGCCAGACCTGGGGCTTCGGCATGTTCGGCGCGCCGGCAAACGACACGGCGACCTTCACCTACCGGATCATGAGCGCGGTCGCGACCAGCCTGATCGTCGCGCTCGCCGCCGCGGCGATCGGCTGGGTGATGCAGCGGATCGCCTATCGACGGATCCTGTAGCCGTTTCGCCGGCTTGAAACAGCTGCGGCGCCGGCTGACGGGCCGGCGCCGCTCGATCTGCTGTGAAAGCGCGTGTCTGTCTCAGCCTGCCTTGGGAGCGGCGCACTCGCCGGTGCGCTTGCCTTCCATGGTCATGGTCATTTCCATGTTGCCCATCGGATTGCCGCCGCCGCCCTGGCCGGCGGAGGTGACCGCGATCTTGTAGGAATCGGGGCTGTAGTTGCCCGTCATCGTCATCTTGCGCTGGGTGCCCGCGACCGTGCAGGTCTGCACCGCGTCGATCTTGCCGCCCGACATGGTGAAGTGGTCGTACTTGCACTGGCCGCCCTGGTCGCCGCCGAAGAAATTGCCCTTGGGCTGCTTGGCGTCCTCCGCGGTGAGGCAGGTGGTGAAGTTCTGCGTCTTGGCCATCGACGCCTTGACCTGCTCGGCCGCGGCGGCGGGCATTCCCGGCACCTTCACGTCGCTGATCGCGACGGTGCTCTGCCACTGCCCCGGCGACATCAGCGCCTGACCGCCGCCGGCCGCTTCGACCTTGGCCGCGACCTCCTCGGAGCTGGCGTTGGTGGCGGAGACCGACGGCCCCTGATTGCAGGCGGCGAGCGGAAGCACCGCGAGAATGATGGCACGCTTCATTGGCATACTCCCTGTTCGGGCTTGGACGCCCCCCTCCCGATGAAGAGCTTAGCCGGGATGTATGACAACTCAAGTGAGATCGGCATGGACGTTTGTTCTTTATAGGTTGGTAATAGAGGATCGACTTGGGGAAGAGGCAAGGACGCTCCGATGGCAGAAAGCAAGTATGATGCCCTGGGACCATTGTTCGCGGACATCGGCGCGGAGCTTGCGAGGATGATTTCTTCGAGATGAAGGAGCGGTCGGCCGGCGCGCGGTTCTGCTGATCCGTCGATTGCTGCCGAACGTCGCTGCCCTATATCGTCCCCATGCCCATCCAGATCCGCACCACCCTCGACGAGCCCGAGACCGGGCAGAGCTTCGTGCCGCACCGGCCCGAGCGGCCGCCCAAGGCGGAAGGGGGCAGGCGGTTCGAGATCGTCTCCGACTACGAACCCTCGGGCGATCAACCGCAGGCGATCCGCGAGTTGGTCGAGGCGGCGGAGGCCGGCGAGCGCGACCAGGTGCTGCTCGGCGTCACCGGATCGGGCAAGACCTTCACCATGGCCAAGGTGATCGAGGCGCTGCAGCGCCCGGCGCTGGTGCTGGCGCCCAACAAGATCCTGGCGGCGCAGCTCTACGGCGAGTTCAAGAGCTTCTTCCCGAACAACGCGGTCGAATATTTCGTCAGCTACTACGACTATTACCAGCCCGAGGCCTATGTGCCGCGGTCGGACACCTACATCGAGAAGGAAAGCTCGGTGAACGAGGCGATCGACCGGATGCGGCATTCGGCGACGCGTGCGCTCTTGGAGCGCGACGACGTGATCATTGTCGCGTCGGTCTCCTGCCTTTACGGCATCGGATCGGTCGAGACCTATTCGGCGATGATCTTCGACCTCAAGAAAGGCCAGACCGTCGACCAGCGCGAGATCATCCGCAAGCTGGTCGCGCTCCAGTACAAGCGCAACGACCAGGCGTTCGCGCGCGGCAACTTCCGCGTGCGCGGCGACAGCCTGGAGATCTTCCCGTCGCACTATGAGGACACCGCCTGGCGGGTGAGCTTCTTCGGCGACGATATCGAGGAGATCGTCGAGTTCGATCCGCTGACCGGCAAGAAGGTCGCGAGCCTCGATTACATCCGCGTCTACGCCAATTCGCACTATGTGACGCCGGGGCCGACGCTCAAGCAGGCGATGGAGGCGATCCGGCACGAGCTGTCGGAGCGCCTGAAGGAGCTGGAGGCGGAGGGGCGGCTGCTCGAGGCGCAAAGGCTGGAGCAGCGCACCAACTTCGACCTGGAGATGATCGCGGCGACGGGCTCGTGCGCGGGGATCGAGAATTATTCGCGCTTCCTCACCGGACGCCTGCCGGGCGAGCCGCCGCCGACCTTGTTCGAATATCTGCCCGAGAGCGCGCTGCTGTTCGTCGACGAGAGCCATCAGACCGTGCCGCAGATCGGGGCGATGGCGCGGGGCGATCATCGGCGCAAGATCACGCTCGCCGAATATGGCTTCCGCCTGCCGAGCTGCATCGACAACCGGCCGCTCAGGTTCAACGAATGGGATGCGATGCGGCCGCAGACGGTGTGCGTGTCGGCGACGCCGGGCGGCTGGGAGATGGAGCAGACCGGCGGCGTCTTCGCCGAGCAGGTGATCCGGCCGACCGGCCTGATCGATCCGCCGGTCGAGATCAAGCCGGTCGAGGAGCAGGTGCAGGACCTGATCCAGGAGTGTCGGGCGACGACGGCCAAGGGCTATCGCACGCTGGTGACGACGCTCACCAAGCGCATGGCCGAGGACCTCACCGAATATATGCACGAGGCGGGGATCAAGGTCCGCTACATGCATTCGGACGTCGAGACGCTGGAGCGCATCGAGCTGATCCGCGACCTGCGCATGGGCGTTTACGACGTGCTGGTCGGCATCAACCTGCTGCGCGAGGGGCTCGATATCCCGGAGTGCGGGCTGGTCGCGATCCTCGATGCCGACAAGGAGGGGTTCCTGCGCTCGGAGACCTCGCTGATCCAGACCATCGGCCGCGCCGCGCGCAACGTCGACGGGCGGGTGATCCTCTATGCCGACCGCATGACCGGCAGCATGGAACGGGCGCTCAACGAGACCAACCGGCGCCGCGAGAAGCAGATGGCGTACAATGCCGAGCACGGCATCACGCCCGCGACGATCCGCAAGACCATCGGCGACATCATCGCGCATGTCGCGTCCAAGGACCAGGTGACGGTCGAGATCGACGCGGACCGGCCGCACATGGTCGGCCACAACCTGCGCGCTTACATCGAGGAGCTCGAGAAAAAGATGCGGGATGCCGCCGCGAACCTGGAATTCGAGGAGGCGGCGCGGTTGCGCGATGAGATCCGGCAGCTGGAGAACGAGGAGCTCGGCCTGCCAGCGGACGAGCACAAGGCGCCGGTGATGGGCCGCTCGAACGAGGGCAAGCCGGGGACGCGCAAGACACGCTATGGGAAGGTGCAGCGGAAGTTCGGCGGACGGCGGTGAGGCACTGGTCCGACCGCCGTAATAGTAGGCTGGCTTTGCGGCCATGAATATCCCATCAGGAGATAGGCATGATCCGCAACATTGCCGACAAGGAAACGGAATTCGTCTGACTCGGCCAGCGCGGCCGCAAGTTGCCGCCAGATATCGCCCCTAAGGGGGCGGTTGAGGCGGGCGGCGGCTTCGCCCATAAGGTGCAGTAATGCGTATTCGTCCGCTCCTCGCCGCGCTGATGCTCGGCACGCTCGCCGGCTGCATTCCCTCCGCCGCCCCGCCGCCCGCGCCGCCGCCGCCGCGCCCGGCGCCGGTGCCGCCGCCTGCACCGCCTCCGCCGCCGGTCTCCAGCGACTGGCGCGACTGGCCGCTGACGCCGGGGAATTGGCGCTATTCGGGCGGGGTCGCGACCTTCGGCACGCCGGAGGCGCCGGTGTTCGCCATCGCCTGCGGGAGCGACCGCCGTGTCACGCTGACGCGCTCGGTACCCGACGGGCCGACGATGGCGATCCGCACCACCAGCCGGGCCCAGACGCTGGCGACCACCAACGGCGGCGGCAGCGCGGTGCTGACGGCGCGCGATCCGCTGCTCGATGCGATCGGTTTCAGCCGCGGGCGCTTCATCGTGCAGGGCGCCGCCGCCCAGCCGCTGGTGATCCCGGCCTGGCCCGAGATCCTGCGCGTCATCGAGGACTGCCGAAGCTGATCGCGGCGCCCGTGCGTTGAGGCGCGCGAGGAGAAAGCCGATGATCCGCAAGCTGAAGTCGGGCGAATACCGCCTCTATTCGCGCAAGGTCGACCCCAGGACGCACAAGCGCCGCAACCTCGGCACCTTCTCGACGCGCGAGGCGGCCGAGAAGCACGAGCGCGAGGTGCAGTATTTCAAGAGGCACTGAGCCATGGCCGTCGCGAGAAGGAGATGGTCGCAGGAGGTGACCGAGCACTCCGGCAGCGGCGGATTCCGGAGGACGCGAAGGACGAGCTTCGCGGTCCGTTCGGCCGCGAACGGCAGACCTGGGAGAATCGTCGAAAACGTTTTTCATTACAAGACTTGAATGCGCGACTCGCCTGATTCACATAGGATTCGTGTCTGGCTAGGCACATCGTCTTAACAAGCGAAAGGAGGTGATCCGATGTCTCATGGTTCAGCAATGGGGTCGGTTCAGTTCGTTCGGGAGACGCGCCGCTGAGCTGACGACGCGGACGGAAGCCCTCCGTCCGTGGGATGCGCGGGAGGTATCCTCCTCCAATCAACGCGCGTCAGTCGACAGCAAGCGGCCCGCATGGTCTCCCGGGCTGGAGCTCTCCGGCCGCTGACCATGTCGGAGGTCGTCGGGTGCCCCAAATGCGGGGCATCCGGCGGCCTCTTTCATTTTGCGCTGCGTCCGTCCAGCGTGCTTGAAGGGTTCCAAGCCCGCCGAACCTCCGTGCTCCTGCGAAGGCAGGAGCCAGGCCGAAACGCATCCTCCATGATCCAGGGCTCCTGCCTTCGCAGGAGCACGGACGCTTCGATCCGAGCGGGACGGATCCTAGCTCGCCGTATCGACCGGCGTTTCGGCGTCCTGATCGCCGACCTCGCCGCGCCGGCGGTTGCTCGGCGATTTGGTCGGCTTGTGGCCGAAATCGAATGCAGCGCCTTCGGCCCGCTCGCCGGGGCGGTCGGTGCCGCCGCGGCCTTCATTGTCCCGCAGCGTCGGATCGCGGGTTGGTGCTGGCCTTTCCCTGGCCGCTGTTCTCGCGCATGGCTCTCTCCTGTCACTGGACTGGCAGTCAACGAAACAGGCGGGGCGAGGCTCCGCGGCAGGGGAACATCGATGGCCGACCGCCTCCTCGTCTTCTACGGCTCCTATCGCCGCGATCGCATGGGCATCCGGCTCGCCCATTATCTGGTGAACGGGTTCCGCGAGCGGGGCGCCGACGTCGAGCTGATCGACGCGCAGGCGGTCGGTCTGCCGATGCTCGACCGCATGTACAAGGAACATGCGCCCGGCGAGGCGCCGCCGGCGCTGGCGGCGCTGGCGGAGAAGATCGTCGCGGCCGACGCCTTCGTGTTCGTGGCCGGCGAATATAATTGGGGAATGCAGCCGGGGCTCAAGAACCTGACCGACCATTTCCTGGAGGAATGGTTCTGGCGGCCGGCGGCGATCGCGAGCTATTCCGCCGGGCGGATCGGCGGCGCGCGCAGCAATGCGATCTGGCACGGCTCGCTCAGCGAGATGGGCATGGTGGTGATCTCGAGCACGATCACTGTCGGGCAGATCGGCCGCGCGCTCGATGCCGAGGGCTCGCCGATCGGCGACGGCGGCGCCGCGCTCGACCGCGAGTTCCCGCGCTTCGCCGACGACCTCGCCTGGTGGACCGAGGCGGTGCGGGAACAGCGAGGGCGGCGGGCGCCGCCTTATTGAGGACCGCCGGCGACGGGCGCCGCTGGTCCCGTCGGAACGGTAAGCGTGATCGCCGGCTCGAAGGACTTGTCGATCCAGGCACCATCCAACTGATAGCTGATCGCTCCCTGGAGCGTACAGCCGACGCGCTGCCAGTCGTCCGTGACGGCGGAGTCATAGTCCGCCTCGACGCTGATGGTGACGAGGAAGCTGCTCGCATTGCTGCGTGGCGCGACGGCGCTCGACACCCGGTAATCGCCAAGCTGCGTCGGCGCGGCCGGACAGCCGCCGACAGCAAGCTTATCGACACGCACCTGCGGAGCCGCGCCCATCATATTGTTGTCGGTGACACGGATCGTGGAGACCCAGCGGACGAGCGAACGGGTCGGTGTTCCGGGCACCGCGCTGGCGGCGAAGGCGACTGGGAAATTCGACTGGAGGACATGGGTGGGCGTCCTGCCCACGGCGAAGCTTGGGCGCACCGGAACCTTGAACGGTTCGAGCCCGGCCGGAAGCAGCGGATCCCTGATCTTCAGCGAGAAGGCCGGCTGATGCGGCCCCGCCGGAAGCGCGGCGGGCGCGGTATACCGGAAGGTGAAGCGGCACGACCTTTCCTGCCCTTCGCTGCGCATCGCCGCGTCGGCGACGGCCAGGCTGGCGGCGGCGGTGCCGGCATCGACGATGTCCCAGCCGGTGTTGCAATAGCGCAGCGGCAGCATCGGCACGTCGGCGTGGAAGGTCGTCTGCTGGCCGGACCTCAGGCTGTTGTCGCCGATGAGAATGAAGCGCGACGTGGCCGTGGCGTTCATGACCCGGACGACCTCGGTCGCGGTCGGCATCGCGTAGAATTGCGCCTGCGGGTTGGCCGCCCCGGCATCGTCGAGCATGAAGCGGTAGAGGCGCAGACGCCCGTTGCCGGTGGTGCCGACGCTTCCGCTCGTCGACGATTTCCCGGTGAGGAACGGCAGGCTGACGCCCCCTCCGACCTTGCCGGCGATGGTGAGGTCCTGCGTCTCGACGGCATTGCGGACCAGCATCCACCCGCGGATCGAGTAGAGGAGCTGGTTGCCGGTCGACACGCCGTTGCGCTGATACCACTCCCAGAACCACAGGCCCGCCTTGAACTGGTCCACGACGCCGCGGGCGGAGCCGTTCTTGGTCCAGTCGCGCACGACGGGCGACAGGAAGGTGCCGCCGGTCAGGCTGGCGGTCTCGTTGAAATTGCCGGTGATCGCGCTGTTCCCCGCCCCTTCCAGCGTGATCGCCGCGATGGTGAAGCCGGCATTGAGATCGACCGAGGCCTTGATCGCGCTCGCGCAGTTGGAGTCATAGGTGACGAGTTGCCGTCCGTCGTCCAGGAACTGCTGGCTGTTATTGTCATATTCGTCGGCGAGATAGCGGCCGCTGTCGACGACGATTCCTCCTGCGCGAGAGTCGCCCGACTTGTAGACATAGGTGAAGATCCGGGCGAGCGAATCGTCGGCCCAGGGCTTGATTCGCCTGGTCGCGAAGCCGGGGACCTGCGCGACGATCTTCGGCACCGAAGAGATGTCGTAATCGCGCTTGCCGCGGCGCAGCTTGAACTTTCCGGCGCCGCTCAGGCACCGGGTCATCATGTCCCCGTAATTCCTTTCCAGCCAGCCGCTGAGCGAGGTCTCGGCATCCTGTCCGGACGGCTCGGGTTCCGGAGTCTGCGCCCTCGCGCCTTCAGTCCCCAAGGCAGATGCCGTCGCGGCAAAAGCCGCGAGCGCAGCAAGTCTCGTCTTCATGATCGGCCCCCTGTCGATCGTGATTACGCGAGGCTAACGATTATGATCTGGGCGGGCGAGTCGAAAAGGCGCCGTGCCGTACGCCTTTTGCATCCGTTTTCGCTTCATCGGGCCTCAGGCGCGCCGTTTCCGGCCGTCATTCCGCCGTCAGCGTCTTCAGCCGATACAGCACCTCCAATGCTTCGCGGGGACTGAGCGCGTCGATGTCGAGGCCGTCGAGCTCCGCCCGGAGCGCATCGACCGCCTCCTCCTCCGCCTCGGCGGCTGCCGCGAAAAGCGGCAGGTCGTCGAGGCCCGCGGCCAGGCCGCCGGTCTTCTCGCGGCCAGCTTCGAGCTTGTCGAGCACAGCCTTGGCGCGCCTGATCGTCGCCGGGGGCAGACCGGCGAGACGGGCGACGGCAAGGCCGTAGCTGCGGTCGGCGGGGCCCTCGGCGACCTCGTGGAGCAGGACGAGGTCGCCCTTCCACTCACGCGCGCGGACGTGGTGGAGGGTAAGCGCATCGCAGCGTTCGGCGAGGCGCGTCAGCTCGTGGTAGTGGGTCGCGAACAGGCAGCGGCAGCGGTTGTCCTCGTGGATCGCCTCGACCACTGCCCAGGCGATGGCGAGACCGTCGTAGGTCGAGGTGCCGCGGCCGACCTCGTCGAGGATGACGAAGCTGCGCTCCGTCGCCTGCGCCAGGATCGCGGCGGTCTCGACCATCTCGACCATGAAGGTCGAGCGGCCGCGCGCGAGGTTGTCGGAGGCGCCGACGCGGCTGAACAGGCGGTCGACGAGGCCCAGCGTCGCGCGCGTGGCGGGGACGTAGCTGCCGGCCTGCGCCAGCACCGCGATCAGCGCGTTCTGGCGCAGGAAGGTCGACTTGCCGCCCATGTTGGGGCCGGTGACCAGCCACAGCCGGTTGGTTTCCGACAGCATGCAGTCATTGGCGACGAAGCGCCCGCCCGACTTCGCCACCGCCGCCTCGACGACGGGATGGCGGCCGCCCTCGACCTCGAAACAGGCATGGTCGACGAGCACGGGCAGCGCCCAGCCGCCCTCGGCGGCGCGTTCGGCGAGACCGGCGGCGACGTCGAGGCGGGCGAGCGCGTCGGCGGTGCGGGCGATGAGCTCGCGGCTGGCGAGCGCCTGTTGGGTCAGCTCCTCGAGATGCGCGGCCTCGGCGGCGAGAGCGTGGGCACCGGCATGGGCGACCTTCATCGCCACCTCGTGCAGCTCGGGCGCGTTGAAGCGGACTACGCCGGCGAGCGTCTGGCGGTGGGTGAAGCCGCTGTCGGGGCGCATCAGCGGATCGGCGGCCTTGGCCGGCACCTCGATATGGTAGCCGAGCACGCCGTTGTGGCGGATCTTGAGCGTCGCGATACCGGTCTGGTCGCGATACCGGGCCTCGAGCGCGGCGATCGCGCGGCGGCCGCCGGCGCCGGAGTCGCGCAGGTCGTCGAGCGCGGCGTCGTAGCCCTCGGCGATGTAGCCGCCGTCGGCGGCGTCGATCGGCGGCGAGGGGACGAGCGCGCGGGTGAGCAGGTCGATGAGCGCGCCATGGCCCTGGAGCTGGGGCGCGAGCTCGACCAGCAGCGCAGGCTCGTGGAACTGGCCGAGCGTCTCGCCGAGCCGCCACGCGCCGTCGAGGCCGTCGCGAAGCTGGCCGAGGTCGCGGGGGGAACCGCGCCCCGCGGCGAGACGGCCGAGCGCGCGGCCGATGTCGGGCAGCGCGCGGAGCGCGGCGCGGGTGCGCTCGCGCAGGGCCGCGTCGTCGTGGAAGCGCTGGACGAGGGCGAGGCGAGCCTCGATCGCCGCCTTGTCCATCAACGGTGCCGACAGGTCCTGCCCGAGCAGGCGCGCGCCGGCCCCGGTGACGGTGCGGTCGACCGCGTCGAGCAGCGATCCGGCGCGGGTGCCGGCGGCGCTGATCGTCAGCTCCAGGCTCTCGCGAGTGGCGGCGTCGATCGCCATCGCCGCCTCGGAGCGGACGATGCGCGGCGGGCGAAGGAAGGGAAGGGCGCCGCGCGCGGTATGCTCGAGATAGGCGACGAGGCCGCCGGCGGCTGCCAGCGCCGCACGCGACATCGCGCCATAGCCGTCGAGCGTCGCGACGCCGAACAGCGCCTTGAGCCGCTCCTCGCCGCGCGCGCTGTCGAAGTCGGCGCGGGGGCGGAACACGGTCGCGTCGGCGAAGCCGCCCTCGGCCGCGACCACCTCGGCCGGGCTCAGCCGGGCGAGCTCGGCGCCGAGGCTGCCGACATTTGTCTCGATCACCTCGAACCGGCCGGTCGAGACGTCCGCGGCGGCGATCGCGATCGTTCCGCCTGCCTCACCCACCGCCACGCACCAGTTGGCGGTGCGCGAATCGAGCAGCGTTTCCTCGGTGAGGGTGCCCGCCGTCACCACGCGGATGATCGAGCGGCCGACCAGCGCCTTGGAGCCGCGCGCCTTGCGGGCTTCCTCCGGCGTCTCGGTCTGGTTGGCGATGGCGACGCGGTGGCCGGCCTTGATCAGCCGGGCGAGATAGCCCTCCATCGCATGGGCGGGTACGCCGCACATCGGGATCGGCGCGCCGCCGTGCTCGCCGCGTGCGGTGAGGGCGATGTCGAGCACGGCGCTCGCGATCTTGGCGTCGTCGAAGAACAGCTCGAAGAAGTCGCCCATCCGGTAGAACAGCAGGCAATCCTCGGCCTCGGCCTTGAGCGCGAGATACTGGGCCATCATCGGAGTGGGAGCGGCATCGGCCATGCGCGCCGGGGTAGCCGAGCGCTCGCGCGGACGGCAAGGGGATCGCGACGGCGCAGCGCGGTTCCCTTCTCCCGAACGAGTGCTAAAGACCCCCGAGAGCCGGGAGAGATTGATGTCCGACGAACGAGCAGAAGCGAACGTGCAGTTTTCGGAGCGCGAGGCGCTGCTGTTTCACTCGGAGGGCCGTCCGGGCAAGATCGAGATCGTCGCGTCCAAGCCGCTGACGACGCAGCGCGACCTGGCGCTCGCCTATTCGCCGGGGGTGGCGGTGCCGGTGCAGGCGATCGCCGACGATCCGGCGACCGCCTACGACTATACCGCCAAGGGCAACCTCGTCGCCGTGATCTCCAACGGCACCGCGATCCTGGGGATGGGCAATCTCGGCGCGCTCGCCTCCAAGCCGGTGATGGAGGGCAAGGCGGTGCTGTTCAAGCGCTTCGCCGACGTCGATTCGATCGACCTCGAATTGAAGACCGAGGACGTCGACCGCTTCATCGACGCGGTCGAGCTGCTCGAGCCGAGCTTCGGCGGCATCAACCTCGAGGACATCAAGGCGCCCGAGTGCTTCATCATCGAGCAGACGCTGCGCGAGCGGATGAACATCCCGGTGTTCCACGACGACCAGCACGGCACGGCGATCATCACCGCGGCGGGGCTGATCAACGCCTGCCTGCTGACCGGGCGCAAGATGGACGGGATCAAGGTCGTCGTGAACGGCGCGGGCGCGGCCGCGATCGCCTGCACCGAGCTGATCAAGGCGATGGGCGTGCGCCACGACAACGTCATCATGTGCGACCGCAAGGGCGTGATCTACCAGGGCCGCGACGACGTGAACCAGTGGCAGTCGGCGCACGCCGCGGTCACCGAGCGCCGCACGCTGACCGAGGCGCTGGAGGGCGCCGACGTGTTCCTCGGCCTCTCCGCCGCGGGGGCGCTCAAGCCCGAGATGGTAAGGCACATGGCCGAGGCGCCGATCATCTTCGCCATGGCCAATCCCGAGCCCGAGATCCGGCCCGAGGCGGCCAAGGCGGTGCGTCCCGACGCGATCGTCGCGACGGGGCGGTCGGACTATCCCAACCAGGTCAACAACGTCATCGGCTTCCCCTTCATCTTCCGCGGCGCGCTCGACGTGCGCGCCACCGGGATCAACGACGAGATGAAGATCGCCGCCGCGAAGGCGATCGCGGAGCTGGCGCGCGAGCGGGTGCCGGAGGAGGTCGCGGTCGCCTATGGCGTGCGCCATGTGTTCGGGCCCGAATATATCATTCCGGCTCCCTTCGACCCGCGCCTCATGGAGAACGTCCCCTCCGCCGTCGCGCAGGCGGCGATGGATTCGGGCGTCGCGACCAAGCCGATCCTCGACATGGCCGCCTATCGCCAGACGCTGCGGGCGCGGCTCAACCCGACCACCTCGGTGCTGACGCTCGCCTATGAGGGCGCGCGGGCGCATCCCAAGCGCGTGCTGTTCGCGGAAGGCGAGGAGGAAGTCGTGCTGCGCGCCGCGATCGCCTTCCGCGAGGGCGGCTACGGCACGCCGGTGCTGGTCGGGCGCGAGGACGTCCACGATCGCCTCCGCGCACTCGGGGTGAGCGATCCGGAGAGCTACGAGGTCCACAACAGCCGCACCTCGACCTTGGTGCCGACGATGGTCGACTTCCTCTACCGCCGGCTGCAGCGGCGCGGCTATCTGCGCCGCGACGCCGAGCGGATGATCAACCAGGACCGCAACATCTTCGGCGCGGTGCTGCTCCAGCTCGGCGAGGCCGATGCGATGATCACCGGCGTCACCCGCACCTATGCCCAGACGATCCGCGAGGTGCGGCGCGTGATCGACCCGGTCGCCGGGCGCACGCCGTTCGGCATCCATGTCATGGTCGGGCAGACCCACACCGTGTTCATGGCCGACACCACGATCAACGAGCGGCCGAGCGCCGAGGAGCTCGCCGACATCGCCGAGCAGACCGCGCTGGTCGCGCGGCGGATGGGGCACGAACCGCGTGTCGCCTTCCTCAGCTACTCGACCTTCGGCAATCCCGAGGGCCAGTGGCTCGACAATATCCGCGCGGCGGTGAAGGTGCTCGACGGCCGGCAGGTCGGCTTCGAGTACGAGGGCGAGATGGCGCCCGACGTGGCGCTCAACCCGAAGCAGCTCGCCAACTATCCGTTCGCGCGCCTGTCCGGCCCGGCCAACGTGCTGATCATGCCGGGGCTGCAGTCGGCCAACATCTCGGCCAAGCTGCTGCGCGAGCTCGGCGGCGACAGCGTGATCGGGCCGATGCTGATCGGCATGGAGAAGCCGGTGCAGGTCGCGCCGATGACCTCGACCGCGAGCGAGCTGGTGACGCTGGCGGTGCTCGCGGCGGGCGGGATCGCGCGGTAGAATTCGATCCATTCGGCCTGAGACAGCCGTTCCCCGGCGAAGGCCGGGGCCAGGATCGATCGCTTGCAACTGGGCCCCGGCCTTCGCCGGGGAACAGTTTTTTACGCCGGCCGAATCCGAACTCAGGCGTCGATGCTGGTCCCCAGCGAGGCGTTGACCAGGCCGCCGTCGACCACCAGCGTGTCGCCCACCACATAGTCCGACGCGCGGCTGGCGAGGAAGATCGCCGCCCCGGCCATATCCTCGAAGCTGCCGATGCGGCGCATCGGGATGCGCCTGGCGACCTCGTCGCCATGATCGCGGGCGGCGCGGTTCATCTCGCTGGCGAAGGCGCCGGGGGCGAGGCTGGTGACGATGATCGCGTCCTGGATCAGCCGCGCTGCCATGCGCTTGGTCAGGTAGATCAGCGCCGCCTTGGAGGCGTGGTAGCTGTAGGTCTCCCACGGATTGAGGCGCAGGCCGTCGATCGAGGTGATGTTGATCACCTTGGACGGCGCATCGAAGCTCGCCTTCGTCTTGAGCAGGCCGTGCAGCGCCTGGGTCAGGAAGAAGGGCGACTTGACGTTGAGGTCCATCACCTTGTCCCAGCCGGTTTCCGGGAATTGATCGAACGGCTCGCCCCAGGCGGCGCCGGCGTTGTTGACGAGGATGTCGAGATGACCTTCGCGTTCGGCGATCGCGGCGGCGAGGGCGCGGCAGCCCTCGACGGTGGAGACGTCCTGCGGCAGCGGAATGCAGCTAGGGCCGAGCTCGGCCGCGGCCTCCTCGCAGGCCGGCGCCTTGCGCGAGGAGATGTAGACCTTCGCGCCCTGTGCGATGAAGCCCTTGGCGATGATCTTGCCGATGCCGCGCGATCCGCCGGTGACGAGGGCGATCTTGCCCTCCAGGCTGAAGAGGCTGTTCAGGGTCATCAAATCTCCCTCTCCCCTCTGGGGAGAGGGCCGGGGAGAGGGGCAGTCTCCGATCCCGGCCCGTCGTTGGTGTGTCGACTGCCCCTCTCCCAACCCTCTCCCCGGAAGGGAGAGGGCTTTTGGCTATCCTCCCCGCTTCAGCGTCTCGCGGGCGATGATGAGCTGCTGGATCTGGCTGGTGCCTTCGTAGATGCGGAACAGGCGGACGTCGCGGTAGAGCCGCTCGATGCCGTAATCGGCGATATAGCCGGCGCCGCCGTAGATCTGCACCGCGCGGTCGGCGACGCGGCCGACCATCTCGCTCGCGAAATATTTGGCCGCGGCCGATTCGAGCACGACCTCCATGCCAGCGTCCTTCGCCCCAGCCGTCTCCAGCACCAGCGCCTTCGCGGCGAGCGCTTCGGTCTTGCTGTCGGCGATCATCGCCTGGATCAGCTGGTGCTCGGCGATCGGCTTGCCGAACTGCCGGCGCTCGCTCGCGTAAGCCACGCAATCCGCGATGAGCCGCTCGGCGACGCCGACGCACACCGCGGAGATGTGCAGCCGCCCGCGATCGAGCACGCGCATCGCGATCTTGAAGCCCTCGCCTTCCTCGCCGAGCCGGTTGGCGGCAGGGACGGGGACGTCGTCGAGATTGACGTCGGCGACCCTGGCGCCCTTCTGCCCCATCTTCTTCTCGGGCTCGCCGATCGTGACGCCCGGCAGGTCGCGCGGCACCAGGAAGGCGGAGACGCCGCGCCCGCCCGGCTCGTCGCCGGTGCGCGCCATCACGGTGAACAGGTTCGCCTTGTCGGCATTGGTGATGAAGCGCTTGGTGCCGGAGAGGCGGTAGACGTCGCCGTCCCTGACCGCGCGCGCCTTCACGCTGCCGGAATCGGAGCCGACGTCGGGCTCGGTCAGCGCGAAGCTGGTGATCACCTCGCCGCTGGCGATGCGCGGCAGCCACTCCGCCTTCTGCGCGGGCGTGCCGGCCATCACCAGCCCCTGGCTGCCGATGCCGACATTGGTGCCGAAGGCGGAGCGGAACGCCGGCGTGGTGCGGCCGAGCTCGATCGCGACGCGCACCTCCTCGGCCATCGTCAGGCCGAGGCCGCCGTATTCCTCGGCGATCGACAGGCCGAACAGGCCCATCGCCTTCATCTCCTCGACCACCGCGTCGGGGATGGCGTCGCGAGCCTCGACCTCGGCCTCGAGCGGGCGCAGCCGCTCGGCGACGAATCGCCGTACCGTATCGATCAGCGCGTCGAAGGTCTCGGGGTCGAGGGCCATCGCATCCGCTCCTTTGTCTTCTGCAACCCTGCTAACCGCCGGCCGTCCGGGCCGCAAGCGCAGCATACCGCATTTTCCAACAGGGCCGATTGACGGCCGCCGGGCCGCCCCTATGCTGCTCCGGAAACGATAGGAGAGCGGATGCGGTTCGAGGGCAAGCGCGCGGTCGTGACCGGCGGCGCATCGGGGATCGGGCGCGCGACCGCCGAGCGGCTGGCGAGCGAAGGCGCCGAGGTGTGGATCGGCGACATCGACGATGCCGGCGGCGAAGCGGCGGCGGCCGCGGTCGGCGGGCATTTCCGGCATTGCGACGTTAGCGATCCGGTCCAGATCGAGGCGCTGATCGGCGCGGCGGATGGGCTCGACCTGCTCGTCAACAACGCGGGCGCCGGCGGGTCGCGCGAGCGGATCGACGCCATCTCGGCCGAGGAATGGGACCGCACCCATGCGCTGCTGCTGCGGTCGGTGGCGATGGGCATCCGCTTTGCCGCGCCGCTGATGGCGAAGCGCGGAGGCGGGGCGATCGTCAACACCTCGTCGGTCTCGGCGTTCCAGTCGGGCGCGGCGCCGATCGCCTATTCGGTGGCCAAGGCCGGCGTGCTCCACCTGACCCGCATCGCCGCCGCCGAGCTGGCGCAGCACGGCATCCGGGTGAACGCGGTTGCGCCGGGCTTCATCACCACCAACATCTTCACCGCCTCGCTCGGCATCGACGGTGCGGCGCGCGAGCAGGCCAATGCCATGATCGCCGGCGTCGCCGCCCAGGCGCAGCCGATCGCGCGCGCCGGCCGGCCCGAGGACATCGCCGCCGCGATCGCCTATCTGCTGAGCGACGAGGCCGGTTTCGTCACCGGCACGCACCTGCTGGTCGACGGCGGCATGAACATCGGGCCGCGTCACAGCTGGGACCCGGCGGCGCCGAGCTTCTTCGACGCCATCGCCCAGGTCGCCGGCGCCAGGGCCGCGCGGCAGTGAGCGACATGGCACGCGGCGACGCTCCCGGTTCCGCGTTGCCGCCGGTGCGGCGGATCGGGCAGGGGACGATGCTCGCCTATGCCTTCGGCGCGGTCGCCTATGGCGTGAAGGATTCGGGGTTCGGCACCTTCTTGCTGCTGTTCTACAATCAGGTGGTGGGGCTCCCGTCCGCGACGGTCGGACTGGTGGTGATGTGTGCGCTGCTGATCGACGCGCTGATCGATCCGGCGGTCGGCTTCTTCTCCGATCGGACGCGCGGGCGGTGGGGGCGGCGACATCCGTGGATGTATGGGGCGGCGCTGCCGATCGCGATCGGCTGGGTGCTGCTGTGGCACCCGCCGGCGCTCAGCGAGCCGATGACGCTGGCCTGGCTGTTCGTGATGGCGGTGCTCGTGAGGAGCGCCGTCTCCTGCTACGAAGTCCCCTCGGTCGCGCTGACGCCCGAGCTCACAGCCGACTATGACGAGCGCACGCGGATCATGGCCTATCGCTACCTGTTCGGCTGGGCCGGCGGGCTGCTGATGCTGCTCGCGGCCTATCAGGTCTTCCTCGCGCCGACGGCGGAGCATCCGAACGGGCTGCTCAACCGCGCCGGCTATGCCCATTTCGCGATTGCGGGCGCGGTGCTGATGGCGGTGGCGATCCTCGTCTCCGCGTTCGGCACGCACCACGAGATCGAGCGGCTGCCGCGGCCCGAGGTGCGCGGGGGGACGCTCAAGAGCAGCTTCGCCGAGCTGGTGGCGACGGTCAGGAACCGCGCCTTCCTCATCCTGATGCTGGCCGGGGTGTGCGCCTACACCAACCAAGGGATCAGCTATGCGCTGTCCAACTATCTCTACAGCTATGTGTGGGGCTTCAGGGGGGCGACCTTCGTCTATCTGATGCTGGTGCTGTTCGCGGGCGTGATCCTGGCGTTCCTGCTGGCGCCGCGCGCCGCCAAGCGCTTCGGCAAGCCGCGCGCGGCGGGCGGGGCGGTGCTGGCGGCGATGCTGTTCCAGACCGCACCCTATTGGCTGCGGCTCGCCGGGCTGTTTCCCTCTCCCGACGAGGCGGCGCTGATCCCCGTGCTGTTCGCCTTCTACATCGTCAGCACCGCGCTCAGCGTATCGGCGTTCATCATCGGCGCGTCGATGATGGCCGACGTGGTCGAGGATTCGGAGACGCGCACGGGCCTGCGCTCGGAAGGGGTGTTCTTCGCCGGTTCCTTCTTCGTGCAGAAATGCACCTCGGGCATCGGCATCTTCCTGGCCGGCCTCATTCTGGCGATCGCCGGCTTTCCCGAAAAGGCGACGCCGGGGCAGGTGCCGGTCGGGACGATCGACCGGCTGACGATCGTGTTCAGCCTGATCTACCTTGCGCTGGCGGCGCTCTCGGCGGTGCTGTTCCTGCGCTTCCCGTTCGGCAAGGCCGAGCACGAGGCACGGATCGCGCGGCTGGCGCAGGAGTAGGCTCCCGTCCGGATCGGCGACGAGCCGTTCGCCAGCGGCGTTTCGGGCGGCGCGATACTGCGCGCGAGCGATCCGGAGCTGATGACCTTGGATCCCGCCTTCGCGAAGATGGCGATTGGGGGTAGGCTCTGCTCGTGTCCGAGCCCCTGCCTCTTCTCTATGCCCAACATCTCGCCCGCGATCGGCGGCGGTCGGCGCATACCGTACGCGCCTATCAGGCGACGGCGGAGCGGCTCGTCGCCTTTCTCCAGCAGCATTGGGGCGAGATGGTCGACCGGGCCGCACTGCGGCGGGTCACTCAGACCGACCTCCGCTCTTTCCTCGCCGCGCGCCGGAACGACGGTCTCTCCAACACCTCCGCCGCGCGCGAGCTGTCGGCGGTGCGCGGCTTCCTCGCCTTCGCCGGGGCCGAAGCGCCGCGGATCAAGGGGCCTCGCGTCAAGAAGGGCGTGCCGCGCCCGATCGCGCCCGACGAGGCGATCGCGCTCGCCGAGGACGTTGCCGAGGACGCCGCCGAACCCTGGATCGGCGCGCGCGACTGGGCGGTGCTGCTGCTGCTCTACGGCGCCGGGCTGCGCATCGGTGAGGCGCTGGGGCTGACCGGTGCGGTGCTGCCGCTGGGCGAGACGATGGCGGTCACCGGCAAGCGCGCCAAGACCCGCATCGTCCCGCTGCTCCCGCAGGTGCGCGAGGCGATCGAGCATTATGTCGCGCTCCAGCCCTGGGGCGTCGCCCGCGACGCCGAGCTGTTCCGCGGCGCCAAGGGCGGCCCGCTCTCGCCGGCGGTGGTGCGCCGGTCGGTCCGCGCCGCGCGCACCCGGCTCGGCCTCCCGCCCCGCACCACGCCGCACGCGCTGCGCCACAGCTTCGCGACCCACCTGCTCGGCCGCGGCGCGGACCTGCGCGCGCTGCAGGAGCTGTTGGGCCACGCCAGCCTCAGCTCGACCCAGGTCTACACCGCGGTCGACGCCGCGCACCTGCTCGACGTCTACCGCAACGCCCACCCGCGGGCGTGAGGCTATCCCGCTCGGACATCAGTGCTCCTGCGAAGGCAGGAGCCCAGGCCGCACGCGATACGCCCATGATCCAGCGCTCCTGCCTTCGCAGGAGCACGGCGCCGGCAGGCAATGGAGGATCAACCCTGCGGGCGCGGTTTCCAGGTGATCACGCGCCAGATGTAGGTCAGCACCAGCGCGATCACGACCACGGTCACGACCGGCCCGACATAGCGGTCGATCTCCTCGATATTGGTCCTCAGCCAATAGCCGGCGCCGACCAGGATCGCGTTCCACACCAGGCTGCCCGCCGCGGTGTAGGCGACGAACTTGCCGAACCCCATGTGCATGAGCCCCGCCGGCAGCGAGATCATCGTGCGGCCGAACGGCAGGAAGCGGAACACGAACACCGTCTTGCCGCCGTGGCGCAGGAAATGGCGGCGGAGGTTCTCGACGTCCTGCCACTCCATCGTCAGCCAGCGGCTCCAGCGGTCGATCCAGGGCTTCAGCCGCTCGTAGCCGAAGCGCCGGCCGATCTCGTACCAGAAGAGGTTGCCGAGCACCGTGCCGGCGGTGCCGACGGCGAGGATGCCCGCGATGTTCAGCCGCCCCTCCGCGGCAGCGATGCCGGCGATCGACATGATCACCTCCGACGGTACCGGCGGGATGACGTTCTCGAGCATCATCAGGAAGAAGATGCCCCAGTAGCTGACGAAGATCGGATTGTGGGTGAAGTCGAACATCAGCCGGCGCGCTCGGCCACCCGGCGCTCGATCGCCTCCCAGATCATCGCGCCGGTGTCGGTGCCGTTGAACCGGTCGATCGCGACGATGCCGGTGGGTGAGGTGACGTTGATCTCGGTCAGCCACTCGCCGCCGATCACGTCGATGCCGACGAAGATGAGGCCGCGCCGCTTGAGCTCGGGGCCGAGCGCCGCGCAGATTTCCTGCTCCTTTGGCGTCAGCTCGGTCTTCGCGGCTTTCCCCCCGACCGCGAGGTTCGATCGGATCTCGCCCTCGCCCGGGATGCGGTTGACCGCCCCCGCGACCTCGCCGTCGACCAGCACGATGCGCTTGTCGCCCTTGACGACGCCCGGCAGGAACGCCTGCACCATGTGCGGCTCGCGATAGGCGGTGTTGAACACCTCGATCAGCGAGGCGAGGTTCTGCCCGTCGCGCCCCACCTTGAAGATCGCCTTGCCGCCGTTGCCGTGGAGCGGCTTCACCACGATCTCGCCATGCGTGGAAAGGAAGGCACGCGCCTCCGCGAGGCTGCGGGTGATCAAGGTCGGCGGCATGAAGCGGGCGAAATCGAGCACCCACACCTTCTCCGGCGCGTTGCGCACGCTGGCGGGATCGTTGACCACCAAGGTCCGGTCGCCGATCCGCTCGAGCAAATGGGTGGCGGTGATGTAGCCGAGGTCGAACGGCGGGTCCTGCCGCATCAGGACCACGTCGACCTGGTCGCCGAGATCGAGCCGCACCGGTTCGCCGAAGCGGAAATGATCGCCCTCGACGCGCTGTACCGTCACCGGATGCGCCGCGGTCCAGACATGGCCGTCGGCGAAGTTCAGGTCCTCGGCCGCATAGTGGAACAGCCGGTGTCCGCGCGCCTGCGCCGACAGCATCAGTGCGAAGGTCGAATCGCCGGCGATATTGATCGATTCGAGCGGGTCCATCTGGACGGCGACACTCAGACCCATTCCCAACCTCCGTTCGCCCTGAGCTTGTCGAAGGGCGACAAGCGGCACCGTCACGACAATCGCCCTTCGACAAGCTCAGGGCGAACGGGAGTTAGGGATCGGAATCGATCCTGTCATCCGATCCACGCATTCTCGATATGCCGCGGCGCCGTGCGCGGGGCGAGCAGGATCACGTCGACGCGGATGTCGTCGCCGGGCCCGGCATAGCGCGGCATCAGATATTCCGCCGCCGCCGCGACACGCGAGAGCCGCCGCTGATCGATCGCGAAATCGAGCTCGGCGTCGCTGGCGCGGGACTTCACCTCGACGAAGGCGATCAGATTGCCCTTGCGCGCGATCAGGTCGACCTCGCCCGCGGGCGTCCGCACGCGCCGGGCAAGGATGCGCCAGCCCTTGAGCCGCAGCCACCACCCCGCGATCCGCTCGCCGCGCCGGCCGGCGGCTTCGGCGGCGCGGCGGTCACGCATCCTTCATCGCCATCGCCCGCGCATAGAGCTCGCGCCGGTCGAGCCCCAGCCGCTTCGCCACCTCCGCCGCCGCCTTGGACGCCGGCAGGCGCGCCAGCGCCTCCTTGAGCGCCGTATCCGCCTCCTCCTCGCTGGCTGGCGCCGGCTCGCCGGGCGGGGCGACGATCACCACGATCTCGCCTTTCGGCGGCGCATCGGCATAGCGCGCCGCCAGCTCGCCGAGCGTACCGGCCACGCATTCCTCGAACCGCTTGGTGATCTCGCGCGCGACCCCGGCTTCACGGTCGCCCAGCCCCTCCGCCAGCGCGGCCAGCGTCGCCGCCAGCCGCGGTCCGCTCTCGTACAGGATGAGCGTCGCGCGCACGCTCGCCACCTCCGCGATCGCCGTCGTTCGCGCGCCGGCCTTCGCCGGGAGGAAGCCGAGGAACAGGAACCGGTCGGTCGGCAGCCCCGTCAGCGTCAACGCCGCGATCGCCGCGCATGGGCCGGGGATCGTCGTCACCGGATGCCCTGCCGCCCGCGCATCACGCACCAGCTTGTAGCCGGGGTCGGAGATCAGCGGCGTCCCCGCGTCCGACACCAAAGCCACCGCCTCGCCCGCCATCCGCGCCACCAGGCCGGGCCGCACCGCCTCGGCATTATGATCGTGGTACGGCGTCATCGGCCGCTTGATGCCGAGGTGATTCAACAGCTTGGCGGTGACCCTGCTGTCCTCGACCGCGATCACGTCGGCGCCTTTCAGCACCTCCGCGGCGCGCGGGGAGAGGTCACCGAGATTGCCGATCGGGGTGGCAACGATGTAGAGGCCAGGAAGAAGTTCGGCGTTCATGAGGGGATTGTCTATGGCGGAAGCGGCGAGCAGGACGCAACGGCGCGGTGCAATCAAGCGGCTGATCGCGCTGGCAGGAGCTGCGCTGCTGGCGGGATGTTCGACGCTCGTGCCGAGGGCTCCGGCCCCCGAAGCGCCGCCGCCTGCCGCTCCGCCGTCCAAGGCGCCCGCCACCTCGACGCTGCCCGAGGACGTCGAACGCCACCGCGTCGCGCTGTTGGTGCCGCTCTCGGGCGCCAACGCCGCGGTCGGCCGCAGCCTCGCCAACGCGACCCAGCTCGCGCTGCTCGACACGCAGAACGAGCGCGTGCGCATCACCAGCTACGACACCGCCGCCGGCGCGGCCGCGGCGGCGAATCGGGCGATCTCCGAGGGCAACCAGCTCATCCTCGGCCCGCTCCTGTCGGAGGACGTGCGCGTGGTCGCTCCCATCGCCAAGCGCGCCGGGGTGCCGGTGCTGAGCTTCTCCAACGACGTATCGGTCGCGGGCGACGGCGTCTATGTGCTCGGCTACATGCCCGCCCAGTCGATCGGGCGGGTGGTCGACTATGCCCGCAAGAGCGGCATCACCAGCTTCGCCGGACTGATGCCCAAAGGCCTCTACGGCGAGCGCGCGTCCAATGCCTTCCTGCGCGCGGTCGAGGGCGCCGGCGGCCGCGTGGTGACGATGCAGACCTACGACCGCAGCGCCGGCTCGATCGCCGCCGCGGTCGGCCGGATGCCCCGGACCTCGCCGTTCCAGGCGGTGCTGATCGCCGATTCGGGCGGCACCGCGGCGCTGGCGGTGCCGGTGATCCGCCGCAACGGCGGGGCTTCTGCGCGCATCCTCGGCACCGAGTTGTGGAACACCGACACCTCGCTCGGGCGGCAGCCGGCGCTGAACGGCGCCTGGTTCGCCAGCGTCTCGGACACGCTCTATCGCCAATATGCCACCAAGTACCGCGCGCGCTTCGGCAGCGCGCCCTATCGCCTGTCGAGCCTCGGTTATGACGCGGTGCTGCTGACGGTACGCATCGCCCGCGATTGGCGGGTCGGCACGCGCTTCCCGCAGAGCGAACTGGGCGACAGCGGCGGCTTCGCCGGGCTCGACGGCGCCTTTCGCTTCGGCCGCGACGGCGTGGCCGAGCGGGCGCTCGAAGTGCAGGAGGTGCGCGGCGGGACGACGGTGACGGTATCGCCGGCACCGTCGGGATTCGCGCGATAGGCGGCTAGGGCCGCACGATCGCCTTCAGGATGCCGTCGAGCAGCAGCACGCCGTCATCCGTGACGGCAAGGCGCGGGCCGCTCCATAGCAACAGACCTTCCATGACGAGCCGGTCCACCGCCGCCTCGTCGAGGACCGCCGGATCGGGCTCGACTCCCTCGGCGAGCCGCAGTCCCATCAGCAGCGCTTCGACCGCCTGGGTGCGCGCGTCGAGCGGGTCCTCGCTCTCGATGCCATGGCTGTTGCGGTCGATCGCGGCGAGCCAGTTCTCGGGCTTCCTCCGGCGAAAGGTCGCGAGCCCGCCACGCCGCCCATGCGCACCGGGGCCGATGCCGGCGTAGTCGCGGTAGCGCCAATAGGCGAGATTGTGGCGGCTCTCCGCGCCCGGCCGCGCATGGTTCGACACCTCGTAGCGCGGCAGGCCGGCGGCGGCGGTCAGCGCCGCGGTCGCCTCGAACAGCTCGGCCGCCGCGTCGCCGTCGGGGACGTGCAGCTCGCCCTTCGCGGCGAGGGTGGCGAAGCGCGTGCCCGGCTCGATGGTGAGCTGGTAGAGCGACAGATGCTCGGTCCCGAACGCGAGTGCACGGGCGAGCTCGGCCTCCCAGGCGGCGAGGTCCTGGCCCGGCCGGGCATAGATCAGGTCGAAGCTCACGCGCGCGAAGGCGTGCTGCGCGGTATCGAGCGCCGCCAGCCCCTCCGCCACGCCATGCGCCCGGCCGAGGAAGGCGAGCGCCGCATCGTCGAGCGCCTGCAGCCCCAGCGACACCCGGTTGACGCCGGCCCGTGCGAGGTCGCCGAAGCGGGCCGCCTCGACCGAGGAGGGATTGGCCTCCAGCGTGATCTCGACGTCGTCCGCGAACCCCCAGGCCGTATCCGCTGCCTCCAGCACCGCCGCCACCGTCTCCGGCGGCATCAGCGAGGGCGTGCCGCCGCCGAAGAACACCGATCCCAGCCGCCGTCCCGGCAGCAGCGCCGCCTCATGCTGCAGGTCGGCGAGCAGCGCCTCGCGCCAGCGCGCCTGGTCGACCTCGTCGCGGACATGGCTGTTGAAGTCGCAATAGGGGCATTTCGACACGCAGAACGGCCAATGGACGTAGAGCGCAAGCGGCGGGGCGGAGGTCATGTCACGCGCGATAACGATCGGGCAAAGATCGGGCAAAGCTGATCCTGCTACGGGCCGGCGCCGGGTGCGTGTCCGTTCGGGAGTATCTCATGCGTTTTCGTTCGATCCTCATCGCTGCCGCCGCGTCGGTCATGGCCAGCCCGGCGGCCGCGCAGACCGACCACGACTCGGCGGTCTGGGTCAACATCACCGCGATGGGCTCGCTCGACGATCGGCTGGTCTATTTCGCCGAGGTCCAGCCGCGCGTGACCGACGACGTCGCGCGGCTGTCGCAGCTGCTGCTGCGCGGCGCGATCGGCTACCGGCTCACGCCGGAGATCACCCTCTACCAGGGCTATGCCCATATCGAGGAACCGAGCGGCGCCGGCATCCCCGGCCGCAACGAGGAGCGCAGCTTCCAGCAGCTCAGCTGGTCGCTGCACAAGGCGGGCCGCTCCGACCTGTCCTCGCGCACCCGGTTCGAGCAGCGCTGGCGCTCCGACGCGGGCGGCATGGCGCTGCGCCTGCGCGAGATGCTGCGCTACGAGCACGCCCTGAGCGATCGCGAAAGGAGCGTCGGCGCGCTGGTCTGGGCTGAGGGCTTCTGGGGCCTCAAGTCGGGCGGCTGGGCGGTGGAGGAGTTCGACCAGCTGCGCAGCTTCGTCGGCGCGGTCATCCCGCTGCCGGGCAAATCGACGCTCGAGGCCGGCTACATGAACCAGGTCCGCGATGCTCCAGGCGCACGGACCAACATGGCGCACATCGCCTCGCTGACCGCTTTCATCCGTTATTGAGGGGGGTTGTCGGGCGTTCATGCGGCCCCGGCTAGGATCGCGGCCATGATCGGGCAGAAGCTGATCCCCGTCCTGGCCGCGCTGCTGGCGGCCTGCTCGTCGGATGCGCCGCAGCGCGTCGTCGAGCCGCGCCCGTTCGACGGGAACGCGCCGCGCGGGGCGGCGCTGCTCCAGCGGGCGGTGATGACGATGCACAATGCCGCGCGCGCCTCGGTCCGCCAGCCGCCGCTCGTGTGGGACGAGGGTCTCGCCGCCGCTGCCGCCGCCTATGCGCAGGAGATGGCGCGCACCCGCCGCTTCGAACATTCGCCGCAGCCGCGCGGCAATCCCAATCAGGGCGAGAACCTCTGGACCGGCACGCGTGGCGCCTACCGCTACGACGAGATGGTCCAGCACTGGCTCGACGAGCGGCGGAACTTCGTCAACGGCCCGATCCCGAACGTCAGCCGTACCGGCCGCTTCGGCGATGTCGGGCACTACAGCCAGATCATCTGGTCGCGCACCACCCGCGTCGGCTGCGCGATGGCGTCGAACCGCCGCGACGAATATCTGGTTTGCCGCTACCTGCCCGCTGGGAACCTGGTCGGCGAGCGGGCCTTGCCGTGAGATCCCAATCTTTTGGCTCCTCCCCTTCAGGGGAGGGGCTTATGGTCACTAGAACACCGCCGCTACCAGCTGCCGGAACGCATCGGCCCGGTGGCTGATCGCGTGCTTGGTGTCCGGGTCCATCTCGCCGAAGGTCTGGTCGTAACCATTGGGCACGAACATCGGATCATAGCCGAAGCCCTTGTCCCCGCGCGGCGGCCACACCAGCGTGCCGTCCACCCGGCCCTCGAACCACTCGACGTGCCCGTCCGGCCAGGCGAGCGCGAGCGCGCAGACGAAATGGGCGTCGCGCGGCGGATTGGGTCCGGTCGCGGCGATGTTGCGCTCGACCAGCTCCATCGCCATCCGGAAGTCCCGATCCGGCGCCCCCTCCGCCGGGCTTCCATCGACGCCGCGCGCCGATGGAACCTTGTAGCCCGGCTCCGCCCAGCGGGCAGAGAAGATGCCGGGCTCCCCGCCCAGCGCCTCGACGCACAGGCCGCTGTCGTCTGCCAGCGCCGGCAGGCCGGACAGGTCCGCCGCCTGCAGCGCCTTGAGCTCGGCGTTGGCGACGAAGGTCGTCCCCGTCTCCTCCGGCTCGGGCAGGTCGAGCGCCTTGGCCGAGACCGGCTGCACGCCATAGGGCCCGAGCAGCGCCTCGATCTCGCGCACCTTGCCGGCATTGTGGCTGGCGATCACCAGCTTGCCGGGCCGCAGCTTGCGGATCGCCTGGGGCGCGTCGCCTTCGCCGCTCACCGCCCGGTCGCCCCATGCACTGCCGCGTCCTGGGCCGCGAAAATCTGCACGCAGCCGATCCGCGCGAGCCGAAGCAGCCGCAGCAGCCCCTCCTCGTCATAGCAGGCGCCCTCGGCGGTGGCCTGCGCCTCGGCGATCTTGCCGTCGTCGAGCAGCACGAAATTGGCATCGGCCTCGGCGGTCGAATCCTCGGGATAGTCGAGGTCGAGCACCGGCACGCCCTGATAGATGCCGCAGCTCACCGCCGCGACCTTGTGCCGGATGGGATCGACCGCGATCAGCCCGCTCGCCAGCAGCTTGTCGACCGCGAGCCTCAGCGCCACCCAGGCACCCGAGATCGAGGCGGTGCGCGTGCCGCCGTCGGCCTGGATCACGTCGCAGTCGAGCGTGATCTGCCGCTCACCGAGCAGCTTGAGGTCGGTGACGGCGCGCAGGCTGCGGCCGATCAGCCGCTGGATCTCCTGCGTGCGGCCCGACTGCTTGCCCTTCGCCGCCTCGCGCTGGCCGCGGGTGTGGGTGGCGCGCGGCAGCATCCCGTATTCCGCCGTCACCCAGCCTTCGCCCTTGCCGCGCAGGAACGGCGGCACCCGCTCCTCGACGCTGGCGGTGACCAGCACCCGCGTGTCGCCGAAGCCGATCAGCACCGATCCCTCGGCATGGCGCGTGAAGTTCGGTTCGATGGTGATGGCGCGCATCTCGTCGGGCGCGCGGCCGGAAGGTCGCATGAAGGTCTCCGTAGCGGTTGAGAGTGCCCCTAGACGGACAACACCGGCCGCGCCACCTTTCCGTTCGCCCTGAGTTCGCCCTTCGGCAAGCTCAGGGCGATCGGGAATGGAATGATCGGGAAAATTGCCTAAGTTCACTCGCATGACCTCCTCGATCACCGACCTCACCGATCGTGCGCGGGACGTGTTCCGGCTGGTGGTCGAAGCCTATCTGGAAACGGGCGCTCCGGTCGGATCGAAGACGATCTCGCTGCTGCCGGGGCTCAACCTGTCGCCGGCTTCGATCCGCAATGTCATGCAGGACCTGGAGGAGGCCGGGCTGCTCGCCGCGCCGCATACTTCCGCCGGGCGGATGCCGACCGAATCGGGCCTCAGGCTGTTCGTCGACGGCATGATGCACGCCGTCGCGCCCACCGCCGAGGAGCGTGCCGCGATCGAAGCGCGCATCGCCGACGCCGGCCCGATCGAAGAGGCGATCGCCGCCACCACCGCGGCGCTCTCGGGCCTGTCCTCCTGCGCCGGCCTGGTGCTGGTGCCCAAGCGCGAGCCGGTGCTGCGTCAGTTCAGCTTCGCGCCGCTCAGCCACGACCGGGTGCTGGCCGTGCTGGTCGGCGAGGACGGATCGGTCGAGAACCGCGTCGTCGACCTGCCGCCCGGCATGACGCCCTCCGCGCTCGAACAGGCTGCCAATTACCTCAGCGCCGCGCTTTCCGGCCGCACGCTCACCGAGGCGCGCCAGCGCATCGCCCGCGAGATCGCCGATGAACGCGCCCGGCTCGACCGCTTCACCCGCGCGCTGGTCGAGCGCGGCCTTGCGGTATGGAGCGAGGACCCGGGCCATCGCCCGGTGCTGATCGTGCGCGGCCAGGCCAACCTGATCGATCCCGCCGCCGCCGCCGACCTCGACCGCGTGCGCGGCCTGCTCGACGAGCTCGAGGGCAAGGAGGAGATCGCCCGCCTGCTCGACAGCGCGCGCGAGGCCGATGCCGCGCGCATCTTCATCGGCTCGGAGAACAAGCTGTTCGCCCTGTCGGGCTCCTCGGTGATCGCGCAGCCGGTTCGTGCGTTGGACGGGCAAGTGGTCGGCGTGGTCGGCGTGATCGGCCCGACGCGGTTGAACTATGCGCGCGTCGTGCCCATGGTGGATTTCACGGCGGCGACGTTGGCGCGCCTGCTCAGTTGAGTTTCAGAAAAACGGACGCAATGAACGACGAGACCAAGAACCAGTCCCCGACGAACGGGGAGGAATTGACCGCGGAGACCGTGGACCTGCGCGAGGAAACCGCGGAGGCCGCTCCCGAGGTCGCCGATCACGACCAGATCGCCAAGCTCGCCGAGGAGCTGGCGGAAGCGAAGGCGGCGGTGCTCTATGCGCGCGCCGATGCGCAGAACGCGCTGCGCCGCGCGGAGAAGGAGCTGCAGGACGCGCGCGCCTATGCGGTGACGGCGTTCGCGCGCGACCTGCTGTCGGTCGCCGACAATCTCGCGCGCGGGCTGGCGGCGATCCCCGCCGAGCTGCGCGAGGACGAGAAGCTCAAGGGCCTGGTGACCGGCATCGAGGCGACGGGCCGCGAGCTCGACAACGTCTTCGCTCGCCACGGCATCGCCAAGATCACGGCGATGGGCGAGAAGCTCGACCCCAACCGTCACCAGGCGATGCTCGAGATCCCGAGCGCGGAGGCGGAGCCCGGCACGATCGTGCAGGAGATGCAGGCCGGCTACATGCTCAAGGACCGCCTGCTCCGCCCGGCGCTGGTGGGTGTTGCCAAGGCGGCGGGATAAATTTCGATCCTCCCCGTGCCGGGAAGGATCGCGTAAAGCACGCCCATGTCCCGCTTCGAGCACGTCCCGCACCGCCGCGCGATCATCGATCGTCGCGTCATCGCCGATGCGCTCGCCGCGCTGGAGGCGAAGGACACCGCCGCGCTCCGCCGCGCCGCTACCGATCGCCTGAAGCAGGCGCTCGACGCCGGCCGCGCCGAGATCGCGCGGCGCTTCGCCGAGCATCCCTCGCGCGGGCTGGAGGCGGCGGCCGCCGGCGCTTTCCTGCTCGACCAGATCCTGCGCCTGCTCTGGGACTTCACCGTCCAGCGGCTCTACCGCAACACCAACCCCACCGCCGCCGAGCGGATGACGCTGATCGCGGTCGGCGGCTACGGCCGCGGCGAGATGGCGCCGCATTCGGATGTCGACATCGGCTTCCTCACCCCGTGGAAGCAGACCGGCTGGTGCGAGCAGGTCATCGAATCGATGCTCTACTCGCTGTGGGACATGGGGCTGAAGGTCGGCCATTCCTCGCGCTCGCTCGACGAGATGGTGCGCGAGGCGAAGAAGGACGTGACGATCCGCACCGCGCTGCTCGAGGCGCGCTACGTCTGGGGCGACACCGATCTCTACGAGGAGGCCGCGCGCCGCTTCAAGCTGGAGGTCGAGGCCGGCACGGTGCGCACCTTCATCGCCCAGAAGCTCGCCGAGCGCGACGAGCGCCACCGCAAGATGGGCGACAGCCGCTACGTCGTCGAGCCCAACGTCAAGGAGGCCAAGGGCGGCCTGCGCGATCTCCACACGCTCTTCTGGATCGGCAAATATATCTACAACGTCGCCAGCGCCGCCGAACTGGTCGACAAGGGCCTGCTCACCCGCGCCGAATACCGCCAGTTCCACCGCGCCGAGAATTTCCTGTGGGCGGTCAGGTGCCATCTCCACCTGATCGCCGGCCGCGCCGAGGACCGGCTCACCTTCGACCTCCAGCGCGAGATCGCCGAGCGGATGCGCTATTCCGACCGGCCGGGGAAGTCGAAGGTCGAACGCTTCATGCAGTTCTACTTCCTCCAGGCGAAGGTGGTCGGCGACCTGACCGGCGTGTTCCTGGCGCATCTGGACGAGCAGTTCGCCGCGCGCGGACGGCGCTTCTTCAACCTGCCGACGATCCGGCGGCGTCCGCGCAAGCTCAAGGGCTTCGTCCTCGACCGCGGCCGTCTCGCGCTGCCGCGCGACAGGTTCTTCGCCGAGGACCCGGTGCGCCTCGTCGAGATGTTCGCGCTCGCCGAGCAGCACGGCCTGGAGATCCACCCGCTGGCGATGCGTGCCGCCGCGCGCGACGCCAAGCTGGTCGACGACGTCCGGGGCGATCCGCGCGCCAACGCGCTGTTCCTCGACCTGCTGACGTCTAAACGGAGTCCGGACACGGTGCTGCGCTGGATGAACGAGGCGGGCGTGTTCGGCCGCTTCGTGCCGGATTTCGGCCGCGTCGTCGCGCAGATGCAGTTCGACATGTACCACCATTACACCGTCGACGAGCACACCATCCGCGCGATCGGCCTGCTGGCGAAGATCGAGCGCGGAGAACTGACGGACGATCATCCGCTCGCCACCGGCCTGTTCCCGCAGATCGTCTCGCGGCGCGCGCTCTACGTCGCGGTGCTGCTCCACGACATCGCCAAGGGGCGCGGCGGCGATCATTCGCTCCTGGGGGCCGAGGTCGCCGAGCGGCTCGGCCCGCGCTTTGGCCTGACGCCCGCCGAGACGGAGATGGTGGCGTGGCTGGTGCGCTGGCACCTGCTGATGTCGGCGACCGCGTTCAAGCGCGACCTCAGCGATTTCAAGACGATTCTCGATTTCGCCGAGCAGGTGCAGAGCCCGCAGCGGCTGATGATGCTGCTGGTGCTGACCATCGTCGACATCCGCGCGGTAGGGCCGGGCGTGTGGAACGGCTGGAAGCGCCAGCTTCTCCACAATCTCTACGAGAGCGCCGAGGAGGTGCTGCGCCTCGGCCATAAGCAGCGCGGCCGCGGCGAGCGGGTCGCCGCCAAGCAGGCCGAACTGGCGGCGGCGCTCGACTGGGACGGCGAGCACATGGCGAGCTTCGTCCGGCGTCTGCCCGAAAGCTATTGGGTGGCCGAGCCGGTCGATGTGCTGGAGGCCAACGCCCGCCTCGTCGAGCGCGCCGGCGGCGAGCAGCTGTTCATCGACGCGCGGCCCGATGCCGAGCAGGGCGCGACGCTGGTGACGGTCTATGCCGCCGACCACCCCGGCCTGTTCTACCGCATCGCCGGCGCGATCCACGCCGCCGGCGGCAACATCATCGACGCGCGCATCCACACCACCCGCGACGGCATGGCCCTCGACAACTTCCTGGTCCAGGACCCCTTGGGCCGCCCCTTCGATGACGCCGGCCAGCTCGGCCGGATCAGGACCGCGATCACCGAAGCGTTGGCCAACCGCTTCAAGCTCAACGACCGTCTCAGGGCCAAGCCGCTGCCGCGCCCGCGCGCGGATGCCTTCCCGATCGAGGCCAACGTGCTGATCGACAACAATGCCTCGAACCGCTTCACCGTGATCGAGGTCAACGCCCGCGACCGGCCGGCGCTGCTCCACCATCTCGCGCACGCCTTGTTCCAGTCGCGCGTGACGATCCGTTCGGCGCACGTCGCCACCTATGGCGAACGGGCGGTCGATACCTTCTATGTCACCGACCTCTTCGGCGATAAGATCATCGCCGCCGGCCGCATCAAGGCGATCGAGAAGCGGCTGCTGGCGGCGGCCGAGGGCGACGGAGCGCTCGATATCGCCGCCTGACAGGGGAGAGACACGATGCCGGTGCTCGGATTTGGCGGCTTCTTCTGGCGTGCGCAGGACCCGGAGGGGCTCAGCGCCTGGTACAAGGAACATCTCGGCATCGGTGCCGGCTGTGCCGCCGACGAGGCGGGCGAGCCCAGCGAATGGGCCTGGCACGTGCAGGGCGGTCCGGTGGTGTTCCAGCCGTTCGAGGCGGGTACCGATTATTTCGCGGCGGACAAGCAGTTCATGCTGAACCTGCGCGTGCGCGACCTCGAGGGGATGTTGGAGCAGCTCAACGCGGTGGGGATCGAGATCGTCACCAAGGACGAATGGGATTCGCCCGAGACCGGCAAGTTCGCCCGCATCCACGATCCCGAGGGCAATGCGATCGAGCTGTGGGAACCGCCGACGAGCTGACGGTCCCGCCCCTTCCAAATCGGCCGAGGCATCCCACCTGAGGCGCGCCGCCGTCCGGCGGTCCTTCCCCAGGTGGAGACATGACATGGAATTCCGTCAACTCGGCCGCTCGGGCCTCAAGGTGCCGGTGCTCAGCTTCGGCACCGGCACGTTCAACCGCGACCACAAGTTCTTCAACACCTGGGGCAAGACCGACGTCGGCGAGGCGACCCGGCTGGTCGACATCTGCCTGGACGCGGGCGTCAACTTCTTCGACACCGCCGACATCTATTCGGCCGGCACGTCGGAGGAAATCCTGGGCGAGGCGCTCAAGGGCAAGCGCGACAGGGCGCTGATCTCGACCAAGGCGACCTTTCGGGCGGGCGACGGCCCCAACGACGTCGGCTCCTCCCGCTACCACCTTGTCCGCGCCTGCGAGGCGAGCCTCAGACGGCTCGGCACCGACCACATCGATCTCTATTTCATGCACGGCTTCGACGCGACCACGCCGGTCGACGAGACGCTGCGGGCGCTCGACGACCTCATCACCAGCGGCAAGATCGGCTATATCGGCGCGTCCAACTTCTCCGGCTGGCACCTGATGAAGTCGCTGGCGACATCGGAGAAATACGGTCTCGCGCGCTACGTCGCCTACCAGGGCTATTATTCGCTGATCGGCCGCGACTATGAATGGGAGCTGATGCCGCTCGGCCTCGACCAGGGCGTCGGCCTGATGGTGTGGAGCCCGCTCGGCTGGGGCCGCCTCACCGGCAAGATCCGCCGCGGCGAGGACAAGAGCGGCCGTATCGCATCGGGTGGTGCGGTCGGCGGCCCGCCGGTCGACGACGAGTATCTCTATTCCGTGGTCGACGTGCTGGAGGCGATCGCCGGCGAGACCGGCAAGTCGGTCCCCCAGGTCGCGCTCAACTGGCTGCTGAGCCGGCCGACGGTCGCCAACATCGTGATCGGCGCCCGCAACGAGGAGCAGCTCAGGTCCAATCTCGACGCGGTCGGCTGGTCGCTCGCGCCCGAGCAGATCGAGCGCCTGGACGACGCCAGCCGCCGCACGCCCGCCTATCCCTATTGGCACCAGATGGACTTCGACGATCGCAACCCGAAGCCGACGCGGTGGTAGCCCTACTGTCCCTCTCCCTTTGGGAGAGGGAAGGAGCCGCCGAAGGCGGCGGGCGGGTGAGGGTGACTGCGGCGAGCGAGGTTACCCTCACCCTCCCACCGGCTGCGCCGGGCGGGCCCCTCCCTCTCCCAGAGGGAGAGGGGAATCGGATAGCTAGATTTGGTCGAGATGCCCATTCCGACCGCGTCAGCCGGGAGCTCCCGAAGTCAATGGTTAGCGGACATTCACAGCGTCTATCTATCGAATGGATGTACGGCTGCGAATGAGCCTGTACCGGCAGTTCGATTTATGAATCAGCACCCGCTCACCTCGCCCGCTTCTGCCACACCCGCACGTAATCGACCTCCATCCGCGCCGGAAACGCGGCCGGGTCGATCCCCTGATCCCCACCCCAGCCGCCGACGGCGACGTTGAGGATCAGATACTGCGGCTTGGCGAACGGCCAGGTGGCGGGATCGCCCTTATGGTCGTTGTCGAAGCGCATGTAGGCGCGCCCGTCGACGCCGATCAGGATGCGGTCCGCGGTCCAGTCGAGCTGATAGGTGTGGAAGGCGGTGCAGGCGTCCGGCACCTGCCTTTCGGCGGTCCTCTGCGTCCTGGCGACGTGGTTGTAGGTCTTGGTGTGGACCGATCCATGGATCGTCCCCGGCGTCTGGCCGACATGCTCCATGATGTCGATCTCGCCGAGCGCGGGCCAGCCGGCGCCGGAATCCGATCCCAGCGTCCAGATCGCCGGCCAGTTGCCCTTGCCGCAGGCGAGCTTGGCGCGGATCTCGAAGAAGCCGTAGGTCCAGTCGGCGATGCCTTGAGTGAGGAGCTTGGCGGAACTGTAGTCCTGCCCGCCGTAATCGGCCTGCTTCTCAAGCCGCTCCCGGCGCGACTCGATGATCAGGTGACCGTCCTCGACCCGCGCATTCTCGCGCCGGTCGGCCGCATAATATTGCAGCTCGTTGTTCCACCAGCCCTCGCGGTTGCGCGCGGTGTCGTAGCGCCATCTGGCGGGATCGGGCAGGCCGGGTGTGTCGAACTCGTCGGCCCACACCTGGACATAGTCCTTCGGCACCGCGATTCGCTCGTCGGTCGCCGCGGGAGCCGGGGGTGTGGCGATGGTCTGGGCGGCGGCGACCGCGGGCGGCAGCATCGTCAGCGCCGCCGCGAGCCACCGCCGCAGCCGCATCACTTCGGCGCCAGCACCATCAGCATCTGGCGGCCTTCCATGCGCGGATAGCTCTCGACCTTCGCATCCTCGGCGGTGTCGTCCTGGACGCGCTTCAACAGGTTCATGCCGAGCTGCCCGTGCGAAAGCTCGCGCCCGCGGAAGCGCAGCGTGACCTTCACCTTGTCGCCCTCGGCGATGAACTTGTGGATCGCCTTCATCTTCGTATCATAGTCATGATCGTCGATGTTCGGACGCATCTTGATCTCCTTGATCTCCTGCGTCTTCTGCGACTTGCGGGCGGCGTTGGCCTTTTTCTGGGCCTCGTACTTGTACTTGCCGACGTCGAGGAACTTGGCGACCGGCGGATCGGCGTTGGGCGATACTTCGACCAGGTCGAGACCCAGCTCCTGCGCCTGCTCCATCGCCTCGCGCGTGTACATCACACCCAGATTCTCGCCCTCATGGTCGATCACGCGGACCTTGGGCGACTGGATGAATTCGTTGAACCGGGGGCCGTTCATCGGCGGCGCCTGCATCGGCCGGCGCATCGTGGGAGGACGGATAGGTATTGCTCCTTTGGTAGCTATGGAAGGCGCTATATAGGCCTTTTGCGGGCCTCAAGAAAGAGCGCGACATGACGATCCCGCGTGCGACGGAATTTCATCTGAACGCCGGGCTGTCGCAAGAACCCTTCCCGCTAAGTGATCAGCAATGTGCGGCTCTCTGCAGAGGTCATGCCGTCCGTTGGACGGATGGAGTCGGGCAGCTCGACAGGCTGCCTGGCCAATATGAGCTTCTTGATGGTTGGCTGATCATGAAGCGATGACGGGGCGAGACGACGTCACTGCAAGTCCGGCGGAAGCGCTTCCCCCACGAGCCGCGTGACGATCTCATCGAGTCCGACGATCTCCTGCCGCTCGCTGCCGAGGCGCCGGACGGCGACGGTGCCTTCCTCCGCCTCGCGCTTGCCGACGACGAGCAGCACCGGGACCTTCGCCACCGAATGCTCGCGGACCTTGTAGTTGATCTTCTCGTTGCGAAGGTCCGCCTCGACCCGCAGCCCTGCGGCGGCGAGCTTCGCCGTCACCGTCTCGGCATAGTCGTCGGCGTCGGAGACGATCGTCGCCACCACCGCCTGCACCGGCGCCAGCCACAGCGGGAAGCGGCCGGCGTGATGCTCGATCAGGATGCCGATGAAGCGCTCGAAGCTGCCCAGGATCGCGCGGTGGAGCATGATCGGGCGATGGCGCTCGCCGTCCTCGCCGACATAGCTCGCGTCGAGCCGCTCGGGCAGCACCGTATCGGTCTGGATCGTGCCGACCTGCCACGTCCGACCGATCGCGTCGGTCAGGTGGAATTCGAGCTTGGGCGCGTAGAAGGCGCCTTCGCCCGGCAGTTCCTCCCAGCCATAGTCCTCGGTGTTGCGCCCGGTCGCCGCCACTGCGTCGCGCAGCGACTGCTCGGACCAGTCCCACATCTTCTCGCTGCCGAAACGCTTGTCGGGGCGCAGCGCCAGCTTGATCGCATATCGCTCGAAGCCCAGGTCCTTGTAGACCGAGTCGAGCAGGTCGATGAACTTGGCGACCTCCTCGACCAGCTGGTCCTCGCGCACGAAGATGTGCGCGTCGTCCTGCGTGAACTGGCGCACGCGCATGATGCCGTGGAGCGCCCCGTGCGGCTCGTTGCGGTGGCAGCAGCCGAACTCGGCCATGCGGATCGGCAGGTCGCGGTAGCTCTTGATGCCCTGGCGGAAGATGAGGACGTGCGCCGGGCAGTTCATCGGCTTCAGCGCCATCAGGTCGGCGGTGCCGCTGAAGATCGCCGCGTCGTCCTCGGTGTTCGGAATCTCGTCGGGCACCACGAACATGTTCTCGCGATACTTGCCCCAATGGCCCGACTGCTCCCACTGGCGCGCGTCCATCAGCTGCGGCGTCTTGACCTCGGCATAGCCGCCCGCGTCGAGCCGGCGGCGCATGTACGCCTCCAGCTCGCGCCAGATGATGTAGCCGTTGGGGTGCCAGAACACGCTGCCCTGCGCCTCGCTCTGGAGGTGGAACAGGTCCATCTCCTGCCCGATCTTGCGGTGGTCGCGCTTGGCCGCCTCCTCCAGCATGTGGAGGTGGGCGTCGAGCTGCTTCCGGTTGAGCCAGCCGGTGCCGTAGATGCGCGAGAGCATCGCGTTCTTCTGGTCGCCGCGCCAATAGGCGCCCGACACGCGCGTCAGCTTGAAGGCGTTGGGATCGAGCTTCCCCGTCGAGGCGAGATGCGGCCCCCGGCACATGTCGAGCCAGTCGCTGCCGGACCAATAGACCGTCAGCTCCTCGTCCTCGGGCAGCTCGGCCGCCCATTCGGCCTTGAACGTCTCGCCCTGCGCCTTCCAGCGCTCGATCAGCTGCTCGCGCATCCATACCTCGCGGCGGAGCGGCTTGTCGGCGGCGATGATCCTGCGCATCTCGGCCTCGATCGCCGGCAGGTCTTCCTCGGTGAAGGGACCGTGCTCCGGTGACGGCGCGAAGTCATAGTAGAAGCCGTCCTCGGTCGCCGGACCGAAGGTGATCTGCGTGCCGGGGAACAGGTTCTGCACCGCCTCCGCCAGCACATGCGCATAGTCGTGGCGCGCGAGCTCCAGCGCATCCTTCTCGTCGCGGCTGGTAATCAGCGCGAGGCCGGCGTCATGTTCCAGCGGGCGGGTGATGTCGCGCAGCTCGCCGTCGACCCGCGCCGCGATCGCCGCCTTGGCGAGGCCGGGGCCGATCGCCGCGGCGATGTCCGCCGGCGTGGTGCCGCGCGCGACCTCGCGGACCGAGCCGTCGGGAAGCGTGATCTGGAGCGTGTCGTTCATCATTCCGTCCTGCGAATCCGGCGTGCCTAATGCACTGGCGGGCGCCCGGAGTGAAGCGGCAGGAACGAGAGGACGGGCGCCGGCTCCTCCCGTTCCCCGGGCGGAGCCTTCGGCCTGTCGGTCAGCGCTGGGTGCCCGAGCCGAAGTCCCCCCGGAGAGCCGGGGTGGCGGTAGTTTCGGTGAGGGCAAGCGGGCGCCGCATGTCGTCCATATAGGCGAGGCGGGTCATCCAGGCTAGGCCCGCGGACGCATCGTCATTGTCGTACGCGACAAGGAAGGGCATCGAGCATATCTAGGCAGCCCAACCCAACAGGAATTCGGATCATGCCTCGCCAGCCGTGCGCCGCCGCCATCATCCCCTGCAACGATCTCGATATCGCCGAAATATGGTGGAACCGCCTTGGCTTCAGCCGCCCGGTGGACCAGGGTTATGACGACTATCGGATGCTCTCGGACGGCGAAGGCGGCGAGGTGCATCTCAACCGCGCGGTCGAAGGCTGGCTGGTACCCGGCCGCAATCCCTTCGGCGTCTACATCTACACTCCGCGTGTCGAGGCCATCGCCGCGGAAATGCGCGACGCGATCATCGAACGCGAGAAGCGCCCGACCCACAAGGAATGGGGCATGTACGAGTTCGCTCTCAATGGCCCCGACGACCTGCTGGTCCGGATCGGCTGGCCGAGCGAGGTGATCCTGGAGTGATCCCACTCAGTCGTGCTCCTGCATAGGCAGGAGCTCTGGAGACGAGGCGTTTCGCTTGCGGTCTGGGCTCCTGCCTTCGCAGGAGCACTGGGACGGCTAGGCCACCCCGAACGGCACCACCATGTTGAGCGTGGCGTGCCCGATGCTGGCGCGCCCCAGATAGGGCACGCCCATCTCCTTGCACCAGCGCTCCATCATCTGCTCCAGCGTCTCGCCGAACTCGACCTCGGTGTCGCCGTCGGGTACGTCGGTCACGGCGCCGAGCCGCACGCCGGCGATGCCGCGCAGCTGCGTCGCGTTGGCCATCTGGAACAGCATCCGGTCGATCCGGTAATAGGATTCCGACACCTCCTCGAGATAGAGGATATGGTCGGTGAGGTCCGGCACCCACGGCGTCCCCAGCATCGCCGTCAGGATCGCGAGGTTGAACGCCGCCGCCGGCCGGCCGTCGAGCGTCGGCTCCAGTACTTTGCGGTCGCGGTCGACCAGCCAGCCGAGCGCCCGTCCCACCGGCATCCCGCCGCTCGCCTCGCTGACGTTCGACGCCATCGGCCCATGCACCGGCTTGCCGATGCGCCGGGCATAGAGCGCACCCAGCAGGAAGCCCATGTCGGAAAAGCCCATGTAGCTCTTCTCGCGCGCTGCGGGCCCCAGCTGCGGCATCACCGTCTCGAGGATACGGTTGGAGCCATAGCCGCCGCGCGCGAACCAGATCGCGTCGACCGCGGGATCGTTGGCATATCTGAGGAACGTCTCGGCCCTGAGCGCATCCGGCCCGGCGAAATGCCCCTCCACCACGAAGCATTGCGGATCGAACACCAGCTCGACCTGCGGGTAGTAGAGCGCCGCGAACGCCGCCACGCGCGCGGCCCCGGCCTGGCTGATCGAACGTGCGGGGGCGCAGACCGCGATGCGCATTCAGGTCACCTTCCGTTCGACACCAATGCGGCAAGCCTCCCTTGCCCTCGACTGGCGGGACGGATAGCCCGCGCTGATGCTTTCCGGCAAATCCTTCTTCTTCGTCGGCGTCGGCGGCTCGGGCATGATGCCGCTGGCGATGATCCTCGCCGGCCGCGGCGCCCATGTCGCGGGATCGGACCGCAGCCTCGACCAGGGCCGCGTCCCCGCCAAGTTCGATGCCCTGCGTGCGCTCGGCGTCGCGCTGTTCCCGCAGGACGGCAGCGGCATCACGTCGCCCGACCAGACCGTGGTCGCCTCGGCCGCGGTGGAGGCGACCGTGCCCGACATGGTGGCGGCAAGCCGCGTCGCCGCTCCGCGCATGAGCCGCGCCGAGCTGCTCGCCAGCCTGTTCAACCAGGCCGCGCTGCCGATCGGCGTCGCCGGCACCAGCGGCAAGTCGACCGTCACCGGCATGATCGGCTGGATCCTCCACGCCGCCGGCCGCGATCCCACGGTGATGAACGGCGCGGTGATGAAGAACTTCGCCTCGGCGCACGCGCCCTTCGCCAGCGCGCTGGTGGGGCAGGGCGACGCCTTCGTCAGCGAGGTCGACGAGAGCGACGGCTCGATCGCGCTCTACCAGCCCAGGATCGCGGTGCTGAACAACGTCAGCCTCGACCACAAGTCCCTGGACGAGCTCAACGCCCTGTTCGCCGCCTTCATCGCCAAGGCGGAAGTGGCGGTGGTCAACACCGGCAATGCCGAGGCCGCCCGCCTCGCCATGGCCTTGCCCCGCAATCGGCTGGTGACGGTGGCGGTGGAGGAGCCGGCCGACCTCACCGCTTCCAGCATCGCCGAGGAGCCGTTCGCGGTCGCCTTCGATCTCGCCGAGGCCGGGGGGACGGTGCGTGTCCGCCTCGCCGTCCCCGGCCGTCACAACGTCGCCAACGCGCTCGCCGCGATCGGCGCCGCGCGCGGGGCGGGCATTCCGCTTGGGCAGGCGGCACAGGCGATCGCCGGCTTCACCGGCCTCAGGCGCCGCTTCGAGCTGGTCGGCGAGGGCGGCGGCGTCGCCGTGATCGACGACTTCGGCCACAACCCCGACAAGATCGCCGCCACGCTCGCGACGCTCCACGCCTTCCCTGGCCGGCTGCTCCTGCTGTTCCAGCCGCACGGCTACGGTCCGCTCAAGGTGATGCGGCGCGAGCTGGTCGAGACCTTCGTCACGGGCCTCGCCGCCGAGGACCTGCTGGTGCTGCCGGACCCGGTCTACATGGGCGGCACCGTCACCCGCGAGGTGACCAGCGCCGACATCGTCACCGACGTCGCCGCCTCGGGCCGCCATGCCCTCCACATCCCGGATCGCGCCGCCGCCGCCGCCCGTCTGGTCGCCGACGCAAGGTCCGGAGATCGCATCGTCGTGATGGGCGCCCGCGACGATACGCTGAGCCTATTGGCGGCGGAGATGGTCGAATCGCTCCGCCGCCGCAGCTGATTCCGTCGCAATTAAAGGGACTCCCGCAAGCATTTGAGCTAAGCTGCTCCGGCTGGATCAGGAGGCTATGATGCGATTCCCGATACTGCTTGCCGCGGCCCTGTCGATCCCGGGTGCGGCCGTCGCCCACCACGGCTGGAGCAGCTACGACGCCACCAAGGTGCTGAAGGTCACCGCCCCGCTCACCAGCGTCTCCTGGGGCAACCCGCACGGCGGCGCCAAGGTCGCCTGGCAGGGCAAGACCTGGGCCGTGGTGCTGGCGCCGGTCGCCAGGATGGAGGCGCGGGGTCTCACCCGCGAGATGCTGACGAGCGGCAAGCCGGTGACGCTCGAAGGCTATCCGCGCAAGGACGGCACGCCAGAGATGCGGATCGAGCGCGTCACCGTCGCCGGAAAGACGGTCGAGCTGCGCTGACTTGATCGAGGGATTCGCCGCGGCGATTGAGGCCAGCGCCTTCGGCACGGCCGCGCGCGAATCGGCGTGGCTCTATCCGGCCGCCAACCTCGTCCACCTGCTCGGGCTGGTCTGCCTGGTCGGCGGCATCGGTGTGGTCGACCTGAGGCTGGTCGGCGCCTTCCGCGCGCTGCCGCTGCCGGCGCTGTCGCGTGCGCTCGTCCCGGTCGCGGTCGCCGGCCTCGTCATGCTGGCGGCAAGCGGCACCGTCCTGTTCGCCGCGGACGCGACCGCGCTGGTCCGCTCGCCGCGCTTCCTGCTCAAGCTGGCGCTCATCGCAATCGCGCTCATCAACGCGCTGGCCTTCCGCTTCCGGTGGCGAGGTGAGGAGGCGCCGTCCTGGCCGCTGCGGGCGATTGCCGGCGCCTCCATCCTCCTCTGGCTCACCGTCGCCGCGCTCGGCCGCCTGATCGCCTACGCCTAGAAGAAGGTAGCCGCCCTGCCCGCCGCCTTCGCCAGAGCGCCGGGCGCCTGGCGACAAAGTGAGTTGACGCTCCCCCGCCGCTGGGCTCCAACGGGACGACGGGGGAGAATCGCGATGGACATGCAGCGGGAGGCGGCGCCGCACAGCGCCTTCGAGTTCCACGGCGACTGGCGTGAGTTCGCGCCGATCGCCTTCACCAACCTGTTGCTGACGATCGTCACGCTCGGCATCTACGCCTTCTGGGCGCGCACCCGCGAGCGGCGCTACCTGTGGAGCCGCACCCGCTTCATCGACGACCGGCTCGAATGGACCGGCACCGGGCTGGAGCTGTTCGTCGGCTATCTGATGGCGCTGCTGTTCTTCCTGCTGCCGCTCGCGCTGCTCAACCTGCTGCTCCAAGGCATGATCCTGCGCGGACATCCCGGCGCGGCGGGGCTGCTGTTCTTCGTCGTCTACATCGTGCTGCTCTACCTGATCGGCGTCGCGATCTTCCGCGCGCTGCGCTATCGGCTCAGCCGCACCTTCTGGCACGGCATCCGCGGCGGCAGCGATACGCAGGGTCTTGCCTATGGCTGGCAGCATCTGTGGCGCTCCGTGCTCGGCTTCCTCGCGCTTGGGTTGATGGTGCCCTGGTCGATGACCAGCCTGTGGAACCGGCGCTGGCGCGAGATGAGCTTCGGCCCCTACCGCTTCGAGGCGAATGCCGACTGGAACCACATCATCGGCCGCTATCTGCTGTTCTATCTGGTGCCGATCGCGCTGTTCGCCGGCGCGTTTCTGATCGGGCTCATGGCCGCGATGACCGCGCGCCTGGGCCAGGAGCCCGGTGCCGTGGCAATCGCCGTGATGGTCGTCTTCGTCCTCGGTTTCTACGGCCTGCTCGGCGTAGTCGCGCTGTTCTTCTACTCGGCCTATTACCGCGAGGCGGTGGGCGCGCTGGAGCTGGGGCCGCTCGCCTTCGATTTCACCGCGCGGACCAGGGACTGGATCATGCTGTTCCTCGGCAACATTGGCCTGGTGCTGGTGACGCTCGGCGTGGGCCTGCTGTTCGTGCCCTACCGCAACTGGAAGTTCTTCATCACCCACCTCGAGGCCTATGGCGAGCTCCACCTCGATCAGCTGACGCAATCCGCCACCCGCGCGCCGACGCAGGGCGAGGGGCTGCTCGATGCGTTTGACGTGGGTGCCTTCTGATGAAGGCGGGCGATGTCGGCGCCTTCTGACGCCGCTGCGGTCTGGCATTACGACGGCCTCAGCGCCGTCCGGCGCGAGGCGCTGCTGGTGCCGGAGGGGACGGGCTTCACGCTGATCGAGGGCGGGGAGGTCATCGGCCCCTTCGCCTTCGCCGACCTCGTCGGCCACGGGCGCATCGACGGCCGGCACCAATATGGGCTGAAAGGCCGTCCCGGCTGGCGGATCGCCCTCGCCGAGCCGATCTCCTCCGCGGTGCTGGTGCGGTTGCCCGGCGAGCAGCGCTATGGCGGGATCGTCGACAGGCTGGGCCTCGTCTACGGCACGCTGATCTTCGCCGGGATCGCGGCGCTCGCGCTGCTCGGCCTGTCCTTCGCGCCCTCGGTGGCGGCGCGGCTGATGCCGCCGGTGGTGGAGCGGCGGCTCGGCGACCTGATGGTCGGCGATTTCGGCGGCCGCACCTGCAACGCGCCCGCCGGCGCCGCCGCGCTCCAGGCGCTGACCGAGCGGCTCGGCCCCGCGGTCGGCGACGCCGACATCCGCGTCGTCAACGTGCCGATCGTCAATGCGGTGACGCTGCCCGGCGGCCATGTGCTGATCTTCCAGGGGCTGCTCCGCGATGCCAGGTCGCCCGACGAGGTCGCCGGCGTGATCGCGCACGAGCTCGGCCATGTCGCGCACCGCGACGTGCTCGCCTCTCTGATCCGCCAGCTCGGCCTCAGCGTGGTGCTGGGCGGCCTCGACGGCAACGTCGGCGGCTATACCAACGCGCTGCTCTCCGCCGGCTACAGCCGCGGCGCGGAAGCCGATGCGGACAGCTTCGCGATCGACGCGCTTAGGGAAGCGCAGGTCTCGCCGCTCGGCACCGCCGCCTTCTTCGACCGGCTCGGCAGGGGCGAGGCGAAGCTCGGCACGTCGCTGCGCGTGCTCGGCTATCTCTCCAGCCATCCGCTGTCGAGCGACCGCCAGCGCCTGTTCCGCGCCAGCGCCCGGAGTCAGGGTTATCGTCCCGCCCTCGACCCGCAACAATGGGCGGCGCTCCGCACCATCTGCACCGCCGATCCCGACGTCGGCAAATCCGAGATGCGGTTCTAGGCCGTGTTTGACGTCCGGCATCGGACGGCCTCCGCGTCGAATGTCGAGGCCCCGGCCTCCTTGCAATGTAGGATTTCGTTTGCTTGGCTTGGTGCGGTCCGATCCGCGCAGGCGTCGTCCGCTCTTTGATCCCGTTGATTTCCTCCATGCCGCGTCCACGGCGCATCCGCGTCGCGCATGTGTCGCGTCAGCGCCGCGTCCACGTCGCTTGCGTGGCGCGTGCTCGACGCGTTCCGGGCGCATCGGCTCGCACACCTGCCCGGAGTCAATTTAGTCAACATTTTCGGGTGTCCTGATACCGGAAGCGCCATCCGGAGCCGGGGCCGTTCTACCCGTGACTTTCGTGACCTTCGACGGATTTCCGCGGGTTTCCGGCGCCTGTCGCAAAGCGCGGCGGCCACCAGTTTGTCCCGCTCGCCAGATTGGCGGGACTTGGGGCCACGCCCCCAAATGGCTCAGCTGATTGTCAACGGAACTAGGGTCCAGACCCATGAATGGCGACGGCGATCGTACGAAATCGCTGTCCTGCATCCCTCCGGATATGGCAGGGCAGGCCTCGACTCGGATACCCGGCCGGGGCTTGCGTGGATGGACGTGAGCAGAGTCAATTTAGTCAACTTTTCGGTCAACATTTTCGCATGACCCGACGCCAGCTCGCCTATCACCACACCCCCGGCGCAGGCCCGACGGTGATGTTCCTGCCGGGCTATGCCTCGGACATGAACGGCACCAAGGCGCTGGCGATCGAGGACTGGGCACGCTCGCAGGGCCGGGCCTGCCTGCGCTTCGACTATTCGGGCTGCGGCGCCAGCCCCGGCCGGTTCGAGGACGGCACGCTCGACCTCTGGCGCGACGACGCGCTCGCCCTGATCGGCGATGTCGCCGAGGGGCCGGTCGTGCTGGTCGGTTCGTCGATGGGCGGCTGGATCATGCTGCTGGCGGCGCTCGCCCGGCCGGACCGGATCGCCGGGCTCGTCGGCATCGCGCCGGCGCCCGACTTCACCGACTGGGGTTTCACCCAGGAGCAGAAGATGACGCTCCTCGAACAGGGCCGGCTGGAGCAGCCCTCGCCATATGCGCCCGAGCCGACCGTCACCACCCGCGCCTTCTGGTCGTCGGGCGAGGCCAACCGGCTGCTGCACGGGGCGATCGCCATCGACGCGCCGGTCCGCCTCGTCCACGGCCAGGCCGATCCCGATGTGCCGTGGACGCTGAGCCTCGACCTCATGCGCCTCATCCGTTCACCCGACGTGCAGGCGATCTTCGTCAAGGACGGCGACCACCGCCTCTCCCGCGAGAGCGACATCGCGCTGATCCTGCGCACGATCGAAGGCCTGCCATGATCCTGCTGCCGCTGCTCCTCCAGACCGTCGCGCCGGTCGAGGCGCCCGAGGCGCGCTTCGACCGCTGCGTCGATCTCGCCACCGGCGCCAATCCGGCTGCGGGCGAGGCGGAGGCCTCGGCCTGGCGGCTTGCCGGCGGCGGCTTCCTTGCTCGCCAGTGCCTCGGCATGGCCTATGCACGTTCGGGCAAATTCGCCGGCGCGGCGGGCGCCTTTTCGGAGGCGGCGCACGAGGCCGAGGTCGCGCACGATGCCCGCGCCGCCAATTATTGGGCGCAGGCGGGCAACGCATGGCTGGCGGCGGGCGATCCGGTAAAGGCGCGCGCGGCGCTCAATGCGGCGCTCTCCAGCGGCACGCTCACCGGCCTTCCGCTCGGCGAGGCGCAGCTCGACCGCGCGCGCGCCGCCGTCGCCGCGGGCGATCTCCCGGCCGCGCGCGACGATATCGACAAGGCGCTGGCGAGCGCCGCCGACGATCCGCTCGCCTGGCTGCTCTCGGCGACGCTGGCACGGCGGATGGGCGACCTCGATCGCGCGCGGAAGGACATCGGCGAGGCGCTCAAGCGCTCGTCGGACGACGCCGCAGTTCAGCTCGAAGCAGGCAACATCGCCGCCGCCGCGGGCGACGAGACCGGTGCCAAGGCGGGATGGCGGAAGGCGGCCGAGCTGGCGCCGGACAGTCCCGCCGCGGCGGCGGCGCGCAAGGCGCTCGCCCAGTTCGACGCGAAATAGCGCCGTCGGCCGGCTTTCGCCGGAGGGACGGGAACATTATCTGGCGAGCGTCGGCTTTGAGGGAGGCGCGCAGCGATGAAATATCTCCATACCATGATCCGCGTCGCCGATCCCGACGCGACGATCCGCTTCTTCGAGCTGCTGGGCCTCGAGGAGGTCCGGCGGATGGAGAATGAGAGGGGCCGCTTCACCCTCATTTTCCTCGCCGCGCCCGAGGACCTGAACGGCCCCGGCGAGCGCGCCCGCGCCGAGGTGGAGCTGACCTACAACTGGCCGCCCGAGAACGGCGAGGCCGAGGTCTATACCGGCGGGCGCAACTTCGGGCATCTCGCCTATCGCGTCGACGATATCTACGAGACCTGCCGGCGGCTGATGGACGCCGGCGTCACCATCAACCGCCCGCCGCGCGACGGCCATATGGCGTTCGTGCGCACCCCCGACGGCATCTCGATCGAGCTGCTCCAGGACGGCGTGCTCGAGCCGGCCGAGCCCTGGGTATCGATGCCCAACACCGGCGAGTGGTGATGGCGCGCTGGCCTGACCGCCGATTGCTCGACCTGACCGGCGCCGAAATACCGATCGTGCAGGCACCGATGGCCGGTTCCGGCGGTGTGCCGCTGGCGGCGGCGGCGCTGCGGGGCGGTGCGCTCGGTTCGCTGCCCTGCGCGATGCTGACGCCGCAGCAGCTGGTGGTGCAGGCGGCGGAGCTCCGCGATCGGGCTGATGGGCCGATCAACCTCAATTTCTTCTGCCACGACCTGGTGGAGGCCGACGACAGCGCCTGGCGGGAGGTGCTGGCGCCCTTCTATGCCGAGGAGAGTGTGGAGCCCGGCCCGCCGCCACCGCTCCGCCGTCCGTTCGACGCGGCGATGGCCGAAGCGGTCGAAGCCGTGCGGCCGGAAGTGGTGAGCTTCCATTTCGGCCTGCCGGCGCCGGAATTGCTCGACCGGGTACGGCAGGCGGGCGCGGCGATATTCGGCAATGCGACGACGGTGGAGGAGGCCCGCTGGCTGACGGAGCGCGGTGTCGACGCAGTGATCGCCCAAGGGGGAGAGGCCGGTGGCCACTCCGGCTGGTTCCTGGACGGGCATCGGCCGACACCGCTTGCCGAGCTGCTGCGGGGCATTCTGGGCGCGGTCCGGCTGCCGGTGATCGCGGCCGGCGGTATCGCCGATGCTCGTATCGCCGCCGCGGCGCTGTCGGTCGGAGCGAGCGGGTTGCAGATCGGCACCGCCTATCTCGCGACGCCCGAAAGTAGCGCGAGTGCGCCGCACAGGGCGCTGCTCGGCACGCCGGTCGAGACGGTGTTCACCACGCTCTTCTCGGGCCGACAGGCGCGCGGCATCCGCAACCGGTTGATCGAGGCGCTAGGCCCGACCCACGCGGCGGTGCCGCCTTTTCCCCATGCTTCGGCCGCGCTGGCGCCCCTCCGGGCAGCCGCCGAGGCCGACGGGCGGGGCGATTATTCGCCGATGTGGGCCGGCACCGGCGTCGCCCGGGCCCGTGCCGAGCCGGCCCAGGCCCTCACCGAACGGCTCGCCGCCGAAACCCTCGCGCTTCTGGAGATCCTATCATGAGCGACCTCGAGATCGTCCGCGTCCCCGCCTTCGACGACAATTACATCTGGCTGGTCCATGATCCCGTGTCGAACGAGACGCTGGTGGTCGACCCGGGCGATGCCGCTCCCACGCTCGCCGCGGCGAAGGAGCGCGGGTGGACGATCACGCAGATCTGGAACACCCACTGGCACCCCGATCACGTCGGCGGCAACCAGGCGGTCAAGGGCGCGACCGGGGCGGTCGTCACCGGTCCGGCGGCGGAGGCGGCCAGGATTCCCACGCTCGACCGCACCGTTGCCGAGGGTGATACGGTGAAGCTCGGCGCCCATGTCGCGCGGGTGCTCGACACCCCCGCCCATACCGCCGGCCACATCAGCTACGTGTTCGACCAGGACAGGCTGCTCTTCCCCGGCGACACCATCTTCGCGATGGGCTGCGGCCGGTTGTTCGAGGGGACGGCGGCGGACATGTATGCCGCCATGCGCAAATATGCCGCGCTGCCGCCGGAGACCCGCGTGTTCGCGGCGCACGAATATACCCAGTCGAACGGCCGCTACGCCCTCGTCGCCGAGCCCGACAACGAGGCGATCCAGGCGCGCATGGCCGAGGTCGACCGCCTGCGCGCGGCGGGCGAGGCGACGCTGCCCACCACCATCGCCGAGGAGCTTGCCACCAACCCCTTCCTGCGCGCATCATCGCCGGAGGAACTGGGCGAGCGCCGCGGAGCGAAAGATGCTTTCCGCGGTTGACTCCGTCATGGTTCACATGGGGACCATGGAGGTTGCGATGAAACCGATTGCCCTGTGTTGCTTACTTCTGGTTGCCGGCTGCACCGCCACGGCCGAGGATGTTGCCCGCGCCGATGCGGCGCAGGCGCGCGAGCAGGCGCGGCTCGACAAGGCGCTGGCGGGCTATCAACCCGGCAAGCCGCAGACCTGCATCAACCCGTTCGGCAATTCCAACGTCTCGATCTACGGTGAGACGCTGCTGTACCGCGACGGGAGCCGCTACTGGCTCAACAAGCCGACCGGCGGCTGTTTCGGCCTGAAGCGCGACGACATCATCGTGACGAAGAGCTACGGCGGCCAGCTCTGCCGCGGCGACATCGTCCGCACCGTCGACCGCAGCAGCGGCTTCCCGAGCGGGGCCTGCTCGTTCGGCGATTTCGTGCCCTACGCCAAGCCGCGGAGCTAGGGCGGTGCGGGCCGGGTTGCTGATCGCGCTCGCCCTCGCCGGCTGCGCGGGCGACCAGGAGCGCATGGCGAAGGCGGAGCGGCGCGAGGCAAGCGAGCTCGCCTCGCGCCTGGAAGGCCGCATCGCCGGCAAGCCCGAGCGCTGTGTCGACGTGCAGCGGCTTCAGGGGCCGCAGCCCTACGGCGGCACGACGCTGATCTATAACGACGGATCGCGGCTGTGGCGAAACGACGTCATCGGCCAATGCCCGGGCCTATGGGGCGATCCGGTCGTCATCGCCGAGGTCTACGGCAGCCAGCTCTGCCGCAACGACCGCTTCCGCACCGTCCAGCGCGGCGGCGGCAACATCCCGTCGGGCTACTGCCGCCTCGGCGATTTCGTGCCGTATACGAAGCGCTAGAGAACATACCGGCTGAGGTCGGTGTTGCGGGCGATGCTGGCGAGCTGGCGGTCGACATAGGCGGCGTCGATCGTCAGCTTGGCGCCGGCGCGGTCCTCGGCGTCGAAGCTCACTTCCTCGAGCAGCTTCTCCATCACCGTCTGCAGGCGGCGGGCGCCGATGTTCTCGATTTCCGCGTTGACCTCGGCAGCGATGCGGGCGACGGCGCGGATGCCGTCTGCGGTGAAGTCGATCGTCACCTCCTCGGTGCCGAGCAGCGCCTTGTACTGCTCGGGCAGCGACGCCTTGGTGTCGGAGAGGATCGCGACGAAATCCTCCTCCGTCAGGCCCTTCAGCTCGACGCGGATGGGGAGGCGGCCCTGGAGCTCGGGCAGCAGGTCGCTCGGCTTGGCGACGTGGAACGCGCCCGAGGCGATGAAGAGGATGTGGTCGGTCTTCATCGGCCCGTATTTGGTCGCGACGGTGGTGCCCTCGATCAGCGGCAGCAGGTCGCGTTGCACGCCCTCGCGGCTCACCGAGCCGCCGCGGACGTCCGACACCGCGATCTTGTCGATCTCGTCGAGGAAGACGATGCCGTTCGCCTCCGCATCCGCCAGCGCGGTGCGGCTGACCTCGTCCTGGTCGAGGCGCTTGTCGGCCTCCTCCTCGACCAGCTTGGCCCAAGCGGCGGGGACGGGGAGCTTGCGGCGCTTGAGGTTCTGCTGGCCGAACGCCTTGCCCATCATCTCGCCGAGGTTGATCATGCCGACCTGGCCGCCCCCCGGAAGCTCGAACGGCATCTGCGGCGCGGCTTCCAGCTCGACCTCGATCTCGGTGGTGTCGAGATGGCCCTCCTGGAAGCGCTGGCGGAAGGCGGTGCGGGTCGCCTCGCTGGCGCCCTTGCCGGTCAGCGCATCGAGCAGGCGCTGCATCGCCGCCTCCTCTGCCTTGTCCTTGACCACGGCGCGGCGGCGCTCCTTCTCGAGCCGTATCGCCTCCTCGACCAGATCGCGGGCGATCTGCTCGACGTCGCGGCCGACATAGCCGACCTCGGTGAACTTGGTCGCCTCGACCTTCACGAACGGCGCGTCGGCGAGCTTGGCCAGGCGGCGGCTGATCTCGGTCTTGCCGCAGCCGGTCGGGCCGATCATCAGGATGTTCTTGGGGCTGACCTCGTCGCGCAGCTCCGGCGGCAGCTTCTGGCGGCGCCAGCGGTTGCGCAGCGCCACGGCGACGGCGCGCTTCGCCTCGGCCTGGCCGATGATGTGCTCGTCGAGTGCGCGGACGATGGCTTTGGGGGTGAGGTTGTCGTTCATTTCCATTCCGTCGCCCCGGCGCAGGCTGGGGCCGCTACATGAGCTATATGAAAGGGCGTCGTGCGAGCAACGTGGCGGCCCCGGCCTGCGCCGGGGCGACGGTCACGTCTCACTGTCCAGCGTCTCCGTCGTCAGCCGGTCGTTGGTGTAGACGCAGACGTCGGCGGCGATCGCCATCGCCTTGCGGCAGATCGCCTCGGCGTCCTGCTCGTAATCGACCAGCGCCCGCGCGGCGGCGAGGGCATAGTTGCCGCCCGATCCGATCGCCGCGATCCCGCCCTCCGGTTCCAGCACGTCGCCGTTGCCGGTGACGACCAGCGTCACATGCTTGTCGGCGACGATCATCATCGCCTCCAGGTTGCGCAGATACTTGTCGGTCCGCCAGTCCTTGGCGAGCTCGACAGCGGCGCGCAGCAGCTGGCCCTGGTGCCGCTCGAGCTTGGCCTCGAGCCGTTCGAACAGGGTGAAGGCATCCGCCGTCGCGCCGGCGAAGCCGCCGATCACCTCGCCGTCGCCGAGGCGCCGCACCTTCTTGGCGTTGGGCTTCATGACGGTCTGGCCCTGGGAGACCTGGCCGTCGCCGATCACGACGACGCGGCCGTTCTTGCGCACGGAGAGGATGGTGGTGCCGTGCCACACCGGTGTAGTCCCGCTCATGGCGCCGGATATGGGGAGCGGCCCCGAGCGCAATCAAGGCTTGTGCAATCAAGGCTTCCCACAAGCGGCGTAGCGGCGCATCGTTGCATCAGCGACTCGAACAGCAAGGGGACTTCGAGATGGCTACGACACCTCCACCTGCACCGACACCTTCGCCGGCCACCGGCGGCATGATCGACCGGATCAAGAACATCCTGCTCTCGCCCAAGCCCGAATGGGATCGGATCGACGCCGAGCCGATGACCGAGAAGGGCATCTTCACCGGCTGGGTGCTGCCGCTTGCGGCGATCGGGCCGGTCGCGAGCCTCATCGGCGGCCAGGTCTTCGGCTACGGCGCCTTCGGCGTCGTGGTGAGGCCGTCGCTGACCACCGGGATCGGCATGGCGATCCTCGGCTATGTGCTCGCGGTGATCGGCGTCTGGGTGCTGGCGAAGATCGTCGACTGGCTCGCCCCCAACTTCGGCGGGACCCGCAATCCGGTGTCGGCGCTGAAGGTGGTCGCCTTCTCCTACACCGCCAGCTTCGTCGGGGGCATCTTCGGGCTGGTGCCGATGCTCGGCATCCTCGGCGTGCTGTTCGGCCTCTACAGCCTCTATCTCCTCTATCTCGGCCTGCCGCGGCTGATGAAGGCGCCGCAGGACAAGGCGCTCGGCTACACGGTCGTGACGGTCCTGTGCGCGATCGTGCTCTACCTCGTCATCGGCGGGATCGTCGGCGCGGTCTCCGCCCGCTTCATGGGCCCGGCCATGTTCGGCGCCGGCACCACGGCCGGGTCGGTCGAGCTGCCCGGCGGCGGATCGGTCGACCTCGCCAAGCTGGAAGCCGCCGCCAAGCGGATGGAGGCGAGCGCCAACGCAGCACAGGCCGCCGCGGCGGCCGGATCGGTCGGCGCGGCGGGCGCGGCGACGGTCAAGCCGATCGATCCCGGTGCGCTCCAGACGCTGCTGCCCACCGCGGCGGCGGGCTGGAACCGCACCGCGGTCGAGAGCGCGAGCGCGGGCGCGGGCGGCGTCGCCGGGTCGAGCGCCAAGGGCGACTACGCCCGCGGTAGCGACACCGCCGAGCTCAGCGTCACCGACATGGGCGGAATGGGTGCGCTCGCCGCGCTCGGCAGCGCGTTCAACGTCCAGGCCAACCGCACCACCGAGACCGGCTTCGAGAAGACCGGGCAGGTCGACGGCCGGATGACGACCGAGAAATGGGACAGCGGGTCGCGGCACGGCGCATATTCGACGGTGGTGGCGAACCGGTTCGTCGTGTCGGTGGAAGGGCAGGCCGACAGCCTCGATACGCTGAAGGCGCTGGCGGCGACGGTGAACCCGGGGACGCTGGAAGGAATGGCGAGGTAGTTCGCAAAATCCTCCCCGGCACGGGGAGGGGGACCATTCGCGCCAGCGAAATGGTGGAGGGGGTTCGCCGCCGGCGATCTGCCGGGAGGCGGCCCCTCCACCACGACGCTTCGGCTTCGCGTCGCGGTCCCCCTCCCCGTGCCGGGGAGGAGCTTCTCACTACTTCTCCACCCCCTTCATCTTCCCCCATTGCCTTGCGACGGTATAGCCGAGGTAGCCCGTCGCGAAGAGGGTGTAGAGCGGCTCGGGGATGCCGCTGAGATAGCCGTTCATGCCCCTGGCGATCGCCTCCGCCGTCGCCGGCTGCACCGCGGCGATCAGGCCCATCGGGATGCTCCACAGCAGCAGCGCGTACATGACGTAGAGGAAGCTCGGCCGCGCCCGGCTGGTCCAGGGGTCGGCCGACTGCGCCTCGGCGAGCACCGCCGCCATCTGCGCCTTGACCAGCTCCATCTCCTGGCTGCCCTGGAGCCTCAGCAGCTCCAGCTTGGCGGCGTCGCGCGCCTTGGGATCGGGGATGATCTTGTCGATGAGGCCGGCGACCGGCCCGATAAGTCCTTCGAGAATGCCCATTGTCCGCTCCGAATGTTGACCGCGGTTGACCGAAAATGTTGACTAAATTGACTCAGGTCGCGCTTGCCGGCGGCACCGCGGACGGCCGTCGAAAGTCACGAAAGTCGCACCTGCTTCGTGTACGCGCGCGAGTCATGGCGAACCGATCCGGTTCGCAAGCCAGCCGTAGAGGAACGCCTCATTGGCCGGCCGCCGCTCGGCGAGGCTGATGTAATATTCGCCCTGCAGCGCCTCGAGCGCCTTGAGCAGCACGGCTTCGCCCTCGGCGCCGCGCGTGTCGGCGAAGCCGGCGAGCGCCGCCAAGGTGAGCGGGCCGATCTGTCCGTCGACGGCGATGTCCGGATAGTCGCTCCCGTTGCGGTTGAGCGCGTTGAGCACGCGCTGAAGGAATCGGGCCGCGACCGCCGGTCCCATGTTGACGCCGGTGTCGAACAGCTCGGCCGCCACGCGCGGGGCATGATCGGCGACGCGGTCGAAGCCCGGCTCGATCCAGTAGACGCGGCGGTAGATCGCCTCGGCCTGTTCGCGCGGAAAGCTCCGCATGTCGCCGGTGTAGCCGTGCTGCCGTGCGGTCGACTGGGTGATGCCCCAGCGCGTGGGTCCGCCGCGGTCGGCTGGATGGTTGGAATAGCCGCCCTCGCGGGCGATGATTTCGTCGATCAGTTGGTCGATATCCATGTGCGCCTCCTTCGAGTCGCGGATGATAACCAAATAGGTTCTATGTAGGAAAGTTGATTTTGACGAATGGGTTGGGGCGGTAACGTATGGCTGTTGTGGCTCGTTCCGATGGGTGAGATGGTTCGCGCGAAGGTGCAGAGACGAAGATTCTTGTTCGCGCGGAGACGCGGAGAAAAATAGGAAATCCGCGCAGAGGCGCAGAGGATTGTGCTTGCTGCGACGCCCGGTCGCGCCAGAGGCCTTAAACTTTCGGCGCCGCGGATTAGGTCTCGTCGACGCGAGATGATCATCCCCGAGCACGCCGTCTCTGCGTCTCCGCGTGAATCAATTTGCGCGTGCCGCGGGGCGAGCCGGGTGCCGTTCTCCTTCAGCGCGGGAGCAGCGGCGGAAGCTCGGGGAGGAGGTCGCGCGCGAGGAAGCCGGTCGGAGCGATGCGGCGCGCTGCCGCCTGCCCGGCCTCTCCGTGGAGCCAGACGCCCCAGGCGGTCGCGGTCAACGGATCGGCGCCGCGCGCGAGCAGGCCGCCGATCACCCCGGCGAGCACGTCGCCCGAGCCCGCAGTGCCGAGGCCGGGCGCATCGCTCGAATGGGCGAGGAGCGTCCCGTCCGGCGCGGCGACCACCGTCTCGCGCGCCTTGAGCGCGACCACCGCGCCGAAGCGGCGCGAGGCGCGCTGTGCGGCGCCGGCCGGGTCGTCGCCGATGGCGCCCTCGTCCTCGCCGGTCAGCGCGGCGAGCTCGCGATGATGGGGTGTCAGGACCAGCCGGCCCCGGAGTCGGCCAATGGCAAAGCGGCAATCCCTGAGCGCAGCCAGGGCGCCGGCGTCGAGCAGCGCGGAGGCGGCGTCCGTGAGCATCTCCGTCAGCTCGTCGACGAGCGCCGGGGTATGATCGCGCGCTCGCATCGCGCAGCCGAGCACGAGCGCGTCGCAGCGGTCGAGCGTCCGCGGCAGGCCGGGCGCGGTGCCGGCGATCTCGCCTTCCGCGTCGGCGGGGAGGGCGATCATCGCGACCTCGGGCATCAATACGCCGAGCGGCATGGCTGCCTCCGCGACGGTCGCGCAGCGGACCTTACCGGCGCCGACGCGCAGCGCCGCCTCCGCCGTCAGCCGGAGCGCGCCCGGCACAAGGGTGGAGCCGCCGACCAGCGCGAGGCGGCCGCGCTGCTCCTTATCGCCGGCGCCGTCGGGCAAGGGATGTGCCGCGCGCCAGGCCGCGTCGATGGGGGAAAGGTCGCGAACGAGGGTCGTCACGCGGGCCGCCTCTTGCTGACAAGGGCGCCACGATGGCGGTTCAGAGCAATGTTTTCAATTGCTTCTGGGGATGAAGTGACGACGCGGAAAGCTCCTCCCCGTGCCGGGGAGGAGCTTTGCCTGGTTACGCCTTCACCGGCGGCGCATCTTCCCAGCCGCCGCCGAGGGCCTTGAACAGCGTGATCTGCGCGTCGGCGATCTGGGCGTCGATCAGGGCGAGCTCGGCCTCGGCCTCGGCGAAGGTGCGTTCGGAATCGAGCAGGGCGAGGCTGTCGATCTGGCCCTCGCGCTGCTGGGCGCGGGTGATGCGGACCGCGACCTCGGCCTCGTTGCGCGCGGCCTGGAGCGCGGTGCGGCGCTCCAGCATCCGGGCGTAGGTGGTGAGCGCGGTCTCGGTCTCCTCGAGCGAGCGCAGCACGGTGCCGTCGAACGTCGCGAGCGCGGCCTGGGTGTCGGCCTCCGCCCCGGCGATGCGGGCGCGGGCGCGGGCCTGGTCGGTGAACGACCAGCTGATCAAAGGGCCGAGAAGCCAGCGTAGGGGGCCGGCGCCGAAGACGTCGCTGATGTCGGGGCCGGTCGAGCCGATCGACGCGCCGAGGCTGATGCGGGGGTAGAGGTCCGCGGTGGCGACGCCGATCCGCGCAGTGGCGGCGGCGAGGCGGCGCTCGGCGGCACGCACGTCCGGGCGGCGGGCGAGGAGGGCGGCGCCGTCGCCGACCGGGATCGGCTTGTCGAGGCGGAGCGTCGCGGTCCGCGCTTTCGCCACGTCGGGGAGATCTGCGGGGGCGCGGCCGGTGAGCGTCGCCAGGCGGAACAGCGCGGCGTCGCGCTCGGCGGCGATCGATGGGACCTCGGCCTGGCGCTGGTTGCGCAGCGCCGCGATGCGCGCAGTGTCGAGCCGGGTGGTGAGGCCGACTTCGGCCCGGCGGCCGGTGAGCCTCAGCGAGCGGTCGAGCAGGCTGACGATGCGCTCGGCGACCGCGAGCCGCTCGGCGGCGCCGGCGGCGTCGGCATAGGCGCGCGCGGTCTCCGCGACGACCGAGACGCGGACGGCGTCGGCGTCGGCCTGGGCGGCGGCGACGTCGCCCCGCGCCGCCTCGACGTCGCGCGTGATGCGGCCGAACAGGTCGACCTCGTAGGAGACGTCGAGCCCGCCGTCGAGCAGCCAGTCCTCGCGCTTCACGCCCGGCACGGTCTGCAGCTGGGGGACGCGGCGATAGGCGGGATTGGCGCTGACGCCGACCTCGGGCAGGCGATCGGTGCGCACCTCGCGCAGCGCCGCGCGGGCGCGGGCGAGGCGGGCGACCGCGACGCGCAGGTCCGTGTTGGCGGCGAGCGCGTCGGCGATCAGGCCGTCGAGGACCGGGTCGTCGTAGAGCCGCCACCATTTGCCCTCGACGGGTGCGATGGTGGTGACCGCGGGCGTGTTCGCCGAGACGAACTTGCCCGAGGCGGTCTGCGGCGGGGTGGGGGCCCGGTAGTCGGGGCCGACGGCGCAGGCGGCGAGCGCGAGCGCCGAGGTGGTTGCGAGGAAGATACGCATGGTTTGCATCCTTTCTCGATCACCCTCACCCTTCCCACCGCCTTCGGCGGCGGGCCCCTTCCCTCTCCCAGCGGGAGAGGGAGGGAGGCGCCGAAGGCGCCGGAAGGCTGAGGGCGACCGCTGGTTCATTCCGCCGGCTGGAGCGCCGGGTCGGCCGCCGTGCCGCCCTTGCGGGAGCGGGCGATGCGGTCGCCGATCGCGCGGCAGACGACGTAGAAGGCCGGGGTGTAGATCAGGCCGAACACGGTGACGCCGACCATCCCGTAGAACACCGCGGTGCCGAGCGCCTGGCGCAGCTCATAGCCGGGGCCCGAGGCCCAGACCAGCGGCACCACGCCCAGGATGAACGCGAAGCTGGTCATCAGGATCGGGCGCAGACGGGTGCGGGCCGCCTCCACCGCCGCCTGGACCACGGTGGCGCCGCGCTCCTCGGCCTGCTTGGCGAACTCGACGATCAGGATCGCGTTCTTGGCGGCGAGCGCGATCAGCACGATCAGGCCGATCTGGGTCAGGATGTTGTTGTCCATGCCCCGGAGGTTGACGCCCGCCATCGCGGCGAGCAGCGTCATCGGCACGATCAGGATGATCGCGAGCGGCAGCATCAGGCTCTCGAACTGCGCCGCCAGCACCAGGAAGACGAACACCACCGACAGCGCGAAGATCAGCGCGGCGATGTTGCCGGCGGCCTTCTGCTGGAAGGCGATGTCGGTCCACTCGGTGGTGAAGCCGGTCGGGAGCCCGGTCGCGAGCCGCTCCATCACTGCGATCGCCTGGCCGGTCGAATAGCCGGGGGCGGTCTCGCCGTCGACCTCGACCGCGGGGAAGAGGTTGTAGCGGGTGACGCGATAGGGGCCGGTCTTGTCCATGAAGGTCGCGACCGCGCCGACCGGCACCATCTCGCCGGTGTTGGAGCGGGTCTTGAGCTGGGCGATGTCGGCCGGGTCGTCGCGCGCCGCCGCCTCCGCCTGCGCGGTCACGCGGAAGGTGCGGCCGAGCAGGTTGAAGTCGTTGATGTAGGCGGAGCCCAGGTAGACCTGCAGCGCCTCGAACACGCGGCTCGGCGGCACGCCGAGCATGTCGGCCTTGGCGCGGTCGATGTCGGCATAGACGCGCGGTGTGGCGGTGTTGAACAGCGTGAACACGTTGGCGAGCTCGCGCTGCTGGTGGGCCTGGCCGATGAGCTGGCCGGCGGCCTGCTCCAGCGCCTGGTAGCCGGCGTCGCTGCGGTCCTGCACGATCATGCGGTAGCCGCCGCCGTTGCCGATGCCCTGGATGACGGGCGGCGGGATCACGAACACGAACGCGTCGTTCACGTCGGCGAGCGCCGCGCGCATGTCGTTCTCGATGTTGCGCTCGGTCCGGTCGGTGCCGGCGCGCTCCTCGAACGGCTTGAAGGTGATATAGGCCGCGCCCGCGTTCGACGCCTGCGTCTGCGAGGCGCCGTCGAAGCCGGCGAACATCACCGCCGCCTCGGTGCCGGGCACCTTGAGCAGCTTTTGCACCACCTTCTTCAGCACCGCGTCGGTCTGCTGGATCGAGCTGCCGGGCGGCAGCTGGATCGCGGCGAGGGCATAGCCCTGGTCCTGCGCGGGGACGAAGCCGGCGGGCGTCGCCCAGAAGATCGCGCCGGTGGCGAGGATCAGCGCGGCATAGGTGGCGAGCGCCGCCTTGGGCGCGCTGGTGATGCGGTGGGTGACCCGAGAATACCAGTTGCTCAGCCGCTCGAAGCCCTGATTGAAGCGGTCGCCTGCCAGCCAGGCGTAGCGCCGCCAGCCGGACGCCGGCGCCTCGGTCGCGCGCGGGCGCAGCAGCAGCGCGGCGAGCGCGGGCGACAGGGTGAGCGACAGGATCAGCGAGATCACGGTCGCCGTGGCGATGGTCACCGCGAACTGGCGGTAGAACTCGCCGGTGATGCCGGTGAGGAAGGTGGTCGGCACGAACACGGCGCAGAGCACCAGCACGATCGCGACCAGCGCCGCCGACACCTCGTCCATCGACTTGTGCGCGGCCTCGCGCGGGGAGAGGCCGTGCTCGAGGTTGCGCTCGACGTTCTCGACGACGACGATCGCGTCGTCGACGACGATGCCGATCGCCAGCACCAGGCCGAACATCGACAGCGTGTTGAGCGAATAGCCGAGCCCGGCCAGCACCGCGAAGGTGCCGATCAGCGACACGGGGATGGCGACGATCGGGATGATCGCGGCGCGCCAGCTCTGCAGGAACACGATGATGACGAGGACGACCAGGATCATCGCCTCGAGCAGCGTCTCCTGCACCGCATGCATCGATTCGCTGATGAACTCGGTCGGATTCCAGATGATGCGGTATTCGAGTCCCTTGGGGAAGCTCTTGGCGGCTTCCTTGAGCTGGGCCTTGATCCCCTCGGCGGCGGCGAGCGCGTTGGTGCCCGGGCGCTGGGTGACGCCCATGATGATCGAGTCCTGACCCGACAGATAGGCGTTGACGCCGTAATCCTCGGCGCCGAGCTCGACGCGGGCGACGTCGCGCAGGCGGGTGATCGCGCCGGTGGGATCGGTGCGGATGATGATGTTGGCGAACTCGTCCGCGGTCTTGAAGCGGCCTTGCGTTTCGACGTTGAGCTGCTGCGCGGCGCCGGTGTCGAACGGCGGCTGGCCGACCACGCCGGCCGCGACCTGCACGTTCTGCGCGCGCAGCGCCGAGACGATGTCGCCGCCGGTGAGGCCGAGCTCGGCCGCGCGGCCCGGATCGATCCACACGCGCATCGCGAAGTCGCGCGCGCCGAACACCTGGACGTCGCCGATGCCGTCGACGCGGGTCAGGCGGTCCTTCAATTGGGTCAGCGCGTAGTTGGAGACGTAGCTGCGATCGAGCGAGCCGTCGGGCGACAGCACGTTGATCGCCATCAGCCACGACGGCGAGGTCTTGCGGACGACGACGCCCTGGCGGCGCACCTCCTCCGGCAGGCTCGGCTCGGCGAGCGCGACGCGGTTCTGCACCAGCACCTGCGCGGTATCGAGGTTGGTGCCGAGCTTGAAGGTGACGGTGATCGTCAGCCGCCCGTCGCCGGTCGACTGCGACGACTGGTAGAGCATGTTGTCGACGCCGTTGATCTGCTGCTCGATCGGCGCGGCGACGGTATCGGCGACGGTCTCGGCCGAGGCGCCGGGGTAGTTGGTGGTGACCGTCACCGTCGGGGGGACGACGTTGGGGAACTGCGAGATCGGCAGGCCTAAATAGGCGAAGGCGCCGATGATCGTGATGATGATCGCGATCACGCCTGCGAAGATCGGCCGGCGGATGAAGAAGTGACTGAGACGCATGTCGGGTCTCCTCGGCCCGTCGGGGCCGGTAAGGGGCATAATTGGGCGCGGGCGGGATGAAGCTTCCGAGCGCAGTCGGGGCGGACGTAGGGCGCCGTCCCGACTGCGCTCGCCGCGAACGGCCGGGTGGGTGGCCCCGGCCGTCCGCTATCCCGTTGCCGCTATCCCGCGAGCGTCGCCTGCGAGGCGGCGGGCTGCTCGACCGCGGCGTCGGCGCCGGCCGGGGCCGGCTGCGGCTTGATCGTGGTCGGCTTCACCGTGACCTTGGCGCCGGGCTGGGCGAACTGGATGCCCTGCAGGATCACCTGGTCGGTGGGGGCGAGACCCGTGCGGATCACGCGCAGCCCCGCGACGACCGGGCCGGGCTCGACCGGCTTGGCGGCGACGGTGCCGTCCTTGCCGACGACGAACACGATCTTGCGCGCCTGGTCGGTGCGCACCGCCGAATCCGGGATCAACAGCGCCCGCGCCGTCCCGCCCTGCGCCAGGCGCATGTTGCCGAACATGCCGGGCGTCAGGAAATAGTCGGGATTGTCGATCACCGCGCGCACGCGAACCGTGCCCGAATGCGAATTGATCGCATTGTCGGTGAAGTCGACGCGGCCGTTCCAGCGATAGGTGGGCTCGTCCTGCAGACGGATCTGCACCTCCTGCGCGCCGCCGCGCTCGGCCTGCCGGTCGCGCTGCGCCTTGAGGTACAAGGCTTCCGAGGCGTCGAAGGCGAAGTAGATCGGGTCGAGCGCGTTGATCGTGGTCAGCATCGTGCCGCCGCCGTCGCTCGCCGAGACGAGGTTGCCCGGATCGATCCGGCGGTCGGAGATGCGGCCGGTGATCGGCGCGCGGACCTGGGTGAACTCCAGGTCGAGCGCGCGGCTGCGCGCCCGCGCCTGCGCCCCGGCCAGCGCCGCGCGGGCGGCGCGGACGCGTGCCGTCAGGCGGTCGATGTCGCTCTTCGACACCGCGTCGTCGGCGAGCAGCCGGTTGGCGCGGGCAAGATCGGCCTCGGCGAGCGCGAGGTCGCTCGACGCGCTGGCGACGCCGGCGCGCGCCTCGGCAAGCGCCGCGGCAAACGGGCGCGGATCGATGGTGAAGAGCAGCTGGCCCTGGCGCACGATCGCGCCGTCGGTGAAGTGGACCGCGGTGACCTGGCCCGAGACGCGCGGACGCACCTCGACGCTGCGGCTCGCCTCGAAGCGGCCGACATAGTCGTCCCACTCGTTGACGTCGCGGGCGAGCGGCGTGGCGACGGTGACGGTGGGCGGGGGCGGCGCGGCGGCCGCCGGCGGGGTCCGGTCGAAATAGAGCACGCCCGCGCCGACCGCGGCGACGGGAAGCGCGACGATCGCAAGCCGCTGCCACAGCGGCCGGTCGGCGATGCGGCGCGCCGGCAGCGGCTCGCCCTCGGCGGTGTTGATCGGGGAAACCATGTTCATCGGTGAGCCCTTCGGTTGCGCGCGGCGCGCGCGACGCTGATGCTGTCGACCAGCAGTTCGTAGTGATCGAGGGTGAAGCCGGCGGCGACGAAGTCCCGGATGTCCTCGCCGGGCACGGTGTAGCCATAATGCCAGCTCAGCACCGCCATGCGGCGCAGCGCCTCGAGGCGGGGATCGGCGAGACGCGGGTTGGGCCGCTCGCCGAATAAGGTGCCGAGCGCCGCTGCGACGCGCCCTGGGGTGCGCAGCGTCGACAGGCTGTCGCGCTCGGCTAACGCCACCACCGACCATTCGAGCGCGGAGAAGCCCGCGCTGCGGTCGACCGGCTTGGGGGAGGTCCGGTCACGGAGGGTGGTGACGAAATCGTTGTTGATGAAATCGGTGCCGGTCTCGGCGAAAGCGACATAGGCCATGCTCATGTCTCCCTTGTCCTTTTGAGACGTGCAGACGCCTCCCTTCGCCGCGGCGGAGGCCGGCGGCGTCAGTTGGCCATGCGAATCTGTGCGGCGAGAGGCGCAGCTTCCCCCTGCGCAGACAGGCCCAAGACCTGCCGGTCAGCCGACTAACCAATAATGCGACGAGCGATTGCGTCGGGTCCGTCAGGGTCCGGCGCGAACCGCGAGAATATGGCAGTAGCGCATCGCTTGTCCCTTTGTCAGGCGAGGCTGGCCCGAAGGGACAGCTTCACCTTCTATACCGTACAGTATAGAAGTGCTGCTGCGCTGCGTCAACCGCTTTCTATACCGGTCGATAAATTTTGTCGAGGGGTGGGGTGAAGGTGAGGTTGTCGGGGGTGGTTGGGTTCCCTCTCACGTCCTTCGTCACCCCGGCCTTGTGCCGGGGTCCGCTCACCCGCGGGCACTGAGGAAGAGGAGCTTGCTGCACCGTTGAAGCAGGAGCGGCTGCGACATCGGTTGGTGGCACAGTGGACCCCCGGCACAAGACAGGGATGATGGAGGGAGCGGAATGGCAGGCTGAACGGTTGCGGCCGGTATTACGTCGCTACCGGAGGATCCTTGCACGGCCACATCGCCATGCTGGTCTCGACGAGCTTCTCGAGCTCGGCGCGGGTAGCGCCGGCGCCTGCCTGCACCGCCATGCCCTGTATGATCGCGTAGAGGTGACTGGTGATGCCGACCGGGTCGATATGGGCGGGAAGGTCGCCTTCCTCCCGGGCGCGTTTCATGCGCTCGATCAGCGCAAGCTTGGCGACCTTGCCGCGCTCCAGCACTTCGAGGCGGATCGACTCGGCCTCGGCCCCGCAGGCCATCGAGCTTATCACGCCCAGGCAGCCGCGCGGCTCGCAGCTGCTGGTCTGGTTCTCCAGGCTTCCGCGCAGCATCGCTTCGGCGACTTCGCGCGCGGTCGGCTTCTCCAGCGACTGGCCGACATAGGCCATCTTCTCGCACTCGTAGAGATCGAGGGCCTTGCGGAACAGCGATTCCTTGTTGCCAAAGGCGGCATAGAGGCTGGGGCGGGTGATGCCCATCGCCTCGGTCAGATCGGTGAGCGACGCCCCTTCATAGCCCTTGCTCCAGAACACGCGGAGCGCGGCGGCAAGGGCCTCATCGACACAGAATTCGCGGGGACGCCCCTTGTGCGGCGGGCTCTGCGGCGTCGCCGGCCGGTCGGCAGTGATGGTTTCCATAACGAGCGGTATATAATGGAAACCGTAAAGAAAGTCCAGCGGTTAGCGGATTTGGGACGAACCGGGAACGATAGCTTCCTATGGGACAACCGGCCGCTACGGCACCGCCGTCCCCGCAAGGGAACTGCGTGCCGTAAGAGCCTGCGATCAGAAGCTGAAGCCGGCCGAGACCTTGATGGTGCGCGGCGGTCCGTCGGTGCTGTAGTCGGCAGGATCGGGCGCGCGATTGGGCAGATTCTGCAGGCGCGTGCCGGTGAGCGCGTCGAATCGATTGTAGTTGCGGTCGTTGAACAGGTTGATGACGTCGACGCGGAAGCGCAGCCGGGTCTGGTCGCCGACGAAGCCGAGCGGGATATATTTGGTCAGCGACACGTCCATCTGGCGATAGCCCCAGAGGTCGCCGTTGCCGTCGACCTCGGTGGCAACGACGTCGCGCTGCGGCGGGGTGCCGGGGGTGTCGAGGAACGTCTTGAGCACGATCGGCGAGGCGATCTGGAACTTGGCCGCGAAGGTCATGTCGAACGGCAGGTCGGCGGTGCCGGCGACGACGATGCGATGCTTGCGCACGCCCGACGAGGCGGTGAACGGATAGTCCTCCATGCTCGGGTAATCGAGGCTGAACAGCTGGCCGAACTCACGGTTCTCCTCCGCCTTGGTGTAGGTGTAGGTCGCGTCCAGGCTCCACGGCGACTCGCGCGTGTAGCGCTTGGTCAGCTTGAGATAGGCGCTGTCGGCGCGGGTCTCGAGGCCGTTGGTGCCGATGATGATCGAGCCGTAGCCCGGCGGCGCGAAGCCGAACGGCGGCTCGGGCGACCCGCTCGGCGGGAAGAAGGTGCCGTCCGGCCGCCGGTTGCCGAGCAGATAGACGAAGCCGTCCTTGCTCGAGACATGGCTGTAGCCGGTCTCGAGGTCGAGCAGGTTGAAGCGGCCGCGGATGCCCAGGCTGAACTGGTCGGAATAGGGCATCTTGAGGTCGTTGTTGATGAAGCGCAGCTCGCGGGCGCCGCCGCCGGGAACGCCGGCGAGCAGCTGCGCGCGGCCCTCTGCGGTCAGGTAGACGGGGTCCCACGGCAGGCAGGTCGGGCTGGGGCTCGGCGAGCAGGTGTTGTCGGGATCGCCGGTGTTGAAGTTGAAGGTGCGGGTGGCGTACAGGCCCTGCGCCAGCTCCTGCTGGATGAAGTCGAACTGGGTGCGGTCGTAGGAGCGGCCGTAGCCGCCGAAGATAGCGAAGCGGCCGGCGTCGTCGAGCTCGTAGGTGAAGCCGAGGCGCGGCTGCCATGCGCCCGTGAACGCCTTCCGCTCCCTGCCGGTCGAGATATAGTCGCGGATGTCGTAGTTGGCGTTCAGCAGGTTCGGATAGAGCGGCTGGCCGTCGGCGCCGGTGGTGGCGCCGGAGACCAGCGCGGCGATCGCGGGGTCGGTGACGTAATCGAGGAAGGCGGGCGTGCGCTCGTAATCCCAGCGTAGGCCCAGGTTGAGCGTCAGCCGGTCGGTGACGTCCCAGTCGTCCTGGATGTAGAGGCCGAGCTGGAAGTTCTTCGACCGGATGCGCGGATCGCCGTCGCCGACCGGCGCGGAGAACTGCAGGCGGTAGGGGACCTGGTCGTTGAACGCGGTGCCGCCGTTCGGATCGTAGGTGACGTTGTAGATATAGAGCGGGTTGAGCCCGCTCTGCTCGAAGGTGTTGAGCGTCACCCACTTCGCCTTGACGCCGACCTTGAAGGTATGCCCCTGGAGGCCGGTGTAGGTGAAGTCGTCGGAGACCTGCCAGCCCTTCTGGCCCTTGTTCTGGAAGTTGTTGCCGGCGCCGAAACGCAGGATTTCGCCGGTTCGTACGATCGAGCCGTTCGTCGGGTCCGGAACGCGCGCGTTGAACAGCGTGACCGTGCCGTCCTGGGCGGGTCGCGGGCTCCACAGTACGTCCTCATAGGCGACCTTGAAGTCGTTGATCCAGGTGTCCGCCGTGTGCTGCCAGCGGGCGAGGCCGCGCCATTCCTCGACCTTGGTGATACTGCGCGTGTCGTAGGCGTTGAGGCCGCTGTTGAGCTGCTCGTCGTCCTCGTTGCGGTACTTGAGCGAGAATTCGAGCAGGTCGCGGCTCGTCGGCTCGACGTCGATCTTGCCGAAGTAGAGGTCCTCGTTGAACTCCTTGTTGTAGGAGCCGAAATAGCCGCGGTACTCCTCGGGGAAGAAGGAGACCGGCAGCGACATGCCGGGCGACACGTCGCGCGGCTCGATGCGGCGCTTGCCTTCATAGGTCACGAAGAAGTGCGCGACGTCCTTGACGATCGGCCCGCCCAGCGCCCCGCCGAACTGCATGTCCTTGCTCTTCACCTTGGCGGGATTGTCGCCGAACAGCTCGATCGGGCGATAGTCGCGCAGATCCTGGTTGGTGAAGTCGATGAAGCCCTCGCCGTGGAACTCGTTGGTGCCCGACTTGGTGGCGGCGGTGATCGCGACCGAGCTGACCTGGTCGAACTCGGCCTTGTAGTTGGAGCTGATCACCCGATACTCGCCGATGGCGAGCTGGGGGAAGGGATTGCCCGAGCTGGTGTCCTGGCCGGTGATGCCGTTCTTGAGGATATAGTCCTTCTGCCCGACGCCGTCGATGAACACGTTGACCGAGCTGCTGCCCTGCGCGCCGCCCTGGACGCGCGAGTTGCCGCCGGCGTCGGTGATGAACTGCACGCCCGGGGCGAGATCGGCGAAGGCGAGGAAGTTGCGGTTGATCTGCGGCAGCTGGTCGATGAGGCGCTGGGTGATGGTCACGCCGACCTCGCCGCCCTCCATGCTGCGGATGCGGTTGCCGGTGACGATGATGTCGTTCGCGCCGCCGGGGGTTTCGGGCGTTCCGGGCGTCTCCGCGGCGGGGGCAGGCGCCAGGTCGAAGTCGAAGGTGGCGCTCTGGCCGACCGCGAGCGCGAACTCGTCGGTGGAGCGGTTGCCGCTCGGCGTCACCACCTCCAGCCGGTAGCGGCCCGGGCGCAGCGACGGGAAGTTGTAGCGCCCGTCCGGCGTCACCACCGCGGTGCGGCGGAAGCCGGTGGCGACCTCGATCGCGACGATCTGGGTCGGGGCCGCACCCTCGGCGGCGCCGGTGATGCGGCCGCGCAGCGAGGCATTGTTGACCTGGGCGTGCACGGGAACGGTCGCCACCACCGAAAGCGCACTGCCGACCAGCAGCGCCGCCGCGAACCGCGTCAGTCCCCCGCGTGCCGCGCCGCCGTTGCACCGAAATCCGATCATGATCTCTCCCCTTTGATGTCCGGCTTTGAAACCGGTTACATGCTGCGGCAGTCATCTGCCTGGTCGGCGTCCGGGTCAAGACGTAATTTGGCAACAGACCGCCGCGTCGCCACGCTCTGCGCCGTGTCCCGGCGCGGCTGCGGGTCCGGCAGGATCGCGAGGAGCTTGCCGAGGCGGCCCCGGCGATAGGTCAGCGCCTGATAGAGGGCAAGGCTCGACCTGGCCCAGAGCCGATAGCCCGTGAACCAGCCGGTGCGGCGGGACAGGGCGAACAGGCGATGGCTCCAGCGGCCGATCCAGACGCGCATCCGGTAGACGAGCCTGCGGCGGAGCGGGAGGCCGGCCTTGGCCGGTGCGACGCGCTTGCGCGGGACGAGGCCAACGCGACGCCAGGTCAGGCGGTAGGCGAGGCCCTCGCGGCGGTGCCTCAAGCCCGCATCCTGGGTCGCGATCACGAAGGCGGTATCGACCGGTTCGAGCCGCAGCCGGCCGGCGGCGCGGCCCTGCTCGATCATCTCGCGCAGCATCGGCGAGCGGACCACGACGACGTTGGTGCCGCGCCCGTCCGACGAATAGGGCTCGACCCAGGCGTCGCCGAAGGCGATGTCGGCGGTCTCCGCCGTCACGTCGTCGCAGAAGTCGCAGGCGGCGTTCTGGAAGAAGCCGGCGCCCCAGTCGCCTTCCACGAGGTGCCACCAGTCGCGATCGACGGTGCGGCCGTCGCGCAGCGTCAGCTCGGTATTGTACCAGTTCGCCGGCCGCTCGGGCCGTTTGCGGCGATAGTCGACGCGAGCGACCGCCGCCGGTTCGACGCCCATCTGCCGCGCGAAGCTCTCGACCATGCGCGCGCTTTTCATATGGCCGCAGAACAGGCCGAGCGTCGTCGTGATGCGGTCGGCGAGGAGGGGATCGGCGGCGCGCTGGAGGTGGACGGCCTTGATGAAGCACGGGATGCCGACGACGGCGTAGCGGCCGGGCACCTCGCGGATCTCGCGCAGCACCTCGGAGAGATCGATCGGATAATAGCGCGACTTGGCACCCGCGCGGACCTCGCCTTCGGTGCGCGAGATGCAGTAGCGGAATAGACGGCCCTCAGTCGCGGGATCGGCCGCGACGACATGGGCGACGCCGTCGACCTTGCCCTGCCGCAGGATCTCGGTGGCGACCCAGCTCACCAGCCCGCCAGAGCTGCCGTCCATGCGGAAACCGCCCTCGTCGGCGTGACCGACATAGGCCGCCTCGAACCGCCCGATCGCCGGATGGCATATCCGCGCGCGGGGGAAGCGTTCGGCGGCGATCCCGTCTTCGTTGCGGGCGGCGGGGGAAAACGGGCAGGTGCGGGCGAGACGGTCGCTCGGCGCCCGCATCACCGTGTCCGGAGCGGCGGGCTTGAGCTGACCGTAGCGGTCCCACGCCATCCGCGTCTCGCCCGCCGCCGCGCAGCCGCCGCAGCCGATGCACAGGCCCGACGCGACGATGTCGTGGCGGCTGACCGGGGCGGTCACGCCTCCCCCAGGGCGAGGTCGAGGAAGCGGTCGGAACGCTGCCGTGCCTCGCGGATGCGATCGATAAGATTGCAGGCGAGCGGCGTGGCGAGGAGCTCGCCTACCCTATCCGGAGCCGTGTCGGCTTCGACCAGGCGATGGTCCGTGCCGAGGCGGCGGGTCAAGTCGCTGAGCTTGATCGAACGATAGTCGGAGGCGACGCAGGCGAACGGCTTGGCGTTGACCAGCGCGAACACGCAGCCGTGGAAGAAATTGGTCACCACCGCGGCCAACGCGGCGATCAGGCGGCGGAAGTCGTCGGGATCGGCCTCGATCCGCTGCTCGTCCGCCCAGTCGTTGCGGTAGCCGATGCTGACCAGGCGATATCCGGCCTTCTCCGCCCAGGCGCGGACGGCGCTCGCGAACCAGGACGGGAAGCTGTGGCCATAGACGGCGATCTCGCGCCGGGGCGGCTCGTCGGCGGGGGGCGGGGGGAATTGCAGGCAAGGGTCGAGCACCACCTCCGGCGCCTTGCCCAGCGCGCCCGCCAGCAGCGCGCGGCTGTTGTCGTCGCGCACCGAGATCGCGTCGAAGGCGGCGAGGCGCTCGGCCCAGCTCGGGTCGATGCCGTCGTTCGCGTCGTGGTTGCCGAAGCTGGCGGCATAGGCGGCGAGGCGGCCGGCGCGCAGGCCCTCGCCGAAGAAGATCGGCTTGGCCGAATACCAGGGGTGGCGGAAGTTCCACACCTCGTCGCTGCCGACCAGCACCAGGTCATAGTCGCCGGCCAGCGCGGGCCTCTCGAGCGGGAAGCGGTGCGAGCGCGGCAGCCGTTCGAACGCGCGGAGGAAGCGGCGGGCCTTCTCGCCGTAGCGGCCGAGGTCGCGGCGCTCCGTCCGGCGCGGGAGCTGCGGCTGGAAGGCGCAGCGCCATTCCGCCTGGCGGACGCTGCGGCTGTCATGGTCGAGCAGCACCGCGTCATGCCCGCGGGCGCGCAGCCCCTCGACCAGGCGGCGCGCCTGCCAGTATGAGCCGTAGTTGATGCAGCAGTGGAAGGTCAGCACGCCGATCTTCATGCCGCCCGCGCTTCCTGGATCAGGCCCGCGGTATAGATGCGGTCGAGCACCTCGGCGGAGGCGGTGAACCGCTCGGCGGCGGGATCGAAGCGGGGCGAGGCGGCGAGCTGCGTCGCCCAGGCCGCGGCGGCGCGGGCGCCCCAGTCGTCGGGCGGGTCGGCGAGGCGTTCGGTGCCGGTGCCGGCGAAGCGATCGGCGACGAAGTCGTAGAAGGAACCGTCGACGTTGCGCAGCGCCGCGCCGCCCTCGGTGCCGTAGAAGGCCGCCTCGATCACCGCATCGCGGCCGGCGTGGAGGCGCCAGGAGCAGGCGAGCCGCACGGACACCTCGCCGGCGAGGAAGCTGGCGACGGCGAAATCCTCCACCTCCTCCGCGCCGGCCGGCGCGCCGGCCTTGCGCAGGTCCGCCTCGACCGCGGCGACGGGCGGGAAGCCGAGCGTCCACAGCGCGAGGTCGACGAGGTGGACGCCGAGGTCGATCACGCACCCGCCGCCCGAGAGCGTGCGGTCGTAGAACCACGGCTTGTCCGGGCCGTAGGCGTTGTGGAAGGTGAGATCGATCGCGAACAGCCGGCCGAGCCCGCCGCTCTGCACCAGCGGCACGATCGCCTGCATCGCCGCGGTGTGGCGATAGGAAAGGTCGATCCCGAGCAGCCGGTCGGCGGCGCGCGCGGCCTCGACGACGCGATGCGCCTCGGCTGCGGTGCGGCCGAGCGGCTTCTGGCAGAACACCGCCGCCCCGGCATCGAGCGCCGCCACCGCCTGTTCGGCATGGAGGGCGCTCGGCGTCGCGATCACCACGCCGTCGAGGCCCAGTGCCAGCATCTCGGCAAGCGAGCCGGCCTGCCGCGCATCCGGCGCGAGCTTCAATGCCTCGGCGACGCATTCGGGCGAAGGGTCGCACACCGCCGCCGCCTCGACGGCGCCGGTGGCGAGCATCGCCGCCATCCGGTGCCGCCCGATCCAGCCGGTGCCGAGGAAGCCGATGCGCGGCGTCATGCGATCATCACCAGCGCCTTGACGAAGCCGTCGGGCTTGTCGCGGGTGGCGTCGAGCGCCTCGCCGAGCCGCTCCAGCGGATAGCGGTGGGTGTAGAGCGGCTCGGGATCGAGCCGGCCGCTCGCCACCGCCTCGACCGCGTCGTGCAGGCCTTGCATCTGCACCTCGGGATCGCGTTCATGGGCGTTGATCACGTCGATGCCCTTCCAGTTCCACATCTGCATGTTCACCTGGCGCGGTCCGTCCTGGTGGTAGCCAGCGACGATCAGCTTCCCGCCGAACGCGACCAGTTCGCCGGCCAGGTCGAGCGGCCATTGCCTGCCGACCGCCTCGATCACGCGCTCGCAGAGCCGGTCGCCGGTCAGCGCCTTGACCGCGTCGATGATCCTCCAATGATCGTCCATCGCGATGGTTTCCGCGGCGCCGTAGCGGCGGGCGAGGTCGAGCGATTCCGCCCGGCGCGAAATGGCGATCACCCGCGCGCCGGCCTCGCTGGCGAGGCGGGTCAGGATCGCGCCGAGGAAGCCGGTGCCGACGATCGCCACGCTCTGCCCGGCGCGGATGTCGCTGCGACGGAAGACGTTGAAGGCGCAGGCGATCGGCTCGCCGGGGAAGGGCTTGCCGGCGAGCTCGGGCGGCAGTTTCGCCACCATGCCGGCTTCGGCGAGATCGTAGTCGGCGAAGCCGCGGTAGGAGATGGCGGCGACGCGATCGCCGGCCGCCAATCCGTCCACGCCCGGTCCCACCGCGTCGATCGTGCCCCAGCCTTCGTGGCCGAGACCACCCGGATCGCCGGGGTATGTCATCCAGGGCAGACCCGCCCAGGGCTCCAGGTTGGAGGCGCAGACGCCGCAGCCTTCCAGCCGGATGCGGACCTCGCCCTGGCCGGGCTCGGGCACGGCGGCCTCCTCGATGCGGATTTCGCCGGGGGCGGCGAGCACGGCGGCGCGCATCAGCGGACACTCTCCTGCAACCAAAGCCGGTGCGAGCCATTGGCGCGGGGGAGGCGATGTGTATGGCCGAACCCGTCACGCCTGTGATGACCGCGACGCTGCGCGACAATATCGCGCGCCTGACCGAGCGGCAGCGGACCGAGGCGAACATGGCGCCGCTCAGCCAGCGGCTTGCCGACCGGATCACGCGGTTCACGGGATCGATGACGTTCGTGGGGATTCATCTGGTCCTCTACGGGACTTGGATCGCGATCAATCTCGGCTGGATTCCGGGCGTGCCGCGCTTCGACCCCAGCTTCGTCGTGCTGGCGATGGAAGCGTCGGTCGAAGCGATCTTTCTCTCGACCTTCGTGCTGATCAGCCAGAACCGCATGGCGGCCGAAGCCGACCGCCGTGCGGATCTCGACCTCCACATCAACCTGCTGGCCGAGCACGAGCTGACCCGACTCGCGGGGCTGATCGAGCGGATCGCCGAGCGGGTCGGCGTTCCGGTCGACGACGCCGAGCTCGAGGAGATCAAGCGCGACGTCGCGCCGGTGGAGGTGCTCGACGCGCTGGACGCGCGCAAGCGCGCGGAAGGGCTCGATCCCTAGAGTCCACCCCGTCCGGATTGAAGCGGTGCAAGTGCTCCTGCGAAGGCAGGATCTCAGGCCGCAAGCGACACTCCTGTGATCCAGGGCTCCTGCTTTCGCAGGAGCACGATTCCACTTCATCAGACAGGTCCTGGCATCGCCGCTCAATCCCGGAGGAAGGCTTCGAGCGCGGCGAAGGCCTCGTCATCGGGCATCTGCCGGGGCGGATGCTTGCAGAAGAAGGCGGCGGCCGACTCGATCGGACCAGCGAGGCCGCGGTCGCGGGCGAGCTTGGCGCAGCGGATCATGTCGATAGCGACGCCGGCGCTGTTCGGGCTGTCCTCGACCGACAGGCGCAGCTCCAGGTTCATCGGCACGCCACCGAACAGCTGGCCCTCCATCCTGAGGAAGCAGACCTTGTTGTCGTTCTGCCAGGCGACATAGTCGCTGGGGCCGACATGGATGTTCTCGTCGACCAGGCGCTCGGCCGCGACCGACTGCACCGCCTCGGTCTTCGAGGTCTTCTTGGAGGCGAGGCGCTTCCTCTCCAGCATGTTGAGGAAGTCGGTGTTGCCGCCGGTGTTGAGCTGATAGGTGCGATCGAGCTTGACGCCGCGCTTCCTGAACAGGTCGGTGAGGACGCGGTGGATGATGGTTGCGCCGAGCTGCGCCTTGATGTCGTCGCCGATCACCGGCACGCCCGCGGCACGGAAGCGTTCGCTCCACTCGGGATCGCTGCCGATGAATACGGGGATGTTGTTGACGAAGGCGACGCCGGCCTCCAGCGCGCATTCGGCGTAGAACTCGCTCGCCTGTTGTGACCCCACCGGCAGATAGTTGACCAGCACGTCGGCATCGGTCTCGCGCAGCACGGCCACCACCTCCTCGCGTGTCGCCTCGGGTTCGTCGGCGACGAGGAAGGTACGGTCGGCAGGGAAGTCGGCCATGTGCTCCGCGACCCCGTCGAGGACGCGGCCCATCCGCACCTTGGCGCCGGTCGGCGGGACGCGCTCGGCGAAGACGGCGGTGCAATTGGGCTTGGCGTAGATCGCCCTGGCGACGTCGCGGCCGACCTTGCGCCGGTCGACGTCCCAGGCGGCGACGACGCGGATGTCGGCGGGGCGGTAGCCGCCGATCTCCCAATGCATCAGGCCGACGGTGTCGTTGGCGCCGGCGCGATAGTGTTCGAGGCCCTGCACCAGCGAGCTCGCGCAATTGCCGACGCCGACGATCGCGAGGTTGATGCCGCGCGGACGGGGGGAGAGCATGGGTCCTCCTTTCAGGCGTTGGCGACCGCCGGCCGGTCGGCGACCGCCGGGGCATAGCGATCGATCATCCAGGCGCAGAAATCGGCGAACTGCTGCGGATCATAGGGCGGGCTGGTGTGGTGCCGGCCGGCACCGAGATGCTCGGGGGTGAAGCAGAAGGTGAGCGTCACCTCGAAGTCGGCGAGCGCCTCCATCTGCCGGTCGAACCAGTCGAGCGCGTCGGGGCGGAAGCTGTCGGCCCAGCTGAGGCCGGTCCGCAGCTTGCGGGTGCCGAGCCGCTTCATCCACGTCACGGCCTCGTCGAGCCGCGGGTCGTGGAAGTGGAACCACTGCATCAGGCCCATCTCGCCCGCGACCCTGGCATAGTCGTCGAGCGCGGGCTTGGGCGTGCCGTCCTCGCGGATCAGGCCCATGTAGAAATGGCGATAGTAGCTCGATCCTTCCGCCTCGCGGTGGCGCGTCTCGGCGCCCCAGGCCATCGGCAGGTCGAACAGCGAGTACCAGTAGATGTTGGGCACGCGGCCGATCAGCAGCTCGGCGGTGCGTTTAAGGCCGAACACCTGCACCTCCTCGGCGCCGAACGAGCCGACGCCGACCTCCGTCACCCACACCGGCTTCTCGGGCGCCGCCGCCTCGATCTCGGCGATACGATCGGGCCAGGCGTGGATCGGCCACAGGTTCCAGTCGAGCGGGAAGCCGTGCACCGCGACCACGTCGACCGCGTCGAGCGCGCCGTGCCCGCGCATCCGGTCCAGCCAGTGCGGATCGATCGGCGACATGCCGCCCAGCACCCGCGTCACCCCCGGGTTGACCTCGCGGATCGCGGCGCCCGCGCGGATCACCGTGTCGGCGTAGATCGCCCAGTCGGGGTCAAGCGCCGGGTCCCAGTGCGACTTGTTGTTGGGCTCGTTCCAGATCATCGCGGCTTCGATCATTCGACGGCGCCTCCTTCCGGTCCTTGGGCGGGATAGACCGCCGCGGGGCCGTATCTGGCGTAGGGCACCGGGGCCACGCGGCAGAGATAGACTTCGGGCTCCGGGTGAGCCTCGATCGCGAAGCCCGCGGCGCGCAGCATCGCCTGGCTGCACGCGGCGTTGGGCGCCCACCAGTTGGTCCAGTCATGTGCGAAGGACCGCTCGATGAAGTGCATCCTGGGATAGGCGGGATTGTCGAAGAAGCTCGGCGGCTGGGTCGTGCCCGGAACGTGGAAGGGGTGGTCCTCCGGCACCTGCAGCACGTCGGGCGAGCCCTGCTGCATCGTCTGGAACAGCATGAGGTCGCCCGCGACATGCTCGCGGATCAGGTCGAGCGCGAGCAGCGGGTGGCGGAGGTGATAGAGCACCCCCATGAAGATCACGAGGTCGAAACGCTCGCCCAGCGCGGCGACGTCGTAGACCGAGAGGTTGCGCAGCTCGATGTCGTCGTAGCCGAGCGTCTCCGCGACCAGCCGCGCCTGCGCCAGATAGCGCTCGTCGGTGTCGATGCCGAGCACGCGCTCGGCGCCGCGCCGCTTCATCTCGACCGCGTAGAAGCCGGCGTTGCAGCCGATGTCGAGCACCGCCTTTCCGCTGAGATCCGCCGGCAGCGCGTCGGCGAAGCGCCGGAACTTGAACGCCGGATAGTCGCCCAGGAAATGGTCGGGCGCGGTCGGGATGCCGTCGAGGTCGATGTTCTGGAACCAGGGCGCGAGCGCCTCGATCCGCTCGCGCAGGGCTTCCTTGGCGGAGTCGATGCGGGCGATGTTGCTTCTCCTCATGCGTGTCCTCGATTGAGCGTGTGGAGCCGTCCGCCCCAGGGGCCGACGATGAGCGTGCTGACCGATCCGGGGTCGACGTCGAAGCGCAGCAGGTTGTCGAGCCCGAGCCCGAGATAGTGCGCGACGATGCCGCGGATGATGTCGCAGTGGCTGACGCACAGCACCGCGGCCTTGGGATTGCCGGAAGCGACCGCCTCGACATGCTTGACCGCGCGCGCGACCGCCGTCGCCATGGTCTCGCCGCCGGGCGGGCAGGCGGTGGAGCGGGTCGCGTTCCAGGACTGCCACGCCTCGTCCGCCTCGAGATCGGCGAAGCTGCGGCCGGTCCATGTGCCGAAATCGATCTCGTCGAGCGCGGCGACGATGCGGACGGTGAGGCCGAGCCGGTCGGCGATCTCCTCCGCGGTCTCGCGGGCGCGCTGCTGCGGGCTGGAATGGATCGCCGCGATCGGCTCGCCGCGCGCGATCTCGCCCGCAAGCCAATGCGCCTGGGCGCGCCCCTCGGCGGTGAGCCCGCCGCCGTGACGCCGGCCGCTCAGCACGCGGCCGACGTCGGCGTGCGCGCAATGGCGGACGAGATGGATGCGTGCGCTCATGCGCTGCGGAGGGGGCCGGGCAGGATCAACATAGATGCTTCCCAACCGGATCGCGCCGGAAAAGTTCCGGTTTAATCCATGTTAAATCAATAGTTTAACATAGGTTATTGGAGGCTGGAATCGGGAACAAGATGAAGAAGAAGGTGTTCCGGAAGCCACCTGATCACCCATCGCTGCCGAGCGCGGCGATTCTGCGAGAGGAACGACGTGACCGAGCATGTCCTGATCACCGGAGGCGCGGGTTTCATCGGCCGGCAGGTGACGTTCGAATTGCTCCGCCGCGGCTACCGCGTGCGTATCCTCGATTCCCTGCTCGAGCAGGTCCATGGCGATATCGAGCGGCCCGACGGGCTGGACCCCGAGGCCGAGCTCATCCGCGCCGACGTGCGCGACGGCGATGCGGTCGCGCGTGCGCTCGACGGGATCGACAGCGTGATCCATCTCGCCGCCGAGGTCGGCGTCGGCCAGTCGATGTACGAGGTCGAGCGCTACACCTCGACCAACGACGTCGGCACGGCGGTGCTGTTCGAGCGGCTGATCGACCGTCCGGTGCGGCGCGTCGTCACCGCCTCGTCGATGAGCGTCTATGGCGAGGGCCTCTACCGCGACATGGCGGGCAACCTGATCGAGGATGCCGAGCGCGGGCTGGTGCGCGACGGGCAGAAGATCTGGAACCCCGTCGACATCGCCGGCCATCCGCTGATGCCGCTGCCGACGCCCGAGTGGAAGCGGCCCAGCCTCGCCTCGATCTACGCGCTCAATAAATATGTGCAGGAGCGCACCACCCATATCATGAGCGCGCCCTATGGCATCGAGAGCGTGTGCCTGAGGCTGTTCAACGTCTACGGACCGGGCCAGGCGCTTTCCAATCCCTATACCGGCGTGCTCGCGATCTTCGCCTCGCGGCTGCTCAACGGCGAGCGGCCGCTGGTGTTCGAGGACGGCGAGCAGCGGCGCGACTTCGTCCATGTCGAGGACGTGGCGCGTGCCTTCGCCGACGCGCTGGAGAAGCCGGGGATCAGCGGCCAGACCTTCAACATCGGCTCGGGCAAGGACCGTTCGGTGACCGAGGTCGCCGAGGCGCTCGCCCGCGCGATGCACCGCAACGACGTAATGCCGGAGATCGTCGGCAAGGCGCGGGTCGGCGACATCCGCCACTGCTTCTGCGACGGCGGGCTGGCGCGGGAGAAGCTGGACTTCATCGCGCGCAAGGACTTCGACGAGGGGCTCGCCGAGCTTGCCGAGTGGGTCGGGCGCCAGACCGCCGTGGACCGGGTCGGAGAGGCGCGGGCGGAGCTCGAAGCCAGGGGGCTGGTGGCATGAGCGGCGCGCCGATCCTCGTCACCGGCGGCGCGGGCTTCATCGGCTCGAACATCGCCGACCGGCTCGCCGCCGAGGGGCGCCGGGTGATCGTCTACGACGCGCTGGCGCGGCCCGGCGTCGAGGCCAACCTCGCGTGGCTCAGGCAGAACCATCCCGGCCGCGTCGTCGAGGCGATCGCCGACATCCGCGACCGGGGCGAGCTCGCCCGCGCGGTGGGCGAGGCGGAGGCGGTGTTCCACATGGCCGCGCAGGTCGCCGTCACCACCAGCCTAGCCGACCCGCGCGAGGATTTCGAGGTGAACGTGCTCGGCACGCTCAATCTGCTCGAAGCGATCCGCGAGAGCGGGCGGCGCATCCCGCTCGTCTTCGCCTCGACCAACAAGGTCTATGGCGATCTCGGCGACCTCGCCTTCACCCGCACCGCACGCGGCTATGTGCCGGCGGACCCGGCGATCCGCGCCAACGGCATCGGCGAGGACCGGCCGCTCGACTTCCACACGCCCTACGGCTGTTCGAAGGGGGCGGCGGACCAATATGTGCTCGACTATGCCCGCAGCTTCGGCCTGCCGGCGGCGGTGCTCCGGATGAGCTGCATCTACGGCCAGCGCCAGATGGGCACCGAGGACCAGGGCTGGGTCGCGCATTTCCTGATCCGCGCGCTCGCGGGCGAACCGGTCACCATCTACGGCGACGGCTATCAGGTGCGCGACATCCTCGACGTCTCCAACGCGGTCGAGGCCTATCTCGCCGCCTGGCGCCGGATCGACCGCGTCGCCGGCCGTGCGTTCAACCTCGGCGGCGGGCCCGGCAACGCGGTGAGCCTGGTCACGCTGCTCGACCATATCGCCGGCCTCCTCGAACGCGACGTCGCCTGCCGCAACGCGGAATGGCGCGCGGGGGACCAACGTTATTTCGTCGCCGATACCCACGCGGCGCAGCAGGAGCTGGCGCTCGGGCCCAAGGTGCCGTGGCGCCGCGGCGTCACCCGCCTTGCGCAATGGCTGGCGGAGCAGCGCGGCATCGACCTTCCGAGCGACGAGCCGCGCGTCGTCCCAATCCGCAGCGCGGCGGGGGCGCTGTGACCGGGCGGATGCGCATCCTGCTCACCGCCGATGCGGTGGGCGGCGTGTGGCAATATGCCACCGACCTCGCCCGCGCGTTCGGCAGCCGCGAGGTCGAGACGGTGATCGCGCTGCTGGGGCCCCCGCCGTCCGCGGCGCAGCGTGCCGAGGCGGCGGCGATTCCGGGCGCGCGGCTGGTCGAGACCGGCCGGCCGCTCGACTGGCTGAGCGACGGCCCCGCGCCGATCCTCGCCGCCGGCGCGGCGATCGCCGAGCTCGCTGGGGACGAGCATGTCGACCTCGTCCAGCTCAACATGCCCTCGCTCAGCGCCGCCGCGCCGCCGCCGGTGCCGGTGCTCGCCGTCGCGCACGGCTGCATCGCGAGCTGGTGGCAGGCGACCTGTCCCGGCGAACCGCTGCCGCGTGCGTTCCACTGGCACCGTTCGCTGACCGGGGAAGGGCTGCGCGCCGCCGACATGGTGGCGGCGCCGAGCGCCGGCTATGCCCGCATGGTCGCGCGCCTCTATGGGCTGCCGCGCACGCCGGCCGTGGTCCATAACGGCCGCGCCTTCGCCCCGCTGGCCAATGGCGCGATGCAGGACTGCGTCTTCACCGCTGGCCGCCTCTGGGACCGTGCCAAGAACGCCGCGCTGCTCGATCGCGTCGCCGGGCGGCTGGCGGTGCCCTTCCATGCGGCAGGCCCGGTCACCGGTCCGCATGGCGAGGCGATCGACCTCCGCCACCTCCACCTGCTCGGTTCGCTCGATGCGGCGGGCATGGCGCGGCAGCTCGCCTGCCGGCCGGTGTTCGTCTCCGCCGCACGGTTCGAACCGTTCGGGCTCGCGGTGCTCGAAGCGGCGGCAGCGGGATCGGCACTGGTGCTCTCCGACATGCCGGTGTTCCGCGAGCTCTGGGACGGGTCCGCACAATTCGTCGCCGGCGAGGACGAGGCTGCCTGGACGCGCGCGATCGAGAGCGTGATCGGCGACACCCGGCGCCGCCTGCGCCTCGGCGCCGCCGCCCGCGAGCGCGCGGCGCGCTACACCGCCGATGCGATGGTCGAGGCGATGGCCGGGCTCTACGCCCGAATGGTTGCACACCATTCGGCCGGGAGGGTGGCGGCATGAGGATCGCCTATTTCACCCATTCGCTCGCCTCGTGCTGGAACCACGGCAACGCGCATTTCCTGCGCGGCGTGCTGAGCGAGCTGGTCGCGCGCGGTCACGACGTGCGCGTGTTCGAGCCCGAAGGCGCCTGGAGCCTCGCCAACCTGCTCGCCGACCACGGCGAGCAGGGGCTGGAGCCCTATCGCCGCGCCTATCCCGAGCTGAGCTCGACCGTGCTGCGCAAGCACGACGACCTCGCCGAGCAGGTCGACGGCGCCGATCTCGTCATCGTCCACGAATGGAACGAGCCGGCGCTGGTCGCCGGCATCGGCCGGCTGCGCGCAGCCGGCGGACGGTTCACCCTGCTGTTCCACGACACGCATCACCGCGCGGTCAGCGCGCCCGGGGAGATGCGCGCCTACGACCTTTCCGCCTATGACGGCGTGCTCGCCTTCGGGGAGGCGCTGGCGGAGGTCTATCGCCGCTGGGGCTGGGGCGAGCGAGTGTGGGTGTGGCACGAGGCCGCGGACCTCCGCCGCTTCCATCCGCCCGCGGAGGAGGGGCGCCGCGAGGGGCTGGTGTGGATCGGCAACTGGGGCGACGGCGAGCGCAGCGACGAGATCGCCGCCTTCCTGCTGCGCCCCGCCGAGGAGGCCGGGCTGCCGCTCGACATCTACGGCGTGCGCTATCCCGCCGAAGCGCTGGCGGCGCTCGCCCGCCACGGCGCGCGCTATCGCGGCTGGGCGCCCAACGCCCGCGCGCCGGAGATCTTCGCGCGCCACGTCGCCACCGTCCATGTCCCGCGCCGCTACTATGCGACGATCCTGCCCGGCATCCCGACGATCCGCGTGTTCGAGGCGCTCGCCTGCGGCATCCCGCTGGTGTCGGCGCCGTGGGAGGATGCCGAGGGGCTGTTCCGGCCCGGCACCGACTATCTCGTCGCACGCGACGGTGCGGAGATGACGCGGCACCTGCTCGACCTGCGTGCCGATGCCGGGCTTCGCGCATCGCTCGTCGCCCACGGCCTGGAGACGATCCGCGCCCGCCACAGCTGCGCCCACCGCGCGGACGCGCTGCTCGCCATCGCCGCCCGCTTCGCCGCTCCAGCAAGGAATGCCGCATGAAGATCGCCTTCTACGGATCGAGCCTGTTGTCCTCCTACTGGAACGGCGCCGCCACCTATTACCGCGGCATCCTCAAGGCGCTTTCGGCGCGCGGCTACGACATCAGCTTCTACGAGCCCGACGCCTTCGACCGCCAGCAGCACCGCGACATCGACCCGCCGATGTGGGCGCGCGTCGTCGTCTATCCCGCCACCGCCGAGGGGCTCGAATCGGTGCTCGCCGAAGCGGGCGAGGCGGACGTCGTCGTCAAGGCGAGCGGCGTCGGCGTGTTCGACCGCGAGTTGCTGGAGGGCCTGTTGGCAAGAAGCCGCCCCGACGCGATCCGCCTGTTCTGGGACGTCGACGCCGCCGCCACGCTCGACGAGATGCGCGGCGACGCCTCGCATCCGGTGCGCCAGGCGCTGAGCGGCCTGGACATGGTGCTGACCTACGGCGGCGGCCCGCCGGTGGTGGACGCCTATCAGGGCTTCGGCGCGGCGCGCTGCGTGCCGGTCTACAACGCGCTCGACCCCGACACCCATTATCCCGTGCCGCGCGACGAGCGTTTCGCCTGCGATCTCACCTTCCTCGCCAACCGGCTCCCCGACCGCGAGGCGCGCGTCGAGGAATTCTTCCTGAAGCCCGCCGCATTGCTCCCCGAGCGCCGCTTTCTGCTCGGCGGCAACGGCTGGGACGACAAGCCGATGCCCGGCAACATCCGCCGGCTGGGGCATGTCGGCACCGCCGATCACAATGCGCTCAACAGCACGCCGCTCGCCGTGCTCAACGTCGCGCGCGATTCGATGGCGCACATCGGCTTCTCGCCCGCGACGCGCGTGTTCGAAGCGGCCGGTGCCGCCGCCTGCCTGATCACCGATGCCTGGGACGGCATCGAGCTGTTCCTGAAGCCCGACGCCGAGGTGCTGGTCGCCCGCGACGGGCAGGACGCCGCCGACCTGCTCGCCGCGCTCACCCCCGAGCGCGCCCGCGCGATCGGCAGGGCGGCGCTCGCCCGCATCCTGTCCGAACACACCTATGCGCTGCGTGGCGCCGAGGTCGACGCGATCCTCCGCAGCCATGCCGCGCGCGCCCGGGAGGCCGCATGAAGCTCGTCGTCCTCGGCCTCAGCCTCGGCTCCTCCTGGGGCAACGGCCATGCCACCACCTGGCGTGCGCTGCTCAGGGCCTTCGCGGCGCGCAGCCACGACATTTTGTTCCTGGAGCGCGAGGTGCCCTGGTACGCCGGCGAGCACCGCGACCTGACCGACCCGGACTATTGCTGGCTGCAATATTATCCCGATCTCTCGGCGCTGGAGACCTGGGCGGCGACCGTGGCCGAGGCGGACGCGGTGATCGTCGGCTCCTATGTGCCCGACGGGGTGGAGGTCGCCCGCTTCGTGCACAAGCACGCGCGCGGCGTCACCGCCTTCTACGACATCGACACGCCGGTCACGCTCGCCAGGCTCGCGCGCGGCGACTTCGAATATCTTTCACCGGAGGTGATCCCCGGCTACGACGTCTATCTCTCCTTCACCGGCGGGCCGACGCTGCGGCGGATCGAGCGCGCGTTCGGCGCGCCTGCCGCCCGCGCGCTTTATTGCTCGGTCGATGCGGAAGCCTATCGCCCGCTCGACGTGCCGAAGCGCTGGGATCTCAGCTATCTCGGCACCTATAGCGACGACCGCCAGCCGACGCTCGACAAGCTGCTGATCGAGACCGCCCGCCGCTGCCCCGACAAGCGCTTCGCCGTCGCCGGCCCGCAATATCCGGCCGGCATCGCCTGGCCCGCCAACGTCGAGCGCATCGAGCACCTGCCCCCCGCGCGCCACGCCGAGTTCTACAGCGCCTCGCGGCTGACGCTCAACGTCACCCGCGCCGACATGATCGCCGCCGGCTGGTCGCCGTCGGTGCGGCTGTTCGAGGCGGCGGCGTGCGGCACGCCGATCCTGTCCGATCGCTGGGACGGGCTCGACAGCCTGTTCGCGCCCGGCCGCGAGATCCTGCTCGCCGACACCACCGCGGACGCGGTCGCCGCGCTGGACCGCGATGCCGCCGCGATCGGCGCGGCGGCGCGCGCCCGCGTGCTGGCGGAGCACACCGCCGTCCACCGGGCCCGGGAGCTCGAACACCATCTCACCGAGGCAACAGCGAGGAAAGCGACCATGAGAATCGAGACTGCACCGCTCACCCTCGTCGCCGGCGGTGCCGGCTTCATCGGCTCGCATCTGTGCGCCGAGCTGCTCGCGCGTGGCGACCATGTCGTCTGCCTGGACAATCTCCAGACCGCGCGCCCCTCCAACCTGAGCGACCTCGAAGGTCATCCCCGCTTCGAGTTCGTCGAGGCCGACGTCACCCATCCGCTGCCGCCGTCGATCACCGCGCGCGCCCGGCGGTTCACGCGCATCTACAATCTCGCCTGCGCCGCCTCGCCGCCGCAGTATCAGGTCGATCCCGAGCACACGATGCTGACCTGCGTCGTCGGCACCGACCAGCTGCTGCGCCTGGCCGAGCTGTCCGGCGCGCGCTTCCTGCTCACCTCGACCAGCGAGGTCTATGGCGACCCCGACGAGCATCCCCAGCGCGAAGATTATCGCGGCCTCGTCAACTGCACGGGCCCGCGCGCCTGCTACGATGAGGGCAAGCGCGCCGCCGAGGCGATGACCTTCGATTTCGGCCGCCTGGGCCGGGCGGAGGTCCGCGTCGCGCGACTGTTCAACACCTATGGCCCGCACATGCACCTCGACGACGGGCGTGTGGTGTCGAACCTCATCTGCCAGGCGCTGTCGGGCCGGGAGATCACCATCTACGGCGACGGCAGCCAGACGCGCAGCTTCTGCTACGTCTCGGACACGGTCGAGGCGCTGGTCCGGTTGATGGAAAGCGACCGCTTCGACGGCATGGAGCCGATCAACATCGGCAATCCCGACGAGATGACCGTCAACGAGCTGCTCGAGCGGATCACCGCGATCACGCGGGTCAATCCGCGCGTCGAATACCGTCCGCTCCCCGTCGACGATCCGCGCCGCCGCCGGCCGGACATCACCCGCGCGCGCCGCCTGCTCGGCTGGGAACCGCGCGTCGATCTCCAGACGGGCCTCACCCGTACCTGCGCCTGGTTCGCCGAGGAACTGGCGCAGGGCACGTCGCCCGAGGAGCTGGAGCTGACCTGCGCGGCGGAGTGAGCCGCCGCCTTTGGAACTGGTCGGGGCGACTGGATTCGAACCAGCGACCCCCACACCCCCAGTGTGATGCGCTACCAGGCTGCGCTACGCCCCGACCATGGGTCTCGGGGCAGGCCCCGAGGCCGCGCCACTTAGGCCGCGTCTCGCCACGATGCAAGCGTCGCCGTTGCACGCACGGCGATCCGGTGTTAGCGGGCGCCGGATATATTCCGGGCGACAAGCCCGGCGAGGCCCCCTATCCACGCGAGAGCCATGTTCATTCCTCCAGCTTATGCCCAGGCCGCAGGCGGAGCGTCCGCTGACGGCGGACTCGCCACCATCATCTCGATGGCGCCGCTCGTCCTCATCTTCATCGCCTTCTACTTCCTGATGATCCGTCCGCAGCAGCGGCGGATGAAGGAGCTCCAGAACGCGATCAATGCGGTCAAGAAGGGCGACCAGATCGTCACCGCCGGCGGCGTCGTCGGCAAGGTGACCAAGGTCGAGGACCGCTTCGTCGAGGTCGAGATCGCGCCCACCGTCAAGGTGCGCGTGGTCAAGGCGACAATCGCAGAGATCACGCCGCAAGGCGGCGCCAAGCCCGCGAACGACTGATGCTCGACTTTCCCCGCTGGAAGATCACCGGCATCGTCGGCGTCCTGCTGATCGCGGTGCTGCTCGCGATTCCGAGCCTGCTGCCGGAGCGCATCGTCAACCAGTCGCCGGTCCACCTGCCGCGGATCAACCTCGGCCTCGACCTTGCCGGTGGCAGCTACATCCTGCTCGAAGGCGATACCGGAGACGTCGCGACCGCGCGGATCGAGACCATGCGCGAGCTGGTCGCGGCCGAGATGCGCCGCGGCAGCCCGCGGATCGAGATCGGCGACATCTCCGGCCGCGACGGCAAGTTGAGCTTCATGGTGCGCGATCCCAGTCAGGTCGACGCCGCGCGCGAGCGGCTGCTCGGCATCACCGGCGGCGGGGCCGGCCTCACCGGCCAGCGCGAATGGGACATCGAGGTGGTCGATTCGACCCGTTTCGTGCTGACGCCGACCAGGGCGGGCCTCGCGCAGGCGGTCGACACCGCGATGAAGGATGCGACCGAGGTCGTCCGCCGCCGCATCGATGAGCTCGGCACGCGCGAGCCGACGATCGTGCGCCAGGGCACCGACCGCATCGTCGTGCAGGTGCCCGGCCTGCAGAACCCGCAGGCGCTCAAGGACCTGCTCGGCAAGACCGCCAAGCTCGAGTTCAAGCTGGTCGACGTCAATGCCGACCAGCAGCAGGTCGCGCAGGGCATCGCTCCGATCGGCGACGTGATCCTGCCCTATGCCGACGATCCCACCGGCCAGCGCAAGATCGCGCTCAGGCGCTCGACGGTGATCTCGGGCGACCAGCTCGCCGACGCGCGGCAGGAGTTCGATCCGCAGACCGGCGCCCCGGTGGTCGCGATCACCTTCAACGGCGAGGGCGGCCGCCGCTTCGCCCGCGTGACGCAGGAGAACACCGGCAAGCCCTTCGCGATCATCGTCGACAACCAGGTGATCTCGGCGCCCAACATCGACGAGCCGATCATGGGCGGCCGCGCCCAAATCCGCGGCGGCTTCACCGTCCAGTCGGCCAACGAGCTCGCGATCGCGCTGCGCTCGGGCAAGCTGCCGGTCGACCTCAAGGTGGTCGACGAGAGCACCGTCGGACCCGACCTCGGCGCCGATTCGATCCGCGCCGGCATCCTCGCCTCGGCGGTGGCGGCGGCGGCGGTGGTCGCCTTCATGTTCGTGACCTACGGCCGGTTCGGGCTCTATGCGAACCTCGCCGTGATCATCAACGTGTTCGTGATCCTGGCGGCGATGGCGCTGATCAACGGCACGCTGACGCTGCCCGGCATCGCCGGCTTCGTGCTGACGATCGGCACCGCGGTCGACGCCAACGTGCTGATCAACGAGCGCATCCGCGAGGAGCGGCGGCGCGGCCGCAGCGTCGTCCAGGCGGTCGAGCTCGGCTACAAGGAAGCGAGCCGCACCATCTTCGAGGCGAACATGACCCACGCCATCTCCGGCGTGATCATGCTGCTGCTGGGCTCCGGTCCGGTGAAGGGCTTCGCGGTCGTGCTGCTGATCGGCATCGCCACCTCGGTGTTCACCGCCGTCACCTTCACCCGTATGCTGGTCGCGCTGTGGATTCGCCGCAACCGGCCGACGGAAATCCATATATGATGAGCTTCACCCGTCGCCCCGGCGCAGGCCGGGGCCGCCCGATACCGGGCGGAACCGAACAACATGCCGGCCCCGGCCTCCGCCGGGGCGACGAGATTTTGTCATGCGCCTCCTGAAGATCGTTCCTGACAATACCAACATCGGCTTCGTCCGTCTGCGCTATTGGGCGTTCGGGCTCACGCTGCTGCTGTCGATCGCCTGCGTGACGCTGGTCGCGGCGAGGGGCCTGAACTTCGGCGTCGACTTCGTCGGCGGCCTGATGATCGAGGAGCGCTTCCCGTCTCCGCCGCCGATCGACAAGGTCCGCGCGACGGTCGAACGGCTCAACGTCGGCCAGGTCAGCCTGCAGCAGTTCGGCGATCCCAAGCTGGTGACGATCCGCCTGCCGGTGCAGCAGGGCGCCGACGAGGGCGCCACCAACCGCGTCGTCCGCACCGTCGAGACCGCGCTGGCGAAGGAATTCCCCGGCGCGACCTTCAGCCGCTACTCGACCGTGTCGGGCAAGGTGTCGGGCGAGCTGGTGCGCAACGGCATCCTCGCGGTCGTGCTGGCGATGATCGGCATCTCGCTGTTCGCGATCTTCCGCTTCGAATGGCAGTTCGGCGTCTCGACCTTCGTCGCGATCCTGCACGACCTGCTGATGACCTTGGGCTTCTTCGCGCTGACCTGGCTCGAGTTCGACCTCACCATCATCGCCGCGGTGCTGACGATCATCGGCTATTCGATCAACGACAAGATCGTGATCGACGACCGCATCCGCGAGAACATGCGCAAGTATCGCAGCATGAGCATGAGCGACATCGTCGACCTCTCGGTCAACGAGACGCTGCCGCGCACGGTGATGACCTCGGTCACCATCCTGCTCGCGCTGTTCGCGATGCTGCTGCTCGGCGGGCATGTGCTGCGCGGCTTCACCGCGGCGATGATCCTCGGCATCGTCGTCGGCACCTATTCGTCGATCTACGTCTCGTCGTCGCTGCTGATCACGTTGGGCCTGCGCGCGCAGCCGCCGGCGGCGCCGGGCGACGCCGCCAGGGCCGAGCGGGTCGCCGAGCGGCCGTGAGGCTGGACCGCAACGCCGTCGCGCCGGGGCCGGTGATCGCCGGCTTCTCGCACGGTGGATTCCGCATCGACGACAATGTCTACCGGGCGCTGCTGATCACCCCCGAGCGCGCCGACGGCTGGGAGCCGCCCGCGCTCGACGCGCTGGACGAGGCGGATGTGGCCTCGGCGCTCGCGCTCGATCCCGTGCCCGAGTTCCTCCTGCTCGGCACCGGCGCCACGCTGGTGCGGCCGTCGCCGGCCTTCACCGCGGCGCTGGAGGCGCGCGGGATCGGGGTCGAGGCGATGGACAGCCGCGCCGCCGCACGCGCCTGGAGCGTGCTCCGCGCCGAAGGCCGCTGGATCGTCGGGGCGCTCTATCCGCTAGGCTGACGCCGGGCCCCCACCAGCCGCGCGAGGTGATCGCGCAGCTGCGCCGCATTCGTCTCCCAACTGAACCGCTCGGCCGCGGCGGCGACGGCGGCCGGGTCGGGCGGATCGAGCAGCACCTCGGCGATCGCGCTGGCGAAGCCTTCGGGCGTGCGCTCGGCGATGCGGCCGGCGGTCGGGCGGTCGATCGTCTCGCGCGCGCCGCCCGCCGGCGTGATCACGATCGGCGTGCCGCTCGCCAGCGCCTCGACCCAGACGTTGGCGAGCCCTTCGGAAGCCGAGGCGAGCGCCATCACGTCGGCGGCGGCGAACAGGGCGGGCAGCTCGCCGTGCGGCACCCCGCCCAGCAGCTGCACCCGCTCGCCCAGGCCCGCGTCGGCGATCCGTCCTTCGAGCGCCGGCCGCTCCGGTCCGTCGCCTGCGATCAGCAAGGTGGTGCCGGGCAGCCGCGCCGCCGCGTCGATCACCACGTCATGGCCCTTGCGCGGGATCAACGCCCCGACCGACAGGATCAGCGGTCCGGTGACGCCGAGCCGCGCCTTCTCCGCGCGGCGGTCGCGCGGATGGAAGCGGCTGCGGTCGATGCCGGTGCGGTGGACGGCGATCCTGTCCGCGCGGATGCCGAGCGCGGCCATGTCGTCGCGCATCGTGTCCGACACCGCGAGCAGTCCGTCGGCCTCGCGGCCCGCCTGTGCCACCTGCGCAGCGGTGGCGTGCGCATGGCCCCAGTGGTGGATATCGGCCCCGCGCGCCTTGATCGACACCGGCACGCCGAACCGCCGCCCGAGCGCGACCGCCGCCGGGCCGTCGGGAAAGAAGAACTCGGCATCGATCACGTCGAAGGGGAACTCGGCGCGGAGCTCATGCAGCAGCGGCGTGAGCGTCCGGACCAGCGCGCCGGCATGGAAGCGCCCGCCCGTGCCCGGCACCACCGTGAAGCGCGGCCGCCATAGGTCGAGCCCGCGCCACTGTTCGTGTCGCGGCAGCCTGGTCAGCGAGCGGTAATGCCCGAGCCGGTCGAGCGGGAAGGGCGGCAGCCCGATCGGCGCGACCACGCGCAGCTCGACATCGGGAAGGGCCGCCAGCCCCTGCGTCTGGCGCTCCACGAAGATGCCGAAATTAGGCCGGCTTGCGTCGGGAAAGAGCGTCGACAAGGTGAGCACGCGGAGCATCGCGGCCCGACCTTAACCCGCCGACGGTTAACTCGTCACTGCAGCTGGTACGATGATTAGAGCGATGTCGAGGCCCTGCCGAGGGGGGACGCATGGTCCGCCCCTCGGGCAGCCGCCTCAGCGGCAGCGGCGCTTGCTGCCGCTGCGCTCGATCTCGCGGCCGGCGAGCGCGCCCGCGCCCGCGCCGAGCAGCGTGCCGAGCGAGCGGTCGCCGCGGGTGTCGACCGTGCGGCCGACCAGCGCGCCGGCAACGCCGCCGACGATCAGGCCGGTGGTACCGTCGGGCTTGCGGCAATAATAGCGGCCGTCGCGGCCGCGCCATTCGCGATACTTGTAACGCTTGTGCCGCTGCGCCTCCGCCTTGCCATAGGAGGCGACGTCGGAGATCGGCACCACCGCGGCGGTCGGAATGACCAGCGTCGCCGCGCCGATCGCGAGCAACAGATTACGCATGACTAGACTCCCTCATCCTTGATTGGATCGTTTCCGTAACGCGATCACCTTGTACGAAGTTGCATGAACCTGCGGCAACAAGGCCGACGGTGCAATTGCCGATGGCGAATCACCCTCGGCTCGACTATCGCGACAGCGTCATGCGGCCGGCGCGATTCGCCGGCACGACGATCCCCGATATCCACGTTATCCACAGGCGCGTGACCGATGATCGCGCTTGGCGCGACTCGCCGGCCATGACAGCATCACTCCTGCAAGACGACGAGAGATTGTCGAGAAATCGACGAAGGATCAAAGACTTGCTCGCCACGATCGAGGCGCCGGTGCCGCAAGGAAACCGCGCGAACGGTCGGTGCGATGGGCTCGCCGCCCAGTCGTCTTCGGGCCGCTCGCGGTGCGAGGATAGACGGACGGAAAGACCATGGCGAGACGATTGCCCCCGGCGATCGTCGGGCGATGATCGGCGAAAGCGAAACGGCGCTCCTCGGAGCTGCTGTCGGAGCGGTCGGCGGTCGAACGACGGCGGGGCGACCTGGCGTCGGGTCGACGGGAAACGAGCCGTCATCCTTCGGGATGAGGGTGACGAACCGGAGACAAACGACGACGGAGCTTCTTCGGCGTCGAGGTCAACGGAGTGATGCGGCATCTTTCGGGATGTGCAGCGATCGCCGGAGACCGAACGGCATCGGAGATCCCCTTCGACGCCGCTGGCCGCCGAGGCCGGTGGATACGTGCTTCTCACGAAGCGCCGCCGCCGGCCCCGGTGACCGAAACAGGTGAAACCTGCTGCCCTTGCCGGCGCGGGCGGATCCAGCCGCCGAAACCAGGCCGCGACACCCCGTGGCCGAAGTCCGGCGACCGGGGGCTGGCAGCGATGCCGGCCCCCTTTTGGTTCGGGTGGACCGCGTGCCTCCTCCATGCCCGTCCGGAACGTCCAGGCCGTATTCGCTTCCGCTCATCGCAAAGCCGCCGCCGACGACGCGATGGAGTCGCAATCCTGCGCTCGACTGGACCGGCGCCCGAATCGCGGGCGCATCCATGGAGGACGCGATGCAGGACGAGCAGCAGCCCATCAACGAGCAGGAAGAGGTGATCGACGATCAGGAGACCGACGAGGACGAGGCTGCCGAAGAGCAGGACGAGGACGTCGAGGAGCAGGACGAGGACGCTGAAGATGCGTCCGCCGCGGATGACGAGGACGAGGTCTGATTCCTTGTCGCGCCCGCGTCGATGGCTCGTCGACGCGGGCGAGTAATCGCCCGCCATTGAGCGCTCTTCCTCGCCCGCAGGAAGGAACGGGAACGGGAGGGCGGGGGTTTTATCGGGCAAAGGAGAAATCCCGATGGCCGACCGCCCCGGAACCCGCACCCAGCCGCGCCCCAACATCTCGACCGAGAACTCCGAGGTCGGCACCGACACCGATCCCAAGGACACCCTCGACCGCGACCGCCCTGCGCCGAAGGAACGGGTCGCGCGCAGGAGTGCGCTGACCAAAGCGGATTGACGCCGCGGCCCCCGTCCGATGAAGCGCATCGAACACCTTGCCCACAGGTCGCGCAGGCTGCTCCGCCAGCCATTTGCGAGCGATCTTGCCGCCAACCTGCTCGCCGCGGGGCTGATCGCGGCGGCGAGCCGGCTGCTGCGCGGTGGCCGCCGCCGCTTCAGGCCAGACGATGGGTCAGCGCGATCTCCGCCTTGAACAGCTTGGAGACGGGGCAGTTTGCCTCGGCGTCGGCGGCGAGACGGGCGAATTCCTCGGGGTCGATACCGGGCACATGCGCGGTGAGATCGAGGTCCGAGCGAGTGATGGCGAAGCCGCCGCCGTCCTGCTCCAGCTTGACCGACGCCTTGGTCTCGAGGCTGCCCTCGCTGTAGCCGGCCCGCGCCAGCGCGAAGCTCAGCGCCATGGTGAAGCAGCCGGCGTGGGCTGCGGCGATCAGCTCCTCGGGATTGGTGCCGTTCTCGTCGCCGAAGCGGGTGTTGAAGCTGTAGGGCGTCCCGTCGAGCACGCCCGATGCGGAGGTGAGCCGTCCCTTGCCGTCCTTGCCGAAGCCTTCATAACGGGCGGTGGCGGTGCGCGTCGTCATCGTGGCGTCTCCTCTTGCTGCCGAGAACCGTTAGATAGGGAGGGCCGACGACAGCGCCATGACTCGAGGCACGGCCGCAGCCGATCAGCCCGGCGCCGGGCGCGGCGGAGTGTCGGCGAGCTGACGGTCGGGCCGGGCGAGCGCGGGGCGCAGCGCGTCGCGTTCCTCGGGCGGCACAGGGGCATCGCCGTCCGGTCGGAAGGCATCGGGTGCACGATCGTGGGATCCGGGATGAGAACGGTCGAGCGCGAGATCGGGAGCAGGGTGCCCGTCGGGCTCGGGCGTGCCGAAGATGCCGCCGGTGGCATTCCTGCGCCACCAGGCGAAGGCGAGCGCGCCGGCGCCGATCAGCCCCGCGCCGATCGCGGCAGTGGCGAGCCGGGATGAACGATTGCGGTCGGTCCGGCGGGCCATGCGCACCCTCCCCTCGTCAAGTCAGCGACAACGAACGTTGTCGCGGTCGATTGCGTTCCCGGCAGCTGCGCCGGCGGCGGCGCCGAGCAGCGCGCCCAAGGTCGAGGAGCGACCCGGTGCGATGATCCCGCCGAGCACCCCACCGGCGATGCCGCCGACGATCAGGCCGGTGGTGCCGTCCGAACGGCGACAATAATAGCGGCCGTCCTCGCCGGCATAGATACGGTCGTTGCGGCCAAGCCGGCGCTCGCGGTAACGGCGGTCGTCGCGATAATAGCGATTGGCGTAATAGCCGCCGTAGCTGGGATCGGGCCGGTTCCAGTCATAATAGCGCGAGCTCCGGTCGCTGGCATAGCCGGGGCCGCCGCCGTAGCCGTCGTAATCGCTGCACCCGGCGACGAGCGTCGCCGCCGCGATCATTCCGAACGCGAACGCACGCATGGCATTCCTCCCCTGTTGTTACGGGTTTGTATCGAACGCGTGAGAAGGGGTTCGGTTGCATGGCGCAGGGAAAGGGGGGCGGGCCTGCGGTAGATCAAGTCGAATCAGAGCAGGCTTCCTTGGGCTCCCGCCTGATGGCTGGCGCGCATCTCGACTCGTGCCGCCTTCTTCACTGGGCTGATCAGCGGTGGCAGTCTCGGCTGGATGCCCTGGAACAGCTCGGCGAGCGTGACGAACTGAAGCGCCGGGAAGCGGCCGAACTCGGTCTCGATGATCGGATGCGAGGCGGCTTCCTCACGCATACCCCTGGTGGGCGGCGACTTCATCACGAACAGTCCGAATCGGTGCCTGTCGCGCTCCATGACGCGACCGAGGTCGCGGACCATGGTCGGATTGATGTTGTCGCCGGCCTTGACCGATACCACGCCGGTTCCGATCCGGCCGCCCTCGGCGAGGTAATTGAACCAGCCGTCCACACCCTTGTCACCACCCTTCCTGTCGCGCGGGAACCCGCCGACTTGCCAGCATACCCATTGCTGGAATTGGTGCGGATCGTCGGCAGCCAGCTTCTCGGCGGAGGCCAGGTCCCTGGGTACGCCAATGGTCTCGAATTGAATGGCCGGATAGCCGTTCCGCATCCGGTCCTCGATCATGCCGATGGCGATGTGGGTAATGTCGATCCCGATCCACCGGCGGCCGAGCTTCTGCGCGGCATCGACTGCTGTTCCACAGCCGCAGAAGGGATCGAGTACGACGTCGCCGGGATTGGACGACGCCGCGATAATACGCTCGAGCAGGGCGCGCGGCTTCTGAGTTGGATAGCCGAGACGTTCCCGTGACACAGGAGCCAGTATCGGAATTGACCAGACCGCATTCATCGCAACGCCGGCAGATTCCACCTGTTCCTCAAGCGTCGGATTACGTTTGCCGGTTTTGTCGAAGGTGACCTTTTGTTTCTTACCCTTCCAGCGCTTCAACGAACTCGCCGTCGGAGGCTCCAAGGGAGCATTGAACGTCTGGCGACCATCCTGCTTTGCATAGAAGAGGATATCATCGTGCATTCGCTGGAACCGCTTCGCTACGGTCGGCCAACGACGGTAGCTCCAGATGATTTCGTTCTGGAAGTTCTCCGCGCCGAACACCGCGTCCAACACGAGCTTCAGATAGTGTGACGCGGTGGGGTCACAGTGGAGATAGAGCGATCCCGTCGGTTTGAGCACCCGATGCAGCTCGACCAGCCGCACCGCCATCATCGCGAGATAGGCCATCAGCGAATTCTCGCCGATCGCCGAATGCATAGCCTCCATCATTACCTGCAGCGAGCGATTGGTCCCCGCCGCGATGTCGAGCAGCGCTTCCCTAGCACCGTCGCCCCATGTCCAGGTATCGTCGAAGGCCTCGATGCTCGCAGCGGCGGCGGTGCCGTTCGCCGATTTGAACGGTACGTTGTAAGCAGCGTTCGAATTGAAAGGCGGGTCGAGATAGATCAGGTCGATACTGTCATCGGGCACATGCTCCCGTAGCACATCGAGATTGTCGCCGTAGAAGAGATGATTGGCGATCTCCACGTCCCGCCTCCAGCGCCTGTAACCGCGCCGGAACATTGCGTGATCCAAACCAGTCCAAAAGGCGGCCTTCATCCGTTTCGGACCCTCCTCGCGACGAGGAAGGCTATCGCAGGTCGCAGGAGGCGGAAGAACGGCCTGCTTCACATCGGAGCGTTCATCAGGGCCTAGCGAGATGTTCCTCCGAAACGGGTCAGCTTCCCCGCGTTCGCCGCTTCAGACCTTTAGGTCGCGGAGGCGGTTGCCCTCAACACAGCTAGGCATGGCGCGCCAACGATGCAGGCTTATCCTCGGCAGCCGGGCCAGAGCGGCTGCGATGGGGATATGCCCTCGCTCATCGCTTCTGAGCTTGGTTCCGCGCCGCCGCGGCTTGTTCGGGCGTGAGCTTACGCACCTGCCGTACCAGGCAAGACCGCAATCCGCTCGCGTCGGGGACGAGCAGCTCGGCGGGCCGGCCGGGACAGATCCGCTCGCCGGCGCGCGATCGGATGCCGATCCGCATGGCCCAGTCGACGTCGGGGCAGCCGGGCGACAGAGTGAGCTCCCATGTCTCGCGTGCGCCGACGCGGACGAGCGCCCGGTCGGGACCGGCATCGCCAAAGCCGGTGACCTGCGACGCCCAGAAGCATTCCCGCCCGCCTCGCCGCGGACCGTCGGCGCCGGTGCAGGCCGCGAGGGCCGAGATGAGCAGGAGAAAACATCGTCGCATCAGGACATCTCCCGACCGAGGGGCGGGACGTTGGCCGAGAGCGGGCGTCCGTCCGGGACGCCCGCTCTCCGGTCAGTTCCCGAACTGGATGCGCACGCCGCCCATGATCCGTCGGCCGCCGTACGACATCCGCATGACCCGGGGGGTGCCGTCACCGAAGGGCACGTAGTCGCCCGTCGAGACCGTCTGCATCTCCCGCGTGACGTTACGCCCTTCGACATAGATCTGGAAGTTGCGGGTGACGTTGTAGGAAGCCTTGAGGTCGATGTAGGTGGTGCCGTCGATGAAGCGTGGCACGCCGGGATTGTAGCCCGGCGCGACGAGCCGCACGTTGGTCCACTGTTCGCCCGGATAGTTGATGTCGATGTTGTTGCCGCCGCACGGCGTGATGCACGAGAAGCGCTCGCTGCGTTTCTGATAGGCGGCGCGCAGGTTGAGCTTGCCGTCGTCGTACCAGAGTGAAGCGTTGATGTAATATTTCGATTCGTCGGGCGGCAGCATGTAATCGCCGGTCAGCGGATCCTGCTGACCGCTCGTGACCGACGAGGTCAGGATCGAGACGTTGGCGTCCGCGCCGGTATATTTCAGGAACGAGGGCAGGAAGGTGAACGCCGTCTTGGCGGAGAATTCCCAGATATCGCGTTTGTAGCCCGGCCCGTTGTCCCAGGTCGGATAGCTGAACTCGATATCGGCCAGCGGCTCGCCGGTGATCGGATCGACCTGGTCGCTTCCCGCGAACGGGCGCGCCGTTCTGGTGACCTGGATGGGATTGCCGATCTTCACGTCGAGCTTGCCGTAGGCGACCGAGAACATCGTGTCCCTGTTCGGATACCATTCGAGGCTGACGTTATAGTTCCAGGCGGTAAACGGCTTCAGGCTCGGGTTCCCGACGCGGCCCGAGCAGCCGTAGATGTCGTCGCCGCCCGACGTGTCGAGCGTCACCCGCTCGTCGACCGTGCAGGTGCCGCCGGGAACCAGCCGCTCGAGCGTGGGAGGCGCGATCGTCTTGCCGCCATAGACGCGCAGCACCAGCTTCTCGTCGAAGCCCCAGAGGTTGAGGTTGACGCTGGGCAGCCAGTCGTTGCTGCTCGAATTGACGTTGACGATCTGGCTGAACGACTGGCTGGTGATGCCGGCGGGTTCGTCGGGATTGGCCGGGTTATAGGCCGGCGTCACCCGGATCGACGTGATCGTCTGCAGGCCGGAAGCCTTGACCTTCCTGAAGACCCCGCGGACGCCGGCGTTGCCGTTGAACAACAGGCCCCAGGGCAGGCGCTGCTCGAAATCGAACATGGCGTAGACGTTCTTCGTGGTCTCGTTCGCCCGGCTGACCGGCTGGTCGTACATCTGGCCGTCGCTGCCCATGCATTGCTTGAGACAGTCGAAGTTCATGAAATCCGAGGCGCCGAGCGCGGCGAACAGCTCGTCGGTGCGGATGCCCTGCCAGGCGGGCGGCAGGTTGCCGCGGTTGGGCAGATCGCCGAAATATTTCGAATCGCTGTTCTCGAGCGTCCGAGCGAAGAGATCGCGCAGCTCCTGCGGGGTGAGCGTGTCGACGCCCGATCGGACGTTCGCCGGATTGGTGCTGGGTACGAAGCCGTAGTTGCAGGAAAGGCCGCCCGGCGCCGACGATCCGGCGGTCGGCTCGCAGGCACGCAGCGTGCCGCGCACATTCGCGGTCGGCACGATGACCGCGGGGATGTAGCCGGGCTCCCCGAAGGTGCCAACGGCGGTGCTCGCGGTATATCCGCCGCCGCCCCAGCGCTGGATCTGGTTGTCCCGGTACATCCCGCCCATCTTGAACCGGGTGATGAAGGGCAGCATGTCGTCGGTCTTGTAGGCGACGTCGAGCTTGGCGATCTTTTCCGTCGATTCGCCGAGCCTCGGAGAATAGGACACGCCGAAGCTGGGGGTGGTCAGCGGCATCTGCGAGACCAGATACTGCGGCGACCCCGGACCGTTGGGACCGGCCGCCACCGCATTCTGCCCGATGCAGGTGGCGGGGTCTGTGCCTCCCGCCACGCAGGCCGGCGCGCGGAGCTGGACGAAGCTGGCCGGGTTGGTCTCGTCGTAATTGTCCGGCAGGTCGATATCCCACAGGCCGTTGGGCTGCAGCGTCAAGCTCGCATCGCCATAGGCATAGGACCGCGACGTGCGCATGTCGCCGCGGCTGGTCGTCGCCTTGGTGAGGCCGGCCATCGCGTCGATCTCGAGCCGCTCGCCGCGATACTCGGCGCCGACCTGCGCATATTTGGTCTTGGTGTCGATGATGTTCTCGATCTGGTCGATGCCGACCGAGTTGTTGGTCAGCGTCATCTGCGTGACGTTGTGCGCATCGTCGACGACGATGCTGTCCGGAACCACGTTCAGCACGTTGCCCAGGACGGCGTTGCCGCCCACGTTGTTGAGTCCGTACTGCGGATCGTAGAGATAATATCCCGCCGGCGCGTTGGGGGACACGCTGCGCGCCAGCGGGTATCCGCCGGCAGCGTCGGTGGTCGTGAAGGCGCCGGCCGGGTTCTGGCTGAACAGCGTGATCGGATTGCGGCTGCGGTTCTGGTCGTGGACCTTGCGGTTGGCGATGGTGCCCTTGGCGTAGACGATCAGGTTGTTGGTCAGCTGATAGTCGAGCCGCCCGTCGAACGCGTAGCGCTCGTCGGTCTGCGTGTTCATGAAGTTGCGGATCAGCGACGGCGTATAGTCGTTCCACTGGTTGAGACAGCTCTGCTGCTCCAGGATCCGCTGCCCCTTCTGCGCCGCGCTGCCCGTCGGATTGTGCGGGAACAGCGTGAAGCAGTCCGCCTTGGTCTGTGCCGATGCGGCCTTGGTGATCAGCGTGCGCGGCGTTTCGGTGCTGTTGGGGAACAGCACGTCCGCCGCGTCGGTGCCGATCGTGTCGGGATTGAAGGTGAAGGTCTTCTCGGGCGACTGGTCGAAGTCGAACAGGCGCGAATAGCCGCGGGTATTGCTGGTGGTGGTCTCGAAGCCGTGGCCGTTGTTCTGGATTTTCGAATAGCTGCCGCTGACGATCACGCCCAGGCGATCGTTGAAGAACTTGCGCGAGGCGACGCCGTTGAAGTCCGGCGTCCAGTCGCGCCCGAGCGAGTTCTGGCCGGCGCCGGCGCGCAGCGAGAAATAGGGTTTCTTGAAATCGAGACCGCTGCGCGTCTTGATCTGGACGCCGCCGCCGATCGAGCCCTCGGTCATGTCGGCCGTCGATCCCTTGACGATATCGATGCTCTTCACGAGCTCGGCGGGAAGCTCGCGCAGGTCGGCGCCGCGGCTGCCGCCGCCGTCGATGGCGAGCGAGTTGGTCGCCTGCACGCCGATCCCGTCGAGTTCCACGCGCGTGAGGGCAGGACCGTTACCGCGGATCGCGACGCTTTCGCCCTCGCCAAATTCGTTGCGGCCGAGCGCCACGCCGGGGACGCGCGAGATCGCCTCGTTGACGTTGCGGTCCGGGAAGGAGCCGATGTCGTCGGCGACGATCGAATCGGTCGCGGTGCGCGCGTTCTTCTTGCGGTCGATCGCGGACTGCTGGCTGGCGCGGGAGCCGACGACGAGGATGTCGTCGGTCGATGAGGTCGTGACCTCGGCGCCCATGTCGGGCGCTTCCGTCTGTCCGCTCTGCCCCGGCGCCGTCTGGGCCATCGCCTCGCCGCCGCACGCCAGCAGCAAGCCCAGCACCGTCCAAGAGGCGCTCACGCCGATACGGCCACGGGATTTCAGTTGATTCGCCATTCTTCCCCCTCTCCTGTTCGACCCGTTCCGGGCGGGGACGTTGTTCGTCCCTCATCCCGCCGGGCAGGTGATTTTTCTGGAGATCGCCCCCAATCCTCGATGTCTCATCATATGGATGCATCGATCAATTAGTAGAATTATCATATTTTAAATGGGTTGCAACCCTTGCGATCGCATTCGCCGCAGCAACAATATTGCATATTGTGGAATATGATTTCAAATAGTACGAATATTCGATAGCTAGCCAACGGAGGGGACCCGTGACACGAACCTCGATCGGCCGGCGCGACTTCATCGGGGCAGCGTTTGTCGCGGGAGTCGCGCCTTCGACGGTGATCCATGCCGCATCGGCGACGCCGGCGCGGCGAAGCGGACCGATCGAGGCGGAGATCGCCTGGCTGGACGGCGGCCCGCCCACAGGCGGATGCGAGGGGCAGACCTGGGGTGTCGCCTGGCCGCAGGGGCAGGTACGCGGGAAAGCCCGGTTCGCGCTCGCCGGCGCCGATGGCAGCCAGGTGCCTGTGCAGAGCTGGACCACCGCCGTCTGGCCTGACGGCTCGTTGAAATGGACCGCGCACGCGATGCCGGGGGGCGCGCCGCTGCAGCCGGGCTATCGGCTCGCCGCCGGCCGTCCGGCGCCGGCGTCCGAGCCGGTCAGCGTCCGCGAGCTTGCCGACTCGATCGAGATCGTCAGCGGCCGCCTATGCTGGGCGCTCGGGCGGAGCGGGACCGCGCTGATCCGATCGGCGCGAAACGGCGAACGCGTGCTGCTCGAGTCCGCCGGGCTGGTCGGCGAGGTCCGCATGGGGGCGCCGGAGGGCGAACGGGTGCCGCTCGAAGGCGTCATCGACCGCGCCGTCGTCGAGCAGCGCGGCCCCGTTCGCGCGGTGATACGGATCGAGGGCACGCATCGCGGCGGCGGCCGGACGATCCTTCCGTTCACGGTGCGCCTCTATGCCTATGCCGGCTCGCGGGCGCTGCGCGTCGTGCACAGCTTCGTCTACGACGTCGAGCCGTCGGAGCTCTTCTTGTCCGGCCTCGGGGTCAGCGTCGGCGTGCCGATGCGCGGCGCCCTGCACGACCGCCACGTCCGGCTGGCGATCGACAAGGACACGATGTTCGCGGAAGCGGTACGCCCGCTCACGGGCCTGCGCCGCGATCCGGGCAAGGCGTTCCGCGAGGCGCAGGTGGCAGGGCGGGCGGTGCCGCCGGTCGCGGAGATGCGCGCGCCGGTGGGAGCCCTGCTCGAGCGCATCCCGGCCTGGAGCGATTTCACGCTGGCGCAGCTCTCCGCGAACGGCTTCACGCTCGCCAAGCGGACCGGCGATGGCCATGGTTGGATCGATGCGGGCGAGGGACGGCGTGCACCGGGTTTCGCCTATGTCGGCTCGTCGCAGGGCGGCGGCGCGATCGCGGCGCGCTATTTCTGGCAGCGCCATCCCACCCAGCTCGACATCCGCGATGCGGCATCGGACCGCGCGCGCCTTACCGCTTGGCTCTGGTCGCCGGAGGCCAGGCCGATGGACCTGCGCCCCTATCACGGCACCATGGGCATGGAGGGCTATGGCGCGCAGAACCAGGGTCTCGACATCACCTATGAGGATTATGAACCCGGCTGGGACCAGGCGCGGGGGATCGCGCGGACGAGCGAGCTGACGCTCTGGGCATTCGACGCAACGCCGGAGACGCCGCGGCTCCAGGCGCTCGCGCGGAGCGCCGCCACGCCGCCCCAGCTGATGGTCGACCCGGCGCATGTCCACGTCGCGGGGGTGTTCGGCGACTGGGGGCTGCCCGACCGGTCGACGCCGCGGCGCGCGGCGATCGAGGATCAGCTCGCCGATCTCATCGACTTCTACGCCGGCGAGGTCGACCGGCGGAGCTGGTACGGCTTCTGGAACCACGGCGACGTGATGCACACATATGATGCCGACCGGCACCAGTGGCGGTACGACATCGGCGGCTTCGCCTGGGCGAACAGCGAGCTCTCGCCCGACCTGTGGCTATGGTACGCCGCGCTGCGCAGCCGCGATCCCAAGGCGTTCCGCCTCGCCGAGGCGATGACGCGGCATACCGGGGAGGTCGACGTCTACCATCTCGGGCGCTTCGCCGGCCTCGGCACGCGTCACGGCGTCCAGCATTGGAGCGACAGCTCGAAGCAGCCGCGCATCAGCAACGCGGCCTATCGCCGGATCTTCTACTATCTCACCGCCGACGAGCGGGCGGGGGACCTGATGCGCGCGCTGGTGACGTCGCACGAGGCGCTGCGCACGGTCGAGATCGGGCGGAAGGTGCCGGGCGCCGAACGGACGCCGCTGCCGGCGGGCGTGATCGAGATGACCTTCGGCACCACCTGGGCGGTGCTCGCCGGCGCCTGGCTCGCCGAATGGGAGCGCACCGGCGACCGGCGCTGGCGCGACCGCATCGTCGCGGGGATGGACAGCATCGGGCGGATGCCGCGCGGCTGGCTCACCGGCAGCGCGCCTTATGACCTCAGGACCGGCCGGTTCCTCGATCCCGGCGCGAAGATCAGGCTGTCGCATCTGAACGCGGTGTTCGGGGCGGTCGAGGTCAATTCGGAGCTGCTGCGGCTGATCGACCTGCCGCACTATCGGACGGCGTGGCTCGATTATTGTCGCTGGTACAATGCGCCCCGCGAGGAGTTCGTTGCCAAATGGGGCGAGCCCTTCGGTCGGCGTAACCTGCGCGAGGGGCATTCGCGCCTCACCGCCTACGCCGCGAAGGCGGCCGGCGACGCCGCGCTCGCGCGCAGGGCTGCGGAGGAGTTCTACTCGGGCGACGCGGGGCTGGGGATGAGCCAGGGCGATCCGCGCCGCACGCTTCCCGGCGGCATCGTCGAATGGCCGGGGGTCTCGACCAATGCGGCCGCGCAATGGGGCCTGGCAGCCATCCAAAACCTGGCCCTGGTGCCTGAGGCGCTCGACGCCGGCGAGCCGCGTCCGCGCCGGCAGCGCGAATAGACTCTGTCATATTTCGGATTGAAGCAGTGTCAGTGCTCCTGCGACGGCAGGAGCTCAGGCCGCAGGTGAATCGCTCGTAATCCAGGGCTCCTGCCTTCGCAGGAGCACGGATGCGAGGACGGGCTGGACCCCGAAGATCGCGTCAACTTCCGGCGGGGCGGACCGAGCTGCTGGCGATGCTCGGCGCGATGGCGATCGTGTCGAGCGCCGGCGGATGCGCCGGATCGAAGCGGCGCGCCTCCGGCCGCAAGTGCTCGGCGAGGTCCGGCACCGTGTCCGCGATACCCGACGCGACGGCGCGCGCAAGCAGCCACGCACCCTTGTTGTCGTGGTGCGTCCTGTCCTTGCCGCCGTCGTTGAACAGCCGCGGCGCCTGGTCCGGTCCGAACGCCTGGTAGAGCGCGATCGTCGCGGACTGGAGGTCGATCAGCGGCACCTGCTCCTCGCGCGCGACCCGGCGCATCGCCTCGGCATAGTCTGCGAGCGTCGGGCGGATGTGGCCCTGCTCGAAGTTGCGGCGCTCGGGCGAGGTCACCAGCACCGGATGCGCGCCGCGCCGCCGCGCCTCGGCGATGTAGGTGCGGAGCCAGGCGGGATAGGTGATCCGCGGATCGACATAGGTCTGCGGCCACTCCGCCTTCTGGTCGTTGTGGCCGAACTGGATCAGCAGCCAATCGCCCGGCTTCACCTGCGACAGCAGCTTGTCGAACCTCAGTTCGGTGACGAACGACTTCAGCGTCTCGCCCGACTCCGCGTGGTTCGCGACGGCGATGTCGGAGCCGAACAGCGCCGGCAGCATCTGCCCCCAACTGGCCGCGGGTTCGGCGCGCTGGTCGGTGACGGTGGAATCGCCGGCGAGGAACACCGTCGGCGCGGCCGCGGGCTCGATGTCGATGGTGGCGACGCGCGGGTCGTCGAGGAACTCGAGCGTGAGCTTGTCGTCCCAGCTGTAGCTGCCCGCCTCGCGCGGCTTGAGCCGCACCGCGGTGCCGCCCGGCGCATTGGCGGGTGGCGAGGCGAGTGTGGGGACGCGGACGTTCACCACGAAGCTTGCCGTGACGTACTGGCCGGGCCGCGTGGTGATATCGCGCAGCATCAGCCGGCGCGCTTCCGCCTTCACCGTGGTGCGGGAAGCGGCACGGCGGTCGCCGAAGCGCACCGTTACGCGATAATTGCCCTCCGGCACCGCCGCCGAGAAGAGGAACTCGCGCCCGCGGCGCTCGGGCTCATAGCCGAAGCCGCCCGGCTGGTACGGCTTGTCCGCCGCGACGACGACGCGGCCGGCTTCGGACCTTGCGCCGGGCCGCAGATCGAAATGCAGCGCGGCCATCAGCATCGCGCTCAGCAGCATCAACGCGCACCAAGGAAATAGGAGAGGTGCGGCGGCTGGTTGTAGGCGGTATTCTGCCAAGCGACGTCGAGACGGTAGACCGGATCGTGCATCAGCGTGACGATACGCTCGGTCGTGGGAATGGGCGTGGTGTAGATGCGCATCTCGCGGCTGCCGGCGCTGGGCAGCACCAGCTCCTCGCGCCAGTCGCCGAGGATGTCGGCCGACAGCGCCGGATTCCGCTTCGTGCCGTTGTTCGAGACCGTGCCGGGCGGGTCGAGCGACAGCGTCTCGGCGCCGTTCGTCCAGTTCCATTTGGTGATCCGGTTGCCGTCGAGCAGCTCGCGCAGGCGGTCGCCGTCCCACCAGATGCCGAAGTTCGCCGCGCGCGGATGCCCCCCGGGGATAACCTGTCCCTTCGCGTCGTAGAGGTCGGGCGAGTTGGAGGCCCAAGCCTCGGCGCCGGGATGGCGCGGATCGATGTCGATGGCGATGCCGCGGCCGGTGTCCCGGTCGGCCGGCGTCGACCAGAGGATGGCGCCGGTGCGCGCATCGAGCATGGCGGCGCCGCGATCGCCGCTCATCCGCATATTCTCGTGCACGCCGAACTTCTCGAGGCCGGGATGGCCGGGATCGAGGTCGGAGACGTGCATCGCGTCGCCGTGGCCGAGCCCCGACGACCAGAGCCCCTTGCCGTCATCATCGATCACCATCGAGCCATAGAAGACCTCGTCGCGCCCGTCGCCGTCGACATCGGCGACGGAAAGCTGGTGGTTGCCCTGGCCGGCGAATTTCTCGTTGCCGGGCGCCGCGCTGTCGAACAGCCAGCGGCGTACGAGCTTGCCGCCGCGATAGTCCCAGGCGGCGACCGTCGAGCGCGTGTAGTAACCGCGCCCGAACACGAGGCTCGGCCGGTGCCCGTCGAGATAGGCGACGCCGGCCAGGTAGCGTTCGGACCGGTTGCCGTAGCCGTCCCCCCAGGTCTCGGCCATCTGCTCGTAGGTCGGCTTATCGGTCCGCGGATCGCGCGGCGGGGCATAGGGCCGAGTGGCGAGCGCGCGGCCGGTGCGGCCGTCGAACACGGTGAGATACTCGGGTCCGGCGAGGATGCGGCCCTTGAGGCTCGCCACCTTGCGCCCGTCGGGCAGCACGGTCGAGCCGGTACGGTCGGGCACGTCGATCCGGTGCTCGCCGCTGCGCCAGTCCTTCGACGCGTCGCCGATCGCCTTGCCGGTGCCGTCGACCGTGCCGTCCGCGGTCTTCATCGCGATCTCGGCGCGGCCGTCGCCGTCGAGGTCGTAGACCATGAACTGCGTATAATGCGCGCCCGAGCGGATGTTGCGGCCGAGATCGATCCGCCACAGCCGCTTGCCGTCGAGGGTATAGGCGTCGACCAGCGTCTCGCCGGTATAGCCGGAGAAGGCATTGTCCTTGGCGATCGTCGGATACCATTTGACGATCAGCTCGTACCGGCCGTCGCCATCGAGGTCGCCGACCGAGGCGTCGTTGGCGGCGTAACCGTAGCTCTCACCGTCGGGCGTGGTGCGGTCGGCAGGCTTGTCGAGCGGGACGGCGAGATAGCCTCCGGCCCAAGGCATGACCGTCGCACCCGGCTTCGCGCCGGCGACAGCCACGGCATAGCGCGAGGCGCGGGAGCCGGTCCTGTCGAGCACGCTCGTCGCCTGGGCGCTCGAGACCTCCGCGATCGGCCTGCCGTCGCGATAGAGGGTGAAGCGCGTGCTCTTGGCATCGCTGCCGAGCAGCCGCCACGAGACATGGTTGCCCTCGGGCGCGGGAACGGCGACCAGCCCACGGTCGAGCGTCTCGACCTGTCGCCCGGCGAGCATCGGGGCCTTCTGCGCGAACGCAGGGCCCGCCGCGGCCAGCACCGCCAGCATCAAACCACGCATCCAACCTCCTTCGGAGAGCGTCAGAGCGGGCCGCGTCCTTCCGGATCGCGGCCCGCCGCCCCCTTTTCTCAACGAAGCATCAGCACCACGACCGAGGCAGGCGGCAGCGTCGCGGTCAGCGTGTCGCCGGCGACGCTCGCGCCGGTAAAGGCGGCCGGCTTGACCGTCTCGGGCGCGTCGAAGCTGTTGTGCGCCTGGATCGCGCCGGTGAGGACGCGCCCCTCGACCGTGCCTGCGGTCGCGCCGGCCAGCCGGGCACTGACGGACGCCGGTCGGTTCGGATCGACGTTGACCAGCGCGACATGAACCAGGCCGTCGGCCCCGCGCGCGGCGGTCACGCTGACCGAAGGCGCCACCCACTGCTCCTTGTTGTACCAGGGCGACTTGAGCTCGACCGGAAGCAAGGTCGCGTCCTGGAAGGGGCGGTACATCTCGAAGACGTGGTAGGTGGGCGTCAGCACCATCTTCGGCCCGTCGGTCAGGATCATCGCCTGCAGCACGTTCACCATCTGCGCGATGTTGGCCATGCGCACCCGGTCGGCGTGGCGGGTGAAGATGTTGATGTTGAGCGCCGCGACGATCGCGTCGCGCATCGTGTTCTGCTGGTAGAGGAAGCCCGGATTGGTGCCCGGCTCGACGTCGTACCAGGTGCCCCATTCGTCGACGGCGAGGTTCACGCGCTTCTGCGGATCATATTTGTCCATGATCGCCGAATGCTTGGTGACCAGTTCCTCCATCTGGAGCGTCTTCGAGATCGTGCGGGCGTATGCCTCCTCGTCAAACTGCGTGGCCGAGCCCTTCTGCTTCCAGCTGCCGGGCACGGTGTAGTAATGGACGCCGATGCCGTCGAAGCTCTTGCCGGCCTCGCGCATCATCACTTCGGTCCAGTTGTAGTCGAACGAGTTGGCCCCGCTGGCGATCTTGAGCGTCGTGGTGCCCTGCGGCACCTTGATGAAGGTGGCGTAGCGGCGGGTGAGGTCGGCGGCATATTCCGGGCGCATGTTGCCGCCGCAGCCCCAGAGCTCGTTGCCGATGCCGAACATCGGCAGCTTCCACGGCGCCTTGCGGCCGTTCCGCGCGCGCTCCTCGGCCAGGCTGCCGGCCGGCGCGGTCATATATTCGACCCACTCGGCCATTTCCTGCGGCGTGCCGTTGCCGACGTTGCCCGACACATAGGCCTCGGCGCCGATCAGCTCGGCGAAGTCCATGAACTCATGCGTACCGAAGCTGTTGGGCTCGGTGACGCCGCCCCAATGGGTGTTGACCTTGACCGGGCGCTTGGCCCGCGGGCCGATACCCTCGCGCCAGTGATATTCGTCGGCGAAGCAGCCGCCGGGCCAGCGCACCACGGGCACGTGCAGGGCCTTCAGCGCCGCGAGCACGTCGTCGCGATAGCCTCGGGTGTTCGGGATCTTCGCGTCCGGGCCCACCCAGATCCCGCCGTAGATGCCGGAGCCGAGATGCTCGGCGAACTGGCTGAAGATGCGGCGGTCGATCCTAGGGCCGGGCGTGTCGGCGCGGATAGTCGCCGTGGCGGCCGGCGCTTGCTGCGCGGAAGCCCCGGACCAGGGGAGGATTGCGGTCGTGGTAAGCGCGGCGGCGATCAGCAGGGTGCGCATGACGCTGCGCCCAACGTCCCTCGACGGAACTTGGAAACAGGAACGACGGTCCATCTTTCCCCTCTCTGTTGCATCCGCCCTGCCGATCGTTTTACGTCAGCGGGTCTCATTTTTTGTTATTACGTCTCACTATGTATGAGCTAATCGCATAACGTCGCAAGCGTTAATTGGTCCGGCGAGGCGCACAAGCGCGACCTTCGGGGGGGTGGACATGGGTGGGATCAATGCGTTCGGAGTCGCTGCCGCGCTGTCGTTGGTCATCGTCGCCGCACCGGCGCCGGCAGCCGCCCATGACGCCTCCACCGCGGTCCGATCGGATCGGCGCACCTACAATCTCAATCCCGGCTGGCGGAGCGTGACGGGCGACCAGCCGGAGGCACAGCACACGGACTTCGACGACAGCAGCTGGAGCACGGTCACGCTGCCCAATGCCTTCAACGAGAAGGAAGCCTTTGCCCGCGATATCAAGGACCTGTCGACCGGCATCACCTGGTATCGCAAGCGTTTCACTCTCCGCGAGGGACGATCGCCCGGCAAAGCTTTCCTCGAGTTCGAAGGCGTCCGCCAGGCGGCCGAGGTCTGGGTCAACGGCCGCCCCGTCGCGCTGTCGGAGAACGGCGCGATGGCGTTCGGCGCGGATATCACCGGGGCGCTCAAGCCCGGCGAGAACCTCATCGCCGTGCGCGTCGACAACGACTGGAAGTACAGGGAACGCGCGACCGGCAGCGGCTTCCAGTGGAACAACAGCAATTTCAACGTGAACTATGGTGGCATCACCAGGAACGTACGCCTCCATCTCACCGGATCGCTCTACCAGACGCTGCCGCTCCACGCCGGCCTCGGCACCACCGGCCAATATGTATGGGCGGACGACTTCGACCTGCCGCGGCGCGCGGCGACGATCCACGCCGAGAGCGAGGTCCGCAACGAAGGTCCCGCCCCTCGGCGCGTTGCGTATCGCGTCGAGGTCCGCGACCTCGCCGGCAAGCTGGTCGGCCGCTTCGACGGCGGCGGCGCGACGATTGCCTCCGGCGAGACGCGGACACTCGCCGCTGCCGGTCGCCTGTCGGGCCTCAACTTCTGGAGCTGGGGCTATGGCTATCTCTACACGGTGACGACCAGCCTGGCCGAGGACGGCCGGGTCGTCGACGCGGTCGATACCCGTACGGGTTTCCGCCAGACGCGCTTCGCGGACGGCATGGTCACGCTCAACGGCCGCGTGATCCACATGCACGGCTATGCCCAGCGCAGCTCCAACGAATGGCCGGCGGTCGGCGTGTCGGTGGCGCCGTGGGTCAGCGATTTCTCCAATGCGCTGATGGTCGAGAGCGGGGGCAACCTCGTGCGCTGGATGCACATCACGCCGTCGAAGCAGGACATCGAATCCGCCGATCGCGTCGGGCTGATCCAGGCGATGCCGGCCGGGGACGCCGAGAGCGACACGACCGGCCGCCGCTGGGAGCAGCGCAAGGAGCTGATGACCGACGCGATCGTCTACAACCGCAACAACCCATCGATCCTGTTCTACGAAGGCGGCAACGAGACCATCAGCGAAGGCCATATGGCGGAGCTGAAGGCGATCCGCGACCGCTACGACCCGCACGGCGGCCGCGCGATCGGCTCGCGCGAGATGCTGGACAGCCGCGTCGCCGAGTACGGCGGCGAGATGCTCTACATCAACAAGAGCGCGGGCAAGCCGGTCTGGGCGATGGAATACAGCCGAGACGAGGGCGCGCGGCTCTACCAGGACGAGTTCACGCCGCCGTTCCACAAGGATTCGCCCGACTACAACCGCAACCAGGACAGCCACGCCGCGGAGGACGTGCGGCGCTGGTGGGACTATTATCGCGTGCGTCCCGGCACGGGCCGGCGGGTGAGCGCGGGCGGCGCCAACATCATCTTCTCCGACAGCAACACCCATTTCCGCGGCGACAACAACTATCGCCGCTCGGGCGAGGTCGATGCGGTGCGGCTGCCCAAGGAAGGCTTCTGGGCGCATCGGGTGATGTGGAACGGCTGGGTCGATCCCGAGACGCCCGCGACCCATGTCGTCGGGCACTGGAACTACGCCCCCGGCACGGTCAAGGACGAGATGGTCGTCTCCAATGGTGAGAACGTGGAGCTGTTCCTGAACGGCCGCTCGCTCGGCAAGGGGCGGCGCAGCAGCGGTTTCCTGTTCACCTGGCCGAAGGTCCGGTGGCGGCCGGGCGTCCTGCGCGCGGTCGCGACGCACGCGGACGGCCGTCGCTCCGAGCACCGGATCGAGACCACCGGCACACCGGCGGCGCTGCGCCTTGAGCCGCATCTTTCGCCGCGCGGCTTCGTGATGGACGGCGCCGACATCGCGCTGGTCGACGTCGAGGTGATCGATGCGAAGGGCCGGCGCGTACCGATCGCCAACGACAAGGTCCATTTCGCGCTGGAAGGCCCTGCGGAATGGCGCGGTGGCATCGCCCAAGGCGATTCGTCGGGCAAGCCGCGAATGGCCGCTGTCGAGGCGCCTGTGCCGGGGACCGTGCAGGCGCCGCAGAAGGACGGCGTCACCCATTATCCCGGCACCGCGCGCAGCGAGGACAATTACATCCTCTCGCGCGACCTTCCGGTCGAGGCGGGCGTCAATCGCATCCTGCTGCGGGCCGGCACCCGGCCCGGCGTGGTGAGGCTGACCGCGACGGCGCCGGGGCTCAAGGGCGCGACGCTGACGATCCCGGCGAAGCTGCCGGCACCGGCGGTCGGCGGGCTGTCGACCGACTTCCCGGAAAGCCACCAGCCGGGCCGGCTCACCCGCGGCCCGACCCCCGCCGGCCCGTCCTATCGCGCTACGCGCACCACCTTCACGCCGTTGGAGATCGTCGCGGGCTCGAACCAGCAGGACGTGGCCAAGACCGTCGACGACAACGAGCTGTCGCACTGGGCGAGCGACGGCCGGCCGGAGTCGGCCTGGATCGAGTATCGCTTCGACACGCCGGTGACGCTGAGCGAGGTCGAGCTCAAGCTGGTCGGCTGGCGCTCGCGTGGCTATCCGCTGGAGATCAGCCTGGACGGAAGCAAGATCTGGTCCGGCGAGACCGAACGCACGCTGGGCTATGCGGTCCAGTCCTTTCCCGAGACGACGGGACGCGTGTTGCGCATCACGCAGATGGGAGCGACCGTCGACCGCGACGCCTTCGGCAAGATCGTGGAGCTCAATTCGGCCCGCGCCGCGGGGGATACCGGCGCCGACGCGGTAGCCCCGGGCTGGCGGCTCGGGATCGTCGAGGCCGAGTTCCATGGCCCGGCGCCCGCACGGGATTAGATCGGCGGGATATTCATGGCGCCGGAACCGGATCGAAGCGGATACGGTCGAGGATGACGCCCGGGCCGTCCAACGCCACCGAAAGACGGTGGTCGCCGCCGGACAGAGGCTCCGGCAGCACCAGATCGATCCGATTGTCGAGCACGGCTCGCGCCCAGGCGGCATCGCCCGTCCGCCGCTCGGCCGCGAGCCTGACGGGCTGACCTGCGTCGACTGAAAGGGCGAGGCCGAACGGCTCTTTCTCGCCGTTCGGATAGGTCGGCAGCACCTCGACGACGGCTCGCCAGCGGCCGGGCGGCAGGGTCACGGTATAGGCGAGCCGAGTGGGCCGGACAGCGGTGACGGCCGCGCCGTCCCGACCGAGTCCGTCGACGACACGCCAGCCGGCCGGTGTCCCCTCGGCCGCATCCGCCTCGATCGCGAGGCGGGATGGAGGCGCAAGACGATGCGGCGGCTCCACATCGGCGGGCAGGGCAGCGGGCGCCGGCAGGACCGGTGGCGTGATGCGGAAGCGGCGCCATTGGCCGTCGGCCGGCTCGACCGCGATGATGCCGCGCCATTTGCCGCCCGCGACCTGCTCGTTGTAGTGGCGGGTGAGCTCGGCGAGGGCGGTGTCGGCCGCGCGTGCCGCGGCACCACGGCGGCCGGCTTCCGCCGGATCGGTGTCGCGCAGGCGGTCGTGCGCCTCCGCCTCGAGCACACGCGCGTTGGCGAGCGCCGACGCGGTGACCGGATATTCGACCAGCTCGAAGAAGGCATTCCGGCGATCGGGCACGATCCGGGCCGCGAGCATCCGCACGCGCTCCGTCAGCCGCTCGAACGCGGTAAGCCGCATATCGGCGTCGGCCGGGTCCAGCGGACTCGGGCGCGGCACCTCGCCGGGCAGCCACCATTGGAGATGCTCCGGGCGCCGCGCGAAGTTCAGCCGGTGATATTCGGCCATGATGCCGGCGATCTCGGCCGCGACATCGCGCCCGATCGTCTCGCCGGCCCAGCCGGCAACCTCGGCGTCGATTGGCCGTGCGCGCGTGCCCGGCACGTCCCAGGCGAGGCGGAGGAAATAGTCGGTCGCCAGCTCCGCGGGCTTGAGGTCGCCGACGTTGGCCACCCACATCGTCCGCGCGCCGAGGTCGAAGGCACGTCCCAGCTCCTCGCGGATCAGTGCCGGAGGCGTGGTCGAAAGCCACAGATAGGATAGCGGCGCGCCGAGATAGGAAAGGTGGTAATAGACGCCGGACCCGCCGCTCCGCCGCCGCTCGGCCGCGTCGGGGAAGTGGCGGATGTAGCCGAAATTGTCGTCCGGCCACATCAGCGTCACGTCGTCGGGCACGGCGAGCCCGCCGCGATAGAGATTCAGCACCTCCTTGTAGGGCGTGAACACCTGCGGCACGCGCGCCACATCGCGGTCGACGTGGCGGCGCAGCATCGCGCGCTGGTCGGCGAAGATACGCTCGAGGAGGCGGCGGCGCTCGGCATCGGTGGCAGGGCCCATCATACCGCTGTCGTGGATGCCGCGCATTCCGAGCGTCCAGACATTCTCGTAACGCGCGTTGGCCTGCACCCGCTCGCGCCAGTAGCGGGCAACGCCCTCCGGATTGGCGGCGTAATTATAGGTTTCGGCGGGGCCCTTCCATTCGCCGACATTGTTGCGCAGCATCGGCTCGGCATGGCTCGATCCCATCACGATCGCATAACGGTCGGCGAGCCGGGCATTGGCGGGATCGGCATTGAAGGGGCGGGTGACCTTGTGCATCGCCGGCCATAGGAGATTCGCCTTGAGCCGCAGCATCAGCTCGAACAGGCGAGCGTAGGTCTTGGGACCGATCGTGCCGTGCTCGGGCTCAAAGGTGCGCGCCGCCCAGGGCTCAAGGCCCCAGTCCTCGTCGTTGAGGAAGATACCGCGATATTTGACCGACGGTGGGCCGAAACGGCTCGCGCCCGGTGCGGCGCGGATCACGGGATGATGCTCCGGCGTCACGTCCGCCCACCAGTGCCAGGGCGAGACGCCGATCGCGCGCGACAGCTCGTAGGCGCCGTAGGCGGTGCCGCGGCGGTCGCTGCCGACGATCACCAGCGCGGCCGGCACGCCGGGAGCGGGCCGTTCGACGACGGCGATGACGAAGCTCTCCCATGCGCCGCGCAGCCGGGCGACGTCGATCGCTCCTCCTTTCGCAAGGCGATCGATCGCGGGATAACGGCCGAGCGTGCCGAGCCAGATCTCGGCCCCGTTGTTTCCGCGCGCGCCGCTGACGCGCTCCAGGTCGCGGCGGAGGTCGGCGGCGGCGATGCGGACCACCTCGTGATCGCGCGGCGAGGTCACCACGTGGGCGATGCCGCGCGCGTCCGCCAGCACGGGACCCGGCCCTGTCGCATCGAAGCGCACCAGCGGCGCGGCGCGAGCCGGCGCCCAGGCGAACGCGGCGAGCAGCAGCACTCCCGCGAGAAGGCGCCGGATCGCGTTCATCGCGCCGCCGCTATCGTCGCGCTTGCCGACCTCAATCCCGACGCGGTGGCGCTGACGCGGATCATATCGGCACCGTCGGCGAGCCGCACCATCACCAGCGCCTGGCCTTCGTGGACGTTGCGGGCCGGGCTGGCGAAGGGCGTGTGATCGGTGTTGCTGCCATTGTCGAACGCGGCGAGGCTTCCGCCCGACACCGCGACGGTGACCGGCGTCGCCGCGTCGGGCACGAGCGTTCCGGCGCTGTCCACCACCTCGACCCGCACGAAGCCGACCGCATCGAAGCCGTGGCCCAGCCGGCGGGTTTCCGGAACCAGCCGGATCGCGGCAGGTGCTCCGGCGGTGTGGAGCGCCTCCTCGCCGAGCTTGCGGCGGCCGTCCCAGCCGATCGCGCGGATCGTGCCGGGGGCATAGTCGACCTGCCATTGCCGTGCGCTGCCGTCGGCGGGGCGCGGCTTCCGCCCGAGCGAGCGGCCGTTCAGGACCAGCTCGACCTCGGGAGCATTGCTGTAGACCTCGACCGTCTCGCGATGCGGCATACGGTCGACGGGCGACCAGTCGGCGAGCGCGCCCGCCCCCTTGGGTTGCGGCATGGCGACGCCGACCATGATGGGCAGCTCGCTGGTGTCGATCACCGGCGTGATGCGGCGGGCGATCTTCACCACCGGCGCCGCCGACCACCAGCTCGCGCGCTCCCAGCCGATCGGCTTCACCCGGTCGGTGCGGTCGACGAGGCCCGCAGGATTGCCGATCGCGGGCCAGCCGGCGCGATCGGCCTCGCCCAGATAGTCGGCGCCGGTCCACAGGAACATGCCCGCATAGGCCGGATCGTCGCGGACCACGAGCCAGCTTCCCCGGTTCTTGCTGTTCTCAGTGCCGATGATCCGGCGGCTCGGCTTGTCGGCGTGGGCCCTGGCGAGCTCGGTCTCGCGATAGTTCTGGCCGATCACGTCGAGCAGGTCGGCGGTGCCGTTCTCGTAATCGTGCGTGGTGTTGGGGCGGAACAGCGCCATGGTGACGGGGCGGCTCGGGTCCTCCTCGTGGAAAATCGCCTTCAGGCGCCGGATGATCGACTGGGCGACAAGCGGATAGGTCGTGTCGTGGATCTCGTTGCCGATCGACCAGATCGCGATCGACGGATGGTTGCGGTCGCGCCGGACGAAGGCGCGGGCGTCGATGGACGACCAATCGGTGAAGAACAGGTGATAGTCCTGCGGGGACTTGGCGACGGTCCACATGTCAAACGCCTCGTCCATCACGATCAGGCCGAGCCGGTCGCATAGGTCGAGGAACTCGGGCGCGAAGGGATGATGCGCGGTGCGGATCGCGTTGGCGCCGAGCGCCTTCAACCTGCTTAGGCGGCGTTCGTAGAAGGACAGCGGCACCGCCATGCCGAACGCGCCGCCGTCGGCATGGATCGCCGCGCCCTTGAGCTTGATGTTGCGGCCGTTCAGCCAAAAGCCGGTCGCCGCCTCGAAACGCATGTCGCGGATGCCGAAGGGGACGCGCTCTACGTCGAGCAGCGTCCCGTCGCTCCCGACCACGTGGACGCGGGCCAGATACATGGCGGGATCGTCGATGTCCCAGCGGCGCGGGGTCGTCACCTCGGTTTCGGCAGCGAGCTCGACGGTGCGGCCGGCCGGGAGCGGCCCGGGCGGGGTGCTCGCACGGGCGACGGTGCGGCCGGTCGGGTCGACGATCTCGACGAAGAGGCGCGCCGAGCGGTCGTCGCTCGCCTGGTTGGCCACCGCCACCTTGATCGCGACGGTCGCGCGCTGCGGATCGACGTGCGGCGTCGTGACGGCGATCCCGTCGGTATCGGCATGGACGTCGCCGGTCGTGATCAGCCGGACATGGCGGTAGATGCCGCCGCCGGCATACCAGCGCGAGGCGGGCTGGGCGCTGGTGTCGGCGCGGACTGCGACGACATTGTCGCCGGGCCGCAGGGCCTCGGTGATCTCGTAGCGGAAGCGCGCATAGCCGTTCGGCCGATGCCCGACGTGCCGGCCGTTCACCCACACGCCCGAGCGCTCCATCACGCCGTCGAACTCGATGAAGACGCGCTTGCCTTCCGGACGGGTGAAGTGCTTGCGGTACCAGACGACGCCGGTCGGCAGCCAGCCGCCCGAGCCGGTGGCGGGGGCGTTGCGGTCGAACGGGCCGGCGATCGCCCAGTCGTGCGGCAGGTCGACCGGCACCCAGCCCGTGTCGGCGTAGGCCGGCTGCTCGGCACCGTCCACGTCGCCGCGGTGGAAGCGCCAGCCCTGGTCGAAGCCAATCCGCTCGCCCGCGAGCGCGGGATAGGCGAGGAGCAGCAGCGCAAGGAAAAGCCCGAACGTCTTCATGCCGCGCCCCTCATCTCAGGCCATAGTCCTTCGCCATGTGGCGATATTCGTCGAGCCACGCATTCGCCCGATAATCGCCGCCGCGGCCGAGGCGCGGAAGAGAAGGGACTGGCGGCGCGGCGGCGGCGGCGAGACCTCCGGGCGCCTCGGCGCCGTTCAGCCCCTGGGAGAGCAGGTCCGGCTTGGGCCCGCCGCCGGCGTTGCGGCCGTCAAGGTCGAACACCGCCTCCTGGTGCCGGGTCGGTTCCCAGATGAACGTCCCCCAGCCGCGCCGCCCCGGCAGCGCATGGACCAGATCGTTGATAGAGCGCTTGCGGCTCGAATATTCGGCGACGAGCAGGCCCTTGTCGGGATAGCGCCGTACGAAATTGCGGAAGGTCCGCTCCCAGTCGCCCTGCGCCAGCTGCTGGTAGCAGGAGAGGCCGATCACGTCGAAGTCGACGTCGCGGGCGACGAGGGCGTCGGTCCATTCGCGCACGATCGGCCAGTGCCGGCCGAGGTGGTTGTGGAGCTGGATCAGCACGGCGGGCTCGGCCGTCCTGGCACCGGCGATCCCCGCGCGCAGCAGCAGCGCCAGCGCGTCGAAACCGCCGACCGTTCCCACGTTCCGGTGATTGGCGTCGGTGACCGGATTGCCTGTCGGCGTCGCGAGCCGCACCCGACCATGGGGCCAGAGCATCCCGAAGGTGATCTCGTTGCCGATCACCGCCATGTCGACCGGCGCGCCGCCCGCACGCATCGCGCGGAGGCTGTCGCGGACATGCGCCTCCACCGCGCCGGCCAGCCGGCTGAGGTCAAGCCCGCGCCACACGGCGGGGACTCCCTGGTGTTCGGGGTCGGCCCAGGTGTCGGAGAAGTGGAAGCTGAGCGCCAGCCCCATGCCAGCCGCCTTGATCCGCCGCCCGAGCTCGACCGTGCGCGCGAGCCCGCCCCATGCCCGGTCCGGCGCCCGCGCCGAATAGCCGCGGGCAGGGTCGACGAACATGCGCAGCCGGATCCAGTTGAAGCCGGCATCCTCGAGGATCTCGACCGGATCGCGCTGGACCCCGCCGACGAAATAACGCGCGCCTGCCGCCTCGTCCTCGGCGATCCACGAGATGTCGGCGCCGAGCATGTACGGCCCGGGCCGCGCGCCGTCCCTTCGCCACGCGGCGAGGAGCGGCGCGGGCAAGGCGGACAGCGCGAGCAGGCCCAGGGCCTCGCGTCGGCAAAGCCGCATCGCGCGGGCTGGCTTGTCTGCGTTCATGCCTACCTCGCGACGAAAAATCGGCCGCCGATCCCGCGGGAGCCGGCGGCCGAGTTGAGGAGGTGGTGCATCAGAAGCGGACGTTCACGCCGGCGCTGACGGTGCGTCCGATCCTGGTTTCGAACAGCGTGTCCTGGCGGGTGCTGTCGATGTAGAGCCGGTTCTGCTCGTCGGTCAGGTTCTGCGCCTCGACGATCAGCTTGATGTTGTCGGTGACGTTGTAGGAGGCGGAGGCGTCGACATAGAGCGTCGGCGCATTGCCCTGGATGTCGCTGCCCTGCGACGCCGGAAGGCCGCGGATGAACCGGTCGCGCCAGTTCACCGTGCCGCGGATGCTGAACTTCCTGTCCTCGTAATAGAGCGTGCCCGACGCGGTGTTCTTCGACAGGCCGACCAGGTCGTCCGTCGTGCTGACGGTGCACTCGCCGGCGGTGCTGGCGAGGCAATAGTCGATGGTCGAGACGACATAAGTGTAATTGGCCAACGCGCCGAAATTGCGGAGGAAGCCTGGGAGGAAGGTGAACGGCACCTGCGCGTTGAGCTCCACGCCCTTCAGCGGCCCACCCGGGGTGTTGAATGGCTGGGAGATGTTGAACAGCTCGGTCGGGGCGGTGTTGCTCCCTTCCAGCAGGGCGTCCGGCAATCCCAGCTGGTTGAACGGGATCTGGCTGTTGATGTTCTGGATGAAGCTCTTGATGTCCTTGTAGAAGAAGGCGACCGAGAGCAGCGAGCCGGGCCGGAAGTACCACTCCACCGCCGCGTCGAAGGTATTGGCGCGGATAGGGTCGAGGAACGGATTGTTGATGTTGCCGACGCGGGTGACCGCATTGACGCCGCTGGTCGGTGCGAGCAGGCCGAGCTCTGGCCGTGCCATCACCTTGGCGCCGGACAGGCGGATCAGCAGATTGTCCATCGGCTCGATGACGATGTTGGCCGACGGCAGCCAGTCGTCATAGCCGGTGGATGCGGTCGCATATTGCCCGACCAGATTGGTCGGGGACGTGATGCCGGCGGGCGGGGCGACCTGGATATAGCCCGACGAGCGCATGTCGGTCTTGACGTAGCGCACGCCGACATCGCCGCGCAGGCCAATGCCCAGCCGGTCGCCGAGATCGAAGGTGCCCATGACATAGGCACTCTTGATCTCTTCGTTCACGCGGGTGTCGACGCCGCCGCATTCGGCCCCGCAATAGCGGACGCTGTCGAAGTCGAACGTCTCCGCCCAGCGATCGGCATCGATCGCCGCCCAGCTCGCCGGCGCGCCATGGCCCCACAGATCGTCCAGCCCGGTGATCTGGCGCGTGATGCTGGCGAGGCTGGTCCCGGCGGGCAATGCGTGCACGGTCAGGTCCGCGCTGTAGGGGCGCAGCGAGACCAGGTGGAATCGGCTTTCGCGATACTGGCCGCCGACCCTGACGGCGAAGGCGTCGCTCACCGTCCACTTGAGGTTGACCTCGCCGGTGAAATTGTCGGTCGTGTTCTTCTGCGGCCTGCCCTGGAAGCTGAACCCGCCGAGCACGGTGCCGTCGGCGGGGCTTGGAGCGTAGATGAAGGCGTTGGGATCCGAGACGTCGAAGCCGAAGCCGATCGTCGGTACGGTGCCGCCGCCGCGATAGTCGATCGAGAAATTGTCGCTGTCGATCACGTCCATGAAGGTCTGGAGGCGCTCCTTGCCGTCCCAGACCGACCGGTTGAGGCCGAAGACGCCGCTGATCTCGAGCGAGTCGTTGAGGCGGCGCTTGAAGTTGAGGTTGGCCTGCTTGAACGTCGACACGAAATGGTCGACCAGCCCTTCGGAGCGGACGTCGACGCCGTCGAACAGGCCGTAGACGAGCGAGCCGTTCTGGTCGAACTCGACGTCGCGCACCGACACCATCGGCTGGCCGTTGTTCGAGATCGAGCGCGCGAAGGACAGGCCGGCGATATAGTCGTCGCGGCGCGTCACCTCGAAGCGCGAATAGAGCAGGTCGAGCGAGATGTCGGTGGCGTCGTCGGGCTTGAACTGCAGCGTCAGCGTGCCGCCGATGCGTTCCTGGTCCTGCTCGGAATTCACATAGCGCGGGATGCGCGGGAAGAAGGCGCCGCTGCCCGGCGTGTTCGGGGCATCCGCCCGGCGCAGGTCCTGGATCGTCTGATAGGCCTCGACCGAGCCGGTGCGCGGGTTGCCGGTGCTGCACATGGTGGGCGTGACGCCGCGGATCGTCGTGTCGGTGCCGCGCGAGCCGTCGTTGCCCGGGTTCTGTGGCGAGTAGCCGATCGGCGAGCAGAAGCCGCCGTTGACGTTGGCGGGCAGCAGGTCGACCGCCGAATAGCCGACCTCGCGGAGGTTGCGCTTCTGATAGGCGGCCGAGGCGAGAATACCGAAGCCGCTGTCGCCGAACTGCTTCGACACCAGCATCGACACGCGCGGATCGACCTTCTTCGACAGCTCGTTCCACACGCCGCGCGCGGTTGCCGAGAACACGAACGGCTTGCCGGTGTCGAACGGCTTGGGCGCGGTGAGGTCGACGGTGGCGCCGAGCGAACCTTCCTCGACGTCCGCAGACGGCGTCTTGCGCACCGTCAGGGCGGAGAAGATCTCGGTCGGGAAGACGTTGAAGTCGAAGCTGCGCCCGCTGTTGCCCGCGCCGAAGATGTCGGAGCCGCCGGTCTGCGACGTTCCCTCCATGCCGTTGATCCGCACCCGGGTGAACTGCGCGCCGAGGCCGCGCACCGAGATGTTGCGCCCCTCGCCGCCATCGCCGCGGGCGAGCGCCACGCCGGGAATGCGCTGCATCGATTCGGCGAGGTTCGAATCGGGGAACTTGCCGATGTCCTCGGCCAGGATGCTGTCGACGGCGGCGGTCTCCTGCCGCTTCTCGGCGAGCGCGGTGCTGAGCGAGGCGCGGAAGCCGGTGACGACGATGTCCTCTTCCTGCGCGGGGGCAGTCGCCTGGTCCGCCGGAGCCGTGGTCTGCGCGATGGCAGACGAGGCCATCAGCATCAGTGTAAGCGCCGCAGCGGATACGCTCGGCCGCAGGTGCGAGGACGACGGGAATGATTTCGACAGCATTTCTCTCTCCCTGTGGCTCGCCTCTTTGGGCAAATTATCTTAAAATATGAGAATAGTATTCATACTATAAGTCATAACAGCCGGCCTGGCTAGATGGCGCGAGCAGGCGAGACCTGCTGCCGCGACTATTCGGGAGGACGATGGCGGCCCAACGCCGCCGCCGCCGGCGACAGCTGCGGTGCCGAGCTGACCTTCGGCCGGCTATCTGAGCTCCGACGGGCGCGAGGGCGCCGCGACCATATGGACGGGAATGCCGCCCTTGACGTTGCGCAGCGTCACCAGCCGAACCGTTTCCAGCGCATTGCCGGGCTTGCCGTCCGAGGTGACCGCCAGCGCGATATGGTTGCGGCCGCGGTGGTTGAGGATGCCCTCGGGGACCGGGAAGGTCCGCTGCGGGCCGACATGGGCGATGAACTGGCCCATGTTCCACCCGTTCACGAACAGCAGCGTGCGATAGTCGACCGGCGAGCGCGGCCTGGCAGGATCGCCGAGCTGGATCGCGATCGTGGCGTCCTGGCCCTCGGGCACGTCGAGGGTGAATTCGGTCCGGTACCAGCTGGTGCCGGGCTGCGTTTCGGCGGCCGGCAGCGTCGCCGTCGTCCAGGCGCTGTCGTCGAAGCCCGGCAGGTGCCAGCCGACGCGCTCGCCGTAGAGGCCGCCGTTGTTGGCGACGCCGCGGACCGGATCGGCCAGCACCTCGCCGCCGCGGCGGCCCTGGATCCTCCACGCGATCGGCACGGCGAAGCTCGGCCCCGTCCGCGGCTCGATCGAGACCGAGATCAGGCCGCGCGCCTCCTTGTGGAAGTCGTCGGCGTCGAGATCCCAATTGTGGCCGTTGTTGCGGACCATCACCGAGAGCACATGCTCGCCGGGCGCACGCGCCACCTCGGGCAGCGCGAGCTCCGCGACGCCGGTGGTGATCGGCCGCGGCAGACCGCCGGGTGTCTCGTCCTGGCCGATGAACCTGCCGTCGAGGAAGACCTGCACCAGCCCCGAACCGCCCGCGCCGTAATGGAGCCGGATGCGTTCGGCATTCGAGCTGCCGGCGAAGCGGCCGCGATACCAGACGTCGCCCTCGTGGAAGCCGTAGGCGTCCATCAGCATGTTGGGCTGGCCATCGGGCCGGGCGGTGATGCTGGCATAGGGTCGGTTGTCGATCGCCTGCCAGCCGCCGTCGTCGAAATCGGGCGCCGCCTCGGGGGTCCTGGACTTCACCTTCCAGCTGGCGAGCGCCGGCAGGGCGAAGTCGGCCGGCCCGGCGAGCGGCCGCGTCGTTCTGCGGCTGCCGGCGGTGCCATCCGTCAGCCCTAGGCGCGCACCGTTCCAGGTGACGGTGCGCAGCCGCGCCGGCGCCCACAGTTCGAAAGGTGTTGCGGCGGCGGTGTCGCCGGTGAGCGCCAGCGTCGATCCCTGCGCCACGGCGGTGCGGACCAGCGCCGGCCCGCGCACCAGCACCGGCCCCGCCGCGGTGTCGTGGCGCCAGAACCGCGCGCCGCCCGCCTCGTCGGTCAGCAGCAGGGTGAGCGGCCGCCGCCCGCCGCCGTCGATGCGCAGGCGGGCGAGGCCGACATGGGCATAGTCGAGCACCAGGTCGCCCCTGGCGGCGTCGAAGCGGTGGCGGACGTCGCCCTCGGTCACCGTCACCGTCGGCGCGGCGGCATAGCGCAGCGCGGTCTCGCCGCGCTCGCCGGTCCGGCCATAGAGCAGCATCAGGTCGCCGCCATCCTGCCGCATCGCCGCCTGCAGCTCGGAGGTGGAATAGACCAGCCGCTGTCCGCCGAGGCTCACCCCCGCCACCAGCCACTTCGCGTCGAAGCCGTCGAGCCGCATCGGCTCCGACTGCGGAAAGCTGTAGCGGCCGTCGGGCAGGTCGGCGGTGATAGTGAAGCGGTCGTCGGTCGCGGCGTTGGACGGCCGGTGCGTCACCATCAGGAAGCGCGCGTCGCTCTCCGGGCTGCGATTGTGATAGACTTGGATATTGGGTGAGGAAGCAGTCGCCGGCCCGGCCGGGACCATGCCGGCGAGGTCGGGGACCGAGGCGATCAGACCGGCGAGCTGCTTCAGCTCCTCGGCCTTGGGACGAAGCGCACGCGTCTCCGAGATGGCGGCGCCGTAATCATAGCTGGTGAAGACGACGGGCGCGGCCAGCCAGCCCCAGCTCGTTCCGCCGAAGCCCATATAGAAGCTCTGGATGTCGATGCCGTTGGCGAGGTTGGTGCCGTAGAACACGCGCTGGAACCGCCTGCCGCGCTGGATGGCGTTGCACTCGTAGCCGCCGTTCGATCCCCAATAGTCGAACCAGCCGCCGCCGAACTCCGCGAGGAAACCCGGCGTGTCGGGGGAGGCGGAGGCGCCGCCCTTCGCCCCGCCGGGGCCGTAGAAGCCCCAGTCGGGCGCCGCCGATTCCCGGGTCGGCCGGCCGGCGACGGTGCAGGTGCCGCCGGGATAGCCGTCGAAAGCGTAGAGGTCGTTCGGCCCCTTCACCACGTTCGGCACGGTCGAGCTTTCCGGCACCCAATAGCCGTTGCGGCCCTGATCGTTATGGAAAATGGGGACGGTGATGCCGTCGGCGCGCGCCTTGGTGTAGAGATGATCCATGTAGCGCCGCTGCGCCGGCGTGGTCAGCGCCAGCTCGTTCTCGATCTGGTGCAGGATCACGGTGCCGTGATGGCCCTTGCCGTCGCCGTTGATCTGGTGGCGCGCGATGATCGCGTTCACCTGGGTCAGCCACTCGTCGGCGGCGGCGAGATAGGCGGGATCGTCGGTGCGCGCCCGCCCGCGCTGGTTGACCAGCCAGCCGGGGAAGCCGCCGCGCGTCAACTCCGCATTCACATAAGGCCCGGCGCGGGTGATGACGTAGAGCCCTTCCTCCTCCGCCATCGTCAGCGCCCGCTCGACGTCGCGGATGCCGGTGAAGTCGTACACGCCCTGTTTCGGGCTATGATAGCCCCAGTCGAAATAGAGCGCGACGGTGTTGAACCCGCTCGCCTTCATCTTCTGGAGCACGTCGCGCCACAGGTCGGGGCTCGGCAGGCGGAACGGGTGGAACTCGCTCGACCAGATCACCAGCCGCTTGCCGTCGATCATCAGCGAGCGCGCATCATAGGAGACGCGGCCGAAGGTCTTGACCGGCGCGGCGGGATTCTCGGCCTGGCGGGCGGTCCTGTGCCGATGCCGCGTGCGGTAGCAACGCCGCGGCGAGCAGTAGGGCGGGCGGCCTCAACCGTAGCTTCAAGGCATCAATCACCACACCGCCTCTCCATTTTCATCATGTGGTTTAGATATGCAAAATATGGCTATCGTGGGAGAGCATCTCCGTCAAACGATGTCGTCCGCCGCATTGGAGCGCGCCTCTTGCGAGAGGCCCGCGCTTGCCATTCCGGCCCATGCGGATTAAGTCACACGCCACGACACGGCCGCTCCGCGAGGGGCGGCCCTTATTGTTTCCGGAGGATTTTTCGTGGCCCAGCCGCTGATGCCGCACGCGACCGCTTCCTGGCTGGTCGACAACACTTCGCTCTCGTTCGAGCAGATCGCCGAATTCTGCGGCCTCCATATCCTGGAGGTGCAGGCGATCGCCGACGATACCGCTTCTGCCAAGCTCACCGGCCGCGATCCGGTGCGTGCGCACGAACTCACCATGGAGGAGATCGAGAAGGGTCAGAACGACCCCGACTATCGCCTCAAGATGCAGAAGGGGCCGGAGCAGATCCGCCGTACCAAGGGCCCGCGCTATACCCCTGTTTCCAAGCGCCAGGACAAGCCCGACGGCATCGCCTGGATCATCCGCAACCATCCGGAGATCTCGGACGGCGCGATCGGCAAGCTGATCGGCACCACCCGCAACACCATCGCCGCGATCCGCGACCGCACGCATTGGAACATCGCCAACATCGTGCCCAAGGACCCGGTAACGCTGGGCCTATGCTCGCAGCGCGAGCTCGACGCGCTGGTCGCCAAGGCTGCCAAGGCGGCGGGCCTCGAGGCGCCGACCGACGAGCGGCTCGCGGGCGACCGCGAGGCGCTGATCGAACAGCTCCGCGCCGAGCGCGACCAGGCCGCACGCGATGCCGAGATCGCCGCGGGCGAGGGCGACGAGGCCCCGGTCGAGCATACCGCCGAGACGCTGTTCAAGCAGTAGGCTTCTCCCTTAGCCCCTCCCCTGAGGGGGAGGGGCTAAGGCCCCGCGTGACCTGAACCCTCCGGAACGATAAGCTCCCCCGACGACGGCCGCCGATTCCCGGCCGAGCGGAAAGGAGCCCCGGATGTGCGACGAACTGACCGCCGACGACAATAGCCGCCTGCTGGCGAGCGACGTGCTTACCCGCCGTCGCTTCGGCGTCATGACCGGCGCCGCCGGCCTTTCGCTGCTGCTTCCGCTGCCAGCCAACGCCAAGGAGGTCGCCGGCCGGGACGTCACCGTCGACACCCCCGATGGCAAGGCCGACGCCTATTTCGTCGCGCCGACCGGCGGCAAGCATCCCGGTGTGCTGATATGGCCGGACATCATGGGCTTGCGCCCGGCCTTCCGCCAGATGGCGGATCGGCTCGCGCAGTCGGGCTATGCCGTGCTGACCGTCAACCAGTTCTACCGCTCGACCAAGGCGCCGTTCCTCGCCCCCGGCGAGTCGTTCGACCAGCCGGCGGTGCGGGAGCGGATCGGGCCCTGGCGTGCGAAACTGACTTCCGACGCCGTCGTCGGCGACGGCAAGGCCTTCATCGCCTTCCTCGACGCGCAGCCGGAGGTCGACGCCAGACGCGGTCTGGCATCCACCGGCTATTGCATGGGCGGCCCGATGGTGCTCCGCACCGCCGCCGCGGTTTCCGACCGCGTGCGGGCGGGGGCCTCCTTCCACGGCGCCGCGCTTGTCACCGACGCGTCCGACAGCCCGCACCTGCTGGTCCCGCGCCTCAAGGGTAGCTACCTGTTCGCGATCGCCGAGAACGACGACCAGCGCTCGCCGACCGACAAGGACAAGTTGCGCGAGGCCTTCACCGCCGCCAAGGTTCCCGCCGAGATCGAGGTCTATGCCGGCGCGATGCACGGCTGGTGCCCGCCCGACAGCCGGGTCTACAACCAGGCGCAAGCCGAGAAGGCCTGGGCGCGGATGCTGGCGCTGTTCGGAACGGCGCTCTGACGACTGAGGAATTGGTCAGAGGTTTCAACGAGAAGGAGAGGGTAATGAGCGATCTGGTCTTCTACACCAATCCGCAATCGCGCGGGCGGATCGCCCGATGGATGCTCGAGGAGGTCGGCGCCGACTATGAGACGGTGGTGCTCGACTATGAGAGCGGGCTGAAGAGCGACGATTATCGCGCGATCAATCCTATGGCCAAGCTGCCCTCGATCGTTCACAAGGGGCGTACGGTGACCGAATGCGCCGCGATCTGCGCCTATCTCGCCGACGCCTTTCCCGACGCCGGCCTGACGCCGCCTGTCGATGACCGTGCCGATTATTATCGCTGGCTGTTCTTCGCCGCCGGGCCGCTCGAGCAGGCGGTGACCACCCGCGCCGCCGGCTGGGAGCCGAGTGGCGATCAACAGCGGATGTTCGGCTTCGGCTGCTACGAACGGACGATCGACACGTTGGAAAGCGCGGTGAGCGGGCTCGGCGAGCGCTGGCTGACCGGCGAGCGCTTCAGCGCGGCCGATCTTTATGTCGGCGCGCATCTCGCCTGGGGCACGATGTTCGGTACGATTCCCAAGCGCGACGCCTTCATGGCCTTTCTCGGCCGCGCGGTGTCGCGGCCGGCGGCGATCCGCGCCAACGAGCTCGACGACGCGCTGATGAGCGAGCCCGCCTGACGCGTGGCTAATCAGATCGGGATTGCAGCGCCTTAAGCCGCGCCGGGAGCTGGTCGAGGATCGCCTGCCGCCGCGCATCGGTGGTGCCGGTCCACTCCTCCACCTCGTCCCCGCTGCGCCCGCAGCCGAGGCACCAGCCGGTGGCGGAATCGAGCACGCAGACGTTGATGCACGGGCTCATCACCCTTGCCGGATCGGAATATTCGAAAAGGTCGTCGTCCATTGACCGAGGTGTGCGCTACGCCCCGAGCTTGACCTCGAGAAACGCTGGCACCGGGCCGTTCCAGCCCTCGTCCGGCCCTTCGCCGCGGCCTTGCCGGCGCTCGTCGCGGCGCGGCCGCTTCGCCTCGCGCCCCGGAGCCGGAGCGGCGGCGGGTTCCGCCTCGCGCCGCTGCCTACGCTCCTCGCGCGGTGCCTCGGCCTCATCGACGGGCTTTTCGGCGCGCCGCCCGCGCCTGGGCTTCTCGCGGTCCTCGATCTCGATCGTCTCGCGCGGGATGGTCTGGCCAGTGAGCTTCTCGATGTTCTGGATGTTCTCGGCGTCCTCGGGCGTCACCAGCGTGTAGGCGATGCCGGTCGCGCCCGCGCGGCCGGTGCGGCCGACGCGGTGGACATAGTCGTCGGGATGCCAGGGCGCATCGAAGTTGAAGACGTGGCTGACGCCCTTGATGTCGAGCCCGCGCGCCGCGACGTCCGAGGCGACGAGGATGTTGATCTCGCCGCGCTTGAACAACTCGAGCTCGGCCAGGCGCTGCGGCTGCTCCATGTCGCCGTGGATCTCGCCGGAGCGGTAGCCGCTACGCTTCAGGCTCTTGTTGAGCTCGCGCACTGTGGTCTTGCGGTTGCAGAAGACGATCGCGGTCGAGACGTTGTCGCGGTCGATCAGCGCGCGCAGCGTCTCGCGCTTGGCCGTCGACGTGGTGGCAACCAGCTTCTGGGCGATGTTGATGTTGGTGCTCGCCGGCCGCGCGACCTCGATCGTCTTGGGGTTCGACAGGAACTTGTCGGCAAGCTTCTTGATCGGCGGCGGCATCGTCGCCGAGAACAGCAGCGTCTGCCGGTTCTTGGGCAGCTTGGTGCAGATCTCCTCGATATCGGGAATGAACCCCATGTCGAGCATCCGGTCGGCCTCGTCGATCACGAGCAGGTTGCACCCGGTCAGCAGGATGTTGCCGCGCCCGAACAGGTCCATCAGCCGCCCCGGCGTCGCGATCAGCACGTCGACGCCCTTTTCCAGCGCCTTGATCTGATCGCCCATGGAGACGCCGCCGATGAGGAGCGCCATCGAGAGCTTATGGTACTTGCCGTATTTCTCGAAATTCTCGGAGACCTGGGCGGCGAGCTCGCGCGTCGGCTCCAGGATCAACGAGCGCGGCATCCGCGCGCGGCTGCGGCCCTGCGCCAGGATGTCGATCATCGGCAGCACGAAGCTGGCGGTCTTGCCGGTGCCGGTCTGGGCGATGCCGATCAGGTCGCGCATCATCAGCACGCTTGGGATGGCGCTCGCCTGGATCGGGGTGGGTTCGGTATAGCCGGACTCCTCCACCGCACGCAGCAATTCGTCTGAAAGGCCGAGGTCGGCGAAGCTCATGAACGATGTCCGGAAAGGGGCGGGCGAGGATCCCGCCTCGATTCAACATCGCGCGCTCGCGGATTTACCCGCGCTTGTCAAGCTATCGGCTGGGAACGAGGGCGCGAAATGACTCGATCCTGCACTCGCCGCCCGCGCGCGAGCGGATCGAATCGCGGCTGGCGCAGACCTTCCCGTCGGGGTTCATGCGTACGTAGAGGCCCGAGTAGAAGTCGAGCGCCGGGCAATCGTCGCCGAAACGTGCGCGCAGCCGCTTGCCGTTGAGCAGCAAGAGGTCGACCCGGTCGGTGCCCGCGATCGTCGCGCCGGCGAGCGTCTCCACCGGCACGCATTTGTCCGCCTTGCGCTCGACCCAGCGGATCGGCGGCAGCGGCGCGGCGGGCGGCGCTGCCGGCATCGACGCGCGCCCGACCGGCAGCCGCGGGATGCGGATGACCAGCCGCTGCTGGATCGTCACCTCGGTGATCGTCTCACGCCCGGATGCGGCCTGTCGACGCTGCTCACCACCGGCCGCGCCGGCGGCGCCGGGAACAGCGAGGGCGGTGAGCAAAAGCAGCGGAAGGCGGACGTCGGGCATGATGTCGGCGGAAATGTGGAATCCTGCGATTGAACCGGGCATGAATTGGCGGCCGAGACATGCCATGCTAGCGGCGAGCACGCCATGACGCCAGTGCAAGCCCAGCTCGTCGAAGCGCTGCGGTCCCGCTTCGGGGCGAAGATCGCCGTCACCGATCCCGCCGACATCGCCCCATGGGTGACCGACTGGCGCGGCCGCTATCATGGCGCCGCTCCGGCGCTGCTGGCGCCCGCCTCGACCGCGGAGGTGGTCGCGATCGTCGAGGCGGCGCGCGAGTCGCGGGTGCCGCTGGTGCCGCAGGGCGGCAACACCTCGATGGTCGGCGGCGCGACTCCGCCCGCGGACGGATCGGCGCTGATCCTGTCGTTGAGGCGGATGAATCGCGTGCGGAGCGTCGACCCCGACGCCAATCTCGCCGTCGCCGAGGCGGGGGTGATCCTCGCCGACCTCCATGCCGCCGCCGAGGCGGTCGGACGGCGCTTCCCGCTGTCGCTCGGCAGCCGCGGGTCGGCGACGATCGGCGGGCTCGCTTCGACCAACGCCGGCGGCACGCAGGTGCTGCGCTGGGGGACGATGCGCGGCCTTGTCGCCGGGCTGGAGGCGGTGCTCCCCGACGGCTCGGTGCACGAGGGGCTGGCCGCGCTCAAGAAGGACAATCGCGGCTACGATCTCGACCAACTGCTGATCGGCTCCGAGGGGACGATCGGCGTGATCACCGCCGCGACGCTGCGGCTCGCGTCCGCGATCGCCGCGCGCGCGGTTGCGTGGGCCGGCGTCGGCACGCCGCACGCGGCGCTCCGGCTGCTTCGGCTGATGGAGGCGGAGAGCGGTGCGATCGAGAGCTTCGAAATCATCCCGGGCGAGACGCTGGCGCTGGTACTCGGCCACATCCCCGACACCCGCCCGCCGCTCGCCGGCACGCACGGCTGGCATGTGCTGATCGAGGCGGTGGCGGGCGACCTCGACCGCGAGCCGCCGGCGATGCTGCTCGAGCGCCTGCTCGCCAGGGCGCTCGGCGATGGGCTGATCGAGGATGCGACGCTCGCCGCGAGCGAGGCGCAGGCCGAAGCCTTCTGGCGTATCCGCCACTCGATCTCGGAGGCCGAGCGGGCGCATGGGCCCCAGCTCGCACACGACATCTCGGTGCCGGTCGAGCGGATGCCCGATTTCCTGACGGCCGACGCCCGCGCGGTCGAGGCGGCCTTTCCCGGCACCACGGCGACCGGCTTCGGCCATCTGGGCGACGGCAACGTCCATTTCCATGTCCACGCCCCGGCCGGCACCGATCCGGCGACCTGGTATGTCGAGCAGGCGCCCGCGATCACCCGCCTCGTCCATGATCGCGTGGTGGCCGCGGGCGGCTCGATCTCGGCCGAGCATGGCATTGGGCAGATGAAGCTCGCCGAGCTCGAACGGCTGGGGCCGCCCGCCCGCCTTTCGGCGCTCCGGGCGATCAAGGCGGCGCTCGACCCGATCGGCTTGTTCAATCCGGGCAAGCTGGTGCGGCTTGCGCCGCCCCCCTTCGGCGCATCATAACGGTTGTCTCTTCGAACGGAGACATCAATGGCGCTGGGTCCACTTGTCCGTGACGATCGATATTCCACCGTCGCAATCGCCTTTCACTGGACGATCGCAGTGCTGGTGCTGTTCAACCTTGCGGTCGGGCTGTTCCACGACGGCTTGCCCCGCGAATGGCAGCTGATGCCGGTGCATAAGGCCGTTGGCATCACCGTGCTGGTGCTGAGCCTCGGGCGGCTGGCCTGGCGGCTGATGCACCTGCCGCCGACGCGCGCGACCAACGTCGCGCCGCTGGAGCACCGCCTGGCCCTCACAGCGCATTGGACGCTCTATTTTCTGATGATCGCGATGCCGCTGACCGGATGGGCGATGGCATCGATCGGCCGCGACGGCAATCCGCCGAGGCCGCTCACCTGGTTCTTCCTGTTCGACATTCCATATCTGCCGGTGTCGCCTGGCCTAGCCGGCTTCGGCCACGACGCGCATGAGATCCTGGGCTATCTGATGTCGGCGCTGGTGCTGCTGCACATCGCCGCGGCGCTGCGCCATCACCTTGTCTTGCGGGATGTTACGCTCGTGCGCATGCTACCCATTCTGCGGCCGGCGCGGGCTGACATACAAAGATACAATTGAGTGCCTTGAACGCCGGTAACCGTTTGCCTATATCGGTCTTGTACGGCTTCGTGTCCCCCCTTTCGCGAGGTCGTACGGCACGCCTGCGGGCGTGTCTCCTCCCTGAACCTTGGCCGCCTCGGGCTTGTCCCGAGGCGGTTTTTTATTCGTCGAATTCTATTCGGCAGCGATGGCGGTGGGAGCGATCTCGTCGGCCAGCGCGTCGATGATCGTGCGCAGCAGCCGGGCGGTCGCAACGAAGCCGGGGCCCGGCTCGCGCAGCTTGGCGTCGAGGTAGCTCGACCGGTCGATTTCGACCTGGATCGCGTGGATTCCGCGCGCCGGCGCGCCATGCCGGTCGAGGATATGGCCGCCGGGGTAGGGAGCATTGAGCGCAACCGCGAAGCCCGCATCGCGCACCACGCCCTCGATCCGATGGACGAACCGCGACCCTGCCGCGCGCCCGAAACGATCGCCGACTACCACCCGCGGCGCCCTGGCGGCGGCGATCGGCGGCATTGAATGGACGTCGAGCAGCACCGCCGCGCCGAACCGCGCCCTCGCCGACTGCAGCGCCGCTGCCAGCGCCGCGTGATAGGGCCGGTGATCGGCGACGATCCGCGCGACGACCTCCTCGCCCGACAGCCGCCTGAGCCACAGCTCGCCGGCGCCGCTCACCCGCCGCGGCACCAGCCCGAGGCCCCCCTTCACCTTGGCGGAGACGAACGGCATCGTCATCGTCGAAGCGCCGTCGTCGAGCCGCGGGTCGCGGTCCTGCTCGCCGCGGTTGAGATCGATCCAGGCCCGCGCACGCCGCGCAACGAAGGCGGTCTCCGCGCGGAGCGCCGCCTCCGTCAGCCGGTCGACATAGCGGTCCTCGAGCGGAATCAGCGACGCGAGCGGCACGCGCAGTGCCTCCCGCAGCGCCAGCGGATAGTCGCGGCCGCCGTGCGGCACCGACAGCACCACCGGGCTCGCCGGCTCCGCGGGGCCAAAACGCTCGAACGATGGAGTGTCGGCGGGACTCACGTCGGCAACGGTATCGGCCCCGCTTCCATCCTGCAACGCGCGCGTGGAACGGCTGGAAAATCTTAAGCCCTGGGCGCATAAGGAGAGCCTCGGGAGCATGTGATGATCAGGATTCTTCTGGCCGAGGACGATACGGTGATGCGCGAATATCTGACGCGTGCGCTGGAAAGGTCCGGCTATCAGGTGTCGGCGGTGGACCGCGGCACTGCGGCGCTCCCGCTGCTCGAGAGCGAGCGGTTCGACCTCCTGCTCACCGATATCGTGATGCCGGAGATGGACGGCATCGAGCTCGCGCAGAAGGCGGCCGAGATCGCGTCCGATACGCGCGTCATGTTCATTACCGGCTTCGCCGCGGTGACGCTGAAGGCGGGCAAGACGATGCCGCAGGCACGCGTGCTCTCCAAACCCTTCCACTTGCGCGACCTGGTGCTGGAGGTCGACCGTATGTTCGAGGTGGGAAACGCGAGCGGATCGATTTAATCGGGGAAAGCGGCTTGCGCGGACGATGAGCGCCCGCTAAAGCCCGCGCCTCTTGGGCGTGTAGCTCAGTGGTAGAGCACTGTGTTGACATCGCAGGGGTCGCAAGTTCAATCCTTGCCACGCCCACCATTCTTATGCGTTAAGAATCGACTGATTGGAGGTTGGCGACGGGTCGCCAACCTCCCGGTTGTCCGATTCTGGCCCGGTGAATGCGCCGGGCGCGAGCGTTTCGAACTCTCGCGTGGCGACCGCGCGGTGGGATCCCCCAGGAACAGGTCGATCTCCGGCCAGCCGGACTTCGGCATTCGCTCGCTGGCTGGCGCGCTTCGCCCCGATGCCGTTGCCGGTGTGCTCTTCACCGCCGACACGCACGGAACTTCCTGGTCAGCCGGCCGCGACGCTTTCTTTGCGGCCCCGCCCCGTCAGAAGAGGACGTCGGCCTGGGTAACCCACGCGTTCGCCTCGATGATGAAGTCGGCGACGCCGTCGCCGTCGACATCGCCGGCGAGGACAACCGATCCGCCCTCGCCATAGGCACGCAGCTCGCCCGCGGTGCCGCTGAACGCCTGCGACGCGATCCAGTGGAAGGCGTCGTCGCCGCCGCCGGCGACGGCGTCGATCGCAATCAGGTCGATGCGGTCCCCTCGCCGGAAGTCGGTCACCGCGTCGGTCCCGCCGAGATCGACGAAGACGAAGACGTCGTTGCCGCTGCCGCCGGTCAGGACGTCGTCGCCCGCGCCGCCGAACAGCCGGTCATTGTCGCTGCCGCCGTCGAGCCGGTCGTCGCCGTCGCTGCCGATCAGAAAATCGCTGCCGCTGCCCCCCGTCAGCGTGTCATGGCCGAGGCCGCCGGTGACGGTGTCGGTGTCGTTTCCTCCACTCAGCCGATCGTCACCGTCGCCGCCGCTCAGCACGTCGCGGCCGTTGCCGCCGTTCAACCGATCATTGTCCGCGCCGCCGTCGAGCGTATCGTCGTCGTTGCCGCCCTCGAGAAGATCGACGCCGGCCCCGCCGATCAGCACGTCGCGGCCGTTGCCGCCGATCAGCACATCGTCGCCGATGCCGCCGTCCAGCGTATCGTTGTCGTTGCCGCCGTCGAGCGTGTCGTTCCCGTCCCAACCGCTCAGCGTGTCGGCGCCGTTGCCGCCCCGCAGCGTGTCGTTGCCTGCGCCGCCGTCGAGCGTGTCATTGTCGTTGCCGCCGTCGAGCGTGTCGTTGCCCTCGCCACCAAACAGCGTGTCACGGCCGTTGCCGCCGTCGATGCGGTCGTTGCCGGCAAGTCCCGACAGCCAGTCGTTCGCCGTGCCGCCGATGAGGGTGTCGTTGAAGCCGCTTCCCTCGAACCGCTCGATCCCGACGTAGCGGTCGCCGGCCGCATCGCCCGAGACGCCGCGCATCGCCGCAGCCGACAGCGTCACCCCGGCGGTCGCCTGATGATAGCTGACGGTGTCGGTCCCGCCGTTGCCGGTCAGCACGTTGGCGACGGCATTGGCGACGATATAGTCGTCGCCGCCGCCGCCGACCGCGTTCTCGATCCAGGCGCCATAGGCGATCGAGATATTGTCGTGCAGCATCCCGTCGACCGCATTGTAGCGGGTGCGGAGCGCCAGATACTGCTCCTCGGTATAGCTCTCAGGCAGCAGGCCCCGCGCCTTGAGCACCTCGAGCGGCACGACGCCGCTGCCGCCGCCGCTGCTGAACTGGCCGGGATTGAGGTCGATCACCGAATTGCTGTCCCAGCCCGAGAAGTCGAGCGTGTCGTTGCCGCCGCCGTCCCAGATCGCCAGCACCGGCATGGTGTTGACGGCGAAGTCGTAGACGTCGCGGTCGGCGGTGCTGTTGAAGCCGTAGACGGTGTTGCCGGAACGGGTGGTCATGTCGGCGCCGTACATCGCCTGGATGGTGGCGATGTCGTGGATCAGCGGGGTCGCCGAATAGACCCAGCTCAGCCGGTTCCAGTCGATGTGCCCTGCCCCGGTGAACTCCGAATTGAAATAGGACATGACGGTATATTGCCGCGAGTCCTGATAATATTCGGCGTTGTTCGGATAGGTGATCGAGAGCCCCGGCGCCGCGTTGTAGGCGCCCGGATGCTGCAGGCCGAGCGTATGTCCGGTCTCGTGCACCAGCGTCTGCATCCCGTAATAGCCGTAGTCGAGCTGCAGGTTGCTCGCCTGGAGGCCGTTCACCCACACGTCGCCGGCCGCCAGCGTGTCGGGCGCGCTGTAGTTGTACGGCAGATAGGCATAGGCCTGAGTGCCAGGCTGGTTGGTGTAGTTGCCGTAGGTGATATCGGCCTGATCCGCCGTCGTCTCCTCGAAGCGGACCGAGACCAGGTCGTCCCACAGCCCGATCGCCTCGCGCGCGGCATCCTTCTGCGCCTCGGAGAATTCCTGGAAGCCGAAATATTCGACGGTGCCGTAGAGCTGCCCGTCCTGCTCGTAGACATAGGGCTCGGCGAACATCGTCTCCTCGGTGTGGAAACCGAAGGTGAGCACCGTCGCATCGCCGCTGCGCGGCCGCGCGCCGTAGCTGTCCTCGTCGGTGGTCCAGTGCGGGCTGTCGATATCGGTGCCGGGATAGGAGGTGCGGTTGAGATTGGCGATGATCTGGTCCAGCGACCACACCGGCTTGCCCGAGATGCTGCCGCCCTGACCGTCGACGTTGCCGTAGAGGGCGATCGTGTCGCCGACATCCACCACCGGCAGGTCGGTATCGCGGAACGGCTCGAGGTGGTCGCCCGGACCGTGCTGCACGCTGATCGCCTTCGTATTGACCTTGGCCATCGGACTCCCCTCTGTTGGCCGTTGGTGATCTATGACTCCGGACCTCGCCACGGCAGGCTTTGCCGGAGTGCGCCGTCGATCGCGGCGCGGATTTCGGGCGCGGCGGGATTGCCGCCGGCAAACGGGATCGCCACGGGCGGCGGCCCGAACAGCACCGTTCCCTCGGTGGCGCTGCGATAGGGTCGTATGCCGAGCAGCAGCAGCGGCTCGCCGCCGATGCGCTGCACGGCGGCGTGGACGAGGATGGTGAGGGTCGAGCGGTCGAGCACGGCCGGATCGCCGAACCCGACGGCCGAGACGGGGACCGGCGCGCCGCGCGCCGCGGCGTCGCGGACTTGCTCGCACAATTTCGTCCGGAGCGCGCGCGCACTGCCGTCCTGCGGCTCGACGAGACAGAGGATGCGGACGCTGGCGATGCCCTGGGCCGAAAGCGGCGGCGTGGTCGGCTCACGCTGCGCGCCCTGCACCCCAGCCGCGCCGATCAATGCGATCGACCCGACCAGCAAACGACTCCGGATTCGGCGCGCGCCCATCGCATAACCCGCTCCATAGGCCGGCCCCACACCCGGGTGCGCGGAATGACGGAACCGGAAGCTAGAACCCGCCGATGCTCGCGGTCAAGCCGGATTTGATGCCGCAGTGCGGCAACAAACGGTGCCGGAACAAACGGTTATCGACCATCATGTCATAGCGGCCGGCGATGGGACGACGAGCGGCCCGATTCAAGCGACCAGCCGCTCGCTTCTTTCCGCATCCGCCCGGGTCTTCCCGCCGGCTGCGTCGCGTTCCATGATAGGACACGAGCTAGCCCGCGCCGAGGGGAGCGCAATATCCTTGTCACAGATCGGACTTAGCGACCGAGGGATCACCGAGAGCGTGCCGGATCCCGAGCGGTTCGCAGCTTCCTGAGGGGGAGGAATTTCGATGCCTGCCAATGCGTTCATCAACGAGATCCATTACGACAATGCCGGCACCGACACCGGCGAATTCGTCGAGATCGCAGGACTCGCGGGCACCGACCTGACCGGATGGAAGCTGGTCCTCTACAACGGCAATCCGTCGCAGCGCACCGCCTACAGCACGGTCACGCTGAGCGGCACCATCGCCGACCAGCAGGACGGCTTCGGCGCGGTCCGCATCGCCTATCCGGCCAACGGCATCCAGAACGGCGGCAGCGGCGCAGCAGGGGAGCCCGACGGAGTCGCGCTCGTCGACGCGAGCGGCGCGGTGGTCCAGTTCCTGAGCTGGGAAGGCAGCTTCGTCGCCGCCGACGGTCCTGCTGCCGGCATGACCAGCGTCAACGTCGGCGTCCATGAGGACGGCACGCAGGCCGGCACCTCGATCGGCCTCACCGGCAGCGGCACCGAGGCAGGAGACTTCAGCTGGTCGCTGATCGCCGACGACACGCCCGGCGCGATCAACGTCGGCCAGAGCTTCGGCGGCGTCGTGCCGCCGTCGGCCGGCACGCTCGGCATCGCCGACGCGACCGTCGCCGAGGGCGACAGCGGCACGCGCGAGATCGTTTTCACCGTCACGCGCACTGAGGGCAGCGCGGGCGCCGTCTCGGCGACCTGGTCGCTGGAGCTCGGGACCGGCGCCGGCGCGGCCGACGCGAGCGACTTTGCGGCTGGCATCCCGACCACGGGCACCGTCACCTTTGCGGACGGTGCCGCCACCGCCGAGGTGCGCATCGCCGTCCGGGGTGACGCCAGCTTCGAGGGCAACGAGACCTTCACCGTAACGCTGGGCAACCCGCAGGGCGGCGCGGCGCTCGGCGACGCGAGCGCGACGGGCACGATCACCAACGACGACGCGGCGCCGCCGGCGGCCCCCGCGAACGTCTTCATCAACGAGATCCATTACGACAATTCCGGCACCGACACCGGCGAGGCGATCGAGATCGCCGGTGCCGCCGGGACCGACCTCAGCGGCTACAAGCTCGTCCTCTACAACGGCAGCAACACGCCCGATGCCGCGCCGAGCTACACAACCACCAGCCTGTCGGGCGTGATCGACGACGAAGGCAACGGCTTCGGCGCGGTCTCGTTCAGCTATCCGGCCAACGGGCTGCAGAACGGCGCCGCCGACGGCGTCGCGCTGATCGCGCCAGACGGCACCGTGATCCAGCTGCTGTCTTACGAAGGCACGTTCACCGCCGCCGCCGGCACGCCCGCCGCGGGCGTGACCAGCACCGACATCGGCGTGTCGGAAGATCCGGCGCCCGGCGCCGGCCTGTCGCTGCAGCTCGTCGGCACCGGCTCCAGCGCCGCCGACTTCACTTGGGTGGAGGGCGCCGACGACAGCTTCGGCAGCGTCAACGCGGACCAGACCTTCCTGCCGCCGACCGGCACCGGCCACCTGCGCATCGGCGATGCGCGCACGGTCGAGGGCGACGACGGCACGTCGAACCTGGTGTTCACCGTCCATCGCGCGGGCGGCACCGCGCTCGCCGCGAGCGTCGACTATGCGGTCAGCCTCGACGGAACCGCGACGGCCGACGACCTCGCCGGCGCCGCGCTCTCGGGGACGGTCGGCTTTGCGGCCGGCGAGACCTCGAAGCAGATCGTGATCCCGATCAAGGGCGACACGATCGGCGAGGGCAACGAGACGCTGTCGGTCACGCTCGGCGCCACCACCGGCGACGTCGTCGTCGACGACGCGCACGCGGTCGGCACGATCACCAACGACGATCCGATCGCGCTCTCGATTGGCGCGATCCAGGGCGAGGGCCACCAGTCGGCGTATGTCGGCCAGCCCGTCTCCACCACCGGCATCGTCACCGCAGTCGACAGCAACGGCTTCTATCTCCAGTCGGCGGAGGGCGACGGCAATGCCGCGACCTCCGACGCCATCTTCGTCTTCACCGGCTCGGCGCCGACGGTCCATGTCGGCGACGGTCTCTCGGTCAGCGGCACGGTATCCGAGTTCGCGGGCGATGCGCAGGGCCTCACCGTCACCGAGATCGTCACGCCGACGATCAGCGTCGAGAGCACCGGCAATGCGCTGCCCGCGGCGGTGCTGATCGGCGCGGGCGGCATCCTGCCGCCGACCGAGGTGATCGAGGACGACGCCTTCGCCAGCTTCGATCCCGCGCAGGACGGCCTCGACTTCTGGGAATCGCTCGAAGGGATGCGCGTCACCATCGACGCGCCCCAGGCGGTGTCGAACACCGACTCGTTCGGCGAGACCGACGTCGTCGCTTCCCACGGCGCCGGTGCCACCGGCATGAACGACCGCGGCGGCATCACCATCGCGCCGGGCGACTACAACCCCGAGAAGATCCAGATCGACGACGACAGCGCGATCTTCTCGGGCTTCACGCCGGGCTACACGATCGGCGACCAGCTGAGCAGCGTCACCGGCGTCGTCAACTATTCGTTCGACCAATATGAAGTGATCGCAACCGAGGCGGTCGCCGTCACCAAGGACGCGACGCTCGACCGCGAGGCGACGACGCTGTCGGCCGGCGATGCGAACTACCTGTCGATCGCGACCTACAATCTCGAGAATCTCGACACCTCCGACAACAAGTTCGACATCCTCGCGAACGACATCGTCTACAGCCTGAAGGCGCCCGACATCGTCGCGGTCCAGGAAATCCAGGACGCCGATGGCGCCGGTTCGGGTACGGACCTGTCGGGCACGGTGACGGCGCAGGGCCTGATCGACGCGATCTATGAAGCTTCCGGCCTGCACTATGCCTATGTCGAGGTCGCGCCGACCGTGGCCGGCTCGACCGGCGGCGAGCCGGGCGGCAACATCCGCAACGGCTATCTCTACAATCTCGACCGCGTCGATTACGTCGACGGCAGCGCCGAGCTGATCACCGGCGGGGCCTATGCCGGCACCCGCAACCCGCTGGCCGCGCAGTTCGAGTTCGGCGGGCAGACGATCACCACGATCAACGTCCATCTCACCTCGCGGCTCGGCAGCGACCCGCTGCTCGGCAACACCCAGCCCGCCGACAATGCCGGCGACGCCGCGCGCACGGCGCAGGCCGCGGGGGTCAAGGCCTATATCCAGGAGCATCTCGCCGACGATCCGGCGCTGAACATCGCGGTGCTCGGCGACTGGAACGGCTTCTATTTCGAGGACGCCCAGACCCAGCTCACCGACCCGGCGCAGGGCGGCGTGCTGACCAACCTCAACACGCTGCTGCCCGAGGAGGAGCGCTACAGCTATCTGTTCGACGGCAACGCCCAGCAGATCGACAACATCCTCGTCACCGGCGGCCTGCTCGGCGGCGCGCAATATGACGCGGTGCACCTCAACTCGCAGGTCGCCGGCAGCCGCCCGACCGACCACGACCCGCAGCTCGCGCTGCTGATGCTCGGCGCCGCACCGTCCGACCTGACGCTCGACCATGCGAGCATCGCGGAGAATCTGCCGGCCGGCACCGTGGTCGGCACGCTCTCGGCCACCGATACCGCCAACGACACGCTGACCTACGCGCTGCTCGACAATGCGGGCGGGCTGTTCGCGGTCGACGCGGCGACGGGCGTCGTCACCATCACCGCGCCGCTCGATCACGAAGCGGTCGCCAGCTACGCGATCGTCGCCAGGGTGACCGACAGCGCCGGCGCGAGCATCCAGCAGGACTTCACGATCGCGGTCGGCGACGTCAACGAAGCGCCGGTCGCCGCGGCCGATGCGGTGGCGGTCGACGAGGATGCGACGAGCGCCAACCTCTGGGCGACGCTGCTCGGCAACGATCACGACGTCGATGCCGGCCAGACGCTGTCGATCAGCGCGGTCGACACCACCGGCACGCTCGGCCATCTCATCTTCGATCCCACGCACCAGACGCTGCAATATGTCGCCGACGCCGATGCGTTCGACGCGCTGGCGAACGGCGCCGTCGCGGTCGACACGTTCAGCTACACCGTCACCGACGGCAACGGCCTCACCAGCACCGCGACGGTGAGCGTCGACGTCACCGGCATCGCCGACGGCATCACGCGCACCGGCTCGATCTTCGCCGACACGCTGAACGGCACCGCCGGCGAGGACAGGCTGTCGGGCCGCCTCGGCAACGACACGCTGAACGGTCTCGACGGCCACGACCGGCTCGACGGCGGCCTCGGCAACGACCGGGTCAACGGCGGGACCGGCAACGACGTCCTGTTCGGCGATCTCGGCCGGGATACGCTCTCGGGCGGCGACGGCCGCGACGTCCTGTTCGGCGGCCTCGGCAACGATACCCTCTGGGGCGGCGCCGGTGCCGACACCTTCCACTTCGGCCGCGTCGAGGGCAGCGACACGATCGGCGACTTCGACACCGCCGAGGACCGGATCGTCCTCGACGACGGCGTCACCGTCCGCGGCACCCGCGTGAAGGACGTCGATCGCGACGGCACCAAGGACCTGGTCCTGACGCTGAGCCTCGGCACCAGCGTCACGCTGCTGGGGGTCGGCGACGCCAAGCTCGTCAAATATGCGGGCCCCGACGGATATTCGGACCACCAGCCGGGCCTCGGCGGCGTGCTCGACGACTTCGGCGATTTCGTCGACGACCTGTTCGGTCATTGGAAGCCGATGGAGCTGGGCCACGGATTCTGATTTGATTCCAAGGCAATTCGCCCCGATACTGCGCTCGCCGCGCGATCATGCCGGTCGTGCGGCGAGGCTCGCGGGGGAAGCAGCAGCGTGAAGATGGCGGCACCGGCAACCGCGATGCGTGCGGCGTTCGCGCTGTGCCGCCGGCATTTCCTCGCCGCGGCGGGCTTCAGCGCGCTGATCAACCTGCTCTACATCGCGCCGACGATCTACATGCTGCAGATCTACGACCGGGTGGTGCCCACCCAGGGCCTGCAGACGCTGCTTTTCATCACGCTCGTGCTGCTGTTCGCGCTGGCGACGCTCTCGCTGCTCGACAGGGTCCGCAGCCGGCTGCTCGTGCGTGCGGGCGTCCAGCTCGACGCCGCACTCGCGCCGCAGATCCTCGACGCGACGCTCGGCCGGCCGGACCTGCCGGTCGCGCGTCAGGCGCTGCGCGAGTTCGACACAATGCGCAGCGCGCTGACCGGCACGGGAATCCTGGCGCTGTTCGATGCGCCGTGGATACCGATCTACCTGCTCGTCTGCTTCCTGGTGCATCCGTGGGTCGGAGCGCTCGGCGTGCTCGGCTGCGCGGTGCTGCCGCTGCTCGCCTGGGCCAATGCCAGGGCGACGCGCGTGCGGCTCGATCGCGCCCAGGCGATCGCGAGCGCCTCCTACGCCAGCCAGGACACGCTGCTGGCATCGAGCGACAGCATCCGGGCGCTCGGGATGCGCCGTGCGGTGGTGACCCGGCAGCTCCGCCAGCGCGAGGCGATGCTGACCGCACAGACCGAGGCGAGCTTCGCCACGGGCGGCTTCCTCACCGCCACCAAATTCACTCGCCTCGCACTCCAGTCGCTCGCGCTCGGTCTCGGCGCGATGCTGGCGGTCGACAATCTCATCTCGGGCGGCGCGATCTTCGCTTCCTCGTTCCTGATCGCCCGCGCGCTCGCCCCGATCGAGCAGCTGATCGGCACGTGGAAGACGATCGTGCAGGCGCGGCAGAGCTACCGCAATCTCGACCTTCTGCTGGACAATTTGGACTGGGGAGCCGCCGAGCCGACGCGCCTGCCGCCGCCGCGCGGGGAGATCGTTGTCGAGGGCGTCACCGTGCTCAACGACGCGCGTGACGGAGCGATCCTGAACGCGGTGTCGCTGCGGATCGAGCCCGGCGAGGTCGTCGCGGTCGTCGGACCGAGCGGCGCCGGCAAGTCGACCCTCGTCCGCGTGATCGCGGGCGCGGCGACCGCCGACCGCGGCGCGGTCCGCTTCGACGGCGCCGACACGCGCGACTGGAACCCGGAGGCGCTCGCGCGCCATGTCGGCTATCTGCCGCAGGACTCGGTCCTGTTCGCAGGCACGGTCGCCGAGAACATCGCCCGTTTCGCCGGCGAGCTGGACGCCGACCGCCCCACGATCGACGCGGCCGTGGTGCGCGCGGCCGAAAAGGTCGGCGCCGACGCGCTGATCCGCCGCCTGCCGGGCGGCTATGATCACCAGCTCAAGCTCGGCGGCCGCGGCCTCTCCGCCGGCCAGGCGCAGTGCATCGGGCTCGCACGCGCGGTCTATGGCGACCCGGCGATCCTCCTGCTCGACGAGCCCAACGCCCATCTCGACGGCGAAGGCGATGCCGCATTGGTCTCGGCGCTCGCCGCGCTCAAGGCCGAGGGAAGGACCGTCCTCGTCGTCTCTCACAAGCTCGGCATCCTGCCGGTGATCGACAAGATCGTGGTGCTGCGCGACGGCCGGGTCGAGATGTTCGGCCTGCGTGACGAGCTCCTTCCCAAGATCGCGCCGCAGAATGTGCGCCGTATGCCCGCCCAGGCGGCGGCTGCGCGATGAGCGAGGCCTTGCTCCTCCCGCCCGCGACGGCGGTCACGCCCGTCTCGACGGCGGTAGCGGACCCGCGCGGCGACATCCGCGGCGGCTCGATAATCGCAGCGCTGTTCTTCGTGCTGTTCCTGGGATGGGCCGCCTTCATCCGCCTCGATGCTGCGGCCTATGCTCCCGGCTCGCTCGTCGTCTCGGGGCAACGGCAATCGGTCCAGCACCGTGACGGCGGCGTCGTCGGCAGGATCCATGTCCGGGAAGGCCAGCGCGTCGAGCGCGGCCAGCTGCTGATCGAGCTCGCCGCGCCCGAGGTCCGTGCGCAGGAACGCGCGCTCGCGTCGCAGTCGATCCGGCTGCTCGCGCAGCGCGCGCGACTCGAAGCCGAACAGCTCGGCCAGTCGCGGATCACGCCGCCGTCGCAGTTCGCCTCGCTCGCGCCCGAGGACAAGGCCGAGGCGGCGACGGCATTGCGCCTCCAGCAGACCGAGCTCACCGCGCGGACGGCGGTGCTCGCCGCGCAGCGCGGGGCGCTCAGCCAGCGCGTCACCCAGTCGGGCGAACAGGGACGCGGCTATGGCGAGCAGGCGACGGCCGCCCGCGAGCAACTGCGCATCATCGACGAGCAGATCGCGGCGTTGCGGCCGGTCGCCGAAAAGGGCTTCGTGTCGCAGACGCGGATGCGCGAGCTCGAACGCGCCCGCGCCGAATTGCAGGGGCAAGGCGGCCAGTACAGCGCCAGCGTCGCCCAGACGCGCGGCGCCGCGCGCGAGAGCGAGCTGCAGGTGCTCGAGGCCGAGCGCAGCTTCCGCGAGCGCACCGCCTCCGATCTTCGCGAGGTCGAGACCAGCCTCGGCGAGATCCTCCCGAAATGGATGGCGGCGCGCGACCAGCTCGAACGCACCGCCATCCGCGCCCCCGCCACCGGCGCCGTCGTCGGCCTGTCGGTGTTCACACCGGGCGGCGTGATCTCGCCCGGGCAGAAGCTGATGGACATCGTGCCCGAGCGCGCGCCGCTCGTCATCCAGGCGCGCATTGCGCCCGACGATGCCGACGACCTCTCGGTCGGCCAGCTCGCGCGGGTCAAGTTCTCGGGACTGCACGAGCGCAGCCTGCCCAATCTCGAAGGCCATCTGACACGGCTCTCCGCGGACAGCTTCACCGACGAGAAGTCGGGCCAGAGCTATTTCACCGGCGAGATCGTGGTGCCCTACGATCAGCTCCAGCTGATCCACCGCGTCCGAGGCCATGATTTCGCCCTGCGCGCCGGAATGCCCGTGCAGATCCTGATCCCGCTGCGCAAGCGGACCGCGCTGGACTATATGCTCGAACCGCTGGTCAGCAGCTTCTGGTCGTCCTTCCGCGAGCACTGAAGGTATTTCGGAAATGGGATGAAGCTTCCCGAGGCTTGGGTTTGTGATTCGAGCTTCGGGTGTGGACGAAGCAGAGCCGTGGCCGGAGCTCCGTCAGCCAGGGAAATATTTGGTGGACATGTCTTAGCAGGCTCTCGACGCGACCTCGCTCTCATATTAATCTTACCATTGAGAATCGGACTCGTACGGGGGGAGAGATGGAGAGGCGGGACGCTCCAAGGGCGCTGCTGTCGCAGCATTGCTGCCCGCGGGAGCGCGCGCTGCGCAGGCGGCCCCCGCTTCTGCCCAGGCGCGTCAGCGGCTGCTGCTTGACCGGGAAGGGCGTTTCTCGCCTTGGCCACGCCGGCGCCGGCAACGGCGATCCTACCTGTCATGAGCCCGATCGTCCCAGCCAGCGGAGCGCCTTCAAGGGGCTCGCCCAGACGATCGTCCAATCGCCCGGCAGCAACGGATCGGTGCGGATCACGGCGGCCACGGACGGCCTCGAGTCGGGGAACCTCTCGATTCTCGCAGGAGCTAGACCATGATGCTGACCTCGCTCGTCGTGCTGCTGATGGCTGGCCCCAGTCCCGATCCGACGCTCTATCTTGGCGCCGACCTCTCCTATGTGAATGAGATGGAGGATTGCGGCGCGGTCTATCGCAAGAACGGCAAGCCGGTGGATCCCTTCGCGCTGCTCAAGGCCGAGGGCGGCAACCTGGTGCGCGTGCGCCTCTGGAACGATGCCGGATGGACCCGCTACAGCAATTACGAGGACGTGCTGAAGACGATCCGCCGTGCCCATGGCGCCGGGCTCCAAGTGCTGCTCGACTTCCACTATTCGGACGACTGGGCCGACGGCGACAAGCAGCACCCGCCCGCCGCCTGGGCCGGGCTCGACACCGATGCGCAGGCGAAGGCGCTCTACGACTATACCCGCGACATCATCGGCCGGCTGGCCGCGGCGGGCCATGTGCCGGAGATGGTCCAGGTCGGCAACGAGACCAACCCCGAGCTGATGAGCGGCGCGGGCAAGATGGCGATCGACTGGGCGCGTAACGCCAAGCTGCTCAACGCCGGTCTGAAGGCGGTGCGTGACGCGAGCACGGCGGCGGGCAAGCCGATCAAGTCGATGCTGCACATCGCCCAGCCCGAGAACGTCCTCCCCTGGTTCGACGATGCGACCAAGGCCGGCGTGACGGACTATGACCTGATCGGCGTCAGCTATTACCGCAAATGGTCGAAGCGCTCGATCCCCGAGCTCGGCACGACCGTCGCCGAGGCGAAGCGGCGCTACGGCAAGGACGTGATCCTGGTCGAGACCGCCTATCCTTTCACCACCGACGGCGCCGACGCCGCGCCCAACCTGCTCGGCCCGGACACGCTGATCCCCGGCTATCCGGCGACGCCTGACGGCCAGCGCCGGTATCTGATCGATGTGACGCAGACCATGGTCGACAACGGCGGTATCGGCACGGTCTATTGGGAGCCCGCGTGGATCGCCACCGCGTGCAAGACACGCTGGGGCACCGGTTCGAACTGGGAGAATGCGGCGTGGTTCGACCTCAGCACGCATGAGGCGCTGCCGGCGTTCGAATTTCTCCGGCACGACTATCGCCGGCGAGGGAACTGATCGTTTTGAACGAATGACCGTCGCACTTTGATACAAATGCTATCGGCGATCCCTATAAATGATAAGATAAATGCGATATCATGGTCGCAATAAGGATCCGACTCGATCGGGCCAGGGACCGGAAGCGAGGGGGAGGACCATGGGCAAGCTCAACGCAATTCACTCCGTCAGCGCGCTGGCGCTGACTGTGGCGCTGTCCACGCCGGCGCACGCGCAGGACACGGGCGAAACGCAACCCGCCGCTCCGGGCGAGCAGGGCTCCGAAGACATCGTCGTCACCGGCATCCGCCAGAGTATGCGCGATGCGCTCGACGTCAAGCGCAGCTCGGACAAGGTGGTCGACGCGATCTCGGCGAAGGAGATCGGCGTCCTGCCCGACGTGACGATCGCCGAGTCGATCAACCGCCTGCCGGGGGTGAACGCGACGCGCGACCGCGGCAACGACAGCCAGGCGGTCATCCGCGGGCTCGGCGCGCGGCTGGTGCTCGGCACCATCAACGGCCGCGAGGTCGCGTCGAGCGAGCCCGATCGCAACGTCCGCTGGGAAATCTATCCGTCCGAAGTGGTGTCCGGCGTCGAGGTCTACAAATCGCAGTCCGCCGACCTGATCGCGGGCGGCGTGGCGGCGACCGTCAACATCTCCACGCTCGATCCGCTGGACTATCGCGGTCCGGCGCTCGTCGTCCGCGCAGGCCCCGTCTTCTACGACGGCGGCAAGGATTTCCCGGGTTACGACCGGCTCGGCTATCGCGCCAGCGGATCGTTCGTGCACAAGCTCACCGACGATCTCGCGATCGTCCTCGGCGTGACGGCGCAGAAGCAGCGGAACGGCTACCCGTCGTTCCAGGGCTGGGGCTACAATGATTCCGAGGCGAGGCCGCCGGCCGGCGCCAGCGACTTCACCGGCGATCTCGACGGCGACGGCACGCCCGATCCGACGCCCTGGGGTGCGCAGGTCTCCAACACCCGCATCGACCAGGACCGTTTCGGCGTGTCCACCGGTCTTTCCTGGCAGCCGACCGACGGGTTCAAGCTCAAGGCCGACTTCCTCTATTCGGACATCTCGATCGAGGAGCGCCAGGACCAGACCGTCTACGGCCAGAACAACTGGGGCAATTGGGACAACGGCAACGCGGGCGATTACAATGCGCCGGGCGCCTCCTACACGCTGATCGACGGCGACGTGATCCGGGCGACGCTGCCGTTCAGCTCGGTCGGCACGGCGCTGGCCCGCTATGTCGAGAAGAAGAAGCTCTACATCGGCGGCCTCAACGGGCGCTGGAGCTCCGACGACTGGGCGGTGACCGCGGACCTTTCCTATTCGCGCGCGGAGCGTCGCAACGCCTGGATGGCGGTGCGCACCGAAGTCTATCCGGCCTCGATGAGCTTCGACTTCAGCGCCGATCGCGTGCCGAGCATCACGACGACGGAGGACCCGTCGACCCTGCCCCAGGTCGCGCAGAACTATCGCTCGGGCAGCTACGACGGTCCCGAGAATCTGAAGGACGAACTCGGTGCCGTCGCGCTCGACTTCAGCCGCGAGCTCGACGGCTTCGTCAAGAGGTTCAATTTCGGGCTGCGCGGGTCCCATCGCGTCAAGCGGCACGACAGCGCGATGTTCGTGCCGAGCGTGTGCGGCCCCGTCGAGCAGGCGTGGATGTGCTCGACCGGAAGCGTGACGATCCCGGCCGACATGTTCACGCCCTACAATGTCTCCGCGTTCAACGTTCCGACGCTGCTGACCGGCGACGTCGATGCGATCGCCGCGCTGGCCTATGGTGCCGATCCGTTCGATCCCGACAATGCGGTGGACGAGCCGGCCGAAGCCTGGCGGGTCAAGGAAAGGGTCTTTGAGAGCTATGCCAAGCTCGACTTCGGCGGCGACCTTGCGAGCGGCGGCTTCAGCGGCAACCTCGGCGTCCGGATCGTGCATGTCGAGACGACGAGCCGCGGCAACCAGCAGGACGCGATCAGCGGCACCTTCACCCCGGTGTCGGTCGAGGACGACTATACGCGGGTGCTGCCGAGCGCGAACGTCAGGTTCGACTTCGGCGGGGGCAAGGTCCTGCGCCTCGGCGCGGCCAAGGTGATCGCCCGCCCGCCGCTGGACGAGCTGCGCGCCAGCCGAACCCTCACCCAATGGCAGCCCTACACCGGCAGCGGGGGCAATCCCAATCTGAAGCCGTTCGAGGCGTGGCAGTTCGATGCCTCGTTCGAATATTATTTCCGGCCCGAATCGCTGTTCGCCGTCGCGGGCTACTACAAGCTGGTCGATTCCTACATCGGGTGGAAGCAGACGCCGATGACCTTCAGCGGCCTGACCTACAGCGTGTCCACGCCGGTCAACGGATCGAGCGGCTACATCCGCGGCGTCGAGGTCACGTTCCAGACCCCCTTCTTCTTCCTCGGCCTGGACAGCGTCGGCATCTATTCCAACTACGCCTTCGCCGATTCCGACCTCGAGGAATATGCGCCGGCCAATGATCCGCTCAAGATCGTCGGGCTCGCGCGGCACACCGCGACAGTGGACCTGTGGTACGCCAAGAGCGGACTCCAGCTGCGCGGAGGCATGAAATATCACAGCCCGTTCACGGTGATCTACGGCTGGAACGGCGCCGATCTGCAGACGCTCGAGGAAGAGACGACGTTCGACGCGAGCGCATCCTATGACATCAGCGACAACATCACGGTGCGTGCGCAGGTCAACAACCTCACCAACGAGCGTCTGCGGATGTATCGCGACAACAAGCCCGATCGGATCGGTCGATATGACCTTTACGGCAGGCGCTACCTCTTCGACGTCACGCTGAAGTTCTGACGTGGACTTGCGCTCGGAATATCGGCTGAGCCCTGGCGCCGTGCCGTCGAGGCAGCGCCGGCACGATCATTCCGCGACTTCGCGGCCGATCGGATAGAGCAGATAGCGCGCATCGTAATAGGGCGTGCGCTCGTAGAACCAGGCAAGCCTCGCCTCGCCGTCGGCCGCGAACGTCGGATCCGCCGCGAGCTTCGTTCTGAACTCGCGCCTGAGCGCCGGGTCGGCGGCGAGCATCCGCTCGGCGAGCGGCGCGATCACATAGCCTTCGACATATTCGGTGCGCTGGAGGATGCCTGGGAAATAGTTCCAGGCGAGCATCGAATCGGGGCTTTCCGGCTCGAGCAGCGCGGCCGCAAGCAGGCCGAGCGGCTGATCGGCGGGCACGCGCACCGAACCCGCCGGGAGGGTCTCCTCGCCGCGGACGGGCTCGAACTTGGCGGTGAGCGGAACATGGCCTTCGTTCGCCTTGCCGAGCTTCGGGTCGACGAGGCGTACCCTTTCCAGCGTCAGGCGCCGCGGCGCTGCGATCGTCTCGAAGGCGATGCCGTGCAGCTTCAGCCGGTCGATCACCTGCGTCTCCGACGCCGGCACCCACCACGCCTTGGGGAGCGTGACCTCCACCTCGGGCTCGTTCCCGAATACGGACATGCGCTGCCGGATCGGCTTGCCGAGCCAGCGGATCTCCTTTCGACCCGAAGCCGGCGAACGGTAGGTCTCATGCGCGACGCCGAGGAAGTCGATGGTGTAGAGCGGCGCCTCGCGGCGCTTCCAGCGCAGCACCATGGTCCTGGGCCGCGCCGCGCGGTCGCGGGCGATCGCGGTACGCAGCGAGGCTCCCTGCTCGCCGACCAGCCCGAGCGCCGACTCGACGAACACATAGGTGCCGAGCACGCGCTGGCGGTAGGGCTTCAGCGAATGCGTCTCGAGCAGCACGGTCGGCAGGCGCCGATGGTCGCCATAGCCGGTCGAGTAGCGCGGCAGGTCGGGGTCGTGGACGATCCCCTTGTCGGGATCGCGGTTGTCGACCGCGCTCACATAATAGCCGGGGATATGCCCGTTGCGGGCAAGCGCCCGGTCGACCGCCGGGCGGAAGCGCGCGTCGAGCCAGCGCCCGATCGCAGGCGACTGGGCGTAGTAGCCGCGCCAGCCCGAGAAGGCATAGGTGATGTCGTACTGGTAATCGGTGCCGTCGGTGACGTGGAGATCGAGATAGAGCACCGGGTCGAGACGATCGATGAGCGCGATCATCGCGCGCATCTCGGGCGAATCGGCCTTCAGATAGTCGCGGTTGAGATTGAGGTTCTGCGCGTTGGTCCGCCAGCCCTGCGACCGGGGGCCGCGCTGGTTGGGGCGGCTGTAGGGCGAGGACCGCTCGTGACCGTCGGCGTTGAAGATCGGCACGAAGACGAGCTCGGCCTTGTCGAGCAGGCCGTCCTTGCCCTTGAGCGCGATGTCGCGCAGCAGCATCAGCCCCGCGTCCTTGCCGTCGATCTCGCCCGAGTGGATGCCGGCTTGGACGAGCAGCACGGGCTTGCCGCCGCCCTTGCGCGCCCGCACGAAATAGAGGTCGCGGCCTTCCGGGGTCTTCCCGAAGCTCTCGATCGAAAGCAGCGGCGACGACGCGACAAGCCGCTCCAGCCACGCGCGCGTCGCCGCATAGTCGGGTGTCTCGACGAAGTCGCTGCGCTCGACCGGCGTGATCCAGGGATCGTCCTTGGCCACGATCAGCTTCTCGCTCGCCCCCGACCAGGGCAGCACCGGCGGCAGCGGTGCCTCCTCGAACGCCGTCTGCGCGGCGGCGACAGTGCTGCCGGTCGCGCCGCCCGCAACGAGCAACATTCCAAACGCCAGTCGAGACATCCGCATAGCTGAAGCCTGTGCCCCATTTTCCTTTTGCAGCTTGAGCCCCTTGCGACGTGGCGCAGGCCCCCAGCACGATCGTGATGCGCCGCATCGCTTCGTCGAGCAATCGCGTTGACTTAGGAAACGATACAACATTACTAGGCGCTTGCAACGCGGCAGAGACGTAACAGGAATGACCATGTCCGACGCTAGGGCTCCAGCCATGACCCAGCCTTCTTCCTTGAACGCGCCGATGCTCGATCGCCGCCGGTTCGCCCTCGGACTCACCGGCACCGCGTTCGCCGGTCTGCTCGGCGCCTGTACCTCGATGCGCCAAGGCATGACCCGGCCGGCGCCGCGCGCCTATGGCGCGCTCGAACCCGATCCCGCGGGCCTGCTCGACCTGCCCAGGGGCTTCCGCTACCGCGTGATCTCCGCGTTCGGCGACCGCATGGACGACGGCTTCGTGGTCCCCGACCGCGCCGACGGCATGGGCTGCTTCGCACTCGATCGCCGCCGCGTCGTGCTGGTGCGCAATCACGAGCTCCAGGCGCGCCACCGCGAGACGGGCCCGGTCCGCGGCTCGAGCGACTCCGGTCTCGCTTCCTATGACCGCAACGGCCGCGGCGAGGCGCTTCCCGGCGGCACGACGACGATCGTCTACGATCTCGCCGCCGGCCGGGTGGAAGCGCAGCATCTGAGCCTCCTCGGCACCATTCGCAACTGCGCGGGCGGGACGACGCCCTGGGGCAGCTGGCTCACCTGCGAGGAGGACGTGACGCGCGCCGGGGACGGCGTGGAGCGCGATCATGGCTGGGTGTTCGAGGTGCCGGCGACGGCGCGCGGGCTGGCGGAGCCGGTGCCGCTCACTGCCCTGGGCCGGTTCAACCACGAGGCGGCGGCGGTCGATCCGCGCACGGGGATCGTCTACCTGACCGAGGATCGGGACGACAGCCTGCTCTACCGTTTCCTTCCGGAGACGAAGGGCAGGCTCGCGCGCGGGGGGCGGCTCCAGGCGCTCGCGCTCGTCGAAGCGAGCCTCACCGACAGCCGCAACTGGAGCGGCATGGAGCTCCCCCAGAGCACATGGCAGGCGGTGCGCTGGATCGACCTTGACGGGGTCGATAGTCCGGATGACGATCTACGCCGCCGCGGCGCTGCGCGCGGGGCGCTGCTGTTCGCGCGCGGCGAGGGCATCCACTATGGCGACGGAGAGCTCTATTTCTGCTGCACCTCGGGCGGTGCCGCAAAGCTCGGCCAGGTGATGCGCTACAGGCCCTCGCGTTTCGAGGGACAACCGCAGGAGCGGGGCGATCCCGCTATGCTCCAGAACTTTGTCGAATCGACCGATCCTTCGCAGTTCAACTTCGGCGACAACCTGACCGTGGCGCCCAACGGCCACCTGATCGTCTGCGAGGACCAGTATACTGACGTCGTCGACAATCATCTGCGCGGCGTCACGCCGGCGGGTCAAGTCTACACCTTCGCCCGGCTGCGGACGCAGACCGAGCTTGCCGGCGCCTGCTTCTCGCCCGACGGTTCGACGCTGTTCGTCAACGCCTACAGTCCCGGCAAGACGCTCGCGATCACCGGCCCCTGGTCAGCTTTCGTCGCCTGAAGCAAGGCCGGACGGCGCGGCGGACCGGCGTTGCCAGCCCAGATCGAGCGACGACACGCCGAGCAGCCGCCGCCGCACGACCGCCCAGATGTCCATCACCGCGGTCGCACCGGCACCGATCAGAAGTGCGAAGACCAGAAAGTCCGTCGTCGCAGACATGGCTGCTTCCTACGCCCGCTAGGGAATGATCGCGCAGGCGATCCGCTCGCCCGCGCCGCCGATCGGCTGGGTCCGGTAATCGTCGGGATTGGCATGGATCACCAGCGCCGAGCCGTCGCCATCCTTCAGCGCCGGCCTGCCACCGCGGCCCTCGGCCGAGACCAAGGTCGAGTAGAGCTCGACGGTCACGCCGCCGTCCGCGGTGACATGGATGTTGGGGAGGTCGCCGGCGTCGTTGGCGTCCTCGACGAGGAAGCCGTGCACGATCGGCTTTTGCGAATGGACATGGCCGCCCGCGCTCTTGAAGGCGGCACCGCCGCAGTCCGCCTTCTCGTGGAAGTGTATGCCGTGCCAGCCGGGCGGCAGGCCCTTCGCCTCGATGCGCAGCAGCACGCCCTTCGGAGCGTCGGTGACGGCGACCGTGCCCAGTTCCCGACCTGCGCCGTCGTAGAGAATGCCGGGGCGGCGTTCGGCGGCGTCCGCGGGAATCGCGGTCACCACCGCACCCGCCGTCGCAACCAGTGCCAAAAGGCTCTTCATCCTGAACGCCATAATTTCCTCCTTCGGTCTCGTTGAACGGGCCTGCGGCGCGGTGCTGCGTCCCGCGCACTCGGCGCAGATGCCGGACAGCTCGAAGATCGCGTGCGATGCCGAGAAGCCGGCGGCGCGGCACACGCGGTCGACCGCGCGGGCGAAGGCAGAGCTCGGGAAGCTCTCGACGCTGCGGCAGCACCGGCAGATCATATAGCCCTTCTTCTCGCCTCGAGACGCATGATAGGCCGCCAGCAATTCGATCCGCTGCACCGTGCCCCTCGTGATCAACCGGTTAAGGATACGATAGACCTGGGTCGGCGAGATGGGAGATCCTCGATCGCTGCTTTGCCGGGCGATCTCATAAGCGGTGAGCGGCTGGTTGCTTTCCTCGAGGATTCCCATCAGCGACGCGTCGAGCATCGCGGGCGTGCGAAGGGGGTGGCCGCCCTTCGTACAGCCCGCGCGCCGCAGTGCGGCTGCTGGGGCCGCTTCCCTCTCGGCTTCAGGCCGCACAGGTCCGCCATCTCCAGTTCAGCGTGTGGCCGATGACGAGGAGCAGGCTTCCCGCAACGGTGACCCAGGTCTCGGCGCCTTCGGCAAGACCCGGGAGCAGCGCAGCGACGAGGCAGCCGACACCCGCGACGCCGAGCAGCGCCGGACCCGGCGTGCGATGGCGCCGATAGCCCAGCCAGAAGGCGCCCGCCGCCGAAGGCACGACCAGCGCCAGGGCAACATAGTGGAAGGCTTCCGAGCGCGCGAACAGGCCGATGATCCCGGGAAGCAGCAGCAGGAGCAGCGGCAGCGCCAGGCAATGAACGAGGCAGAGCACTGAGGCCGAGACCGCCGCCCCTTCGATGATGTCGGTCCGCCGCTGACCGTCGATCTGAGTTGCTGTGGTCTTCGCGCACATGATCGGTCCCAGAATCCGCTTGAGGTATGATATATCGTCTCCTAATAGGATCGGCATCTCAAAAGGAAAAGGGGGTCACTCGTGAAAAAACGCGTCTTGCTTCTTTCCGCTGTCTCGATTGCGGTGATGACGCCACATCCCGTGCGCGCTTCCAATCAGGCCGGCAGCACTGCTCCGCCCGACATCGTCGTGACCGCCTCGGCGCTCGATCAGAAGGCAGACGAGACCGCGACGCCCGTCATCACCCTGTCGGGCGACGAGCTGGTGCACCGCCGCCAGGCAACGCTCGGCGACACGCTCGCCGGTCAGCCGGGCATCAGCTTCGACAACTTCGGCGGCGGCGCCAGCCGGCCGGTGATCCGCGGCCAGACCGCGCCGCGCGTCCAGGCGCTGTCGGATGGCGCGAACATCCAGGATGCCTCGGCGATCTCGCCCGACCATGCCGTCACGACGGAGCCGCTGCTGCTCAGCGGCATCGAAGTGCTGCGCGGCCCCGCCGCCCTGCTCTACGGCGGCGGCGCGATCGGCGGCGCGATCAACCTGCTCGACGAGAAGGTGCCGACCAGGCTTCCCGACGGCGGCATCTCCGGCGTGGCGGAGGGCCGTATCGGCACCGCCGACGACGAGCGTTCGCTGGTGGGTGGCCTCACCGCCGGGATCGGCCCGTTCGCCTTCCATGCCGAGGGCGTCCATCGCAGCTCCGACGACTATCGCGTGCCGAAGGCGTTCGGTTCCTCGCGCGTCGAGGGCTCCTACAACGACACCTCGACCGTCAGCGTCGGCGGGTCGTGGATCGGCCCCGACGGCTATCTCGGCGTCGCCTATACCCGGCAGCGCAGCGAATACGGCCTGCCCGGCCACTCCCACGAATATGAGGACTGCCACCCGCACGGAACGCACCTCCATTGCGGCGGGCATGGCCATGACGACGACGATCATGACCACGACCATGGCGACGACCACGATCACGACCACGAAAGCGCGCCGTTCGTGAAGCTCCGCAGCGAGCGGTTCGACATCCGCAGCGACTATCGCGATCCCCTGCCGGGCTTCGAGAAGGTCCGCTTCCGCATGTCGTTCACCGATTATGCGCATGACGAGGTCGAAGGCGACGAGGTCGCCACCACCTTCAAGAACCAGGCGCACGACATTCGCTTTGAACTCACGCACAAGCCTGTCGCAGGCTTCCGGGGCGTGTTCGGCGTCCAGCATTCGGAAAGCGAGTTCAGCGCGCTCGGCGAGGAGGCCTTCATCCCCGAAAGCGAGACGCGCAGCACCGCCCTGTTCCTGATGGAGACGCTGCAGGCAGGGCCCGTCCGGTTCGAGCTCGCCGGACGCCAGGAGTGGCAGACGATCGAGACCTCGCTCAACCGCCGGGTCAGCCATGATCCGCTCTCCATCTCGGGCGCGGCGGTCTGGACCGTCGGCGATGGCTATTCGCTCGCGCTGTCGCTGGCCAGATCGCAGCGCGCGCCCAATGTCCAGGAACTCTATGCGCGCGGCATCCACCTCGCGACCAACACCTATGAGCTCGGCACCGACACGCTCGACAAGGAGACGGCGAGGTCCATCGACCTCACCTTCCGCAAGACGTCGGGCGCGACGACCTTCACCCTCGGCGCCTACCACCAGGATTTCGACAACTACATCTTCGCCGAGACGCTCGACCGTTTCGAGGACTTCCGCCTGATCCGGTACATCGGCGCGGACGCGACCTTCACCGGCGTCGATGGCGAGATCCGGCACCAGTTCACGCCCGATTTCGGCGCGTCGGTCTTCGGCGACTATGTGCGGGCGAAGCTCAAGCACGGCCTCGGCAACTTGCCGCGCATTCCCGCCGGACGCTTGGGCGCTCGCGCCGACGGCAAACGGGGTCCGCTGTCCGCTGACCTCGAATATTACCATGTCTTTGGGCAGGACCGGATCGCCTCGTTCGAGACGCGCACGCCCGGCTACGACATGCTGAACGCGACGCTCGCCTACAAGCTGGAGCTCGCGCCTGGAAAGACCGCGGAGCTGTTCGTCCGCGGGACCAACCTTGCGAATGAGCTGGCGTTCAACCATGCCTCGTTCATCAAGGACGCCTCGCCCTTGCGCGGCCGCAACTTCGTGTTCGGCTTGCGCACGGCGTTCTGAGGCGGGATCGGTCGGGCAACGGGTGCGGGAGGAGCGGACGGCCGTCCGCTCCTCCTTAATGCTCAAATCGAAGGCATGGCATGAACAGCGCGCGATCAGGCCGGCGGAAAGCGCCGCGAGGGCGGCGTCGCCAGCGTGAGCAGGTTGCCATCGGGATCACGCACCTGCGCCAGCGTCGAATAGTCGCCCTGAAAGTCCTCCCCGAGCACGATCCCCAGGCGCTGCAGCCTGCGGCGCTCGGCAGCGATATCGTCGACGTAAAGGAACATCGCGCCCCTACCGGCGATCTCGTCGCTGGTTGAAAGCATCAGCCCGCCCCGGTCGAAGAGCTCCCACTGCACCAGCGTGTCCATCGGCCGGTAATCCGGTCCACGACCGAGCAGCTTCGTGTACCAGTCTTCCGCTGCCGCAAGGTCTGCCGTGAGCAACGCGGTATAGATCTTCTGCAGGTTCATTGTTCGTCTCCAGGCCGGGCCCGGTGTGAACGCCTGCTCGACCAGGAGGGTTGCCGCGGCATTCGGAGCGGAAGCGGGCGACTACCCCGTTTCAGTCAATGGGAAACTTCCCGATAGGTCGCAGCGCGCGCCATTGGCGCGGTGTGACGCCCATCCGCCGTTGGAAGGCGGCGGCGAACTTGCTTGCATTGGCATAGCCGACCGTCAACGCCGCCCGCGTCACCGGCTCGCCATGCTCGAGCAGCAGTGCCGCGCGCTCCATTCGTCGCGCAGTGAGATAGGCGAACGGGGTGGAACCGGTCGCCTGCTTGAACGCGCGCGTGAAGCCGCTCGCCTCATAGTTGGCGACGGCCGCCATCTGTGCGACCGACAGGTCGCCGGCCAGGCGCGCCTCGACGAGTTCGAAGACGCGGTCGAGCCGTGCGCGGTCGAGCTTGTGCGGCCGGCGCGGCGCCGGCGCTCCCGAGAGCGCCGCGATCCTTCCCAGCACCAGCTCGACGCCATGTTCGAAGAACAGGGTCGAGCAGCCGTGGAGCTCCGCAGCGTGGCGCAGCGCCAGCAGTACCGATGCGATCGCCTCATCGCGGTGAAGCATGCCGGCGAGCGAGACCAGCTGGTCGGGACAGGGCCTCGCCTGCGCTCCCGGCCAGCGGTGGAGGTCGACCGCCAGGCCCACCATGTTGACCGGCGCGCAGCGGCCCTCGCCCGAGAGGTTCGGCGGCACGATCGTGAGCAATCCGGGGCGCCACTCGGCCTCGATCCGCCCCGCATCGGTGCGCTGGAAATAGGCGCCGCCTCCCGCCGTCGCCAAGCCGATGCGCAGATAGTTCGTCGCGTACACCAATCCTTCATAGGCGGCGAAATCCGACTGCATCACGAACAGCGAGCCGCTCGGATTGGCGGCGTGGAAGCCCCGCTCGGGATCGACGGACCGTGCGAAGTCGGACGCATGGCGGAAGCTGGCGTGCCGCAGAGGAATGATCCCTTCGATCGGAGCCGAACCGTCCCGGATCGGAGCGGTGGCCGGTCATGTAACAATATATCCCGCGATCGACGGAGCAAGCGAAAAGGGGCATCGGTGAAGGGCATTTATTGGCAATCGGCGCTTGCCGGCGTGCTGGCAGCCGGGTCGGTTCCGGCGACCGCTCAGGAGCGGGAGGAGCCGCGCGGCCCCGAAGGCGAGATCGTCGTCACCGGCCAGAAGCGCCAAGGCACGCTCCAGGACAGCGACATCGCGATCACCGTGCTCGACTCCAAGGCGATCGACGAGGCGCGCCTCCGGGATTTCAGCCAGCTCGACGACCTCGTCCCCAACGTGCAGTTCAACCAGGGCGGCCAGCTCGGCAATGTGTTCATCACGATCCGCGGCGTCGAATCGAACCCGTTCATCGTCAACCGCGCCGCGGTCTACATCGACGGTATCCCGTTCCGCGAGCTGACCAACGCCGTGCTGAGCCAGGTCGACTCGATCGAGGTGCTGCGCGGACCCCAGGGAACGCTCTACGGCGCCAACAGCGAGTCCGGCCTGATCGTCATCCGTACGCGCAACCCGGCCGACCGTCCGGAGCGCGAGCTGCGCGCCACCGGCAGCCTCTACAGCGGCGCGGGCGGCTATACGCTCGAAGGCTATGTCAGCGAACCTTTGGTCGAAGACCGGCTCTCTGCCTCGCTGGCGGTCAAATATAGCGACGAGGCGACTTGGATGCGCAACCGCGCGCCGGGCGTGACCGAGCCGGGCAGGATCGGCGAGCTGTTCGTCCACTCCAAGCTGCGCTGGACGCCGAGCGCGGACACCACCGTCAATGCCACCGCCTATGTCCTCGACATCAACGCGCCGGGGCTGTTCGACAACGACTTCTTTCCGTTCGACGTCGAGCTCTACGATCGCACCTATGGCCCGCTCAACAGTGGGCGGCGCTCGGGCCGGAGCAGCTATTTCCACGATGCGCCCAAGCGTACCGACGAGACTGAATATGTGTTGGGCCTGAGCGCAACGCAGCGGTTGGGGAGCGGCACGGTCGACGCCGCGCTCTCCTATCGCCGCGACAAGTCGGACTCGCGCGGGCTCGACTTCGATTTCACCGCGATGCCGACCGCGGCGGGGCGTGACGCGAACGACGAGCGGGTGTGGAATGCGGAGCTGCGCTATTCGAGCGACCAGGCGCTGCCGCTGAACGTCATCGGCGGCGTTGCCTGGTTCCGCGACGCCAAGGACAACCAGAAATCGACCTTCGTCGGGCCAGGGACGATGGATGCCTACGTCGCTGCGCCCGTCCAGACCCGCAGGATCGAGAGCGTATCGGCGTTCGGATCGGCGCGCTGGAAGCTGCCCTTCCTGCCCAAGGTGACGCTGAGCGCGGGCCTGCGCTACGACCGGACCAGGCAGGACGCGATCCAGCGGGCGGGCCAGCTCGACCTCGGTGGCGGATCGATCCTCTATTACACCGATGCGCGGCTCAAGGCCTCGGACGAGGCTGTGCTGCCGCGTTTCTCCGCGACCTGGGAACTTTCGGACGACGCGACCTTCTATGCGACCGTCGCCAAGGGGAACATCCCCGGCGGGTTCAACCTGGCGGCGACGCAGGAGGGCATCTCCGATCCGGACGTGCTCCGCTACCGCTCGGAATCGATGTGGAGCTACGAGCTTGGCTTCCGGCTGCGCTCCGCCGACGGAAAGCTGCGCGGCAGCGGCGCGATCTTCCAGATCGACTCCGACAACTGGCAGGAGATCCGCGTGCTGACCGACGCGAACGGCCGCCCGGTCTCCTCCGATTTCATCGGCTCGTCAGCCTCGGTGCGCAGCCGCGGGGTGGAGGTCGAGGTGAGCTGGCGCCCCAGCGACGCGCTCAGCCTCTCGGGCAGCTTCGGCTATGCGGATTCGGTCTACCGCTACCTGTTCAACGGCACCGAGAACCTCGCGGGCAACCGGGTGAAGCTGGTACCCGAATATGACGCCAACCTGACCGCCCGCTACGCCCATTCGAGTGGGCTCTTCGCGCGTGCCGCGGTGAACTTCACCGGCGCGATGGCGCTCGACGAGCGTAGCTATCGCATCCAAGGAACGACCACTACGATCGATCTCCAGCTCGGATACGAGAAGGACGGGTGGAGCGCACGGCTGTTCGCCGACAACCTCACCGATGAACGGCGGATGGGCGGCCTCGGGTTCGAGAACCTGACGTTCGGGACCGACGGCAACGTCTACGGCTCGCTCGAGGCGCCGCGGATCGTGGGGCTGGAGATCGAGCGGCGCTTCTAGCCGCGGAAGCGCGAGCCGCTCGTCGCCGGGAAACGATTACGATCGCCGGTTCATCTTCCCCCGAACCTCTTCGTCAGAACGAGGCCGATCGTTCGCGGATTGGGCGGCGTGTTGTAGGGATCGAAGCCCAGCACGGCGTCGACGATGCGAGGCGGCTGTGCGTCGAACATGTTGGCGACGACGAGCTGCACCTCGCTGTCCGCGAGCGCCGGCGCGGACGTCAGGCGGCCGAGATCGAAGCCGAGGAACAGCGATGCGGTCGTGAACGAGCCGATCCTGCGCAGCGGCTCGCCTGGCCGGTTGTCGGTGAAGCCGTCGACATAGTTGACGACCGACCCGATCGAGAAGCCGTCGCGTCCCCAGACCAGCGTGCCGTTCAGCCTGAGGTCCGACGGCTGGGCATAGCCGTCGAGCCGCGAGACCGCGGTTCCGCCGGCTGCCTTAAGGTCGAGGTTCAGGATATATTGCCCGGTCAGGTGCAAGCTCGCATTCCCCCCGAGCAGGCGCGTGCGGTAGGTGAGGTCGAGGTCGAAGCCGTCGGTCGATTCCACCGCGAAGTTCTGCGGCCGGATGTCCGCGATCACCTGTACGCTCGACAACAGATCGGCCGGGATCTGGCTCGCGCTGCTGTAGATCGCGGTCCCGCCATCGTTGACGAAGGGGATGCCTGTCGCGAACCAGCGGAACACCGTCGGATTGTTGACGATGCTGTTGACCAGATCGGCGTTCGGGTTCCGCACGTTGAAGACCTGCAGGTCCGGGACCGATGCGCTGTCGTCTTGCGACGGCGTGACGATGCGGCCGGAGATTTTGATCCGGTAATAGCCCGCCTTGACCGTGAGGTTCGGGATGAAGGTTGGCGTCAGGTCGACGCCGAGCGTGAAGGTATCCGCGTTCTGCGTCTTGAGATCGGGGTTCGCGCCGGCCCGGAACATGACCAGCGCGTTGCCGGCGGACAGCGCCGGGTTCTGGTCGGCGGGATCGAGGAACGCATAGGGATAGTTCCAGAAGGAGACCTGCTCGGCTATGCCGATCGTGTCGCGGAACCGCGGCACGAGGAACGAGCGCGCATAGGTGCCGCGCAGCGCGATGGAGCGGTCGATCTGCCAGCGCAGCCCCACCTTGGGCGCAAGCGCGTCGTCGAACCCCAAATCCTCGTAGCGCGCGGCGGCGGACAGGGTCAGCGATCGGACCAGCGGCACGCCCAGCTCGGGCCCGACGATCGGCACATTGACCTCGCCGAAGGCCGACTTGGCCTTGCGGGTGCCGCCGTTCAGGTTGAAGAAGATCTTCGCGTCGGTGCGCATCGTCTCGGCGCGGTACTGCACCCCGCCCGCCACCAGGACCGGCCCTGCCGGCAGCGTCGCCAGCTCGGTCTGCCCGCTCAGCTCGGCGACGAACAGCGTGTTGGTATATTCATAGTCGGTGGACGGGTTGCCGTAGGGCGGAATGCCCCGGAACGCCCTGCTGTTCGTCTTGTTGCGCCCATAGTCGATGTTGAGGTCGAGCGAGGTCGCGCCGCTCCCCTGCCAATGCACGTTGCCATAGATCGAATAGCCCGTCGTCCGGGTCTTGAAGAACCGGTTGTCCTCCGGCTCGTCGATATAGTTGATGCGCGCATCACGGTCGCGCTGAAAGCGCGAGGCGTCGACCGAGAAGGCGAGATCACCCACGTCCTGGCGAACGCCGCCGTAGAAGCCGGAGAGCTCCTCGTGCGGCAGCTGCGTGATCTGGAGCGGCGTGTCCGATACGACAATAGGATCTTCGATATAGGCCCCGCGCTTCTGGTACATCGCCATGCCGTAGACGTTGCCGCTGCCCCAGCTGTGGCCGGCCAGCGCGCTGGCTTCCCAGTTCTTGGAACCCGTCTCTGTAGTCGTCGAGCCGCGCAGCCGCAGTTCGGCGCCGTCCGTAACCTTGCGCGTGACGATGTTGACCACGCCGGCGACGGCATCCGCGCCGTAGGTCGCCGAAGCGCCGTCGGAGATGATGTCGATCCGCTCGATCAGGGCGGAGGGGATGACCGATACGGTAGGGGCCTCGATCATACCCACGGAGGCCATGCGGCGGCCGTTCAGCAGCGTCAGCGTCGCGTCCGAAGCGAGGCCGCGCAGCGCAAAGCCCGCGAAGCCGTCATATTGATTGTAGGTCGTGCCGTCGCCGAGGGTGGTGCCGATGCTCGCCGCCGAGGTGCCGAAGTCGCTCAGATCGCCGGTGAAGTTCTGCGGGATCGTGAGCATGTACTCCGAGACCGAGCCCGCACCGGATCGCACGATGTCCGCCTGGCCGTAGGTGAAGACGGGACTTGCGACATATTCCCGCGGCAGGCCGCGGATCAGCGAGCCGGTGACGACGATTTCGCCCGATGCCTCATCCGGATCGGCATTCTCGCGCGCATCCCTGCTCTCGGTCGAGGACTCGGCCGGATCGGCTGGCGGCGTCTGCTGCGCGAAGGCGGGCGACGCGGACGCCCCGATCAAGGAGAAGGCGGTGAAGCCCCGAACGATCGAAAGCTGCAAGCCACCCCCCTTCCAATAGGATATATCATATCGTTCCCTATCGAGCCGCCGACGATTGTCAATCGGCACGAGCCGGTCCGGGCGGTCGATCGGCAAGCCGGAGTCTGAAGGTTCCCGTGCCGTGCAGGGCGGCTGCGCGGCCGCCCGCGACGCAGCCTCATCCCGCGCCGCGGACGGGCTCCGCGGCGAGAACACAGCCATGGCCGCGCCACGGCCGCGTCGCGGCGCCTTGCAGCGGCGCCGACTCGGCGACGATCCGAAGCGGACGGACGCGCTGATCGCGATTGCCGCTGGTGTCGGCCGGCACCAGGCCGTAGACGGGTTTGCTGCTCCAACTCGGGTCAGAGCGTCGCCGTCCAGCCCGAACCGAGATTGTACGGTTGACCGGCTTCCCCTGGCGCATGGGTCGCGCCGACTGCTCCCGAGCAATATACCGGTGATTGGCCGGTGCGCCGGACGATCGCTCATGGTTCCGCCTCGAAAAGGATAACGCAATGCAACCTTCCTCGACCATGTGCCGCGCGCAGGAAGCGCAGCAGCGTGAGCTCGCCTCGAACGCGGTGCTGCCGAACGTACGGCGGATCGCAACGCTTGCTGCGGCCGCCTGGGCCAAGGAAGCGCTCGCCGCCGATAAACGGGAGGAGCGAAGGCGGCTTCGCAGGCTGGATGCCGGGGCGGCGCCGGCACCGCGCCTCGAACAGCCGCTGGATGACGACCGTTTGTTCAGCGAAAATCCTGACCGCGGCTTCGCGGATGTGGACCCGATCCGCAGATTGGGTGCGCTGCCCGCTGCGTGACGGTGCATTGATATTCGCGTTCGAGACCCCACATCCGGCGGGCTATCGTCGCCTGCGACGGAACCGACGCTTCCGGGCCGAACCTTCCCTTTCACGCTTCCTGGCTCCGTGCGCGCCTCGCGCGCGGAAAATCCCATGTTTCGCGAAAGGAACATCCGATGCCCATCGGCAAGGTCAAATTCTTCAACATCGACAAGGGCTACGGCTTCATCGCGCCCGAGGACGGCGGCAACGACAGCTTCGTCCACATCAGCGCGGTCGAGCGCGCCGGCATGACGACGCTGCAGGCCGAGCAGCGGGTGTCGTACGATGTCGAGAACGACCAGCGCGGCAAGCCGTCGGCCGTCAATCTCCAGGCCGTCTGACCAGGTGGCCAAAGAGGAGCTGATGACCTTCGACGGCAGGATCGACGAGATTCTGCCCGACGGGCGCTTCCGCGTCCTGCTCGAGAACGAGCATCAGATCATCGCCTATACGGCGGGGAGGATGCGACGAAACCGCATCCGCTCCGTCGTCGGTGATCGCGTCCAGGTCGAGATGACTCCCTATGACCTCGACAAAGGCCGGATCATCTACCGCGAGCGGACCCCGGGATCGGGGTTCGGCGCACCGCGCGGCACACGCCGCCGCTAGTCATCGCGACGGCGACCGGACACCGGGACTGCCTCGCTATTTGGTGGCGATCTCGTTCGTCTCCGCTCGAAATTCCTCGCAGACAAACGCCTTCGCCGCGGTCTGTGTCCTGAAGGCATCTTCGAGCAGTTCGCTCGACACGAGCGGGTAGCCCTGCGAGTTGAACCGCGTGGTGCGCACGGTCACCCGAAACACGCCTTCGTCGTCCTTGGTGATGAGATAAGGGCGGACGGGCACTCTCGACATTGCGATACTCCTGAGATGGAATGGTGGGCTGGATCAGAAGCCGCCGCTCGGAGCCATCGTCGGCGAGGCCGGCGAGCTTTCCGAGAAATCGACGATGGCGGCTTCGGTGGTGAGGAGCAGGCCCGCGACCGACGCGGCGTCCTGCAGCGCCGAGCGGACCACCAGCGTCGGATCGATCACGCCGGCTTCAATGAGGTTCTCATAGTGTTCGGTCTGGGCGTTGAAGCCGATGTCCTGGTCGTTACCGCCGATCAGCCGGGCGGCGACGACGCCGCCGTCATGGCCGGCATTCTCCGCGATCTGACGGAGCGGCGCCGACAGCGCCTTGCGGATGATATCGATGCCGCGTGTCTGATCGTCATTCGCACCTTTCCTGCCGTCGAGCGCGCGACATGCGTAGAACAGCGCAGCGCCGCCGCCGGGGACGATACCCTCCTCGACCGCAGCGCGGGTCGCGTGCAGTGCATCGTCGAGTCGATCCTTGCGCTCGCGCATCTCGACTTCGGTCGACGCGCCGACCCGGATGATCGCAACCCCGCCCGCGAGCTTGGCCAACCGATCCTGGAGCTTCTCCTGGTCATATTCGCTCGTGCTGAGCTCGATCTGCTGCTTGAGCATCGCGACCCGGCCGGCAATGGCGGCGCTATCGCCCGCGCCGTCGACGATCGTCGTGTCATCCCGGTCGATCGTCACGCGTCGGGCACTGCCGAGCATGTCGAGCGTGACCCCCTCCAGCCGAATACCAAGGTCGGGCGAGACCAGCACGCTGTCGGTGAGGATCGCGATATCCTCGAGCATCGCCCGGCGGCGATCGCCGAACCCCGGTGCCTTGACCGCGGCGACCTGAAGACTGCCGCGCAGCTTGTTGACCACCAGCGTGGCGAGCGCTTCGCTCTCGACGTCCTCGGCGACGATCAGCAACGGACGGCCCGACTGCGCCACTGCCTCCAGCACCGGCAGCAGCGCGCGCAGGTCCGAAAGCTTCTTCTCGTGGATCAGGATGTGGGGATTCTGCAGATCGACCGTCATCTTTCCGGCATCGGTGACGAAATAGGGACTGAGATAGCCGCGGTCGAACTGCATTCCCTCGACGATCTCGAGCTCGAACGCCGTGCCTTGCGCATCCTCGATCGAGATCACGCCTTCCTTGCCGACCTTGTCCATCGCCGCGGCAATCATCCGGCCGATCTCCTCATCGCCATTGGCCGAGATGATTCCGACCTGGGCGATCTCGGCGTTGTTCGACACCGCGCGCGACCGCGCCTTCAACTCCTCGATCACCTGCGCGACGGCGAGATCGATGCCGCGCTTGAGCTCGATCGGGCTGACGCCGGCCGAAACCGACTTCATCCCCTCGCGGACGATCGCCTGGGCGAGCACGGTAGCGGTGGTAGTGCCGTCGCCGGCATGATCCTGGGTCTTTGAGGCGACGGCGCGGAGCATCTGAGCGCCGAGGTTCTCGAACCGGTTCCTGAGCTCGATCTCCTTGGCGACGGTGACGCCGTCCTTGGTGATGTGCGGCGCGCCGTAGCCCTTGTCGAGCACCACGTTACGGCCCTTCGGCCCCAGCGTGACCCGCACCGTATCGGCGAGCATGTCGACGCCGCGTGCGATGCTGTCGCGCGCATCTCGCGAGAATTTGATGTCCTTGGCTGGCATGGATGTCGGCCGTTCCAGTCGCTGGGGCCGCGACGAAGGCGTCGCTCTCACAACCGGAAGCCAGCGCCGCCATTTGCGAATGGGCACGTCCGCCAAGCGGTGTGCCGATCGACTCCATGTGGGCGTTGGGACCGTCTCTGGCAAGCCCGGCCGTTGCGCTGTCGCCTGTCGGTTGCGAATGCCGTCAAGTCGGGGCCGTCGTGCCTATGCGCATTCCGGACTGGTACGGGCTTGCGCCAGGGTGTAGGCCGGATCGCTGCTCCAATCCGGGTCAGAGCGTTGGCCGACAGGCTCGAACGCGAAGGAGGAGCGACCAATGGCCAAGAGCCAGCGCAAGGGCAACAAGGAAGTCCGCAAGCCCAAGAAGCCCGAGCCGCCCAAGCGGAACGCATCCAATCCGTCGGTGAAGGGAGTTCCGGCGCCGAATTCGGCGAAGTGAGCGACTGAAGCCGATCTTCCCTGCGGACTGGATCGCCTTCGATCGTGCGGCAACGACTTCGCGGCTCGGCCGGGTTTGGAGGTGTCGGTGCCGTTCGAGGCACGCATGGCATTCGCCTTCCTGCAGTCGCGCCGAACCGCGGCGCATGGAGCTTCGAAATGGAACTGAGACTGATGGTTGCCTATGCGCTGATGCTGCTCATGGCGCTGCTCGTCGCCGCAGTCGTCGGCTATTACATTTACCATTCTCACGCGCGCAGCTATGCGCGGCGTCTGCGCCGCGAAGCCAGAGGCTCTGCGGAGCGCGCGTCGGCAAAGGATCAGCGCCGCCAAGCTGACCGGAATCCTCCATAGTAACGGCGGTCGCATAGCGTTCGACCGCCGCGTGATCACCGCGGCGCGCTGCTCGGTCTCCTCGGGCGTCGCGTGACGCCAGCCGGCGGCATAGCCGCCGAGCAGGACGAGCTTGATCGAAATTCGGCCGGCAGGCCGGCAATTAAGAGAAGATCTAAGAGAAGATCGACTTACGACCTAACGCCCCGCCGTTGGGCCAATTTAGGCCGGCTTTCTTCGCTGGAGCCGATCAATGACAATAGCATTTCCAGCTGGGGTCGCACAGCCTCGGCGATCGGCCGATCAAGGCGGGCGCGACCCGCTAGATGAAGCATCGCAAGCCCATGGACGGTCGACCAGACGAAATACCCGACCTCGGTGAGCCGGGCGTCGTCCATCCCGGGTATCGCGGGCCGCAGCAGATCGATCAGGAAATGCCAGCTCGCGGCTTGCCGCGCCGGGGCATCGGACTGAGGTGCGACGTCGCCAAGCCATTCGTCGAACATCAGCCGATATTCATGCTCGTGCCCGATCGCGAACTCGAGATAGGCGACGGCGGTGGCGCGCAGGCGCGCGCGCGGATCGGCGTGCCCGCCGGCACCCGCGCGTAGCGCTGCGGTGAACCGTCCGGAAATCTCCCATTTGAGGTCGCGGAGCAGTTCCTCCTTGTCGGCATAGTAGCGATAGGCGGTCATAGCACTGATACCGAGCGAGGCGGCGAGTCTGCGCATAGAGAGGTTGCGGGCGCCGTGAGCCCGCACCTGATCGAGCGCGGCCTTCCGCAGCACCGCGCGGGTCTCGTCATGATCGGCAGCGACTGCCCAGCGGGTGCGCAACTCGGGATCGGGGAGGCAGGCGGCGCTCATGTGAGGCCGAGCAACTCGCAGACCGCGGCGGCATAAGGCTGCGACACCGGCACGACCAGACCGTTGGCGAGCTCGAGCCGCAGCGTCCGGCCCGCTCGCGCCCCGGACTTGACTGCATCGCGCGCCACCCACCACGAGCGATGCACGCGCATTCCCGCCGATTCCTCCATCGCCGCCACCGCGTCGCGCATTCGCATGAGGATCAGTCCCGAACCCTCGGGGGTGTAGACGCGGACATAATGATCCTCGGTCTCCAGGCACAGGATCGGTCCGTGCAGATGCGCAGGGATGCGGGTCCGGACCGGGCAAGGCGCGATGGGAGCCGAGGCCGCGCGTGGAGGTTGGGGAGCCGGAGACCGCTCGTCACTCGTCGGCTCCGCCGTGACGCGCGGGCGCCGATCGGGCCAGCGTAGCGGACCGCCGAACACCGCGGTTGAAACTAGGGTCAGCCCGGCGCCGATCAGCAATGTCTTGGGATAGAGGTGCAGCAGCTTGTGCCAATCCGGCGTGAAGTCGAACAGTGCCTGGGTGGCCGGAGCCACGAACAGCAGCATCGGCACCGCGGCGAGCGCCACCTTGAGCGCCAGCCGCCGGGTTTCGGTCAGCCGGCCGGCGAGCGGGCTGCGATCGATCAGCAGGTCGACTGCCATCAGCATCACGAACCACAGCGCCGACAGGCCGATCCAGAAGCCGATGCGCTGGAGCGGCTCGCTCTCATAGGTCCTGAACGGCCCTAGCACCGCCAGCACCAGGCCGAGTCCCACGCCGAGTCCGATCTCGGCCCAGATCCGCTCGACCGGACCGGGAAGCGGCGAAATCGCGAAATCGCGCATGGGTTACCTCCGATTGGCGCGCTTACAGCGTAAACTCACGAAGCGATTCGACGCAACCACGTAGTTGCCGTCGCGGCACCGCGGCGGTTGCGGATAGCGGGGAAGCACCGTTCCCCACCTCCGGAGCCGTTCATGCCCCGCACGTTCCCGCCGCTGCTCGTCGCCTTTGCGTTGCCGCTGTTGCCCACACCCGCGCTCGCGCAGACCGCCGCCGAGGAGGCGCCGCCGCCGATCGACGAGGAGGAGGGTTGGTCGGGATTCGTCGCGATCGGCCCCGGCGCGGCGCCACGCTATGAGGGAGCGGACGACTACCGCGTCCTGCCGCTGGCGATCGGCACGATCCGCAATCGCGACGTCTCGATCGAGTTCCTCGGAGCGGGTCTGCGCGCCGATGTGATCCCGAGCGCCACGATTGCTGCCGGCCCGCTCGTCAGCCTGCGGCTGGGGCGCGACGACGATGCTGGTGGCCAGGTCGCGCTGCTCGACAAGATCGACAACGCGGTCGAGCTCGGCGGTTTCGTTGGGCTGAGGCTTGGCGGCGATGTGCTCGGTCAGGGCCAGGTGCAGCTCGACCTGTCGGCGCGCGCCGATGTAGCCGGAGCGCATGACGGCGTGCTGGTCTCGGCCAGCGCCGGCTATGTCGCAGTGCGTTCGCCGCGCTTCTCTCTCGCGCTCGACACCCAGGTGAGCTGGGGCGACGCCGCCTATACCCGCACCTATTTCGGCATCACTCCAGCCGAGACCGCGCGTACCGATCTCGCCGCCTATCGCCCGGGTGCATCGCTGCGCGACATCGGCGCCGGTGCAACGCTCGGCTATCAATTCGACCGGCGCTGGGGCCTGATCGGACGCCTGTCGTGGACCTATCTGGTCGGCGACGCCGCCGACAGCCCGATCGTTCGCGAAGAGGGCTCGCGCCATCAGGGCCTCGCCGGGCTCGCGCTGTCCTATCGCTTCTAGGGAAGTGCCGGTGTGGGTTGGTGGAAGCGACTGCTGCTCGCCCTCGCCGGGCTGGCGCTGATCGCCACCGGTCTCGGCTGGCCGCTGATCTGCCGCGGTACCCACACCCTGTCCCCGCAAACGGAGCCCGACGACCGATGACCAATCCCAGGCGCAACCTGCTCGCCGTGACGCTGGCGACGGGGCTGTTCGCCGGCTGCGCCGCCGAGGAGCCTCAGGCGAGTGAACCGGAGCCGCTTCCCGTCGAGGTGGTTTCGGTGAATCCCGAAACTGCCAAGGGCGTCGTCTCGGCAGTGGGGCGGATCGCGCACCAGCGCGAGATGACGCTCGCCTTCCGCGTGCCGGGAACGCTTGCCAGGCTGGAGGTCGACCTCGGTGACCGCGTGCGGCGCGGCCAGCGCCTCGCAGAACTCGACGCGCGCGACCTTGCGGCACGGGTTGCCCGGGCCGAAGGCGACGTCCGCCGTGCCGAGCGGGCGCTCGCGCGCTACGCGGTGCTCAATGAGAGCGGTGCGGTGGCGCGTGCACGCTACGAGGACGAGCGCACCACGCTCGACCAGGCGAATGCGGCGTTGCGTGCGGCGGTGTTCGACCGCGAATCCGCCCGGCTCCTAGCCCCGGCCTCGGGCGTGGTGCTGGAACGGATCGCCCAGGCGGGCGAAACGCTCGCGGTCGGTCAGGGCGTGCTGCGCATTGCCGATAGCACCAGTCCGCTGCTGGTGCGCGTGCCGGTGCCCGAGGGGCAAGTCGGGCGCGTCCGGTCTGGCGCGGCGGCACGACTCTCGATCGGGGTGCGGCCTCCGGTCCTGGGCACCGTGGGCCGGGTCGGCGCCAGCGTTGATCCGCGGACCGGTACCGCGGAGGTCGAGGTGCGGCTCCCGGACGCAAGCGAGCTGGTCAGCGGCATGACCGGTAATGTCGAGATCGAAGCCGCGAGCGCGCCCGGTGGCGAGCTGACGGTTGTGCCGGCAGAGGCCGTGCTCGAAGCCAAGGGCGACCGCGCGACGCTGTTCCTCTACGACCGCCGAACCCAGCGCGCGCGGCGGCAGACCGTACGCTTCGCCGGCTTCGCCGCCGAGGACGCGCTGGTCGTGGGCCTGCCCGCCGGCGCACAGGTGATCACCGCCGGCGCCGGCTTCGCGAGCGATGGCCAACGCGTGCGCGTGACCGGAGGCCGCCGCTGATGCGCTTCAATCCCGCCGCTTTCTTCGTCCGGCGCTGGCAGTTCACATTGGTGCTGTTCGCATTGTTCACCTTGCTTGGGGTCAACGCCTTCATGGCGATTCCGCGCACCGAGGATCCGCAATTCCCTTCGCCGTTCATGACCGTGCGCACCGTGATGCCCGGCGCGACGCCCTATGAGATGGAGCAGCTCGTCGCCCGGCCGATCGAGGACGCACTCGACGCGCTCGATGATGTCGAGGAGGTTCGTTCGACCAGCGCCGACGGCACGTCCCAGGTTCGGGTCGAGTTCACCTGGGGCACCAATGCCGACCGCAAGTACGACGAGGTAGTGCGCGAGGTGAATGCGCTGCGTCCGCGCCTTCCCGCCGGCGTGACGCGTATGGACGTGCTGCGTGCGCGCACGATCGAGGTCTCGATCATGGAGGTGGCGCTGGTCAGCGAACAGCTGCCGATGCGCCGGTTGGAGAAGGTCGCCGATCGGCTGCGCGAGGCGATCCAGCGCGTGCCCGGCGTGCGCGACGCGGGCTACTGGGGTGCGCCGCAATCGGAGATGCGCGTCACGCTCGACCTCGGCCGGCTGGCGCAGCTCCGTCTGCCCGCGAGCGCGGTGGTGGATGCGCTCGCCCGCGCCGGCGTCGAGGCGCCGATCGGCGCGGTCCATGCCGGCGACCGGCGGTTGACGGTGCGTCAGGGCGGCGCGTTCGACAGCATTGCCGCGGTCGAGGCAGTGCCGGTCGCGAGCGTGACCGGCCGCGTCATCCATGTCCGCGACGTGGCGAGGGTCATGTGGGAGACGGCCGAGCCCGAGCACATCACCCGCTTCGGCGGCCGGCGCGCGCTGCTCGTCTCGGCGACTCAGAAGGAAGGTGCGGACGTCACCGCCATCACCCGCGAGCTGCGCCGGACGCTTGACGAATTCGAGAGAACGTTGCCCGGCGGCGTGAGGCTCGAGCGCGCCTTCTTCCAGGCCGACAACGTCAGTCGCCGGCTTGGCGGGCTCACTCGGGATTTCGTACTGGCGCTGACGATCGTCGCGATCACCTTGCTGCCGCTTGGACTGCGCGCGGCAGGCGTCGTGATGGTATCGATTCCGCTGTCGCTGCTGATGGGACTGGCACTGATCCATGCCTTCGGCTTCGGTCTCAACCAGCTTTCGATCGCGGGCTTCGTGCTGTCGCTGGGGTTGCTGGTCGACGATTCGATCGTGGTGACCGAGAACATCGCCCGGCGCTTGCGCGAAGGCGAGGACCGGACGACCGCGGCGGTCAACGGCACCGGCCAGATCGCGCTGGCGGTGATCGGCTGTACCGGCTGCCTGATGCTTGCCTTCCTGCCGCTGATGATGCTGCCAGAAGGGTCGGGTGCGTTCATCCGCTCACTGCCGATGACGGTGATCGCCACTGTCGCGGCGTCGTTCGTGGTGGCGATGACCGTGATCCCCTTCGTCGCCAGCCGTCTGCTCTCGCGGCACGAGGAGCCCGAAGGCAATCGTCTGCTGCGCGCGATCAATCGTACGATCCACACCGTCTACCGGCCCGTGCTCCACTATGGACTGGCGCGGCCGTGGCGCACGTTGGCCGCGTTGCTGGCCCTGTGTCTTCTCACCGTACCGTTGCTCGGCGCGATCGGCTCCAGCCTGTTCCCGCCGGCCGAGACGCCGCAATTCCTGATCCGAGTGGAGACGCCGGAGGGTAGCGCGCTCGCCAGGACCGACCGTGCGTTGGCGTTCGTCGAGCGGCGGTTGGCCCGCGAGCCCGGCGTCGCCTGGCACATGGCCAATGCCGGGCGCGGCAACCCGCAACTCTACTACAATGTCGGCCAGCAGGAGCCCGCGCCCAATTTCGGCGAGGTGGCGGCGGCGCTGTCCGCCTGGCGTCCCGGGACGAGCGACGAGCAGATCGAACGGCTGCGGCGCGAGTTCGCCGCCTACCCGGGCGCCAAGATCAGCGTCCACACCTTCGAGCAAGGGGCGCAGACCGAGGCGCCGGTGGCGATCCGGATCAGCGGGCCGGACCTCGCCACGCTCAAGGCGCTCGCTCGTGCCGCTGAGATCGCGCTGACCGCCACTCCCGGTGTGCGCGACGTCGGCAATCCGCTGCGGCTCGACCGCACCGATCTGTCGCTCGGCATCGACGAGGGCAAGGCGGCGGCGCTCGGCGTCGCGGCGGGGGAGGCGCGCCGGATTACCCGGCTGGCGCTCACAGGCGAGCCGGCCGCGCGCTTCCGCGACGTCGACGGCGACGATTATCCGGTGACGGTTCGGATGCCGATGGGCGCGCGCAACGAACTCGCCGCGCTCGATCGGATCCATGCGCCGGCCGCGGACGGGGCGGCGGTACCACTTTCCGCCATCGCCGCGCCGGAGGCCGAGGGCGGCCCGGCGCGGATCGACCGGCTCAACCGCGACCGCACCGTCACCGTCACCGCCCACGTCCGCCAGGGCTTCCTCACCTCGCGGGTGACGCAGGACGCGCTGCGCCGCGTCGAGCAGGCCCTGACGCTGCCGCCCGGCTATCGCCTGTCGCTGGGCGGCGAGGCGGAGGCTCAGGCGGACAGCTTCGCAGGCCTCGGCGCCGCGATCCTGATCGCGGTGCTCGGCATACTCGCGGTGCTGGTGCTCGAGTTCGGCCGCTTCCGAACCGTCGCGGTGGTGGCGGGGATCATCCCGCTCGGGCTGTTCGGCGCGGTCGCGGCGCTGTGGCTGACCGGCTACTCGCTGTCCTTCACCGCCACGATCGGGCTGGTCGCGCTGATCGGGATCGAGATCAAGAACTCGATCCTGCTGGTCGACTTCACCGAGCAGCTCCATGCCGAAGGCCTCGGCATCCGCGAGGCGATCGAGCGCGCGGGCGAGGTGAGGTTCCTGCCGGTGCTGCTGACCTCGGTAACGGCGATCGGCGGGCTGCTGCCGCTCGCGATCGAAGGATCGGGCCTCTTTTCGCCGCTGGCGATCGCGATCATCGGCGGCCTCGTTTCCTCCACCGTCCTGTCGCGCATCGCCACGCCGGTCATGTATCTGCTGCTCGCCGGCCGCAGCCAGAGGACGCCGGCATGAAACGCCACCTGATCGTGATCCTGTTCCTGCCGCTCGGCGGCTGCATGGCGGGCAGCGACTATCGCGCCCCCGCGATCGATGTTGCTCCCGAATGGCGCGGTCCGCCGTCGGCGCCGGTCGGGGCGGATGCGGAATGGTGGAAGGCATTCGGCGATCCTGCGCTCGACCGGCTGGTGGCGCTGGCGCTGGCGCAGAATCTGGACATCGAGCAGGCGATGGCGCGCGTCGATCAGGCCCGCGCGGCGCTGCAGGGGGCGGGGGTTGCGCTGCTGCCCGGCGGATCGATCGACGCGAATGCCGCGCGGGTCCGCCAGTCGACCGAGAGCGGCCTCGGCCAGCTCGCCGGACTGGCGCCGGGCTTCAGCCGCACCGTCGGCCAATATGACGTTTCCGCCGGCGCGAGTTGGGAACTCGATCTCGCCGGCGGCCTCCGGCGCGGGCGCGAGGCGGCCGCCTATGAATATGAAGCGGCCGTGGCGACCGGTGCGACGATGCGCCTGACGATCGCCGGCGAGGTGACCGACGCCTATGTGCAACTCCGCGCATTCCAAGCGCAGCACGTCATCGCGACCGAGCAGACGACCGCTGCCGAACGGCTCGCGCGCCTCGTCGCCCAGCGTGAGCAGGTCGGCGAGGCCTCGCGGCGCGAACGGGAGCAGGCTGTCGCCGCCGCCGCGGCGGCGATGGCGTCGATCGCGCCGCTGGCCGCCGGGATCGAGGCACAGCTCAATCGTCTCGCGGTACTCACCGGACGCGAGCCACAGGCCGACCGGCTCGGGCTCGATGCGCCCGGCGCCATTCCCGCGGCGATGCTCGGTGGGGCGGGCGCGCCCGCCGATCTGCTCCGCCGGCGCCCCGATCTGGTCGCGGCCGAGCGGCGGCTGGCGGCGTCGCATACCCGCGTCAGCGCTGCGCTGGCGGAATATTATCCCAGCTTGTCGTTGTCGGGGCTGCTCGGCTTCCAGGCCAATGCTGCATCGGACCTACTCACCAGCCGGGCCAATGTGATCCAGGGTGTCACCGGTCTGCGCTGGCGACTGTTCGATTTCCCGCGCATCGACGCCGAGGTCGCTGCCGCGCGCGGGATCGAGCGCGAGGCGCTGGCGGCCTATCGCCAATCGGTGCTGCGCGCCGCCGAGGACGTCGAGACCAGCTTCGCGGCGTTCGTGCAGAACCACCTCCGGGCAAAAGCGTTGGTGCGGCAGGTCGAGGCCCGGCGTAGCGCACGCCACCTCGCCGAACAGGCGTGGAACACGGGTGAGGTCAGCCTGATCGAAGTGCTGGAGTCGGAACGCGATCTGCTCGCCGCCAGATCGGCGCTTGCGGGCGCCGAGGCCGAGGCGGCGCGCAGTCTGATAGCCTGCCGCCGCGCACTCGGCGGATGAGAAGGCAGAGATGCCTATGAAGCTGCTCAAACAGCTCGCTCTTGCGTTTAAATCGTTGCCGTGCGGATGTTTGTGCCCCTCCATGGCGGACTCCAGGCTTGAAGATCGTAGTTCCATTTTCAGCGGCCCGGCGCGGCCGTCACACGGCCTATCTCGCCTGTCATATGCGTTTCGCTCGATGGAGTCAGGCTCCTGCTCCGAATATCCTGGGGAGGGGCACCATGTATCGCCGGCTGATCTCGATCGTGCTGCTCGTCTCGATCCATGGCTCCCAGGTTGGCGCCCAGACCAGCTTCTCCGGCCCGCTCAGCCCTGGCGCCTTCGAGCAGACGTTGAATAACGGACCGATCGCCGACACACTGCGCCGAGCGAATCCCCAAGAAGAGAATGCCGCGCGGCAGCCGGCCTCTGCCACCACGCGCTTCGTCCGCGATCCTGCGCTTCTGAAGGCGAAGCAAGACCAGATCGTCGCCGCGATGCGCCGGCAGTCGCCGGAGGCGGCTGCCGAGCTGGAGAAGCTGTTCGCGCAGGACCTCATCGGTATGGTGGAGCCGGAGCTGCGCCGCATGGGCCTGAGCGACCGGGACATGGCCGACATGACCGCGGCCTATTGGATCACCGCCTGGGAAGCTGCGAACGGGATCGTCGGCCGGAAGACCGATCCCGCCGTCGCGAGGGGCGCCCGCGGTCAACTCGCACGGACTCTTGCAGCCAATCCTGCCCTCGGCCGGATGAGCGACCGCGACAAGCAGGAGGTCGCGGACACCATGTTCCTGCAGGCCATCCTCGTCGAGGCGCGGATGGACAGCGCCGCCAAGGCAGGCCCCGCCATGCAGAAGCGGATGAGCGACACGATTCACGGCGAGGCCAGTCAGCTCCTCAAGACGGACCTGAGGCAGGTGACGCTGAGCAGCGAAGGCTTCGCGCCTGCGACAGCTTCCACGGCGGCACGAACCGGCGACGCCGGGGAGGCCGGCCCATCGCCCGTGCCGGCGGCGTCTGCCGGACCGCCGGTCGCGCATCCCGAGAACTGGGCGCAGGTCGAAGGCGTCTATTTCCGATCCTTCACCGGCTTCGGTGTCGGCGGCATGGTGACATCTGATTTCGAGCCTTTGGTGTTCTTTCGCGATGGCAGCTATTACGAGGTCGAGGGGGAGGCCGTCGAAGACGTGGACCTTGCCGCCAGCCGTCGTGCCCAGCCGGCCAGATGGGGCCGCTGGTCGAGAAGCGGCGCCGGATTCACCCTCGTCGATCACAAGGGCAAGTCCTCCCGTGAGGAGCTTCAGGACGGCAGCTTCTTCAAAGCCTTTCCCGCTGAAGCGGGTGGCAATCGCTTGGCCGCCAAATACAGCCGCGTGTCGGGAGGCGGCAATTCCGCCCTCGGCGGCGAGATGACGATCGCCGCCCAGAACGACCTCACCTTCGCGGCAGACGGTCGCTACACGAGGGCGTCTGCCGCCGGCGCGATCGGATCGGGAAGCATCACCGGCGTGGCCACCTCCGCCTATAGCCGCAAGCCGGCCCAGGGCATCGGCCGCTATCGGATCGAGCGGCACACGATCACCTTCATCGAGCCCCATGGACAGACGCGCCGCCAGTTCTTCGCCTTCGGATCCCGCAGGACACCGCCGCAGCCTGCCACCAATATGATCTTCATCGGAGATCGCGTTTTCGTCGTGATGGACGATTAGGATGGTCAAGCGCCAGCGACAGGCGACGCCCGGGTCTGCACCGCAAGGATGCAGTTTCTGCGCCGCCGAGCGTCGCGGTGTTGGAACTCGCCGTCGTTCTTCTCTCGGCTATTTACTCGGAGCTATTTGGGCGCCGGCCGGCATCCTGAAAATGTCGTTCCTGCCTCCTACCGGCCAGGTCTTTGCATTGCGTCCGGTCCGGACCAAGTTGACTTGGAGGGAATTGAACCGACAAATATCGCGATTGAATCGCCGCGGCAGAATCCGCGGATCAGGGGGAGGGGAGTGTCAGATCGTGGCAACAAGATCGACCCATCTACCGGGCATGGCGATGGCGTTGGCGTTGGCAGGGCTCGGGACGGGAGTTCCTGCGGCGGCGCAGATGACAACCAGCGTTCCGGCGCCGGTGCCCGGCGCGCCACCGGTGACGATCGAGCGGATCAAGGTGCATTCGCCTGCGATCGAGGGAAATCTCGAAGGCGAAACCGCCGACCGCGATGTGCTAGTGGTTCTGCCCCCAAGCTATACGAAGAACCCGCGCAAGCGCTACCCGGTGCTCTATGCGCTCCATGGCTATTCGATCGGCGCCGAGCAGTGGATCAAGGAAATCCATGTTCCCCAGACGATCGAGGGCGCCTTCGCCAAGGGCGCGAAGGAGATGATCGTCGTGCTTCCGGACAGCAAAACGGTCCACAACGGCTCGATGTACTCCAGCTCGGTCACCACTGGCGATTTCGAGGCATTCGTATCGCGCGACCTGGTGCGTTTCATCGACGCCCGCTACCGCACGATTGCCGCGCGCGAGAGCCGTGGGCTCGCCGGCCATTCGATGGGCGGCTATGGCACGGCACGGATCGGCATGAAGCACCCCGAGGTGTTCGGGGCGATCTACATGATGAGCCCGTGCTGCCTGTCTCCGCGCGATCCCGGGCAATTCGATCCCGCGGCAAGCGCGGCGTTGACGAAGGTCAAATCGTTTGAGGAGGCGGCGAAGCTGAAGTGGGGCGAGCGCGCGCAGCTTGCGACTGCCGCGGCATGGTCACCCAACCCGAAGAACCCGCCCTTCTTCCTCGACCTGCCGGTCAACGACGGCGCGGTGCAGCCGGAGGTGCTGGCCAAATGGGCGGCGAACGCGCCGCTTGCCTTCCTTGATCAATATGTAGGCAATCTGCGACAATATCGCGCGATCGCGATCGATGTCGGCGACCGCGACGGGCTCAAGGGCGACGCGCAGAAGCTGCACGAGGCGCTCGACCGCTACGGCATTGCCAACGGCTTCGAAATCTATCCGGGCGATCATACGAGCGATGTCGCGGCGCGGTTCCAGGATCACGTCCTGCCGTTCTTCAGCCGCAGCCTGGCGTTCGAAGCTCGTCGGTGATCCCGTGTACGTGGGTGCGAAACCCTCGGGCGAGCACGACCTTCGGCATCAGTTCGACGTTGGACGACGCGGAGCTGTCAGCTCTCAAATACGAGAAAGATATGTCGTCAACATGGGGCGCCGCGGGCGTTCCATGTTGCGACGCAGACGGGGAGTTCGCAATAACGTAATCGCTATTTGGACGATGATATCCTATATGCCTCGCATCTGAATATATAAGCCGTGACCATGTCCGATCTGCAGAACATGTCCCAACCCTCCGGTGCCATCGGTCCCGCCGCGCGCCCCGCCTCCGGGCCGACGCTGGTGGAGCGCGCCTATAAGCATCTTCTCTCGATGCTGATGACGGTGAAGATCGCGCCGGGCGAGCGCATTCCGATCGATACTGTAGCGCGGCAGCTGGGTATCTCGCAGACGCCGATTCGCGAGGCGCTGAGCCAGTTGGAAGCGGAGAAGCTCGTCTACAAGACGACCAATGTCGGCTACCGCGCCAGTCCGCAGATGACGCCGGAGGAGGTGCACGACCTCTATACGCTGCGACTGCTGATCGAGCCCTATGCCGCCGCGCGCGCGGCTGAGCGTATGGACGACGAGGCGCTGTCCATCCTCCAGTCGATCCAAGCAGAGATGGACGCGGTGGTCGAGCGCGATGAGCAGGCCTATGCTCGGTTCGCCGAGGCAGATGCGCAGCTCCATCAGTTGATCGCGAAAGGCAGCGGAAACCGCCTGATCGAGGAGACGATCGAGCGGCTGCACGCGCATCTCCAGATCTTCCGTTCGCTCTACCAGAACAGCGCGCAACCCAACGCGCCCGAGGTGGCGGCGCGGGAGCATCAACGCATCATCGCCGCCCTGCTGGCGCATGATCCCGTCGCGGCCGAACAGTCGGTGCGCGATCACCTGACCTGCTCGCAGCAGCGGATGGACAGAGTGAACGGCACGCCTCGCGGCTGAGCGCACGGCCCCCGGCGAAGGGCGGCGCGGCGGAGTTCCGGCGGCGTGGAAAGCGGCTTGACGCGTCAGCCGCAACCACCTACGACGATCCGAGCCAGATCATATAGGATATGAAATAGATCTGGAGAGGATGAGTATGCGATCTGCGAAAAAAGCCGGACTTTCAATTTTCAGCCTGACGGTTGCGATGTTCGCCGGACTTGCGGGCACGGCCGTCGCGAAAACGACGGTTCTGCGCGATTTCACGCTGATCGACGGGACCGGAAACGCGCCGGCGGCGAACCAGGCCCTCGTCATCACCGACGGCAGGATCATCTGGGTCGGACCTTCCGCGAGGTTGAAGGTGCCCGCTGGGGCGGAGGTCGAGGAGCTGAACGGCAAATATCTGATGCCCGGCCTGATCGACAGCCACGTCCATCTGGGGCTGGTCGATGGCCTCACCCAGAATCTCAAATATCAGACACCGGAAAATATAGAGAAGCAGCTCAGGATATACGCCGCCTACGGCGTCACCACCGTCCAGACGCTCGGCACCGAGCAGGATCTGATCTTCCCGATCCAGCAGATGCGCAAGGGGCGCACGACGATGGCGCGGGTCTACACCGTCGGGCAGGGCGTGGTCTTCAAGGGGAGCTATGGCGGCGTTCCCGGCCTTAACCAGTCGGTCGCCACGCCGGAAGAGGCGCGGGCGATGGTGGATGCTCAAGCGTCCAAGGGCGCCGACCTCATCAAGCTGTGGGTCGACGACGAGTTCGGCATGTTGGATGAGCGTATGCCGCCGCAGATCAGCAGCGCGGTGATCGACGAGGCGCACCGGGACGGGAAGAAGGCGGTCGCCCACATCTTCTATTATGACAATGCCGCCGAGCTGACGCGCGAGGGCGTGGACGCCTTCGCCCATTCCGTGCGCGACCGGGCCGTGGACGAGGCATTGCTGGGCCAGATGAAGGCGAAGGGCGTCTGGCAGATGGCCGCGACGCTCAGCCGCGAGGCATCCTTCACCTACAAGACGCTGCCCTTCCTAGACGACCCGTTCTTCACGCGGGGAGTGACGCCCGAGGTGCTGAAGGAGCTCGCAAGCCCGGGGCGGGCGACGAAACTGGGCGCCGCGCCGAACTTCCCAAAATATGCGTCGGCCCTGCAGAACGCGATGGACAATTTCGGACGCGAGGTGAAGGCCGGCATCCGCTACGGCATGGGCACGGACAGCGGTCCCACGGCGCGTTTTCCCGGCTATTTTGCGCACTGGGAACTCGAGCTCATGGTCAAGGCGGGCGTGACGCCGATGCAGGCGCTCACCGCTGCCACCAGTGCCAATGCGGAATTCATGGGCGCCAGCGACATCGGCATGATCGCGCCGGGCAAATGGGCCGATCTGCTGGTGCTGGATCGTGATCCGACGGTGGATATCCGCAACACGCGCGCCATCGATGCTGTCTACATCGCCGGGGACAAGGTGCCGACGATATGGCAGATCTGCACCGGCCGCGCGACCGGTGCCTGCGGGGGGCGTCCGTGAGGGGTGAGGCGGTGGTCGCGGAGCAGCGCGACGCCATGGCCGCCGCCGCGACCGGTGCAGCGCGCCCGACACGCGCGCGCCACGTCGTCCTCTGGCTGACGGTGCTTGCCTACCTCATCACCTATATGGATCGCGTCGTGATTGCGACGGCCGCGCCGGTCATCGAACGGGAATATGGCTTTTCCCCGGTGACGATGGGCTGGATTTTCGCGTCCTTCTCCATCGCCTATGCCTTGTTCCAGATTCCGGGCGGCTGGCTGGGCGACAGGTTCGGGCCGCGCCGGGCGCTGACCGGCGTGGTGCTCTGGTGGTCCACCTTCACCGCCGCCACCGCACTGACCTGGTCGGCCGGGTCGATGATGGTGTGCCGCTTCCTGTTCGGCATGGGGGAGGCGGGCGCGTTCCCGATCGCGACCCGGTCGCTGTCGCGCTGGATGCTGCCGTCGGAACGCGGCTGGGCGCAGGGCGTGACACATGCCGGCGCACGGCTGGGCGGGGCGGTGACGCCGGTGTTCGTCGCGCTTCTGATCGTCGAGTTCGGCTGGCGGATGCCCTTCATGGTCTTTGCCCTAGTCGGCATCGCTTGGGCCCTGCTGTGGTTCTTCTATTATCGCGACACGCCGCGCGAGCATTCTTCCGTCAACGCCGCCGAGCTCGAGATGATCGAAGGCGCACTGGGCGCCGGCCGCGCGCGGGTTCGCGTGCCGTGGCGTCACCTGCTGGCCAATCCGCAGCTCTGGGTACTGTCGGCGATGTATTTCTGTTACGCCTATTGCATCAACATTTTCCTGACGTGGTTTCCCAAATATCTGCACGACGCGCGCGGGTTCGACATTGCCCTGATGGGATTGTTCGCCAGCCTGCCGCTCATGGCGGGCGTGGTCGGCGACCTCACGGGCGGCTGGGCGTCCGACCTGCTGGTGAAACGTGGCGCCGGACTGAAGATGGCGCGCCGCGCCGTGGCGATCGTCGGCTTCCTGATGGCGGCGGCGATGATCCCGCTGGCCGCGGCGATCGCGGATCCGGTGCCGAGCATCCTGTGCTTCTGCGTCGCGCTGTTCGGGCTGGAGTTGACGGTCGGCGTGTCCTGGGCGGTGACGCTCGACATCGGCGGCGAATATGCGGGTTCGGTGTCGGCGGTCATGAACACGCTCGGCAACATCGGCGCGGCGATCGCCGCCGCGGTGACCGGCTATATCGTCAGCATGAGCGGCTGGTTCGCCGCCTTTGCGGTGCTGTCGGTATTGTGCCTGACCGCGGCGCTGCTGTTCCTGCGCATTGACGCCTCGCGCAAGCTCCATGACGGGCAGGAGGCACGGGCATGAGCGAGAAGCCGACCGCGGACCGCCGTACCCTGCTGAAGCTCGCCGGCTTCGGCGTGGGCATGGCGGCGGCACCTTTCGCCGGAGCGCAGGAAACGCATGGCGGCCATGCCATGCCGGCACAGGATGCCGGCGGAACGCCGGCGGCGGGTGCGGCGCCGTCGCCCGGTTACATCTTCCTCAATCCCGATGAAGCCGCCTTCGTCGAAGCCTTCGTCGACACGCTGATCCCGCAGGACGAGTTCACCGCCAAGGGCACGGACCTGGGCGTCGCGCTGTTCGTCGACCGGCAGCTCTACAGCGCCTGGGGTAACGGCGAGCGCATGTACCTGCAGGGGCCTTTCCGCGAAGGGACGCCGGAGCAGGGATATCAGCTGCGCCTGACGCCCAATCAGCTCGTCCGCGTGGGGATCGCCGATGTGAATGATCACGTCCGTGCGGCCCATGGCGGCAACAGCTTCGACACGTTGGAGGAGGCGGACCGGATCAAGCTGGTGTCGGCGCTCGAGCAGGCGGCGATCGATCTGCCCAGCGTGCCGACGCGAAATTTCTTCAATACCCTGTTCCAGCTGGTCATGGACGGCTTCTTCGCCGACCCGATCTACGGCGGCAACCGAGGCAAGGCGTCCTGGAAGATGGTCGGCTATCCGGGCGTGGGCGAGATGTATGCCGACAAGATCGCCGAATGGCGCAATCGCCCCTATCGGGTCGCTGAGCCCCAATCGATCCAGGACCTGATGTGATGGCGGCGAAGCTTCCGCCCGTGGACGTTGTGATCGTCGGTTCAGGCTGGACCGGCGGCATCATGGCCAAGGAACTGGCGCCGACCGGCCTTAAGGTCGTGATGTTCGAACGGGGCCGGCCGCAGGATACCAATCCCGACTTCGCGGGTCCTCAGGCGCACGACGCGCTCAAATATTCGCGCCGCCTGCACATGGTGCAGGACCTCTCGCAGGAAACGATCACCTTCCGCAACAGCATGGACCAGGTCGCGCTGCCGATCCGCCAGCATGGCTTCTACTGGCCCGGCACCAACGTCGGCGGTTCGGGCGCGCACTGGTCGGGGCTCACCTGGCGCTGGCTGGAGTGGGAGCACAAGATGCGCTCCGGCACCGTCGCGAAATATGGAAAGGGCATCGTTCCGGAGGACATGAACCTTCAGGACTGGCCGGTTTCCTACGACGAGCTCGAACCCTATTACGACAAGTTCGAGAAGGTATGCGGCATCTCCGGCAAGGCTGGGAACATCAAGGGGCGGAAGATGCCGGGCGGCAATCCGTTCGAGGCGCCGCGCCAGAACGAATATCCCACGCCGCCGATGACCGCGTCACACATGATGATGCTGTTCGACAAGGCGACGAGGAACCTCGGCTATAACCCGTTTCCGATCCCGACGGCGAACTGTTCGCAGGACTATGTGAACCCGGACGGCATCGCGCTCGGCCAATGCCATTATTGCGGACACTGCACCGCCTATGGCTGCGAGGCGAACGCGAAGGCGAGCCCGCATTTCCTGATGCTGCCGCTGGCGCGTCGGAACCCCAATTTCGAGCTGCGCACCAATGCGACGGTGGTGAAGGTCAATCTCGCCCCGGACGGCAAGCGGGCGACCGGCGTCACCTATGTCGATGCGCAGGGGCGGGAGCTGGAGCAGCCCGCCGACCTCGTGATTCTGGGCGCCTTCGTCACGGGCAACGTCCACCTGATGCTCCATTCCCGCATCGGCAAGCCCTATGATCCCAAGACGAATACCGGCGTCATCGGCCGCAATTACGCGTTCCAGGGCGGGGGCGGCGCGTTCATCCTGCTGGACAGCAATGTGTTCACCAATCCCTTCATGGGGTCAGGGGCGCTCGGCACCTGGATCGACGATTTCAACGGCGACAATTATGATTTCGCCAGGGCCGGCTACATCGGCGGCGGCGGCATCAGCATCGGCAACAACAGCGGCGATCCGCTGACCTATCATCCCACCCTGCCGGGCCAGCCGCGCTGGGGCAAGGGATGGAAGAAGGCGATGGTCGACGCCTATCAGCACGTCTCCGCGATCGGCCACCAAGGCGCGGTGATGAGCTATCGCCAGAATTATTTCGATCTCGATCCGACCTATCGCGATGCCTTCGGCCGGCCGTTGCTGCGCCTGACCTTCGACTGGCAGCCGAACGAACGCAGGCTCATGGCGGCACACACCGCGGTATGCGAGCGGATCGCGGCAGAGATTACCGGGCGGAAGCAAGGCGGCGCCGGCACCCCGCGCAACTTCGGACATTTCAACAGCGCCCGTTACCAGACCACCCATAATACGGGCGGCGTGGTGTTCGGCGACGACCCGAGGACGAGCGCGCTCAACAAATATTGCCAGTCGTGGGACGTCCCGAACGTTTTCGTGCTCGGCGCCTGCGTGTTCCCGCAGAATGCAGGCCGCAATCCGACCGGGCCGGTCGGGGCGCTCGCCTTCTGGGCGGCCGACGCCATCACGAAGAAATATCTGAAGCGCCCCGGCGCATTGGTGTGAACAGGGCGCGCGCGGCGCGCTCGATAGGAGGTTGTGTACGTGAAGACCTGGATATTCGCTGTCGGCATAGGTGCAGTGATCGCCGGCGCGGCGATCGCTGCGCCCGCCCCGAAGGGGGACCCCGCTCGCGGGCAGCAGCTTTTCACGCGTTGCGCGGCTTGCCACAAGGTTGGCCCGAACCCGGCCCGGTCGATCGGTCCGGCGCTGAACGGCGTGATCGGGCGTCCGGCGGGCAGCGAGGCGGGCTATCGCTATTCGCCGGCGATGAAGGCGTCCGGCATCAAGTGGGACGAAGCCAGCATCGACAAGCTGCTCCAGGGGCCGTCCAAGCTCGTGCCCGGCACGAAGATGATCTTTCCTGGCATGGCCGCGCCGCGGGATCGTACGGACGTGATCGCCTATCTGAAGCAATATGGCGCGGACGGTAGCAGGAAGTGAGCGACCTCCCTCCCATCTTCGGCGCTCTCCGCCTGCCGCGCTCGATCCTGTTCGGACGCGGGCAGCGACATGCGCTCGGCTCTGCCGCCGGCAAGTGCGGCAAGCGCGCCCTGGTCTGCACCGACGCACGGCAAGGTGCCCAACCCGAATTCCACGCCATGGTCGCCGATCTGCGCGCCCATCGCCTGGAGGTCCATGTTTTCGACCGGACGATCCCGGATCTGCCGATCGCGTCGATCGAGGCCTGCGTCGAAGAGGTGCGCGGCTTCGCGCCCGATCTGGTGATCGGCATCGGCGGCGGCAGTTCCATGGACATGGCCAAGGCGGTCGCCGTCCTGCTGGCCCACGGGGGCGACATCCGGTCCTATTACGGCGAGTTCGCGGTGCCCGGCCCGGTCATACCGCTGATTGCGATGCCGACGACGGCCGGCACCGGGTCGGAAGTGACACCGGTTGCGGTGGTATCCGATGAAGAGCGCGGCACGAAGGTCGGCATCGCCAGTCCCCACATCATTCCCCTGATCGCGATCTGCGATCCGGAGCTGACCGTCAGCTGTCCGCCGGCCCTGACCGCCTGTTCGGGGGCCGATGCGCTGACCCACGCGGTGGAAGCCTATACGACGCTGGCACGTCCCGCCGATCCCATGCTGACTCAGGACCATGTGTTCGTCGGCAAGAATGCGCTCTCGGATCATTTCGCGCGGCTTGCCGTCGCCAACATCTTCCAGTTCCTCGAACGGGCCTATCGCGATGGCAGCGACATCGAGGCGCGGGAAGGGCTGATGCTGGCCGCGCTGGCGGCGGGCTGCGCGTTCGGCACGGCGGGCACGGCGGCGGCACATGCGCTGCAATATCCGGTCGGCAACCTAACGCATACTGCACATGGGGACGGGGTGGCGACGCTGCTGCCCTTCGTCATGCAGTTCAACCAGCCCTTCTGCATCCCGTCCTTCGCCGAGCTGGCGCGCACGGTCAATCTGACCGAAGCGCCGGAGGAGGAGATGTCGCAGGCCTTCATCGATGCGGTCGCGGACCTGCTCGGCCGCGTCAACATTCCCCGCTCGCTCGCCGCGCTGGGCCTGAAGGCCGATCAGCAGGAGTTTGTCGCGGAAAACGCGCTGAATGCCGCCCGGCTGGTCAAGAACAATCCGCGTCCTCTCGATCTCTCGGCGATGCAGAGCATCACCCGCGCGGCCTTTTCAGGCGAGCGGGCGGCGCTGAAACTCGTCTGATCCCCAGAACAAGGTCCCCATGACCACCAACAGCTTCACCTGCACGACGACCGACGGTCATGCCGGCCCGTTCGCCATTCCCACCGACCTGCTGATCGGCGGTGCCTGGATTTCCGCCGCCGGCGGCCGGCGCATCGACATCCTCGACCCGGCGACGGAGACGGTGCTGACCTCGGTCGCGGACGCGAGCCCGGCGGAGGGTATCGCAGCGGTGGATGCCGCCGCCGCGGCGGCGCCGCAATGGGCAGCGACCCCGCCGCGCAAGCGCGCCGAGATCCTGCTCGCCTGCTTCCATGCGATGATGGCCGAGCAGGAATGGCTGGCGCAGCTGATCACGCTCGAGAACGGCAAGGCGCTGTCCGACGCGCGCGGCGAGGTGGCCTATGCCGCCGAATTCTTCCGCTGGTATGCGGAGGAGGCGGTGCGCATCAACGGCGAGCTGGCCCTGTCACCGTCCGGCGCCAATCGCATCATGGTGCAGTATCAGCCGATCGGCGTCGCGCTGCTCATCACGCCGTGGAACTTCCCCGCCGCGATGGCGACGCGCAAGATCGCTCCGGCGCTGGCGGCGGGCTGCACCTGCATCCTCAAGCCAGCCGAAGAAACGCCGCTGACGGCGCTCGCCGTCGCGGAGATCATGCGCCGCGCCGGCGTGCCGGCCGGTGTCGTCAATGTCGTCAACACCAGCGATCCGGGGCCGGTCTGCAGTGGCATCCTGCACGACCCGCGCGTGCGCAAGCTGTCCTTCACCGGCTCTACCGAGGTCGGGCGCATCCTGCTGCACCAGGCGGCCGATCAGGTCATCAGCTCGTCGATGGAGCTGGGCGGCAACGCGCCTTTTCTCGTCCTCGACGACGCGGACATCGACGAGGCGATCGAAGGCGCGATGATCGCGAAGATGCGCAACGCGGGCGAGGCCTGCACGGCCGCCAACCGCTTCTACGTTCAGCGCGGCATTCACGACGCCTTCGTCGCGAAGCTGGTCGAACGCATGGGCGCGATGAAGATGGGCCCCGGCATCGAGGTCGCGACGCAGTGCGGGGCAATGATCAACCGGCAGGCGGTCGAGAAGATCGGGCATCTGGTGGCGGACGCCGTTGGCCGTGGCGGCGAAGTCAAGCTGGGCGGAAAGGCGCCGGCGGGCACGGGCTTCTTCTATCCGCCGTCCGTGATCGCGAACGTGCAGCCGGGTTCGGAAATCCTGACAACGGAGGTGTTCGGCCCGGTGGCGGCAGTGATCCCGTTCGACGACCCGGAGGCGGCCGTGGCGCTCGCCAATGCGACCGAATACGGCCTGGCCGCCTATGTCTACACCGGTGATCTGAAGCGCGGCCTGCAAATGGCCGAGCGCATCGAAGCCGGCATGGTGGCGATCAATCGCGGCCTCGTGTCCGACGCGGCTGCGCCCTTCGGCGGCGTCAAGCAAAGCGGGCTCGGGCGGGAGGGCGCGCACCACGGCCTGCTCGAATATTGCGAGGCGAAATACATCGCAGTGAGCTGGTGACCCGCAGGCGTCCGTAACGCGGCAGGGCGTGAGGTGAGGGAGGGGCCGGAAGCGCGATGTTCAGGATAACCCGACGCAGGCTTCTGGGCGGGACGGCCGCAGTCGTCGCAACCATGGGGATCGGCCCGATGCGGCGCGCGGCGGCGGAGGTGCCGCCCGGAGCGGCGGACACGGAATGGCGCCACTATGCGGCCGATCAGGCCAATACGCGCTATTCGCCGCTCGACCAGATCAATGCCGAGAATTTCGGCGACTTGCAGGCGGCCTGGAGCTTCAAGACGGACATATTGGGCGCGCGCAAGGAGTATCAGTTCGAGGCTACGCCCCTGCTGATCAAGGGACGGCTGTTCCTGACCGCCGGGTCGCGCCGCGATTGCGTGGCGATCGACGCGGCGACCGGCGAGCTGCTGTGGATGTACCGCAAGGACGAGGGGCAGCGCGCGCTCAACTCCCCGCGCCAGCTCTCGGGCCACGGCTGCTCCTACTGGACCGACGGCACGCGGGAACGCATCCTGTTCGTGACGATCGGCTACCAGCTCGTTTCGCTCGACGCGGCGACCGGCCTTCCCGATCCCGCGTTCGGCGTCGGCGGCGTGGTCGACCTCAAGAAGGATTTCGACCAGGAGATCGATTTGGAGACGGCGGATGTCGGCCTGCACGCGACGCCGCTGATCGCGCGCGACGTCGTCGTCGTCGGCGCCGCCCATGCGGCAGGCGACGTGCCGGCGATCCGCAAGAATGTGAAGGGCTATGTGCGCGGGTTCGACGTGCGGACCGGCAAGCGCAAATGGATATTCCATACCATCCCGAGGAAGGGCGAGTATGGCTATGACAGCTGGCTGAACGGCGATGCCGACGAGGCCGGCAATGCCGGCGTGTGGGCGGAAATGTCCGCCGACGAGGAGCTCGGCCTGGTCTATGTGCCGGTCGAGCTGCCCACCGGGGACGAGATGGGGCTGTTCCGTCGCGGCAACGCCCTGTTCGGAGAAACCCTCGTCGCGCTGGACATAGAGACTGGTGCGCGGCGCTGGCACTATCAATTGGTCCATCACGGATTGTGGGACCGCGATATCCCCTGCGCGCCGATCCTGTGTGACATACCCGTGAACGGCAAAACGGTGAAGGCGCTCGCCCAGCCGACCAAGCAATGCTTCCTCTACGTCCTCGACCGCACCAACGGCAAGCCGATCTGGCCGATCGTCGAACGGCTGGTGGAGGCGGGCGACGTGCCGGGCGAATGGTATGCCAGGACCCAGCCCTTTCCGACCAAGCCGCCCGCCTATGACGTGCAGGGGGTCACCGTCGACGACCTGATCGACTTCACCCCGGAACTGCGCGCCCAGGCGGTCGAACTGGTGAAGCAGTACAAGATCGGGCCGCTCTATACGCCTCCGGTGGTGAGCAAGCCCGGCCGCTGGGGCACCATCTCCGCTCCGGGCATCCAGGGCGGGACGAACTGACCGGGTGGCTGCTACGATCCGGAGAGCCACACCGTCTTCGTCTATTCCAAGACTCAGCCATCGGTGATCGGGATCATCCCCAACGACGATCCCAGCGTCTCCGAATTTCCGCAAGTGCACGGCATCGCCGGCCGGGAGGTGCGGCCGCAGGTGGCGATGGGTGCGGAGCAGGCCACTGAATTCCGGCGCCCGCCCGCGGCGAAGCCGGGCTCGGGTCCGCCGCCCGGCTTCCTGACCGTGCAGGGCCTGCCGCTGCTCAAGCCGCCCTATGGCCGCATCACCGCGATCGACCTGAGCAAAGGCGACATCAAATGGCAGATCGCGCATGGCGAGACGCCGGACAACGTCCGCGATCATCCGGCGCTCAAGGGGCTGAAGATCCCGCGCACCGGCCGCGCCGGCAATCTGGGGCCGCTGTGCACCAAGACGCTCGTCATCTGCGGCGAGGCGGGCTTCTACACCAACGAGTATGGCATCAGGGGCGCGATGCTGCGCGCCTATGACAAGGCGACCGGGGAAGAGAAAGGGGCGGTCTACATGCCCGCGCCGCAGAGCGGGTCGCCGATGACCTATATGCTGGACGGACGCCAATATATCGTCGTCGCGATCGGCGGCGGCAACTACAGCGCCGAGCTCGTGGCGTTCCGACTTCCGGGAGTGGCATGATGGGCAAGGGGACGCAGGGATATTGGCTGGCAGGCGCGGCGTTGCTTCTCGGCGGTGCCGTCGTGTCGCGCGCGCAGGCGCCCGAGCGCAACGTGTGGAGCGGCGTCTACACCGCCGAGCAGGCCGCGCGCGGCAAGGTCGCCTATGCGGAGAACTGCGCCGCCTGCCATGGCGACACGCTGGCCGGGATCGACGTGGCGCCGGCGCTCGCTGGTCCGACTTTTCTCAACAACTGGAACAACACCTCGGCCGGAGATCTGTTCGGCCGAATCCAGTCGACCATGCCGCTGAACGCGCCGGGCAGCCTGGGTGGCCGCAAGGTGGCGGACATCGAGGCGTATATGTTCGAGGCGAACGGCTTCCCGCCGGGCAAGCTGCCGCTGCCGCCCAACGCGGCGCTGATGCCCAATGTCAGGATTTCGGCGCAGAAGCCGGAGGAGTAGCTTTCCCTATCTCCCGCTCCAGTCCGGCACCTTCTTCGTGCGCGCGAGGAAATCCGCCACGCCTCGCCGGAAATCGGCGCTGCCGTAGACCTGCGCGATCAGGTCCTCGACATCGGGCAGGTTGCCGAAGGCGATGCGCCGGATCATTTCCTTGGTCGCGCGCGTGGTGAGCGGCGCATTCTCGGCCGCGCGCTCCGCCAGCGCCCCGGCTTCCGCATCCAGCGTTTCGCGCTCGGCGATCTTCAGCAGGAAGCCGCAGCCGAGCAGTTCCTGCGCGGTCAGCATCTCGCCCAGCAGCACCATGCGCTTGGCCCGCTGCAAGCCGACCGCGGCGCCGATCCGCGCCACGCTGGCGGCGGACAGGCAATTGCCGATCGTGCGCCCGATCGGCGACCCGAAGCGGGCGTCCGGCGTAGCAATGCGGAAATCGCAGGCCGACGAGATGTTGAGGCCGCCGCCCACCGCCCAGCCCTCCACGACGGCGATGGTCGTGCAGGGGATCGCGTCGATCGCGCCCATGCAGTCGTCGATGTCGCGCTCATAGTCGACGCCCTGCTGGCCGGTCGCATAATCCGCGAACTTGGAGATGTCGGTGCCCGATATGAACGCCTTGCCGCCGACGCCGCGGAACACCGCGACGCGGATTCCGGGATCGGCGGCGATGTCGCGCGCGGCGTCGCGCAGGTCGTGCCACATCGCGCTCGTCAGCGCATTATGGGCGGCGGGATTGTCGAAGCGGACATGAGCCTGGTTGCCCCGCTTCTCGTAGATCAGGCGCGCGTCGCTCATTTGGCGCCTTCCCGCTGCGGCGTGAGCAGGCCCGTCTCTTCCAGCTCCCGGCGGATCGTCGCGCCATGCTCGTCGAGCAGCGGGGGAGGGAGGCGGACCTGCTGCGGCGTGCCGCGCATCTTCACCGGGAATCCCAATGCCTTGAACTCGCCTTCCACCGGATGGGGCACCTGCATCACCATCTCGCGGGCGACCGCCTGCTCGCTCGTCACCGCCTCGCCATAGTCGAGGATCGGGGCGGCGGGAACGCCGGCGGCGAGCAATGCGTCGATCCAGTCCTGCCGGGTACGGGTGAGGAAGGTCGGCGCCAGATCCTCGATCAGCGCGATGCGGTTGACGACGCGCGCGGCATTGCTCGAATAGCGCGGGTCGTCCTGGAGCTCGGGGCGGCCGAGCACCTGCAGGAAGGTGAGCCACAGCCCCTGGTTGGCGGCGCCGATGACGAACCAGCCGTCCGATGCCTGCACTGCCTGATAGGGGGCGGACATGCGGTTGGCGGAGCCGATGGGCGTGGGGGGCTTGCCGGTTCCCCACAGCTCGGTGGTTTCCCAGATCGAAAGGCCGAGCGCGGCTTCCAGCAGGGAGGCGTCGATATATTGGCCCTGTCCGCTCTTTTCCCGTCCGATGACGGCCGAGAGGATCGCGTAGGCGGAGAACAGGCCCGCGCCCAGGTCCGCGACGGCGATGCTGTTCTTCGCGGGCTCCATGCCGGGAAAGCCGTTGGAGCTGAGAATGCCCGACATTGCCTGCGCGATGAGGTCGAAGCCGGGGCGCTGCGCCCAGGGGCCCGTCTGGCCGAAGCCGGAGATGCTGGCGTAGACGAGGCGGGGATTGATCTTCGCCAGCGTGTCATAGTCGATGCCCAGCCTCGCCGCCACGCCGGGGCGGGCATTCTCCACGAGCACGTCGGCGCTCTTCACCAGCGCGTAGAACACCGCCCGGTCGCCATCGTCCTTGAGGTTGAGCGCGATGCTCCGCTTGTTGCGGTTGAGCGCGAGGAATCCGGGACTGTCCTCCCCCTTCAGGCGGAAGCCCATCGAATGTCGGGTCGAATCGCCCGTTTGCGGCGGCTCGACCTTGATAACGTCCGCACCCATGTCGCCCAGCAACATGCAGCAGAACGGGCCGGCCATGACCTGCGAAACGTCGAGCACCCGAATGCCGGCGAGCGGCAGCGCCATATCCTTCTCCCTCACGCACCGTCAGACGGCGCCAATTTCCAGCCACAGATCATATTGTATATGATTTTGAGCTCTGCTAGCATCCTGATCGCAAAAGGACAACCGGCCTCGATGAAGGACCGGATCCCGCCTTCAGGAGAGGCATGTCGTTGAAAGCTCCATCCCCGTTCCGCCGGTCCGTTGCACTGGCGTCATTGATATCTCTCGCAACCGCCCTCGGGAGCGTTGCCATCGCGGCTCCGCCCAAGAACGGGGACTGGCCCAGCTACGGCCGCGACCCCGGCGGGGCGCGCCACTCGCCGCTCAAGCAGATCACCACCGCGAACGTCGATAAGCTGCGTCAGGCGTGGGTGTATCACATGCGACCGCCTGGCGTGACCGCCGACGTGGGGCCGATGCCCGACGGAATGCGGGCTCGCTTTGCGACGGGGTTTTCCGCGTCGGAGGCGACGCCGCTGGTCGTCGACGGCACCATGTATCTCTCCACGCCCTATAACCGCGTCGTCGCGCTCGATGCCGCGACGGGGCGGGAGCGCTGGGCCTATGTCCTTGCGAACAAGGACCAGCCCTCGACGCGCGGTGTCGCCTATTGGCCCGGAGCCAAGGGGAAGGGCGCCCGCATCTTCTTCGGCACGCGGTCCGGCAAGCTGATCGCGCTCGACGCGGTGACGGGGCATCCGGCCGCCGAGTTCGGCGAGGCCGGGATCGTCAACCTGAAGACGCCCGAGGTGATGAACGGCCTCAAGGCCGCGCCGCTCGGCATGAGCAGCCCGCCCGCGATCTACAAGGATTTGGTCATCTCCGGCTCGCGGGTTCAGGAGATGCCGGTCAAGGGCGCCGCCGGCGACGTCCGGGCTTGGGACGCGCGGACCGGCAAGCTGGTCTGGACCTTCCACACCATCCCGCGCGACGGCGAGCCGGGCGCCGACACCTGGGAGCCGGGCAGCACCAAGGGGCGGTCGGGCACCAACGTCTGGACGTTCGTCCAGGTCGACGAGAAGCGGGGCATCGCCTACCTGCCGATCGGCACGCCGACGTTCGACCGCTGGGGCGGCGATCGCAAGGGCGCCAATCTCTATGGCAACTCGGTGGTCGCGGTGGATGCCGCGACCGGCCGGTATCTCTGGCATTTCCAGACGGTCCACCACGACATCTGGGACCTCGACCTGCCGACGCTGACCCTCATCGACGTGCGGCGCGGCGGGCGGGTGATCCCGGCGCTGGTGGCGATGAACAAGACGGCGATCATGTTCATCCTCGACCGCGTGACGGGCAAGCCGCTGTTCGAGGTGCGCGAAGTGCCCGTGCCGACGGAAACGGACATTCCCGGCGAGCAGCCCTGGCCGACCCAGCCGATGCCGGCGGCGCCGCCGCCGCTGTCGCGCCTGTCCTACGGTCCGGGCGACATCCTCGACGCCACGCCGGAGCTCAAGGCGAAGTGCGAGCAGGTCGCCAGGGACTTGAACGTCGCGCCGAGCAAGCCCTTCCAGCCGCTGCGTGCGGACAGCGCGGTCAATACCTTTCCCGGCAGCCTCGGCGGCGTCGACTGGGGGGGCGGGGCGTTCGATCCGAAGCTCGGCCTCTACGTCGTCAACCTCAACGAGCTCGGCAGCCCGCAGCAGCTGGAGCGGCAGCCGGACGGAAGCTGGGGGATGAAGGGCGGCTATGCCTATTTCGCCGACATGGAAACCGGCTTCCCGTGCAGCAAGCCGCCGTGGGGTGAGCTGGTGGCCGTGGATGTCGCGAAGGGCACGGTCGCATGGCGCCGGCCGTTGGGCGACACCGGTCATCCAGCGCTCAAGGACGCGGGGATCACCAGCGCAGGCGGCCCGTTCACCACCTCGGGCGGCCTCACCTTCATCGGCGCGACCAAGGACCAGCGCCTGCGCGCCTTCGAGACGAAGACGGGCAAGCTGCTCTGGACGGCCGAGCTGCCGGGCTCGAACTACGGAACGCCGATGACCTATGCCGTCGGGAGACGGCAGATGGTCGCCGTCGTCGCGACCGGGGGGTTCGCCTTTTCACCGGCCACCAGCGACGCGGTGGTCGCCTATGCCCTGCCCTGAGAACATGACATGCGTATAGTCGGATTGATCGTCATGGCGCTCACCCTGCCGCTGATCGGCGCGCGAGCGCTGTCTCAGCAGGCGCCGGCGCCGGCCGCCGCGGCGGTGCCGCCGCCTGGTCCGGGCCTCGACCTCATCAATGAGCGCTGCGGCTTCTGCCACTCGACCGGACAGGTCTTCCAGAAGCGGCGGACCGAAGCGGAATGGGCGGCGACCGTCCAGGGCATGGCCGATCGCGGCGCCGAGGTGTCGCCCGAAGAGATCAAGGTGATCACCGCCTATCTGGCGAAGAACTATGCGGCGGCGCCCGCCACTCCTTCAGCAGGCGCGCCCGACGCGAGCAGCCGCCAATAGGGGCGGGCACAGGCAAGGCGGTCGCCGCCCGCCGCCGCTCACTTCGCATCGGCATAGAGCGGCATCATGCCCTTCACCTTGCTGCGCAGGCGATAGATGCTGGTGCTGGCGGTAATGTAGACGCTATGGCCGTCCTCGGCGAAGGCGAGGTTGGCGGCGGTTTCCGGCAGCTTGATCTGGCCCAGGACCTTGCCCTGTGGCGTGACGACGCGGATGCCGCCCGGGCCGGTCATCCAGATATTGCCGGCCGTGTCGACCTTCAGCCCGTCCGGCCCGCCGGGACCGGCCGGCAGGCGGATCAGCTCGCGCGGCGCCGACAGTGTGCCGCCCGGGCCCACGTCATAGGCGCGGACATATTTGTCCGGTCCGTAATTGCCGATGTACAGGGTTCTGAAATCGGGCGAGAAGCCGATGCCGTTGGGCAAGGTCATGTCGGTAACGACGGCTGTCAGCTTGCCGTCGGCATAGCGGAACACGCCGTTGAACGGCAGCTCCTTGGCCGGGTCCTTGTCCATGCCGTTGAAGAGGCCGAATGGCGGATCGGTGAACCACAGCGCGCCCGTCTTGTCATAGATGAGATCGTTGGGGCTGTTCAGCCGCTTGCCCCGATAGTCCGACAGGAAAGGGTGCAGGCTCATGTCCTGCGCGACCGTCACGATGCGGCGCGCGCCCATCTGCGTCATCAGCACCGTGCCGTCCGGGGCGGGTGCCATGCCGTTCGAGCCGATGCTGGCCCCGGCAGGCGGATCGGGAAGCCCGCCCGCATTGGCGATCAGTTCCTCCACCTTCCCGTCCGGGGTCACCGCCCGCATCTTGTCCCCCGTCACGTCGGAGAACCAGAGCCGTCCCTCGTGCCACATCGGCCCCTCGGTGAAGCCGAAGCCGGTGGCGACGCGCTCGATCGGCGTGCCCGGCGCGATGACCGCGTCGAGCGCGGGGTCGAGCCGCTCGATCGACGGCGCGGCGGGCGCGGGCGCAGGCCCCTGCGCCGCCAACGGTGTGCTCAGATGGCAAAGGGCCGCTGCAAGCAGAGCGGCGCGTAGACGGAAGGACATGGCGCTATTCCCTCGATGGATCGGCGGAAGACGAGAGAGGCAGGCCGGCATCGGCCGCTTCCGCTCAAACGCTGTCGGTCAGCAGGACCAGATAATCCTTGTTGAGCACGGTGTTCTCGATCAGCGGCCAGTTCTTCTGGTGCACGTCCGACTTGATCCAGACCTGCCGCTGCTCCTCGCTTTCATAGGTGAGCTGAAAGCGATAGTTGATGCCGGGGGCCGGCGCGGGACCGCCCTGGATCACGGTGCGCAGCTTCAGCATCTTGAGGTCGACATAGCCGCGGCCGCGAAAGGTTTCGGCGGCGGGTTTGAAATGATTGTGGAACGCGTCGAGCATTTCCTGTTCGCGTGCAGGATCGACGGCGAGGTCGCAATAGAGGACGATGGGCTTGCGCGGGGGCGGAGCGGTCTGGGCGCTGGCGCGGGCGGCCCCGGTCGTCGCGCCGATGCCCAGCACGGCCAGTCCTTTCAGCATGTGACGCCTGTCCATGGCTTCTCTCCTTGTTGTGATGGTTTCCCCGTCGGCGGGGAGGAATGGCTGTCGCGGCTATCGGCGCGGCCGCAGGCGCGCTTCGGCCTCCGCGCGATAACGGGCCTTCGCCGCCAGATCGCGCGCGACGCCGATGACCATCAGCTCGAGCGGTGCGCCACCGGTCTGCCGGATCGCCCGCGCTTCGCCGAGGTCGACGGGCACGGCATCGCCGGCCCTGATCGGCGTGGTCTCGTCGCCCAGCGTGACCTCGCCGGTGCCGGACATCACATAATAGACCTCGCTCATGTCTGCCTCAGCGCGGCGGCCTAGCGCGGAGCCGGCGGGCAGCAGGATATGATCGACATAGGACCAGGCCGTCGAAAAGATCGTCGGCCCCAGAGCGCGGCGGTAGAGCACGGCGCCGGTCGCGTCGGGCAGGATCCCTGCCGCGGGCTTCAGAAGGCTGCGGTCGAGCCGCATGGTGATGAACTGCGGCACGGGATCGAGCATGGCGTTGGTGCGCGGGTCGCCCAGATCGAAATTGTCATAGCTCTTCGTCATGCCGACGTTGATGTTCAGCCACTGAACGGGCTTGTCGGTGGGATTGTAGATGCCATGGGCATGACCCTTGCGGTCCGGCGCGCCCGCCGGCCCGACCAGGCGCGAGGTCCGGCCATCGATCGTGAATTCAGCCTCGCCGTCGAGGATGACGAACATCTCCTCGCAGTCGTTGTGGAAATGCTGGCCGATGCCGCTCTTCGGCGCGATCGTGCCGCGGTGGAGGAAGATGAAGTTGGTGCTGAGCGCACTCGCCCCGAGCAGCGCCCCGAATCTCATCGTGCCCGCGCCGCCATGGACGCCGGTCGCAAGCTGCATCTTATCGGGATCGCTGCGGCCGATGCGTTGCGCGAGCGGCGGCGCGGCCTGCGCCGCCGTGAGCGCTAAAAAGGCGATCAGCACCAGCCCCACGCGCGGCGTCATCATGCCCATATCGCTCCCTCTCCCGATGCTCTTGCCTGTTTACGCGGACGTGCATCCGCTTTACTAAAGATCATATACTATATTGTTTGGCATACAAGCCGGGCGGGAGGATCTCATGAGCGGAGCTGCGCGGTCCAAGGTCAGGGTGGGCCTCATCTTCCTGTTGTTCATCATCAGCGCGATCGCCTTTCTCGATCGCACGAACATCTCGGTCGCCGGCGTGGAGATGCGGAAGGAATATGGCATCGACCAGATCGAGCTGGGCTGGGTCTTCAGCGCCTTCCTGATCGGCTATGCCCTGTTCCAGGTTCCGGCCGGCTGGCTCGCGGCGCGCTACGGTCCGCGCATCGTGCTGACCGGCGCGCTGCTCTGGTGGGGTGTGTTCACCGCGGCGACTGCGATCATCCATCCGCAGGGCAGCGGCGCGCTCCTGCTGCTGGCGCTGACCCGGCTCGCGCTCGGCATCGGCGAGTCGGTCGTCTATCCGTGCGGCAATCAATTCCTGTCGCGCTGGATTCCCGCGCAGGAACGGGGGAAAGCGAATGGATGGATCTTTGCCGGGGTGGGGGCGGGGTCCGGCATCACGCCGCCGCTCATCACCGCCATCATTCTGTGGGGCGGCTGGCGGGCGTCATTCTACGTCTGCGCCGCTCTGGGGCTTGTTGCCGCCGCCGTCTGGTACCTGCTGGCGCGCGACCGACCGCAGGAGCATCCATCGGTCAACGCGGCCGAGCTGGCGCATATCGAGGCGGGCCTGCCGCCGGCCAAAACCGCCTCGCATGTGCCCATTCCTTGGGGCACGATTCTTACCAGCCGCAACGTCTGGGGTCTGTTCATCAGCTATTTCGCGTTCGGCTACGTGATCTGGATCTTCTTCAGCTGGTTCTTCATCTATCTGGCGGAAGCGCGGCATCTCGACGTCAAATCGAGCGCCGTTTTCTCCATGCTGCCCTTCCTGTGCATGACGTTCGGCTGTCTGCTCGGCGGGGTGATCAACGACAGGGTCTCGGCGCGCTACGGCCTTTACTGGGGCCGCTCCGGCCTGGGCATCGTATCGTTCATCCTGACAGGCCTGTTCCTGGCCTGCGGATCGATGGTCGACAATGCGCCGCTCGCGGTGCTGATCCTGGCCGGCGGCGCGGGCGCGATCTATCTCTCGCAAAGCTCCTTCTGGTCGGTGACGGCGGACATTGCGGGCCAGCACAGCGGCGTCGTTTCCGGCTTCATGAACATGGGATGCCAGATCGGCGGCGCGTTGACCTCCACGCTGACGCCGATGATCGCCGCGCAGTTCGGCTGGATTGCCGCCTTCTACGCGGGCGCCGCCGTGGTTCTGACGGGTGTGCTCGCCTGGGCGATAGTCGATCCGAACCGACTGCTCGAGCAGCCGGCTCGAGAGGCCGGCGAGGCGGCGCCTATTGGCGGCGCGACAGTCTGACGGTGAAGGGCTTGCGCCCGTCGATGTCGAAGAAGGTCGTGCCGAATGCGGAGCGGCGGACGTGGATGGTCTCGCCGACAGGCGGCGGCGGCGCGACGGTCGTGGTGTCGTACGCCGTGCCGTCCTCCAGCTCCAGCCGGTAATAGCCGTGGCGCAGGGCGATCACCGCTTTCAGCCGGCTGTTGAAATCCGTCCGGTTCTTGAGAGCGTCCCGGCGATTCTCGTAGTTCTCGGCCAGGGCTTGGCCTGGTGATTGCGACGATGGTGCCGGAGCAGGCGGGGCCGGAACGGAAACCGGCTGGCTTCCTCGTGCTGCCCGGCCCGACCGCTGATCATAGCAGGCGAGGCGCGCCGACGGGTCGTCCATGCCCGCGCAGCCGTCCTCCTGGGCCTGGGCGACACATTGGGGGAGCAACGCGATCCCGCCGATCGCGGCCAGTTGCCAGATGCCTTTCACGCCCTTCCCCTTCTTTCACGATGATAATTTTATTTGACTAATGGCTCAGCATCATATCCTATATGATAAATTGCGAGACGCAAAGTCTGCGAGAGGGGAGGATCGATGGCATTCGCCAAGGCCGTTTTCTATCTGTGTCCGCCTGCCTTGTTCATACTGGGGGCGGCCGCGCAGACGCCAGTTCCTTTCGGCGCTCCGAGCCGTCCGCCGATGGAAAGCGCCTGGTCGGCCAAGCGGACGCCCCCGCGCGCCTATGACACGCCGAACCGCCCCTGGTGGAAGCTTTCCGACATTCTCACGGCGCACGGGGGTGAGAAAAGCTGGACCCATCCGATCGTTCGCAACCGCGACCTGGAGGCGGACTGGCACCAGATGGCGGCCGGGCAGCGGACCGAGCCGCTGATGTACGCCGACAACGCGACGGCCCTCATCGTCTGGAGCGGGCAACTGCGGGTCAGCATCAAGGGACAGGAACCGTTCGTCGCCATCAAGGGAGGGGAGGTCAACATTCCCTTCCGCCTGCCTTTCACCCTGGAAAGCGTAGGCGATGAGCCGGCGCTGTGGCTGGAGGTGCATGGCGCCGGCGACGTGCCGCTCTATCCGACCGCGACGACGCCGGAGAAGCCCAGGGATGTGCCGGGCTTCACCTATGTGAAGGCTGCCCTGATGGGCGGGGACGGTCGCTATGGTCCGTCCGATCGGCCCTATCTCGATTATTACAAGGACGTGGTGAACGGCGGGCAGCGGGCCGGCGCGTTCATCGCTGGCGATCATCTGTTCGTAAACAATATCCGCGGGCCGGGCGTGAAGACCCCACCCGCAAGCGACCTTGGCCACTTTCATTTCGGCTATGACGAGTTCTGGTTCGTCATGGAAGGCAACGTCGATTACCAGATCGAGGGCGTGCCCTTCTTCACCGCATCCCCCGGCGACGTGGTGACCGCGGCGCAGGGCCGGTGGCATCGCGCCAGCTTTGGCGGACAGCCCGGACAGATGGCCACGCGCGTCGCGATCAACCCCTATCCGCGCGGCCTGCATAGCTTCCAGCCGCACTGAACGCGCTCGGCTGAGCGCAACGCCAACCTCCAGAAAAGAGAAGGAAGCTCGCGGAGGAACTCATAAGTCGACCTAAATCCTATAGTATATGAAAATATCAGAAAAGAGGGAGAGGGAAAATGTTGGGAGATATTCTGCCCGCAAAATTGAGCAGTTCGCTTATCGCGATCGCGGCGGTGCTGGTGGCCGGTCAGCCCGCGCTCGCTCAGGATAACGCCGCAACGGTCCAGCCACCCCAAAGCACACAGCCCGAGCCCACTACCGAGACGGACATCATCGTCACCGGTTCCGCCATTCGCGGCGTAGCGCCGGTCGGCTCCAACCTGATTTCGGTCGGGCAGGAGACGATCGAGAAGACCGCGCCAGTAAACGCGTCGCAGCTCGTCAACACGGTGCCATCCATTTCCACTGCCGGTTCGGTGGCGCAGGGCGAGAACGCCTATTCCTATTATTCGCCGCAGATCCACAGCCTCGCGGGGTCGTCGTCCAACACCACGCTGGTGATCCTCGACGGCCTGCGTCTTCCCGGCGGCGGCACGCAATTCGCCCAGACCGACCCCAACATCATTCCCGTGAGCGCGATCCAGCGGGTGGAGGTTCTCGCCGACGGCGCCTCGTCGGTTTACGGTTCGGACGCGGTCGCGGGCGTGGTCAACTTCATCACCCGCCGTACTTTCGACGGTTTCGAGGCGAATGCCCAGGCAGGCTTCGCCGACAGCTATCATAATGCCAACTTCAACTTCATCTGGGGCAAGAAGTGGGAGACAGGCGGCGTCTATGTCGCGGGGGCCTATTCCGATCAGTCGGCGTTGAAGAACAAGGACCGCCGCTTCTCGAGCATGGGTGATTATCGCCCGATCGGCGGCACCAACACGAACAGCTATCAATGCAGCCCCGCGACCATAGTGGCGCCGGGTGTCAGCGGCGTGTTCCTGTCGCCGGACGCGACCTCGACCGTCGCCAACATACAAGATAATGCACCGTGCAACAATTCGATCTACGCCAACCTGCTGCCGTCGCAATTCCGTGCGAACGGCATGATCAAGGTGACGAACGATTTCTCGGACAAATTCACCGTCACCGCGATGCTGAACTATAGTCGCCAGGAAACGCATAACGCGAACGGGCCGGGCGGCATTACCAACGCGACCGTGTTCGGCCCCGGGTCGGGCAGGGGCGGCCAGATCAATCCTTTCTACCAGGCGCCTGCCGGCGCTCCCGGTGCCACGCAGCAGACGGTCAGCTGGCTCGCCCTGCTGCCCGATGCCGATTATGGCGAAGTCGAATCGCAATCGGACTCGATCTATTCGACGGCCGTCGCCGAATATCGCGTCAACGAAGACTGGACGGTGACGTTCAGCGACGCGTTCGGCTGGAATCGCTCGGCGCTCAACACCATCAACGGCTTCTGCTCGGCTTGCGCCCTGCTGGCGTTGAACGGCACCGCGCAGCTCAGCGGAAGCACCACCGCGACGGACATTCCGGGACAGAATGTCATCGCTCTCAACCTGCCGCTGACGACCGCGAACTCTCTCGACGTGTGGCGGCCGTTCGACGGCACCAACCGGACTCCCGAGTCCGTCGTCCGCTCCCTCTACGGGAACAACAGCGAGAACACGAACTACAACACGTTCAACCAGATGAAGCTGGACCTGAACGGATCGCTGTTCAGCCTGCCCGCGGGCAAGGTCAAGATCGCGATGGGCGGCGAATATCTGTGGTACGAGCAGACCCAGAAGATCTCCGGCTCCAACAACACCGGGCCGACGACGACCGGGTCCAACTTCCGTGTCTACAACTACAAGCGCGACGTGAAGTCGCTCTATGCAGAGCTCTATGTCCCGGTCGTCTCTCCGGACATGGAGGTGCCGCTCGTGCACAGCCTCGATCTCAGCATCTCCGGCCGTTACGACAGCTACAGCGACGTCGGCTCGACCACCAATCCCAAATTCGCGGCGAACTGGGAGCCGGTGGAGGGCGTCAAGCTGCGCGGCAACTATTCCCGCGCATTCGTGGCGCCGCCGACGGCGGTCATCGGCGATCCGGCGCAGGGTTATCTCTATGCATCGGGCAGCGTCGGCGTGAACGGCACGCAGATCGCCGTGCCGATCGCCAACTATCCCGAGGTGGTGAACATCCCCGGGGTCGAGTGCAACGCCACCACCTGCACGATCGGCACTCCGGCGATTCAGGGAATGCGGCGACAGCTTGGCGGCGGCTTTTCCAACATGACGCCGCAAAAGGGCCGCAGCTGGTCCGCCGGTGTCGATCTCGCGCCGCGCTTCCTGCGCGGTTTCACCGCCGCCTTCACCTATTTCCACAACAAGTTCATCGGCGGCGTCTCGTCACCGAGCCCGAGCGCGATCGTGAACTCGGCAGGCCTGCGCAACCTGCTGACCATCTGCCCGCAGACCTGCTCGCAGGCGCAGATCGACGAGTTCGCCAACATCGCCAACGGTGCGTCGGTATCCGGCGCGATCCCGCCGCAGGTCTATTTCCTGATCGACCAGAGCAGCCGCAACGCGCTCAATCTGACCGTCGAAGGCATCGACGGCCAGTTCAATTACAACTCGGAGATTGGAGAGCTCGGTACCTTCGTCATCGGCACCGGCTTCACCTATTTCACCAAGTTCCAGCAGAATTTCGGCGGCGGCACGGACTTCAGCATCCTTAACACGTCGGGCTACAACACTACTTTCCCGTCGGTCCGGTTCAAGAACCGGGCGCAGTTCGGCTGGGCGAAGGACGGGATGTCGATCGATCTGTTCTGGAACCATACCGGCTCCTATCGGAACTGGATCAGTACGACGGTGACACCGATCATAGTCGATTCGGTCGGCAACCCGGTCGGCGGCGGCGACAAGGTGAAGGCCAACGATACTTTCGACCTTCACCTGCAATATGAGTTCCAGGGCGACAACTTCACCCGGGGGTGGCAGATCTATGTCGACGCCCAGAACATCCTCGACAAGGATCCGCCTTTCTACAACGGCAACACCGCGGGCATCCTAGGCGGCGCCTGGGGCTATAACGGCTTCGTGTCGAACCCGATCGGCCGCATCGTTTCCGTCGGCCTGCGCATCCGGATGTAATCCCCCTCCGAAGGGCCGTATGGAAAGGGCTCCGGAGCCTCCGCTGCTCCGGAGCCCTGCTTTCAGTTTGTACAATGATGGGTCAGCCGACGGGGCAGTGATAGTTATTGGACGCCGCAACTTTCACGACAACTTTCCTTAAGCGGACTGGCGCCGCGCGCCGCTCACCCATCACTGCGCGTCACCTGTCAGCATCACAATGCTGAATCAGATCATCGCCACCACTTCAACGCCGACTTTTTTCAACGGCATCGGCCAGATTCGGACGGCGGCTTCGCGCACAGCGTGCGCCGTTTCGGCGGGGAGTCTCGCCGCCGCCTAGGCGGCGCTAGGTACCCCACACCGTTCGCAGACGAGAAAGTCTTTAAGCAGCGCAGGACAAGTCGCACAGCTTCGCGCGATCTATGGTCTCGCGCCATGGACGGCTCGATTCACCGAAGGATGCTGCCAGGGGAGTATTGACCTCGCTACCGCCCGTGACGACGGCTGCGGCGTGGCGCGGCGATCGGCTGGTTCGCTGGAGCCGTTCCACTGGGATGCGCCGATGCCGTAGAGCGCGAGTCCGCTGAGCACGAGCGGCGACTGGAGCAGCTGGCTCATCTCATGGCCGACGCCCGACGGATGGGCAGCCGATACGGCACCCGTACCGAGCTTCAACGCGACCTGCGCGAGAGCGGACAGGCAGACGCTACCGAGGATCAGGAGGACGAGTTTCGCGGTCATCGGCGGCGGGATAGACGCCATTCTCAAGAGACCGTGAACCCCGAGATGAGAGCGTTGTTGGACGATACGCGGCCCCGAAGCAGTTCGGGGCCGCGCACGCAACATGGAAGGAAGCCCTCCCGTCCGGCTCCTTATGAGATCGCGGGGTTCTTGATAGCCTGGAGAACCGGAACCAGGTGGTGCCGGTGCCGTTCGGACCGAATCATGACAAAAATCCTGGCAAAATAGCCGTCAGGCCCGGTCGGGCTGGGGCTAGCCGGGTCGAGTTGTCGACCATCCGAATTTTACCTAAGTCACTGCATTGGAACCGAATCTAAAGGACTCGGTTGGCTGGGGCGGCAGGATTCGAACCTGCGAATGACGGTACCAAAAACCGTTGCCTTACCACTTGGCGACGCCCCAGCAGGAAGCGCAGGCCCTTAGAAGGTCGCGCTTCCGAAAGAAAGCCTCAAGCCAGCCGGTCGATCCAGTCATGGGGGTCGGGCGCGCTGCCGCGCTGGATGTCGGACAGGCGGCGGAGAATCCGCGCCGTGGTCTGGCCCGTGCCGCCGCTGCCGATCGTCACCTCGTAGCCGGGGCCGGAGAACTTGCCGATCGGCGTCACCACCGCGGCGGTGCCGCAGGCGAAGGCTTCAGTCAGCTTGCCCGATGCCGCGTCGTCGCGCCACTGGTCGATCGAGTAGAGCTCCTCGCGCACCGTCAGCCCTTCGTCCCGGGCGAGCCGGATGATCGAATCGCGGGTGATGCCGGGCAGGATCGTGCCGGTCAGCGGCGGCGTTGCCAGGCTGCCGTCAGCGAAGACGAAGAAGATGTTCATGCCGCCCAGTTCCTCGACGTAACGGCGCTCGGCAGCGTCGAGGAACACCACCTGGTCGCAGCCGTGGCGGATCGCCTCGGCCTGGGCGGCGAGGCTGCTGGCGTAATTGCCGCCGCACTTCGCGTCGCCGGTGCCGCCGGGCGCGGCGCGGGTATAGTCATGGCTCACCCACAGCGATACCGCCTTGACCCCACCCCTCCAATAGGCGCCGACGGAGGAGGCGAGCACGCAGTAGAGATATTCGGCCGAGGGCTTCACCCCCAGGAACACCTCGCTCGCGATCATGAAGGGGCGCAGGTACAGCGCGCCCTCCTCGCCCTCGGGAATCCAGTCGCGCTCGACTGCCACCAGCTCGCGGCACGAGGCGACGAACAGCTCCTCGGGCAGCTCCGCCATCGCCATCCGGCGCGCCGAGTTGCGGAAGCGCGCGGCGTTCGCCTGCGGGCGGAACAGCGTGATGCCGCCATCGGCCGTGCGATAGGCCTTGAGTCCCTCGAAAATCTCCTGCGCATAATGGAGCACCGCGGTCGCTGGATCGAAGCTCAGCGGCGCGCGCGCGACGATTTTCGCATCGTGCCAGCCCTTGTCCGCCGACCAGCGCGCTACCGCCATGTGATCGGTGAAGACGCGGCCGAAGCCCGGATCGGCGAGGCGCGAGATGCGCTCGTTGGCAGAGGTCGGTGTGGCGGTGGGTTCGAAGGTGAACAGGGGTTGCGCGGTCATCTCGGCTCCATCGGTTGCCAGCCGAGTAGGAGAGGTGCCAGATGGGGTCAACATGGCCACCGCTTCGCCCCTGTTCCTGACCGAGCCTGAGATCCGCCGCGGGATCGAACTGCTGTTCTTCGGCTATGGTCAGCTAACGCGCGCGATCGACCTCGCGCTGGAGGAGCACGACCTCGGCCGCGCGCATCAGCGGGCGCTCTACTTCATCGCGCGAAGGCCGAACCTCAGCGTCGGCGAGCTTTTGGGGGTGCTCGCGATCACCAAGCAGTCGCTCGCCCGCGTGCTCGCCGATCTCTCGAGGCGCGGTCTGGTCGAGAGCCGTCCCGGCGATCGCGATCGCCGCCAGCGTCTGCTGCGGCTCACCGTGGAGGGCGCCGCGATCGAGGCGCGGCTGTTCCAGGCATTGAGCGTGCGCATGGCCGAAGCCTATTCGCGCGCCGGGCAGGAAGCGGTCGGCGGCTTCTGGGGCGTGCTCGAAGGGCTGGTGCCGGTGCGCGAGCGTGGGAAGCTGCTGGGGCGATAGGGCCGGGACGTTCGGCCGCCTCAGGCCAGCTTGAACCCTTCCTTGTTCATCGCCGCGGTCAGCAGCTTGTTCTTCTCCTCGCTGAGCTTGGCCTTGAGCGACGGGAACAGCTGGTTCTCCTCTTCGGCGATATGCTCCTCGATCTCGGCTCGGAACCTGCGCACCGTCGTCAGGTAATCCGGGCTGTCGTTCGGCATGTTCTCAAGCTCGTAGAGATACTGCTTGATGTAGCCGTGCTCCTTGTTGAGCTCGTCCGCCGCGTCGGTCTCGCCGGCCTCGCGCAGCGCGGGGTAGATCACATTCTCCTCCTCCAGCGCGTGCTTGGCGAGCGAATGCTTGAGCTGCGCGAGCAGGATCGAGCGCTTGCTGGTGTTGCGGCTCTCGGTCGCCTCGATCGCGTCGAACAGCTTGAGCACCGCCTTGTGCTCGGCCGCGAGCGCCTGATCCCATTCGCCGGCGAGCAGGGTCGGCGCCTGCACCACCGCCTTGCGGGCGAGCATCGCCAGCATACCGAGCGCCATGCCGGCGGCGCCGACGCCGGCGAGCGTGCCGAGATTGGACGAGCTGCCGCCGTTCTTCTGGCTCGAGGTGCTGCGGCTGCGGGAAGCACTAGTGGTCGCCATCGGGGTTCCTCCGCTGAATTGGTTCAGCGGCTAGAACCCACGGCCATGCGGTCGCGTTCCCGTACCTGCCGTCACCCCGAAGGCCGCAGGACGATGGCGGGTGCGTTCGGTCCTCGCATCAACCATCAATCGAGCGGATGGCGCTCTGCCTGGAGCAGCCGCACTGGCCCCAGCAGGCCGGATTCGAGCAGCGGTGCGGCGGCGGCATAGTGTTTCCAGGTCGCGAACGCGACGCGCTGGCCGGGCGGCTTGGGGCGGCCTTCGCGGTACCAGTCGGGCAGCGCTACGATGCCGCCGGTCGAGCCGGCGTTGGTGACGGTGTAGTCGTACTCCGCCGGGAAATGCTCGTCGCCGATCAGGCGGTTGGGCCAGAGATTGGTGACGGCGATCTCCAGTTCGTTCGCCCCCGCGCGCGCCGCGTCGGTGACGTCGATGCGGAACGGCGGCTTCCACAGCTTGCCGAGATCGCGGCCGTTGACGCGGACGGCGGCGATCACCTCGACCCGGCCGAGGTCGAGGAACAGGCGGCGGTCGCGGCCGAGCGCGCGCGTGGGCACGTCGAAGCGGGTGCGCCAGGCGGCGGTGCCGGAGAAGTGCCGGACGCCGAAGTTGGCGTGGCGGTGCAGCGACGACAGCCGATCGAGCGTGACCGACGGCGGCGCGCCGAGATCGGACGGGAAGCGCACCTGCCAGGGGCCGGCGAGCGTCGCCGCCGGTATGAGACCGCTCGTATCGAGGGTGCGCTCGCCGAGCGCGTAGCGGCCGTTCCGCCAGACGAGCAGGCCGTCGCCAGCGACCTCGACCGCGGGCGGGCCATCCGGGGCCGGCGGGCCGGCGGCGGCGAGCTGAGCGATGTCTGCCAGCGGCCGCGGGTAGAGCTCGAGCGCGGCGACGTCGCCTTCGAAATAGCGCGGGCGGGTCACATGGCGGCCGAGCGCCGCATGGACGCGCGCCGCCGAGCGGGAGCCGGTTGCGACGAGCTTGCCGTCGAGGAAAATGGCCGGGCGACCATCGTCGTAGCTGACGGCGAGATGGGTCCAGCCGGCGATCGGTGCCGAAACAGCGAGGATCGGCGGATAGGTGGAACCGCGGTTCTCGTAGAGGATCACGCCGTTGCGGCCAGCCGAGACCGCCAGCGTGGCGTGGCCTGCGCCATAGGTCGCATCCCCCGCGGGCGGATCGATCAGGAAGCTCGCGCCGCTGACGCCCAGCCGATCCATTCCGCCGCCGGTTCGGGCGAGCGCGGCGTTGCGTGCGGCGGCGATCTCGGGCGCGTCGCTGGTCGAGGCGATCGCGGGATCGATCGGCCAGAGATCGGTCTCGGGCTTGATCCAGGCGGTGACGACGAAGCTGTCGACCGCCTCGCGCGCCGCCGGTGCCGGATAGGGGCGGGCCTGCAGGACAGTGCCTGTCGGGCCGGTCAGTGCCGGCGCGCCGGCTTCGGCCGGCTCGCGGAAGATGATGAAGCACGATCCCGCCTCCTCGAGCCGCAACGCGACGCGGGTGCGGCCGTCCGCCTGTTCGTGGACCGGCAGCGGGCTGGTCTCGCCGGTCATCGGGTCCCAGCGCTCGGGACGGCGGCCGGCGACGCGGAAGGTGCAGACGAGGTCCTCCGCCCGGCGGCGGCCGTTCGCCACGAAATAGACTTCGGCGCCGTCCACATGGCGGTGAATCCAGTTGACGAAGGGGTCGGGCGTGCGCGCGGAAATCTCGACGTCGGGCGGGCAGGCGGCGGCGTCGAGCACCTCGCGGAGCGGCACGCCCCAGAACACGCGGCCCTTGCCGACGGTGCGCGAGGTGCGGGTGCGGCCGTCGAGGTCGCCCCACAGCTCGGCGGCGAGGCGGCGGACCTCGGCGTCGCTCTCTGGATAGCCGGCGAGGCCATGCGAATGCTCGACGCGCGGGCCGACCAGCCACATGCCGGCGCGGACGAGCCCGGCGAGCTTCGCCAGCAGCTCGCGGGTGATGCGGCGGTCCTCGGGCATCACCAGCACGCGGTAGCTCGTGCCTTCGGGGAGGACGATGTGCCCGTCCTCGATGCGGACGCGCTTCAGCAGCACCTCGGCGTCGGCGACGTCATAATCGTGGCCGGCGGGGACCGGCTGCGGCAGCCCGGGCCGCGCGCCCGAGAGGGTGGCGGCGACCGGCTCCTCGACGTGGGTCGGCACCTGGACCGGGGAGTTCTCGCCGGCGAAATAAAGGATGTCGGCGGCGAAATGACCCTGGCGCAGCATGTGCTGGCAGCGGGCGGCGTAGGCGAGCCAAGGGCCGGCGTCCTCGAACCAGGTGTTGGTGCGGTCGAAGTGGAAGCCCCAGGGGCCCATCGTCATGCCGGGCTTCGCGGTCGGGTGCGGCTGCTGGGCGTAGCGGTGAAAGACGAAGTGGTTGAGGCCGAGCGTATACATCTCGTCGCCCAGTGCCTTCATCGCATAGGGATGCTCAAGCCAGCGCGACTGGGCGGGGCGGCCGGTGAAGCTCTCGGCGCCGACGAAGGTCTTGCCGTGGACATGGGCGGTGGTGGCGGCGACCTTGACCGAATAGGCGGCGGCGCCGCCGCGCACCCAGAACTCGCCCATCAGCGCGTCGACCTTGGCGCCGGCCTGCTGATCGTCGAACGGGCCGTTGCCATAGGGTTCGGTGTAGGAGATCAGGCCGTGGCGTCGACACAGCTCGTGGAAGCGGCCGTAGTAGCGGTCCTCCATCAATGTGGCGTGGACGCGGCGCAGGTCCCAGAGGAAACGTTCGGAGCTCTCCGCGTCGCCGACGATGCGGCCGGTGAGGGCGGGCATCCAGGGATTGATGGCATAGCCGCGGCGGGCCTGGAACTCCGCGGGGAAATCCGCGGTCCAGTTCTGCATTCCGGTTTCGTAGCTGTCGATGATCGCCCCGGCGAGGTCGCGCTTGCCCAGGCGTTCGAGGGTGGGGAGGACCTCGGCGAAATATCTGTCGAAGTGGAAGTCGAGCGCGGCGGCGCTGAACTTGTCGCATTCGAGCCCGCCGCCGTCCGCCGAGGCGGAGACGTTGCGCGCGCCGGTGGCGGTGTGGCCGAAGCGGAGGATGGTCCAGGTGCCGGCGGGTGCCTGCCAGCGGAGGCGGCCGTCCGGGTCCATGTGGCGGCTGATGTCGATCACCGACCTGGGATCGATCGCGGGGGCGGAGCCGGGGCCGGGTGCTTCGCCCTGGTTGGCGTCGCGACCCCAGCCGGCCTTGGTTCCGACGTCGGCGATGCGCGGGTCGGCGGAGAGCGACAGCTCGGCAACCTTCATCGGCGTGGGGAAGGCGATGCGGAAGAAGCGGGCGGTGGCGGCTTCGAAGCTCGCGACGATCGGGGGGATGGTGTGCAGGCGCCAGTTGGGCACCTGCGCCTCACCGATCGCGCGATAGCCGCGGCCGTCGTCGGACGCCTCGATCCGGATCATCGCCTGTTGCGCGAAATTGGCGCTGCCGTCGGAGGTGGCGCGGATGACCAACGCGCGGGCGCGGTAGGGCGCGGCGAATTCGAGCACGAGCTGCACGGGCGTATCGCCCGGCTTCACGTCGAAGGTGGTGGCGGTGTCGCTGTCGGTGAGGACGCGGATATCGGCAGCCTCGCCGTCGAGCGTGGCGCGGACGATCTGGCCTTGCCCCTCCGTCCGATCACCGGGGAGGGCGGGGAAAGCGACCACCATCGCGTCACGATAATGGCCGAGGCGGGTGAAGGGTTTGGGGAGAATGCGGTCTACTGCGCCGCTCTCGACGGCCGCCTCGCTCCAGACGAGCTGCTGCATCGACAGCTCGGGCGTGATCCAGGGGCCGCCGCTCGACGACCAGCCGGGACAGTTGTGGAGGGTGAACGACAGGCCGAGGCGGCCGCATTCGTCGGCGGCGTGGCGGACCAGCTTCACCCATTCGGGGCTCAAGGTGCGCGCGGGGCCGGCGGGGATGCCGCAGCCGACGTCGAACATCTGCACCCCGCCGACGCCGACCCGCGCCAGCGCCTCCAAGTCGCGGGTGATGCCGTCGGCGGTGGCGTTGCCGTTCATCCAGTGCCACCAGGTGTGCGGCCTGGCATCGGGCGGCGGCGCGCGGAAGGCGTCGCGCAGCGGATCGCCGCCCTCGGCCGGCGACGGCGCCGGCCAGTTCAGCGCTACGGCGAAGGTGCCGGCTGCGGCACCCGCCAGGAAGGTGCGGCGTTCCATCGGACTTCTCCCTATCAACCCTGCGCCTTCTTCGTCCGATCGAAGCGAGCGATCCGGACAGCCCACTCTCGATTGGCGGATTGCGTCAGAAGTTCAGCCGCGCGCCGGCATAATAGCGGCGCCCGATCGGGTCCCAGATCGCGTTGGCGTTCGACACCGGCGGACCGACGTAGATTGGCGGCGGCTGGACATCGAAGAGATTGTTCACGCCGACGTAGAATTCGAACCGGTCGATCCCTTTGAAGCGCAGCTGCGCGTCGGTGTAGATCTTCGAATCGATGGTGAAATACTTGCTGTCGGGCAGCGAACCGTCCGCCAGCCGGAACGTCGTCTGGTAGTTCTCGTAATCGAAGGCCTGCGGTCCGATGTAATCGTTGCTGACGGTGAAGCCGAAATCGTCGCTGTCCCACGACAGGCTGACGTTGGCGGTGTCGCGCGGCGTGCCGATCTCGCCCATCGTGTTGTCGTAGGGGTCGCCGGTCAGCGCGTTGAAGCCGTTCTTGAGCAGATGGGTCCAGCTTGCCGTGAGGCTCGCCCTGCCGCCCAGGACCTCGTGGCCGTAGCTCAGGGTGAAATCCAGGCCCCGCGTGAACGAGCCGCCGCTGTTGATCAGGCCGCGGACGATCTGCTCGACCGAGCCGACGCTGAACGCGCCCGACGCCTGCGATCGTCGGGTGATGAACTGGCAGAAGTCGGCCAGGCCGTCGCGGTAGCATTTGTTGAGCACGGTCGCCGCGGCCAGGCGGTTGATCGCGCCTTCCAGCTTGATGTCGAAATAGTCGGCGGTGAGCGTCAGGTTGCGCAGCGCGTCGATCGAGCGCGGATTGACGACCACGCCGAGCGTCAGCGTCTTGCCCGTCTCCTCGCGGATGTCGGGGTTGCTCGCGGTGACGCCGCCGACGCCCTGCGTGTCGGAGAAGGTCAGCGTGAACGCCCCGTTCTGCTGGATGTTGGCGAGCACGCCCGGATCGGCGCGGCAGTTCTCCGCGGTCGAGCCGGTCTGGGTCAGCGTCACGCCCTGGCAGGGATCGGTGATGGTGATGATGCCCGCCGCCGACGCCGCGAACAGCTCGCCGATGTTCGGCGCGCGCACCGCGAGCGCATAGACGCCACGGAAGCGGATGTCCGGGATCGGTGCCCATTCGGCGCCGACGTTCCAGGCGTAGAAGGTGCCGACCGTCGAATAATCCGACATGCGGCCCGCCCCGCGCAGCGTCAGACTGTCGAAGAACGGCGTGTCCGAGAGGATGGGGACGACGATCTCGCCATAGAGTTCCTTGACGTTGAAGCTGCCGCTGGTGTCGAGCAGCTGGACGTAGCCGTTGCGCGCCGCGTTGGTCAGCGGGTCGAAGTCCTCGCGGCTCGATTCCCGGCGATACTCCGCGCCCACCGACACCTGCACCGGACCGGCCGGCAGCTTGAACAGCGACCCGGTGAGGTTGACCGCCGCGACCTGCATCTCCTGCTTGGACTCGCGGCTCATCTCGGTGCGCAGATAATCGACCGCGGCCTGCGAGATCTTGCTCGTCCCGTCGGGGTTGAGGCCGTAGACGTCGATCGGCACGCAGCCCTGCGCCCGGGCGTTGGCGTTGACGCAGATCGCCTCGGTCGTGTTGCCGTCGCGGTCGTAGTCGAAGGCGTCGGGGATGACCTGCAGCGCCTCCGCCAGGCGGTAGAGGTCGGCGAGGCCGGTCATCTTCTGATTCTGCTTGGTGAAGCCGTACTGATAATAGGCGTCGAGGTTCCAGCTGCCGCCGAGGTCGACCTTCGCGCCGCCGGCAACGCGGAAATTGTCGCGCTCGGTCGGGGTGCTGCGCGTTCCCGGCGGGAACATGGTGGTGCGGATCAGGAAGCTCATGTCCTTGGAGTTGATCGCATCGTTGTTGTTGCGATTGTCGGCCGCGGCGAACACCGCGGCCGGGACCAGCGGGTTGTTGAGGATCACCGCCTGGCCGGTGTTGGGATCGAGCACGCTGAACTGGATCGGGTAATAGCCGCCTGTCCCGGTGAACGCGCCCAAGGCGCTGTCGGTGCGCATCGGCGAGGCCTCGCGGCGCCCGTTGGTGCGATAGTTCACATAGGTCGATTCGAAGAAGACGTTGACGTGGTCGGTCACGTCGTAGTTGAGCCGCGAGGCAAGCGTGATCTGCTTCGACGGCGATGCGATCTGGCCGTATGGCGCGGCGTTGAACCCGTCGAGCGCGACATTGTAGCCGCGGAAGCTGCCGTCGGGCTGGATGATGCGGTTGCCGGCGCCGCCGAAGTTGAAGATGCCGCCCGGCCCGACGTTCGACGGGGCATAGAGCCGCGTGAACAGGTTCTGCGCGGCGGTCAGGTTGGCGTCGTTGTTGCCGCCCACGCGCTGCGAATTGCCGAGGCTGGCGAAGGAGGTGGCGGTGCGCTCGCGATCGGCGTTGTCGACCGCGCCCTCCTGGTTCCAGCCGGCATAGACCATCAGGTTGCCGCGGTCGCCGGCGAAGTTCTGTCCGAATGTCGCGTTGGCCGAGAACCGCCAGTCGTCGCCGTGCTCGGAGATGCCGGACTGGACATTAAGGCGCAGCCCCTCGAACTTCTTCTTGTAGATGAAGTTGACGACGCCCGCGATCGCGTCGGACCCGTAGACGGCCGAGGCGCCGCCGGTCAGCACGTCGACGCGCTCGACGAATGGCGCGGGGATCATCGACAGGTCGACCTGTGCGGTGCCGGGAATGCCGGCGACCGTGCGGCGGCCGTCGATCAGCACCAGGGTGCGGTCCGATCCCAGATTGCGCAAGTTGACCGTCGCCAGGCCCGGATTGGTGTCGTTGCCGCCGGTGACGCGGCTCTGGGTCGGGACGCCGACCGCCGGGATTTGCTGGAGCACGTCCTGGACGTTGGTCGCGCCGGTGTTTTCGATCAGCTCGGCGGTCACTGCCTGCAGCGGCGAGGGCGACGTGAGCGAGGGACTGGCGATGCGCGAGCCGGTGACGATGATGTCGCTCGCAGGCACCTGATCGCCGCCCGGTTCGGCTTGGGCCGGCTCCGACGGCGCGGTTTGGGCATGGGCGATGCCGGCGAGGCAGAGCGCCGATCCGGCGGCCCCGCTCGCAAGCAGCGTGCGCAAAGATGTGCGGACGCAGCCGAATGTCGTCATCTTGAGACTCCCCTCTCCTTGGCCGTGCCCGACTGGAATGCGGTGCTTGCGGCCTGATCTCCCTGCCGCTGCCGATCGATCCGGCGGCGCCGGTCGCTCTGTTAGCGGTCAGGCGGTTATATGGTATGCTGGTATAATGAGCAACGAGAATCTTATCTTATTATAATAATATAATATTATTAAACAAACGAACTGTTGCGAAGCGGGAGCTCTTTAGCTCATCATACCAGTGAGGCTGCCGGCCGGCGAAACGAGCGAGCAGGTGCCGGCCTAGGTTGTCCGCAAGCGACTTGATCGCCAGCTACTTTGGGAAGAAGATCGCATCCGTGACCCCGTCGGACAGTGAAACCATCGTCAGGCGCAAGCTGGCGGACGAAGTCTTCGACAGGCTGAAGGCGATGATCGTCAGCGGCGAACGCGGCCCCGGCGAAAGCCTGCCGTCGGAACGCGAGCTGATGACGCGCTTCGGTGTCGGCCGGCCTGCGATCCGCGAGGCGATGCAGGCGCTCGCCAATCTGGGCCTGGTGACGATCAGTCATGGCGAGCGCGCGCGCGTGCGCGAGATCACGGCGCAGGCGGCGATCCGGCAGATCGATACGGTGGCGCAGCTGCTGCTGTCGACCTCGCCGCAGTCGCTGGAGCATCTCAAGGAGGCGCGCAGCTTCTTCGAGCGCGGCATGGTGCGCAAGGCCGCCGAGCAGGCGAGCGCCGACGACGTCGCGGAGCTGCGCGGGATCGTCGAGCGGCAGCGCGCGGTGACCGGCGACGCCGCGGCATTCGTGCGCGCCGACATGGGCTTCCACACGCGGATCGCGCGGATCACCGCCAACCCGATCTACAGCGCGGTCAGCGAAGGGATGCTGAGCTGGCTGCAGCAGTATCACGCCCATATGCTGATCTGGCAGGGCCAGAGCGAGCGAACGCTGGCCGAGCATGGCGAGATCATCGACCGGATCGCGGCGCATGATCCGGAAGGGGCCGAGCAGGCGATGGTGCGGCACCTCACGCGATCGAACCACCTCTATGCGCATACGCGGGATGCCGGGGCGTCCGGTTAAGGCCGGGGGGCAGAGGAATCAGCTCGTCGGGAGGACCATTGTCTCATAGGCGTCGAGGGTGAGCCGGTGCGCGGTGCCCTCGATGCGGACCTCGCATGAGTCGGCGGTGATATTGGCGAGCAGGATCGTGCGATCCGTTGCGATTCCCAGAACCCGCTCGGGCGCGGACGAGCGGCACGACCGGCGCGGCGCTCCGGCGAGTGCGGCGAGGCTCCTTACCGTCGCAAACACCGGACGCGGGCCATTGTCCCCGAGCAGCCCGAAGGGGCCGGTCAGCGCGCCGGGCGTCAACGCGTCGAGGCTCGCCTCCTCGCTCGCGGCGACATAGCCGAGCGTCCACGCCGCGGCGAAGCGGCCGTCCTGGCGCGGATCGACCTGCGCCATGGGGATGCGGCGGCGGTCGGGATTGTCCATCGTGCGCGAGCCATAGGGATTCTGGCGCATCCCGATCGTGACAGGGCCGAGGCGATAGGGCTTGGCGCCGATGATCGCGCGGGCGGAGCGGACGATGTGCGGGATCGCCTCCAGCGTCTGCATGACGCTGAGGTCGTCGGCGGCGTGGACGATCGGGCAGGTCGCGTGCGTCACATAGTCGAGCGGCGCGAGCGGTGGGCGCTTGCGGTTGAGCTCGGTGAAATAGCCGAACATGCCGCCGCCGAGCGCAGCGCCGGGAAAGGCGCGGCGGGCAGCGGCATAGACCTGCTCCAGCGGCGGGCAGGCAGGCCATTCGCTGCCGGGCGGCGTCGATTGCAGGTCGGGGGCGGGGAAGACCGACAGCGCGTCGAGCTTCAGCCCGGCACGGGCGACGTGATCGGCGACCAGGCCGAGCTCCGCATCGAGATCGGCTGCGGCGATGACGCACTCGAGCGTGATGCGGGCATCGAGGATGCGAGCGATTTCCGCCAGGGCGGCCATTTCGGCGGCGCCGTGACCGGCGTGGGCCTCGAAGGTGAGCAGCAGGTCCTGCGGCGCGATCGACCTCAGCGCCTTGGCCTGTGCGAAACCGGCGGCGGCTTCGGCGGGCGTGACCACCAGGCCGATGCGGGGCATCGTGCCGATCGGATCGCCGGGCGTGATCGTGATCGGGCCGTTCGTTTGCGGCGCCGCCGACAGCGAGCCTTCGATGGCGACCTTCACCGACTGTCGGTCGAGCGTGCCGGCGGGCACGACATAGGGCCAGGGCCGCGCGAGCGGGCGGATGTAGGTCTTGTACGAGGCGTCGGACCAGTTGCGCTGGTCTTCCATCTCGAAGGCGTCGTCGCCATCGAGGCGGCAGGCGATCGCCGCCCCGTCCTGGCGGTGGATCAGCGCGCGGATGTCGGTGAAGGGCTGCCAGGGCTCGATGCGCGTTGGGAAGGCGGAGCGCTCGATGCTGCCGCCACCGTGCTCCACGGTGAGCGGAGCTCCGGCGAGGCCGGCCGGGTGGAGCACGCAGAAGCCGAGACGGTTGGTGGTGAAGTCGTCCTCGGCGACGGCCTCGACGATGAAGTCCAGGCCAGTGGCGGTGGCACGGATCGTCGCCGCATAGCCGAGCATGGCGCCATCGTCGCCGCGCACGGAGGCGCGGTAGGCGACGGTGATGCCTTCCGGACCTTCCTTCACCACCAGGTCGCTGATCGCCGGTGCCAGCGTACCCCAGTCGCGGTCGCGCACCAGATACTGGATGCCGCGCAGCACCTCACTCCCGCCGACGCGGACGGAGCGGATATTGCCGCCGACCAGCTCGAACGACAGCGGACCCGCCGCCAGCCGCAACGGCTGCGGCTCGGGCTCGTCGGTGCCGTAGAGCTCTTCAGCGCGGCCCGACATCGATCGTACGACCCTCGACGGCGCTGCGATAGGCGGCGTCGACCAGCGCGAGCGTGCGGAGATTGTCGCGGCCGGAGGTGTCGGGCTCGCGGCCGGCGGCGAGGCAGTCGAGCCAATGACGCTGGATCGCCAGCACGCTTTCCTGGATGCCGTGCCACGGCCGCTCTGCCCAAGGGAGCAGCGGCGGGGAGGCGTCGCGGACCTCGATGGTGTCGCGGTCCTCGACGGTGAGGCGGTAGTTGGCCTCCAGCCGCAGCCGGCCGCGGTCGCCGTCGACCTCGATCAGCGTCTGGGGGAACAGCTCGTCGCGGACCGGCGTCGCGTAGCTGCAGTCGACGATGCTGGTGGCGCCGCCGGCATGGCCGAGCATGATCGTCGCGACGTCCTCGCCGCAGATCGCCGGGTTGACGCGCTGGATGCGGCAGGTGAGCGTCGTCGCCTCGCCCATCACGAAGCGGGCGACGTCGAGGATGTGGATGCCGAGGTCCTCGATGATGAAGCGCTCGCCCTCGGCGAGATAGGGCTGGGCGGCGTAGACGTCGAAGCCCGAGCGGAAGGCGAAGCGGGCGAAGAAGGGTAGGCCGATCCGGCCTTCGTCGATCGCGGTGCGCAGGGCGCGGATCGGGGCCTGCCAGCGGAAATTCTCGTGCACCATCATCGGCGCGCCGGCGGCGTCGCAGGCGGCGACCATCGCCTCGGCGTCGGCATAGGCGGCGGCGAGGGGCTTCTGGCAGATCACCGGCAAACGATGACGTGCGGCGAGCTCGACCAGTGTGCGGTGGCTGGGCGGCGTGGTGGCGATGTCGACGAAGTCGAGCCGTTCGGCCGCGAGCATCTCCGCCGCGTCGGTATAGCGCGCGGCGATGCCGAACTGGTCGCCGGTCGCGGTCAGGCGTGCACGATCGGTGTCGCAGACCGAGGCGATCTCGACGCCCTCCAAGTCGCGCCAGGCGTGGAGCTGGTTGGCGGCGAAGAAGCCGCAGCCGATGAGGGCGCCGCGCAGCGTCATGCCATCGCCGCCGCGCGCCGGATCGCGACGCGATGCTGGAGCCGCGCCTGGGCGCCGTCGAGCAGCACCGCGGCGATGATGACGAGGCCCTTGATCACCATCTGCCAGAAGGCGCTCACCCCCATCATCACCATGCCGTCGCCGAGCACGCCGATCACCGCCGCGCCGACGAGGGTGCCGAGGACGGTGCCCCGCCCGCCGCTCATCGAGGCACCGCCCAGCACCGCCGCGGCGATGGCGTTCAATTCGAAGGTCTCGCCGGTCGCGGGATGCGCCGCCTGCAGCTCGGAGGCGATGATGAGGCCGACCACCGCCGCGCAGAAGCCCGAGACCATGTAGGTGACGACCAGCACGCGATTGACGCGGATGCCCGACAGCGCCGCCGCATGGGCGTTGCCGCCGACCGCGTAGACCTGCCGCCCGAGCGGGGTGCGCATCGCGACATAGGCGGCAAGCGCGGCAATGACGGCGAGGATCCACACCGACACCGGCAGGCCGAGCCAGTAGCCGCCGCCGATCGTTGGGAAACCGTCGGTGCCGTAATGGGGATCGCCGACCAGGTCGGGGAAGGTCCGCCCGTCCGACGACAGCAGCGCGGCGCCGCGCACGACGTAGAGCGTGCCGAGCGTGGCGATGAACGGCGCGACCTTGAGCCGCGCCACCAGCAGGCCGTTGATCAGCCCGATCGCGACGCCGAGCGCGAGCACGATCAGGATGATCTCGACGAGATTGAAGCGCACCAGCAGGTCGCCGCCGACCGGCACCCCGTTCAGCATCAGGAACCCCGCGACCATGCCTGCGAGCCCCGCCACCGACCCCACCGACAGGTCGATGCCGCCCGCGACGATCACATAGGTCAGGCCGATCGCCAGGATCGCGTTCAGCGCGACATGCTTCAGCATCAGCACCATGTTGGCGCTGCTGAGGAAATTGGGCGCGGCGGCGGAGAAGACGGCGAGCACGACGACCAGCGCGATCACCGTCCTCAGCCGCATCAGCACAAGCAGTATGTCGCCTGCCATCCTATCCCCCTTCAGGCCGCCTCGGCACGCGGATTGGCCGCGGCGGTGATGCCGTCATGGTCCGCCGCTCCGCACGGGAGGTCGAGCGCGATCGTTCCTTCGCGCATCACCAGCACATGGGTTGCGAGTGCGGTCAGCTCGTCGAGTTCGGACGTCGCGAACAGCACGCCCAGCCCCTCGTCGGCGAGACGGCGGATCAGCCGGTACTGCTCGGCCTTGGCGCCGACGTCGACACCGCGCGTGGGCTCGTCGAGCAGCAGCACCCTGGGCCGGGTGAGCAGCGCCTTGCCGATCACCACCTTCTGCTGGTTGCCGCCTGACAAGGTGGTGACCATCGTGTCAGGGCCCGCCGTCTTGATCGCGAGATCGCCGGTCGAGGCCTTCACGGCTTCGGCCTCGCGCGAAGGGTCGAGGTGGAAGAGGCGGGTGAAGCGCCCGAGGCTGGCCAGCGTCAGGTTGCGCGCGACCGAGAAGCTGTGGACGAAGCCGGCGTGGCGGCGATCCTCCGGCACCAGCGCGACGCCGGCGGCCATGCGTCCCGCGACGTCGCGGCCGGTCACGTCGGTGCCGGCGATCTCGACCCGGCCGGTCGCGTCGCGGCGGCAGCCGATGATCGACTCGAGCAGCTCGGTGCGCCCGGCGCCGAGCAGGCCGTAGATGCCGACGATCTCGCCTGCACGCACCGTCAGCGAGACGTGATCGACGGTGAAGCCGCCGCGCTCGCGGGGCAGCGCGAGGTCGGTGACGCGCAGCACCTCCGCGCCCGGCTCGTCGCGTGCTGCCTCAGCACGAGCGGGGGCGTCGCGACCGATCATCTGACGGACGATCCACGGCACGTCGACGTCGTGCATCTCGGCGGTGGCGACGAGGCGGCCGTCGCGCAGCACCGTCACATGGTCGCCGATCCGCTTCAGCTCCTCGAGCCGGTGCGAGATGTAGACGATGGCGACGCCGCGCGCCTTCAACTCGGCGATCACCCCGAACAGCGTCTCCGCCTCGGCCGCGCTCAGCGCCGAGGTCGGCTCGTCGAGGATCAGCACGCGCGCATCCTGTGCCAGCGCGCGGGCGATCTCGACGATCTGCTGCTGGCCGATAGTGAGCGTGGAGACGAGCGCGCGCGGATCGAGCGGGTGGCCGAGCCGTGCCAGCACCTCGCGGGCGCGCTCGATCTCGAAGCCCTGGTCGATGTCGATACCGAGCCGGCAGCGCTCGCGGCCGATGAAGACGTTCTCGGCGATGCTCAAATTGGCGAACAGGCTCAGCTCCTGGAACACCATGCACACGCCCTGCCGCGCGGCCGCGGCGGGGTCGGCGAAGCTCACCTCCGCGCCGTCGAGCAGCAGCCGGCCGGCGCCCGGCGGCTCGACGCCGGCGATGATCTTCATCAGCGTCGACTTGCCCGCGCCATTCTCGCCGATCAGCACGTTGACCGCGCCGGCATGGACGTCGAAGTCGACCCCGTCGAGCGCCTGCACGCCGGGATAGAGCTTCGACACGCGCTCGGCGCGGAGGCGCGGGGCAGTCATGCGACGAGCCGGATCGTGGCGGGTGTGATGAAGGCCGGCCGGTCGTCGCCGGGCACATAGGCGCCGATCACCTCGACGTGCGCGCCGGGCGCCAGGCCCTTCGCCGCGCCGCGTGCCTGACCGACGATGCGGTCGTTGATGGCGCGCGCGTAGCGGGCATATTCGATCTGGCTGTCGAAGTCGTTGAAGGTGCGCGTGCCGAGCGCGTCGCGCAGCGCCGTGCCGCGCACCACCGGGCCGAGCTGGACGATGGCGTCGGCGCTGCCGTCGCCATCGGCGTCGATGGCGAGCGAACGCGCTCGCTCGCCGCCCTTCACCGCGAGCACGCGGCCGGCGAGGCGCACGGCCAGCGCGGCATCGCCGGTGCGGCCCGGCTGGAATGTTGCCGCCTTGCCGGCGATCGCGGCGGGTAGGCCGCGCGCCGCCTCGTCGGCCATGCCGTCGATGTCGGCGACCTCGGCGCTCGCCGCATGGCGCGCGGCCTCCTCGCGCGTCTCGAGCCGGCAGCCGGCGAGCAGCGCCAGCGCGATCATCCAGGCGGCCCGCGTCATGCGCGCATATCGAAGTTGCTGAGCCGCCAGGCGTTGCCCGGCACGATCAGGATGCAGTCGATCAGCTGCTTCTCGGGCGCGCCGGTCTTGCCGGCACGCAGGTACGCGTCCGCCTGCTCGACCGCCATCCGCGCCTGGCGCGAGGCGGGCTGGAGCACGGTCGCGCGGATGCCGCCCGACAGGATCGACTGCTTGACGTCGTCGCTGCCGTCGAAGCCGACCACGATCACGTCGGTGCGTCCCGCCGCCTTGAGCGCCGCCCAGGCGCCCATCGCCATGGTGTCGTTGCCCGCGATCACCCCTTTGATCTGCGGATTGGCCTGCAGCATCGATTCCATCTTGGCATAGGCCTCGGTCTGGCTCCAGCTGGCGGACTGGCGCGCGACGAGCTTGAGATCGGGGTATTGGTCGATGATCGCGTGGAAGCCTTCGGACCGGATCGTCGCGTTGGTGTCCGCCTCGCGCCCGACCAGCTCGGCATAGGCGCCTTTCTCGCCCATCGCCTCGACGAACGCCTCGGCGCCGATCTGCGCGCCCTGATAGTTGTTCGAGACGATCTGCGAGACCGCGACGCCGCGCACGTTGAGCTCGCGATCAATGAGGAAGGAGGGGACGCCCGCCGCCTTGGCCCGGCGCACCGCGGCGACGGTGGCGGCGGCGCCGGCGTTGTCGAGGATGATCGCCTTGGCTCCCCGCGCGATCGCCGTGTCGATCATCTCGGACTGCTTGCTGACGTCGTCGTCGTGGACGAGCATCAGCGGCTCGTAGCCGAGCGCCACCGCGCGGTCGCGCGCCGCTTCGGCCTGGGCGCGGAAGAAGGGGTTGTCGTAGGGCGGGGTGATGATCGCGATGATGCCGTGCCCGGCGTCGGCAGTGGGCGAGCAGCCCGCGACCAGGGTCGCTGCTCCCAACATGCCCAGAACCGTGCGCCTTGCGATCACTTGCCTCTCCCGATCCCGCTCCTCTTTTCCGGGAGCCTTAGACCAAAACCGCGTTTCAGGTGATCCGCCGGATGCTGGCGGCGAGCTCGTCGGGCTCGAACACCTTCTTCCAGTCGTCGCGCATCAGCGCGGGCTTGCCGAAGGTGATCGCCTTGTTGCACGCGTCGGAGAAGACGCCGGGAACGTGCCTGAAGATCACCGCGGCCAGGATGTTCATGTGGCCGAGCAGGAAGTCGCGCGCGGCCTCCGCGGGGACGCCGCGGTCGACCACCTCGTCCATCGCCTCGCGCATGATGTCGAGCAGCGAGGCGCAGACCGTCTCGGACAGGCCCGGCTCGAGTAGTGCCATCTGCTCGACGGTGACCTTGTGCGAGCGCAGGATCGGGGCCCAGATCACCTTGGCGATCGCCTCGCCGAGGTCGTAATGCTCCTCCGGTCCCTGCATCAGCGCGCTGACGATGCTCTGGCGCGCGTGGAGCCCGCCGAACCGGTCGTCGCGCGCAGCGGGATCGGTCTCATCGTTGAAGATCGGCGGATGGCAGGGGTGGGTGACGAAATAGGTGAGATCGGGCCGGTCGGGAAAATGTCCGGCGAAGGGCGCGGCGGCATCGAGCGCGACCACCATCGTGCCGGGCTTGAGCGCAGGCGAGATCTCGTGCGCGACCTTGCCGACATGCGTGTCGGGAACGGCGAGGATCACCACGTCGACATCGTCGAGCGCCGCCGCCTGGTCGACGCACTCGATGCCGAGCTCGTCGTGCAGGCGGGCGCGACCGGCTTCGTTCAGCTCGACGTGGCGGACGTCGTAGTCGCTCGATTTGAGGTTGCGCGACAGGCGCCCCCCCATTTTCCCGCCCGCGCCGAACAGCGCAATCGCGACCATGTGAACCCTCCGCAAAGCTGACTTGGCGATCATGGTATGCTGGTATAATGAGTAGTGCAAGTGGCGATCCTTTGCCTGCGTGGGAGGACGCGACTAGGGGAACGGGATGACGCTGAGGATGCCTGAGCCGGATGCGCACACGCTGGCGCGGCGCGACACGATCGTCGCCGCGCTCCGGCGAATCGTGCCGGGCGAGGGCGTGATCGCCGACCCCGACGGCCTGCGTCCCTATGAGAGCGACGGGCTCACCGCCTATCGCCAGATGCCGATGGTGGTGGTGCTGCCCGAGACGACCGAGCAGGTCTCGCAGGTGCTGCGCTGGTGCTATGCCGAGGGCGTGAAGGTGGTGCCGCGCGGATCGGGCACGTCGCTGTCCGGCGGTGCGCTGCCGCTGGCGGACGCGGTGCTGCTGGGGCTCGGCAAGTTCAACCGCGTGCTCGACATCGACTATGACGACCGCATCGCGGTGGTGCAGCCGGGCGTCACCAACCTTGCCATCACCCGCGCGGTCGAGGATCGCGGCTTCTACTATGCGCCCGACCCGTCGAGCCAGATCGCCTGCTCGATCGGCGGCAACGTCGCCGAGAATTCGGGCGGGGTGCATTGCCTGAAGTACGGGCTCACCACCAACAACGTGCTCGGCGTCGAGCTGGTGATGATGGACGGCGAGATCGTGCGGCTGGGCGGACGGCAGCTCGATCCGGCCGGGCTCGACCTGCTCGGCGTGGTCGTGGGGTCGGAGGGGCTGCTCGGCGTCGTCACCGAGGTGACGGTACGCATCCTGCCGAAGCCCGAGGGCGCGCGGGCGCTGCTGATCGGATTCCCCAGCGTCGAGGGCGCAGGGCAATGCGTCGCCGACGTGATCGCGGCCGGCATCATCCCGGCGGGCATGGAGATGATGGACAGGCCGGCGATCCACGCGGCCGAAGCCTTCGTGCAGGTCGGCTATCCGCTCGACGTCGAGGCGCTGCTGATCGTCGAGCTCGACGGCGTCGGCGCCGAGTGCGACCATCTGGTCGAGGAAGTGACCAAGATCGCGCGGGCGAACGGATCGACCACGCTGCGCGCGTCGCAGGACGAGGCGGAGCGGCTCTCCTTCTGGGCGGGGCGCAAGGCCGCGTTCCCGGCGGTGGGACGCATCTCGCCCGATTATTACTGCATGGATGGCACCATTCCGCGGCGGCGGCTGCCCGAGGTGCTGGAGCGGATGAATGCGCTGTCGGAGCAATATGGGCTTGATGTCGCCAACGTCTTCCATGCCGGCGACGGCAACCTCCATCCGCTGATCCTCTACGACGCCAACCAGCCCGGCCAGCTCGAGCGCGCCGAGGCGTTCGGCAGCGATATCCTCAGGCTCTGCGTCGAGGTCGGCGGCGTGCTGACCGGCGAGCATGGCGTCGGCGTCGAGAAGCGCGACCTGATGCCGACGATGTTCGGCGAGGATGATCTGGCGCAGCAGCAGCGGCTGAAATGCGCGTTCGACCCGCAAGGGCTGCTCAATCCCGGCAAGGTGTTCCCGACGCTGCACCGTTGCGCCGAGCTCGGCCGGATGCACATCCATCGGGGGCAGATGCCCCATCCCGAGCTGCCGCGCTTCTGATGCGACCGACCGGCGAAGACGAGGTCCGCGACGCGATCGCCGACGCCATCCGGGCCGGGACGACGCTCGACATCCGCGGCGGCGGCAGCAAGGCGGCGATCGGCGCGCCGCGATCCGAGGCACGGGTGCTGGACCTTTCGGGACTGGCCGGCGTGGTCGATTATGATCCGGCCGAGCTGGTGCTGACGGTGCGGCCGGGCACGCCGTTGGCGGAGGTCGAGGCGCTGGTCGCCGGACGCGGGCAGCGGCTGGCGTTCGACCCGTTCGACCATGGGCCGATCCTGGGCGACGTGGCGGGCGCGGCGACGATCGGCGGCGCGGTGGCGGCGGGCGTGGCGGGATCGCTCCGGCTGTCTGGCGGGGCGCCCCGCGATCACCTGCTCGGGCTGCGCGCGGTGTCGGGGCGGGCGGAGAGCTTCGTCGCGGGCGCCAAGGTGGTGAAGAACGTTACCGGCTACGACCTGCCCAAGCTCGCGGCGGGAAGCTGGGGCCGGCTGTTCGCGATCACCGAGATGACGCTCAAGGTGCTGCCGCGCCCGCCGATCGCCGCGACGCGGGCGGTGGAGGGGCTCGATCCGGCGGCGGCGGTGAAGGTGATGGCGGCGGCGATGGGATCGCCGGCCGAGGTCGGCGCGGCGGCCTATCTGCCGGCGGGGGATGGGCGTTCGATGATGGCGCTTCGGCTGCTCGGGTTCGGGCCGTCGGTGAAGGCGCGATGCCGGATGATCGAGCAGCTGCTTGGCGAGCATGGTGCGGTGGTCGCGCTCGATGGCGAGGAAGATGCGGGTTGGTGGGAGAGGCTTCGCGCGCCGCTTGAGACTTCGACCGCCCTCTGGCGAGTCAACGTGCCGCCGAGCAGCGGACCTGCGGTCGCAGCCACGCTGGAGCCGCACGGCGCGCGCTGGCTGTTCGACTGGGCCGGCGGGCTGGTGTGGGTCGCGTTCGACGGCGATCCGACGCTCGTCCGCGAAGCCGCAGCGAAGGTCGGCGGCCACGCCATGCTGGTGCGCGCGCCCGAGGCGATGCGCGCCAAGGTCCCGACATTCCACCCGCCCGCGCCAGGCGTCGCCGCGCTGGAGGAACGGGTGCGCCGCGCCTTCGATCCGGCGGGCGTGTTCGAGACCGGGCGCTTCTAGGCCATGCAGACCAATTTCTCTCCCGAGCAGCTCGCCGATCCGGCGATGGCCGCCTCCGAGGCGGTGATCCGCAAGTGCGTGCATTGCGGCTTCTGCACCGCGACCTGCCCGACCTATGTCCTGCTTGGCGACGAACTCGACAGCCCGCGCGGTCGCATCTACTTGATGAAGGACATGCTCGAGAACGAGCGCGAGCCGACCGCGGAGATCGTCAAGCACATCGACCGCTGCCTGTCGTGCCTGTCGTGCATGACCACCTGCCCGTCGGGCGTGAACTACATGCACCTGGTCGACCATGCGCGCGCCTATATCGAGGAGCGCTATCGCCGGCCCTGGCGCGAGCGGCTGTTCCGGGCGCTGCTGGCCGAGGTGCTGCCCCATCGGGGACGGTTCCGGCTGGCGCTGGCGCTGGCGCGGCTCGCGCGGCCGGCGACGCCGCTGATCGAGCGCATCGCGGCGCTGAAGCCGATGGCGGCGATGCTGGCACTGGCGCCGAAGCGAGTGCCGCCGCCTCCGTCAAGCGCACCGTCGCCGGCACCGCAATCGCGCGGCCGCGTGGCGCTGATGCAGGGGTGTGCGGAGCCGGTGCTGCGGCCCGAGATCCGCGCGGCGACGGTGCGTCTGCTCAACCGCGCGGGCTATGACGTGGTGTTCGCGCCCGGCGAAGGCTGCTGCGGCGCCCTGGTTCATCACATGGGCAAGGATGCGGCGAGCCTCGCCGCCGCGCGCCGCAACGTCGACGCCTGGACCGCGCTGATCGAGGACGGCGGACTCGACGCGATCGTCATCACCACTTCGGGCTGCGGCACCACCATCAAGGACTATGGCTTCATGCTGCGCGAGGACCCGGCCTATGCCGACAAGGCAGCGCGGGTGTCGGCGCTGGCCAAGGACGTGAGCGAGCTGCTGGTCGAGGCGGAGCTGCCTGGCGGCGACGGACGCGGGCTGACGGTCGCCTATCACGCCGCCTGCTCGCTCCAGCATGGCCAGAAGGTCACCGAGGCGCCGAAGCGACTGCTGGCCGGCGCCGGCTATGTCGTGCGCACCCCGGCGGAGGCGCACCTGTGCTGCGGCTCGGCCGGCACCTATAATATCCTCCAGCCCGAGATCGCCGGGAAGCTCGGCGATCGGAAGGCGGCGCATCTCGCCCGGCTCGACGCCGACGTGATCGCCACCGGCAACATCGGCTGCGCGGTGCAGATCGGACAGCGCGCGGCGATTCCGGTGGTCCATACCGTCGAGCTGCTCGACTGGGCGACCGGCGGTCCGAAGCCGGCGGCGCTATCGTCTCTAACGTCATGCCGGGCTTGATCCGGCATCCAGGGTCACGGGCGACGCCGCTCTTGGCTCTGGATGCCGGATCAAGTCCGGCATGACGATTCTAGTTAATTAGTGTGATTATAGGATTTTTGTTGATCCGACCTCCGCTGCCCGGCTAACGATGGCGAAAGCACAAGCGGGGAGAGGCACGATGGCCGGGATCAAGGGTTCGATCGGGCGCATGGCCGCGATGTCGGCATCGCTGCTCGCGCTGGCGGCCGCGGTGCCGGCGGCCGCCGAGGTGCCGGGCTATCAGGCCAAGGTCGCAGCCAAGCTGCGCGAGGTTCAGACGGGCGTCGCGCAGGGGCCGTTCAAGTCGGACTGGGATTCGCTGCGCCAGGGCTATCGCACCCCGGAGTGGTTCCGCGACGCCAAGTTCGGCATCTTCATCCATTGGGGCGTCTATTCGGTGCCGGCGTTCGCGAACGAATGGTATTCGCGCAACATGTACGTGCCGGGCAACGCCGCCTACGAGCACCACGTCAGGACTTACGGCCCGCAGTCGAAGTTCGGATACAAGGACTTCATCCCCCGGTTCAAGGCGGAGAAGTTCGATCCCGCCGCCTGGGTGCAGCTCTTCTCCGACGCCGGCGCGCGCTACGTCGTGCCGGTCGCCGAGCATTGCGACGGCTTCGCGATGTACGCGTCCGACCTCACCGAATGGGACGCGGCGGACATGGGGCCGCGCCGCGACGTCGTCGGGCTGATCGCAGAGGCGGCGCGGGCGAAGGGCCTGCATTTCGGCCTCTCCTCCCACCGCGCGGAGCATTGGTGGTGGTACCATATGGACCGCACCTATGATTCGGACGTCAACGATCCGAAGTACGCCGGCCTCTACGGCCCGGCGGCACCGACCGGGCTTCCCGCCGACGCGCCGACGACCTGGCCCGACAGCGATTCGCTCCAGAACTGGATGCCGCCGGACAAGGCGTTCCTCGACGACTGGATGGCGCGCACCACCGAGCTGATCGACAAGTACCGGCCCGAGCTCATCTACTTCGACTGGTGGACCTCGGCCCCGATGTTCGCGCCGCTGATGCGCGACACCGCCGCCTATTACTACAACCGCACCGCCGCGCGGCACGAGCAGGGCATCATCGCCTACAAGGGTTCGCAGTTCGCCGAGGGCAGCGCGCTGTTCGACATGGAGCGCGGCAAGACCGACGCGCTCAAGCTGACGCCATGGCAGTCGGACACCTCGGTCAGCGTGCACAGCTGGGGCTATGCCCAGAACGACACCTACCGCACGCCGCAGTCGCTGGTCGCCGATCTGATCGACATCGTCAGCAAGAACGGCAACCTGCTGCTCAACGTCGGGCCAAAGGCCGACGGCACTATCCCCGACGAGATCGCGACGGTGCTGCGCGGGATGGGCGGCTGGCTCAAGGTCAACGGCGAGGCGATCTACGGCACGCGGCCGTTCAAATATTTCGGTGAGGGGCCGACCAAGTCCGGCCAGGTCCGCGTCGGCGGGCAGGTCGAGGAGTCGGCGGTGAAGGGCTTCACGCCGGCCGACATCCGCTTCACCACCAAGGGCGACACGCTCTACGCGCTGGGGTTGGCGCGGCCGAAGGACGGGCGGGTGCTGGTCAAGACGCTCTACGCCGGCACGCCCTATCTCGACGCGCCGATCAGGAGCATCGAGCTGCTCGGCGGCGGCACGATCAAGTGGCAGCAGACACCCAGGGGGCTCGAGGTCGCCTTGCCGCCGGTCGGCGACGGGGCTTTTCCCTACGCACTCAAGATCAGGACGCGCTGAACGGGAAGCGGGGACTCGTGCTCCTGCGAAGGCAGGAGCCCTGGATCGCCGGGGTGCCGCTTGAGGCCAGAGCTCCTGCCTTCGCAGGAGCACCGACATTGCTTTCGATCCGAACGGGACGGATTCTAAGGGGAGAGGGGTGATGGTGAAATGGCGAGCCAGGAATATCCTTGCGGCCGCGTCGATTGCGATGGCGGGACCGGGCCTGGCGCAAACCGACATTCCGCTCCAGCCCTTTCCGGTCAACCACGAGCTGAGGGCCGATTCCGCCGCTGACGCCCGCTTCCTGCTGGACGGCCCGGCTGGGAAATACGGCTTCATCCAGGTCAAGGACGGCCACCTCTACCGGCCGGACGGCAGGCGCTTCCGCTGCTGGGGCGTCAACATGACCGGCTGGGCGGTGGGATCGGAGGAGATCCCGTCGCACAAGGATGCCGAGACCTATGCCGCCGCGCTGGCGCGGCTCGGGGTCAATTGCGTGCGGCTGCACTTCCTCGACATGCCCGACACGGTGAACCCGATCCGCAACGCTGGCGAGGACGTCTCTCCGACCGCCGGGCCCTTCACCCACGCCCCGCGCGGGCTGATCCGCTGGGACCAGCCCTCCAGCCGCGGCGCGTTCAACGCCGAGCGGCTCGACCGGCTCGACTATTGGATCGCCGAGCTCAAGAAGAACGGCATCTACGTCGACTTCAACCTCAACGTCGGCCGCCGCTACAAGGCCGGCGACGGCATCCCCGACGCCGAGCTGCTCGGCCCGGCCAAGGCCTTCACCTATTTCGGTCCCGAGCTGATCGCGGCGCAGAAGGAATATGCGAAGCAGCTGCTCGGCCACCTCAATCCCTATACCAAGCTGCGCTACGCCGACGATCCGGCGGTGGTGATCGTCGAGGTGCTGAACGAGAATTCGCTGCTCGAATTCTGGATGCGCAACTGGTTGCGCGGCGAGCGCGTGCCGGGCGGGGCGAACATCCAGCTCGACATGACGCCGCATTACCAGGCGCTGCTGGTCGGCATGTACAACGACTGGCTGGCGAAGAACCGCACGCCGGCCGAAGTGGCCGAGCTGCGCCGGATAGCGGGTGTCGCCGAGGGGCAGCCGGTCCCCTTCATGCGCCGCGGCGACCATCCCGAGGCGCCGCGCCTCCGGCTCGACGCGGAGCTCGGCTTCCTGACGCAGGTCGAGGTCGACTTCCATGCCGAGATGAGGCGCTTCCTGCGCGACGAGGTGGGGGTGAAGTCGCCGATCATCCCGACCGCGGACCACACCTATTTCATCGCCAACCAGCCGCTGATGCGGACGGCGATGAAGTCCGACGTCATGGACGCGCACGTCTATTGGCAGCATCCCGCCATCTACGGCCGCCGCAACGAGCCGATGGTCAACAGTCCTGAGCTGTCGATCATCCAGAAGCTCGCCCGCTCGGCGACGGTCGGCAAGCCGTTTACGGTGAGCGAGGTCAACCACCCCTATCCCAGCGACTATGGGTCGGAGATGATCCCGATCCTGGCGTCCTATGCGGCGCTGCAGGACTGGGATGGCATCTTCTTCTACACCTTCGAGACCAAGATCGCCGGCCGGTGGACGCCGATGATCGGCGACCATTTCGACATGACGCTCGATCCGGTGAAGATGGCGCAGATGCCGGCCGGCGCGATGCTGTTCCTGCGCAGCGACGTGTCGGCGGCGAAGGAGGTGCTGACGCGGTCCTATTCGACTGACCAGATCAGCGAAGCCTCGCGGCTGCCGCGCGCGGCGATGCCCTATTACACGCCGGGCTTCGACATGATGATCCCGCTGGTCCACGGTTCGCGGGTCTCCTGCCTCGACTGCAAGCCGAGCCTGCCGGCGCCGCTGCCGCCGATGAACCCGATCGTTTCGGACACCGGCGAGCTCAGCTGGCGCACCCAGGGCGGCAAGGACGGGCTGGTGACGATCGATAGCCCGCGCAGCCAGGCGCTGGTCGGGTTCGTCAGCGCCAATGCCGAGGTGCAGACGCGCAACCTCTCGGCCGACATCCGCAACCGTTTTGCCACGGTCACGCTGTCGTCGCTGGACGGCAAGCCGCTCAACCTGTCGAACCGGATGCTGCTCACCACCACCGGCAAGGTCGAGAACAGCGGCCAGGTCTGGGACGAACGGCGCGCGATGCTGACCAACTGGGGCACCGCGCCGACGGTGATCGAGCCGATCACCGGCTGGATCCAGCTCAAGGACCTCGAAGGCGCGGTCGGCGTGTTCGCGCAGCCGCTCGACGGATCGGCGCGGCCGATCGGGCCGGAGATCAGGGGCAAGATGATCGAGCCGGGATGGGAGATCGCGGTCGGCAAGCCGGCGACGACGAGCTACCTGATCCGGGTGGTTCGGTAGCGCTAAGTTCATCTCGTTCAGATTGAAGCAGCGTCAGCGCTCCTGCGAAGGCAGGAGCTCAGGCCGCGAGCGACACGCCCATGATCCAGGGCTCCTGCCTTCGCAGGAGCACGGTTATCGACACCCCTGCGCCAGCACCACCGGCAGCGCCGTCTTCGCCATCGTCGTGTAGCCGGCGTCGTTGGGGTGGAGATGGTCGCCGATCTGCTCGGCGAGGCGCATCACGGTCGGCTGGCCGGGCTCCTGCATCGCCGCATCGAAGTCGATCAGGCCGTCGAAGCGCTTGGCATTGGCGCGCAGCCATTGGTTGAGAGTCGCACGGCGCTGCTCGCCGTCGGGCGAGGCATAGCCGGCGCCGTCGTAGGGGAGGAGCGTGCCGAAGATCACCTTGAGGCCGCTGGCGTGGGCGCGGGCGAGGAGCTGCTCATTGGCGGCGATCAGCTTGTCGGCGGGCGGCTGCCAGTCCCTGGCCGGGTCCTTGACCTTGCCGATGTCGTTGATGCCTTCGAGGATCACGACATGGGTGGCGCCGGGCACCGACAGCACGTCGCGGTCGAAGCGCGACAGCGCGTTGGGGCCGCGGCCGTCGCTGAGCAGGCGGTTGCCGCTGATGCCCTGGTTGGCGACCGCCCAACAGCGGCCGCGCGGGGTGGCCGCCAGCATCCGGCCGAGCTGGTCGGGCCAGCTCATCGCCTTGCCCGGCGTGGCGCCGGCGCCCTCGGTGATCGAATCGCCGAACGCGACCAGCACTCGCGTGGCCGCCGGATTCACCACATCGACCGCGCTGACGATGCCCGAGGCGCGGACGCGGCGCGGCGACGGCAGCTCGAGCGAACCGGTCGCATCGCCGGCCGCGACCTCGACCATCTGGGCATGGGCGGGCGGCGCGGCGTCCTCGGGGAAATGGACTGAGACGGCGAGGCGCTCGCCGGCCTTCACCGGATAGGCGATCGGATCCGACAGCATCGGCGCGTGCGCCGGCGCGCGGACGTCGCGCGCGCCGCTGAAGGTCAGCGGGCGCAGGCTGCCCGGGACGGGCTTGCCGGCCTCGTCTAGGCGCAGGACCGAGGCGGCGCCGATATGGAGCGGCACGTCCGACAGCTCGTTGGTGAAGCGGATGCGCACGGTGCCGCCGCCGACACCGGCGCGGACTTCCTGACGGACGGTCTCGTCCTTGAACGGGCGGCCGAGGCCTTCGCGGATATCCGGCTCATAGCCGATCGGCGACGAGGTCCAACCCGGCACCCAATGCTGGGGCGCGGCGGCGTGGGCGGCGGTGAACGCGAGCAGGCCGAGCAGGGCCGGGGCTAGGCGGAAATGCTTCATCGACGATCCTTTCACTGTCCCTCTCCCCTTGGGAGAGGAAAGGAGCCGCCGAAGGCGGCGGGAGGGTGAGGGTGACTGCGGCTGGCGGTGGCCGCCCTCACCCTCCCACTCCCAAAGGGAGAGGGGAATTGGGTACGCCAAGCTCGAACAGCGCGACACCATGCGCAGTAACCCGTCCGTCCGTCCAGTCGCCGCCGACAGATTTCGCGCCGGCGGGCAGCGCGAGCGGATGGGCGGCCGCGCCGTGGTTGATGACGATCAGCACCCGCTTGCCGGCGCCGGCGCGCTCGGCGATCTCGAGGTCGGGGTGGGCATCGGCGATGAGCGGCTTCACCCCGGCATCGGCGAGCAGCGACCTCGCCAGCTTCGCCATCGCCTCTGGATCGAGCCAGGCGCCGACATAGGTGATGCTGCCGCGGCCGACCTTGCGGGTCACGATCGCGGGCTTGCCGTCGAGCCAGCCGCTGGGATCGGTGTAGGTCGCGACGGTGCGGACGTCGGTCGCCTCGGGCGCCAGCGCCTCGGCCCAGATCGAAGCCTTGCCAGTGACGGAACCGGTGATGCCGACGCCTTCGTCCAGCGCGTAGAACTGCTCGACCCGCGCGCCGAGCAGCTTCGCGAGCGGGCCCGGCTGGCGCTCGGGCCACAGTGCGTTGGCGTCGTCCTTCATGCCCGAGCGGGGGCCGAGCACGAGATGGCCGCCGCCGCGGACATAGGCTTCGAGCCCCTTCGCCTGCGCCTCGGTCAGCACGTTGAGGTTGGGCGCGACCACCAGCGGGTAGCGCTTGAGGTCGGCCTCGGCCGGAAGGATATGAATACCCTGCGACAGCACGCGGAGCGGCCGGTAGAAATCGGTGAACGCCTTGATCGGATCGAAATCCTTGTGGTGGCGCTGCAGGTCGATCGCCCAGCGGCTGTCGTAGGAGAAGATCATCGCCACCTTCGCCACCGGCTCGGTGTCGGCGAGCAGCGGCGCGGCCCTGGCAAGGTCGGCGGCGACGCGGGCGATCTCGGGCTGGATCGGATTGGGCCGGCCGTCCTGGCCGAGGATGGCGCCGTGATAGGTCTCCTGCCCGTTCGCCGCCGGGCGCCACTGCCAGTAGAGCACCGCGTCGGCGCCATGCGCGACCGACTGCCACGCGAGCTCGCGCACCTGCCCCGGATCGAGCGCGCGGTTGACCGGCACCCAGTCGACGCGGCCGGGCTGCGTCTCCATCAGCCAGAAGTTGCGCTGCTTGTAACCGCGGACGAGGTCGTGGTTGGCGCCGTTCGCCACCCAGTCGGGCCGTCCGTTCGGGATGTAATTGTCCCACGCCGCGAGATCGAGGTCCCGGTGCATGACGAAATGGTCGAAGCCCGCGTTCCAGAACATGGTGTTGGTAGTGACGAAGGCGCGCGGGTCGATCAGCGGGCGGATCGCGCGGACCTGGTTCTGGACATAGTCGGTCCAGGTCGCGGTGGTGAAATGCCTGAAGTCGAGCAGCAGCCCCGGGTTCTGCTGGCCGGTCGCGTGAAGCGGGACCTGGTCGAAGTCGTTGTAGCGCTGGCTCCAATATTCGGTGGTCCAGCGGCGGTTGAGCTCGTCGATCGAGCCGTAGCGGGCTTTGAGGAACGCGTGCCAGGCCGCGACCGTTTCGGGATCGAACGAGGGCGGGCCGACCTCGTTGTCGATCTGCCACCCGACCACCGCGGGATTGCGGCCGTAGCGCCTGGCCATCTCGGTCGCGATGCGGCGGCCGAAGTCGCGGTAGCGCTTGCTGGCGAAGGAGAAATGGCGCCGCCCGCCGTGGCCGGCGCGCTGGCCGTTCTCGTCGACGCGCAGCGTGTCGGGGTATGTCTGGGTCAGCCAGGCCGGCGGCGCGGCGGTCGGCGTGCCGAGCACCACCATGAAGCCGCGCCGAGCCGCCGCGGCGATCGCGCGGTCGAGCCAGGCGAAGTCGAATTTGCCTTCCTCCGGCTCCATCCGGCTCCAGGCGAATTCGGCGAGGCGCACGGTGTTGAAGCCGGTCGCCCTCATCATGTCGAGGTCGGTGTCCCAGCGGCTCTCCGGCCATTGCTCGGGATACCAGGAGACGCCGACTGCGATCGCGGGGTGATTGGGGAAGGCGGTCGCACGAGCCGGGAAGGCCTGCGTCTCTGGCGGCCGGGCTTGGGCTCCGACGCCGCTCAAAACCATTGCCAGAGCTGCCACCGCTGGCCTACAGATCATACCAGCTCCCCTTGCCATTTGTATTATCATATGGCTAGATATAGCCAGATTGGCGCGGGGAACGCCAGACGGAATCGGGCGAGGATGGGATGAAGGACGACATGGTGACCGAGGGCGTGTCGAGGCGCGATTTCTTCCACTGCGCGGCCTGCGCGACGGCGGCCGCCGGTGCGGCGGCGATGCCCTCCACCACCTGGGCGGGCGCGGCGGCTGCGGCGATGCGTGGCAAGGAAGTGCTTCATGAATTTCCCTATGGCGCGGTCCAGCTGACCGGCAGCGGCCGGATCAAGGAGCATTACGACCGTATCCACGCCCATTACCTCGCGCTCGACAATGATCGCCTGCTCAAGGTTTTCCGTCAGAACGCGGGCTTGCCGGCGCCGGGGCCGGACATGGGCGGCTGGTACGATGCCGACGGATTCGTGCCCGGACTCGCCTTCGGTCAGTATGTTTCCGGTCTCGCCCGCCTCGCGGCGACCACCGACGACAAGGCGGCGCACGCCAAGGTCGCCGCGCTGGTCGACGGCTTCGGCGAGGCGATGATCGCCGCCAAGAACCCCTACGCCGGCAAGAACGCCCAGGCGCAGTGGGCGGCCTATGTCATGGACAAGTATGTCGTCGCGCTGGTCGACGCCTATCGGCTGAGCGGGGTCGCGCGCGCCAAGGAGCTGCTGCCGATCATCATCGACAAGTGCGTGCCGTACATCTCGCCGGTCTCGCGCGATCGCATCGGCAAGGTCGATCCGCCCTATGACGAGACCTATGTCATCTCCGAGAACCTGTTCCACGTCGCCGACATCACCGGCGATGACAAGTACCGCGCGATGGCGGTGCACTATCTCCTCGACAAGGAGTGGTTCGATCCGCTCGCGGCCGGGCAGGACGTGCTGCCGACCAAGCACGCCTACAGCCACACCATCGCGCTGAGCTCGGGCGCGCAGGCCTATCTCCACCTCGGCGATCCCAAGTACCGGCAGGCGCTGGTCAACGCCTGGAAGTTCATGGAGCCGCAGCGCTTCGCCTCGGGCGGCTGGGGACCGGAGGAGCAGTTCGTCGAGCTCCACCAGGGCAGGCTCGCCGCCAGCCTCAAATCGTCCAAGGCGCATTTCGAGACGCCGTGCGGCAGCTTCGCCGACATGAAGCTGGCGCGCTACCTGATCCGCTTCACCGGCGAGCCGGTGTACGGCGACGGGCTCGAGCGCACGCTCTACAACACGATGCTGGCGACGCGCCTGCCCGACAGCGACGGCGGCTATCCCTATTATTCGAACTACGGCCCCGCTGGCGAGAAGCTCTACTATCACAAGAAATGGCCATGCTGCTCGGGCACGCTGGTGCAGGGCGTCGCCGACTATGTGCAGGGGCTCTATTTCCACGACGACGACGCGCTGGTCGTCAACATGTACGCCTCGTCGCAGGTGAAGTGGGATCGCCCCGGCGGCGCGGTCGAGGTGGCGCAGGAGACCGGCTATCCCGCAATCGACACGGTGCGGCTGACAGTGCGCAAGCCCGGCAACGGCCGCTTCGCGATGAAGCTGCGCATCCCCGCCTGGGCCAAGGGCGCGACGCTGGCGGTCAACGGTCAGCAGCAGGCAGCGACGCCTGGCACGCTCGCGCCCCTCGCGCGGACGTGGAAGACGGGCGACACGATCGACCTCGTCCTGCCGCAGCCGCTCCGTACGCTGGCGATAGACGACCAGAATCCCAACGTCGCCGCCGTCCTGCGCGGCGCGGTGATGTACGTCGGCGTCAACCCGTGGGCGGGCATCGAGACCCAGACGATCGCGCTGCCCGGCACGCTCGCTCCGCTCGCCAACCAGACGCAGGCCTATCGCGCCAGCGTCGACGGCCGCGACCTCGTGTTCGTGCCGTACTTCGCGATCGAGACCGAGCGCTACAACACCTATTTCAAGGTCGCCTGATGTCCGACCGCGTCTACGCGACCTATTGGATCGAGACCGCCTTCCCGCTCGCCCAGGCGGCGGAGACGATGGCGGGCGAGCAGTCGACCGGCACCTTCGTCCGCGTGCCGGGCGAGACCGACGAGCTGCGCGAGGCGCACGCCGCGGTCGTCGAATCGATCGAGGATCTGGAAGATGCGACGGCGCCGTCGCTGCCCGGTTCGGGCCTGCCCAAGGGCGGCGGCGACGGCCGGCGGCGGACGGCGCGAGTGGTGCTGTCGTGGCCGGTGCACAATTTCGGGCCGTCGCTCCCGAACCTGCTCGCGACCGCCGCCGGCAACCTCTCCGAGCTCAAGGCGTTCTCGGGCCTCAAGCTGCTCGATCTCGGGCTGCCTCCGGTGTTCCTCGACCGCTATCAGGGGCCGCAGTTCGGCGTGGCGGGCACGCGCAGGCTCGCCGGCGTCCATGACCGGCCGATGATCGGCACCATCATCAAGCCGAGCGTCGGGCTCGATCCCGACGCCACCGCCGCGCAGGTCAAGGGGCTGGTCGAGGCCGGCGTCGACTTCATCAAGGACGACGAGCTCCAGGCCGACGGCCCCGCCTGTCCATTCGAGGCGCGGATCTCGGCGGTGATGCGCGTCGTCAACGACCATGCCCAGCGCACCGGCAGACAGGTGATGTACGCCGCCAACCTGACCGGCGACATCGACGAGATGCTGCGCCGCCACGACCATGTGCTGGCCGAGGGCGGCACTTGCATCATGGCGAGCATGAACTCGATCGGCCTGCCGGCGATGAAGGTGCTGCGCGCGCACAGCCGACTGCCGATCCACGGCCACCGCAACGGGTGGGGAATGCTCGGCCGCTCGCCGGCGATCGGCATGAGCTTCATCGCCTTCCAGAAGCTGTGGCGGCTGGCCGGCATCGACCACACCCACGTCAACGGCATCGACAACAAGTTCTGCGAGTCGAACGAGAGCGTGATCGCCTCGGCGCGCGAATGCCTGACGCCGATGTTCGACCCGCCGCATCCGGGATGCGAGGTGATGCCGGTGTTCTCCTCCGGTCAGTCGGCGAAGCAGGCGCATCCGACCTATGCGGCGCTGGGATCGACCGACCTCATCTTCGCGGCGGGCGGCGGTATCCTCGCGCATCCGGGCGGGCCGGCGGCGGGCGTCGCGGCGCTCCGCCAGGCGTGGGAAGCGGCAGTGGCGGGCGTGCCGCTCGACGAAGCGGCGCGGCAGGCGCCCGAGCTTCGGGCGGCGTTGGGGGCGTTCGGGGGGTGACCCTCCTCTACGGCTATTACGGCGACGACTTCACGGGCTCGACCGACGTCCTCGAGCAGCTCGCCGAGGGCGGCGTGCCGGCGGTGCTGTTCCTGCGCCGGCCGGACGCTAAACTGCGGGCACGCTTTCCGGAGGCGCGAGCGATCGGGCTGGCCGGCGACAGCCGCAGCCGCTCACCCGAATGGATGGATACGCATCTGCCAGACGCTTTCGCGGCGCTCGGGGAGGCGGCGGTCGTCCATTACAAGACCTGCTCGACCTTCGACTCGAGCCAGGCCATCGGCTCGATCGGCCGCGCGATAGAGATCGGGGCGCGGGTGTTCGGCGGCGTGGTGCCGATCCTGGTCGGGGCGCCGTATCTCGGCCGCTATGTCGTGTTCGGCAACCTGTTCGCAGCGGCAGGCGGCGAGGTGTTCCGCATCGACCGCCACCCGACCATGTCGCATCATCCGGTGACGCCGATGCACGAGGCGGACCTCCGCCGCCATCTCGCGCTCCAGACCGACGTGCCGGTGGCGCTGGTGCCGATCGACCGCATCCAGGCGGGCGAGGCGGCGGCGGTATTCGACGCGGTGGGCGAGGGTGCTGTGCTGTTCGACGGCGTCGACATGCCGAGCCTCGCCGCGGCGGGCGAGCTGCTGCTGTCGCGCGGGACGCGCTTCACGGTCGGCAGCTCGGGGGTGACCCGTGCGCTGGTGATGGCATGGCAGGCGAGCGGCGCGGTCACTGCGCCCGGCGCCCTGACGTGTGCCGGGGAAGTCGACCGGCTGCTGGTGGTGAGCGGAAGCTGCTCACCCGTGACGGCGCGGCAGATCGCCTGGGGCATGGCGGAAGGCTATGCCGGCGTGCGCGCCGACGTCCCGGCGCTGCTGAACGGCGAAGCGGCGGAGGAGGCGCGGCTGGTCGACGCCGCCGTGGCCGCGCTGGCGGCGGGGGGGCGCTGCGTGATCCATTCGGCGGACGGGCCGCTCGGCGACGCGGCGCCGGCGGCCGGCGACCGGCTCGGCGTGGCGCTGGGACGCGCGGCGCATGAGGTCATCCGGCGGCAGCGCCTCAGCCGCGTCCTGTTCGCGGGTGGGGATACGTCGAGCCACGGCGTCGCCGAGCTCGGCATCGACGCGCTGACCTGGGCGGCGCCGCTCGAACCGGGCGCGCCGCTGGTCCGCGCCCATGCCGATGAACCGGCGGTCGATGGCCTTGAGCTGGTGCTCAAGGGCGGCCAGATGGGTGGCGAGGGCTTCTTCGAAACGGTGCGGCGGGGCGGTTAAGAAAGCCCCTCCCCTTCAGGGAAGGGGCTTACAGCGCCGCCGGTGCGATCTCCGGCGCGGCCTTGTGGTCGAACCCTCTGGTGCAGTCGATCGCCGCGAAGATCGCCGCGGCCACCAGCACCATCGCCGCGACGCCCTGCAGTGGCAGGTCGTAGTTGCCCGTCGCCTTGACGACATAGCCGAACGCGACCGAGCAGATGAAGCCGCCCAGATTGCCGGCCGTGTTCATCACGCCGCTCGCGGTGCCGCCATAGCGGCCGCCGATCGCCATGCACATCGCCCAGGCGGCGGGGAGCATCAGGTCCATCACCATGAACGCGGCGCCGCAGAAGATCACCACCATCAGCTTGGTGGTCGCCAGGCTCATCGCGACCAGCAGCGCGGCGGTGAGCATCAGGCAGGTCGCGGCGATCAGGCGATAGGCGTTGCGGATGCCGATCCGCGTCGCCATCCGGTCGCACAGCGCGCCGCCGAGCAGGTTGCCGACCACGCCGAGCAGGAAGGGGATCGATCCGTAGAGCCCCATCTCGGCCTCGGTGAAGCCGGCGCCCTTGACCATCCAGGTCGGGAACCAGCCGAAGAAGAACCAGCTGCCGAACGCGTAGAAGAAATAGGCGAGGGCGATCAGCCACAGCTGCGGCAGGCCGAGCAGCTGGCGCCATGGCGTGCCGGCGTGGCCGCCATGGTCGTCGCTGCCGATCTCGGCGACCTCCTCCGCGGTGATGCCGGGGTGCTCCGCCGGACGGTCGTGGAACCAGCGCCACCAGGCGATCGCCCAGACGAAGCCGATCGCTCCCAGGATCAGGAACACCGCCTGCCAGCCGAGATGGGCGTTGGCCGGCACCAGCAGCAGCGGCGCCAGCGCCCCGCCGAAGCGGCTCGCCGCCCAGATCACCCCCTGGCCGCGCGCCCGCTCGCGCGCCGGCAGCCAGCGGTAGAGCACGCCGGTCATGTTGGGATAGGCGCCCGCCGCCCCCAGCCCGAACAGGAAGCGCGCCGCGGCGAGCTGCCAGAAATTGCGGCACAGGGCGGTGATCGCGGTGAAGAACGACCACCACACGGTGATCCGCGTCAGCTCCTTGCGATAGCCGTGCCGGTCGCCCATCGCGCCCGAGGGAATCTCGAACACGGCATAGGCGATCACATAGGCGCTCAGCACCCAGCCCCATTGCACGGGGCTGATCGCCAGATCCTTCTGGATCGTCGGTCCGGTGACCGCGATCGCCATCCGGTCGATGAAGGTGATGATCGACAGGAGGGCCAGGAAGCCGAGGACGAGGCGCCGCTTCCTCACGTCCCCAGGCTCGCCAGCACGTCGCGCGCGCGCTCCAGCCCCAGCTCGGGGCTCGCGAACACCGGCGCCGCCACCGCGCCTTCGGGCAGGCTTGCGACGACGCGCGCCATCGAGGCCTGGGCGAGCAGGATCACGTCGACGCCCTTCAGCCCCTCGGTCAGCGCCTCGCCGACGATGCGGTCATGGGTGGCGCCGTCGCCGGCCATCACCGCTTCGAACGCGCCTTCGCACAAATGCTCGACGAGCTCGACGTCTTTGCTCTGCTGTCCGGCGATGCGGCGGACGAGATCGGCAGTCGGCTCGAGCGTGGTCGACAGCGTCGCGACCACGCCGATCCGGCGCCCGGTCGCGACCGCCTTCTCCGCCATCGGCCGGTCGACGCGCAGCACGGGCCGGTCGTAGAGCTCCGCCGCCATGTCGACCGCACGCCCGATCGACGAGCAGGTGACCAGCGCCGCGTCGCAGCCGGCGTCGAAGGTCGAGCCGACCAGCCGGATCACCTGCCGCATCGTCGCCTTCTGGAGATGGCCCGCCGCGATGGTGTTCTTGATCGTGCTCTCGTCGACGAAGTGCAGCAGCCGCACGTCGGGCATGATCCGCGCCGCGATCTCGTTGAACACCAGCGCGAGCATCGGCGAATTGTGGATGAGTCCGAGGGTGGGCAAGGGAAATTCCTCTTAGATCGTAAAGCGGTAGGCACCGGAGCCGACCTCGAAGCGGACGAGGTCCTGTTCGTGGCGCAGGTTGCGGACGTCGGAATGGCCGTCGAGCGTGCGGCCGCCCTCGCGCCAGGCGCGCGCGGGGAGTTCGACCTCGGCCACGGTATTGGCGGGAACGGTGAGCGCGAGGCTGGTGAGGCCTTGCGCGTCGCCGTCGACCTCCGTCGCGATCGTGCCGACGCAGGACTCGTACTTGGCCGAGACCTTGCCGACGTTGGGCAGCCAGACCGGCCGCACCGCGATGCGGCGGAAGCCCGGCGCCGCCGGCGCGATGCCGGCGAGGCGGCGGTATAGGAAGCCCACCACCGCGCCCAACGCATAGTGATTGTAGCTGTTCATCGCGATGTCGCCGACATCGCCGTTCCATCGCTCCCATACGGTCGTGGCGCCCTTGACGGGCATGTAGCCCCACGACGGATAGCCGGTCTGGAGGAGAAGGCCGCTGACCACCTCCCACTCGCCCGCGTCCGCGAGCGCGTCGAGCAGATAGGGCGTGCCAAGGAAGCCGGTCGACAGCTTCATGCCCCTGCGGCGGATATCGGCGGCGAGGATCTTCGCGGCGGCCGCGCGCTGGTCGGGCGGGGTGAGGCCGCAGTGGAGCGCGAGCACCTGGCTGGTCTGGCTGCCGTTGCCGGCGGTGCCGTCCGGCTTGAGCAGGGTCTGCTGCGCGGCCCGGACGATCTTCCCGCGCAGGTCGGTGTAGCGCGCGGCATCGGCGGAGCGCCCGGTCGCGGTCGCCATCTCCGCCATGAGCTGCGCGCACCACGCCCAATAGGCCGTCGCGCACAGGACGCGCGGCGTGGTCTCGTCGTCGGGCTTGACCGCGTCGACCGACAGCCAGTCGCCGAGATCGAGCCCGCGGTCCTTGCGCCAGATGTAATCGGGGTTGTTCCGGGCGACATAGGCCATCCAGCCTTCCATCGCCGCCCAGTTCTCGTCGATCACGGCGGTGTCGCCGTAGCGCTGCCATAGGCGGTAGGGGAGGATGATCCCCGCCTCGCTCCAGCCCGCGGTCACCACGTCGGGGAAGGAGAGGGGCTGCGGCACCACGATCGGATAGGCGCCGTCCTGCCGCTGCGCCGCGCGCGCCTCGGTCAGGAAGCGGCGGATGAAGGGATCGACCTCCATGTTGAACGCGGCGGCGTCGAGGAACACCTGGATATCGCCCATCCAGCCCATGCGCTCGTCGCGTTGCGGGCAGTCGGTCGGCACCGCGAAGAAATTGGAGCGCTGGCTCCATTCGGCGTTCTGCCAGATCTTCTGGAGCAGCGGCGCGGTGAAGGTCATCTCGCCGGTCGTGCGGCAGCCGGAGTAGACGACGACGCCCTCGATGTCGGCCAGCGTCGGGGTGCCCGGATATCCTTCGATCTCGACGTAGCGGAAGCCGTGGTAGGTGAAGTGCGGCTCGAACGTCTCGCCTTCCGGGTCGCCGCTGAGGATGAAGCGGTCGGTGCATTCGGCGAGGCGGAGGTTGGACTGGTCGGCGGTGCCGTCCTTCTTGAGCAGCTCGGCGAAGCGCGCGGTAATGGTGGTGCCGGCCGCGCCTTTGGCCTTGAGGCGCACCCAGCCGGCGAAATTCTGGCCGAAATCGAAGACGAATCGGCCGGGCCGAGGCTCGCTCACCTTCACCGGACGGCGCGTCATGTTGGGGGTGAGCAGCGGCGAGGTTTGCGCGATGAGCCGGGCCTTGGGTGCGGCGCCGACCTTCACCGGCACCCAGCGCGAGGCGTCGAAGCCCGGCGTGTCCCAGCCGGGCGTGCGCAGCCGCGCGTCGAAGGTCTCGCCGTTGTAGATGTCCGACTTGAGGATCGGCGAGGGACCGATGCGCCAGCCCGGCCCCGTCACGATCCACTCGTGCGAGCCATCCTCGTAATCGAGCCGGAGCTGCGCCCGCAGCCGCCGCGGCGCCGGACCGAAGCCGTAGCGCTCCATCCGCCAGCCATAGGCGCCGGCGTACCAGCCATCGCCGACCACCGCGCCCAGCGCGTTCTCGCCCGGCGCGATCAGCTTCGTGACGTCGTAGGTCTGATAGAAGACATGATCCCTGGCGACGCTGATCTCGGGCGCGAGATGCGCGGTGGTGACGCGCTTGCCGTTGATGCGCGCGTCATAGGCGCCGAGCGCGGTCGCATAGAGCCGGGCCGCGACCACTGTCTTCTTCGGCGTGAAGCCGGTCCTGAGCAGCATCGCCGGCTCGGACGGGCGCGGATCGTTCCGGGCGTGCGATCCGCTCTTCACCGGTCGCGCCCAGCCGCTCGCATCGAAGCCGGGCTCGGTCCAGCCCTTGGGCACGTCGGGCATCACCCGCCAGGCGGGGCCGCTGACGATACGGTCGATCCGCCCGCCCTTGCGATGCAGCCGGACCAGCGCGGCGAAGGCGCCGCCGTCGACCGGGAAGAAGCCGGTGGTCTCCGCCTCGACCAGCGCGCAGACGCTGTTACGGCCGGGCCGGATATCGTCTTCGAACGGCAGCAAGGTGCCCCAGAAGGGCAGCATCGTGTCCCAGCCGAGCCCGAGCGGCAGCGCATCGGGGGTCTTATGCTCGCCGTTGATCCACACGCCGCGCATATGGTCCTTGCCGGCGAGCAGAATCTCGGCGTGTTCGAGGTCGGCGGGCGCCTCGAAGTCCAGGCGGAAGGCGTGCGGACGGCTGTCGAGCGCTTTCTCGGTCCATACCCACTGCACGCCGGCCGCGCGATCGGCGGCGGCGAGCGCGTCCTCGGCCTCGATCCATTCGGCGCGCCAGTCCTCGGGTGCGAGCAGGCCCGTCTCGAACCAGGCCGGGGCGGAGCGCGCAGTGCGGCTGCGGTCGTCGGTGACCTCGACGGTCCACCACACGCGCTGCATCGACTGGAGCGGCTTGCCGGCCCATTGGATGTCGAAGGTCGCGTCCGAGTCGACGCTGCCGCTGTCCCACAGATCGGCCTTGCCGACGCCCGTCCCCGCCTGGATGCGGTAGCGGGCCTGCTTCACCCCGCGCCTGTCCGCCTCGATCCGCCAGGACAGGCGCGGCTTGGCGACGTCGGTGCCGAGCAGGTCGGCCGTGTGCTCGGCCCGCAAGTCCACCACCACGAGCGCCGGGGAGGCGGCGCGGGCCGGGACGGCGGCGAGCGCGGCGGCGGTGCCGGTGGCGGCGAGGAACTCGCGGCGGCTCGTCACGCCGCCGTCCCCAGCATGTTGCCGTAGCCGATCACCACCGTCGCGGCGACGAGCAGGAAGATGCCGAACCACACCATGCCCCTGACGCGCGGCGCGGCGTCCTTCCACTCCTTGAAGCCGAAGCCCCACAAGGTGCCGAAGATGATGATGCTCGCCATGTGCAGCGTCCATGACGAGAAGCCGAAGCGCCCCATCTGGCTCTCGCCCATCGTGTAGAAGAAGAACTGGAAGTACCAGAGCGTCCCGCCCAGCGCGGCGAGCAGGTAATTTGCGAGCAGCGGCGGCGGGGTGCCGTCGGCATCGGCCGCCTTGCCCGGCCGGCCGATGAACTCGCCGGCGGTGCCATTGCGGACGATGAGGAAGCCGCACCAGATCGCGTTGGTGATGAGCCCACCGAACATGACGAGGCACAGCGTCGGCAGGCCGGTCCACAAGGGGCCGGTGCCGGCGGCGGCGGAGATCGCCTTGATCGGTTCGCCCGCCGCGAGGCCGAAGGCGAAACAGGCCGACATGATGCCGGAGAAGACCGCGACCGCGATCCCCTTCCTGAAGTCGAACTCGGCGATCGCCTCCGCCTTCTTCTCGGCCGACAAGGCGGCGTCCTTGCGCGCCCCCGCCAGCGCGACGACGATGATGCCGGCCAGCGTGATCGCGAGGCCGAGCAGGATGACGAGGCCGCTGGTCGTGCCGAGCAGCTTGCCGGCGAAGTCGCCCTGGAAGATCGGCGGGATCAGCGTGCCGAACACCGTGCACAGCCCCAGCACCACCGCCATGCCGAGCGACAGCCCGAGGTAGCGCATGGTGAGCCCGTAGGTGAGCCCGCCGAATCCCCATAATATGCCGAACAGGATGCACAGGCCGGCGATGTGCCTTGGCACCTGCGCCATCACCCCGAACAGGTCGTTGGTCTGGATGCTCGCCATCACCCAGGGCGCGATCACCCAGGAGAAGATGCCGCCGGTGATCCAGAAAATCTCCCAACTCCACCGCTTGATGCCGCGATAGGGCACGTAGAAGGTCGCCGAGGAAAAGCCGCCGAGCCAGTGGAAGACGACGCCGAGGAGCGGATTGCTGTTCATGCGTGGGGACTCCCGGAGTCAATGGTTGCGGGCGCGATCACAGGTCGAGGTCCAGGCGGTAGACACGATTGGCGTTGCCGCCGAACAGTGCGCGCTTCTCGTCGCCAGTGAAATCGGCGACGATCGCGTGATAGGCCTCCATGTGCCGGTCGAAGCTGCCGAACAGCTTGTCGGTGGGGAAGTCGCTGGCGAACAGGCAGCGCTCAGCGCCGAAGATCTCGATCGCCTCAAGGATCAGCGGGCGGATTTGGTCAATCGTCCATGGGCGATGGACGAAGCCCGCGCCCGAGAGCTTGGTGACGACGTGGCGATTGGCGGCGAGCGCGCGCATCCCGCGCCGCCAGTCGCCGAAGCCGTCGGGATCGGTCGCGACCGCCATGCCCATGTGGTTGACGATCACCGCTATGTCCGGGTGGTGTGCGATCAGGCCGGCGAGCGGCTCCATCTGCCCGGGATAGCATTGCAGGTCGAAAGAGAAGCCGTGATCCGCGAGCCGGGCGTAGCCGCGCTCCCATGCCTCGTCCCGCGTCACGTCGCGCGGACCATAGGTGCGCTTGGGATCGGGGTGCCAGTTGACGATATGGCGGATGCCGCGGACGCCGGGATGCATCGCGTGCGCCGCGAGCAGCGTGTCGACCTCCGGATCGTCGAGCGCGGCGAAGGCGACGATGCCGCTCGGCATCCCGCGCTCGTCGCGCATCGCCTGCAGCCATTCGGTCTCGGCGAGCGCCGCGGTCGGTTCGGCACCGGCATCGACATGCACCATGCCGACCACGTTCCACCGCGACGCATCGGCGAGGTAGTCGTCGAGCAGGTAATCCTTCGCGATCGGCTCGACGCTGCCGTTGGGGCCGTCGTCGGAGAAGGGCGGCGTCAGCCATGGATAGCGGATGCGCGACAGATCCCACAGGTGGACATGGGCGTCGACGAACGGAATCTCCGGCACTTGAGTCTCTCCCCAGATGGCGGGCGCCGCCGCTTGCGGGCGGCTGCCGCTTAAACGTCAGAAGGTGGTGCGGCCCCCCGAGGTATCGAAGGTCGACGCGGTGGTGAAGCTGCACTCCTCGCTCGCCATGAAGCAGACCATGGCGGCCGATTCCTCGACCTCGCCCAGCCGGCCCATCGGGATCTTCGAGCGCATGTAATCGACCTGGCTCTGCGGGAGCTGGGCTAGAATCGGGCTCTCGAAGGTGGCGGGGGTGAGGCTGTTGGCGATCACGCCCTTGTCCGCGAGCTCCTTGCCGAGGCTCTTGGTGAAGCCGATCACGCCCGCCTTGGATGCCGAATAGGCGGAGGCGTTGGGATTGCCTTCCTTGCCCGCGACCGAGGCGATGTTGACGATGCGGCCGTAGCCGTTCGCCAGCATCAGCGGCACCACGGCCCGGTTGCAGTAGAACAGGCCGTTCAAGTTGATATCGATCACCCGCTGCCAGCTGTCGATCGGGAACTCGTGGACCGGCGCGGTGGCGCCGGTGATGCCGGCCGAGCAGATCAGGATGTCGACCTTGCCGAGCGCGGCGGCGCTGGTCTTGGCCGCGGCCTCGACCGCCGCGGGATCGGATACGTCGAGCGCCTGGATGTCGGCGGCCTCGATCTCGTCCTTGGCGGCGGCGAGTGCCTCCGGATTGAGGTCCCACAGCGCGACGGTGCCGCCCTCGGCGACGATGCGCCGTGCCACCGCCTTGCCGAGGCCCGACGCGCCGCCGGTGACGATCGCGCTGCGCTGGAAGAAGCGGCCGGGATAGAGGGTCACGCGAACGCCCCCAGGTCGAACGCGACCACCTTCTGCCGCTGCTGCCCGAGCTTCTCGATGGTCAGCGCCATCTCGTCGCCGGCCTTGAGGAAGATCTTCTCGGGCTTCTTGCCTTCGCCGACGCCTGGCGGCGTGCCGGTGATGATCAGGTCGCCCGGCAACAGCGTGACGTAGCGGCTGACGTAGGAGATGATCTCGGCGACGGTGAAGATCATCGTCTTCGTATTGCCGGTCTGCATCCGCTCGCCGTTGACGTCGAGGCTCATCGCCAGGTTCTGCGGATCGCCGACCTCGTCGGGCGTCACCAGCCACGGGCCGACCGGGCAGAAGGTGTCGTGGCCCTTGCCCTTCGACCATTGCGAGCCGCGCTCCTTCTGGTTGAAGCGCTCCGACACGTCGTTCGCCAGCACATAGCCGGCGACATGGTTCAGCGCGTCGGCCTCCTCGACGTAGCGGCAGGTCTTGCCGATCACCACGCCCAGCTCGACCTCCCAGTCGCTATGGGTCGAATCCTTGGGCAGCACGACATCGTCGTTCGGACCGGTCAGACTCGACAGCGCCTTCATGAACATGATCGGCTCGGTCGGGATCGGCAGGCCCGATTCATGCGCGTGGTCGGCATAGTTGAGGCCGATCGCGACGATCTTGCTGATGCCGGCGACCGGCACGCCGTAGCGCGGCTGGCCTTCGACCAGCGGCAGCGACGCCGGATCGACGCCCGCCAGCCCGGCGACCGCATCGGCGGTGATGTCGCTCACCTTGCCCGACAGGTCGCGGATGCGTCCGTCGGCGTCGATCAGACCAGGCTTCTCGGCGCCCTTCGCGCCATAGCGGCAAAACTTCATGGGGAATCCTCAGTTCGGGTAGGGACGATGGAGGGCGATATCGCGGTTGAGCTCGACGCCGAAGCCCGGCTTGTCGAGCGCCGACGCCCTGATGCGGCCGTTCTCGGGCACCGGCTCGCCGAGCAGCTGCGGCGCGAACATCGGCACCACCTCGGTCGGGCCGGGGTGCATCATCAGGAACTCGGCGAACGGCGAGTTGTGGCGGGTGATCACGAAATGATAGCTGTAGACCGACGAGCCGTGCGGCACGACCAGCTTGCCGCGCGCATCGGCGAGCGCGGAGATCTTGAGCAGCTCGGTGACGCCGCCGCACCAGCCGACGTCGGGCTGGATGATGTCGCAGCACTCCATCTCGAGCAGCATCCGGAAGCCCCAGCGCGTCGCCTCATGCTCGCCGGTGGTGACCAGCATCCCGCGCGGCATGTTGCGGCGCAGCTCCGCATAACCCCAGTAATCGTCGGGGCTGAGCGCTTCCTCGATCCACTTGAGGCCGAGCTCGTGGCCGGCGATGGCGAGGCGCGTCGCATAGTCGACGTCGAGCGCCATCCAGCAATCGTACATCAGCCAGAAATCGTCGCCGACCTTGGACCGCATGTCGGCGAGCAGCGCGATATTCTTCTTGAGCCCTTCGATCCCTTCGGCCGGACCGTGGTGGAGCGGGAGCTTGCCGCCGATGAAGCCGAGCTCCTTGGCGACGTCCGGCCGCGCGCCGGTCGCGTAAAATTGGAGCTCGTCGCGCACCGCGCCGCCGAGCAGCTGGTACACCGGCTCGCCGCGCAGCTTGCCGAGCAGATCCCACAACGCAAGGTCGACACCGGAGATGGCGTTCACCACCAGCCCCTTGCGCCCGTAATATTGCGTCGAGAAGTACATCTGGTCCCAGATCTTCTCATACTCGGCCGGATCGCGGCCGATCAGGAAGCGCGACAGGTGCTTCTCGACGATGAACGCCGCCGGCTCGCCGCCGGTGGTGACGGCGAAGCCGATGGTGCCGTCCTCGGCCTCCAGCTCGACGACCAGCGTACCCAGCACGTTGATGCCGAAGCTCTGCCGCGACCGGCGATATTCGGGATAGCGCGCCATCGGGGTGGCGATGTGGTCGTCGATCCAGTGGCCCTCGCCCTGGTCGTGATAGTCGGCGCCACCGCCGCGCACGGTGAATGCACGGACATGCTTGATCCTCGATAGCGCCACTGCCTAACCTCCCCTGCTCTCAGACATATGGATATAATATTAGTATTATATTTTGGTCAATCGGTCCATATGTTGACAACGCCGGTGGATCAGCCTCCGTGATGCAAGCCTTGCCTCATTTAGCTCCGCCTGTCTAGAATAGTAATATTATATCGAAGCAGACGGCGGCGGTGTGGTGGCCGGAGAGAAAGGGCGGCCGATTTCCGATTGCCCATTCGAAAATCCGCTGGTGATTGCCGCCGCGATGCAGCATCGCAGGAGCGCACTCTGACAACGCCCGGGAGGGGACGAGAATGGCTGGACCGGTATCGACTGGGGCGACGACCACGTCGGCGGGGACGGAGACCTATCGCGGTGCGCTGAGGCTGCTGGCGACGCTGTTCTTCATGTGGGGTTTTATTACGGTCATCAACAACACGCTGCTGCCGCATCTGAGGAGCGTG
>NZ_JBLFFH010000002.1:0-780957 GCF_051400615.1 Sphingomonas astragali
CACGCTCCTCAGATGCGGCAGCAGCGTGTTGTTGATGACCGTAATAAAACCCCACATGAAGAACAGCGTCGCCAGCAACCTCAGCGCACCGGCGTAGGTTGCACCGGTGGATGCCGCGCCGGGCAGCGTGTTGGTGGAACCGAATGCGGCAGGCATCGAAAACCCCTCCCGTGTGTCCGAGCGACAGCACGGACTCTACCTTTACAATTTGTCTGAGTTTAAACTAGAGAACGGACAGGTCAATCGGGAGAGGATGATGGCAGCGCTCGAAACCGCGGCAGTCCGGCTGTTCGGCGTCGCGCCGATCGTGGCGGGGCTGCTCGTCTCGGCCGGTGCCCATGCCGCCACCGCCGAGCGTTCCGCCTTCGGCAAACTCGCGGACGGGACCGTGATCGAGGCGGTGACGCTCACCGGGACCAACGGCGTCTCGGCGCGTATCATCACCTATGGCGCGACGCTGCAGGCGCTGAACGCGCCCGGCCGCGACGGCAAGAGCGTCGACGTGACGCTCGGCTACGACGATCTCCAGAGCTATATCGACCATCCCAATTACTGGGGCCAGACGATCGGGCGCTATGCCAACCGGATCGCCGGCGGCCGGTTCACGCTCGACGGCAAGGGGTATCGGCTGACCCGGAACGACAAGGCCAATTCGCTTCACGGTGGCACGACCGGCTTCGACAAGCGGGTGTGGCGGATCGTCGGAGTGAAGAGCGGGCCCGATGCGAGCGTGACGATGGCGCTGACCAGCCCGGCGGGCGACCAGGGCTATCCCGGCAAGCTGGAGGTCACGACGACCTTCACGCTCGACGACAAGGGCAGCCTGACGATCGACTATGACGCGAAGAGCGACGCTCCCACCGTCGTCAACCTCACCAACCACGCGCTCTTCAACATGGGCGGAGAGGGGGCGCCCGGCGGCATCCTGCAGCACCGGCTGACGATCCCGGCCAGCCGCTATACCCCCGTCAACGCCGCGCTGATCCCGACCGGTGAGCTGAAGCCCGTCGCCGGCACGATCTTCGACTTCACCCGGGGCCGCGTCATCGAGGACGGCATCCGTGACGGCCGCGATCCGCAGGTCGTGATGGGGCGCGGCTATGACCATAATTTCGTGCTCGACGCCGGCAGGACGGCCGAGCCCAAGCTCGCCGCCCGGCTCGAGGATCCGGCCTCCGGCCGTGTGCTCGAGGTGCTGTCGGACCAGCCCGGCGTCCAGGTCTATACCGGAAATTTCCTCGACGGCACGCTCATCGGCAAGGGCGGGCATCTCTACCGGATGGGCGACGGCATCGCGCTCGAGCCGCAGCTCTTTCCCGATACGCCCAATCAGCCCGCCTTCGGCTCGGCGCGCGTCGCTCCCGGCAAGCCGTACCGCCACCGCATGATCTACCGCGTGTCCGTCGCGCGCTGAGCCTCAAGCTGCCGATCGTGCGGGGCCGCCTCATGGCCGATCGCCGCCGCTATGCCGATGCATTTGCAGAGGCGATGGATTGGCCCGAGCAGTGATCCGGCGTTGCCGGTCTATCGCCAGATCATGTATCGGGCGGTCATCCGCGTCATTGCTCCGCGATCGGTGGCGGGCGGGTGACGCCTGCCATGGTGGCTGCAGAGCCATAACTCGTGGTTATGCATGAGGCCCAGCTCGATATAGGCATCGCGGCCTATTCCTTCGCATATCGGATTGCTCGTATCAGTTCGGGGTTCCTCATGATCGCCAGCCCTTATCTGCTCTATCTCGGACGATCCGATGACGAGGTCGGCATCAAGACCTCGCGTGGCTTGGCTGTTTTTCGGCGTGACGACTGCGTCGGCGAGTATCGCCACGATGCTTGTCCGCTGACGCTCGGGCTGCCGCGCCTGACGTTCGCGGAGGCGGTCGCCGCGGGGGCGCGGACGCTGGTGCTGGGGATCGCCAACGCCGGCGGGCGGATGGCGCCGGAGCTGGTGCAGGATGCGGTCGGTGCGATCGAGGTCGGGCTCGACGTCGCCGCCGGTCTGCATCAGCGGCTCCGCGACGAGCCCGCGCTCGTGGACGCCGCGCGCCGTCACGGCCGCACGCTGCACGACGTCCGCGATCCTGCACCGGGCATTCCGGTCGGCAACGGCCTGCCGCGCGCCGGCAAGCGGCTGCTGACGGTGGGCACCGACTGTTCGGTCGGCAAGATGTATACGACGCTGTGCCTCGAGCGAGGTATGCGCGCGCGCGGGATCGCCGCCGATTTCCGCGCGACCGGCCAGACCGGCATCCTGATCGCCGGCGACGGCGTGCCGCTCGATGCGGTGGTGGCCGACTTCATCTCCGGCGCGATCGAGCAATTGTCCCCCGCGCGCCATGACGGCGGTTGGGACCTGATCGAGGGGCAGGGATCGCTGTTCCACCCGTCCTTCGCCGGCGTGTCGACCGGGCTGCTGCACGGCGCCCAGCCCGATGCACTGGTGCTCTGCCATGATCCGTCGCGCGAGCATATGCGCGGCCTGCCGCACTTTCGCCTGCCGGACCTCGCCGAGACGCTGGAGGCGAACCTCAGGACCGCGCGGCTGACCAATGCCGGTGTTCGCGCGGTCGGCATCGCCCTCAACACCTCGAAGCTCGCGCGCGGCGACGCCGAGCGGCTGTGCGCCGAGACCTCCGACAGGTTCGGCCTGCCCTGTACCGATCCCTTTGCGATGGGGGTCGATACCATCATCGATCGGATCATCGAATGCTTCGAACGCTCGGCGCCCGCCGCGACGCTTTCTCGTTAGCCGCGCCGTTCCGTATCTCGCGCGGGGTCAAGACCGTCGCCGAGGTGGTGACGGTCGAGATCGCGGATGGCGACCATGTCGGACGCGGGGAGGGGGTTCCCTATCCGCGCTACGGGGAGACCGTCGCGGGCGCACTCGCCGAGATCGCCACGGCGCGCCTCGCGATCGAAGGCGGCGCCGATCGTGCGGAGATCCAGCGGCTGATGCCGCCGGGGGCTGCGCGCAACGCCGTCGATTGCGCGCTGTGGGACCTGGAGGCGAAACGGTCCGGCACTTCGGTGACGGCGCTGCTCGGCCGTCCCCCGATCAGCGCCACGGCGACGGCGATCACGGTCAGCCTCGATTCCCCCGAGGCGATGGCGGCGGCCGCCGCCAGGCTCGCCGACGTGCCGCTGATCAAGGTGAAGGTCGGAAGCGTCGACCCGATCGCCTTGGTCCGCGCCGTGCGCGCGGCGGCGCCGCGTCCGCGGATGATCGTCGATCCCAACGAAAGCTGGACGATGGACCAGGTCGCCGGGCTGCAGGCCGAGCTGGCCGAACTGCGCGTCGACCTGCTCGAGCAACCGCTGCCCGCCGGCGCCGACAGCGCGCTGGAGGATTTCGAGCCGCTGGTGCCGCTGGCCGCAGATGAGTCGGCGCACGTCGTCGACGACGTCGGGCTGCTCGCCGGGCGCTACCAGGTCGTCAACATCAAGCTCGACAAGACCGGCGGCCTTACCGGCGCGCTGGCGCTGGCGGACGCGGCGGAGGCGGCGGGGCTGGGATTGATGACGGGATCGATGATCTCGAGCTCGCTGTCGATCGCACCGGCGCTGGTGATCGCCGCGCGATCGCGGTTCGTCGATCTCGACGGGCCGCTCTGGCTCTCGCGGGACAGGCCGGGCGGCGTGCGCGGCGAGCAAGGCGTGCTCGCGCCGCCCGAGCCGGGCTTCTGGGGCGAGGCATGATCCTGGTTCATGCGCTCATGGCGTGTCGATCGTCTCGGCCAGCAGATCGAGGAAGTCGCTCGCCAGGCGGGACAGCGGACGGCTTTCCAGCGCCATCGCATAGACGTCGAAGGTCAGCGACGGCCGCAGCGGGCGGAACGAGACGCCGTCACCGACAGCGGCCTGAGCGGTGAAATTGTCGAGCACGGCCATGCCTACGCCTTCGCGGACCAAGGCTGAGGCGATGTAGAAGGTGCGCGCCGATGCGACCTCGGCAAGGTCGAGGCCGAGGCGGGTCAGCTCGCTGCGCAGCAGATCGCCGAGCGGTCCGCTCTGCACCAGGCTGATGAAGTCGCGATCCGCGATGCGCTCCAGGTCGATCCGTGGCGGTGCGTCGGGCACATCGTCCTCGCGGTAGAGCAGGCCGAGTTCGCCTTCGCCCAGCCAGCGCGCATTCGCCGGCAAGCCGCTCGGCACCTGATAGGCGATGACGATGTCGGTCTCGCGCTCGTAGAGCCTGCGCGCGATCTCGTCGTGGTGGACGGTCTGCAGGTCGAAGAACACGTCCGGCGCCCGGCCAAGGAAGCGCGCGACCGCGCGCGGCAGCACCGACAGCGCCAGCGAAGGCAGCGCCGAGATCCGCAATGTGCCGCCCATGCCGCGCCGCATGTTGCGGCTCGCCTGGCGCAGCGAGGCCACCCGCGACTGGATGTCGGAGACGTCGGCGAACAGCGCATGGGCCTCTTCGGTCGGGATCAGGCCGCCGGCGCTGCGATGGAAGAGCGGAAAGCCGAGCAGCTGTTCGGCATGGCGCAGCGTCTTGGTCACGGAGGGCTGCGATACGTTGAGCGCCCGCGCCGCGCCGGTGATCGACCCGCTCGTGTAGACCGCGTGGAAGATCTCGATGTGCCGGAGGTTCATGGAACGAGGCTAACCGAGCGCGGCGCGCCGACCAAGCGGGTGTCGCGATGGTCCGCATTGACGGAACTGCGCGACCCCCGGTTTACGGCCTCCAGGCGAGCGTCCCCTCAGCGCAGCTGAAAGCGCACGCCCGCGCGGAAGGTGCGGCCGAGCATGTCCGAATAGGTGCTGTTGGCGGCGAGGCCGGTCTCGGGCACCAGCAGCGGCCAGCGGTTGAACACGTTCGTGACATTGATGAAGACCTGCGCGTCCGACGTGTCGCTGACCGCGATCTTCTGCGTCAGGTTGAGATCTACGTAGAACAGCCCTGAGACGTGGTTGTCGTCATAGGTCTGAAACGGCGATGTCGTGGTCGTGACCGGGCAGCCGGTGGTGCACTCGATGCCGTTGGCGACATATTTGCCCGCGCTGACACCGCGACCGGTGACCGTCGCCGAGAAGGTCGGCGTCTCATAGATCGCATTGGCACGGAAGACCCAGGTCGGCGTGCTATACTGTCCGCCGTTCGCGCCGACGGTGTTCACCGGGACGGTCCCGGCGATGCCCGTATCGGAGAGGTTCTCGATATAGCGTGTCGCGACGCCCTTCAGGGTGAAGCTGTCCGTACCCAGCGGGATGCGATAGGCCGCCTCAAAGTCGATGCCGCGCACCAGCCTGCGCACGAAGTTGAACGGCTGGCTGCGGATCAGCAGATACGGCGCGGCCGGCGTCGAGCGGATCGGATCCTCGGTGATCGCGTCGCAATAGTCCTCCACGCCGTCGGCGCAGCGGTTGACGATCTCCTGGGCGGTGATCGAGTCGATCGCGTCCGAAAGATTGATGCGGAAATAGTCGACCGATGCCGTGAAGCCCGGCAGGAAACGCGGCGACAGCACTGCGCCAATGTTCCACGAATTGGCGACTTCCGGCCTGAGGTTCGGATTGCCGGTGGTGAGGCCCGAATAGCCGAATCTCTGCGGGCCGTTCAGGCCGTCCGAAGTATAGTTGGGATTGGCCACCGTGTCGCTGTTGGCGGTGCCGGCCTGATAGAGCTCGTTGAGGTTGGGCGCGCGGATATCGCGCGAACGCGTTACGCGGAAGCGGATGTCCTCGATCGGTGCCCAGGTCGCGCCCAGCTTCCAGGTGGTGACATAGCCGGAATTCGAATAGTCGGTGGCGCGGACCGCGCCGTTGAACTCGAGGCCGAAGCCGAGCGGGATCACCGTCTCGAGATAGGCTTCCTTGACGTTGTACTCGCCGGTGAAGGGCAGATAGTTGCCCACCGACCACCGGTTGGTCGTGCCGGTGGTCGTCACGATCGGCTGGAATTCCGCCGGCACGCTGCCGCGGATCTTTTCCTTGCGGTACTCGCCGCCGAAGGAGATGCTGACATCGCCCGCCCAGGTGGCGAACGGGGTGATCGCCCAGTTGGTGCCGGCGACGTACTGCTCCATCACCTGGTCGCGATATGGGTCGCCCAGCACATAGTCGATCGCTGCCTGGCTGGCGACGCTCACGCCCATCCGGTTCAGCGGCACGCAGGCCGGATCGTCGTCGGTGGTGCTGGCGTTCACGTTGATCAGGCACTGGATCGAGCCGGCCGCATAGCCGCGCGCATTGCCCGCCGGCGCGAACGCCGCGGCCGTCGCATTGGCCATGTTGGTCAGGTTCATGATGTCGCGAAGCTGCTCGCGCAGATCGGAACGGCCATATTGGGCGTAGACCTCCCAATGTCCGGGCTTGCCGAACGCGTCGAAATTGCCTTCGGCGCCGACGACGTAGCGCTGCACCTTGCGCTCATTGTTGATCCCGCGGAACGGCAGGTCGGCCGCGGTGGTCGCCAGCGTGATGCCGGTGACGTCGGTAAGCCGCGCGGCGCCGAGCGACTGCAGCGCGAAGGCGTTGCAGGTCACCGGAACGGGAACGGTCGTGCAGCCGGTGGTGTTGATCGCGATGCCGGTCGACAGGTTCGGACCCGCGTTGAAGAAGACTTTCTGGCGGTTGTACGATCCCTCGGCGAAGACCTCGACGCCGTCGGCGACCTCGTAGCTCAGCCGGCCGAAGACGCCCCAGCGATCATCCTTGGGCATCAGGCCGATACGGGTACCGGAATCGTTGACCTGCCACGATCCGCCCTGGGTGAGGCTCGGCGCGGAGGATCCGGGCGCCCGCGTGAATGCCGGAAAGGTGAACGTGCCATAGTCGAAGACGTTCACCGCCCCGCCTTGGCCGAAATACAGTCCGCGCAGGGCATTCGCGCTGGCACCGGCCGAGCCGGTGATGAGGCCGCCCGGCGTCGAGTTGGACGCACCGACCTGGCGCTTGGTGGTGATGTAACGCGGCGTCGTGCTGACATTGGCCACCCAGTTCGGGTCCTGGACCCGTACATAGCCGGTGTGGTTCCATTCGCGCTCGTCATTGATCTCGAAGATGCCGTCCTGATGCGCGATGTTGGCGCTCAAAAGGATATGGCCGCGACCGCCGGCGAACGATTTGCCGCCCGCGATGCTACCCGAATAATTGCCGCCGTCGCCATAGGTGGTGACGCCCGAGTCTGCCTCGATCTTCAGCCCCTCGAGCTTCTTGTTGAGAATGAAGTTCACCACGCCCGAGACGGCGTCCGAGCCGTAGGCGGACGAAGCGCCGCCGGTGACGACCTCGACGCGCTCGACCAGCGCCTGCGGGATCGTGTTGATGTCGACCCAGCCATAGATCGTCGAGCCGACCGAACGGCGGCCGTCGAGCAGGACCAGCACGCGGCCTTCGCCGAGATTGCGCATGTTGAGCGCATTGATGCCGGCCGAGCCGTTCGACAGGTTGAGGCGCGAATTGGCCGGTTTGGTCGAGCCGGCGAGCTGGGGCAGCTGATTGACGAAGTCGGCGATGTTGTTCGTCGGCGAGGTGTTCTGGATGTCTTCCTGCGTCAGCACGATGAGCGGCGTCGGAGCCTGGAACCCGTCGCGCCGGATGCGTGAACCGGTAACAAGGATGTCGCTCCGATCCTCAGCAGGGGCTGCCTGTGCATCCTGCTGCGCGGCCGGCGCATCCTGCTGCGCGGCCGGCGCATCCTGCGCCATCGCCGGTGCCGCGTGGATGATCGCGAGGGCGGTCATGGCGATGCCCGTCGCACCGCGGCGGCCGATCCGCGGATGAATTTGCCCGAGAATAGACATTCGAAGATCCCCTTTGGCTTGGGATCAGGCCAACGCGGCAGGCGGCTTCCGACGTCTGCGGCGCGCTAGTCCGGCAAGACCTGATAACCCAGCTTCACCGATGTGACTGCCGTGCAGCACATTCGTCCCACCTGCTTCTTCATCGGGATTGTCCGGGTGAGCCGTTAGGGCTTCATACTCCCGTCACCCCTGTTTTCTCTGGAGAATTACCTCCGGTCGCGCGGGAACATGTCAGTTCCGAGACAGGAGGTTACAGGGTGTGGGAGAGCGGTCAATACGGCCGACATGCTTAGATTTTGCCTGGGTATAACCTGAAGTAATAGCGCCAGGGGAGCCGCAATGCGGCTTGCTCCCGCGCCGATAGCTCCTGGTTATAGGCAGCCGTTAGTTTGCTATGCGGTCGTGCCGGCGCGGTGCAATAGGCTTTCGATCTCGTCGCATCGGCGTCATGAGGGGAGGCTTGATGATACAGCGCCGCGCGTTCCTGCTAGCATCGGCAGCGATGCTGTCCCTGGAAGGCACTGGCCTCGCGCGGCCGAAGGGCAAGGCCAGGACCGGGCCTGGTGGCAAGGTTCGGGTCGCCGGCGCACGTGCGGCGATCGAGATCCTCGAGGACCGGATGGGCATCCCGCACATCCGTGCACGGTCCAAGCATGATGCGTTCCTCGGCCAGGGCTATGCCGTCGCGCGCGACCGGCTGTTCCAGATCGACTTCGCCTATCGCCGCGAGCTGGGGCGGATGGCGGAAGCGTTCGGCCCGCGCTTCGTCGCCGCCGACCGCGCCGCGCGTCTCTTCCACTTCCGCGGCGATATCGATGCCGAGCTCGACGCACTGCCGCCGGAGGTGCTGGAGTGCGCGCGCGGCTATGTCGCCGGGGTCAACGCCCGCATCGCCGAGCTGGAGGCCGATCCCACCCTTCTGCCGCTCGAATATCGCATCCTGAGCATCACTCCGCTGCGCTGGGACGTGCGCGATCTCGTCCGCGTCCGCGGCGACGGCATGGGCAACACCGACGACGAGGTGCGGCGCGCGCAGCTCCAGGCGCGCGGGCTCCTCCATCTCGACCAGTTCATGGACCCGCTGCGGCCGGCGTGGCAGTTCACCGTGCCCGAAGGACTGGATTGCGCGGCGGTCAGCGAAGCCGACCTCGGCATCCTGCTCGACGCGGCGAGGCCGCTGCCCTTCGACGACAACCAGGCCGCATCCTACGACCGCGAGTTGGATCGGATCGATCTCGCGGCGCAGGGCAGCAATGCCTGGACCGTGAGCGGCGCGCGTACCGCGACCGGGCGGCCGATCCTGGCGAACGATCCGCACCTCGGGATCGGCGGGGCGAGCCCGCGCCATATCTCGCATTTGACCGCGCCGGGGCTCGACGTGATCGGCGGCGGCCAGCCGGGGCTGCCCGGGATTATGCAGGGGCATACCGACCGCTTCGCCTTCGGCCGCACCAACTTCCATATCGACCAGACGGACCTGTTCATCCTGCGGACGCGCGAGGATGACCCGGAACAATATTGGCACGACGGCAAGTGGAAGCGGTTCGAGGCGGTCGAGGAGGAGATCGCGGTCAAGGGCGCGCCGCCCCAGCGCGTCGTGCTGCGTTATGCAGAGGGGCGCCCGATCGTCTCGGAGGACCCGACGCGCCACCGCGCGGTGGCCTTCGCCAGCGTGTCGCTGCTGCCCGGCGCGAACATGCGGTTCGCGATGATCGCGATCAATCTGGCGCGCGACTGGGCCTCATTGCGCGAGGCTTTCAAGATCCACGTCTCGCCGACCAACATCCATTACGCCGATGTCGATGGGAATACCGGCTGGCACACGGTCGGGTTCGTGCCCAAACGGCCGCGGCACGATGGGCTGTTCCCCGCGCCGGGCGACGGCAGCTATGACTGGACGGGCATCCTCGAGGTCGAGGAGATGCCGAGCATCTACAATCCGAAACAGGGCTGGTTCGCCTCCGCCAACGAGATGAACCTGCCGCGGGACTATCCGTACAGAGAGCGCAAGATCAGCTTCAGCTGGAGCGATTCATTCCGCCACGATCGGGTCGCCGAAGTGCTGAGCGCCCAGCCCAGGCATCGGATCGAGGACAGCATCGCGCTGCAGCACGACGTGCAGTCGCTGCCGGCGCGCGCGCTGGTGAAGCTGCTCCCCGCGACTCCATCGCCTGCGGCGGCGCCGGCCGTGGCGCTGCTGCGGCGCTGGAATTGCGCGATCGAGGCCGACAGCGCCGCCGCCCTGCTCTATGAACTGACGATGCCGGAGCTGTCGTCGGCGTTCCGCGAGCTGGTCATCCCGCCTGCCGCCCGTGACCTTATCAAGTCGGTGAACCTGTCCGAGATGCTGCGGCTGCTCGCCGCGCCCGACACGCGCCTGGGTGCCGATCCCGCGGCCGCGCGCGATGCGCTGATCGACACGGCGCTGGCGGCGGGATGGGCCAAGGCGGTCGAGCTGCGCGGACCCGATCCGGCCGGGTGGCGCTGGGGCGATCTCCATCAGGTGGCGATCGCGCACCCGCTGTCGAAGCTGCCGGCGATCGCGGCCGCCTTTCCCAGGATCGACGGCGGTCGGTCGGGCGGCGACGGTACGACGGTGATGGCACGCGGCGTCAATCCGGCACGCGGCTTCAACGTCACGCATGGCGCGAGCTATCTGCTCGTCGCGGACGTCGGGGCCTGGGACAATTCGCGGGTGCTGCTCCTGCCCGGACAGTCGGCCGATCCGCGTTCCCCTCATTATCGCGATTTCTATCAGGACTGGCTCGCCGGGAACATGCAGCCCTTGTGGTTCAGCAAGGCGGCGGTCGACGCGCATACGGTGTCGCGGACGGTGCTGACGCCCGCTGCGGGCTGAGCAGGCGACGAGCAGGATGGGGGCATGTCTCAGCAGCTGACGCGGCGGCAGCTCATCGGCGGCGCGATGGCGGCCGGAGGGCTGGCGAGCCTGCCGGGCCGCGCGGACGCGCTTGCCGACCGCGCGACCCTGTTCCGCGAGGTCATGCTCGTCGACGGGACGGGAGCTGCGCCGAGGCTGGCGGACGTCCTCGTCGCAGGCGATCGGATTGCCCAGGTCACTTCGCCGGCAGCTCGAGGCTCGGGATCGGCCATACGGATTGTCACCGGCGAGGGGCGCGTCCTCGCGCCGGGTTTCATCGACCTGCACAGCCATGGCGATCCGCTGAAGGAATCCTACGAATCCTTCCTCGCGATGGGCGTCACCACGATCACGCTCGGGGTGGACGGCAGCGGCCCGAGGGTAGGGAAGGACCTCGACCCCAGGCGCTGGATGCAGGCGGTCGACCGCGCGCGCATCGACGTGAACGTTGCTCTGCTGGCGGCCCACGGCACGCTGCGCCGCGCCGCCGGCGTGCCGGATTCGGTCCGCCGTCCTGATGCCGCCGGGCTCGCGCGGATGGCGGCACAGCTCGATTCCGAGCTCAGCGCCGGCGCGTTCGGTCTGTCCTATGGCCTGGAATATGTGCCCGGCATCTATTCCGAGACGCCCGAGCTCACCAACCTCGGTCGCGTGGTGAGCCGCTACGGCGGCGTCGTCATGAGCCACATGCGCTCGGAGAACGACGACGAGATCGAGGACTCGATCGACGAGCTGATCGCCTCCTCGCTGCCGGCGCGCCCGCACATCTCGCACCTCAAGGTGGTGTTCGGCAAAGGCGAGCAAAGGGCGCGCGCGCTGCTCGATTTCCTGGCCGAGAAGCGCCGCCAGGGGATCGACCTCACTGCCGACGAATATCCCTATGAGGCCGGCTATACCGGGATCGAGCTGCTGTTCCCGCAATGGGCACTGCCGCCGACCGACTATGCCGCGGTCGTCGCCGGGCGCCGGCAAGAGCTGCGCGACTATCTGGAAAAGCGCATGATCCGCCGCGGCGGGCCGGAGGCGCTGCTCCTCGGAACCAAGCCCCATGCCGGCAAGACCGTCGCCCAGGCGGCGGCGGAGGCCGGGCTCCATTTCGCCGACTTCCTCATCGAACTGGGACCGGAGGGCGGTTCGGGCGCGCATTTCACCATGGACAAGGCGCTGCAGGACGTGCTGCTCCTCGACCCGTACGTGGCGTTCTCGACCGACGGCCGCCCGGGTATGCGCCATCCCCGCGCGACCGGCACCTATGCCAAGCTGATCGAGGATTATGTCGTGCAGGGCAGCAAGCTGACGATCGAGGAAATGGTCCGCAAATCGACCGGCTTTCCCGCGCAGATCCTGCGCCTCGGCGATCGCGGCGTGATCCGGGTCGGCGCCAAGGCCGACCTCGTTCTCTTCGATCCCGCGAAGGTTCGGGCGCGCTCCACCTATGTCGATCCCTTCGCCCGGGCAGAGGGGTTCGACCTGGTGATGGTGAACGGCCGCCCCGCCTTCGAGGGCGGCAAGCGGGTCGGCAGGTCCGGACGATTGCTCCGCGCCCGCTAGATCAGCTCCCCGGCGCGCTCGCCGCCTTGCACAGGCTGTCGGTCGCGAGCGCGATGCGCGACTCCGGCGTGGTCCGGTTCGAAGCGTCGTTCTCGACGCCGCGGGTCTCCGTGTTGAAGGCGAGCAGGCTGCCCATGTGCTGGTCGGGGCACAGGCTCAGATAGGCGCGGAAGCCGTTCTGGTCGCCATTGTGGCCGACGATGCGGATGCCGTCGCTGCGGTCGAGGAAGAAGGACAGGCCGCTCCACGTCGTCGGCGCCATCCGGCCTTGGGTGAAATCGTCACCCGCGGCGATCTGCGGGCGCCACATCTCCTCGAGCGAGGACCGCTTGAGGATCAGGTCATATCCGGCCTGACGCTTCGCATCGCCGAGCAGGAAGGCCACATATTTCGCCATGTCCGGAAGCGGCGCGTTGAGCCCGCCGTTCGACACCGTCACGCCCGTGTCGACGTCGAACGGCGCCTCGACCCGCTTGCCGTCCCGCATGTGATAGCTGTGCGACCGGTGCGGCGAGAGATAGGGAGGCGTGCGGTCGAAATAGCTCGCATACATGCCGAGCGGCTTCAGGATGTTCTTGTCGACGTAGACTTCATAGTCCTCGCCCGAGAGCCGCTCGATCACCTGGCCAAGATAGACGATGCCCGGATTGGAGTAGCTGAACCGGGTGCCGGGCCGGAACGTCACCTCGGTATAGGGGAGCATCGCCGCCAGCTGCGCCCAGCTCGGCGGCTCGAACGGCTGCCAGTCGCGGTCCCGCCAACGCCAGGTCGCGCCGCCGAAGCCGGCACTGTGGCTCATCAGCTGGCGGATCGTGATCGCGCCCGTATCGCCGAAGGGATTATGCACCCGGGCGAGCTCGGGCACGTAGCGGACGATCGGATCGTCCAACTGCAGCAGCCCGCGGTCGCGCAGCTGCATGATCGCGATCCCCGTCATCGTCTTCGTGATGGACGCCCAATGGAAGATCGTCTGCGCGTTCACCGGCACTTTGGAATTCGCGTCCCGGAGGCCGAGATGGTCGGCGACGACGACGCTGCCGTCCCGTACGACGTAGAAGCCGCTGCCGACGATGCCGGCCCGCTGCATCTCGGAGCGGTGTAGCGCCCGAAAATCGGCCAGCGCCTCGTCGAAGGAGCGCTCGCCCGCCGCAGCCGGGCCGGCAATCAGCGATGAAGCAAGCACGAACCAGGCAGCGAGCCGACGGGACATGGGCGATTTCCTCGCTCCTCAGTGGAGCCTCCGCCGATGTTGCGGAGACTTGTCGACGACGCAACGAGAATAGGGTTAACGGGGCTGTCCCGCATTCCTTCCTGTTTCATGCGTCTGCAAACATGACGTTTGAACGTCGGGAAAAAGTCGCCGTCGTTTATCTGATGGCTCCTGGCGGCGGCAGTCGGATGGACGCCGCCGGATCGTATGTCCATTGCGCCTGGTCACGAAGCCCGCCGCCGGTCACCGTCACGACGTTCGTGCCCGGACGCAGCAGGATGTTCGACCATATCGCGACATGATCCCTGACCGCGACGCTGCCGATCTCCCTGCCGTTCAGCTGAAGCGAGACCTTCGGAAGGTTGGTATAGACCTTGACGTCGACGGCAGCGCGCGTGCGATAGACGTGGCGGCTGTCGGCGAGGTGCAGCACCGGCTGCCTTGACCAGTTCGCCTGATACCAGAAATAGGCGTCCTTGCGGACGGCTCGGTCATAGGTGACCAGCCCCTTGTCGTTGATGCCGTCGCGGTCGCCCTCGCTGCGGCCGTCGGATGCGAGATCGAAGGCGACCCATATGAAGGAGCCCCACAGAAAGGGCAGGTTCGCGATCCCGCGCCAGTTCCGCTCGTGATAGAGCGCCTGATATTGCTCGGGATGCCATGGCCCGGCGGGGACGGGCGGCCCGGGATCGCTTTCCTGGTGCCGGATGCTCCCGCCGGCGCCATATTCGCTGACGGCGACCGGCCGATCGGGGAATCGGGCGTGGAAACCGCGTGCCCATTCGCCGAGCGTGCCCTTCTGATCCGGATACCAGCCGAAATAGCGGTTGAACGCGCCCAGATCGGAGATCAGCGCCTTGGGCGCGTCATCCGCCTGGCAGCAATGGGCATAGGCGGTCGGCCGCGACGGATCGGCGGCCGCGGCGGTGGCCTGCGCGGCGCGGATGACGCGCAGCACGTTGTCGCTCTCCGCATAGACTTCGTTTCCCAGGCCCCAGACCATCACCGACGGATGATTGAAGTTCTGGGCGATCAACTCGCGCATCTGCTGTTCGATGTTGCGTTCGAACGCGGCGCCCGGATCGATCACGCCGTTCAGCGGTATCTCGGTCCAGACGAGCAGGCCGCGTCGGTCCGCCTCGTCATAGGCCTGCTGGGGATGCTGGTAATGGACGAAGCGGACGCCGGTCGCACCCAGATCGGCGATGATCGCCATGTCGGCCGACACCTCCCGATCGGTAACGGCGGTGCCGCGGCCGGGCCGCTGGGCGTGGAAATAGTTGACGCCATGCACCCGATAGGGCCGGCCGTTGAGCAGCAATCCGCGGTCGGCGGTGATCCGGATCGCGCGGATGCCGAACGGCGTCTCGATCCGATCGCGCTCGCGTCCTTCGGCATCGACGATCGTCGTCACCGCCGAATAGAGATAGGGGTCGGCAACGCCGTTCCAGAGGTGCGGATCGGCGAGCGTGATTTCACCGGCGACGTCCGTGGTCGCTCCGTCCTCGACGGCCACAGCCTTGCTGACGCGCGCTACCTCCCTGCCGCCGGCGTCGCGAACGCTCGTCACGATGCTGAGGCGCGTCGGCGCCTGCCCGTCGTTGGACACCCGCGCGCGGACACGGACCTGGGCGGACCGGGCGTCCACGCGCGGCGTCGACACGTAAACGCCGGGGCCGCCGTGATCCATCATGTCGATGTGCACGAGATCGGTCGAGACCAGCGACACCGGCCGGTAGAGGCCGCCGAACACGGTAAAGTCGCCGCCGAGCGGTGCAATGTCCCGCCCCTTGCCGTTGTCGACGCGCACCGCGACCGTGTTGGCGCCGTCGGCAAGCGCGTCGGTCACGTCGAAGCGGAAGCGGGCGTAACCGCCCTCGTGCCGCCCGACCTTTCTTCCGTTCACCCAGACGTCGGCGGCGAGCGCCGCGCCGTCGAATGTCAGATAATATCGGCGGGTCGGATCCTTGCGGAACTCGGCGAGACGGGTGCGGTACCAGGCCGGACCGCGATAATAGCCTCCGCCGTCGTCGCCGTCGCTGCCGTTGAACGTGTGCGGCAGCGTGACTCGGCGCCAGTCGCCGTCATCGAAGGCGGGACGGGCGGCATCGGTGATGTCGCCTTTTGCGAACGACCAGACCGCATCGAGCGGTGTTTCGCTGCGCGGCAGCGCGGCCGCTGGCACCGCCCACGCCATCACCAGGCAGACGAACAGCAACTGTCGGAAGAACGGATGGGCAGTCATCGGGGCTCCTCGAGAGACGGGCAGGGGTTCAGCGGTAGCGCCCCATCGTCACCTTGAGCACATGGGGCCGGTCGAGGAGGTTGATCCCATAGTCGGTCTGGTCGCCGTTCCAGACCCGGCTCGCGACCCAGCGCCCCTGCTCGAACCGCCCCTCCTCCACGCTGACCACCATGGCGTTCGGTGCGGTGCCCGGCGCGGCGGCGAAGCTCAGCCGGACATGATCGCCGACCACCAGGAACGCGTCGTCGGACAGCTGCGCGACCGCGACGCCGCCGACCGGTTCGGTCGCCCAGGACGGCGGCTCGGACTTGAGCCAGGTCCAGTCCTTCTGCCCGAACTGCCATTCGCCCCAGCTCGCGGTGACGGTCCAGGCGCCCATGGTGGCCGACTGCGGCGCGTTGTCGTCGGGTTTGAATGTGCCCCAGGTCGGTCGCTCCGCCGCGATCCGCGCCCAGTCGCGCATGATCGAGGACAGCGCGGCATAAGGCAGCGCGAAGGCGTCCAGCGTCCGCTCGTCGAGCTGCTTCGCGCCGAGCGGATAGTTGTAATAACCGGTGCCGTCGACGCCGAACGGCGCGAAGCCGATCGCGCCGCGGCCGATCGCGCCGTAGAAGAAGCGCGCGAACTCCCGAGCGTTGCCGATCTCGGGGACCATCAGGGCGTTGTCGGGCCGCGCGTATTTGTCGAGATATTGGGCGACGTTGCCGCTCGCGCGGTCGTAGATGTCGGGGGCGGCGAAATCGATCGCGGGCGCTGCCGCCTTCCAGATGTCCAGCACGTCCTGCTGCGGTCCGCCGCTGGCGACGCCGGTCGGATCGGGCACGTTGGACGGCCCGGCGAGTGCCGCGTTGACGTACATCGGCAGCGGCTTCGCCGCCTTGCCGGCCGCCGCGATCTCGTTGACGTAGGCGGCGACGTGCCAGGTGTTGAACGCGCGATCGGCCTGCGCGCCGAACGCCTGGGTCCAGGTCCCGGTCTTGCCGATCCGCTTGGCCAGCGCCGCCGGGATAGGCTGTGCGAACAGCCGGTCCGCGGCGGCGCTGTAGTCGCGCGGCACGCGATAGCTGCCCACCTCGTTCTCAGGCTGCACCATGATCACGGTGTTCTGCGGATCATGGTCGCGCAGATACTCCATGACCTTGACGAAGGCGCGCTTGTCGGCCTCCAGCGTCGTACGGGCCAGCGGCGTGTGGACATAATGGTCCTTGCCGGCGCGGTCCTTCATGCGCGGGAATCGCTTGTTGTCGAGCTTGGCCCAGGCCGGCATGTAGCCGGGCGCGGTGTTCTTCCAGGTGCCGAACCAGAGCAGCACGACGCGCTTGTCGTGGGCGCGTGCCTGGTCGAGCAGCGTCTGTAGGAAGGAGAGGTCGAACCGCCCCTCCTCCGGCTCGACCTGCTGCCAGGCGATCGGGACCTCCACGGTGTTGGCGTGGATGCGATCGAGCAGCGGCCAGGCGGTGCTCAGCGGCTCGGGATAGTTGCTGGAGTTGTTGACCTGCGCGCCGAGGATCAGGAACGGCGCCCCGTCGACGATCAGCGCGTGACGGCCGTTGCGTGTGACGAGCTGGGGGATGGGGGTGGTGGCCGCGGACTGCGCGGCTGCGGGTTCAGCGAGGGCGAGGCCCAGCGCCAGCGAGAGGGTCAGCAGCTTGTTGATCGTCATTGTCCTTTCCTCCCGATCGGATCGCCGTAAACAATCCCGCGTCCATCCGTGCCGATGTAGACCCGCCCGAACCGGCGCGGATCGCCGGAGATCACGCGAAAGCGCAGGCCCCATTGGTGGCGGTCGTCGTTGATCCGTTGCCAGCGGTCGCCGCCGTCGAGCGAGCGCCAGATCGCGTAGAGCCCGTTGCGCCGACCGATCGCGTAGATCGCCGGCAGGTCGCTGCCGGGCGCGGCGTGGCCGAGCCCGTAATAGGCGCAGTCGAGGCCGATCCCCGTCCGCGTCCAGCGCTCGCCAGCATCGACCGACCGGTAGAGATCGCCGCCGACCTTCAGCCAGAGCGCGCCCGCCCGGCCCGGCGTCGCGGCCAGCGGGTTCTGCGCCTCGCGCCAGGTGACGCGGGCGCCCGACAGGTCGGCGGGCAATCCTTCGCCGCGGACGGCCTGGAAATGGCGCCCGCCGTCGTCGCTGCGCAGCATCCTGTTGGCGGCGAAGTCGCTCGCGTAGAAGCGCCGGGCATCGGCCTTATCGGCGGTGACGCGGGTGCGGCCCGGCAGCCCCTCGATCGCCTGCCAGGTGCGGCCGCGATCGGCGGTCAGCAGCGGCCGGTCGGTTTCGACGACGAAGGTCGTGCCGTCGGCCGATACGGTGATGGCCGTATCCCCGGTCTGCTCGGGGCTCGGGCTGCCGTAGGCGCGGGGTTGCGAGGGCGGCGTGGCCAGCGGCGTCCAGCTCGTCCCGCCGTCGGCGGACCAGGCCAGCGACGGGCCCGGCACGATCGGCGAGTGCGTGCTGCCGCTGCGCACCATGATCGCCGGGGCGAGTCCGGCATAGTCGAGCGTGTTGGTGTTGGTGAGATACGGATTGCGGTGCACATGCGGCGGCGAGACCGTGAGGTCGTCATGGCGGAATCCCGCGATGTCGCCGAAGCCCGAGACAAGCGGCGCGCCGCCGGTCGGGCTCACCAGGGTGATGATCGCCGTCTGCTCGATCCCCCTGGTCCACGGCCGCCACAGCATCGTCCCGCGGCGGCCGAAATCGTGCGTCGCATAGAGCGTCGCGCCGGTGACATAGGCGGCGTGACTGTCGTCGAACGGATCGATCGCCAGCCCCGCGATCCAGTGGCCGAAATCGGCCTTGCCGTCGAGGTCGAGGAACGGCGCCGCACGGACGTCGCGCTCGCTGCGGCGCCACAGCTCATCCCAGTGCTTCCCCGCGTCGGTCGAGCGCCAGACGGTGTCGATCGGCTTGTAGCGGTTGACCGTGCTGACCGCGATCACCTTCGGGTCGCGCGCGGATACCGCTACCCCCATGTAACCGCCCGGCGGCGCGCCGGCGCCGCGCTCCGGCGTCACGTCGGCCCAACGATCGACGGCAGGGTCGTAGCGCCATACGCCGCCGCGCGTGATGCCGGTCGGGCCGATGCCGTCCGACCAGGTGATGGTGAGGATGCCGTCGCGGCCGACGACTCCCTTGACCGGCAGCAGGTCGTCCGTCGGGCCGCCGGCGACAGGGGCCCAGCGGACGCCGCCGTCGTCGGAGCGGAACAGGTGCGTGCCACCGGAATCGGCGCTCGCCACGAACAGGCGTCCGCGGTGCATGGGGTCGAACAGCACGAACGAGAGCCCGCCGTTGGTCGCGCGGCGCTCGGCCGGCCGGCCGCGGCCCGGTCGCGGAAAGCTCGCCACCTGCTTCCAATGCGCGCCGGCATCGTCGCTGCGCCATAGCCCGTCATGCCGCGATCCGAAGAACAGCGTCTCGTGCCGATGGGGGTCGACCGCCAGTCGTTCGCCGAGGCCGCGGCCGTCTTCGTTGCCGCCCATGGCGAACGGCACGGACACGATACGCCAATGCGCCCCGCGATCCCCGGATCGGAAGATCGCCGCCTCGCCGCGCTTGCTCATTCCCGCCGCCAGATAGACGACGTCGGGGTCGACCGGATCGGGGGCGATGCTCTCGATCCCCATGTAGCTCGAGATCGCCTGATCGTCCTGGAGGGGAATCCAGCGCCCTGCCTTGGCGTCCCAGCGATAGGCGCCGCCCATGTCGGTGCGCAGGTACGCCAGTCCCGGTTCGATCGGGCTGAACACGATCCCGGGTGCAAAGCCACCGCCGCCGACCGCGGCGTTGCGCCAGTTGTAGGGCACCGATTCGACCAGCTCGGGCGAGGCTTGGACGGCCGTGACGGCCAGCAGGATTCCCGCCCCCATCGCGAAGGCAAACCGCCCCTTCATTTGCGTCTTCCTCTCCGTTCCCCCGCCGCGCCTTGACGGTGCGCGGACAGGTAGGATAGCGCTAACACACCGAAAGAGGAAAGGGGCGTTGCGACCAAAGTCGTGCTCCGGCGATCCGCATAGGGGAGATGTCATGAAGTTGCGCCGCATCCTTGTTGCCAGCACGATCCTCGCGGTCGCCAGCCCCGCCGCTGCGCAGTCGCTGGGCACGGTCGACCGCCACGGCAGCATCGTCGCGGTCGAGCCCTATGCGCCCAACATCGTTCATGTGACGATCGCGCTCGATCCCAAGGAGGTCGCGGCAGGCGCGGGTTATGGCATCAGGGCCAAGCCCGACATGGGCGGGTGGACCCATCGCGCCGATGCCGAGGGCGACACCTACAGCTCCTCGGCGCTGTCGGTCACGGTCGCGGCGCAACCCTGGCCCAAGCCGCCCACGCAGATGCAGCGCTATTTCGCGCCGTCGCTCCCGCCCGTCTCGATCGTGATTCGCGGCGCCGACGGACGCGAGGTCACCCGGATGGGTGGCTGGGAGATGGCGCCCCACGAGGTGAACGGCGAGGCGACCTTCCGCGTCGGCGCGAGCTTCGGCGATACGCCCGGCACGCACTACTACGGCCTCGGCCAGAATCAGGAAGGCATCCTCGACCTTCGCGGACGCACGATCGATTGCCGTCACTATTACGACGCTCCGGCCGGCGAGACGGTGTGCGTCCCGTTCCTGGTGACGGACAAGGGCTATGGGATCGTGTGGGACAACCCTTCGGTGACCACCGTCTCCCCCGGCCTGCACAACCGCACGCATTTCCAGTCGGAGGTGGGGGAGCGCGTCTCCTTCTTTGTCATCACCGGCAAGTCCGCCGACGATCTCTACGCGGGCTATGCCAAGCTGACCGGCACGACGCCGCTGCCGCCCAAGGCCGCCTTCGGGCTCATCCAGTCGAAGGCGCGATACGAGAGCCAGGCTGAGCTGCTCGGCATCGCCGAGGGGTATCGCAAGCGGGGCTATCCGCTCGACGTGATGGTGCTCGACTGGTTCTCCTGGACGCGGATGGGGCAGCTCGACATCGACCGCGCTGCCTTCCCCGATCCCGCGGCGATGAACCGGCAGCTGCACGACGCCGGGATGCACTCGATCCTCTCGGTATGGCCGCGGTTCGAGCGCGAGAGCCGCTATTACGACATGCTCGCCGCGCGCGGGTGGTTCCTCAAGAACAAGGACGGCGATCCGGTCGACGGCCTACCGGTGCGGTCCGATCGCGCCGGCGCGCTGCTCGACAGCACCAATCCCGAGGCGCGTGGCTGGTTCTGGGGGAAGATCCGCGACAATCTGGCGAGCCAGGGCTTCGACTGGTTCTGGCTCGACGAGACCGAGCCCGATCTCGTTCCGTCCGGATATTTCTATTCGGTCGGGTCGGGCGATCGCTACTTCAATCTCTATCCGCTGGTCCACACCGCGGGCGTGGCCGAGGGATCGGCGAAGGACCGGCCGGGCTTCCGGAACCTGATCCTCGCCCGCGCGGCCTATCTCGGGGCGCAGGCGTCCGGGGCGATCTTCTGGACCTCCGACGTCCAGTCCACCTGGGAGGCGTTGCGGCGGCAGGTTCCCGCCAACCTCAACATGGCGGCGAGCGGTATCGCCTATACCAGCAGCGACACGGGCGGCTGGCAGTGGCCGAACGGGCCCGAGGCGCAGCGGCCGGTGCTGGTCGATCCGGCGGGGGCAACGGCGATGGCTGCCTCCTATCGCGATTACCCCGAGCTGTTCGTCCGCTGGTTCCAGCTCAACACCTTCACGCCGACGCTGCGCATCCACGGGCAGCGTCCCGCGACCGCGATCTGGGAATATGGCAAGGCGGCGGAGCCGATCCTCGCCGATTTCCTCAAGCTCAGGTATCGGCTCATGCCCTATCTCTATTCGCTCGGGTACGGGACCTATCGCACCGGCGCGCCGTTCATGCGCGCGCTGTTCATGGACTTTCCCGGCGATCCCAACGTCGCTGCGATATCCGACCAATATATGTTCGGGCCGGCCTTCCTGGTCGCGCCGGTGCTCGATCAGGGCGTGACCGGCCGCCGCGTCTATCTGCCTGCAGGAACCGATTGGTACGACTGGTGGACCGATGAGCGGCATTCGGGCGGACAGTGGATCGAGGCGGCGGCGCCGATCGATCGCATTCCGCTATTCGTCCGCGCCGGATCGATCGTGCCGCTCGGCGCCGACGTGCCGAACACCGGAGTGCGCCAGCCGCTGAGCGAGATCCGAGTCTATCCGGGGGCGAACGCGATCTTCACGATCTACGACGACGATGGTGTGACGAACGATTATCGGAACGGCGCGGGCCGATCCGCCGACCTCAAGTGGAACGACGACGCGAAGCGGCTGACCGGCTCCGGCAAGCTGCCGACCGGGCAGAGTGTCGATTCGCTGGTGCGGATTATGGGAACGGGACCCGGCCGGTAGTTGCCGGCAGGCCGCGCGCGCCAGAAGATTCAAAGCCAGGTCTGAACCCTAGGTTAGCGTCAACACTTGCGTTGCTAATCAGTGTCGGCATTCGTTATCGTCCTGGCGAGCGGCGGTGGTAGCGCGGCTACAAATGTAGTCGATAAGTCAACGACTTCCCTAGACCCTTACCCGAAATTGCATGGGCAATATCGCTATTGCCAGCCGCGAACCGCAGGAATAATAAGATCAGTGTGAGCGCTCACACACCTAGAGATGTGGGGCCAAGCGGACAGGCCATGTTCGCATATCGGGAGAGGGGATCGAAAGATGACAGCTACGCATCGGCAGAAGGGGCGTCAGGTGGCCAGGCGCGGTGTTTCACTCGTCGCAATGGCCGTGATGGGCGTTGCGTCGCCAGCCTGGGCCGCGGCTCCGGACGAAGCGACGGCCGCGAACCGGGCTCAGGATTCGTCGCAGGCCGATCCGAATGGTCCCGCGCAAACTGACCAGCAGAGAAATTCGACCAACGCTGACATCGTTGTCACCGGGCGCCGCGCCGCGCTGGAAGCCGCCGACGAGCGCAAGCGCCGGAGCGAGACCATCATCGACTCGGTCGTCGCCGACGACGCCGGCAAGCTGCCCGACAATTCGATTACCGAGGTGCTGCAGCGCGTCTCGGGCGTCACCATCGTGCGCTTCGGCGCGCTGAACGACCCCGATCACTATTCGGTCGAGGGGACGGGCATCCAGATCCGTGGTCTGACCGGCGTCGCCTCGCGCCTCAACGGCCGCGAGATCTTCAGCGCGAACAACGGACGTTCGCTGCAATTCGCCGACGTCACTCCCGAGCTGATGGCGGCGGTCGACGTGTACAAGGCCTCGACCGCGGACCTGATCGAAGGCGGCACGGGCGGCCAGATCGACCTGCGCACCAAGGTGCCGTTCGATTACAGGGACGAGCGCTTCCACGTCGCCGCGACCGGCGACCTCAGCATGGGCGACCTCGCGCGCAAGGCCGATGCTTCGGGCTCCATCCTGGTCAGCAAACGCTGGTCGACCCCGATCGGCGACATCGGCTTTCTCGGTGACCTGGCGTACAGCCGCCTTAGCTCCAACTCGCACTTCTTCCGCGTGGAGCCCTATTTCCGGCAGAGCATCTCGGGCACCGACTATTATATCCCGGGCGGCTACACCTATGGCGAGGAGCAGTTCCAGCGCACCCGCACCGGCATCTACGGCGCGGTGCAATGGGCGCCGTCGGATTCGCTGACCTTCACCGGCACCTTCTTCCAGTCGCGCTACAAGAACCGGTCGGGCGACTGGGGAGCGTTCGTGCAGTCGCAGACGATGGCCGTCGATCCGGCGAACAGCGAGTTCGACGAGAACAACATGCTGATCTCGACGCCGCTGCTGTTCAATCGCGATCAATCGACCTTCCTGCCGAGCGGTCAGACCACGACCGGCGGCAACAAGGGCGCCTATGCCAGCAGGACGACCACCAAGGACTATTCGCTGAGCTTTGACTGGTCGCCGGCGGATAGTCCGCTGTCCGTCAAGGGCGCCCTTCAGCGCGTCGATTCGACCCAGATCTCCGATCGTATGGACGTGTTCCGTGACGTCCCGTTCCCGGCGGGCTTCGGCTTCGACCTGAGCGGCGACCTGCCGGTCGTCACCATGCCCGCGGGTTCGCAGGCGAGATTCGACAATCCCGCCAGCTATTTCTGGACGGCATCGATGCCGCACAACGAGGACAACAGCGGACGGCTCGACTCGGCGAACCTCGATCTCGAATACAAGTTCGAAGACAGCTTCTTCAGGTCGATCAAGATCGGCGGCCGTGCCGCCAGGCGGACCGAGCGCGACTACAACAACGGCTTCAACTGGGCGGCGCTGGGCCGCGGCTGGAACGGCGATCCGCAGCTGACCTATGCCAATGCCGCGCCGGGCGACGTCGAGCTCCACGTCTTCAAGAACTTCTTCCATGGCCAGGCGGCGTTGCCGGCGAACCTGATGTTCCCGACCGACGCGCTCGTCCGCCGCTTCGACCGCGCGCAGTTGACTGCGCCGCCGCCGGCGGGCTTCTGCGGCCTGCCGCCGACCGATACGGCCCCGAACCCCCTTTGGAACGATTGTTCGGCGGCCGGTCCGCTGCCGCAGACGGGTTACGGCGGCGCTTCAGGCATCCGGCCGATCGGCTTCGTGCTGCCGATCGATCGTGTGGACAACGAGACCAGGACCATCGCCGGCTATGCGCTCGCGCGGTTCGGGTCCGAGAGCCTTGGGCTTTCCGGCAATGTGGGCGCGCGCGTCGTCCATATCAGGAACAAGGGTAGCGGCTTCGTCCAGCAGAATGCCGCGGAGTTCATCCGCAACGGCCAGACGCAGACGCTCATCAACGTAGCGGTCCCGCGCGGCGGCAAGGCGTCGTTCACCCGCGTCCTGCCGTCGATCAACTTCGACTATGCGCTGGCCGACAACGCCAAGATCCGCTTCGGATACAACATCACCCTGGATCTGCCGACGTTCCAGGCGTTGCGCGCGTCGGGTTCGATCGGTGCGGCGACGATCGGCAATCCCACCCCCGGGCTTCCGAACATCTTCACCAACTTCACCGCCGATACGGGCAACCCGCTCCTCAAGCCGGCCCTGTCGAACAACTTCGACCTGTCATTCGAATATTATCCCAGCGCCGGCACGTCCTTCCACCTGGCGCCGTTCTACAAGCGCCTGACGAACCTGCCGATCTATTCGCTGACGCAGCGGGAGGTGACGTTCGTCTTCGCGAACGGAGCCACCGAGACGGCGACCGTCGCCGCGACCGACTATATCAACTCGCCCAGGGCGGCGACGGTCAAGGGCTTCGAAATCGGCGGCCGCATCTTCTTCGACATGCTGCCGGGATTGCTCAGTGGGTTCGGTTTCGAGGGCAACTACACCTTCGTCGACAGCAGGAATCCGGGAGACCTGTATCGCGACATCAACGGCGTGATCCACAGCGACGCGCCGCTGGTCGGATTGTCCAGGCACAACTTCAACGCGGTGCTGTTGTACGAGCGCAAGACCGTCTCGGCTCGTATCGCCTATTCCTGGCGATCGCGCTATCTGCAGTCGACCAACAGCAACGGCACCAATCCGACCTATCAATATTACGCCAGTCCAGGTGTCGCTACGCCCACGCAGATCGCCCTGCCGATCTATGGCGCCAGCTACGGGCAGCTGGAGGCCGGCATCAGGTTCAGGGTTACCGAGAACTTCTCGTTCAACGTCCAGGGAACGAACCTGACCAATTCGATGCAGCGCACGTTGATGGGCGGCTATCCCGGTGGCAAGCTGGTCGGGCGCAGCTGGTTCCAGAGCGATCGGCGCATCAGCACGGGAATCAGCCTGGCGTTCTAGAAAAAGGGGGCCGGCCACCGGAAGGCCCCCCTGCCGGTGGCCGGGTATCGCTGAGGCACGGATGTGATGGCGAAACGCGTTCTGATCGTGGGCGGCGGCACGGCGGGCTGGCTGACCGCGGGCTATCTGGCGAAGCGGCTGAGCGCCGACCTGCCCGGCGGCGTCTCGATCCGGCTGGTCGAATCGCAGGCGATCGGCATCCTCGGAGTCGGGGAGGGGACCTTTCCGACCATCCGCCGCACGCTGGCCACGATCGGCGTCGACGAGGCCGAGATGGTGCGGCGGTGCGGCGCTACCTTCAAGCAGGGCGCCAAGTTCGTCCACTGGCGCCGTCCGCCCAGCAAGGGCGGCCCGGACCATTATCTCCATTCCTTCCAAGTGACGGAGGACCATAACGGGTTGGACCTTCTCCCCTATTGGCTGCTCGGCGTTGCGGGCGACCAGAACTGGGACGAGGTCAACACGCCGCAGAAGAAGGCGGCGGACGCGCATCGCGCGCCCAAGCTGCCGTCGCACCCGGACTTCGTCGGGCCGCTCAACTACGCCTTCCACTTCGATGCGGTCACGCTCGCGGAGCTGTTGCGCGACCAGGGAATCGCGAACGGGGTGCGGCATCTCGTCGACACCGTCACCGAAGTGCTGGTGGACGGCGAGGGGAGCATCGCGGGTGTGCGGACCGAGGCGAACGGCCTGCTCGATGCCGATCTCTACATCGATTGCACGGGCTTTCGCGCCGAGCTGATCGGCAAGGCGCTCGGTATGCCCTACCGGTCGTGCCGCAAGGTGCTGTTCTGCGACAGCGCGGTCGCTATGCAGGTGCCCTATCCGCAGCCGGACCATCCGATCGCCTCCTATACCATCTCGACCGCGCAGGAGGCCGGCTGGACCTGGGACATCGGCCTCGACAAGCGCCGCGGCACCGGCCACGTCTATTCCTCCAATCACACCGACGACGCGCAGGCCGAAGCATTGCTGCGCGCCTACAACGGCCCGGCGGCGGAGGGGCTTGAGGTTCGCAAGTTCCGTTTCGACGCCGGCTATCGCGAGACCAGCTGGCACAAGAACTGTGTCGCGATCGGCCTCTCCAGCGGGTTCTTCGAGCCGCTCGAGTCGACGGGGATCATCCTGTCTGAGGTCGCGGCGGCCATGGTCGCCAATCTCTTTCCCTGGGGCGGCGACTACGAGACCTCGGCGCGACAGTTCAACGCGATCATGCGGCGCCGCTACGAGCGCGCGCTCGACTTCATCAAGCTGCACTATTGCATCTCCGAGCGCCGCGACACCGCCTTCTGGCGCGACAATGTCGATCCTTCGACGGTTCCCGACAGCCTGCTCGAGCTGCTCGACCGCTGGCGCTTCCGTCCGCCGACGGAGATCGACATCGATACCAATATCGACATCTTCACCGAGTCGAGTTGGCAATATGTGCTCTACGGCATGGGCTGGAAGACCGACCTGAGCGTCCGCGCCGGTCTCTACCGCTATCATGACGAGGCGCGCGCGGCTTTCACCGAGATCGGCCGCCAGGCCCAGTTCGCGATTGCCAACCTTCCGTCGAACCGCGAGCTCGTCGACTATGCCCTGACGCGCGGCTTCGGGCCGCAGGTGGCCGCCGCATGACCGGCGACGGCCCGGTGCGCCCGATCACCCGGGTCGTCATCGTCGGCGGCGGCACGGCCGGCTGGATGACGGCGGCCGCACTGTCGCGGCTGACCGCCGGCGGCGTGTCGGTGACTTTGGTCGAATCCGACGAGATCGGCACCGTCGGCGTCGGCGAAGCCACCATCCCGCCGCTGCTCGATTTCAACCGCTCCCTCGGGATCGACGAGGACGCGTTCGTCCGTGCGACGCAGGCGACGTTCAAGCTGGGCATCGAGCTCGTCGGCTGGGGTAGGGAGAACGACCGCTATATCCATCCCTTCGGCACCATCGGCCGCGATGCGGAGGGGGTGGAGTTCCACCAGATCTGGCTGCGCCAGTCGCGCCTGCCCGGCGCGGCCGGCGATGTCGGGCCGATCGGCGATTATTCGCTGGCGACGGTCGCCGCGCGGATGGGAAGGTTCGCCCGCCCGTCGTCCGATCCGGCCGCGGTGCTGTCATCGCTCGGCTATGCCTTTCATTTCGACGCCGGCCTTTACGCTCGTTTCCTGCGTGGCTTCGCCGAGGAAGGCGGCGTCACGCGGATCGAAGGGAAGATCGTCGCCGTCGAGCAGCATCCGGCCAGCGGCTTCATCACCGCGGTGAGGCTGGAGGACGGCCGGGCGATCGGCGGCGAGCTCTTCGTCGATTGCAGCGGATTCAGATCGATGCTGCTCGGCGGAACGCTGGGCATACCTTACCGCAGCTGGCAGCACTGGCTGCCGTGCGACCGCGCCATCGCTGCACCGAGCGCGCGTTCGGGGACGCCGCCGCCCTATACCCAGGCCACGGCGGGCAAGGCCGGATGGCGCTGGCGCATTCCACTGCAGCATCGCGTGGGCAACGGACATGTCTATTCGAGCGCGCATATCGGCGACGCGGAGGCGGAGCGGGCGCTGCTCGAAGAGCTGGACGGCGCGCCGACGGCGGAGCCGCGCCAGCTGCGCTTCGTCGCCGGACGGCGTGAGCGCCTGTGGGACAGGAACTGCGTCGCGATCGGGCTGGCCGGCGGCTTCATCGAGCCGCTGGAGTCGACCAGCATCCACCTTATCCAGTCGGGCATCACGCGCCTGATGGCGCTGTTCCCCGACAGCGGCTTCGCGCAGCGCGAGATCGACGAATACAATCGCTGGCTGGTCCGCGAATATGAGCAGGTGCGCGACTTCGTCGTGCTTCACTATCACGCGACCGAGCGCGACGATTCCGATTTCTGGAACGACTGCCGCGCGATGCCGATTCCCGACAGTCTGGCGGCGCGGCTCGAGCTGTGGCGCGGCAAGGCGCGGATCTTCCGCGAGCAGGGGGACCTGTTCACCGAGGACAGCTGGATCGCGGTGCTGATCGGACAGAATGTGATTCCCCAATCCTTCGACCCGCTGGTCCACGCCCTGCCGGTCGCGGAGAGCGCGCGCTTCCTGCAGCACCTGCGCCAGATCATCGGCCAGACCGCCGCGGCGATGCCGACGCACGAGGATTTCATCGTCCGCCATTGCGCCGCCACGAAGCGGGAAGCCGCATGAAAGCTCGATATCGGCCGATGAGGTCGCACCCTATTCTATGCCTGATCCTGTCGCTGCTCGCGCTGGCGGCGCCGTCGGCTCCGGCGCAGACGCAGGTTCAGCCGATCCCGAAGATCGTGTCCAAGGACGGCCGCCACGCGCTCCTGGTCGACGGCAAGCCCTTCTTTGTCATCGGCGCGCAGGCGCACAATTCGAGCGCCTGGCCGGCGATGCTGCCGAAAGTGTGGCCGGCGATGAGGTATCTCGGCGTCAACACCGTCGAGCTGCCGGTGTATTGGGAGCAGATCGAGCCGCAGCCCGGCCGGTTCGATTTCGGTGTGGTCGACACGCTGATCGCCGAGGCGCGCCGGAACGACGTCCGGCTGGTGCTGCTGTGGTTCGGCACATGGAAGAACGGCAGCGCCCACTACCGGCCCGAATGGATGAAGCGCCAGCCGGAGCGCTTTCCCAACATCGTCGGCCGCGACGGCAAGGCGGTCGATTCGCCTTCGCCGCACTCGAAGGACGCGCTCGAAGCCGACATCAAGGCTTTCTCCGCCTTCATGCGGCACCTGCGTCAGGCGGATCCGCAGCGCACGGTGATCATGGTCCAGGTCCAGAACGAGCCGGGCAGCTGGGGATCGGTGCGTGACTTCTCGCCGGCCGCAGAGCGGCTGTTCCGGGCACCGGTGCCCGAGCAGCTGCTGCGCGCCATCGGACGCGCCGGCGATCGCGGGAAGAGCTGGCCGGCCGTATTCGGCGACGATGCCGACGAGACCTTCCACGCCTGGTCGATCGCGCATTACATCGAGCAGGTCGCCGCCGCGGGAAAGGCGATCTATCCGCTGCCGCTCTATACCAACGCCGCTCTCAAAGACCCGCTGCAGACCGGCCGCACGCCCGCCTATGAGTTCGGCGGGCCGACCCACAATATGCTGCACGTCTGGAAGGCGGTGGCGCCGTCGCTCGACCTGCTCGCGCCCGACATCTACCAGCCGCCCGCGAAGGTCCTCGCGGTGATGGATCAGTATCGCCGGCCGGACAATCCGCTGTTCATCCCGGAAACGATCCCCGCCGCTCCCTATGCGCGCTTCTTCTACGCGGCGGTCGCCAGGGGAGCGATCGGCTACGCCCCCTTCGGCGTCGACTATATCGCGCTCGCCGCCGATCCGCCGGGTGCGGCGCGGCTTAGCGAAGCCGACCTGCAGCAGCTGGCGATGAGCTATCGCACCGTCGGACCGATGATGCGCGAGATGGCGCAGTGGGCGTTCGAGGATAGGGTTCACGCCGCCATCGAGACGGAGGACAAGGCGCAGCCGGAAATCGGCCTGGGCCGCTGGAAGGCCAAGGTTCGGTTCGGGGTGGCCATGCGCGGCGACGCGAACGGGAATGAAACGCCGATCGGGCGCGTGCTGGTGGCGCAGCTCGGGCCGGACGAGTTCATCGTCACCGGCTTCTACGCCAACGTGCGGTTCGAGCCCGCCGGCAAGGATGCCGGCCGCCCCTGGGAATTCCTGAAGGTGGAGGAAGGGCAGTTCGCCGACGGACGTTTCCAGCCCATCCGCATCTGGAACGGGGATGAGACCGACTGGGGCCTCAACTTCGTCTCGGCTTCCCAGGTCCTTCGGGTGAGACTGGCCACGCGATAGGTCTTGCATCCGTCCGCGGTCGGTCGGCGATCGTCCTGGCTGATGATCCGCAACAAGCATGGAGAGGTGCAGATGGAGAAGCGGAGCAGGATGATGTGTGCCGCTGGGTTCCCCCTGGCAGAGTCTGCGGTCGGCATGGCGACATGGCGCAGGCGGGTGGCCGGCGGGGCCGCGGCGTTGGCGGCGATGCTCGCCGCTGCTGCGGCGGATGCGCAGACGGCCCGGTTCGAGCGTTTCAGCTATCAGGGCCGTTCGCAGGAGCGCGTCCAGCTCCGGGGCGGCGAGTATCGCAACCCGATCCTCTCCGGCTATTATCCCGATCCGTCGGTGACGCGGGTCGGCGACGACTATTACCTCGTCAATTCATCCTTCGCCCACTTCCCGGGCCTGCCGGTGTTCCATTCGAAGGACCTGGTGAACTGGACGCAGGTCGCCAATGCGATCGACCGGCCGGGGCAGCTCGACTTTGCGGGGCGCGTGGTATCGGAGGGGGTGTTCGCGCCCGACATCTCCTACCACGACGGCCTGTTCTACATCGTCAACACCTGCGTCGGCTGCAAAGGCAATTTCGTCATCACCGCCCGCAATCCGGCCGGGCCGTGGTCGGACCCGGTGTGGCTACCGTTCGGAGGGATCGATCCCTCGATCTTCTGGGAGGGCGACAGGGCCTATATCGTCAACAACGACATGCCGGCCGAGCCGCCGCGCTACGAGGGCCACCGCGCGATCTGGGTGCAGGCGTTCGACTGGCGCAACCTCAGGATGGTCGGCGAGCGGACGCAGATCGTCAACGGCGGTGTCGATATCAGCAAGAATCCGGTCTGGATCGAGGGGCCGCACCTCTTCAAACGCGGCCGCTACTATTATCTGATCGCGGCTGAGGGCGGCACCGAAGACAAGCATTCGGAGGTCGTGTTCCGGTCGGAAAGCGTGCTCGGGCCGTTCGTACCCTTCGCCGGCAATCCGATCCTCACCCAGCGTGACCTCGATCCGACCCGGCCCCATCCGATCACGTCAACCGGGCACGTCAAGTTCGTCGAGACCCAGGCCGGCGAATGGTGGGCGACCTTCCTCGGTACGCGGCCCTATGGGCCCGACGAATACAACATCGGCCGCGAGACCTTTCTGCTGCCGGTCAGCTGGCAGAACGACTGGCCGGTCATCCTGCCGCACGGCCGGCCGGTTCCCTTCGTCGCGCCCCGGCCCAGGCTGCCGGTGCAGCCGCGCGCGGCGCTGCAGACCGCCGGCGACTACGGCTATGTCGACGAGTTCGACGGCGATCGGCTGGCGCTGCAATGGGTCGGTGTCCGCACGCCCAAGCAGTCCTTCTACCGGCTCCAGGATGGCGCGTTGCTGCTCGGCAGCGGCGCGGCGCTCGGCGATCGGCAGGGCGTGCCGGCCTTCGTCGGACGGCGACAGCAGCATCACATCGCCACCGTCTCGACTACCTTGCGCTATGCACCGACCAAGGAAGGCGACCGTGCCGGCCTGGCGGCGGTGCAAAACGACGATTCATGGCTGTTCTTCGGTCTCACCTGCATCGACGGCACCCCGGCGATCGCGCTCTACGCCCGCGACAAGGCGAAGACGGATACGCTGGTCGCGTCCGCTCCGATCGCGGTCGATCGGCCGGTCACGCTCGCCATCCGCGCCGATGGTGGGAGGATGGCGTTCGATTATACGATCAGCGGGCAGCGAAGGACGCTCAAGTCGGATTTCGATGCGACCTTCCTCAGCACGCGGCGGGCGGGTGGTTTCGTCGGCACGATCATTGGCCCTTATGCCTTTTCGCAATAGCTGAGGAGGAAGGGGGCGGGCCTTCTACAACCCATCGAACGCCGCGATCACCGCGTCCCCTGTCGCCGGGCGCAGCGTAAAGATGCCGCTGTCGAAATGCCGCGTCGGATGGACGCGGTTGGTGAGCAGTGTCCAGGAGAGCCCGCGCGCGAAATCCACCCACAGGCCGGTGCCGGTGAAGCCGGTGTGGCCGATCGTCTCGTCCGAGCAGGCCTGGCCGCCCGACCAGCCGGCGAACTTGCGCTCCCAGCCGCAGGTGCGATGCTCGTACTGGCGCGTGCGGATCGCCTCCAGCATCGCCGGGCTCGCGCCGCTGCCGTCGAGTAGCCCCTGCGCGAAGTCGAGCACGCCCGCGACGGTGCCGAACAGGCCGGCATGGCCGGTCTCGCCGCCCATCGCGGCGCAATTCTCGTCATGCACCTCGCCCTTCAGCACGCGCTCGCGCCACGGGCAGCGCTCGGTGGCGACGGCCGGGCCGGGCGGTGGGCCGTAGCTGAGGCCGGGGCCGAGCGGCCAGGCCGAGAGCGGTGCGCCGGTGATCCGCTCGATCGCTATGCCGAGCAGGATGAAGTTGATGTCGGAATAGACCGGCGGTCCGTGCCGCCACTCGCGCTGCAACACGAAGGCGCGCAGCCGCCGGGGATCGTCGCCATAGGTGTAGATCGGCTCGACCGCGGGTAGGAAGGTGCGGTGCGCCAGGCAGTCGCGGAAGGTGAGGCTGCGCTCGGCGGCATCGGCGACGTCGTATTGGCGCAGGTCCGGGATCGCGTCGGTGAGGGGGCGGTCGAGATCGATCCGACCCTCGTCGGCTAGGCGGAGGATCATCGTCGTGGTCGCGATCACCTTGGAGACCGAGGCGAGGTCGAACCAATGGTCCTCGGTCAGGTTCTCGGGCGCGGGGACGAGCGCGGCCTTGCCGGCGTGCGTCACCCAGCGCCGCCCGTCGGCCGCGACGACGCCCAGCGTCGCGCCGGGGATGCGGCCCTCCGCGAGATAGCGGGCAGCGGGGGCGAAGGCTTGCTCGATCATGCGGGCTCCTCGTCGGCACGCGGCCGGATGCGCGCGAGCACCGGCAGGAAGGCGATCGCGGCCAGGCTCAACAGCCCCGAGAGCAGGAAAAAATTGTCGTAGCCGATCCGCTCGACCATCGCGCCGCCGGCGCCCGCAAGCAGGCGCGGCAGCAGGAAGGCGAAGCCTGACAGGAAGGCATATTGCGCTCCTGGATAGCGCGGGTTCACCAGCAGCGAGAGGTAGACGACGAACACCGCGCCCGCCATGCCGTTGCCGAACTGGTCGGCGGCGGTGGCGACGTAGAGCAGCAGCTCGCTCGCCGGCTGGTGCGCGAGCCAGACGAAGCCGAAATTGCCGATCGCGGCGAAGATCGCCCCGACCGCCAGGCTCCACGCCTGCGGCCAGCGCGCCGCCATCCAGCCGCCCAGCCCGACGCCGACCATGCTCGCCCCCAGCGCGACCAGGCTGTCGGCGCGGCCGATCTGGGTCAACGAATAGCCGAGGCCCTTGATCATCGGCTTGCTGAGGTTGAGCGCGAGCACGTCGCCCATGCGGTAGATCGAGACGAACGCCATCAGCACCAGCGCGGCGAAGGCATAGCGCCGGAAGAAGTCGACGTAGGGCCCGACCGCGACCGAGCGCCGGAACCATGCGTCCGACGGCGCCTTGCGGATGGCGGGAACGGCGGCCGCCATGATCAGGAACGGCACCATGCAGATGACGAGGACGTAGGGAGTGACGTTGGTCCTGTCGCTGATCCCCGCCGTCGCCGCGGCTGCCAGCACCAGCCAGCCGATCGCGGCCGTCGCCAGCATCGCGACGAAAAGGATCACCGCGCTGGCGGCGAGGCCGGTCGCCAGCGCCGCCAGCCGCCCGCCGCCGTGGCCGGGATCGGGCCGCATCGCCGCGAGGATGGGGAAGGGCAGGAACGCCGCCAGCGCGATCGCCAGATAGGCGCCGGTCCAGCCCCAGCCGGGCTGGTCGGCAATCAGCAGCGCGCCGCTGCCCGCCGCCACCATCGCGGTGCGATAGCCCCACAGGTTCGCCGCGGCGATCGGCCCCTGCTGCTCCTGGGTCGGCGCGAGCTCGATGCGCCAGGCGTCGGCGGCGACCTCCAGCGTCGTCGTCCAGAAGGCGAGCAGCACCGCGAACAGCGCCGTCACGCCCAGGCTCGCGTCCGAGGCGGTGAACGCCATCGCCGCCATCGCGGTGAAGATGCCGAGCTGCGCCAGCATGATCCACCCGCGCCGCTTGCCCCAGAAGCGGCCGAAGCCGGGGATATCGTAGCGGTCGAGCAGCGGCGCCCAGACGAACTTGAAGGTCGGCAGCAGCTGCACCCAGGCGAAGAATCCCAGCACCACCAGCGTCACGCCATGCGCCTGGAGCCGCAGCACCAGCACCGTCGAGAACATGTAGAACGGCAGGCCCGCCGAGAAGCCGAGCAGCCCATAGAGCAGCAGCCGGCCGACGCCGGGACGGATCGCCGGGTCTTCTGGGGTGGAATCGCCGGTGGAGACCGCCGCGGTATCGGCAAGCGTCGAATTCATGCGTCCTCACGCGGGGTGTTCGCGCCTAGCGTCCGATCAAGTGCGGCGACAGTCAACCGTTTGTCTGCGGGTCCTAAGCCCCTCCCCTTCAGGGGAGGGGTTGGGGGTGGGGCAGTGCGGCAAGCGAGATCGCCTGTGGAGAGGCCCCACCCCAACCCCTCCCCTGAAGGGGAGGGGCTTGAACGACACCTCCGAACGTCGATCCGGCCTATCCCTTCGCCACCAGCCCGGTGTCGACCCGGTTGACGAGCGGCCGCCCCGCCTCGGCATCGGCGATGCTCCGCAGCGTCGTCCCAGCGATGGCGTTCAGGGCCTCCTCGGTCAGGAAGGCCTGGTGGCCGGTGATCAGCACGTTGGGGAAGGTCAGCAGGCGCTGGAACACGTCGTCGCCGACGATCTCGTTCGAGAGATCCTCGAAGAACAGGTCGCCCTCCTGCTCATAGACGTCGAGCGCCACGCCGCCGATCCGGCGCGACTTGAGGCCCTCGATCAGCGCGGCCGTGTCGATCAGCGCGCCGCGACTGGTGTTGACGATGAGCACGCCCGGCCGCGCGCGGGCGATCGCGTCGGCATCGATCAGGTGACGCGTCGCGGGCGTCAGCGGGCAGTGGAGGGTGATGATCTCCGCTTCGGCCATCAGCCTCGGCAGGTCCACATAGCGGATACCGGAGGCGACGAGTGCTTCGTCTTGCGCGACGTCATACGCCAGCACCTCGCAATCGAAGCCGAGCCGCAACGTCCGCGCCACCAGCGCGCCGATCTTGCCGGTGCCGACCACGCCGACGGTGCGGCCGTGGAGGTTGCGGCCGATCAGCCCGTCGAGCGCGAAGTTGTTCTCGCGCACCCGCGCCCAGGCGCGGTGGATGCGGCGGTCGAGCGCGAGCAACAGCCCAACGGTGAACTCGGCGACCGCGTGGGGCGAATAGGCGGGCACGCGCACCACCGCGATGCCGAGGCGCTCGGCCGCGGCGAGGTCGACGTTGTTGAACCCGGCGCAGCGCAGCGCGACCAGCCGCACACCTTCGGCCGCGAGCCGCTCCAGCACCTCGGCGTCGGCGCGGTCGTTGACGAAGACGCACACGGCTTCGCAACCCGTTGCGAGCAGTACCGTCGAGGCATCGAGGCGCGGCTCGAGATAGACAAGCTCGTGCCCGAACGCCGCATTGGCGGTATCGAGGAAGCGGCGGTCGTAGGGCTTGGTCCCGAACACCGCTACCCGCATCTCAGCGCTCCGTCGACATCGAGTAGGGCCGGGCGGCGGAGGAGGTCGCCCAGTCCTTGTTGGGCGTCGCGCTCATCCGGAAGCGCAGCTCGCCGCCGGCCATGATCTCCTGATGGCGGATATAGCCGCGGGTGAGCGGCTTGCCGTCGAGCAGCACCTCGCCGACGTAGCGGTTGGCATCGCTCAGCCCGTCAGCGACGACGGTGAAGCGCTTGCCGTTCGGCAGGTTGAGCGTCGCGCGGTCCACGAAGGGCCTTCCGATCACATATTCGAGGCTGCCCGGAGTCACCGGATAGAAGCCGAGCGCGGTGAACACCAGCCACGCCGACATCTGCCCGAGATCGTCGTTGCCGGAGAGGCCGTCCGGCGTCGGCTTGTACATCGCGTCGACGATCTGCTTCAGCCGCTCCTGCGTCCGCCACGGCGCGCCGGCGTAGCTGTAAAGATAGGCGACGTGATGGCTGGGCTCGTTGCCGTGGATGTACTGGCCGATCAGGCCGGCGATGTCCTCGGCGTGGCTATAGTCGATCTTCGAATTGTCGAAGTCGAACATCGCGTCGAGCTTGGCGACCGCCGCCTTGTCGCCGCCCATGGTCTTGAATAGCGCCGCCTGGTCCTGCGGCACGAACCAGCTATATTGCCAGGCGTTGCCCTCGGTATAGTCGGAGCCGTAGTTGATCGCGGTCGGATCGAACGGCACGCGGAAACTGCCGTCCGCCTTGCGGGCGCGCAGGAAGCCGGTCCTGGCGTCGAAGCTGTTGCGCCAATAGCCGGCGCGCTTCCGGAACTCGGCAGCGACGTCCGGCTTGCCGAGGTCCGCGGCCATGCGCGCGATGGTCCAGTCGTCATAGGCATATTCGACGGTCTTGGACGCCGCTTCAGGCTCGCGGTCGATCGGAACGTAGCCGAGCTTCATATAATCGCCGAGCCCGCCATAGGGCGCATAGGTGGCACTCGCGACCATCGCCTTCAGCGCCGCCTCGCCGTCGAAGCCGCGGATGCCCTTGAGCCAGGCGTCGGCGATCACCGGCACCGCGTGATAGCCGATCATCGTCCAGGTCTCGCGCCCCTGGAACTGCCAGACCGGCAGGATGCCGTCCGGGCTCACCCGCTGGCTGTCGATCAGCGAGCGGACGATCTCGGCGTTTATCTTCTCCGGCTGCACCAGCGTCAGCAGCGGATGCTCGGCGCGGAACGTATCCCACAGCGAGAAGGTCGAGCGGAAAGTGTAGCCTTCGGCCTTGTGCACGGCGTTGTCCGGCCCGCGCCAGCGCCCGTCGGCGTCGCCCGCGACCGAGGGGGCGAGCAGCGTGTGGTAGAAGGCGGTCATCACGCTGGTCTTCATCGGCGCCGCCGCCTCGATCTGGAGCGCGCCGAGCGCGTCCTTCCAGGCTGCGGCAGTCTTCGCGCGGATCGCGTCGAAGTCGCCGGGCTCCGCATCGAGGTTGGCGATCGCGCCCGCCTCGTCGACCGAGGAGATCGCGACCTTCACCTCCAGCGGCCTGTCGAGCGGGCCGAAGTCGAGCCGCCCCACCAGCGCGCGGCCGAGGCGTTCCGCGACCGTATCGGTGCCGCGGCCAGGACCTTGGAAGCCCTTGTAGGCGATGTCCTTCTCGGTGTTGACGAACGCGTGGCCCTTGAGCGGCGCCGACAGCCGCATCGCGAAGAACAGCTGCCGATCGGGCGCCCAGCCGCGCGTCTGGCGCGTGCCGGTGATCGTGCCGTCCCGATGAAGCCGCAGCGACGACCACAGCACCTTGCCCGGGTAGTTGTAGAGCGAGGTCCTGAGGTCGATCACGAGATGCGCGGCTTTACCGGCGGGGAAGGCGTAGCGATGCACGCCGACGCGGGTGCCGGCGGTCATCTCCGCGCGCACGCCGGGATCGGTCAGGGTCACGGCATAATAGCCGGGCTCGGCGACCTCGTTCCGGTGGCTGAACCGCGAGCGGTAGCCCGATCCCGGCTTGGCGGCGTCGCCGGGCTCCAGCGGCACCGCATCGCCGCTCACCGGCATCACCAGGACGTCGCCGAGATCCGAATGGCCCGCGCCCGAGAAATGGGTGTGGGAGAAGCCCTGGATCGTCGGATCGTCGTAACGATAGCCGGCGGCGTGGCCGTAGCATTCGCGGATCTGGCAGCTGGTGTCGGTATCGGGGCTCAGCTGCACCATCCCGAACGGCGCGACCGCGCCGGGGAAGGTGTGGCCTTCGCCGCCGGTGCCGATGAACGGATCGACGTCCTGCGCGAAACCGGGAGAGGCGAGCGTGAGGGCGAGCGCCGTGACGAGGCTGATGCTGCGGGCCATGTGCATGACGGGGTTAGAGCATCGCCGGCCGCGCAGGAAAAGAGCGAATCCGTAAAACATCTTTCGTAATTCCGCCGGGCTGCTAGTTTCGCGCACATAATCGGAGAGAGGACGAGAATGGCCCTGGCACCCGCGCCCGAGACGACGAGCAGCACCGATCCCCTGCCCGACACCGGCAGCGGCGCCTGGGTGAACGCACCCGAGCTGAAAGGCTTCGTGTTCGCCCTGTTCTTCATTTTCGGCGGCATCACCAGCCTCAACGACGTGATCATCCCGAAGCTCAAGGACCTGTTCACGCTCAACTACACCCAGGCGATGCTGATCCAATTCTGCTTCTTCACCGCCTATGCGGTGGTCGGCATTCCGGGTGCGATGTTCGTCAAGCGGATCGGCTATATGCGCGGCGCGGTGGTCGGGCTGCTGACGATGATGGCCGGGTGTCTGATGTTCATCCCGGCGTCGCGGACCGGCATCTACGGGCTGTTCCTGCTGGCGCTGTTCGTGCTCGCCACCGGCGTGGTGCTCGTCCAGATCGTGTCGAACCCGCTGATCAGCCTGCTCGGTCCGCCGCGGACGGCGCACAGCCGGCTCACTTTTGCGCAGGCGTTCAATTCGGTCGGCACCACCATCTTCCCGTTCGTCGGGTCGATCCTGATCCTGGCGCCGCTCGCGGCCAAGGCGGGCACCGAGGCCCAGCCCTTCTGGGACGTGACGCGGATCGTCGATCCCGAATGCCGGGGCGGGCAGCAGAGCACGATCGTGCCGACCGCCGCCTATCGCATCGCCGAGACGCAGGCGGTCGCGCATACCTACGTCGGCCTGGCGGTGGCGCTGGCGGTGATCGCGGCCGTGGTGTGGGTGTTGCGCAACCGGCTGAAGGGCGAGCGGCATGAGGTCACCAGCCTGGCCGGCAGCTTCGCGCTGCTCAAGCGGCCGCGCTTCGCGTTCGGGGCGCTGTGCATCTTCCTCTATGTCGGCGCCGAGGTCGCGATCGGGTCGACCCTCGTCAACTATCTGAAGTCGGACCACACGCTCTGCCTGACCGAGCAGTCGGCGGGCAAGCAGCTGCTGTTCTATTGGGGCGGCGCGATGGTCGGGCGGTTCATCGGTTCGGCAGTGCTGCGCGTCGTCAGCCCAGGCAAGGTGCTGGCCGGCGTGGCGGTGGGCGCGATCGCGCTCGTCCTCACCTCGATCACCACGACCGGCGCGATCTCGGCCAACACGCTGCTCGCTGTGGGACTGATGAACTCGATCATGTTCCCGACGATCTTCACCCTGGCCAGCGAGAAGCTGGGCAGCCGCGCGGCCGACGGATCGGGCATCATCAACGTCGCGATCTTCGGCGGCGCGGTCATCCCGCTGATGACCGGCGGGCTTGCCGACGCGACCAGCCTGCCGTTCGCGATGCTGCTCCCGGTGGCCTGCTATGCGGTGATCGCGGTCTACGGCATCTACGCGCGCAAGCCGGCGGCCGCCTGAGCTATCCCGCCGCGAGCCAGCCGCCGGTGAAGCCGGCGCGCTCCAGCCCGCGGCGGATCGCCGGCACCTGGCGCATCGTGCGCCAGACGAAATCGTCGCGGTGGTTGGCGATCATGCCGATGATCGGCCCCTGGTCGATGCCCAGATAATTGTCCGAGACCCAGCCGACCGCCGGATCGACCTTGCCGAAGGTGAGGTCGATGTCGGACCAGCGGAAGCTGGGATTGAACGCGTCGTAGAAGCCGTAATGGCCGTAGAGCCGGCCGCCGCCCCATTCGCGCATCGCCAGCGTCGCCGGCACGACGATCTCCGGCGCGAAGGGGAGGGAGCCGATCGCCGCCGTCGGCGCCAGCGTGCCGTCGTCGCGGCCGTCGGGGAAGTCGATCGGGCCGCGGGCGGAGTAGCTGTAGAACTGGCGCGCCTCGCCGTTGAAGTCGCGTTTGACGTGCGCCGGTCCCACGCAGGCGGTGAGGCCCCAGATCGTCTCCGAATAGCCGTCCCAATTCATCGGATTGGCGATCGCGTAGCTGCGCTGCGCGACGGTCGCGCGGCGGCTGTTCTCGAAATAATCGAAACCGGCCTCGCGCATCACCTTGTCCTGGATGCCGCGGAAATCGACCCAGAGATGGCTGTACTGGTGGCCGAACTGGGGAGCGAAGGCGAGGTGGCGGGTCGGGCCCTCGCCACGCCAGTATCGATCGTAGGGCGCACACCAGGCATCCCATGCCTCGGGGCCGACCGGGTGCGTCGGCGACCCGAGCGCCAGCACATAGATCAGCATCCCCTCGATATAGCCGTCCCAGTTGCGGGTGATGAAGCCGCTCTCCGGATGCCAGCCCATCGAGATCACCGGCTGTCCGCGCTGGAACCATGGCCAGTCGGCGCGCTCGTAGATCGCCTGGGAGAGGCGGCGGATCTCCGCTTCCTCGGGATGGTCGCGATCGAACCACTGGCCGGCGAACAGGACGCCGCCGAACAGCAGCGTCGTGTCGACGCTGGACAATTCTGCCCGGCCGAAACGGAGGCCGGTTTCCATGTCGAGGAAATGGTAGAAGAAGCCTTTGTAGCCGCTGATGCCTTTCTCGGCATCGCCCTGCGGCGCGTCGTGGAAGAAGCGGAGCGTCGCCAGCGTCCGCTCCCGCGCATGTCGCCGGCTGATCCATCCGCGGGCGACACCCACCGGATAGGCGGTGAGGGCGAAACCGACCGCGGCGATGCTGCAGAAGGTCGGGTTCGGCCAATTGTCCGGGACCAGACCGTTCAGGGGGTTGGCGGTGTCCCAGAACCAGCGGAAGGTTCGTTCCTCCAGGTCGTCGAAAACGGCGGGCAGCGAAGAGGAGGGCCGGTTGCCGGCACCGAGCCGATCGACCGCACAGCCGCCGAGTGCGAGCGCACCTGCCGCCACTGGAACCTGGGCCAGGAGCGCGCGACGGGTAATCATGGATGTACGAACTTTCAAAAAGCGGAGAGACCTAAAATCGCTGCTCGGCGGTGGTGGCAACGGTTGTCCCGCGCACCACCAGCTCCGGCACGTGCAGCTCGACCTCGTCGACGGCGCGCCCTTCCAGCAGCGCGTCGAGGCATTGGATCGCGCGCGCGCCGATTTCCGCGATCCGTACGCGCACCGTGGTGAGCGACAGATAGCGCGCCACCGGGACATCGTCGAAGCCGGCGACCGCGATCCGCTCCGGCACCGCTATCCCTGCCGCGCGTAGCGCCTGGAGGCAGCCGATCGCCATCATGTCGTTGGCGGCGAACACCGCATCGACCGGCTCGCTGCCGGCGAGGATCGCGCGCGCGGCCGCTTCTCCGGCCTCCTCCGAAAAATCGCCGGAGATCACGCGCGCGGTCATGCCGGGCGCGTGGCGGCGCGTCGCCTCGAGAAATCCTTCGGAGCGCTCCTGTGCGTCGACGTTGCTATCGGGGCCGCCGATATGGATGATGTGGCGCCGGCCCTGGGCGACGAGGTGCTCGACCACGGCGGCGGCGCCGGCGCGGTTGTCGATCCTGAGCAGGGGGCGGCCGGGACTGGCCGCACGGCTGTTGACCAGCACCGCCGGTAGCGTGGCGGGCAGCGCCTCGACCAGCGCGGCGGAGTTCGCCTGCGGCGCCATCAGCACCAGCCCGTCGACGCGCCCGCGCATCGCCTTCAGCGCCTGCACCGCCTGATGGATGTCGGCGTGCATGTTCGAGAGCAGCAGCTGCAGGCCGAGACCCTTGGCCTCGCCGTCCATGCCGCGCAGGATCTCCGAGAAGAACTCGCCATGGAGATCGGGCAGCACCACGCCGATCGCATGGGTGCGCGACATGCTGAGGCTGCGCGCGCCGGCGTGGGGGACATAGCCCAGCGCCTCCGCCGCCGCGATCACCCGGGCGCGCGTCTCCGAGCGGACGCTCTTGTGCCCATTGAGGGCGCGGCTGACCGATGCCACCGACAGCTCGGCACGCCGCGCCACATCTCGGATTGTCGCTTCGCCCATCGCCCACAGGTCTCCTGCGGCCCGCGCATGTCCCCCCGCGCTGAACCGACGTTCTTTGTAACCGGTTACTTATGTCCCGCAAGCGCAATTTGGAGGTTTGCGCATTCCACCGTAACGGGCAAGGCCTCAGCGGAGGAATGATATGCGATCGATCGTCGGGGTTCCCTTGCTGCTGGCGGCGGCGCCGGCGCTTGCGCAGGAGGCGCCGGACATCGTCGTCACCGGCCAGGGGCTCGAGGAACTGCCCGGCGAGCGCGGCTACGACACCGTCAAGATCGATCGTGCGGAGATCGAGGCCTCGGCGAGCAGCCGGCTGGAGGACGTGCTGCGCGACGTCGCCGGCCTGCAGCAGTTCCGCCGGTCAGATTCGCGCAGCGCCAATCCAACCAGCCAGGGCATCACGCTGCGCGGCATCGGCGGCAACGCCTCCAGCCGCGCGCTGCTGATCCTCGATGGGGTGCCGCAGTCGGACCCGTTCGGCGGATGGGTGGCGTTCCCGGCTTACGCGCTCGATCGGTTGGGGGGGATTCGCGTGACGCGCGGTGGGGGCAGCGGCTATGCCGGGGCAGGGGCGCTCGCGGGAACCGTCGAGCTGGAGAGCGCGGGGCCCGATCAGCTCGATCCGCTGACGGCGCGCCTGGCCTATGGCAGCCGGGATTCGATCGAGGCTGGCGGGTCGACGGCGCTGGTGCGCGGCAACGGCTTCGCGACCTTCTCGGGCGCCTATGCGCGCGGCGACGGCTTTATCCCGATCGTGGCGGAGGACCGCGGACCGGCGGATCGCCCGGCGCCCTACGAATCTGCGAGCGGCGCCGTGCGCGGCGTGATCTCGCTCGGCGGCGACACCGAGCTCCAGGCCAATCTCTCCGCCTTCACCGATCGGCGCGATCGCGGTGTCGACTTCACCGCCAATTCGAGCGAAGGCGCCGACGCGAGCGTGCGTGTCGTATCGCGCGGGCGTTGGGGCTGGTCGGCGCTTGCCTATCTGCAGACGCGCGGCTTCTCGAGCCAGTTCTCGAGCATCGCCGACGGGCGTACCGGCACGACGATGACGCTCAACCAGTTCAACGTGCCGGCGACCGGCCTCGGCGGGCGGATCGAGGTGCGGCCGCCGCTGGGGCGCGACGTCGACCTGCGGCTCGGCGCGGACGTGCGCGCCGTGTCGGGGCGCACGCAGGAACTCTACACCTTCGTCGCCAGCGCGCCGACGCGCCGCCGCGATGCCGGAGGCGAGAACCGGACGATGGGGCTGTTCGCCGACGGCAGCGTCGCGCTGGGAGACGTGACGCTGAGCCTCGGCGGGCGGATCGACTGGTGGCGGATCATGGACGGCAGCCTGACCGAGTATCCGCTCGCCGGCGGCGCGGCGCTGACGGACAATCCTTTCCCCGACCGGGACGGCACCGAAGCCACTGGCCGCGCCGCGATCGCCTGGAAACCGATCTCGGTGCTTACGCTGCGCGTCGCCGCCTATCGCGGCTGGCGCCTGCCGACGCTCAATGAGCTTTACCGGCCGTTCCGGGTCGGCTCCGATATTACCGCCGCCAATGCCGCGCTCGTACCGGAGAAGCTGTCAGGCTTCGAGGGCGGTATCGACCTGATCCCTTTTCCCGGTGTGCGGCTATCGCTGACGGCTTTCGATAATAGCCTCGACGAGGCGATCGCCAATGTCACGATCGCGGAAGGGCGTCTCGTCCGGCAGAACCTCGACCGTGTGCGCTCGCGAGGGATCGAGGCGGACGCGAATGTCACCTTCGGCGAGCTCAGCGCCCGCGCCTCCTGGTCGCACGTCGATCCGCACGTCGAGGCGAGCGGAGTCGCCGCGCCGCTCGACGGGCTCCGGCCGGCGCAGACGCCGCGGGATACCGGCAGCTTGCGCTTGGCCTGGACCCGCCCGTCTGGATTGTCCGCCTCGCTCACCGGCCGCTACGTCGCCTCGCAATTCGAGGACGACCAGAATCGCGAGCCGCTCGACGACGCGGCAACGCTCGACGCCCGCGTGGCGGTGCCGGTCGGGCGCGGCCTGCTGATCGAGGCGCGCGGCGAGAACATCACCGACACGCGGATCGAGGCCGGCATCGGCAGCGACGGCTCGATCGAGCGCGCGGCGCCGCGCACGCTGTGGATCGGCGCCCGCTTCCGTCTCGGCGGATGAGTGACGTCGCGGGAATGTCGCGGCTCATCGCATCGGCCGCGCGCCCGTCCTTGACGGCTTGACGCTGCCGCTTCCAACGTCCGGCCGTTCGCGCTTGCAGCATATGAACGGTTTCGATCGGCTGCCAGCGGTGATCGTGTCGAGTCGTAAAGGAGCGTCGGGATGCAGTTCCTTCCTGCGGAAGCCCCTCATCTCGGCCCCGATCGCATCCGCAGCGGATCGGGCTTCATTCCAGGCCTCGACGGGCTTCGCGCGCTCAGCATCGCGATCGTCATCGTCGGCCATTTCTTCATGGGGGAGATGGGCGGCTTCTCCTCGCTCGGCGTCTATATCTTCTTCGTCATCAGCGGCTTCCTGATCACACGGCTGTTCTTCGCCGAGGCCAAGCGCGACGGTGAGGTCGCGATCGGCTATTTCTACTTCCGCCGCCTTCTGCGCCTCTACCCGGTGCTGATCGCCTATATGGCCGTGATCATGACGATGGCCTGGGCGCGCGGCATCGCATTCCCGGTGATCGAGCCGGCATCGGTGTTCCTCTATTTCGTCAACTATCTCTGCTCCTGGCAGGAATGGACCGGGACGCCGCGGATCCTGCCGATCGGCACTTTGTGGTCGCTGGCGGTCGAGGAGCATTTCTACTTCATCATGCCGTTCGTGATCCTGCTGGTGGCAGCGCGCGTGCGGCCGATGCTGATGTTCGCGGCGGCGATGTGCATCGTGCCGTTCCTGCTGCGGTTCCTCTATCTTGGCCTGCATCCCGAGTTCCTGGGCACGGACATCATCTACCGCCTGTCGGAGACGCGGTTCGATTCGATCGCCTGGGGCGTGTTGCTCGCGGTGATCTGCGAAACGGCGCAGGCGCAGCGGCTGATCGCGACCCTCAGCAGCAACCGCGCGCTGATCGCCGGAGGCGTGATCCTGCTGCTGAGCTACGTGTTCCGCGATCCCTATTTCAAGGACACGATCCGTTACACGATGCGCGGGATCGCCTGCCTGCTGCTCGTGGCCAACGTCGTGTTCGGGCAGCGTGCGGCGCCGCTCCAGACCGTGTTCAACCTCGCGCCCGTCGCCTGGGTCGGCCGGATCAGCTATTCGCTCTACATCTGGCACGGCGCGGCGGCGTGGTTCGTCGATCCGGCGAAGAAGTACCACGATCCGCTGCACGGGCTGATGTACGTCGCGATCACCTTCGTCTGCGCGGTGCTTTCCTACTATGTGGTCGAGCAGCCGTTCCTGAAGCTCAAGAGCCTGTGGAAGCCGCGGCGCAAGGTGCCGGAGCCGGTTCAGGCGCCGGCCTCGGCGGTGCCTGTTGCCGCAGCCGCCATCGACTGAAACAGCGACTGACAGGGTTTTAGGGCAGGCGTCGGAAAGCCGCGGAAATCCGTCGAAGGTCACGAAAGTCACGGGTAGGAGCAGCCCGATCCGGATGGCGTCTCCGGTATCGTGATACCCGAAAATGTTGACTAAATTGACTCAGGCCATGTGTGCACGAACCGGTCCGCTCGGAACGCTACACGAATGCGACAGATAGGCGACGCGGGCGCAACGGCGACGCGACACCCACGCGGCGCGGGCGCGACATTAAGATGGATCGACGTTCAGTAAATTAAGCCCCTCCCCTTCAGGGGAGGGGTTGGGGGTGGGGGAGTGCGGCAGGCAGCTCGCTTGGGGCGAGTCCCCCACCCCAACCCCTCCCCTGAAGGGGAGGGGCTCAGAATATGACTGTGCAGCGTGTTTGAATGTCGATCCGACCTAACGCGGCATGGGCGCAACATGAGCTAGACGAATTCAAAGAACGGTTCGGCGCCGCAGTGGCGTCGGACCGAGCGAGCCAAGCAGGCGAAATCCTACATTGCAAGCGGCGGTGACGGGCTGGCGGCTATCCGGCCCGGTGACGGCGAAATGAGTCCGTTCGACATTCACTCCTCCCCCTGGCGGGAGAGGATTGGTTGGGGCGCCCGCCAATCTGAATGTCGATCCATCCGGGGGGTATCAACGCTCGTAGGCCTTGGGCAGATTGCCCTCGGCTGGCGTCAGGTAGCGGTCCCTGAGCTTGCGCTGGCGGGAATCGAGCGGCTGCTGTTGGCCGTCGATCCACACCGCCACGGGCATCGAGGAGAGCTCGAGTGGATCGCCGTCCCACAGCACCACGTCGGCGCGGCGGCCCGGCCGGAGCGAGCCGATCTCGCCGTCCAGCCCCAGCGCGGCCGCCGGCCTGGAGGTGATGGTGGCGAACGCCTTGCCCCAGTCGAGTCCGGTCGCGCCCGGCACCTTGGTGATCGCGACGAGGTTGCCGGCGAACTGCTTGAGGGTGTGCTCGCCTCCATTGCCCTGCGACAGGATGCCGACGGTCGCGCCGGCCTGGGTGAGGCGGCCGACGTTGCTCTCGGTCGCCGCGAGCGATTCGAACGACGCCGGCAGGTCGGCGAGGGCGGAGGCGATCACCGGCACCTTGGCGGCGGCGATCTCGCGCGCGACCATCCAGCCTTCCGCTGCGCCGACCAGCACCAGCCGGAGCCTGGGATAGCGTTTCGGCAGCGCGAGCACGGTGCGGATGTCGCTCGCGCGCTCGACATGGACGAGCAGCGGCACGGTGCCGTCAAGCACTTGCAGCAGCGCCTCAGCGTCGGCGCGGGTGAGCAGCGCATCGCGGCTGCGGCCGTCGAAGCCCCCGGGATTGCGGCGATAGTCCTCGGCCTGGGCGAGCGCGTCGTGCAGCCCGACATAGGCCGCCGGCCGGCTGCCGCCCGCCTGCCGCGCGCTGCCTTCGCCGAGCTCGACATATTGGAAGGCGCGGGCCTTGGTCAGCGGATCGGGATCGGCGCCGAGGTCGATCACCGCACCCTGGCCGGCGAAGATCGATCCGCCGGCATCGGGCGCGACGATCGCGCGGGTGACGCCGCCGGCGCGCTCGTTGCCGACCATCGCCGCGTTGGGATTGATCGCCACCGACACGTCGATCGCCGCCTTGAACGGCGATCCGCGCGCGGCGCTGTCGTTGCTCTCGCCGATCCCGCCCGCGTCGAGCAGACCGAGGCCGCTGAGCCCCGCGACCATGCCGGCCGCAATCCATTTGCCCCTGGCGTCGACCACCGTCGCACCGGTCGGCACTGCCACCCCGGAGCCGGCGCCGACGATGCGCCCATCGCGGATCACGACCGTGCCGTTCTCGATCGGTGCCGACCCGTCGCCGATCGCGACGGTGCCGCCGGTGATCGCGATCGTCTGCGCCGCGGCAGGGCTGGCGAGCAGGGCAGCGGCGGAGAGGAGGAGGGAGAGCTTCATTTCACGTCTCCCTCACCGGGCTGGCCCAACTCGAAGTCGCTCACCGGCCTCAGCTTCGGATTGTCGGCGTCGTAGAGCAGCGCGCCGTCGACCCACACCTTCTCCGGCCGAGTGTAGACGCTGAGCGGATTGCCGTTCCACAGCACCACATCGGCCATCTTGCCGGGCTTGAGGCTGCCGGTCCTGTCGGCGATGCCGAGCGCCTTGGCCGGGTTGATCGCCAGCCATGTCCAGGCGACCTCGTCCGGAACCTGGATGCCGGCGTGGCGCCCTGCCGCGAGGGCTTTCGCGACCTCCTGATTGAGCCGCTGGATGCCGTTCTCGTCGTCCGAATGGATCATCGCGCAGGCGCCCGCATTGTGCAGGATCGCGAGATTCTCCGGAATCCCGTCGTAGCTTTCCATCTTGAAGCCGTACCAGTCAGCCCACACCGCGGCGCAGGTGTCGTTGGCCTTGAGCAGGTCGGCGATCTTGTAGGCCTCGACGGCATGGTGGAAGGCGGCGACGTGGTAGCCGAACTCCTTGGCCATATCCATGACCACGGCCATCTCGTCGGCGCGGTAGCAGTGGTTCTGCACCAGAATCTCGCCCGACAGGACGCCGCGCAGCGTGTCCAGCGCGATGTCGCGGGTGGGCGGGTCGCCGCCCTCCTTCTCGTACTTGTCCCACTTGCGCTTGTATTCGGCCGCGCGCGCCCAGGTGGCGCGGTCGACCGCGATGTTGCCCATGCGGGTGGAGGGCTGGCGCTGCCTGCCGCCGTAGACGCGCTTGGGGTTCTCGCCGCACGCCATCTTGAGGCCGTAAGGGGCGCCGGGGAACTTCATCGCCTGCATCGTGCGGGCGTAGACGTTCTTCACGACCACCGAGCGGCCGCCGAACAGGTTGGCCGAGCCGGGGAGGATCTGGAGCGTGGTGACGCCGCCGTTGGCGAGCGCGCGGCCGAAGCCGGGGTCCTGCGGCCATACGCTGTGCTCGGCCCAGACGTCGGCGGTGACGGGCGAGGTCGCCTCGTTGCCGTCCGAGAGCGCCGCGATGCTCGGGCTGGGATAGTCGCCCAGGTGGCTGTGGATGTCGATGATGCCGGGCGTCACCCATTTGCCGGTGCCGTCGATCACGGCCGCGCCGGCGGGGGCGTCGATGCTCTGGCCGACCGCGACGATCTTGCCGTCGGCGAACAGCACCGCGCCGTTGTCGATCCGGCCGCCCTCGCCGTCGTAGATGGTGACGCCGCGCACCACCGTCGGCACGCCGGGATAGGGCTTGTAGGTCGACGGGTAGGGATCGTGCGAATAGCCCTTGCCCAAGCCCGGCGGCGGCGCCTTGCTCGACGCGGTCTTGGGCGGCTCGTTCCCGCAGGCTGCGAGCGACAGCACGGCCGCTCCCCAGATGCCCGCCCGGATCAGGCGGGCGCTCGCTTTCCACATAGGTCGCTAACCCCCGTTGATCCGGCGAGCCTAGGGGACGGATGCTGCGGTGCGCAAGGGGCGGTCAGGCGGGGAGGTTGCGTCTGAGCTCTTCCAGCCACACCGTTGCCGTTCCATCCGAAGGGGCGCGCCAGTCGCCGCGCGGGGATAGCGCGCCGCCGCCCGAGACCTTGGGTCCGTTGGGCAGCGCCGAGCGCTTGAACTGGCTGGTCGCGAAGAAGCGGCGCAGGAACGCCTCCAGCCATTTCGCGATGGTGGCGAGGTCGTATTGGTGCTTGCCTTCCTCGGGAAAGCCCCGCGGCCAGCGCCCGGCATCGGCGTCCTTCCAGGCGTGCCAGGCGAGGAAGGCGACCTTCGACGGCGGCAGGCCGTAGCGGACGATATGGTGCAGGAAGAAGTCGTGCAGCTCGTAGGGGCCGACCACGCCTTCGGTGCTCTGGATCGCTCCGCTCGCGTCGGCGGGCACCAGTTCGGGCGAGATCTCGGTGTTGAGGATCGCATCCAGCACCCGATTGGTCATGTCGTCGAACTGGCCCGACTGTACCGCCCAGCGGATCAGATACTGGATCAGCGTCTTCGGCACCGCGCCGTTGACGCCGTAATGGCTCATGTGATCGCCGACGCCATAGGTGCACCAGCCGAGCGCGAGCTCCGAGAGATCGCCGGTGCCGAGCACGAAGCCCTGTCGCTGGTTGGCGAGCCGGAACAGATAGTCGGTCCTGAGCCCCGCCTGCACATTCTCGAAGGTGACGTCGTAGACCGGCTCGCCCTTGGCGAAGGGATGGCCCATGTCGGCGAGCATCTGCTGCGCGGCGGGACGGATGTCGATCTCCTCGCCGGTGACGCCGAGCGCGCGCATCAGCGCCCAGGCGTTGCCCTTGGTCGCCTCGCCGGTGGCGAAGCCGGGCAGGGTGAAGCCGAGGATGTCCGAGCGCGGCTTGCCCATGCGGTCGAACGCCTTGGCGGCGACGATCAGTGCATGGGTGGAATCGAGCCCGCCCGACACGCCGATGACGAGATGCTTCGAGCCCGTGGTGGCGAGCCGCTTGCGCAGTCCCTCGACCTGGATGTTGAATGCCTCGTAGCAGTCCTCGTCGAGCTGCGACGGCGTGTTGGGAACGAAGGGGAAGCGCCTCAGATTACGAACTAATCCGCGATCGGCATAATCGGGCCGGTGCGCGAAGCCGATCCGCCGGAAGCGCATCTCCGGATGTCCGCGCGCCGCCGCGGCATCGTTGAAGGTGCCGGTCCGCATCCGCTCGAGCCTGAGGCGCTGCACGTCGACGTCGGCCATCACGATCTCGCTGGCGAGATCGAAGCGTTCGCCCTCGGCCAGCATCTCGCCCAGCTCGACGATCAGCCCCTGGCCGTCCCAGGCGAGGTCGGTCGTGCTCTCGCCCGGCCCGCTCGCCGAGAAGACATAGGCGGCGGCGAGCCGCATCGACTGCGATGCGCACAGCAGCGCCCGCTCGCGCGCCTTGCCGATGATGATGTTGGAGGCGGACAGATTGGCGAGGATCGTCGCGCCCGCCAGTGCGCCGTCGATCGAGGGCGGGGCGGGGGCCCAATAATCCTCGCAGATCTCGGCGTGGACGACGAAGTCGGGCACGTCCTCGGCGGCGAAGATCAGGTCGGTGCCGAAAGGGACGGTCTGGCCGGCAAGCTCGATCGACAGGCCCGTCAACCCAATGCCCGGCGCGAACCAGCGCTTCTCATAATATTCGCGATAGTTGGGCAGATAGCTCTTGGGCACGACGCCCAGGATGCGCCCGCGGTGGATCGCCAGCGCGCAATTGTAGAGCCGCCCGCCCCGCCGGATCGCCGCGCCGACCAGCAGCAGCGGCCGCATTGCCTCGCTCGCCGCCGCGACATCCGCGATCGCCTGCTCGGTCGCCGTGGCCAGCGCGTCCTGCAGGTGGAGGTCGTCGACCGCATAGGAGGAGAGGTTGAGCTCCGGAAACACCAGCAGGTCGGCGCCGGCCTCGTGCCCTTGGCGGATCAGCGCGGCGGTGGCCTCGGCATTGGCGGCGGGATCGCCGACGGTGCCGAGCGGCGTGCACGCGCCGACGCGGACCATGCCCTGGGCATCGAGCGAGTAGAAGGGGTGGCTCACAGCATCGCCTCGATCATCTCCAGCGCGACCCGCATACACTCGATGCGGACGCCGCCGCGGCCGACGTCGCCGAAATGCTCCTCCCGGTGCGCGGTCGCACGGCCCTTGCGCGCGCAGGCGAAGTGGACCAGCCCCGGTTCGTCGCCCGGCTCGCCGGGGCCGGCGAAACCGGTGATCGACAGCGCGATATCGGCATGACTCGCCTGGAGCGCGCCCTCGGCCATTGCTACCGCTACTTCCTCGCTGACCGCGCCGCACTGCTCGACCGTGTCGCGGGCGATGTGGAGCAGCTCGCACTTGGCGTCGACCGAATAGACGACGAAGCCGCGTTCGAACGCGCTGCTCACCCCTTCGACATCGGTCAGCAGCGAGGCGAGCATCCCGCCGGTGCAGCTCTCGGCGGCGGCCAGCATCAGCGCCGCGCCGCACGCCTTCTTGAGCACCCGCCGCGCGGCGGCGTCGATGTCGTCCGGCAGGACGGGCGAAAGCGTTTCGGCAGCCATGCTATCGACTTAGGGGCGTCCGCCGTGGTGGGCAATGATTCCGGGAAGGGAAACGGCGCGCCCCGGATCATCCGCCATTGCGATGCGCTCCATGGCCTGCGTGAAAGTGAAGGGAGTCGCGCTGCATTCGTTCACTTTGCTCCACTTATCCCCGCGGCTGCGCCACGGCAGCCGCCGGCGGATCCAAGCAGGGCAAATCCTATTAGGAAAGCGATTTCTTCGGGTCGGGTCGCCGCCCGAAACGTCATGCCGGACTTGTTCCGGCATCCACTCCTCCACAAGGGCCGGCGTCGAAGTTTCGGCTGGAACCGTGAAGACAGTATCCGGCTGCCCCGTGGACCCCGGAACAGGTCCGGGGTGACGAGCGTGTCCTGCGATCCGCGCTAAATCGCCGAAGCCGCCTCAGATCTTGGCCGCGTAGATCATCCGGCCGTCGCCGAGCCGGTCGAACACCATCGCCAGCTCGGCCTCGCCGACGGCGAAGCAGCCCTGGCTGCGGCCGAGCTTGCCGTGCGTCGACAGCATGTCGCGATTGGCATACCACGCCCCGTGGACCACGATCGCGCGGCTCAGCGCGTTGGAATTGGTCGGATCGAGCCCAATCAGCCGCTGCGAGCGCCCGTGGATGCCGACATAATAGTCGGAAGTGAGGAACGCGCCCTCGCACGACGCCTCCGAATCCGGCTCGTTCGAGAAGCGCTGCAGCCAGCCGGTATGCGCCGGGTCCGATCCGATGCCGTGCGCGACGAGATAAGAGGCGGTGCCGCCCGTCCCGAGATTGACGATGTGGAACCGCGACAGGTGCGAGGGCGCCGAGAAATCGGCGATCGCGATGCGGTCGCGCCTTTTGATCGCGCCGCCGTGACGGTCGAGCGCGGCCATCGCGCGGTCGAACAGCTCCTTGCGGATACCGAGCGGCCGGCGCGGTTCCGCGGCGGTCGAGGCGGGGGGTGGAACATAGGGCGGGGGAGGCGGGGGCGCCGCCGTGGGAGCGCCGGCGACCCTGATCGCCTGTTGCGCACAGCCGGGTACCGCGAGCGCGGCGCCGGTCACCAACACGGACTTCACGAACGCGCGCCGCGACGGCGTGCGCTCAAACACGTCATTCATTCGCGTCCTCAGCTATGCCCCTTATATCAGAGATAGTGCTGGAAACGCTAGTTTCCAGTAAATGGGCGCCGCGCGTCCGCCGCCCGACCGGCTCCTTCCGGCGCAGCCGGTCAGCAGTGCTGCTCCAATTCAGGACATGTGCCTCTCGCCTCAACGGCGACTGTCCGATATTAGATCAGGGCAGATCGGCACGTCGGGAGTCGCGCATGAATCCAAGGGGTTGGCGGAAAGCGACCGTTGCAGCGCTGGGGCTGGTCCTCGCCGCGGCCGCGCCGGCCGCGTTCGCGCGCGAGGATGCCGCGTCGCTCGAAGAAGCGGCGCTGGCGCTGAAGCCAGGCCAGTATCTCTGGCGCGATCCCGGTTCGAACGGCGGCGAGGTCTCGGTGGTGGTGAGCCTGCCGCTCCAGGCCGTCTATGTCTTTCGGGGCGATACGCTGATCGGCGTTGCCAGCGCCTCGACCGGCACCGCCGGCCACCGCACGCCGGCCGGTGCCTTCACCATCCTGCAGAAGCGGGTGTTCCACCGTTCCAACCTCTATTCGAACGCGCCGATGCCGTTCATGCAGCGGCTGACCTGGAGCGGCATCGCGCTCCATGCCGGGCACAATCCCGGCCATCCGGCGAGCCACGGCTGCATCCGCCTGCCGCGCGCCTTCGCCAAGCTGCTCTTCGACGCGACACGGATCGGCGGCGCGGTGGCGATCGTGAACGGCGAATGGTCGGTGCCGAGCCGGGACCGCGAGATTCCGGTGATCGTCGCCGAGATCGACGAGCTCCAGTCCTCGCCCGATTACGTAACGGTCACCTTCACGCCGCGCGCCGGGCCGCCGCCGCAGCAACTCGCGTCGCTCGAGCGGCCGCCGGCATCCCGTCCCGGGCTGCGCGTGCGCGGCGACGAATGGCTGGTGCCCGAGGCGCGGCTGATCTTCCCGGAGATGCGTCGGGCCCGGTGACAGGGCCCGGTGACAGGCCGGTTTCGCGAGAGTAAGGCGCCCCCGTGCACGCGCTTCGCCTTCATCTCCTTCGTCATCGGCGACTCGCGCTGTGGCTGGTCGGTGCGGCGTTGCTGATGAAGCTGCTGGTGCCTGCCGGCTTCATGCCCGGCCTGTCGAACGGCATGATCGTGGTCCAGCTCTGCAACGGCCAGGGCGGCGCGCAGACGATCATGATGGAGATCCCCGGCAAGTCGGGCGATCACGACCAGAATCGCGGCGATCCCAGGAAGGCGGAGATGCCCTGCGCCTTCTCCGGCCTGTCGGCGCCGGCGCTGGGGCCGACCGATCCTATCCTGCTGGCGATCGCGCTTGCCTGGATCGTCGCGACCGCGTTCCGCATTGCGTCGCCGCCCGTCCTGCGGCGCGGCATTCCCCTGCGGCCACCGTCGCAGGGGCCGCCCGTCATCGCCTGATCCATACCGACGCAGATCGCTGCGCCTGCGCGCCGTACTGACGGCGCACGGCCGCGATCATCGTACGTGCTTGCCGCGGCTCGCCGGGCGAATGCCGCGCGGAACAGGGATTCCCGATGTCCAGATCCATGCTTTCGGCCGGCGCCATCGTCGCCGTCCTCACGACCTGCTCTCCCGCCTTCGCCGAGGATGAGGAGCAAAGAGATACGATCGTCGTCACCGGCGAGCGCGAGCGGCTCGACCTCGATGCCCGGAACGATACCGCAAGCCGCCTGGGCCTGTCGGCTCGCGAGACGCCGGCGGCGGTGGAGACGATCACCCAGGCCGACCTGCAGGTGCAGGGCCTCAGGACCTCGCGGGAGGCGTTCAACAGCGTCGTCGGCGCCGTTTCCGGCAACGTCCCCGGCAACCCGGCGGTGGTGTCGCTGCGCGGCTTTTCAGGCGGCGCGGTGTCGATCCTCCAGGACGGCGCGCGGGTGTCGACCTCGACCATGGTCACGCGCGATACCAACACCTGGCATTTCGACCGGATCGAGGTGATCAAAGGGCCGGCTTCGGTCCTCTACGGCGAGGGTGCGCTGGCCGGCGTCATCAACAAGGTGACGCGCAAGCCGGCCTTCGACGGCGACCATCTCGACGGGCTGCTGAGCTTCGGCAGCTTCGACACGCTGACGGCGGCGGGGGGCGTCAACCTGCGGCTTTCCGACAGCGCCGCGATCCGCGCGGACGCCAGCTACATGCGCTCCGACAGTCTTTACGACGTCGAGGATAACGATACCCGGTCGGCGGGCCTGACGGGCAGCATCCTGCTCAAGCCCTCGACGGACCTCACGCTGCTGTTCGCAGTCGAGCATTATGACGACCGCTACGACAGCAGCTATCAGGGCGTGCCGCTGGTGCCGGCGGCGGTCGCGCGCGATCCGAGCGATGCGCTGCGCAGCGCCGACGGGCTCGTCATCGACAAGGCGCTGCGGCATCGGAACTATAATCCGCGCGGTGCCTATTCGGGCGCGAACGAGACCACGCTGCGCTCGCGGATCGATTATGCGGCGGGCGGCGGCTGGTCGATCGCCAACGACTTCACCTGGTACACGGCCAGGCGCGACTTCGTGCTGAGCGGGGACCAGAATTTCACTGCGCCGAGCGCCGCTTTCCCGAACGGCAGCTTCGCCCGTTCGGTCCAGCGCATCTACCACGACCATAGGTTCTGGAACGAGCGGCTGGCGGTCGCCCACGACGGCGCGATCGCCGGGCATCGCAACCGCTTCACGCTGGGCGCCGAATATAACGAGACCGACTTCATCGACCCACGCCAGCAAAGCCCGATGTTCACCGGCCTCGGCGATCCGGTTGCCCCGGTCGATCCCTGGAATCCGGTCGTGGGCACCTTTCCGACCGGCACCATCTACACCGTGACCAATGTCGTGTTCGATTCCCATCTCAAGACCGCCTCGGTCTTCGCGGAGGATGCGTTCAACATCACCCCGGCCTGGCTGATCGTCGCCGGGGCGCGTTACGATCATATCGACCTCACCCGCGTCAGCACCGACCTCAATGCCGGCGGGAGGGTGAGCCGGGCGAATCCGACCTACGATCCCTTCTCGTGGCGGCTCGGCACCACCTATGACGTCGCGCCGGGGCTGACGCTCTATGCCCAATATACGACCGCGGTGACGCCGGTCGGCTCGATGCTTACGCTCTCGATCGCCAATACGAGCTACAGGCTCACCAAGGGGCGGTCGTTCGAGGCCGGCTTCAAGGCGTCGGCCTTCGACGAGCGCGTGACGCTGACCGGTGCGGCCTATCGGATCGAGCAGGAGAATATCCTCACACGCGATCCGGCCAACTCCGCGCAAGTCGTCCAGGGCGGCGAGCAATCGTCGCAGGGCATGGAGCTCAGCGTCGACGCCGCAGTGACCGACCGGCTCGCGCTCTCGGGCGGCATCTCCTACACCGATGCGCAATATGACCAGCTGATCGAGGCAGGCGGCGTCGACCGGTCGGGCAATCGGCCGATCAACATTCCCTCGACCACCGTCAACGGCTCGGTGCTCTATTCGCTGAAGGCGCTGCCGGTGACGCTGGGCGCGTTCGTCCGCCACGCCTCGGGCTTCTATACCGACACGGCGAACAGCATCTTCGTGCGCGGCCATACGGTGGCGGACGCCTCGATCGCCTGGCGCCTTGCCGACGAGGCGACGCTCACGCTGCGCGGGCGGAACCTGACCGACGCCTTCTACGGCGAATATTCGGGCTATCCGGCGACCAACATCTACATCGGCGCGCCGCGCAGCGTCGAAGTCGCCTTGTCCACGCGGTTCTGAAGGGCAGGACAATGGCTACGCTCGCAGCGTCATCCCGCCTCTACCGCGCCATCTGGCGGTGGCATTTCTATGCCGGTCTGGTCGTCGCGCCGTTCCTGCTCGTCCTGGCGGTGACCGGCACGATCTATCTGTTCAACGACGAGATCAACGACGCGATCTATCCGGAGCAGCGGTTCGTCGCGCCCCATGCGGCCGATGTTCCGGTGTCTCGGATGATCGATGCGGCGCTGGCCGTCCGTCCCGGGGCGGCGACGCGCATCGACCTGCCCGCCGCGAACGATCGCTCGGCCGTCGTGTTCGTGACGCCGGCGTCCGGCGATCCGGTGCGCGTCTCGGTCGATCCGGGGACTGGGAGGGTGCTCGGTTCCTTCGTCTATGAACGGACGCTGGTCGGCCTCGCCGATACGATCCACGGGTCGCTCGCCATCGGCACGGTCGGTGATCGCATCGTGGAGCTGGCGGCGTGTTGGGCGCTCGTCCTGATCGCGACCGGCCTCTATCTCTGGTGGCCGCGCGGGCGGAAGGGGCCGGGCGGCATCCTGTTTCCGCGCCTGGGGGCAAAGGGAAGGTTGTTCTGGCGCGATCTCCATGCCGTCACCGGCATTTGGACCGTCGCGTTGATTGCGTTCCTGATCGTCACCGGCCTGCCGTGGGCCGGAGTGCAGGGCGATGTGCTGAAGCGGGCCTTGAGTGCGGCGGGGATCGGCTACCCTGCTTCCAACCGCAACTACGACCCGCCGAAGAGCATTCCGAGGAAGACCGCGCTCGGCGAAGCGCCATGGACGCTCGAAGGCGCGCCGATGCCGGCCTCCGATCCCCATGCCGGCCATCCCGGTCACGATATCATGGCGGCGATGCCTGGGAGCCACGCTCCTGGTCTCACCGACGCCGTTGTTGCGGCAGTGGCCGACCATGGTTTGGAGGGAGGCTATCGGCTGTTCCTGCCGTCGGGGCCGACCGGCGTGTTCACCGCCTATAGCTATCCCGATCGGCCGCAGGGCCAGCGCACGCTCTACTTCGACCGCTATTCGGGGCGGCTGGTCCGCGAGATCGCCTATGCGGACTATGGCTGGGGCGCCAAGGCGATCGAGCTCGGCGTCCAGCTTCACATGGGCAATTACTTCGGCCGGGCGAACCAGATCGTGATGCTGATCCCCTGCGTCGGCATCGTGCTGATCGTCGTCAGCGGCATCGTCATGTGGTGGAAGCGCCGTCCGGCCGGTCGGTTGGGCGCGCCGCCGAAAGTGCCCGAGGCGCGGCTGCGTGGAGCCCTGGCGATGCTGCTGGTCGCGGGCGTGCTGCTGCCGTTGTTCGGCGCTTCGCTCATCGCCGTGTTTGTCCTCGATTGGTCGGCGAGGAAGATCACGTCCTGCTCGCAGCTGGTACCCGAGTCTGGGCGATGATCTTGCCCGGCGCATCGGATATCGACAGATCGTTCTGCCCGCGCGGCGAGTGCGGCGCCGCATACGGCACCGCCCTCGCTCATCTCCGTTCTTAAACATAAGTTGCGAATTGAGGGCGGGCAGGTGATTTCCAAGCACGACATCGAGCGCATCATGCGCGAGACCGGTATGGACCGACTCCAGGCCTATCGCGCCGCCAAGGCGCAGCACGCGTTGCAATCGCTGTCCGGGCCGGCCACGGCCAATCGGCTCAAATAGGGAGCCGCTTCCTAACTCCTCTGCGGAAGCGCATAGGCGATCACGCTGTCGCCCGCCTTGGTCTCCATGAAGTGATGGCCGCCGGCGAAGATCACCAGATACTCGCGTCCGTTCTGCTCGTACACCGCAGGCGTCGCCTGTCCGCCGGCGGGAAGCGGCGCGCTCCACAACGTCTTGCCGGTCGCGATGTCGATCGCGCGGATCAGGTCGTCGGTGGCGGCGGCGATGAACACCAGCCCGCCCGCCGTCACCACCGATCCGCCGTTGTTGGGCGTGCCGATATGGAAGGGCAGCCCGCTGGCGATGCCGAACGGCCCGTTCTTGCGCGCCGTGCCGAACGGCCGGTCCCACAGGATCCCGCCGGTGGCGATGTCGATCGCGCGGATCCCGCCATAGGGCGGCTGCTTGCAGAGCAGGCCGGTGAACTTGACCCGCCAGCCGGCGTTGACCTTGACCGCATAGGGCGAATCCCACTGCGGATCGATCGAGTGCGCGTTGGCGAGCTGCGCCTTCGACTTCATCGCATAACGCGGCACGATGCCGAGCTTGTCCGCCTCGACGCGCGGCACCAGCCGGACGTAATTGGGCATGTCGTTGTAGTTGGCGACGATGATCCCGCGCGTCGGATCGACCGACACGCCGCCCCAGTCGCTGCCGCCGTTGTAGCCCGGGTACTCCACCGTATATTTGTCGGCGCGCGGCGGCGTGAAGAAGCCGCGATAGTCGGCCCGGCGATACTGGATGCGGCACACCATCTGGTCGATCGGCGACATGCCCCACATGTCGCGCTCGGTGAGCGGCTCCTTGCGCAGCGTATGCCATTTCGAGAAGAGCTGGGTCTTCGCGCGCTGCTCGGGCTCGACGCCGCCCTGGGGCACCGTCATCTGCGCCAGCGGCGTCAGCGAACGGCCGGTGGCGCGGTCGAGGACGTAGATGTCGCCCTGCTTGGAGGGCACCACGATCGCCGGCGTGCCCTTGTAGTCGATCAGCGTCGCCTGGCTGCCGAAGTCATAGTCCCACACGTCGTGCTTGACCGCCTGGAAGCGCCAGCGCGGCTTGCCGGTGGTGACGTCGAGCGCGACCAATGAGGTCGCATAGGCATTCTCCTGCGGCGTGCGCTTGCTCGACCAATAGTCGACCGCGGCATTGCCCATCGGCAGGTAGACCAGGCCGAGCCGCTCGTCGCCGCTGGAGCCGGTCCACATGTTGGGCGTGCCGCGCGCCCAGGTCTGGCCGGCGGGCGGGTAGCCGGTCCATTCGGGGTGCATCATGTCCCATGCCCAGCGCAGCCTGCCGGTGACCGCATCGAAACCCTGGATCACGCCCGAGGGCGCGAGACGCGTCTGACCATCGAGGATCTGGTGCCCGACCACCACCACGCCGCGCACGATCGTCGGCGCGGAGTTGATCGAGGCGAGGCCGGGATAGACCTCGCCCATGCCGATCTTGGTGTCGGTCTGACCGTTGTTGCCGAAGCCGCTGCAGGGCCGGCCGGTCAGCGCGTCGACCGCGATCAGCCGCGAATCGAGCGTGCCCATGATGATCCGCGCGGCGCACTCGCTGCCCGGCGCCGCGCCCGGCACCGCGTAATAATCGACGCCGCGGCAGGCGGTGGTGTAGGGAATCCACTCGTCCGGCACCTGCGGATCGTAGCGCCACGCCTGCTTGCCCGTCGCCGGGTCGAGCGCGACGATCACGTTCTTGGCGGTGCAGGTGTAGAGCAGGTTGCCGATTTTGATTGGCGTGTTCTCGGTCCCGTAGAGCTTGGCATAGGCGGGATCGGTCGGGTTGCCGCCGGTATGCGTCTCCCACACCTTCTCGAGCCTGGCAACGTTGCCCGCGTTGATCTGCGTCAGCGGCGAATAGCGGCGAGCGGCGTAGGTGCCGCCATAGGCGGGCCAGTCGGCGCCGGTCGCCTGGCCGGAGGGATCGCTCATCGCCGCGCCCGGAGCCGGCAACGGCAGCGCGATGTTGCGGTCGCGTCCGATCACGGCGAACAGCACTCCGGTCGCGACTACGACGGCGGCGACCGAACCCAGTGCGACCGCCCATTTGCGCGGCCGTGCGGTCAGCGTCGGCATGACGAGGATGACCGCCACCAGCAGCACGATCGGCGCCACGATCCGCGGGACCAGCGCCCAGGCGTTGTAGCCTACCTCCCAGAAGGCCCAGAAGATCGTCGCGACGACGATCGCCACATAGAGCCACGCGCCACTCATTCGCCCGCGCACCATCAACGTGCCGGCGACGATCATCGCGATGCCGGTGATCGCATAGTAGGACGAGCCGCCGATCGCGACGAGCCAGCCTCCTCCGATCGCCAGCACCAGCCCGATCAGGGCGACGATCAGGCCGACGACGATCGCGGCCCAGCTGCGGCGATGTGGCATGGAGGTGCTCCCGTACGGTTGTTCCGATCGGGCGAAGGAATCCGGCAGGCCCCTAACCTGTCGTCAGGCTCGCTCGTCTGCCAAACACGCTAGCCATGCAGTCGTTCCACCGAACGATTGCACCCGTCCGCCGCACCTGCTTTGGTGCGGCCATGCGCATCGTCCTTCTCGCCACCGCTCTGATCGCCGCTCCCGCCGCTGCACAGGAGCTAACCCCGGACGAAAGCAGCCGTGTCGACAAGATCGTCGCCGACGCGCTCGCCGGCACCGGCACGCCTTCGGCCTCGATCGCGATCGTGCGCGGCGGGCGGATCGTCTATGCCAAGGCTTACGGCAAGGCCGCGGAGACGATCCCGCAGGCGATGCCGGACCTGCCATACCAGATCGCGTCGATCTCCAAGCAGTTCACCGCGATGGCGATGCTGCTGCTGGAGGATGAGGGAAAGCTCAGCCTCGACGACAAGGTTGCGAAATATCTCCCTGAAATCACGGGCGCCGACCGCATCACGCTGCGCCAGCTCCTCGACCATACCTCGGGCATCCGCGATTACTGGCCGCACGACTACAGTCCCGCCAACATGGCGGAACCGACCACGCCGCAGGGCATCGTCGACCGCTGGGCCAAGCAGCCGCTCGACTTCGAACCCGGCACGCAATGGCAATATTCCAACACCGGCTATGTCGTCGCCGGCTTGATCATCGAGAAGGTATCGGGCCAGCCGCTGCTCGACTTCCTGCGCGCCCGCATCTTCAAGCCGCTCGGCATGACCAGCGTGCTCGATCAGGACAAGGCGATCGGTCCCAAATACCCGCAAGGTTACAAGCGTTTCGCGCTCGGTCCTGTGCGCGTCGAGCCGCCGGCGGCGCCCGGCTGGCTCTATGCCGCGGGGGAGCTGTCGATGACCGCGACCGACCTCGCCAAATGGGACATCGCCCGCATCGACCGCACGCTCGTTCCCGCCGAGGACTGGCAGACGCAGGAGACAACCACCAAGCTCAAGGACGGCAAGGACACCAACTACGGCCTCGGCGTATTCGTCGGCAAGCCCGACGGGCGCAAGATGATCGAGCATTCGGGCGAGGCGGTGGGCTTCCTGTCCGAGAACATGGTGTTCCCGGACGACAAGGCGGCGGTGGTGGTGCTCACCAACAGCTGGTTCGGCAACGCGACCGGCACGATCGCGCGGGGCATCGTCCGCGCGGTGATGACGGCGCCGCCGCTCCCGGGACCCGAAGCCGCGGCGGCCGCCAAGGCGCGGCAGGTGTTCGACCAGCTCCGCACCGGCACGCTCGACCGCAAGCTGCTGACCGAGGACGCCAACTATTATTTCGATGCGACCGCCCAGGCCGACTACGAGGCGAGCCTCGGCCCGCTGGGCGAGCCCACCGGTTTCGCGCCGGCGGGCGGCCCCCAGCTGCGCGGCGGTTTCGTGATCCGCAGCTATCGCATCACCTATCCCGACCGGGTGCTTAGGCTCTCGACCTTTGCGGAGCCGGGCGACAACGGGCGGTTCGAGCAGTTCCTGGTCAGTCCGCAGTCATGATGAAGCTGATCCCCAACACGCTCGAACGGTGCCGGAGACGGAAAGCCTCAGTTCGCCCCGATCAGTTCGCGCCCGATCAGCATCCGTCTGATCTCGTTCGTCCCCGCGCCTATGTCGAGCAGCTTGGCATCGCGGGCGAAGCGCTCGACCGGCCAGTCCTTGGTATAGCCGGCGCCGCCCAGCGCCTGGATCGCCTCCAGCGACACGCGCACCGCATTCTCGCTGGCGAGCAGGATCGCCCCGGCCGCGTCGAAGCGGGTGGTGAGGCCGGCGTCGCAGCTCCTGGCCACCGCATAGACATAGGCGCGCGCCGAATTGAGCGCGACGTACATGTCGGCGACCTTGGCCTGCATCAGCTGGAAATGGCCGATCGGCTGGCCGAACTGCCTGCGCTCGCGGACATAGGGCAGCACCACGTCGAGGCCCGCCTGCATGATGCCGAGCTGGATGCCGGCGAGCACGGTGCGCTCGTAATCGAGCCCGCTCATCAGCACGCCGACGCCGCCATTGACCGGGCCCATGACGTTCTCCTCGGGCACCTCGCAGTCGGTAAAGACCAGCTCGGCGGTCGGCGAGCCGCGCATCCCCATCTTATCGATCTTCTGCCCGACGACGAAGCCGGGCATGTCCTTCTCGATGATGAAGGTGGTGATGCCGCGCGCGCCGTCCCCGGTCTTGGCATAGACGACCAGCGTATCGGCATAGGCGGCGTTGGTGATCCAGAACTTAGTGCCGTTGAGGATGTAGCCGCGGTCGGTCTTCTCCGCGCGCAGCTTCATCGAGACGACGTCGGAGCCCGCACCCGCCTCCGACATGGCGAGGCTGCCGACATGCTCTCCGGAGACGAGCTTCGGCAGGTACTTCGCCTTCTGCTCCGGGTTGGCCCAGCGGCGGATCTGGTTGACGCACAGATTCGAATGCGCGCCGTAGCTGAGCCCGATCGAGGCGGAGGCGCGGCTCACCTCCTCGCAAGCGACGACATGCTCGAGATAGCCGAGCCCGAGGCCGCCCCATTCCTCCTCGACGGTGACGCCGTGCAGGCCGAGCTCGCCCATCGCGGGCCACAGCTCCTCACGCGGGAACCAGTCCTCGGCATCGATGCGGGCGGCGAGCGGCTCGATCCGCTCCTTGGCGAAGCGCCGGGTGGTTTCCCGGATCATGTCGGCGGTCTCGCCGAGGCCGAAATCCAGCGTGGCTTCCATGAAACATCCTCCTGCCGCCCCGGATGAGCGCCCGGCGCGAAAAGGGCAAGAGGCGGTACGAAATTATCGAATTTCGAATTAGTAATAAAAAATTATCATTGACACGATCAATCGCGATCGCGGATTAAAACCACGAAAAAGGTCGCCGCTAGAGCGATTCCAGGGAGGCGAGGTCGATGGGAAAAGGTCGGCCGTTCCGCCGTGCATCGACAGACGCCCGAACGGGCGAGGGGAAGGGGGAGGCGGTATGATCGGCATGTTCAGGACATCACGGAACCGGCGCGAGATCGCGCGCGGACTGTCGCTCTCGGCGCTGGCGGGGGCGCTGCTGTGGGCGGGGGCTGCGGAGGCGCAGGTTACGCCGGAAACGGCCGATCCCCGGCAGGATACCGTGCCGGGTGAGCAGATCGATCCCGCCGTCGGCCCCGACGAAGCGACTACGGCGGACATCGTCGTCACCGGCACGCTGCTGCGTGGCGTTGCGCCGACCGGCACCAACGTCATCGGCGTAACGCGCGACGAGGTGGTCGCCACCGGCGCCGCTTCCTCCAACGATCTGCTCGCCTCGATTCCGCAGATCGGCAATTTCGGTACGGTGCCGGCGGGCCTCGGCAATTACAGCAATCCGATCGTGCGCCCCAACATCCGCAATCTCGGCGCGTCGGGCGGCTCGACGACGCTGGTGCTGATGAACGGTCATCGGCTGGTCGGTGCCGGCATCCTCCAGACATCAGTCGATCCGTCGGTGATACCACCCGATGCGATCGATCGCGTGGAGGTGATCCCCGATGGCGGATCGTCGATCTACGGCTCCGATGCGATCGGCGGCGTCATCAACTTCGTCCTGCGCAAGCGCTACGACGGGATCGGCGTCAATGCGCGCTACGGCTTCGCCGACAATTACAAGACGTTCGACGCGAGCGCGATCGCAGGCAAGGATTGGGGATCGGGCTCGATCTACGTCTCCTATGCCTATGCCTGGCATGACAATCTGCTCGGCATCGATCGCGACTATGCGACCGCGAACAACCTCCCGCGCGGCGGCACCGACAATCGGTCGACCGCGTGCCCGCTGGCCAACATCACCATCGGCACCACTACCTATGCCATGCCGGGCAGGGTTCCGGGTACGCTCAATCGGTGCGACCAGACCGATCATGCCGATCTCTATCCGCGGGAGAAGCGGCACAGCGTCTTCGCCAGCCTCATGCAGCGGCTGAGCGACAGCATCAGTTTCTCGACCACGGCCTATTGGTCGCGGCGCGACACGGTGACGCGCACCGCGCAGGGAAGCGCGAGCGGCGCGATCACCGCCGTCAACCCGTATTTCTCGCCGATCGGGACCGAACTCGGGCATTCCGTCGCCTTCGCCTTCGACGACGTTTTCGGGCCGAGCAATGTCAGCCCGGCCTCCTTCACCTCATACGGCGTGACGCCCAAGTTCGATTTCGAGCTGGGCAGCGGCTGGCAGCTGCGCACCCAGGCCAATTTCGGCCGCAGCGAGAATGTCACGACCGAGGATTCGTTCAATGCGACCGCCGTCACCGCCGCGCTCGCGGGGACGAGCACGGCCACGGCGCTGAATCCCTATAATCTCTCCGCGACGGCGCCGGCGGTGCTTGCCGCGATCGACGATTATGTGAACTATGGCGATGCCGACCAGGAGCTGGCCGAGGGCCGGGCGGTCCTCGACGGGCCGCTGTTCGCGCTGCCAGGCGGCGACGTCCGCCTCGCGGTGGGCGCCGAATATCATTACGAGAACATCCGCTCGTTCACCGGCAGCGGCCCCCAGGCGGCGGTCGTGGGCGCCAGCTCCTTCGCGGACCGCGACGTCAAGTCGGTGTTCGGTGAAGTGCTGGTGCCGCTCGTCGGCGCGGACAACCGCAGCGGCGGCTTCTACAGCTTCGAGGTCTCGGGCTCCGTCCGTTACGATCATTACAGCGACGTCGGCGGCACCACCAATCCCAAGATCGGCGTGACCTATCGGCCGTTCCAGGCGCTGACGCTGCGCGGCAACTATGGGACGTCGTTCCATGCGCCGAGCCTCGCCGACCTCGGCAACTCGGTGGATTCGCGCGTTCAGGTCCTGCCGTTCAGCCCGTTCCGCGCGCCGAACAGCTCGCCGTTCGATATCCTGCGGCCGACCATGGCGATCGCCGGCGGCAACGCCGATCTTCGCCCGGAGACCGCCGACACCTGGTCGCTGGGCTTCGATCTCAAGCCGGCGGCGCTGCCTGGCCTGGTTGCCAGCGCGACCTATTACAACGTGAGGTTCAAGGATGCGATCAGCGTCCCGCCGTTCACCTCGCCCATCCTGTTTACCGACCCCAACTACGCGAGCTTCTACATCCTCAATCCGACCCTGGCCCAGGCGACGGCGGCGGCAGGGGATCTGCGGATCGACGGTGTGCCGAGCCTGGCGGCGCTCTACGCGGTCAGCTCCCCCTATGTGCTGTTCCTGGCGCGACGCGCCAATCTGGGCGCGGTGAACACCAGCGGCCTCGACTTCAGTCTCGCCTATGCTCATGACACTTCGTTCGGTTCGGTGAACGCGAGCTTTGCCGGTACCTACACCTTGAAGCGCAGGACGCAGGCGATCCAGGGCGGCGACTTCAGCAATGATCTGAAGAATGGTTACGGGCGCCTTCAATTCGTTGCGACGCTGGGCGGCAAGCTGGGTGATCTGATTGCCCGCGCGGCGCTCAATCATCGCAGCGGATATCCCCTGCTCGGGGTGCTTCCGCAGACGCGCGTCTCCGCCTTCGATACGATCGACCTGTTCTTCGGCTACGACCTCGGCAAGGTGGTGAAGGACACCATGCTGACGGTGAACGTGGATAACCTGTTCGATGAGGATCCTCCGTATCTGAACAACGCCGCCGGCTACACCAACGGCAGTACGCTGGGGCGGCTGGTGTCCTTCGGTATCCGGACCAAGTTCTAGGAGGGGACGGTTGCCGCACTGGTCGATAGCCGGAACGGGAAGGGGCGGCTCGCATATGGACCGTCTTGTCCTGTTGGTGGGAGCAGCGGGGCTGGTGCTCGGCGCGGCGCCTGAGGCGACAGCGCCCTCTGCGCTCGAGGTCGAATATGCCGCGGCACCGCTCGGGATCGACGAGCCGGCGCCGCGGCTTGCGTGGCAGGTGCCGACGGCGCGGCAGACCGCCTATCGCATCCGCGTCGCCGACGGTCCGGAGGCACTCGCGCGGGGACGATTGGTGTGGGACAGCGGCAGGGTCGCTTCCCATGCCAATGCGCAGGTCGCCTATGCCGGGCCGCCGCTCGCGTCGCGCACGCGCTATTGGTGGCAGGTTGCGACCTGGGACGGTGAGGGACACCAGAGCGGATGGAGCACGCCCGGCTGGTGGGAGATGGGGCTGCTGAGGCCGGAGGACTGGTCCGCGCAGTGGATAGGCGGGCCGAAGCGGACCGATCATGACTGGACGGACCTGACCTTCGAGAGCGAACTGACGATGACGGGAGCGTCGCTCGACCTGATCTTCCGCGCACGGCCGATCGGCAAGACCTATGGCGAGGCCTATGTCTGGACGCTCGCCGAGGAGAAGGATGGGCCGGTCCTGATCGAACGGGTACGGCGCTATCCGGGCGGGTCGAGCTCGACGGTGAAGGTGACCGAGCTCAAGCGGGTGCCGCTGGCCGGCGTGACACTGAAGGACGTGCGGCATCGCGTGACGATCACCGCGAAGGGCCTGACGATCACCACTGCGATCGACGGGAAGACCATCGATACCCTCATCGACGGAGCGCAGGCGCGTGGCACCGTCGGCTTCGCGGCGAAGGAGGCGCGCGCGGCGGTGATCCATCGCGTGAGCGTCGCCGGCAACGGGAGTCCGACCTTTGCGACGCGGTTTGAAGCGAACGACAACGCTTTCACCGGTGGCCGCGTCGAGGCCGAAGGGCTGATCGTTTCGAGCGGGCTGCCGACGGTCGACATCGTGCTGCCGATCGAATCCCCAGCGCCGCTGCTGCGCCGCGCCTTCACCCTGCCGGCGAAGAAGATTGCGAGCGCTCGGCTCTATGTCGTTGGAGCGGGCTGGCCGAAACTGCACCTTAACGGCACGACGGTGGGCGCGAGCGCAATGGGCGCGGGCTTCACCGCCTATGACAAGCGCGTCCTCTACTATACCTATGACGTGACCGACCGGCTGCGCCCTGGGGCCAATGTGATCGGCGCGGAGCTTGGGCGCGGCTGGTATGGCCTCACCGATCCCAACGAATGGTATTTCCAGCAGGCGCCGTGGCACGCCGAGCCGGCGCTCAGGGCACAGCTCGAGGTGACCTTCGCCGACGGCGTGCGGCAGGTCGTTGCGACCGATCGGAGCTGGAGGACGATCTCGGGTCCCACGCTGGCGGATTCGATCCACCGCGGCGAACGCTATGACGCGCGGCTGCTCCCGCTGGGGTGGGACAAGCCCGGCTTCTCGGACCGACGTTGGTTGCCGGCGACGCTGGCGGACGGGCCGAAGGGCAAGCTTCGCGCTGCCAATCTGGAACCGATCGCGCCTGTCGAGACCGTCGCTCCCGTATCGCTCAAGGAAGTCAAGCCCGGCCTCTGGGTCTATGATTTCGGCCGTATCTTCGCCGGCTGGGTCGCGCTCGACGTGGCCGGGCCGAGCGGGCGTACCGTCTCGATGGCGGCGAGCGAGCGGATCGGTGACGACGGGCTGATCGTCCCCGCCTCGGGCCTGATCGACGCGCAGCTCCAGACCGATCGCTACACGCTCGCCGGCAAGGGGCGCGAGCGGTGGGAGCCGAGCTTCGGCTACCACGGTTTCCGTTACGTGCAGATCGAGGGCTTCCCCGGCACGCCGATGTTGGCGACGCTGACCGGCAAGGTCGTGCATTCTGCCGTCGCGCGGACCGGCAGCTTCGCCAGCGCCGATCCGCTGCTGGGCGAGATCGACCAGGCGGCGATCCGCACGATCCTCAACAACATGCATGGTTTCCAGACCGACACGCCCACCTATGAAAAGAACGGCTGGACCGGCGATGCCCAGGCTTCGGCCGGCGCAGCGGTGCGGAGCCTCGACGTGGCGCGGGTGTGGAGCAAGTGGCTCGCCGATTTCCCCGACGCGCAGGCGCCGGACGGCGAGCTGCCGGAGATCGTGCCGGCGACACCCTACTACGGCTATGAGAGAACGCCGGGATGGAACCTGGTATGGGGGCCGACGACGCCGTGGGACGTCGCGGCGATGATCCTGCCCTGGGAGCTCTACCAGACCTATGGCGACGCCCGCGCATTGGAGCGGATGCACGAGGTGCAGCGGAGGCTGGTCGACTATACCGCCACCAAGTTCGCCGCGCCCGACTTTCGCGGACCCAGTATCTCGCTCAGCGAGTGGAGCGCGCCGGGCGCGCTCGACTTCATGAACGCGCGCGGCGGCGGGATCGACGCGGTGACCAGCGCCTATTTCTTCCTCGAGACGAAGCTGCTCGCGCAATCGTCGCGGGTGATCGGCAAGGCTGCCGATGCGGAGCGCTACGGCGCGCTCGCCGAGGCGATCCGGGCGGCCTACAACAAGCGCTACTGGGACGACGCGCGTGGCTGGTACCGCACCGTCGGCGACACGGGCACGGCAGGCAAACCGACGCAGATCCAGAACGTGCTCGCGCTCGCCTTCGGCATGGCGCCCGCGGGGCGCGAGCAATCGGTCGCCGATGCGATCGCCGCCGATGTCGCGGCGCAGGGGCTGAAGACCGGAGTGTTCGGCACCCGCTACCTGCTCGACCTGCTCAGCGACTACGGCCATGCCGATCTCGCCTACAAGATCGCCACGCGCACCGACGAGCCGAGCTGGGGCTTCTGGCTCGCCAACGGGCATAAGACGATGCTCGAGAGCTGGAGCCTCGGCTCGCGCTCGCGCGATCATCACTATTTCGGCTCGATCGCCGATTGGCTGCGGCAACGGCTCGCGGGACTGCGGCCGGGGGCACCGGGATATCGCACGGTGCTGGTGCGGCCGGCGATACCGGCAGGGCTCGCCTGGGCCTCGGCGACGATGGCAACGCCGCAGGGTGAGGCGACGTCGGCGTGGAAGGTCGAGGATGGCCGGCTGACGCTGACCGCGACTGTCCCGATGAACAGCGCGGGCGAAGTGTGGGTGCCGACCCGTTTCGGCGCGGTCACCGGCGTCCCGGCGGGCGCGATGCGGATGCGGGAGGAGAAGGGTTCCGTCGTCTACAGCGTCGGCGCCGGCACGTTCGAGTTCACCACGGGAGGAGCGCGATGAGAGCGATGATGCCGGCGCTGGCGGTGCTGCTGATGGCGGCATCCCCGGTCGCGACGACCGACAGCGGTGCGCTGCGCGGCGCCGAGGCGGAGGGAGTCGCGAGCTTCAAGGGGGTTCCCTATGCCGCGGTTCCGATAGGCCCGCTGCGCTGGCACGCCCCCGAGCCTGCTGCGCCATGGCAGGGCGTGCGCGACGCGACCGCGCTCGGCAGCGACTGCTTCCAGGTGCGGCTGCCAGGCGACAAGGCCAACACCAGCCAGCCTATGAGCGAGAACTGCCTGTTCCTCAACGTCTGGACGCCGAAGCCGCGGGCGGGCGCGAAGCTGCCGGTGATGGTGTGGATCCACGGCGGCGGCTTCACCAACGGCAGCGGCGGGGCAGCGATCCTCGACGGCAGCCGGCTCGCAGCGCGCGGCGTGGTGGTGGTGACGTTCAACTACCGGCTCGGCCGCTTCGGCTTCTTCGCGCATCCGGCGCTGACGCGGGAGAGCGGGGCCGGGCCGACCGGCAACTGGGGGCTGATGGACCAGATCGCCGCGCTGCAATGGGTCAAACGCAACATCGCGGCGTTCGGGGGCGACCCCGGCAACGTTACCATCTTCGGCGAATCCGCGGGCGGGGAATCGGTCAACCGGTTGATGACGTCGCCGGCGGCCAAGGGGCTGTTCGCCAAGGGGATCGTCGCATCCGGCGGCGGGCGCAACAGCTGGCCGAGCCTCGCCGAGGCGGAGGCGAAGGGCGTGGCCTTCGCCAGGGACGCGGGCGTGGCAGGGGACGACCTCGCCGCGCTGCGCGCGATCCCCGCCGAGACCGTCCTCGGCAAGATCAACTTCATCAGCCCCGACGAGGCCCGCTATTCGGGCCCGATCACCGACGGACGCATCGTGACGGGCGACGCCGACGTTCTGTTCGCCGCGGGCAAGCAGGCGCGTATCCCCTATGTCGTCGGGTCGAACAGCGACGAGCTGGGCTTCATCCCGGCGCCGTTCCTCGCCGGTTTCAACGCCAAGGCCACCGTGGAACTGGGTGCGGGTGCAGAGGCGGTGCGCGCCGCCTACGGCTCGCCCGCCGCCTATGACCGGCATATCGCCAGCGATTTCGCCTTCACCGAGCCGGCGCTGGCCCTGGCGCGGCGGCACGCCAAGGTGGCGCCGACCTGGCTCTATCGCTTCGGCTATGTCGCGGAGGCCAGGCGCAAGCCCGATTTCGGCGCCTCGCACGCGACCGACGTGGCCTATCAGTTCGACAATCTCGACAAGGCCGGCGAGCCGGCGAGCGCGGCGGATCAGGCCGTCGCCGGCGCATTGGCGGATCGCTGGGTGCGCTTCGCCAGGACCGGCGATCCCGGCTGGCCGCGCTTTGCCGGCGCGGCGCCGGTCAAGCTTTCGATCGGCAACGGCAAGACCGAGCCGGTCCCGGCCGCCGAGCCGCCGATCGCCGCGATCGAGACGGCGCGGGACGCGGCCAAGCATGGAGGCGCGAAATGATGCGGAAATGGGCGGTCGCGCTGTCGGCGCTGACGCTGCTGATCGGCTGCGCGAACGCCAGCGCGAGCGAGGGCGAGCGGATCAAGCTGTCGCCTGCGGGCCCGGCCGGCACGATCGGTGCAGCGAAGCCGGAGACCACGGACGGATCGCTGTTCTTCGGCGCCATTACCCGCAACGTCAGCGAACCTTCGCTCAGCGTGTTCCCGGCCGACCCGGCGACCGCCAACGGCACCGGCGTGGTGATCGCGCCGGGCGGCGGCTTCCACATGCTGTCGATCGACAATGAGGGGATCGGCGTCGCGAAGTGGCTCAATGGCCTGGGCGTCACCGCCTTCGTGCTGCGCTATCGGCTGGTGCCGACCGGCAGCGAGTTTCCCGCCTCGCTGATCAGGCTGCTCGGCAACATCGACCAGCTCAAGGCGACGGTGGCGCCGCTGAAGCCGCTCGACACCGCCGACGGCGAGGCGGCGATGGCCTATGTCCGCGCCAATGCCGCCAAATACGGGATCAGGCCTGGGCGGCTGGGGATGATGGGCTTCTCCGCCGGCGGGGCGGTGACAATGTGGACGACGCTCGCCGACCAGCCGCGGAGCCGGCCGGATTTCGTGATCGCCGTCTATCCGGGCCTTGTCGGCGATAGCATCGCGGTGCCCGCCAAGGCGCCGCCGCTGCTCGCGATCGTGGCGGAGGACGACAAGCTGGCCGGCGAGGACGCCGGCCGCATCGTGAAGGCGTGGACCGACGGCGGCGCCGACGCGACGCTCGTCACCTATCCGGACGGCGGCCACGGCTTCGGCATCGCCAAGAAGGGCAAGGCATCCGACGCCTGGACCGAGCGGACGCAGCAATGGCTGCAAGCGAAGGGGTTGCTGGGCAAATGATCAGGATCGTTCCACCGCTGCTGCTGGGAGCGGCGGCACTCGCTCCGAGCGTCGCCGGCACCGAGACCGTTGCCGCACCGGCGCAGGCGGGTTTCAAGGCGGCGGATTGCGCTGCGCTTACTGGAATGCCGATCGCAAACGGCCGGATCGAGAGCGCTGCGATGGTGGCCAAGGGCACGCCGGTGATAACAGAGGAGGGCAAGCCCGGCCTGCCGGCGCAGGCGAGCTTCTGCCGTGTCCAGGCGGTGCTGACGCCGGTGCCGCGGTCGAACATCAGGATCGAGGTGTGGCTGCCCGAAGCGGCGACGTGGAACGGCAAGATGGTGGGCGCCGGCAACGGCGGGTTCGGCGGCAGCCTGACGCTGTCTTCGCTGACGATGCACGGCGTGCTGGCCAAGGGCTATGCGACGGCGGGCACCGACCTGGGCCATGTCGGCACCGGCGACACCGACGGCAAATGGGCGCTGAACGAGCCCGAGCGGATCACCGACTTCGGCCATCGCGCCAACCATCTCACCGCAAACCTGGCGAAGGCGGTGATCGCCGCCTTCTATCCGCGCCAGCTCAAGGCGGCCTATTTCCAGGGCTGTTCCGACGGCGGGCGTGAGGCGCTGATGGAGGCGCAGCGTTACCCCAACGACTATGACGCGATCATCGCGGGCGCGCCAGCCAACGCCTGGACGCGGATGATGACCGGTTTCATGGCCAATGAGCGCGCGGTGTTCGCCCGGCCCGAGTCCGCGATTCCAAATGCCAAGCTCAAGCTTCTGCAGGACGCGGCGCTCGCGAAGTGCGACGCGGCCGACGGCGTCAAGGACGAGGTGATCGACGATCCCAGAAGCTGCGGCGTCGACCCGGCGGTGCTCCAGTGCAAGGCGGGCGACGCCGCCGACTGCCTGACCGCGCCGCAGGTCGCCGCGGCGCGGGCGCTCTATCGTGGCGCGGTCGACGACAAGGGCAGCGTGTTCTTCCCCGGCACGATGCCCGGCGCCGAAGCCTTTCCCGGCACCTGGGACATGTGGCTGACGGGCCCCAAGGCGCAGCACGGCATCTTCGCGACCGAATTCTTCCGCTACATGGTCCATTCGGACCCGAACTGGCAGCCGGCGCAGTTCGACCTGAGCCGCGACTATGCCTTGGCTAAGACGCGGATGGCGCCGATCCTCGACAGCGACAACCCGGACATGACGCCCTTCATCAAGCGTGGCGGCAAGCTGATCCTCTATCACGGCTGGAACGATGCCGCGATCGCGCCGGAGAACACTATCGAATATTACCAGGCGGTGCTGAAGAAGACGCCGGGCGCGGCGCAATCGGTGCGCCTGTTCATGGTGCCGGGCATGTCGCACTGCCTGGGCGGGCCGGGCGCGAGCATCTTCGACGCGCTGACCCCGCTCGACAGGTGGCGCCAGGGCGGCTCCGCGCCCGAGACGATGGTCGCGACCAAGTACGACAACGACCTGTTCGCCTATCTCGGCCTGCCGGCCAAGCCGGTGCGGACGCGGCCGCTGTGCGCCTATCCGAAGGTCGCGAAGTGGACCGGCAGCGGATCGACCGACGATGCGGCCAACTTCAGCTGCGTGGCGCCGAAATCGTGACCGCGCTCATCCTCAGCCAAGTGCGGGGCGCGTCGGAGCCGCCGCTGATCGAGCATACGATCGGCACGGCGCTGGTGCTCGCCGCCGCGCGTTGGGGGGAGCGGGAGGCGCTGGTCTCGGTGGAGCAGGGGGTGCGGCTGAGCTTCGCCGAGCTGCTGGCGCGGGCCGACGATTTCGCGGCGGGGCTGCTGGCGCTGGGGCTGGAGCCGGGCGACCGTATCGGCATCTGGGCGCCCAATTGCGTCGAATGGACGATTACCCAGTTCGCCGCGGCGCGTGCCGGGCTGGTGCTGGTGACGATCAACCCCGCCTATCGCGTCACCGAAGCGGCGTTCGCGATCAACAAGGTCGGCCTGTCGGCGCTGGTGCTGGCCGAGCGGTTCAGGACCAGCGACTATGGCGCGATGCTGCGCGAGATGGCCCCGGGCGCGCTGCCGGGCGAGCGGCTGCCGACGCTGCGCCATGCGATCCAGATCGGCGGCACGCCGCCCGCAAGCTGGCTGGCATTCGATGAGGTGGCGGCCTCCGCCGGTGCCGCCGATCGCGAGTGGCTCGGCGCGCTCGGCGAGACGCTGCAGAGCACCGATGCGGCCAACATCCAGTTCACCAGCGGCACCACCGGCTTGCCCAAGGGGGCGACGCTCAGCCATCGCAACATCCTCAACAACGGCTATTTCGTCGGCCGCGCACAGGCGCTGACGGCTGAGGATCGCATCTGCATCCCGGTGCCGCTCTACCATTGCTTCGGGATGGTGATGGCCAATCTCGCCAGCATCACTCATGGCGCGGCGATGGTCTATCCGAGCGCCGGGTTCGATCCCGATGCGGCGCTCAGGGCGGTGGAAATGGAGCGCTGCACCGCGCTCTACGGCGTGCCGACGATGTTCATCGCCATGCTCGCGCATCCCGAGTTCGACCGCTTCGACTTCGGCTCGCTGCGCACCGGCGTCATGGCAGGCGCGGTCTGTCCCGAGCCGCTGATGCGGCAGGTGATCGAGCGGCTGCACATGCGCGACGTCACCATCGCCTACGGCATGACCGAGACCAGCCCGGTCAGCTTCCAGACCGCGATCGACGATCCCGTGGAGCGCCGTATCGGCTCGATCGGCCGGGTGCAGCCGCACCTCGAATGCAAGATCGTCGATGAGGCGGGGGAGCTGGTGCCGACCGGCACGCCGGGGGAGCTGTGCACCCGCGGCTATTCGGTGATGCTCGGCTATTGGGACGAGCCCGCGAAGACCGCCGAGGTGATCGATGCGGAGGGCTGGATGCACTCGGGTGACCTCGCGGTGATCGACGCGGAGGGCTACGGCACCGTCGTCGGCCGCCTCAAGGACATGGTGATCCGCGGCGGCGAGAACATCTACCCGCGCGAGATCGAGGAGTATCTCTACGGCCATCCCGCAGTCGAGGACGTGACCGTAGTCGGCGTGCCCGACGAGAGGATGGGCGAGGAACTGTGCGCCTGGATTCGCCTCCGCCTCGGCGCAGTCGGCGACGCGGAGGACATCCGCGCTTTCTGCCGTGGCCGTATCGCCCACTACAAGATTCCCCGCCACATCCGTTTCGTCGACGCCTTTCCGACGACGGTGACCGGCAAGATCCAGAAATACCTGATCCGCGAGGCGATGATCGCCGAACTCGAAAGCGCCACTTCCAACGAAGGATGAATGCCATGAAGCGCCTGATTGCGACCGTATTGCTCGTCTCTGCTGCTCCGCTAGCCGCGCAGACCACACCGGCGCCCGCTGCGCCGGTCCCGGCCGCACCGGCAGCGGCTGCACCGGCGACGACGGCCAAATTCTCGACCCAGACGCCGATCCAGGACCTCGCCGCCGACGCGGCAGCCAAGGCGGTGCTGGAGAAGGACGTGCCGGGCCTCACCGCGCGGCCCGAATATGAGATGTTCAAGGGAATGAGCCTCAGGCAGCTCCAGGCCTATTCGGACGGCAAGCTCACCGACGAGCTGCTGGCCAAGGTCGACGCCGATCTCGCGGCGATCAAGTAGGATGGCGCTAACTCGGGGGCCGGGCGGCATCGCTCTCTCCGCGCTTGCGCTTGCGCTCGGCGGGCCGGCGGCGGCACAGTCGGATGCGCGGTCGATCTATCGCGACAAGGCTGCGCCTGTCGACGGGCGCGTCGACGACCTGGTGGCGCGACTGACGCTCGACGAGAAGGTGTCGTTGCTCGCGGGCGCCTCGGGAATGACATTGCACGCGATACCGCGGCTCGGCATCCCTGAATTCCGCATGACCGACGGGCCGACCGGCGTGCGCTCGCCCGAGGGCAAACCGGCGACGGTGTTCCCGACCGCGGTCTCGCTGGCGGCGACCTGGAATCCGGAGGTCACCCGCGCGGTCGGCGATGCGATTGCGGAGGAGGCGCGCGGCTATGGCGCGTCGCTGCTGCTTGCGCCGACGGTCAACATCGTCCGCACGCCGCGCTGGGGGCGCAACTTCGAGACCTATTCGGAGGACCCGCTGCTCGCGGGCAGGCTGGCGCTCGGCTATGTCGAGGGCGTGCAGGCGCAGGGCGTCGGCGTCTCGATCAAGCACTTCGCCGCCAACAACCAGGAGACCAACCGCTTCGTCGTCGATTCGATCGTCGACGAGCGGCCGCTTCGCGAAATCTACCTACCCGCGTTCGAGACGGTGATGAAGGCGGCCGACCCCTGGTCGGTGATGGCATCGTACAACAAGCTCGGCGGCACCTATGCCAGCGAGAACCGCTGGCTGCTGACCGACCTGCTCAAGAAGGAATGGGGCTTCAAGGGATTCGTCGTGTCCGACTGGGGCGCGACGCATTCGACCGTGGCGGCGGCGAACGCCGGGCTCGACGTCGAGATGCCGGGACCGCCCAGATATTTCGGCGAGAAGCTGATAGCGGCAGTGAAGGCGGGCGAGGTCAGCCAGATGCAGCTCGACGACAATGTCCGACGCGTCGTGCGGGCAATCGTGCGGAGCGGCATCCTCGACGGCGGCCCGGCCAAGGGCGAGATCGGCGGGAAGCGGCACGAAGCGGTGGCGCGTGCGGCGGCGGACGAGGCGGTCGTGCTGCTCAAGAACGCGGGCGTGCTGCCGCTGAAGCCGGGCATCAAGACGCTGGCGGTGATCGGGCCCAACGCTGCGGTCGCGCGCATCCAGGGCGGCGGCAGCTCGGCGGTGGTGCCTTTCGCCAGGCTCCAGACTCCGCTCGACGCGATCAGGGCAGCGCTGCCAGGCGTCGAGGTGATCTACGAAAAGGGCGTCGACAACGAAGAGGTGCCGCCTGCCGCCGATCCGAAATTGTTCAGCCCGGTTGCAGATCGCGCCGAACCGGGGCTCAAGGCCAGCTATTTCGCCACCAACGACTTCGCGGGCCTGCCCACGCGCACTGAGCTCGCGACCGATTTCAGCAAGCGGATCAGCGGCAATGTCGCCGGGCCGCAGGCGGCCGGCTACGCGGCGCTGCGCTGGGAAGGGCTGTTCTGGCCGCCAGAGACCGGCCCCTATGAGTTCAGCGTGCGCGGCACCGGTTCGGCGACGCTGACGCTCGACGGCAGGACGATCATCGACAAGGCGACGCCGAGCACGCCCGACAATCGCGACGTGATCGGCTTCCCGGTGCCGCGGCGGACGGTGACGGTCGAGCTGGAGGCGGGGAAATCCTATCCGGTGCGGCTCGACTATGTGACCGGGCGCACGCCCTACGAGCTGCTGGCGTTCGGCGTGCGCACGCCGCGGCCGAGCTTCGACGCGGCGGTGGCGGCGGCGAAGCGGGCCGATGCGGCGGTGGTGATCGTCGGGTCCTCGTCGCTGACCGAGGGCGAAGGCTACGACCGGGCGACGATCGACCTGCCGGGCGAGCAGGACAGGCTGGTCGAGGCGATCGCGGCCGCCAATCCGAGCGCGGCGGTGGTGATCAATGCCGGCGCGGCGATGACGATGCCTTGGATCGACCGGGTTCCGGCGGTGGTCGACATGTTCCTGCCGGGACAGGGCGGCGCGGCCGCGCTTGCCGGCGTGCTGACCGGCAAGGTCAACCCGTCGGGCAAGCTGCCGGTGACCTTTCCGGCCAGGAGCAGCGACGACGCGATCGACCTCAAGAGCGCCAAGAGCCAATATGCCGAGGGCCTGCTGGTCGGCTATCGCGGCTATGAGGCGCGTGGCGTGAAGCCGCTGTTCGCCTTCGGCCATGGCCTCTCGTACACCAGCTTCGCCTATTCGGGGCTGAGCGGACCGGCGAGGGTGAAGGCAGGCGCATCGGTGAAGGTGCGATTCACGCTGCGCAACACGGGCAGGATTGCGGGCAAGGAAGTCGTCCAGATCTACGTCGCTCCGGAGGAGCGAGCGGAGAACGAGCCGGTCAAACAACTCAAGGGCTTCACCAAGGTCGCACTGGCGCCGGGCGAGAGCCGGCCGGTCGAGCTGATGCTCGATCCGCGCGCCTTCGCGGGTTGGGACATGGAGACGCACCGCTGGGTGGCGAGGGGCGGAGCGTACCAGCTGCTTGTCGGCGGTGCTTCGGACGACATCCGGCTCCGCAAGCCGATCCAGATCATCGATTCGGCACCGGTGCCCTGATCCTCCCGCGAGGGAGAAGCTGCCGTTCGAGGAGCTCGGCGCGGCGCTTTCCCCGTGTTCCACAGCCCATCAGCGGTTGAGGACGGCGGCCATTGATGAGATGAGGGCGCGATGGCCACGCTCCTCCACGCCAATGACGCCGCCGTGCCCGCGGCGCAGCAGCTTCCGCAGAATGTGGAGGCGGAGGCGGCGCTGCTCGGCGCGATGATGATCGACAACCGTCTCGCGGACGACATCGTCGACCGGCTGGAGCCGCAGCATTTCTACGAGCCGCTCCACGGCCGCGTCTTCGAGGCGATCCGGCGGCTGCGCTCGACCGACCAGCTCGCCACGCCCGTGACGCTCCGCCCGCTGTTCGACGGCGACGAGGCGATGCGCGAGCTCGGCGGCCCCGCCTATCTCGCCAAGCTGACCGGCAGCGGGGCGGGGCTGATCGGCGCGCGGCAGTTCGCGCAGCAGATCTACGACCTCGCCATGCTGCGCGCGCTGGTGACGGTCGGGCGCGAGTTGGTCGGCCGCGCGATGGACACCAGCGAGGAGGTTAATCCGCGCGCCCAGATCGAGGCGGCGGAAGCGGCGCTGTTCAACGTCGCGAGCGAGGGCAACGCCGACGGCGCGGTCAAGACCTTCGCCCAGGCGACCACCCTGGCGGTCAGGATGGCCGAGAAGGCGCTCAACGCCGGCGGCGGCCTCTCCGGCGTCACCACCGGCTTCGATTCGATCAACGCACGCACGGGCGGCCTGCACCATTCGGACCTGATGATCCTCGCCGGCCGTCCGGGTATGGGCAAGACCTCGCTCGCCACCAACATCGCCTTCAACACTGCGCGGCGCTGGATGGACGACATGCGCATCGGCATCCCGCCCGAGCGCTCGACCGGCGCCAAGGTCGCCTTCTTCAGCCTGGAAATGTCGGCCGACCAGCTGGCGACGCGCATCCTGTCGGAACAGGCGCGGATCAGCTCGGAGGCGCTGCGCATGGGCAAGATCAGCAAGGCCGAGTTCCACCAGCTCGCTGACGCTGCGGCGGACCTCGAGACCCTGCCCCTGTTCATCGACGACACCGCCGGCCTGTCGATCAGCGGACTGCACACGCGCGTGCGGCGGCTCCAGCGCCGGCAGAACAACGAGATCGGGCTGGTCGTGGTCGACTATCTCCAGCTGCTGTCGGGCAGTGGTCGCGGATCGAACGACAACCGCGTGCAGGAGATTTCAGAAATCTCGCGCGGTCTCAAGACCTTGGCCAAGGACTTGAACGTACCGGTGCTGGCGCTGTCGCAGCTCAGCCGCGCGGTCGAGCAGCGCGAGGACAAGCGGCCGCAGCTCTCGGACCTGCGCGAGTCGGGCTCGATCGAGCAGGACGCCGACATGGTATGGTTCGTCTATCGCGAGGACTATTACGTCGCCTCGCGCGAGCCCAAGCGGCCGCGGGACGGCGACGACCCCAAGGTCTTCGACGACCATGCCAAATGGGCGCTCGACATGGAGCGCGTGTTCGGTCTCGCCGAGCTGATCATCGCGAAGCAGCGCCACGGCGCGACCGGCAAGGTGACGCTGAAGTTCGAGCCGAACATCACCCGCTTCAGCGATTATGCGGGCGAGAACTACGCGCCGATGGATTGAGTCATAGCTCCTCCCCGTGCCGGGGAGGAGCTAGCTAGAACGACGGCTGCTCAGGATCGCCGTCCTCGACCGGGGTGTGGATGCCGCACTCGGTCTTTTCCCAACCCCGCCAGCGGCCGGCGCGCGGGTCCTCGCCCGGCTTCACCTTGCTGGTGCAGGGGGCACAGCCGATCGAGGCATAGCCTTCGGCCTCCAGCGGATGGCGAGGGAGGTCGTGTTCGGCGAAATAGGTGTCGATGTCGGCCTTGGTCCAGCTTGCGAGCGGATTCACCTTCAGCTGGTCGCCGTCGAGCTCGAAGCGGGGCAGGGCGGCGCGGGTGCTCGCCTGGAAGGCCTTGCGGCCGGTGATGCTGGCGTCGAAACGGCCAAGCGCCTTCTCCAGCGGCTTGACCTTGCGCAGCTCGCAGCAGCCGTCGGGATCGTAGGACCAGCGCAGGCCGGCATCGTCCCGGGCGGCCAGATCGGCCGCGTCGGGCGTGAGGATGCGAAGATCGGTCAGGCCCAGGCGCCCGGCGAGCTCGTCACGATAGGCGAGCGTTTCCGGGAAATGCTTGCCGGTATCGAGGAACAGCACCGGTACCGACGGATCGATGCTGGCGACGAGGTGCAGCAGCACCGCCGATTCGGTGCCGAAGGACGAGACCAGCGCGACCTCGCCCAGCATGTGCTCGGAAAGCAGCGTACGCAGCATCGCCGGCGTGTCGGTGCCGCGGAACATGTTGTTGAGCCGCACCGCATCGGCCGCGGTCCAGCGCGGCGTCAGGTCGATGCGGTCGAGCTTGCGCGCGGCTTCAGCCATGACGGAGCTTCCACACCGGCACCGCGTCGTCGGCGGCGTGCTGATAGACATAGCCGTAGCGGTTGAGCGCGGCGTCGAGCACCTCGGGATCGATCGGCGCGTTGGGCGCGAAGCTGTCGAAGCCGCAGCGGCGCATGAACAGCATCTGATCGACCAGCACGTCGCCCGACGCACGGATCTCGCCCGTGTACCCGGCCTCGCGCAGGATTCGCGCCGAGCTGTAGCCGCGCCCGTCGCGGAAGCGGGGGAAGTCGATCTCGACCAGCGCCAGCCGATCGAGATGCGGAATCAGCAGTCGCGCGTCCTCGCCCGCCTCGATGCGGACGGCGGTAGCATTGGACTGACCGAGGAAAGCGTCGATCGAGACCGCGGGCTCCTCGTGCACGGGATCGTCGCGGAAGCGGAGGTTGTTCTCAACCATAGATCGCCTCCTTGAACGGTTCCAGGCCGATGCGACGGTAGGTGTCGAGGAAACGCTCGCCCTCGGTGCGCTCGCGGAGGTAGACGCTGGTCGCCCGCTCCACCGCGTCCACCACCCCGTCCTCGTCGAAGCCGGGACCAGTGATCTTGGCCTGCGACGTATCCTCTGCGCCGGAGCCGCCGAGCAGCAGCTGGTAGTTCTCGGTGCCCTTACGATCCACGCCGAGGATGCCGATGTGGCCGGCATGGTGGTGGCCGCAGGCGTTGATGCAGCCCGAGATCTTGATCTTGAGCTCGCCCAGCTCGAGCTGGCGGTCCATGTCGACGAAACGCTGCGCGATCTTCTGCGCGACCGGGATCGAGCGGGCGTTGGCGAGGCTGCAATAGTCGAGCCCGGGGCAGGCGATGATGTCGGTCACCAGGTCGAGGTTGACGTTCGCCAGCCCAGCCGCGTCGAGCGCCTGCCAGACGGTATGGAGGTCGGTCTTGCGGACGTGCGGCAGCACCAGGTTCTGCGCGTGGGTCGCGCGGAGCTCGTCGAAGCTGTAGCGCTCGGCGAGGTCGGCGACGACCTCCATCTGCTCGGCCGAGATGTCGCCGGGGATGCCGCCGATCGGCTTCAGGCTGATGTTGACGATGGCATAGCCCGGCGCCTTGTGGCGGATGGTCTGGCGATCGGCCCAGAGCGCGAACTCGGGGTCGGAACGGTCGATCTCGTCCGACAGCCCGGTCTCGAACGGCGGCGGCGCGAAATAGGCGGCGATCCGGTCGTACTCGGCCTGGGGGAAATCGGTGGCGAGCGTCAGGAAGTGCCGGAACTCCTCCTCGACCTGGCGGCGGAATTCCTCCTCGCCGAGCTCGTGGACGAGGATCTTCATCCGCTGCTTGTGGATGTTGTCGCGGCGGGCGTGGCGGTTCCAGACGCGCAGCACCGCCTGGAGATAGGAGAAGATCTGTCCGGCCGGCAGGAATTCGCGGATGCGATAGGCGATGATTGGCGTGCGGCCCATGCCGCCGCCGGCGAACACCTCGAAGCCCTGCTCGCCCGCCTCGTTCCGGACGATGCGCAGCGCGAAGTCGTGCCAGCGCAGCGCTGCGCGGTCCTCGTCGGCGGCGATCACCGCGATCTTGAACTTGCGCGGCAGATAGCTGAACTCGGGATGGAAGGTGCTCGCCTGGCGCAGCAGCTCGGCCCAGGGGCGGGGATCGCAGATCTCGTCCGCGGCGGCGCCGGCGTACTGGTCGGCCGAGATGTTGCGGATGCTCTCGCCCGAGGTCTGGATCGCGTGCATCTCGACCGTGGCGAGCTCGGCGAGGATGTCGGGCGCTTCCTCCAGCTTGATCCAGTTGTACTGGATGTTCTGGCGCGTCGTGAAATGCCCGTAGCCGCGGTCGTAGCGCCGCGCGACGTGCGCGAGCTTGCGCATCTGGCGCGAGTCGAGCGTGCCATAGGGGATGGCGACGCGCAGCATATAGGCGTGGAGCTGGAGGTAGAGGCCGTTCTTGAGCCGGAGCGGCTTGAACTGGTCGTCGTTCATCGCCCCGGCGATGCGGCGGGCGACCTGGTCGCGGAACTCCTCGACGCGCGCGTCGACGATCGCCTGGTCGTACTGGTCGTAGCGGTACATGGCTTACCTCGTCATCCCGGCGAAGGCCGGGATCTCGTGCCGCAAGCGTACGGCGTGTGGAGGGAGACCCCGGCTTTCGCCGGGGTGACGGATGGAGTTCATATCACCCAACTCCCGGCATTCGGATCGGCGGGTTTGAGCGTGAGATCGGGGCGGACGGTCGGGCCGAGCGCGCGGATGCGGTCCTTGATGTGCGCGGGGCGGGGACCCTCCGGCGTCATCGTGCCGTCGATGACCGCTGGGGCGTTGACGCGGCGTGCGGCGTCCTCCTCGCCGGCGATCGCCTCGCCATGCTCGCCGACGTCGACGGCGTCCTCGACATGGATCGACCAGCCTTCGCCGGTCCACCAGATCACCGCGCCGGTACGCAGGTCGTTTCCGGTCAGGATCTTCACGCAAGCGCCTCCGCGGCCTTGGACCAGGCGGCCATCTTGTCCTCTGCGTCCGCGAGCATCACCACCTCGCCGACGACGATGATCGCCGGGCTCTTGACCTTCTCGCGCGCGACCATCGCGCCGAGGTCCGCGAGCAGGGTCCGCAGCGCGCGGTGCCCGTCGAGCGTACCCTTCTCGAGCACCGCTACCGGCATGTCGGGCGCGACGCCGTCGGCCATCAGCTTGTCCGCGATGTCGGGGCAGGTCGCGACGCCCATGTAGATGACGAGCGTGCGCCCCTTGCCGGCCAGACCCGACCAGTCCTGGTCCTTGAGCCCCTTGCACTGGCCGGCGACGAAGCTGACCGCGCTCGACCAGTCGCGATGGGTGAGCGGCAGCATCGCCTCGGCCGCGCAGCCGAGCGCTGCGGAGACGCCGGGGATCACCTCGACAGGCAGGCCGGCGGCGCGCACCGCCTCCACTTCCTCGCCGCCGCGGCCGAAGACGAAGGGGTCGCCGCCCTTCAGGCGCACGACGATCGCGCCGGCTTTCACATGGGCGATGATCAGCGCGTTGATCGATTCCTGCGGCAGCGTGTGCCGGGCGCGGCGCTTGGCGACCGAGATGCGGTGCGCGTGGGGCGGCGCCATGTCGAGCACGCGCAGGTCGATGAGGCCGTCGTGCACGACGACGTCGGCCTGGCGCAGCGCCTGGACGGCGCGAATGGTGAGCAGCCCCGGGTCGCCGGGGCCGGCACCGACGAGGATCACGCGCCCGCGCGCGTTGGGGTCGAGTAGCGTCGCCATATGGCGGGCAGATGGGCCGACGCGGCGCCGGCGGCAACGCAGGGATGCTTGAGGTCAGCCTAGCCGAGCTTTGCGCTATGCGTCCCTGAGGCCGATCCCGATCGCGGCGCGTGCCTGATCGGCCTCGTTCGACGCCACCGGATAGGCGCAATAGTCGGCGGCGTAATAGGCGCTGGGGCGGTGATTGCCCGACCAGCCGATGCCGCCGAACGGCGCGGCCGAGCTGGCGCCGTTGGTCGGCTTGTTCCAGTTGACGATGCCGGCGCGGATATTGGCCCAGAAACGGTCGTAGAGCGCCGGGTCCTGACTGATCAGCGACGCGGAGAGGCCGTAGCGGGTGGCGTTGGCCTCGGCGATCGCTTCGTCGAAGTCGGTCGCGCGGATCACCTGCAGGACCGGGCCGAACAGCTCGACGTCGGGCCGCTCCTTCGCCTCGGTCGTGTCGACGATGCCGGGGGTCAGGAACGGACGCCCCTCGATCGGCCGCTCCATGTAGCGCAGCGGCCGCCCGCCCATCGCCGAGAGCGCGAGGAAACTCTCGGTCAGCATGTCGGCGGTGTCATTGTCGATCACCGGACCCATGAAGGGCTGCGGATCGGCGTGCGGCTCGCCGATGATCAGGCGGCCGGCGAGCTTCGTGAGCTCGGCGAGCAGCGGCTCCGCAAGCTTCTCGTCGACGATCAGCCGGCGCGCGGCGGTGCATCGCTGGCCGGCGGTGGTGAAGGCGGACTGTACCACCAGCACCGCGGCGGAATAGAGGTCGGGCGTGTCCCACACCAGGATCGGGTTGTTGCCCCCCATCTCCAGCGCCAGGATCTTCTCGGGCTTGTCGGCGAAGGCGCGGTTGAGCGCCAGGCCGGTGCGCGCCGAGCCGGTGAACAGCAGCCCGTCGATGCCGTCGTGCGCGGCGAGCGCCTTGCCCTCGTCCGGCCCGCCGATCACCAGCCGCGCGCAGCCTTCGGGCACGCCCGCGGCGTGATAGCATCCGACCAGGAACTCGCCTGTAGCGGGCGTCTTCTCCGACGGCTTGAACACCACCGCGTTGCCTGCGAGCAAGGCCGGGACGATGTGGCCGTTGGGCAGGTGTGCCGGAAAATTATAGGGGCCGAGCACCGCCAGCACGCCATGCGGCTTGTGGCGCAGCGCGGTGCGGGCGCCCATCGCGCCCTCGCTGCGGCGCTGGCCGGTGCGCTCGGAATAGGCGTTGATCGAGATGTCTACCTTGTTGATCACGGTCTCGACCTCGGTGCGCGCCTCCCACAGCGGCTTGCCGGTCTCGCGGGCGATCAGATCGGCAAAGGCGTCAAGCCTGCCGCGCACGACGTTGGCGAAGCGGCGCAGCGTCTCGACGCGGTAGGCGTGCGGACGCGCCGCCCATTCGGCCCAGCTCGCGCGGGCGCGTTCCACTTCGGCATCGACATCGCTCGGGGTGCGCCGCCACAACACGGCGCCGGTTGCGGGTTCGGTGGAGACGATCTCTTGGCCGGCCATCACCGTCTCCTGCCGGGAATCGGCGGAATTGCCAAGGGTCACGCAAGCGCCTCGCCGAACGCCCGGACCTCGGCGATCTTGGCATGAAGCGGCGTCCAGTCGTCGCGCTGGTCGATCGCGGACCAGATCGTCTCGACCTCATCGATCAGCATCGAGCAGGGCTCACCATCCCAATAGGCGGTGCGCGGCTTGCGCGGTTCATAGCCGGCGATAGCGGCACGTGCTTCATCGAAGGCGGCGCCGGAGGGCACCTCTCCGCCGAAGCTGTGGTGAAAGAAGGTGTCGATACCCATATCGGACGCGCGAAGGCCACGCTCGATCGCCTCGACCAGCGCGTGATCCTCGCCCGAATTGCGCGGCTTGATTCCAAGCCGCCACAACATCGCCCGCGTCACCTCGGCCTGATAGCGTTCGGGAAAGGTCTCCAGCGCCGCGATCATCGGCTCAGCATCGCAGATCGTGCGCAGCGCCACGGCGAGCTGCATCGCATCCCAATGGATCGCCTCGGGCTGGCGGCCGAAGGCATAGAGGCCGGCATGGTCGAAATAGGCGGCGGTGAAGGCCGGGTCCCAGGTCGCCGCGAACCGCCACGGGCCATAGTCGAAGCTCTCACCGGTGACGTTGATGTTGTCGGAGTTGAGCACGCCATGCACGAATCCCGCCGCCATGTAGCTCGCCGCCAGCCGCGCGGTGCGGGCGACGACATTGTCGAGCAGGCGCACCGGATCGCCGGGCGATTCGCCGTGGAGATGGACCAGCACATAATCGACCAGCCGCCGCATGTTGTCCGCATCGCGGAGATAGGCGAGCCGCTGGAAGGTGCCGATGCGGACATGGCCGTGGCTGAGCCGTACCAGCACCGCCGAGCGGGTGGGGGAGGGTTCGTCGCCCCGGGTCAGCGCCTCGCCGGTCTCGACCAGTGAGAAGCTGCGCGAGGTTTCCACGCCAAGGGCCTGCAGCATCTCGGTCGCCAGGATCTCGCGCACGCCGCCCTTGAGCGTCAGCCGCCCGTCGCCGAAGCGGCTCCACGGCGTCTGCCCCGAGCCCTTGGTGCCGAGGTCCATCAGCCGCCCCGCCGAATCGCGCAGCTGCGCGAAGGTGAAGCCCCGCCCGTCGCCGATGTCGGGATTGTACACGCGGAACTGATGCCCGTGATAGCGCAGCGCCAGCGGTTCGGTCAGGCTGCCGGGAATCGGCTCGAACCGGCCGAAATGGGCGATCCATTGCTCGTCGGTGAGTGATTCCAATCCCACCGCCGCGGCGGCCCGGTCGTTGCGGAAGCGCAGGATCGTCTCGGGGAAGCGCGCCGGCACGACACGGTCGTAGAATGCGTCCCCGAGCTCGAGGATCGTCGCTTCCGGTTGCGGGAGGGCGGTCATGCGGCGATATGGGGAACGATGGCGGATCGGCGCAACCTCGGTGGGTATCGGGACGGCTATTGGTGGTCGAAGGACGGGGTGCGGCTGCACTACCGCGACTATGGCCAGGCGAATGCGGCGAGCGGTCGCCCGCCGATCCTCTGCTTCGCCGGCCTCACGCGCAACGCGCGCGACTATGCCAATGTCGCCGAGCGACTCGCGGACGAGTGGCGCGTGATCGCGGTCGATTTCCGCGGCCGCGGCGAGAGCGGCTACGCCGCCGACCCGATGAGCTACGTCCCGCTCACCTATCTCCAGGATGTCGAGGCGCTGCTCGAGCATCTTTCGATCGAGCGGTTCGTCGCCTTCGGCACCTCCCTCGGCGGCATCGTCACCATGCTGCTCGCCAGCGCCGAGCGTCATCGCCTCGCCGGGGCGCTGCTCAACGACGTGGGGCCGGAGCTCGATCCGGCCGGCCTTGCGCGCATCCGTGGCTATGTCGGCAAGGCCGCCTGGCACCCGACCTGGATGCACGCGGCGCGTGCGCTCGCCGAGGCCAATGCCGATGTCCACCCGCGCTTCACGATCGAGGACTGGCTGGCGATGGCCAAGCGGCTGTTCCGGCTCAACAATGCCGGTCGCATCGTGCTCGATTACGACATGAAGATCGCCGAGCCGTTCCGCGTGCCGGGGAACGAGGCGGGGCCGGACATGTGGCGCACGCTCGATGCGCTCGCGGGCCGTCCGGTGCTGGTGGTGCGCGGCGAGACCTCCGACATCCTGAGTGCGAGGACGGCCGACGAGATGATCCTGCGGCTCGGCCGGTGCGCCGAGCTGGTGACGGTGCCCGAATGCGGCCACGCCCCCACGCTCGACGAGCCGGAGGTGACCGCCGCGATCGATCGCCTGCTCGACAAGATTTCCGCGGAACCGGTCGCCGCCTGAACCGTCGTTGCGGGTATTCCAAGGAGTTCCCTCAATGACCAGCCTGTCCGACGCACACACCGCCGTCACCAGCCTCAAGGGCAAGCGCGTGCTCGTCACCGGCGGGAGCAAGGGCATCGGCCGCGCCATTGCCGTGCTGCTCGCCTCCGAAGGCGCGCGCGTCCACATCTGCGGACGCAACGAGGAGCATCTGCACGATGCCTTGAAGCGCATCAACGAAGTGGGGGAGGGCGAAGGCATCGCCATCGACCTCGCCGAGCGCGGCGCGCCGGCGCGCTATGTCGACGAGGCGGTGAAATGGCTCGGCGGGCTCGACATCGCCGTGATCAACGCCGCGATCGCCGCCGAAGGTCTGGTCGACACCGCGCCCGAGGAGCTCGACTATATCGTCGCGACCGACTTCGCCGCCTATTACGCCGCCGCGCGCGCCGCGGTCCGCCACATCGGCGAGGGCGACGTCATCCTGATCGGCTCGACCTCGGCGCATTCGCTCGAGCCGACCTCCACCGTCTATGCCGGCATCAAGGCGGGCATCGCGGGTTTCGCGGAAGCCTTGACCAAGGAAGTGGGGAAGAAAGGCATTCGCGTGTCGCTGATCGAGCCGGGCATGACCGGTTCCGACATGCAGAGCCCGGACATCCCGCCCGACGAGCAGGTGAGGATGATCAACGAGGAGAAGATGCTGCGTGCCGAGGACATCGCGGTCGCGGCCCATTTCATGCTGACCCAGCCGCGGCGCGCGGTGGTGATGCAGATGGCGGTGGTGCCGAGGTTGCAGGAGGCATGAGCTTTCCCGTCGACCGGCTGGTCCTGACCCCGGCCGATATCGATCTCGCCCGTTCCCCGCTCGCTGGCCATCTCGAAGCCGAGACCTATGTCCTCGGCGCCTTCAACCCCGGCCTGACGCGGCTCGCCAACGGCAATTTGCTGATGGTGGTGCGGATCGCCGAGGCGCTGCGCGAGCCGATCCGCGCCGGCAACATCCACGCGATCCGCTGGGTCGAGGGTCGCTATGTCCTCGACGCCTGGCCGCTCGACCTCGTCGACACGCGCGACCCGCGCAAGTTCATGATGCGCGGCGGCGGGTGGAAGGTGATGGCGCTGACCTCGCTGTCCTGGCTGCTGCCGGTCGAGCTGTCGTCAGACGGCCTCGCGGTCGAGGCGATCCATTACGACCGCGCGATCCACCCGCGCGAGCCCTATCAATGCTATGGCGTGGAGGACGCGCGGATCAGCAAGGTCGGCGATCGCTACCTGATGACCACCTGCTCGGTCAGTCCCGAGCGGCATTCGACCACGCTCTACACCTCCGCCGACGCGCTCGACTGGACGCTGGAGGGCATCGTCCTCGACCATCAGAACAAGGACATGCTGATCTTCGAGGGCCTGATCGACGGCAGATACTGGGCGCAGACGCGGCCGCTCGGCGATCTCTATTTCGCCTATCCGCCGGGCAGCGAATGGCGGGCGGGACCGTCGATCAACCTGTCGACCTCGCCCGACGCCCTGCATTGGAAGCCCTACGACAAGCCCGGTATCCGCCCGCATTCCGGCACCGTCGCCACGGCACGGATGGGCGGGGGCACGCCGCCGATCCTCACCGACCGCGGCTGGCTGAGCCTGTGGCACGGGGTCGAGCCGCTCGGCGTGGTCGGCATCTATCGCACCTATTGGTCGCTGATGGACAAGGACGATCCTTCGCAGATGCTCGCGTCCGAGCATACGCCGCTGCTGGAGGCCGCGCCGGCGCTCACCGAACCGCTCAAGACGCTGATGTACCTCGACAATGTCGTGTTCACGACAGGTATCGTCGATGGGGGCGACCATTATGTCGTCGCCAGCGGAGAGGCGGACCTCGCGTGCCGGATCACGCACATCCCGAAGCGCGCGTTCGGTCTTTAGCGCGGGACGACGTGACGACGCTGGCTCCGATCATCGTCACCGCCGTCTTCGGTACGCAGGATTTCGCCTGGCTGGATGATCTCCGCCGCCGCCATTATCCGGCGGACCGCAATCGGGTACCGGCGCATCTGACGCTCTTCCGTCATCTCGCGCCCGATCTGGCGCCGGAGCTCAAGCGGCGCCTCGCCGCGGTCACCCGTGGCCAAAGCGCGCCTCGTGGCTGGATCGCAGGCGTGCTCGCCATGGACGGCGGCGTGGCCCTCCGCGTCGAATCGCCGGAACTTGAGGCGATCCGAGCGGATCTCGCCGAGGCGTTCGGCGCGATGCTGATCCCGCAGGATCGCGCCGGCTGGCGCCCACACGTCACCGTCCAGAACAAGGCCGCTCCCGCCGACGCACGCGCGCTCCGGGCGCAGCTAGCCGCGGAGATCACCCGCCGGCCGCTCGTGATCACGGGCCTGGCGGCCTGGCATTATCGCGGCGGTCCGTGGGAGCCGTTGTCGCGTCACATGTTCGCTTGACCGAGCCGATGCCCCCGCCTATGTCGCGCGGCCTGCCCTGGGCGGAGTAGCTCAGCTGGTTAGAGCAGCGGAATCATAATCCGCGTGTCGGGGGTTCAAGTCCCTCCTCCGCTACCAGGGCCGAATCTTCGGTTTGTTCCGGTTCGTCTCACGACGTACTATTCTGCAAAATCAAATGATTTTGCGGTCCGGTTCAGATTGAGTCTATTGGAGCAAGTTGAAATGCGCGCCGGTGAGCAGCAGCGGCACGCGCATGCCGACCTGGTGGCGTGACTGCTCGGTGATTCCCTGCGCCACGTCGCGCGCGGCCACATGGAACTGTTGTCCGGTCACGGCGGTGATCGCCGCGATCACCCGGTCCTCCTGGTCGGTGCCGATCGTAACGCCGCTGCCGACAAAGACGCCGGCTTGGTCGAGCGCCAAGCGAACGCGCGCATAGTCACCGATGCGGTTGATCGCGTGCAGCACGCAGCGGATGTAGCAGGTCCATTGCGAGCCGTTGACGACAAGCACCGGCCGACCCGGATCGTAGCGATGCTCATCGAGGAAATCGACGACGCTATTGACGAGCGCCTGGTCGACACCGTGCTCGCCTGCCACCTGGAGCCGCGCCGCCCAAGCCGGCGGCGGATTGCGCTCGGCTGGCTTGGCCTTGATCTCGCGATCCTTGCTGTCGAACGCTCGGATGCTGACGATATGGGCGTCGAGCTGCTGACGCCGACGCTCGCCGATGCCGTAGGCGCCGCTCTCGTTCAGCTTCCACAGCGTATAGTCGGGATGTTGCGCCTCGCCGCGCCAAGGCTCGGGATTCTCGTCGACGAAATCGCCGCTGGCGCAGAGCAGATACTCCTCCATCAGGCTTTTCGCGCCCTCCGCGGTAAAGGTATATTCCATCCGCACCTTGCCGTTGGCGCTGCTCAACTTGTAGCGCGTGGGATCGGCGACCCACATCGCCTTCCGCTTGATGTAGGCGGCCTCGCTCAGCCTCTGCGAGCGAAGCGCCTGCTGGATGGTGGCTGCGTCCTCGGGCACATATTGATGAAAGGTAACGGTCTTCGAGCTGCTGGGTCCGCCCTTCACCTCACTCCATTTGCCGCCGGTACTGGTGCCCGACAGCGGCTTGCGCGCTTGTTGCGAGCGCAGCGCCTCGTCCTGTTCGGTCCGGGCCCGGGTGAGTGCAGCGAAGGAATCGTTGAGCATGGTGCGCAAACCAGCGTAGATTTTGATCGCCTTCCTCATCTGCGTGTTCTGCGCGCGTCGAGCATCGTCGGTCGGGTTGCGAATAGCGGCGATCGTTGCGGGATCCTCCGGGCTGGCGATCCGGCGAAGCGGTGTCAGCGCCGCCTCCAGCGCCTCGCGCTGCTCGATCACCTCGCCAGCCATGAGAAACCCCGCGTCGAGCTCCTCGGGCTCAAGGTTGAGATCGTCGATCTGGGCGAGCAGCGTGTTGCAAGCGGCGAAGAAGTTGTCCAAGGTCGTCAACTTGCCCTGCGGATCGAGCTCGCGGCGCACGCGCTGGGCGACCGATGCGGTAGCGATGGCCGCCGGCGCAGCCACCGATGCCGCCGTGCCGTGATCGGGTAACGCTATGGCGCGCGCACCCATTACGTCGGCCTCGCGTTCCAGCCCGGTATCGTCGTTTACCGGTGTGCCGCCGATCGACAGCGTCGGGCGCACGCGGCCTTGCTTCTGCTGCACGACGTGCCATGCCTCGTGTGCGAGATGATGCTCCGCGCCAGGAGCGAGGTGGATTTCCGATCCGCAGGTATAGGCCTCAGCCTGGATCGCCGCGGGCTGCCGCGACCCTCGATGCACGCGAACGTCGTCGAGCGCGATGCCCGACAGTGTCTCGATGCCGCTCTTCAGCCGATTGGGAAGTCCCGTGCGGTTGGACGCTGCGGCCGTGCGCGCCAGGGCCGAGGCGTGCGACTGAGCATAATCGGCAACCGTTTCCCACACGGGCAAGGCGTGCGGCCCAAAGCCCTGAAGGCTCGGCACGGCGCGCTGTGCTGCTTCGGCCCCGGGCTTATATCCCCCGGGTGCGGCCGCCCTGGGCCTGGGCTGTAGATGGGCACGCATCCGCGCTCCTCCTCTGGGCCGGTTCGCCCAGCATTATGGTCCCACAATGCCTAGAATGGAACCGGGCGACCGGTTCGATGAGGTCGTGTCCTCGTCATCATTCAATAGAATCGTGCCTGCTTCGGTGCGTTGCCGATGGAGATGAAAGCGGTTGAGACTTGGCCCCGTCGCGTGCACTGCGATATCGGATCGATCTTGCCGGCAGCCGAAGCAGACATATAGTATCGGTGCGTTCTCCTCAGGCAGGTGGATGAGCATGACCCAGCCGGCGGAAATACTCTATGCGGTGCCTGTCGGGACGGTCATCGCCTGGTACCCTCTGCCGGACGCGCAGCTGCCACCGGGTTTCGCCTATTGCGACGGCAAGCGGATCACCGACGACGACAGCCCCTACAACGGAATGACCACGCCGGACTTGGTCAACCGGTTCGTGCTGGGCACCGGCAACGACGTGGTCGTGAACCAGGCGGGCGGCAGCTCGGACTATAATGTCGGCGGCTGGCAGAGCGGTACGATCGAGACCAGTCCCACCCAGGTCTCGCTTCCGCAGGACGACGTGCAGAACAACATCGTCCTGCGCGAGGGCAGCACGGACGGCTATCGCTACGATCTGACCGGCGATAACGACGAGTGGAACGACGGCAACCATCATCACCAGGTCGCGAGCCTCACCGTGCCGGCTCCCGGGTGGTGCGCGCTGGTCTATCTCATGCGGATCAAATAGGCGCGCCATGCGCTCCCGCCTCCTGCGCGCTGCTGCACGCGATGCCGGACGGGCCGCAGCAATTGCGCGCGTCGAGCCGAAGCGCCCGGCGGTGGTGCAGCGGATGGCGGCACCCCTCCCGGCGTACGATATCGCCGGCGTGCCGATCGCCGATGCGGCGCGTCGCCGCGCACTCGACCGGACCGGGCTGCCCGGTACGCTCAAGGCCGGGATCGAGGCATTGTCGGGCATGTCGATGGATGCGGTCCGCGTTCACTATCGCTCGCCCGAGCCGGCGCGGATCGGCGCGCAGGCTTTCACCCGCGGGAGCGACATCCACGTCGCGCCGGGCCGGGAACGGCACCTGCCGCACGAGGCATGGCACGCGGTGCAGCAGGCGCAGGGGAAGGTGGTGCCGACGACGAGGGCAGCGGACGTACCGATCAACGACGAGGAGAGGCTGGAGCGGGAAGCGGACGTGATGGGCGCGCGGGCGATGCAGGCCGGTGCGACGGCGACCATATCGGCGCCCCCGTCCAGGCCCGCGCCACCGCCGGCCGCTGCCGGCACGCCGGCGGTCGCGCAATGCGTCCTCGACATCGGCGGCAAGCGCGCAACGTCCGCAAGCAAGGCGGCGCTGGTGAGCGCCCTCAAGACGGAGGCGTCCAGCGGCAGCCTGGTGTGGAAGCCACAATACGAGACGCTGCTCGACACTGAGTTGGGATCAGACAAGACGCGCGTCTACGGCGATGTCGTGGGCCTGCTCGCCGATCTGATTACTGTGGAGCAAGGGGGGAGCTGGGCGGTCGCCCAGCAGGATCTGCCGCGCAGCCAGACCCAGGGCCGGGCACTGCGGCAAGCCGTCAAGTTCCACAAGACCCATGCGCCCAATCCATCGCAGCCCAATCCGATCGCGAAGGGGTTTCACACCTATCCGTCGGATAGCCTGCTCAAGCCGCCTTCAGGCGTGCAGATCCTGCAGGAAGGGGGCAGATATCACTATTTCCGCGAGTCCGGGTCGAGCAACACCGCCGATTTCCAGATCTTCACCACGGGCGACCCGAACAAGCCCGGCTATATCTACGTCGATCAGGAGCAGTTCGCCGGAAATTACGATACCCGGGACACGACCGGAACCTGGAGCGAACAGGGGCGCGACGAGAGCCAGCGTGAATATATGGACCTCGGGACGCACCACAAATATCCGAACCATACGGTCGGCCACGTCCTGCCGTTCGAGCATTCACCCTTGGTCCACGATACCGCCACGACGTCGGGCGGCACCACCACCTACCAGAATACCGATCAGTTCAAGTACAATGTCGTGATCGAGAATCCGCCTGTCGGCGAGCAGATCAAACGCGCCCAGGTCGAGCATCCGATGATGAGCAGTGGCGGCGGCTTTTTCTACCAGTATCCGGTTTATCCCGGCACGCCGGTCGCAATCGACACGACTTACAACAGCAAGCCGATCGTCCCAGGTCAGCTCGACACCAGCGGCAATCCAATCGTCAGCAAGAAACGCGAGCGCCCGGACGAGCTCCAGTTCGGCCGCCCCGACGGCAGCGGGGGCGTGGAATGGGCCGCTTTCGACAATACCGGCATGACACGATACGATACGGACAGCAGTAAGCTGAAGAAGAAGAAGGTTTTCGACACGCGATCGGACCCGAACTGGTGGAAGAAGAAGAAAAAGAAGAACGAGAAGCGCGTTAAGAAAGGCATGGATACCGCGCTGGCCTGGAAGAGGGCGAAGAAATTGAAGCCGGTCACTCCGCCGCTCGCGCAGGTGCTCACCATGGCGGACGACATCGCGACCTATGATGCCAGGATCGAAGCGCTCAAAGCCGACGTGACCGGCTACATGACGCCGCCGGGAAGCCCTCTCTACATGGGTACGCCGAATCCCGTTCTCACCAAGCAGGTGACCGGCCTTGTCTTCCGCGGCCAAGCGGTGACAACGACCGACGGGATCGCCGGCGTGGTGATCACCCGTACCGCTTTCGACGAAGCGACCAACGAGTCGACGGTCGAGCTCGAACCCACGCTCGATCCCTTCGTGTAGGCGGCGAAGGACCAATGCGCAGCTCCATTCCCAAACGTGCGAAGCCCGCGCTGGAACCATTGCCGGCACCACGTCCGGCGAAGGGTAGGGCCGTTCCATCGATGCCCGCCCACCGCCTGCCGGCTCACGACATCGACGGGATCCCGGTCGCCGATGTCTCGGGCCGCCGCGCGGTTGCACAGCTTCGCGCCGGGGAGCGGGGAGCCGCCCCGATCTATCATGCGCCGTGTTCGACCGGGCTACCGGGCGGGCTCAAGGCAGGGATCGAGGCGGCGTCGGGATTGTCGATGGACGGGGTGCGCGTCCATTACGGATCGCCGGAGCCGGCGCGGCTCAACGCCCATGCCTTCGCGCGGGGCGCCGACATCCATCTAGCTCCCGGCCAGGAGCGCCATCTCGCGCACGAAGCATGGCATGTCGTGCAGCAGGCCAAAGGTCGCGTGCGCCCGACCACAGCGGTCGGCGGCATCGCGGTGAACGACGATCCCGTGCTCGAGCACGAGGCGGACGTGCAGGGCGAAGCGAGCGCGAGGCGCGCGGCGAGTCCGATCCCGGTGGATGCGCCCCGGTCGGCGGACCCGATTGCCGCGCCAATGCAACTCCGATCGACCGATGGTTGCGTCCAGCGCGTGATCAAGATCAGCAGCGGCGACCACAAAGGTTTGTATGTGACGAAGGGCGGGGCGTTCACCAAGCAAATGATCAGTGACATCGAAGGCGAGATCGGCGACGAGCTGGCGCGGGGGTGGAAGAGCTGGGTCGCGGAGCTGGCGGGCGACAAGAAGAAGACCTACAAATATACGAGCGACGAATTCCTCGACGAGCTCAGGACGCAGTTTCCGAAGAAAAGCAGCAGCGGTTCCAAGATACGGCCAAATTTCTTTAAATCCGCCTACTGGCTAGGCGCGATCACCCGCGAGATCCAGACCGGAGAGGACCAGTCGGACCTCAAGCCCTCCGAGGAGAATCTCGCGCTCCCGCATCGGCATCCCTACAAGGCGATCGAGACCAGCACCGACCTGTTCCTGACCGGCAAGGAGGACGCCGACGACCTCTACCGCTGGAGCGATCGGCTGATCGATGCGACAAAGAAGCGGCGGGATATCAACCTCAAGCAAATCAAGAACAAGAAGAAGCGCAAGAGGTACGAAGATACTGTCGAAGATCAGCTCGACGGCATGAACAAAGCTCGCAAGAAACTGAAGAGGGAGGTGGAGTCGGGCAAGAAACTCGACCTCTCATCCGGAACGGTGCAGGAATTCCTGAAATATACCAACTCGTTGCACGGGAACGTCCCTGACTACGGCCCGCACGCGGGGGTCAATATCCAGGTCAGCGACCGCACGCACCTCAACGTCGAGGAGGACGGAACCTTGACGCCGGGCAGCTTCGCAGCCGGGAGCATGTCGCCGCATCGCGGCCGGGGCGTCGCGCGCACCAGCGACGGGCAGTACATCGTCACCACCGGTGGCCATAAATTCGACCCGACCGAGCTCAGCAAGAAGCTTCAGAAGCTGCTCGATACGAGGGGCTATAGCGATACGACGATCGATGAGGACGATCTGGAAGAATACGAAAGCTGAGGTCGCCGCCTCAGCTTTCGTAGCGTTGGTCGAGCCGCACGCCGAGCAGCAGCCCGGATTTGATCGCTGCCTCGAACTGGCGGAACCGCGCGGTGGGGACCGCGAGATTATAGGCGCCGAGCACGTCGCGGTTGCCAGCGCCGGCGAGGATAGTCGGGGGATTGTCTTCGGACAGCCGCGCGAAATCGGGGAGCGGATAGGCGTTCGGCTCCATGAAGCGTGGCGGCTCGCGCACCGGCTCCCATGATTGGCCCGCGGTACGCAACGGACAGGTCGCGGCGCAGGCGGGGTCAGCGCAGGTCGCGCAATCGCGCACAGGAGCGTCGGCGGGAGCCTCGCAACCGCAGGAGCCGCCGCCCGGCGCCAGCGTGATCTGGCGCAGCAGACAATTCGACAGCCGCATTGCACGGACTTTACCGCAGCCGCCGCACCGGCTCACCGCGGCCGCCATCCCGGACGAGGCGCCGTCGGTCACGGCCGGGGGATATTGCAGCTCGGACACGTAGCAATCGGTGAAACGCGCATCGCCGGAGCAGGCGAGCACGCCGTCGAAGAGCGAATCCGTCGCGTAGATCTCCCCGGCAACCTCGCCGCCGCCGATGAGGGTCAGCCGGGTGAATGTCGCCGTCACCGTGCTGGGGAGTGTCAATACCTTCAACCTCGACTCCGGCACCGGAAAATTGCTCACCACGCTGCTGTCGATCGTGATGCTGCCGGTGACGAGGCTGAGGTCGATCGGGCCGAGCAGGCAGCGTTCCAGGTCGATTGTCGTGGTTCCCGGCAAAGCCGACGACTGATCCGACTGCGGCGGTACCGTGGCGATCGCGAGCGGCGCCGATCCGGGATAGAGCGTGGTGTCGAGCAAGGTGAGGGCGAGGTTGCCGCCGAGCAGGCCGATCGCCGCCTCGAGCGTCACGCCGCTCATGGCGATCGTGCCGAACCGGGCTGGAGCTGGCGGCCCGAGCAGCGTGAGCGCGCCCGGGCTGCCGGTCACGATGCAGGGCTGGCTTCCCGCCGCGCCGGCGATCCAGAGCGTCTGGCCGGCCGCCGGTGCGAGCTGCTGGCTGATGACGACGCGTGTCGCGCTCGTCTGCAGCGTGAGCAGGGTGCAAGCAGCCTTGGACTGCGCCCAGGTGCCGAGCTGCTGCTGGAGCCAGGCGGGATCGCCGCCATCCTCAAGCACGACCGCGGTCGCAGGCACGGCCAACGGTGACCGCAGCCCAACGCCGCCGATCGCTCCCGGCAGCGCCATGCCGTGGTCGACGCTGAACGCGTCCGGCTTCGTCCACGCGGTCGGCCAGCTGAACAGCCCGAGTTCGGGATCGATCGCGACCGCGGGCACCAGCCCGAGCGCCGACGCCGGCGCTGTCGCCGGCACCGGCTTCTGCGGCGCGCTGGAAGGCGGAACGACAACCACCTGATCCCCGCCATCGCACACGAAACAGTCTGATAGCGCCGCGGCGAAGGCCCGTACGACCGCCGCAACGGTCGGCGACTTCAGGGTGAACGGCAGCGGAACCTTGAGTACCTGTCCGGCGGGTGCGGTGAAGGACATCACGCTGGCCGGCGGCGCCCCGGTGAGGAGGGCGATCAGCTCCGGCGTCAGCGGCAGGGTCGCGGCGGCGATCCCTATGCCCGCCGATCCGGCGAGCTGCAGTGGATTTGGGCCGCCCGGATCGGTCGGGCCGATCGACAGTGGTTCCGAGGGGCACATGCGCGGCACGATCACCAGCGCGTTGCCGACCGCGCCGGCCTTGAGTGCCTTGACCGCGGCCTTGGTGACCTGCTTGCCGGGCGTGATCGTCGCGGCCGCGATCGCGTTCTGCAGAAGCGTCGCCAGGCCGGGCATGGTCGGTGTCGCAGGCACATCGACCGAGAGCGTGGCGGTCGCGTCGCCGAACGTTATCGTGAGGTCGGTGGTGCACGCGACGACCGACGCGAGATCGATCGCCCCGCCCTCGAGCACAGGATAGTCCGGCGGGACCGGTGGAGAGCCGGCGAGCGACATGGCACGCAGCGATCCGGGTTGCAGCGCCGTCCAGTTCCCCGAACCCTTCCTGGTGCGGATCACCAGCCCGCGCGCGGGACCATAGAGCAGCGAGCTGGCCGGCCCATCGCTCGGATCTGGCCAGATCGCGCCGTAGCGCGTGAGATCGGCCGCCAGCATCGCCGTGGTGAGGGGCACGGGAAGTGCCGTCACCGGCGGCGCCGCGACCCAGTCGAGCGGGGTGTTGGGAAGGTTGAACAGGGGCTGGTCCAGGCCCAGCGGGTTGAAATGATAATAGTTGGACGTGGCAGCGGGGGCGGGTGTGGCGCCGATTACGGCGAATACGGGTAGGCGCCAGATGCGCAGCAGTCCGACACTCGCGGCATCGGGATCGGTGGCGGCATCGGCGAGCGGCCAGGCCGGCCATGGCGTGCTCGCGCCGGGCGAGTAGAGCGAGAACCAGCCCGCGTTGTCGCGCGCGAGCTTGGGCAAGGCCGCCGCGATCCCCTTGCGGCGCCGAAAGGCGAGCGTGTCGGCGACCAGCGCACGATGCTCGGAGCGGACGGGCTTGGCGATCTCCAGCCCGAGCAGCCCGCCGATCAGCGGGACATATTCGAGAGGACAGGTCTCGATGAACCAGTCCTGCTCGAGCTCGGAGATTCCGTCCGCGAGCTCGGTGCGGACCTGGTCGAACACCTTCATCAGCGCCAGCAGCGGATAGCCCTGCGCGATGTCCTGCTGACGGAAAGCCACAGGAAGCAGCGCGTAAAGCGCGTTCTCGATCGGGCCGTCGCTCGATGCGGTCATGATGCGGGCTCCCCGGAAGCGGGCGCGGGTGGCGGGGAGACTCGAGCCGGTGTCTGCGGCGGGGAATCGAGGGTGAACGCGACCGCGTCCGCGTCGGTGCTGAGGCAGAGGATCTGCGCGCCGGTCGCCGGATCGAGCCTGGCCTCCTTCGGATAGAGTGCCGGCTGCGAGATCCGCGCAGCCGCGATCACGCCGACGGCCTCGCCCGTCGGCAGCGGGACGGCAGTCTCGGTGGGAGCCCAGAGATCGGTCACGGTGACGGTCTCGACCTCGAGAACGTTCTCCTTGATCACCCGGCAGATCTCGTCCGCGCGTACTGCCTCGCCAAAGCCCATCACCGTGATGTCATAGGTCGATTGCAGCACCGCGGCGATCGCGCTCTCGACTTGCTGGAGGTCGGGCGAGCCCGTGACGGTGAAATTGCCCTTCACCTTGAACGGCAGCGGATCATAGGGAAGCAGCCGGTGCTGCAGCGCCGTGCCGCTCGCCAGCGCGAGATCGAACGCCCGTTGCAGGGAAACGAAGGTCGGCGACGCCATGTCGGGTACGGCATTGTCGATTCCCGCGAGCGTGATCAGGCTGACCTGTTCGCTCTTCGCACGCGCGGTCGAGAGCGTCGCGGCGCTGACCTCCGGGCGGTTGAGGACGAAGGTCCGCATGTCGTCCTGGGCCACGATCCGGCCGAGGTCGGCGACGCCGATCGGGATCTGGCCGCGCAGGCTGCTGCGCGGGGGGGCACCGATCCCACCGGTCGCGGCAACCGGGTTGAGCGCGCCCTTGATCCCCGCGACGTTGTTCGGCGGGCGCGTCAGGCTGCCGGCCGGGACGTTGCCGCTGGTGCCGGCGCCGACGCGATAGGTGGCGGTGATGTTGTTCTGCCCCGTCGGCGGTCGAAGGCCGTGGTCGCCGTCGCCGAACTGGATCTGGGCGCGGCCCTGGGCATCCTGGATCAGCTGAAAGGCGCGGTCGTTGGGGCCGCAGTCGCCAAGCGCCTCCACATATCGCCAGGCAGTGCCGTTGACCATCACGGTGAGCTGCGGCGCGATCGTGCCGTCGGCCTGCTCGAGCCAGGTCAGCGGGGCCTGCTTGAGGATGAACTGAAGGAACGGCCTTTGCCCGTCGCCGCTGCCGAGCACCTCATTGACCGTGGTCCCCTGCGTCACTTCGGCGACGTTGCCGTACACGGAGGTGGTGGTGCGATCGTAGAGGTAGCGGAGCGGCTGATCGAGCGTCAGCACGGTCGTGTTGGTTTCGGCGACCTGCTTCACCGATTTGACCGTGATCGCCTCGCTCTGCACCGGCCGGTTGAACAGCTGCAGCTGCTGCGCAGTGACGTTCCCGATCGTGCTGCCGTTGCCCGAGAGGAAGGAGAGCGTCGACGGCGGATCCCCGAGCGGATCGGCTTCGATCGAGAGCTCCCCCGTGTCGGGCACGTCGACGCGCCACCAATTGCTCGTGTCCGGTGGGACCGGTGCCAGCACCATGACGATCGTTCCGGGCTCGAGCTTGGGCGTGCCGCCGATGCCTGTGACATTGCCGAGCGTCTTGGCGAGCGGCGGATTGCCGGCGATCAGCAGAGTATGGCCGACCGCGATCTCGTCGATCAGCCCGGTCAGGACGAGCTTCGCGCCGGTGAGCGGCTGATCGTCGATCGGCGGCGCGAGATGGAGCTGACGGCTCTGCGTATAGACCATCGCCTGGCGGCGCGCGTCCGATGCTGGCGAAGGTGGTGCATCGACGTAGAGGATTGCCGAACAGCTGCTCATGCCGTTCGAATCTATCTGGCCGCCGAACGCGTAGACGCCGCGCCCGGCGATGGGAATCGGCGTCACGGTCTCGGTCAACGACACGAAGATCGGATAGTTGGGCGAAGGCAGCTGGAACGGCAGCGGATAGGCGGTCTCACCGCCGGTGCCGTTCGCCGGGACCAGCTCGTAGCTCGGCGCAGCAGCCCCGCCGATCAGCAGCAGTCCCTCGGGCACCAGGATCGCGCCCTGCGACCGTCGTGGTTCGGTGATCGGCTGGGCGGGGGCGAAGGTGTAGCTGCCGGGGTTGAACAGCTCGGTGGTGGCGGTCGCCTGCATGTCGGACGTCACCACGCCGCCGACGACGAGCACCTCGCCCGAGCTCAGCAATGTCGCGCTGTGCATTGCGCGCGCCGTGGACAAGGGAGCGATCACCGCGAAGGCCTGCGCGGCGACGCTGAACACCGCGGCCTGGGTCGAAGGGAAAACCGTCACCGTGGTGAAGTCGCGCTCGGTATAGAAATCGGTGATGCCGCCGGCGATCAGCACGTCGCCGTTGGCGAGCAGGGTCGCGCTGTGGAAGGCGAAGGCGTCGGGCAGGGTCGTCGCGATCGCCGTGAAGGCCTGCTGGGCGACGCTGAACGTCTCGGCGCTGTTGAGCGCCGGTACCCAGGTGGCGAGCACGCCGGGCGGCTCGTAGGTGACGGCGGGATAGGAATAGCCGCCGGCCAGCAACACGGTCCCGTCGGCGAGCACCGTCGCGCTATGGCCGCAGCGCGGCACGGTCATCCTATTGTGGACCGGCCGGAACGTGCGGCTCTTGGGATCATAGATTTCGGCGGTGTCGAGCGTGGCGTAGCCGTCGTCGGTCACGCCCATGCCGCCCGCGACGAGAACGGTGCCGTTGGCAAGGAGCGACAGCGTTGCGCCCAGGCGCGCCGTTCCGGGCGAGCCGGTGATCGTCGAGAGATTGGTGACGGGATCGAAGGTCCAGGCGAACCCGTTCATGCTCTTGGGCGAGAAGGGGAAGGGGGCGGGCGTGGTCGAGCCGAGAATCAGGATCGTTCCGTCGGGAAGCGCAATCGAGCCGACCGGCGCGAGCGTATAGGGCGTGGTGAGGATCGGCCCCGGGAAGGTCACGAAGGTGCCGACATCGGCATCATAGGCGACCACCGCATTGAGGTAGCCGCCCGGGATCGATTCCAGCCCGCCCGCCACCAGCAGTTCGTCGCCGGGTAGCGCGAGGAAGGCGGCATAGGCCTGCGCCTGCGGCAGCGCGGCACCGGCCAGGCTCGGGCCGAGCACATCGGTGCCGTCGAACGGAATGCTCGTGCCCGCGCTCACCGAAAATATCTCGACCGACGCAAGCACCATACTGTTCGACATGCCGCCCGCGACCACGACCTTACCGCCCTGGAGCAGCGCGGCCGCCTGGTTCGAGCGCGCGGTGAGCAGCGGCGGCGCGGGGACGAACACCGGCACACCGGCGAAGTCACCCGAGTCCCCATCGGCATATTGGGCGAAGGCGCCGACCAGCCAGTTATCGCCGGCCGGTCCGGACGACGACTGGCCGCCGCTGACGAGGAAGCCGTTGTTGCCGGGAAGCGAGGTGGCGACATGGTCGTAGCGCGCGCTGCCGTCTGTGCCGCCGGTGGCGGGCTTGATCGTGTAGAGGCCGGGAACCGGCTTCCAGGAGCCGGGATCGGTGACTTCGGCATCGTTCCAGATCGTGCCCGTCGCGCTGCTGGCAAAACCGGGAGGCATCGCCCCGCCGTCGTGCCCACCCAGGAACACGACGATCTGCCCGACCGGCGGAACGCTCGCCGATCCGCCGTCGGCGGCGGTCTTCACCACCGGGCAGAGGGTCGCGCTGTGTCCGGCGCGCGCGCGCTGCATCTTCGCTTCCCATGCCCAGGCATTCTGCTGCGGCGCGAACACCGCGACCGAATCCGTGGCGGTGGAGTTTCCGAGCAGTGCCTGGAGCGTCGGATAGGTCGCGCCCGCATCGCCGGTGAGCCCGCCGCTCAGCATCAGCGTGCCGTCGGGCAGGGCGGTGGCGGCGTGGCCGACGCGCGGAATCGCGAGCGTGACGCCAGACACCGCCGAGAAGGTCAGCGTCGCCGGATCGAGCTGGAGGATGTCGGTGGCGAACGTCCAATCGCCGCTGGCCCCGCCGGTGACCCCGCCGACAATGTAGACAACGCCATTGATCGTCGTCGCGGTGTGCAGCCCGCGTTTGGACGGCAGCGTCGCGACCTGGCTCACCAGCCCGGTGCTGGGATCGAATATCTCGACGCTGTCGAGCGCTCCCGCTTCGCCGATCCCGCCCACGAGCAGCACGCGCCCGTCGCCGAGCAGGCTGGCGGTGACGCCGCTGCGCGCGGGGATCAGCGCGACGCCGGAAGGCAGCACCGCAGGCTCCGGCTCAAGCGTGACTTGCGTGACCTGTCCGGTAAGCCCGAACTCGGAGATGTTCTGACGCGAGACCGAGGCGATCACGCCGAGCGTGTTGTCCTCGGGCGTCTCGAGCAGGAATTGGCTGCCCGGCAGCACCTTGGAATAGACCGCCTGGAGATCGAGGTCGTCGAGGTCGATGCCGAACCCCGGCCATTCGGTGAATTCCGCCGGCGACATGCCGGTGGGCGTATTCGCGCGCTGCACCGCCGCCGATTGCGACGACCAGGATGGCGCATTGTAGCCGAACAGACGGCAGGTGAGGTCGAGCGCGTAGAGTTCGAGCCCGTCCTTGGCATCGTGCGGCAGCGGTTCGGTAGCGCCGCTGGCGGTCCACTGCGCTTGCAGGCTCGAACCGATGCCGACCGTCGTGGTCGAGAGCACATGGTTCTCGCTCACCGAGAACACCGTCAGGCGCACCCATTGGGTCGGGCTGCCGCGACGCACGAGCAACAGGAAGTCACCCACGGCGAGCCCCAGCCCCGTTCCCGCGATCAACAGGCTGTCGGTGTCGGGATCGAGATAGATCGGCCTGGTCTGGAGCGGCGTGAGCTGGTTGAGCGCGGGATCGACGACGACCTCGGCCGCGGTCTCGAAGATCGGGGACATGGCGGTCGAGGCGGCGTCGCTCGCACCCGCCGCGGCAGCGGTGTTGCTGCCCGAGCCACCACCGCTCGGCTTGGGCGGATTGGCCTGGATCGCGGCACCCGCCGGAACCGTCACCGGCGCTCCCGGCTGAGCGAACAGCGCGACCTCGGCGGTCGCGCCGATATAGGCGCCGGGTGTCTCCCCGATGCTGCGCCCGAGCAGAGCGAGGCTCGAATAATCGATCGCGGTGCCGAGATAACCCTCGTTGAGCACCCGATCCTGGTAGAAGGAGACGATATCGGCGAGCGCGGCGAAGGCATCGACCATCGCCAGCGTCGGATCGGTCGGCACGTTCCGGTCGAGTCGTGCGAGCGGGCGGGTGAGCGCCCCGCCGCCGGTGTCGATCACCACCCGCGGGATCAGCGCCAGCATCTCGGCCTTGAAGGTCGCATAGTCGCCGAGCTTCGCGGAGATCTGCGCGTCGTTGGCGTCGTCGGTCATGATCCGGCCGCCACGTAGAGACGGACGCTGCCGAGCGCCGGCCGGAAATTGTCATTGCCGACGCGTGCGCGCTGATGCGCCTCGATCGCGATATGACCGCGCGCGATGTTGGCGATCGTGTCGTCGCTGCCGACCGTCCCGAATGCGATCCGCGGATCGCTTCGCGGATCGGAAACCACGAAGGATACCGAGGGATCGGCGCGGATCGCGCGCATCAACTCGTCGAGCCGCACCTGACGGCCGAGCGGCCAGTTGATCGGGTGGAAGAAGGCGGGCGAGCCGTCGGGGAGCATCCCGGTGCCGACGCGCTGCTCCAGCCGTTTGCGTGCGGCCGTGATGTTGGTGCCGGGAACGCAATAGGCGACGAGCGCGATCTCCAGCCCGACATCGGCGCCTTCGGTGATCGTCGGCGGCGCGCCGAGCACCGCGTGATCCATCAGCCGCGCGCGTGCGACCTCGAAGGCGACGCCGTCGGGTACGGTCGTTCGCGTGGCCAGCCCGACGCGGCAGGGCGCCTGACCGTCCGGACCGAGAACCGCGTTGACCTCAGTGACTAGCGGGTCGGCGTCGGCGAGACGTGTCCAGTCGGCGGCTTCGATGCCGCGAAGATTGGTGCGGAAGCCGCTGGCGGCGAACAGCCGGATCGCCTCCGTATCCTCGGCGGCGAACGGTGAGGCGGGAAGAGGATTGGTCACCCAGGTGATCAGCGGCGCGGGCCCTACGACCTGCAGCAGCGAGTTGGCGCGCACCCGCCCGCTTTGCCCGCCGCCGCTCCGCGCGGTCGCAGTGAAGACGGTGTCCGGCGGCGGGGCGCAGCCGAGCGTTCCCTCGCCGAAGCGCAGATGGAGCTGGCGCGGCTCGCTGCCGGACCCATCCTCGATCGACGCGGCGAACGCGCGCTCGGTCGAGGAGGCCGAGAGCAGGTCCTGGCGAGCGCTCCAATCGTCGGTGACGCCCGCCATGCCCGGCCGCGCGCCGCTCAATGAGATGCATGGCGCCGCGTTGCGGGGATCGGGACTGAGGCTCGCCTTGGCCGATTCGACCATCAGGCTGGCAACGGCGAGGTCCTGGGTTCCGTCGAGGGCCGCGGCGATGCGCGGCGGTGGCGCAGCGGATACCACGTCGTCGACCTGTACGACCGGCGCATAGGCAACCGCCGCGGTAACGGTGTCCGGCGTGAGCGGCGCGGGCAGGGTCCTGCCGTGATCGGCGAGAACGACGTTGCCATAGAGCGACACCGCACCGTCGACATCGACAGGGGGAACGGTGAGCGGACCGACCAGCGCATCCTCGGGATGCCAGCTGAGCACGGTGGTGAGCACGTCATTCGCGGCCTTGACCTCCTCGACCTTGAGGAGGCGCAGCACCTGTGCGCCGAAGGGTGTGGTCACGCCGGCTGGCGCGATCAACTGGCGGAGTACGACCAGCTGGCCCGGCATCAGGCCGGAGTTGCCGACCTGGAGCGTGAGCGTGATGGAGCCCGCCGGGATCGTGTAGGCGGCGCTCTGCGCCAGCGCCGGCCCGAGATCGTTGAGCTGCTGCGAGACCGGCTGGGCGTGCATCGTCTCGAACACGGTCGTGCTCGCGGCGAGCGCGGGGTCGGCGGGCAGGATCACGTCGACCTCGCCCGGCTGCAGCGTCACCACCTGCAGGCCGGCCGGCAGAGTGCCGTTGCCGTTGACCGCGAAGACCAGCGCGGTGCGCGCATTGCAGCCGTCGTTGACCGCATAGTCGCGCAGCCGTGCATGGCGGCGCAGAGACAGGCGGTGGCGCGCCGTCGTCAGGTAGGATTCGGTGCCCGCCGCGTCCTGGCGGAACGATAGATGGTCGCCGGCATAGGCGAGCACCTCGATGATCGTCGTCATCGGATCGGCGGGATGATCGAGCGCCCAGGCCGAATCGTCCTCGACGATCTGCGACACGCGCGAGCGCATCATCTCGGTCAGCGCAGTATAGTCGCGCGCGAGATAGTCGATTGACGGGGCGCCGGGGGGCGGCTGGTCCCCCGTCGCGTCGGATGAGAGCGAGCGCGGGGAGGAGAGTGCGAACCAGGTCGCGTGCTGGCCGATGGAGAGCAGGTAGGAGGGTGGATCGGCCTCGGGATCGACGCGGAGCAAGGTCGCCTCGACCGCCAGCGCGGCTGTGCCGTCGTCGGAGGGACGCTTCACCTCGCTGACGGGCACCGGCTTGCCGAGGAAGTCGGTGATCGTGACGTCGACGACGGCGTTCATTGCGTTCGTCGCGATATGCTCCGGACACGCCACCACGACGTAAAGCGTGGTGCCGGACTGGTGCGATCGGACGACGGTGACCGGCGTGATGCTCATGCCGCCGCGATTCGCGCGACCGCGCGTCCCGAGCCGCCCGTCGCCGAGGCCGAGCCGCCCAGCAGCGGCAGGGTGATCGATGTCTCGGCGAGCTCACCGGAATGGGTGACGAAATAGGTCAGGTCGACCTCGACCTCCTCGCCTTTCAGCGAAACGGTGAGCGTATGGATGGTGATCGCGTCGCCGAGGAACTGAAGCAGCTTGCTGCGCACCAGCGATTCCGCTGCGCTGGCGAGTCCGTTGTCCATGCCGGCGAAGACCAGGGACTTGAGCCCCGCGCCGAAATTGGGACGGTTCACCCTTTCCCCCGGATCGGTCTCGAGCACGAGCAGGATCAGATTCTGGACATAGGTCGAGAGATCGGTGGTAGCGGTCTGCCCCGAAGCGTCGATCTGGTAGGGAAAGCTCAGATAGCCGGTCATCGATCGATGTCGCATCCCTCTTCAACGGGAGATCCTATCCCGAAACTTGCCAAGCCTTTCTTGCCTGCGCCGCGTCGCACCCGCTTGCTCACAGCACCGTCAGCGATCCCTCGTTGATCGAAACCTCGGGTTCGACGGCATTGACCATTGCCGAACCATGGGCGAGCGTGACGCCGGCGACCTCGAGCGCCAGCGTCGCGGGCTCGGCGGTGATGGTGACGCCGGTTTCCGTCATGCCGATGCGCACGTCGGCGAGCGTGATCGACACGCCGGTGCTCGAGGCGCTGATCGTGATCGGCACCGCCACCGCCGGATCGATCACGCTGAGCGTGAACCCGCCCTCACCGGGAAGATCGTTGAACACGAGCTTGCTCGAGGTGGTCTGTATCATCCGCATCGTCTGCAGCTCGGCTTCGATCGGTCGCTCGCCCTCGCGCCAGAAGCAGCCCGCCCAGATCGGATAGTCGAGGTTGCCGCCCTCGAACTCGACCCACACCGCGGCGCCGACCGGTGGCATCATGTAGAAACCGACCTGGAGACCGGCATAGGGCACGCAGGGCATCGCCCAGGCCGTCAGCACCTCGCCCAGGGCCCGCGGCACCGAGACCTGGAGCCTTCCGAGCATCAGCGGGTCCTCGTTGTCGATCACGATCCCGCGATATTTGCCCCAGAACTGCTTCATCGCTCCTCCTCCGGCCGGCCGGCGATCATGGCAGCACCACCGGCTCGACCGGATCGATGCCGTCGCGGCCCAGCACGAACTGCTGTTTGTATTCGTTGCGCCGAAGCTTGTGGGTCACCTTCTCCACGCTCCACATGCCGTCGAAGCTCGTCCCCGCGCCACGCACCCCGACCAGTCCGCCGCTTCGCAGGATCGATCCGTAGCGTTTGACGTCGAGCTCGCCCTCGGCGCGGGCGACCTGCGTCGAGGAGGTGTTGACCCGCCCCTGCGCGAAACCCATGGCGCGAATCTCGTCGAACCCGTCCGATCCCGTCGGCAGCTTCTGACCGAGCAACGAACTCATCGGAAATGGGCTCTTGAGCGCGAGTGGCGGGAGCAGCGTGGGCTCCAGCGCGGCGATCGGCAACGCCGGCGTTTCCTCGAGCGGCCCGGGGATCAGCCCCATCACCTGGAAGGCCGCACGTCCGTTCTGACTGAAGGTGAGCTGGTCGACGTTCGCGAAGGTGCTGTCGCCGACGGTCAGCGCTGGCGCGGGGATGCCGACACGCTTGGGCGGTCCCCAATAGGCGGTGTTGGTGAACGGCACAGGCCCGGCGCGCATCGTGAAGACGTAACCGTAGCGGTTGGCGAGATCGTAGATGTACTCGAGATCGGTGCCGTACTGGATGGGCGTGCGCTGGAGCACGGTCGGGAAATCCGATTCGCTCGGCGGGATCGTCTCGGGAACGATCGCGAACCGCTCATACTGGGCGATGATCTCGAGGACGATCATCTCGTCGTCCATGTCGGGATAGCCCTTGATCTGCTCCTTGAGGTCCATCGCGACGCTGAGGTCGGCGCCGCTGACGACGATCCGGCTCGCGCCCGGGTTGGTGCCCGGATCGAGCCAGATGTCGGTGACGAGCCCGTCGATCAGCACGGTCGGCAGCGCCGCTTCCATCGCGATGACCAGCACGCGGTTGCCGGCCGAAAGGCGCCCGTCCGAGAGCACCTCGACCTCGGCCCCGGTCCCGTCCGAATCGCGCTGCGCGCCGAAGGTCAGGCGGAACAGGCCCTGGCCATCGGCGACCTCGACCACCTCGGCCTCGATCAGGAGATCGGCGAGCAGGGGGCCGATCGGGGTCGGCACTTCCTGGTTGCCCGCAAGGACCGCGAGCTGGATGCCGACCGGGAAGCTCATGGCTGCTCCCTGGCGTCGTCGGTGTGCGTGGCCGGCGCGGCCGCGGTGCTGCGCCGGGCGGCGACGGGCTCGTCAAAGGGATCGTTCCCTTGCCCTACCGCCGCCGGAACGATGATCTTGCGGCCGGGGATCGCGCAGAGCAGCGCCGGATCGCTCGTGCCGTTGGCTTCGAGCAGCATCCAATAGAGCAGCGGATTGCCGAGCAGCTTGGCGGAGACGTTATCGAGCCGGTCCCCGGCCTGGATCGTGTAGCTCGACTGCTGCTTGACCGTGCTGGGGAGCGGCAGCAGCGTACGGCCGAGGTAGGTCACAGGATCGGACGTGCTGCCGTCATTGCCGGAAACGGATGCGTTGCCGGCCGCGCTGTTGGTCGCCGCGCGGCTCCGCGTACGGACCAGCTTGCCGGGCGCGGCATCCTCGATCGAAAGCGGATAGCGGCTCAGCCCCTTCATCATCCGAGCGCTCCCGAAATGATGCTCGCACCGCTCTGCACCGTGCCGAGTGCCGACATCACCTCGCGTGCCGCCAGATTGGCGAGGTAGAGGTAGAAACCGGTCTGGCTGGGTTCGAAATCCTGATAGGTCAGCACCTTCATGTGGATCGTCACCTCGGCGTCGATCGGGTTGAGCTGGGTGTCGTGCATCGTCTCATTGACGCTGTAGTTGATGATCTGCACCGGCAGCACGCGTTGCGGCCCCCAGACGAATATGGTCAGCGGGGTCTCCGGCGGGACGATCTCGAGCACGCCGAGCGCCATCTCGGTCAGTCCCTGAATGATCGAGCTGGTGCTCGGGAACAGCATCAGCTCGAGCGTGGCGAGCTGCGGATGGATGCCGAACATGATCGCGGTCGCGTCGTTGGCCTGGAGCTGGTCGACCGCGCTGATCCGTGCGGTCATCTGGATCGTCTCGGTCGCGGGGCCGGCGAGCAGATTGGTGCCGGTGGGGGTGTCGCCGATCTTCTCGAAATCGGGTTCGAGCTGACGGGAGAGCTCGGCGGGATTGTACTGCAGCATGATCAATCGCGGCACGGGAATGGTCCCGCCCATGCTGATCAGCGCGGCTTTGAGGACGTTGGGGCTGTTGGGATAGGGGCTGTTGCTCATTCCGACCATCCTCCACGGCGGAGTCGCGCGGCGATGGCATGGGCGATAGCCCGGTTTGCGTGCGCGCGATCGGCGGGATGCAATCTGGCGAGCGCTGCGCGGACCGCAGGGCTCTCGCGCATGGCAGCATGGATGGAGCTGGCATGCGGCGTGGGATTGATCGGCGCTTTGGGCTTCATGTCGGCCATCCCTCGAGTTCGGCAGGCGGCACGCGGCGGCGCTGCTTGCTGTATTCGCTGACCAGCGCGCGCGCGACATGCGACATGCCGATGGCATTGCCCTCGTCGGCCGCGAGCATCGCTGCGTTGACCACGACGACGCGGATCTGTCCGCCCGACAGCGAGAGCTTCGCGAGTCGATCCCAGTCGAGCTCGGCGGTCGGCGCGCGGGCGGGGAAGGCGCGGCGCCAGATCTCGCGCCGCTCCGCGACGGTCGGGAACTCGAAGTGAAGGCTGAAGGCGAAACGGCGCGAGAAGGCGTCGTCGATGGCATTCGGCAGGTTGGTGGTCAGGATCGCGATGCCGCGGAAGGTCTCAATCCGCTGGAGCAGATAACCGACCTCGAGATTGGAATAATGATCGTGACTATCGCGCACCTCGGTTCGACGCCCGAACAGTACGTCGGCTTCGTCGAACAACAGGATCGCGTCGGTCGAATCTGCGGCATCGAACAGCGCGGCGAGGCGCTTCTCGGTCTCGCCGATGTATTTGTCGACGATCCGCGAGAGGTCGACACGGAACAGGCCGAGCTGGAGCGCATGCGCGAGCGCCTCCGCCGCCATCGTCTTGCCGGTGCCGCTTGGCCCCGCGAACAGCACGCTCATCCCCTGCGGACCGCCGCCCGAGCGGCGGAAGCCCCATTCGTCGAGCACGAGGGGGCGGTTGCGCTGGCGCGCGATGATCTGGTCGAGCACCAATCGCGCGGAATCGGGCACCACCAGGTCGTCGAGCGACATGCGCACCTCGAGCGGATCGGCGAGCCCGGCCATCGCCTCCCGCACCTGGTCGCGCAGCAGCGGCAGCATGTGCGGCAGGATCGCGTCGATCGGCGCCGGGGATTGCGCCTCTTCGGCGCGCGTACGTGCGATCGCGGCGCAGCTGTCGAGCGTCGAAATCGGCAGCCGGAATCGCTTGACCGCTTCGCGCAGCGCTGGCGTGGCCGGCAGCCCGAGGCCGGCGGCGACATGATCGGCGACCTCGTCGGGTTCGTTCGGGGGCAACGGCACGCGGATCACGGCATGTGGTGCGCGCTCGGCGACGACCTGGCCTCCTTCGCCGACCAAGATGGCGGGTCCGGCCCCCTCGCCGAGCAGCCGGCCGAGCGCTGTGAGCTGGAACTCCGTGGGCTGCTCCTCGAAGGAGATGAGCAACGCGCCGCCGAGTGCGAGCCGATCGCGTTGCCAGAGGCGAGCGAATCCCTGGCGTTCGGCATCCGCGGTCAGCCGTCCGAGCGGCAGGTGGAAGGGCGCGAAGCCGAGTTCGTTCGCGGTCGCTGCTGCGACGGCAAGCGCGCGCCTCGTGGGTGCCGTGGCGAGATGGATCGCGGCGTCGTCGTGCGCGTTCGCGAGCGTCGCGGTAAGCTGGCTGGCGAGCGCGGCATCGGAAGGGAGCAGCGGCGCGGGCTCGATCCGATGAATCAGCTCGGTCAATTCCTGGTCGAGCACCGGTTGGCCGATCAGGAACGAGAGCACTGCGTCAGGCACGCTCAGATGGAGCTGGAGACGCCCGCCTGGCCGCATCGCCTCGGCGGTGACGAGCTGCCAGTAACGCAGCGGCGCCGATGGCGCGAACACAGCCTGCGATGCGCCGTTGAGACCAGCGAACACCGCAAGCGCGAGCAGCGTCGTCGGATAGGGGATTGCCGGATCACCCTGAGCGAGCGCGCAGAGGTTGGCCACGTCGGGCGAAATCTCCACCCCCGCGGCAAGCGCCACGGTCGCTAGCTCGAACTCGGTCAGCCCGAACCAAACCCCCATCGCATCGAGGGCGGAGCCCTCAATCGGCGAGCCCAGCCCTGCCGGCGCCGGCTCGCGGACGAAAGCGGCGCCGGCGCGCGTGCGCTGCCGTACATGGAGCTCAAGCATCCGCGAGACCGCGTCGACGGCGCTCTGCAATCGTTCGACGTGCGGTGAAGCCATGGCTCAGCTCGCCGCCGGCACGTCGACGACCGGGCCGGTATAGGCCTCGTCCGAGAAATCGAGCAGGGTCGCTACGCCGTTGATCTCGACGCTGACTAGATACTTGCCGGCGACCAGGCCACCGAGCGGTGCGGCGAGGCTCACGGAAGGCGCAGTGCGCGGCAGGCAGGGAAGGCGACGGGACGGCAGCTGCGGCGCGCCGCGCGGGAACAGCAGCACGGCCGCCGCCGCCTCGGGCGCGACCGGCAGTGCCATGGCGACGGCGAGCCGATCATTCGCGACCGTGGGTGGTGCGGCGAACGCAGGGACGATCGCGGACTTCACGATCTGTGATTCGGCGACGATTCCCTTTTTGTCCGGCCGAGTGCGGATCACCTGTATCTCGAGCGGTCCCGCGGTGAGCGGCGCCGGCTGACTCGCGGTGAGCTCGACGAGCAGCACGGCGAAGCCCTCGGCGTCAAAACCGGCCTTGGCACCCGTGGCGGCGACTCCGTTCAATCGAACGACGAGGTCGGGCTGGCCCGGATTGACCAAGCGGATTCCCATGAGCCCGCCGGCCAGCAGTGGCAGGCTGGGATCGACCGCGTTGACGATCGAGGTGATCGCGATCAGCCGCGAAGGCACCGCCTGCAGCCCGATGCGTCGCGCCGGCAGCACCGGCTCCACGGGCAGCGCCATCTCGAGCGTCACCGGCGTCGCGGTGTAGAGTTGCGTCAGCTGGTAGGGGACGTTGACGAACTCGGACCAGAGCCGCGCCATGGCGTCGGGTGGCATATTGAGCGGCGTCACGCAGATTTGCGCGCTCGATGGCTCGGGATCGCCGCCGCCGAGCCAGGGCGTCGACGCGATGGCTGAGCGCAGCGCGTCGCGTCGGATATAGGGCTCGGCATTGAGCCCGCCGACCACCAACCCGAGCAGCCGCTGCGGGTCCAGCTTCGCATCGTCGCCGAAGAAGGTGATCATATAGTCGAGATCGAGCTTCAGCACCGGGGAGGTGAACGGCTTGCCGGCCGGACCGCGCGTCGGCAGGTCGTCGTTCGAGACGAAGCCATTCCGTATGGTGCGGAACAGGTAGAGGTTCACGATCGGATCGCCGCTGCGCAGCGACTCGGCGCTGGGATTGAGCGTGGTCACGCGCGCACCCGGTACTGTATCGCCGATGAGCGCGTGCAGCCGGTCGGCGAGGGCGACGGTCGCGGCGGCGATGGGGAAGCCCGAACTCATCCGTCCGGCCCTCCGCGCGGCTTGCCCTGGAGCGGCGGCGGTTCGGGCCGTGACCGTTGCCGCCTGACGCGCGGCAACTCGATCTGGATGCGGCCGATCTCGATATGGATCTCCTTCGAGACCGGCGGCGGCATCTGCGGCGGTGCGGACACGGCATCCGGGCCGCGTCGGCCTCGCGAGTCGGGGAAACCGCGCGACGACACTGCATCATCCCCGGCCATCGGCCGCAATGCGACCGCGCGAGAGGAGGCTCCATCCCCGGCCATCGGCCGCAATGCGACCGCGCGAGAGGAGGCTCCTTGGCCGGCAGTGCCTTTGGACACAGGTGGAGAATGCGAGGCCGGATTCGGGGGGGCGGATTCAGGATGCTCGGCAATGTATCCGCGACGATCCGAAGCTCGATCGTGCGCCATCGGACGCACCGATGCCAACCGTTCGATTCCGTCTGAAGGCAGTGATTGATTGGCTGAGGAGGACGTGGTGATCCGCCCCGTCTGGGCGGACGCGGGACTTCGATCCGACCGTATCGATGGTGGCGACAGATGCCGGGGCGCGGAGATTTCGCGTTGTTGAACGACGGGGGCAGCGGTATCGCGAACCATCGGCGAAGGTTGTCGCAATACCCCCCGGCCGAGCACGGGCTCGGCCGACCTGCCAGGCTGTCGATCGGTCCCGATTGTCTCGAAGGGCTCCGCCGTATGCCGTGTCTCGGACGATGCTCTACTCTCTTCACGCTCTTCAGCGGCGCGTCGCGTGCGGAGCAAGCGTGTCGCGGGCGAGACGAACTCGGCCTCCAATGCCGATGCATCCGCTACGGCAGCTAGTCGTGCCCGGTCATCGGCCGCTGTGCGATCCTTTGACAAAGGCCGACTCTCATGGGCGGCCTCGGTCTGAAACGGCGCGTTTGCCTGGTCGGCGGAATGAGGGACACGGGCGTGCGGACCATCGGTCACGGTGGCGGTTATCGAAGCTTCCGGACCGAGAGGTCCGCCATGTCGCGTCGTCACAGCGAAGCCGCTTTCCGTGGCCGGCCTGGCGGCCCTGGGTGGAGACGAACTGGCGGACGCGGGCGACGCATCGGTCGACGCCGGGCCGGCGCGCCGCTGTACGACGGGCACTGCGCCTGCCGGTTCGGAGATGGCCCTCGCCGGCGTCGCGGACGCCGGCCGCGTCCGGGTATCGACCGGAGCCGTCGCTTCTGCGTCGGCAATGCTTGGGACGGAGGGACGCGATGCAGATCGGGCGGCTGGCGGCGATCTTTCGATGTTGGCGCCGGCGAGGTTTCGCTGCACCGAACCGCGGAAGGTCTCTCGTCCCGACGGTGCCGCAGGGGGCGCCTCGACCGGCTGCCAGTGCCCCGTCACGGAAACGGAGTCGCCCGGCTTGGGGGCGGACTCACCCTCATGCGACTCCGCGCGCAAAGGCTCTGCATTGAGCTCGTCCGCGCGACCGGCGGCGCGTAATTGGGCGTAACCCGGCTCTGAGAGCCGTGTCTCTGGCACCTCGCGGCGCGCATCGCCTCGCTCATGCGGAGACCAGGCCTCGGCATGGTCGTCGACGGGGGCGAAACGATAGCGGACGCGCCGCGTGAGGCTGATCGGGCTGTCCTGCGCGCGCGCGACCAGACGGGAGAGAATGTCGCTCATGCCCGCAGCCGCTGGAGGTAGGCCCGGCGACGTGCCGGCGCGAGCGCGAGGATCGCCTCCTCGCTCCAATGATAGGCGAGCGCGAGGTCGTGGATGTCGTCCATCAGCGCATCAGCCGCGCCCTCGATCTCGCTCGCGAGGATACGCGCGATATCGATCGGCGCCTCCCATGTCGCCTCGCATTCGAAGCAGGTGAGCGAGACATAGGGATCGCTCGCCGGATCTACCTTCGCGAGCGCCGCGGCCACGGCACCGAGGTCGATCTCGGAAAGTGTCGCGGGCGCACTCTCCCCCTTGGCCGGCATCAGGCAGCGGATCGCGAGCAGCTCGCGCGCAACCTCCACATCGGGAATGTCGGCGACGGCCGCCAGGTCGACACTGTTCGCCGGCCGTACTCCGAAGCGTTGCCCGCCGATCTCGACGATCGACGTCGTGCCGGCAGCGGATTCGATCTGCAGGGCGTCGGTGGTGAAGCTCACGTCCAGTCGCGCTCCGCAGTCGGGGCACGTCGCCGCGAGCTCGAGCCGGCGCCCGAACATCGCTGCATGAAGCCCCGCAAGTACGGAATCGCGCGCACCGATCGCAAGGCGCTCGCACGCGTCGAAGGAAATCTCGGATAGGTTCAGCGCAGCCAAATACACGCCCGCCTCGATCGCAGGCTTATCCCGGCATACCGATACCGCATCGAGCAGTTCGGCGGCGCTCAGTGGGCGCGGAGCCACGGGTACCGTCAATAGCTGGGCGGTGGCGGCACCTTGACGCTCGTGTCGCGTTCCCAGCCCTCGTTCTGCAGGACGAGCGTCTGGATCGCGACGGCGTTCGAGCTGGCGTCAAGCTCCGGAAGCGCGACATATTCGGACGGCCAGCAATTGTAGATGTTGTACGAATAGACCAGCTGTCCCGCAGCGTTGTAGAATTCGAGCGTGATGTTCCGCCTGAAATTGGCGAGCGAGCTCTCGGTCCCGGGGCCGCCGCGGAAGTTCCACACCTGATTGGCCCAGATCTCGAACTCGAGGTCCTGCGTCAGGCCGCGCTCGAGCGTGATCGGATCGAAGGAGGTCTGCCCCGGAAGCACGTGCGACGTGCTCGGATCGCCGCCCTCGCGGAACGGTGTCGTCTGGGTGCTGCGCTTGAGCGGGCTGCACTTGCTGACGGCGGCGACATATTTGCCGTTCCACTTCAGGCGAAACTTGAAGTTGAGATAGGGATCGGGCGGCTGGCTTGATGCGGAAACGCTCGGCATTGCTGGCTATCCTCAGCTTGAAGACTGTCCGGCCATCTGCTGCAGGCTGATGACGACGAATTCAGCCGGCCTCACCGGCGCGAACAGGATCAGGATGTTGACGATGCCGTTCTCCATGTCTTCGACCGTCGTGGTCGAGGCGTCGCAGATGCATTGATAGGCCTGCGATGGCGACGAGCCGACAAAGGCCCCTTGCAGGTAGAGCGGGTGGAGGAAGCTGTTGACGCTCAGCCGGATCTGCGCCCACAGCCGCTCGTCGTTGGGTTCGAACACCACCCATTGCAGCCCCTGGATCAGGCTCTGCTCGATATAGAGGGCAAGGCGCCGAACGGGGACATATTTCCAGTCCTCGTCGGCAATGTTGGCCGCCGCCAGCGTACGCGCACCCCAGGAGATGTTGTCGTAGATCGGGAAGGTGCGCAGCGCATTGATCCCGAGCGGGTTGATTTGGCCGTTCTCCTGGTCGTTCATGACGTAGGAGAGCTGCTGCGCGCCGGCGAGCGGCGCCGAGATGCCGGCGGGCGCCTTCCACACGCCGCGGGTCTGATCGGTGAGGGCGTAGATGCCTGCGAGCGTGCCGCTGCCGCCGATCTGCAACGGTTGCGTCGAGAACGGATTGGGCACGAGCACCTGCGGGAAATAGGTCGCAGCGCTGATGATGCCGGTGCCGAAGGTCCCTGGACTGGCGGTCGCCCAGGCGATGGCGTCGGACGGCGACTGCACGGTGTTGGGCATGTCCAGGAGAGCGAACGCCTTGCGCTGGATCGCATAGTTGAGCGTCGCGGTCGCTGCCGTCAAATAGTCGGATTGACCCATCGCCGGCATGTCCGGGACGAGCAGCAGGTTGACGAGCTGCATCGCGTCGAGCGCATAGATGCCGGTCCGCGTGACCGAATTGCCTGCCACGTCGAACCCGGTCGGGATCAGTCCATCGGGATTGCTCTGGCTTTTGCAGGTGAGTTGCTGGGCCTGATAATTGGTCTGAAGCGTCGAGAAGAGCGACGACTGGCTCGACGAGATGCCGATTAGATATTGCGCGAGGCCCGGATCCGGTGACCACACCTGCACGAGTTGGGCTTGCGGTTGTCCGGCCGCGGGCGGGTAAGGCGAGAGGCAGCTGCGCACGATCGCGCTCGCGAGACTCGGTATCCCGAGGACGCCGGCCGCATTCGAGAGCGCGCCCTGAATTCCGGCGATCAGATCGGCGACGGTCGCCACGGTAAAGGGCATGCTGAACTTCGCCACAAGCGGCGTTGCCGGCTTGCCTCCTACCGGCGGTGGCTCGACCGTGATGGTGAAGGTCACTCCGCTCATCGCAGACTTCGGCGGTGTGAACGTGAGCATGGTGCCGCTGGCAAACGGAACGAGCACGGATGGGACAGCGGTTATGCTGGGTATCGCCAACAATTGCGAATATTGGTTCGAGGATGACTGCATCACCTCGATAATGGAGTTTGCTTGAGAGATGTCGAGAGTGACCCCGGGGACGCTTTGAGTCTGAGCAACACTGTAACTTGTACTGGTGGAGTTGCTGTTGCTCGTTGTAGAATACAAGGTCGCCGTCAGGTTGAACGTATTCAGTTTGTTCGTCATGTAGTCCACGGTGACGAATATATTCTGCCCCCATGTCCCAGGATTCTGCGACTGAAGGGGAAGCAGGTTGATTCCAGTCGATTGGGTGGGGGTAGTGCTCGGCGGCGTCGGAGTTGTCGGTGGATTGGCGCCGATCAATGTCGCCGCCGGCTGCACCGGTGGGGCGGAGGATGCGCACAGGCGACTGACCCATGCCTCGGTGCCGCCGTTGAGGAAAAATTGCGACACCTGAAAACTCGTAGTACTATTTTGATCCAGTCCACCAAAAACACGCTGGAAATCTCCAAAATTGAGACATTGCACGGGCGTGTTCATAGGGCCGCGAGTCAGATATCCGACAAATGCGGTCGTAGAGGTGGCAACTCCAGAAATCGCGTGAGTCCCACTCGGGATTTCCTGAACATATACGCCGGGATATGTCAGCTGGAGCATTTTATGACTCTCCCCGTGGGCACGATTCGCTAACGACTCATTGTTCTAGAAAGGCGAACGAGATAACTTCAATGTTGTGCTTGACGTATGCCGTATGCGTCAATAGCATTATTTCTATCGATTCCCATCATGACCCATTTGTCTAGAGAGGGCAAATGGGGGTGTGGCTCGTTTACCATGAGATTATCGCAAAGGCGCTGGGAATGGTAGCCGATACCAATCCAATATTGCGGCACCAACTCGATTTCGTGCTGCACAACCTGCCGTCGGGAACAGTCAGGATCGATTTTCCTGCTACGGTGGGAGCGGAGAACGTGATGCTGACGACGATGCCGACGATCCAGCTCGGGGCGAGTTACGCGGATTCGCCTGCGCTCGTCAGCAATCTGTCCCTTCAGCCGCGCCGCATCCAGTTCGATGCCGTCAGTCCGCCGGCACTCCTGCCGGTCACGCTGCAGATCAGGTGCAACAGTCCTTTCATATTCGGCTGGCTGCAGGTGCCCGAAAATATCCAGACCACAATCGCGACCGTTGTGGAGCAAGTACGCATTGTTGGCTCGAGTTATTGGGCACTACCGCTAGGCCAGGGCATAATCGAGCAGCGGGAACCCGATCCAGAGAAACCCGGGAAATCTGCGGCGGCGAAGCCTGCCGAACGAACGCCATCCGCGAAGCCCGCCGCGGTCCCGGCGGGAAAGCCGGCCGAAGTCGCTCCCGAGGGGACGCCGACTCCAGCGCAGGGCGCGAAAGAGCGAAACGCACCTTAGTCATCATCAATGATCAAAGTGGAAGGAGAGAAGAGATGACTGCAATTGTCACAGTAACATACTCCCAAGGCGATACCTTCACTGATAATAATGCGACGATCAAGGTCGGCAATGGCGGGAAGGTCGCACTCGATATCAACAATGCCTTGGGCATGAACGGAACGTTTTCGTTCAGTGAATTCAGCGTCTCGAGCGGAGGAATCAGCTTCTACAACGGATCGACCGGCACTCCGGTCAGCGGTAGTGTCACTATCCCGATCTCATCGGGTGGCCACGGCAATCCTACGATTACCGTAAGCAATTTCTCCGGCACGGCGCAGGCGAATTGGCCATCCACGAGCGGTCCCAAGCAGGAACCGCTTTCACCAGGCAACGAGCTCACGCTGACCGATTTCACCGGTTGAACGGGTAGGGCCGCCGCATTGCGCGGTGGCCCTCTTTCCTCACGCGGAGAAGACGTATGAGCGCGTTGATCACGATCAACTTTGCAGGTGGCAGCGCGACGAGCCCGGGCGTGGAGGTGGTGCTGACCGATTGCCAGGTCGCGCCTGGCGCCAATTCCGGCGTTACCGTCGCGATGGCTTCCGCGCTGACCAATATCACCGTGGTGGCCGCACAGATCGTGATCTCGACCGCGGTCGGCGGCCAATTCAATGGATCGATCGCAATCCCGATCAGCTGGGACTCGGGCCAGACACCGAGCGTGACGCTCAATAATCTGCACAACAGCGCCGGCAGTCCGGCAATGGTGACCTGGCCGACCAAGGCCGGGCCGGAGACCCAGATCCTCAGTCCCGGCGATCCGATGTCACTCTCCGGCATCGTCAGCAGCTGAGAGGGCAATGCCGCAGCTGGTGAGTCTCGGCGCGGTGCTTTCGTGTAGTTTCGGTACGGCGCCGATGCCGATGATTGTGCCACCCGAGACGCCAGTGTTCGAGGACGCGATGCCGGCAGCGACGATCATGGATTTCGTTCCGCTCGAGAATATCCCCTCGTTCGTGATGTGCACCAGCCTCGCCAATCCCGAGGTCGCAGCGGCAACCGCGGCGGCGCTCGGCGTGCTGACGCCAATGCCATGCGTTCCGGTTACTACCTCGCCCTGGTTCCCCGGCGCGCCGACCGTGCTGCTCGACGGTATGCCGGCCTTGTGCGCCGGCTCGATGTGTCTTTGCGATTGGCTCGGCGAGATAACCATCGATGAGCCCGGTCAAGAAACCGTCGCAACCGATGCGTGAGAGCCTGTTTGAAAATGCGCTACCGATGCACCGCGGCGTGCGCGCTCACGTCCGCGGCGCGACCTGACGCGGTCGTTTGCGGACGGGCGGACGCCCGGAATCCGTTTGGCCTATTTTCGCAGGATTTTCTCCATTGCTCTCCCCTTGGCGAGTTCGTCGATCAGTTTGTCGAGGTAGCGGATTTCCCGCATGGTGGGTTCTTGGACGTCTTCCACGCGGACGCCGCAAATCGTTCCTGTAATCAACGATCGCGATGAATTCATTTTAGGAGCCTGCGCAAAGAAATCCTCAAGATTTGTTTTCTTCGCCAACTGATCCTCCAAAGCCTCTTGGCTGTATCCGGTCAACCAACAGATGATTTCATCGACTTCCGCTTTCGTGCGTCCTTTTTTCCCTGCTTTGGCAAGATAGTGTGGATAGACACTCGCCATGCTTACTGAATAGATGCGGTGCTTAGTCATATACCCTCCAAGCCTCTAAATTATCGGATCGGATGCGCTGTGAACCTTTCTTCTTCGCGAAGTTGAACGAATGATGTTCAGAATTGCACCCGGCCGAAATGGCGTCCCTGATCGAGTTCGAGTCTAGGCCAATTAGACCTCCTCGAAACTGAACCTAGGTTCGCAAGGCACCGAACGCATGGCCGCGCGCTTTCGCCTTCGATTTCAATGGCTGCCGACCCGTTCAGCGTTCCCGACGCACGAGCAGCCACACCATGACAGCGGCGCACGCGGCGAACGCGAGCCCCCCTGCGATAACTGAAGAGGTCCAGAGAAAGACGCCGATGCCCACGCCCGCGGTGACGACCCCCGGAAGCCATTCGACGATGATTCCGATGATACGGCCACGGCGCGGAGGGGACGACCCTGAGGCAGCCGATGGCCCGGAGGCAGGGATGAGCTCCGGCGTGGGCCAAACATCCGAATCTCCCGAGCCGCTGAGCCTCCAGATCGCATCCGCCGGCCGACCGCGCCGTATCTCGTCGGCCATGCCCTTGAGCTCGGGCCCCATCGGAGCTCCCGCATCGAGACCATCCAGTTCTGCCGCGATTGCAGCGAGCCAAGGTTTTGCGTCGACAATGTCAGGCAGATCCGAGGTCCGCAGGAGTATGAAGGGCGCAAAATGCCGTTCAATCAGGCGGCCAAACGCATCATAAGCCGCCGCGTGCTCGTTGCCGATCGCGGCCAGAATATGAGCCCTGCGTTGATCAAGACGCTGTAATCCCATTTTCTGGCTGGTGACCAGGTAGGGGTAAGTTGCGTCTTCGCCGATTTCATCGTGAAGCTCATCGCGCGCGTCCGGGCCGATATCTTCGTCGTCGATCAGCCGCGCGCTCTTCAAGTCGCTGCTGCCGAACAGGCACCACCAGAAAATGGGAATGCCGTACCTCGCCTCCAGCTCTTCCCCTTCACTGTCCCAGAAGCGTTGCCACTCGCCGGCATGTCCATTCGGCATTCGAGCTTGGGACGACGCGTTAAGGAACACCGTATGGGACACAGGGCTACCTTTCGAGCAAGCGAACTGGATGGCAGCCTATCCTGAAACGGCGCGACATCAACTTCCCCTCCGCAGAGATGGGTCGCCTACTCGATCCTAATCATAAAATGCTATAGTAGTCACAATAATGTGCTTTGACGCTAGCTGCGTTTCGCACCTGCCATCGGCGATCCAGTGCTCGGGTAAAGACACTTCTTGAAAGGGAGGTGGTGTGAATTCCATAGCCGGGCTCGATTGACAGATAGCTAAATTAGCAACATTATGCCGTTCCAACTGGCAGGTGAACTGCCGCGATCGGGGAGGCTGGAATGGCGATGAGCCGCGTAATTGCGTTGGGTGTCCTGGGGCTAGCGCTGAGCTCTACCTCGACCCTGTGCTACGCGCAGGCCGCTCCCCAGACCGGCGAATCGACCGCGCAGGCCGGGGGCGAAGGCGCAGAGCAGGATATCATCGTCACCGGGATCCGCGAGAGCCTGGCCCAGAGCATCGACATCAAGCGCAATTCCGACCAGATCGTCGACTCGATCGTTGCCGAGGACATCGGCAAGTTGCCCGACCGCAATGTCGCCGAATCGCTCTCGCGTGTTTCCGGCGTGCAGGTCGAGCAGGGGATCGACGAGGCCAAGGAAATATCGATCCGCGGTCTTCGCCAGAACCGGCTCGAATTCAATGGCCGCACGCTCGTCAGCCCCTATGGCCGCGGCGCCGACGGCCCGGACGAGGGCGCCTATAGCGTGCTGACGCTGATCCCGTCCGAACTCGTCGGGCGGATGGACGTAACCAAGTCGCCCGCGGTATCGAACATCGAGGGCTCGATCGGCGGCACCGTCAACATCATGACGCGCCGGCCCTCGGCGAGCCGGCCGTTCTTCTTCGGCGCCTCGGTCGAGGGGGTGTACAAGGACAAGTCGGGCAAGCTCTCCGGACGCGGCACGGCGCTGATCTCCAAATCGCTGTTCGACGGCACGCTCGGCGTGTCACTGGGCATCAACTACCAGCGGCTCAACATCCGCACGGATTCGTTCGACAGCGCCTCGGGCTTCCGGCCGTTCGACAGCCGCTTCAACAATAACCCGGCGGGCATCCCACTCGATCCGAACGGTGATGGATCGCCGGTCCACTGGATCAACGATCTGCGCTTCCAGGTGCTCGAGGAGGAGCGCGAGAAGCTGGGCCTGGTGGCGAGCGTCAACTGGACCCCGTCGTCGCGCTTCCGCGGCTATTTCGACTTCCTGTACGCGCGCGCCAACACCGAACGCGAGCGCAACTGGCTGTCGATCCCGCTATCGCCGACCGGCAGCGCCTATACCCAGCTCACGGTCGACGAGAACGAGAACCTGATCGCCGGCACCTTTCGCGCCACCAACGTGCAAGGGAACGGAGAGGTCATCCAGCTTCCCACGAATATCTATTCGGGCGCGGTGGGCGCTAGCTGGGACGTGACCGACCGGCTGACCGTCTCGGGCGAGTTCGCCTATTCCGAGGCGCACCAAGACTATACCCAATCCTATCTGAGCACCAAGACGCGCACGCAGCAGGTCGTCGCATTCGACTTCCGCGACGCGCTGGTGCCTGCGGTCACCTTTCCCAACGGGCTCGACCTCACCAATCCGGCGAACTTCGTGTTCAACACCTCGTTCGACAATTTCTTCGACTATGCCTCGAAGGAAGTGTCGGGGAAGCTCGACCTCGTCCAGGAGCTGGACGGCTTCCTGCGCAACCTGAAGTTCGGCGTGCGCTACAACCGGGTGAATTCCGATCGGGGCACTTATCGCAATCAGGTCGTCTTCTCGGGCACCTCGGCGCCGGTGACCAACTTCCCGGGCAACTGGCGCGTCGCGGAGTATCCCGATTTCCTCGACGGCGTGGAGGGGAATTTTCCGCGCGCCTACATGATCGGCGTTCCGCTCGGCACATCGGACTATGTATGCGAGGCGATCGTCCCGACATGTGCGCCCGAGGAGTTCGATCCGACTTCGTCCTATCGGCTCGTCGAGACCACCTATGCTGCCTATGGCCAGGCGGACTTCCGCTCGTCGCTGTTCGGGATTCCCTTCTCGGGCAATGTCGGCCTTCGCTATGTGCGCAACAAGGTCGATGCATTCGGCTGGGCCGGCGTCCGCTATGACCCGGACACGGTACGGCCCAACAACCAGTTCGTGCGCTATGACGATTGGCTGCCGAGCGCGTCGCTGCGGTTCGAGATCGCGCCGCGGACGCTGCTCCGCCTGGGCGCGGCGCGCAGCATGGCGCGCGCCGATACCACCGACCTGACGCCATCCTTCTCGGTCGTGGAATCCTCGGGCGTCGCCACGGTCGGCAATCCCGCGCTCGATCCGTTCCGTGTCAACTCGCTCGACGCGTCGCTCGAATTCTATCCGACGAAGGGCGCGATCTACTCGCTCGCGCTGTTCTACAAGGATGTCGAGACGTTCCTCTACCGGCGCGTCTTCTTCGAGGAGATTCCGGGCTTCACGCCGGATCCGGTGAACAACCCGGACGGTCTGTTCGCGGTCACGCGGACGGTCAATGGACAGGGGGGCAAGATCAAGGGCCTCGAGGCCCAGATGAGCCAGCCGTTGAGCTTCCTGCCCGGTCTTCTCGGCGGGTTCGGGGTCAATGCCACCTTCACCTATGTCGACAGCAGCACCGGTATCCTCGACGTGCGCACCGGCGAAGACCTGCCGCTGCAGGGGCTGTCGAAGTACAACGTCAACCTGGTCGGCTATTACGAGAAGGGGCCAATCGGGGTGCGCCTCGCCTGGAATTGGCGGAGCAAATATCTCTCCAGCATCTCGTCCGGCGGCAGCGGCAGCTATTATCGCGCCTATGACAGCCTGTCGGCGTCGATGAACTTCGACCTCGACAAGAACGTGAGATTCTATCTCGAGGCGACCAATCTCACCAACACGCCAAACCGCCGCTACAGCGTGTTCGAGGAGGCGACGCAGACCTACCGGCTCAGCGGGCGCACGTTCACCGCCGGCGTGCGTGTCCGCTTCGGCAAGTGAAATCCCTTTTACCGCGGTGCTTCGTGGTGCCGCGGCGTTTTTCCGAGGATTGCAAGTGATGCTGCGTACTCTGGGACTGCTGGCGGCTGGCGTGGCCGCGGTGTCGATGTTCCACCTGTCTGCCTCGGTCCATGCGAGCCCAAATCCCGAAGCCGCGCAGGAAGCACCACCGCTCGGCGAGTTCGGGCTCGAGTTCGTCGTGCTCTATCGTGCAACCGATCCCAGGATGGCCCTGCGTCCGGCAGGGATTCCCCGAACGCCTTACAATGTCGCCACCTGGCTCGCGCAGGATCCGGCACGCGCCGACCTGGCCGGCGTGAAGCGCGCCGCTGCCACGCAGGGCGACGGTTTCGACGATCGCATCCTCAACGCCTCGGCGGAAGCGCGCACGGCGAATTACTTCAACAGCGGCGAACAGATCCGCCTCAGGCCCAGCAACTTCGCGCGGACCGCGCAAGGCTGGACGCTGACCTTCCCGGAGGACTCCCGGTTCGCGCTCGAGGCGGAGGTGGTCACCAGGAACAAGCCATATCCGCTGATCTGCTACCGGTTGAAGGCGAAGAAACCGGGCTATTTCTCGGTCGGCTATGTCGGTGCACCGGCGCATGATGCCGCCGACGCCGACGAGGTTTGGCAGTCGCTGATCTGGCAGGAACGCCGGATGCCCGCGAACAGCTATCTGACGCTCGCCTATCAGGCGACACTGCCGACCGCGCTCGTCCGCAAGGGCGATCGCGTCTATGGCGCACTGGCCGCGGCCGAGGAGTTCCCATTCCAGCCGTTGCCGCTCGCCGACAACAGCCGTTTCGGCATCGCGGTGCGCGGCGAGGACGGACGCGCCCAGCCGACGATCTTCGCGCCGGTGCTCGGCGGGGCAGGATCGCAGCTCAAGCCGGGCGAGACGACCAGCTTCAGCTTCTACACCGTCGCCGAGCGCGCGAACGACATCACCCAAACCTATGAGAAGCTCGCCCGCGATATCTACGGCTTCCGCGACTATCGCCACAATTCGATCGCGTCGCTCAACACCGCGTTCGACAATATCGTCGACTATTCGCTCACCGAATATGCCAACTGGATCGCGGAGCTGAAGGGGCCGTCCTATTCGACCGACGTGCCCGGCGCGGTGAAGAACGTCAGCAGCCTCAATCCGCTCGAACTGGCGCTGGTCGCGGATCGTCCCGAGCTGTTCGAGGGGCGCGCGGCGCCGGTGATCGAGTATCAGCTCTCGCGCGAGAAATTCCTGTTCAGCCTCGATCCCAAGCAGAAGATCCAGGACCCGTCGCGCGCGCTCAAGGGCCCCGCGGCGCCGCTCTCGGAACTTACCGCGCTGTACAACATCTTCGGCCGCGCCAATCCGCTATTCCTCGATCTCGCGCGCGAAGCCTATGGTCAGACGCGCGTGCGCAACCTCGACGTGGCCGAGCAGGGCGACCGCTGGCAGAATGCGCTCAGCCTGTATCTCGCCACTGACGAGAAACGCTATCTCGATGCCGCGACCGCCGGTGCCGACGCCTATCTCAAGGAACGAGGCGACACGCTTTCCAAGTCGTTCGACGGTTCGGCGCAGTTCTTCTGGACCGGCTTCGTGCCGGACTTCATCAACCTCTTCCGGCTGTATGAGGTGACCAAGGAGCGGCGCTATCTCGACGCCGCGCACATCGCTGCGCGCCGCTATACCATGTTCACCTGGGTGGCGCCGCGGATCCCCGACGCGCACGTCACGGTCAATCCGGGCGGCAAGGCGCCGGTTTATTGGTACCTCAAGTCCAAAGGATTCAAGCCGATGACGGCGCCCGAGGAGCAGGTGCCCGCCTGGCGCCTGTCGGAGATCGGGCTGACCCCCGAATCCTCGGGCACGGCGAGTGGGCATCGCGGCATCTTCATGGCCAATTATGCGCCGTGGATGCTGCGCATCGGCGCCGAGACCGGCGATGTCTTCCTTCAGCAGGTGGCGAAGGCGGCGACGATCGGTCGCTACCGCAGCTTTCCCGGCTATCACATCAATACCGCGCGCACGAACATCTACGAGCGCGCCGACTATCCGCTGCACCGCCACGAGGAACTGAGCGTCAACTCGTTCCACTACAACCATATCTGGCCGATGGCGACGATGCTGCTGGACTATCTGGTGAGCGACGCGCACGTCCGCTCGGGCGGGCAGATCGATTTTCCGGCCGAGTATATCGAGGGCTATGCCTATCTGCAGAACCGCTTCTACGGACACCGCCCGGGCCGCTTCTACGGCGACACCGGCGTGCAACTGTGGATGCCCAAGGGACTGGTCCGCGCAGAGTCAGTGGAGCTCAATTACGTCGCCGGCTATCGCGACGGCGCGCTCTACCTCGCCTTCGCCAACCAATCGCAGCAGCCGGTGCGCAGCCGCCTCACGCTCGATCCCGCGCGCGTATCGGCGGCGGGCAAGGTGGTGAAGCTTTCGCCCGCGGGGGAAGCAGTATCAAGCGGGGACGGCTTGGAGGTCGTGGTTCCCGCGGGCGGGATCGCCGCCCTGAAGATCGAGGGCGCGCAGCCCAGGGTCGCCTTCCAGAAGACGCTGCTCGCCAAGGCGGAGCGCATCCCCAACGATCATGTCGCGCTCGCCGCATGTGACGCGCGTGGCGCGCTGCTCGGCTTCGGTGCCCTCGGCCGACGCGCGTTCGTCTATTGCCGCGACGACGACAGCAAGGTGCGCAGCGTCACGCTCTCGTACCGCGATGCCGGCGGCAAGCGCCAGCAGCTGACCGATACCGCTTATCCGTTCGAGTTCACGGTGGAAGGGCTGGGCAACCGGGGCTTCGACTTCGAGTTTTCGGCCGAAGGCATCGACGGCAGCCGCAAGACGAGCCGCGGTGCGCTGGGGCAGGCGGGACGTTAGCTGCCGTCACGACCTCGCTCCAATCGAGCACGACCCGAGCGGATCGGCATTTGGATTTGGTCCTTCCTTTTTCGTCACCCCGGCACAAGGCCGGGGTGACGGTTGGAATCAAATCGCCTCGGCGTAGCGCCAGAAGGCTTCGCCCGGTGTCACACCCAGCCCCGGCCCTTCAGGCAATCGATACGCACCCGCTTCGCATGTCAGCGTGCCATCGAGCAACGCGGCGTTCCGGTCGAAGATCGAATGCTGATATTCGTGCATCGGCAGGTCGAGGATCGCCGCCGAGGCCTGGAGACTGGCGGCGAGGAAGATGCCGGTGCCGATCGTCGCGTGCGGAATGGTGGGGATGTGGTGCGCGCCGGCGAGCTGGGCGATGCGCATGAACTGGGTGATGCCGGTATGCCCCATCTCGGGTTGGACGATCGCGACCGCGCCGGCCGTCAATCGCGGCTCGGCGTCGTAGACCGTCCGCCATTCCTCGCCCGCCGCGATCGGTGTCGTGACCGAACGCGCGACATGGGTGAGCCCCGCCACATCCTCGGTCTTCAACGGTGCCTCAGCGAAGGCAAGGTCATGCCGTTCGAGCCGGCGGATCAGCTGGGCAGCGTCGCCGCGATTGTGCATCCAGTGGAAATCGACCATCAGCCGGGCCTCGGCGCCCAGCGCCTCGCGCAGCGCGGCGAGTTCGCGGTCGAGCCCGTCCCAGCTCACCGCCGCGGCGATCTTGAACGCGGTGAAGCCTTGATCGGCGAAGCTTTTCGCCAGCGCCACGCGCTCGCCAAGCGTCGCGCAGGGGAGCCCGGAGATATAGGCCGGAATTGCCCGACGTCGCTCGCCGCCGAGCAGCTTGCGGATCGGCAGCCCGGTGATGCGGCCGCAAATGTCCCACAGCGCGATATCCACCGCGGCCACCGCGTCGAGGTAGAATCCCCCGCCATAACCGCGCACGCGCAGGATGTCGTAAAGGTCTTCCCACAGCACCGCGACGTCGAACGGGTCACGCCCGGTGACGAACGGCGCGATCAGATCGTCGATGAAGGTGCCGATCACCTGTGGGGCGGTGAGGCCATAGGTCTCGCCCCAGCCGACGATCCCATCCCGCGTGGTGACGCGAACGACCACCGAGCGATCCTGGGTCGGATAGATTGTGCGATTCGACTTCCGGACGAAATAGCCGCGCGAATTAACTGCCTCGCCTGCGCCGAGCGGCCCGAGATAGGGCGTCTCGCGCGGGATGGTGACCACAAAGGCCTCGATGCGTTCGATCCGGTCGTCCATCTGGATGCCTCCGTTAGCCCGCCAGACGTTGGGCGCCCGCTTCCACCGGCGTCAACAGGTCCGACAAGCTATCGAGCAGCTCGTCGAGCTCGCGCAGATCGTGTCGGTCGAGCGCGGGACCAGGCGCACGCACGAACGTGCTTGCGATCAGCCCGCGGCGGCGAAGCACTTCCTTGGTGAGGCGCCAGCGGTAGATTGCCTGCATGTTGAGCAGCGGCAGCGTGCGTTCGAACAGCCAGCGCACCCGTGCCCAATCGCCCGCGCGATGCGCCGCGACGAGCTGGACGTGGAGATCGACGATCTCGACCGCGGGCATGGTGCCGATCGCGCCGCGTGCGAGCTCGTCGGTGATATGGCGTCCGCCGGCGCCGCCGAACACGCCGTCGAGCAGCGCCTCGCCTTGCTCGCGCAGCGCGGTGATGCGCTGGCCGCAGGGTGCGGTCTCCTCCTTGACATAGCGGATGCCCGGCGCCGCGCGGACGATGTCGAGCACTTCCGCGGGCGAGAGACCGAGGCCCATCGGGGCGGGAGCGTTCTGGAGCATGATCGGCAGGTCTGCCGCCGCCGAGAGCCGGCGGTAGAAGCCTGCGAGGCCTTCCATGTCGCCGACATAGCGACTCGGGGTCACCACCATCGCGGCGCTTGCACCCGCGCGCGCCGCCGCGACGATCACTGCCTCGCTCTCGGCATCGGTCTTGCCGCCGGCGCCGCAGACGAAGGCGGCGTGGTCCGCGACGCGCTCGCCGATCAGCGCGATCAGATGGAGGCGCTCGTCGAGCGTCAGATGATCATATTCGCTGGCGAGGCCAGGGAACACGACGCCGTCGACGCCGCAGCCGATCGCCCAGTCAGCCACCGCGCGGATTCCCGCCTCGTCGACCGCACCTTCGGAGGTGAAGATGGTCGGAAGGACAGGAAAGGCACCGCTGATCGTCGACATGTTCATCCCTCTTGAACGCGCGCCTCCCCGGCGCAGGGATGTTCCAATCATATCATTGCTAAGTTAGCAATTAAAATGTTTCAATCACTGCAACAGTGGGGCATTATTCGCCGATCCTTGCCGCCGCGTCGCGCAGCGCAGCAACGATTTCCGGCGTGGCTTCCTCCGGGATCCAGCCCGACATCCCGATCGCCGCGAAGGCGGGATCGGAGACGCCAATGGCGATGGTGTGCCGATCCTGGTTCTCCCCGACGCGGACGCGCGCATAGCCCTGAGTGCGCGTCTCGGAGAGCGTCTTGAGGAGGCCCTCCACTCCGCCGGGATAGCCGGGCACGTCCTCGCCTTCATAGAGCTCGACCACATGCGCGTCGTCGAACTCCGCGAGCAGCGCGATGCCGATTCCGTTCTCGCTCGCGGGAAGCAGGCCGATGCGGCCCAGGGCCTGTGCCATTTCCATGCCCGGCGGGGCGTGGAAGAGATAGCTGACGTCGTGATTCCACAACACGCCCATGGCGATCGTGAGCCCGAAGCGGCGCAGGTCCTCGAGCGCCGGCATCGCATTACGTACGAAGCGCGACGCGAAGAGGCTCTGCGCGGCAAGCACGTGCATACCGGGGCCCGCGGTGTATTTGCGATTGGCGGTCTGCCGCGCAATGCCCAGATAGGCGAGCGTCTTGAGCAGCCGGTTGACCCTGGTCGGATTGAAGCCGAGCTTGCGCGCCAGTTCGCGGTTGCCGATCGGCTCCGGCGAGACCGCCAGCGCCTGAAGCGTGGCTATGCCGTCGATGAGGCTCTGGTTGGGCTGGGCGTTGGGTTTGGGCCGCACCTAGGCGCATCCTTATGATTGTCGCTCGCGGGGCAGACATGATCCAAGCGCCTGCCGAGTGCAATCGGCTATGGCAGCTCACGGTTGACTTGTCGCTAAAATCGCAACATTTTGACCGGACGCTTGGCTTGAGGGGCGGTGTGTGGGGAGGTATGCGTGGCGAGTGGACGGTTCATCGCGGGCGACTGGGGCTCGAGCGTCATGCGGCTCCACCTATGCGAGCCGGGCGATCCGCCGCGCGTGGTAGAGACGGCCAACGGCCCCGGCATCAAGTTCTGCGACGATCCCGAGGCTGCATTCTTCGACGTGGCGAGTGGCTGGATCGCACGCGAGGGGGCGCTTCCCGTCGTTCTCGCCGGGATGGTCGGGTCCAATGTCGGCTGGGTCGACTGTCCCTATGCGCCATGTCCCGGCGGCATCGACGATCTTGCGGCCCGAATGACGCGGTTCGAAGTGCGGGGGATATCCGTGGCGATCGTGCCAGGGCTGTCGTGCTCCAACATCTTCGGCCTGCCCGATGTGATGCGTGGCGAGGAGGCACAAGTGTTCGGCTGGCTCGCGGCGGCAGCCGGCGACGATCGCCGGACTCTCTGCCTGCCCGGGACGCACGCGAAATGGTGCAGCGTATCCGGCGGTCGTGTGACGAGCTTCTTCACCAGCATGACGGGCGAGATGTTCGAGATACTCGTGGCACACAGCCTGGTGGGGCGGGGCATGGCGCCGGCCGAGTCCGCTACGATCGCCGCGCGCGATCCGGCGTTCATCCGCGGCATGACGACCGCAGTCGCGGACACGCGGCTGGCGTTCGAACATGCCGTGTTCTCGGCGCGCAGCCTGCTGGTGACCGGCAGGCTGTCGGCGGAGGCGGCGCGGCCCTATCTCTCTGGACTGCTGATCGGCTGCGAGGTGCGCGACGCGGTCGCAGCGCTCCGCGCAGCGGGCGAGCCGGTCGACCATGTCACCCTGGTCGGTGCGCCGGCGCTTTCGGCGTTGTACGCCGCGGTGCTCGATCAGCTCGGGATCGGCCATGAGACGGCAGACGGTCATGCCGCGAGCCTGAAGGGGCTTTCCGCGCTCGCAGGGCAGGCGCATCGGGTGGCCGCATGACCGCGCCCGTCATGCCGCGCTCGAAGGTGCGCTGGGCGATCCTCGCGCTGCTCTTTTTCTCGACGGTGCTCAACTATGTCGACCGTCAGACGCTTTCGATCCTCGCGACCACGATCCAGAGGGACTTAGCGATCGACGACATCGGCTACGCCCATGTCGTCCAGCTCTTCCTGATCGCCTATACGCTCGCCTATTTCGTCGTCGGCTGGATCACCGACCGGCTCGGCTCGAAGCTTGCGCTGGCGCTGTTCGTCGGTTGGTGGTCGATCGCCAATATGGTGACAGGGTTGGTCCACAGCGCCGGCCAGCTCGGTGCGGCACGTTTCGCGCTCGGGCTTGGCGAGGCGGGCAACTATGTCGCGGCGCCCAAGGCAGTCTCCGAACATTATGCGCCGCACGAACGCGGGTTCGCAGTCGGCGTCTATACTGCGGGGGCGATGGTCGGTGCGACGATCGCGCCGCCGCTGATCGGCTGGCTCGCGCTGACCTATGGCTGGCGCGCGGCGTTCGTGGTGACCGGCGCGCTCGGCTTTGCGTGGATGGCGGCATGGCTTGCGCTCCGCCACGGCCAGCCGAGCCAATCGCCTGCCGGCGCGGCGGCGGAGAAACCGTCAATTGGGGTCATTCTCCGCGACAAGTCGGTCTGGGGCCTCGCGCTGGCGCGGACGATCACCGATCCGGTCTGGTATTTCTACCTGTTCTGGTTTCCCAAGTATCTGGGCGATGCGCGGGACCTGCCGCTGGTCACGATCGCGGCGACGGCGTGGCTCGTCTATCTTGCCGCGGATATCGGGAGCGTGGGCGGCGGGCTGCTGTCGGGCCGTTTCGTTCGCCGTGGCGCCGCGCCGATCGCGTCGCGCCTCAAGGTGATGGGGATGGGCGCCTGCCTCGCGCCGCTGGGGGCGCTGATCGCGCTGCAGCCTTCGCTTCCGGTCACCTATGCACTCGCCGCGCTCGTCGCGCTGTCGCACATGATGTTCCTTGGCAATCTCACGACGCTCGCCGTGGATCGCTTCCCGCAGGCGCGGGTGGCGACGATCTTCGGATTCATCGCGGCGGGCAGCGGGATCGGCGGGATCATCTCGACCCAGCTCGTCGGTGCCTTCGCCGCGACGCGTGACTATGGCACCGTCTTCCTCGTGATGGCGACGCTGCATCCGGTCGGCTGGCTGGTGGCCCGCGCGACCGCGGGCAAGCCGGTGGGGCCGGGCCAATGATCGGTCCCCACCGCAACCACGGCGCCCGGCTGCGCGCGTTCGTTTGGCGCGGCCATCGCTGCGTCAGCCTCGAGAATGCGCAGCTTCCGGCGACGATTATCCCTGGTATGGCGCGCGGACGATGCTGGCGCTCGAACCCTGCTGCGATCTGCCTTCGGTAGCGGAGGCCGCGGCGCGCGGGACAGCGATCACGCTCGGCCCGGGCGAGCGCCGGGCGACGCGGATCGAGGCCACGTTGTTCGCCGCCGGCGATCGGCCCGTGCGCGACGTGGCCTGGGGCGGTGCGCTGGGTTGGGAGGATATCGATGCGGCTTGACGGCGAGATTGCGGTGGTGACCGGGGCCGCAGGCGGGATCGGCGCCGCCGTTTGCGCGCGGTTCGCGGCTGCAGGCGCGCGTGTCGCAGCGCTGGATTTGCAGGCCCCCGACATCGGCGATGCGGCAGTCGCGTGCGACCTGTCGGACGATGCCGCCGTCGCAGCTGCCGCCGATGCGGTCCGCGGCCGGCTCGGCGCGCCGACGATCGTCGTCCATGCCGCCGCCACGACCGAGTTTGCGGGCACGCTGCAGTCCTCGCCGGCCGCTTTCCTGCGCGTCTACGACGTCAATGTCGGCGGTGCGCTCCGCCTGGTCCAGGCGTTCGCGCCGGACATGCAGCGGGCGGGGAAGGGCGTGTTCACGTTCGTCTCCTCCATCAATGCGCGGATGGGCGCACCCGGCCTCGCCGCCTATGCCGCCTCCAAGGGGGCGCTCGAGACCTTCCTCAAGACCTTTGCGCTCGAAGTCGGCGAGAGCGGCGTTCGTGCCAACGGCGTGGCGCCGGCATCGATCGACACGCCGATGTTGCGCGCCTCGTTCGATCGCGCGCCCGATCCCGCCGCGGCGCGAGCCGCGAACGTGCGCCGGCATCCGCTGGGCCGTCTCGGCACAGCGGAGGAGGTGGCCGATCTCATCCTGTTCCTGTCCTCCGATGCCGCCGCCTGGATCACGGGTACCGTGGTCGGCATCGATGGCGGGGCGGGGATTACGCGGCGATGACACCAGCGTTCGAACAGGCAAGCGCGCGGCTGCCGCTGATTCCGATCCTGCGCGGAATCGCGCCGGATGCAGCGGTGGAGACGGGCGCGGCGCTGCTCGACGCGGGCTTCACCATGATCGAAGTCCCGCTCAACTCGCCCGACCCCTTTACGAGCATCGCCGCGCTGGCCGGCGCATTCGGGGATCGTGCAGTAATCGGCTCCGGGACGGGCGTGGACGTGGCGGTCACCGAGACCTCGAAGCGCGCCCGGGCAGTCGTCGCTGCCTGGCAGGCAGTTGGCGAGCCGCCGCAATGATCGACCGGCGGTCGCTGCTGTTCGGCGCGGCCGCCATGCCCGTGGCGGCCGCGGCGGGCACGTCCGCGACGTCCGGATCGGCACCCTTTACGCTGTGGGCGGCAGCGATCGATCGGCTCGACTATGCGGTCGCCGACCAGACGGTGCGGCTCGCGCTGCGCGCCACCGCCGGCGCGCCGGTGCTGCGCATCAGGATCAGCAATGCCTTCGGCACCCAACCGCTGGAGATCGCGTCGGCGCATCTCGGGCTGAGAGACGCGGGCGCCGCGGTGCGGCGAGGGACGAACCGCGAACTTGCGTTCGGGGGCCAGCGTTCGATCTCGATTCCGGCGGGAGCGAGCGTGATAAGCGATCAGGTTGCGCTTCCGATCGCCGCCGGAGCCGACCTTCTGGCCAGCCTTGCGGTGCGCGGCAGGCCATCGGCGGTCACTGGCCATTTGCGTCCGAAGGATTGGTCCTGGCTTTCCGCGCCGGGGGATTTCGGCGCCACGGAAGATGCGGGGGCATTCCCGATGCGCGCGCCGCATTGGTTCTTCGTCGATGCACTGATCGGGGAGGATACACCCAACGCCGGCACCGTCGCTTTTCTCGGCGATTCGATCACCGATAGCGGCGCGGAACCGCGCGGCGGCTATCAGGGCTGGGTCGATTTCCTGGCACGGCGCGTGGCGGCAACGCCCGGTATCCTGCCATTGGGCCTCGCCAATCTCGGCATTTCGGGCAATCGGATCACCGCGCAGCGCCCGGGTGCAGGCGCGAACGCGCTCGCGCGCTTCGATCGCGACATCGCCGCGCTGCCCGGCGTCCACACGCTCGTGCTGTTCGAAGGGATCAACGACATCTACGGCACGCCGATCGCCGCGGCGGCGCTGATCCAGGCGCACGCGCAGCTTGCGCTCCGGGCCCGGTTGCGCGGTCTGAGCGTGGTCGGCGCAACCTTGTTGCCCACGCGCCGTCAGGGATTCACACCGGAACGGGAAAGCGTGCGCGCCGCGCTCAACCGCTTCATCCGCACGAGCCCGCTTTACGACGCAGTGATCGACTTCGACCGGATCGGCGCCGATCCCGCCGATCCGCTGGCCCTGCGACCGGCCTATGACAGCGGCGATCGGCTGCATCCCGGCCCGGCCGGATATCGCGCCATGGCGGAAGCGGTGCCGCTCGACCTGCTCTATCGCAAACGCCCGCGCCACCGAGGGCGCGGGCGTTTGGTTATCCCCGGTCAGCCCGGATTGCTCGAGCCGGGCGGGTCGGCGGGATAGTTGGTCACATCGACCAGCCGGCGCGTGATGCGGACGGCGCCCGAGACCTTCTTGCGATAGAAGAGATAGAGCTTGCCGTTGTCATAGGCGCGGTCGAAATTGCTGTCGCCATAATCGCCCCCGTCGAAATCGATCAGCACCGGATAGCTCGCGGCGTCGCTGTCCGAAGCGAGCAACTCCCCGCCCTGAGTCCAGTTGAGCATGTCGGGCGAGGTCGCCCAATAGACTCCGGTGGCGCCGACGCGGTAGATCGCGATATAGTGACGCGACGGCTTGTGCCACACGACGCTGCGGACATAGGTGTTGAACAGCGATGGCTGCACCACCGCGCAAGTCGAGTTGGTGGTGGTGTAGGGATTGCCCATCGCCTGGGTGAAGCCCGGCGTGGTCGTGCTGCCATTCCACGCCCGCCAGCTCGTCCGGTCCGCGGGGTTGCTGCTGCGGAACAGGCACACGCCCTTCGCCTGCCCGGCATAGCCCGAGTTGGTATAGGCGAACATGTACCAATAGCCGTCGGTCGTGCCGTCCTGATTGCGGCCCCGGAAGATGTTGGAGGGCGCGCCATAGCCGATCCAGCCGGCTTTCGGGGTGAGGGCATCGCCCGGGTACTGAACATGGGGATAGATGGCGGTGTGGTTCGGCGCCGTGCCGTTGCGCGTGAAGTTCAGGTGCCGGTCGGCGCTCGACACGGGATTCGCTTTCCAGGTCGCGATCGAGGCGTACCAGCAGCCGGGCTTGCGTTCGGGAGCGGGCAGAGGGCCGCTACCGTCGGGATCCTCATAGGTGTCGCCCGATTTGTGACAGTTGGTATTGTCGAAACGGGGCAGGCCGCCCCAATGGTCCTGATGCCCATAGGCCCAGGCGGTCGTACCGTCGAAATGGAATCCCTGAATCCATGTTTTCTCGTCGAACTTGCTGACGTCGCTGTTGTTGACATAGCCTTGCATCACCGGTGTGCAGTCGAGCGCAGCGGTCTTGGGATTGTTGGTGAAGCCGGTCACCGACCCGGTCCATTGATACCCCACGGCCTGAGCGTTCGAGACCGTCATGTGGATGACGTTGAACTGATCCTCGAACACGCGCACCGGCCCGTCCTGGCGGATTTCCGTCGTTCCGCATTTGTCGACCGCGGAGTCGTGGAAGGTCTCGATCGGAGAGCCGCTGGGGATTTGAAGCGTGGGGGCCGCAAGGCTGGCCGTGGACAGCGATACCGCCGAGTTTCTCGGCCACGAACCGACTGCGGTCGCTTCCGGTTGCGAAGGTGCGATCTCGATCCTGCCCGAGCTTTGGGCATTATTTGACGCTATCATAGATACAGAGGATGCGAGCGCGGCGCCCGTCAGGCACACGCTTCCGGCCACGAGCAGCTTGGCACGTTTAGTCATTTTCCTCTCCTCCGGTTCGCGCCGGCTTGAGGAGCCGGTCGCTTACGGAGGATATCCATATTGTGACTATAAAAGCAATTTATTCTGCGGTGGCGGGGACTATTTGCCACCATTCGATTTTCACCGGTCCCAACAGCCCCGCAGGCAGCAGCGGTGCGCCTGCTTCATAATGTTTCCACGTGGTGAAGCTGTGCCGCGGCCATTCGCGGCGGCCGCCCGGCCGATAGAGCCAGGCGGGAAGGCTGAGCAGGCGCCCGTCGGTGAAGCGGCTGCCATTCTTCTGATAGGCGAGATCCACCGGGATCGCCTCGTCGCCGATCAGCCGGTTGACCCAGCGATTGGCGATCTCGACCTCAAGCGTGTTGCCGCCCGCCTGCAGCCAGCGCGTCACATCGAGGCGGAAGGGCGGGCGCCAGGCGATCCCGGCATCGTGCCCGTTGACGCGGACGCGGGCGATGTCCGCAAGCTGGCCGAGGTCGAGGATGGCGACCGCGCCGGTGCGGGAGGGAGACGCCTCGAAGCGCGTCCTGTAGACCGCGGTCCCGGAGAAATGGCGGATGTCCGGAACCATGCTCTCCGTCCAGGAGGCAAGCCGGTCGACTGGCCGCGATTTTCCCGCCGCGCCGAGGCTGGGAAATTCGAGTTGCCAGCCGCCGATCGCTAGCGGCCCGGGCGTTGCGGGCAGGCGCACCGCACGGTTCGAGCCGTCCGAATAGCGAAGCTGCACTGTCCGTGCCTGCGTCAACAGCGTGCCGGGGCTGTCGAGCAGGTTGAAGCCGTTTGCGCCGCCGTCGACGGCCCAGCGTTTCGGCAGCGGTTTGCGAAGGACGAGGAAGGTCGATCCCCAAGGCTCGAGCTGGACCGGGACCGAGATGCCCGAGTCCGTCTTGGCGAAGAGCGACGCTTCGGCATGTGTTCCGCGCATCGCATCCCAGATTTCGGGCACTCGATCGCCGATGCGAAGTTCAAGCCGCGTCCGCTGCGGCCGGTCCGAATTGTTGAACACGAAATAGATATCCGCGCCATCGGCTCGGCGATGGAGGAAGCGGAGCGGCTCCATCGGCGCATCCCAGCGAAGATCGGGTGGGACCTTCTCGGCGCGGAGGATTTCCTGCGGTGTCTGGCCCGCATAGACCTTGCCCTTGCCCAAGGGTTTGAATCCGCGCTGGGGCAAATCTCCCCAGATATCCCGGACGAGCCGATCGAACTCCGGCTTTTGCTCCAGATCCCTCAACCCCGCCGGCGCTACGGGAGGCGGGCCGGCCAGCACCGCTCCGGCGCGGACCAGCGACACCAGTTTGCGCAGCGAAGCGATCTCGGCAACCCAGCCCCTCGAGGTCTGCGGCTCGGGCGTGACGAGCAGCCGGAACGCTGCGCCCCTGGGGTGCTTGAGCACGCCGTTCTCGACGTACATAGCGCGCATGTCCGCGGGATAGGCGACCTCGAAATCATGGCCGGGCAGCGAACCGAGCAGCGCCTTGGGCAGGGCATAGCCGAGATCCTCGTCAACCAGAAAGCAGACGTCGGCGACGCGAACGCCCTGCTGCAGCAGGAACTGGCTGCGCGACACATAATCGATCCATGCCCCGGCAAAGGGCCACCAGGTGTTCAGGCGCCCGAAATGCGTGCCATAGCGACCCAGGCTGAAGCCCGGCGCCGCGTCGGTGACGGGCTGGTGGGTGAAGCTGTGAAAGGCGAACCGGTTCAGCCCCAGCGCAAAGGCGGAATCGCCGGCGCGCTTGAGGCTGGCGGGCGTGTTCTGGAAGCGGCCATTCTCAGGCGTTGCAGTGAAAGCCTCGGCGGCCACCATATTGTGTCCAAGGAAGGTCGCCGCCGAGGTGGTCATCCGGATGCTGGCGGCGCGCGGCTCGGCGCTGGGCATCCAGAACTCGTTCATGGGCACGTCGACATGCCGGTTAGCGGACATCGGCGTGACGGGCCCGCCCTGGGACTCGGAATAGATCTTCATGCCGTGCCGCGCGGCCAGTCGGTGCATCGTCCCGAAGTAATTCTCGGCGATCAGCTCCTCGATCGCCTGGCGAAAGTCCCAGAGCATCGCCTCGCTCGCCTCCGCGGAGCCGACGACGCGCCCGGTCAGCACGGGCAGCCAGGGGAGAAGCGAATATCCCTTCAGGCGCGCGAATTGCTCGGGCATCGCCGCGGTCCAGTTCTGGAACCCCCCTTCGAAGCTGTCGAAGAGAATGGCGTTGAGCGTCGTTCCGGCTAGCGGACCCGCGTCGTGAATGATTCGGCCGAGCGAATGCTCGAACTGGAAGGCGACCGCGGCGGCGTCGAGCTTGTCGATCTCCAGCCCATGGCCCTCGGGCTGCGCGGGGTGGTTGGTCTTGCCGGTCGTGGTGAAGCCGAAGCGCAGGATCGTCCATGTGCCGCGCGGCAGATTCGCCTTCATCCTCCCTGCGGCATCGAGTTTGCCGGAGAGGAGGATCACGCGATCGGCAGGGATTGCGGGGAGCGTGCGCGTGTCGCGGGTAATCGGCCGGCTGCCCCAGCCAGTCTTCTTATCGATGTCGGCAATCCGCGCCGAGCTGGCGGGTACGGCCACCATGGCGATATCGGCATAGAAGGGCCGCATTGCCACCGCGCGTTCGGAATAGGCGGGCGTCAGGTCGGGGCGGGGCGGGGTTATCGAGACCCGGCCGCCGGAAACGGTCGTCTCGCTCCAGACCAGCCGCTTCATCGAGCGTTCGGGCGAAACCCATGGCCCCCCGCTCGCCGACCAGCCCGGCGTGTTCATCAGGTGGAATTCGAGGCCAAGCGCCGCCGCCTTGTGGATCGCGTGGCGCACATGTGCGAACCATGCCTCCGAGCCGTAACGGACCGGTCCGGGCGGGGCGTAGATTTCCACGTCGAACATTTGCAGCCCGCCCATTCCGGCTGCCTTTGCGGCATCGAGATCGGCATCGATGCCCTCGATCGTCACATTGCCATTGATCCAGTGCCACCAACCTAGCGGCCTGGCCTCGCGAGGGGGCGAAGCGAAACCAGCCTCGAGCTCCTGAGCCGAGAGCGAAAAGCCATGGCCCAGCATCAATGCTGTCAGCACGGCAGCCCGCCCCCACACTCGGCCCTTCTTCAACATCTCGTCCTCACCGCAATTCGTGATCCGTGAGGATCAAATCACTATATTGCTAGATTAGCAACACTCATCCTGAAGGGTGTTCCTGTGCCTCATTGCGGACTTCGACTCGCCAGCGCGCGAGCGCATCCAGCGCCGGTCTCAGGCCGGCGGCGCACTCGATCTTCTCGATCAGATCCTCTCCCGTGACAGTGCGGTCTTCGGATGCAGTCGGGCTAGCTGAGCCTCGCAGAGCTGCCCATGACCCACTCTCGCGGCAGGATGTCGTCGTCGGCTCATCGGAACCGGGCGCGCTCATTCCGCCGCCACTGATTGCGGGCTCTGCTCGCCTGGCTTGATCCGGTACCAGAGCGCATAGAGCGCGGGCAGGAAGACGAGCGTCAGGATCGTGCCGACCAATGTGCCGCCGATCAGCGTGAAGGCCATCGCCCCCCAGAACACCGAATGGGTGAGCGGGACGAACGCGAGGACCGCGGCCAGCGCCGTCAGGATCACCGGCCGCGAGCGCTGCACGGTCGCCTCGACCACGGCGTCGAACGGCGTCCGTCCTTGTTGCTGGTTCTCCTGAATCTGGCCGATCAGGATCAGCGTGTTGCGCATCAGGATGCCGGCCAGCGAGATCAGCCCCAGGATGGCGTTGAAGCCGAAGGGCTGGCCGGTCAGCAGCAGCGTCGGCACGACGCCGATCAGCCCCAGCGGCGCGGTCAGCAGCACGATCGTCATCGCCGAGAAGCTGCGGACCTGCAGCATGATGACGATCATCATCAGCAGGATCATGATCGGGAAGATCGGGGCCAGCGCCGCATTGGCCTTGCCCGACTCCTCGATCGAGCCGCCCATGACGATCTGGTATCCGCTCGGGAGGCCGCTGATGACCGGCTGGAGCTTCTTGAACATCGCGGTCGAGACGTCGGGCGGCTGCAGGCCGTTGGCGATGTCGCCGCGTACGGTGATGGTGGGCACCCGGTCGCGGCGAAGCAGGATCGGATCCTCCATGCGCAGCTCGATCTTGCCGATCTGGCTGATCGGCACGCGCTGGCCATTCGCCGCGGTCAGCGCGAAATCGCCGATGCGCGCCGGATCGAGCCGCGTCCCGCCGGCGGAGCGCGCGACCACGTCGACGGTACGGATATCCTCGCGGACCTGCGAGACGGTCACGCCCGAGAGCAGGAACTGCAGCTGCTCGCCGACATCGCCCGAGGTCAGGCCCATCGCACGCAACCGGTCCTGGTCGAGCACGAAGTGCAGCGTCGGCACCCGCTCGCCCCAGTCGGTGTTGACCGTGCGCATCATCGGATCGCCGACCATGGTCGCGCGGACCTGCTCGGCGATGGCGCGCACCTTGTCGATATCGGGACCGCTGACGCGGAACGCCACGGGATAGGGCGAAGGGGGCCCGAAGACGAGCTGCGTCACCCGCACCTGCGCGGCAGGAGCGAGACCGTCGGCCACGGCCTGCCGCAGGCGCTTCTTCAAGGCGTCGCGTGCCTCCTCGTCGGGCGTGCGCACGACGATCTTGGCGAAGGACGGATCGGGCAGTTCCGGCGAGAGCGCCATGAAGAAGCGCGGCGCGCCTTGCCCGACATAGGCGGTGACGACCTTCGCCTCCGGCTGCTTGCGCAGCCAGGCTTCGACCTTTTCCGTCGCGGCGCTGGTCTGCTCGATCGAGGTGCCCTTGGGCATCTGGACTTCGACCAGAACCTCGGGGCGGTCGGAAGTGGGGAAGAACTGCTTCTTCACCAGCGTCATGCCCGCACCGGCGATCAGGAACGCCGCCAGCGTCGCGATGGTCACCAGCCGGTTGCGCTTCACCGCCCAGCGGATCAGTTGGCGCACCTTCTGATAGCGCGGCGTCTGGTAGATGGCGTCATGGCCGCCTTCGACCGGCTTGATCGCCGGCAGCAGCTTGACGCCCATATAGGGGGTGAAGATCACCGCCACGACCCAGGATGCGAGCAACGCGAAGCCGACGACCCAGAAGATGTTTCCGGCATATTCGCCGGCTGTGGACTTTGCGAAGCCGACGGGCATCAGGCCGATCACCGTCACCAGCGTGCCCGCCAGCATCGGCGCGGCGGTGTGGCTCCAGGCATAGGCCGACGCCTTGATGCGGTCGAAGCCCTCCTCCATCTTCACGACCATCATCTCGATCGCGATGATCGCGTCGTCGACCAGCAGCCCGAGCGCGAGAACCAGCGAGCCGAGGGTGATGCGGTCCAGCACCCTGTCGGTCGCCCACATGATGACCAGCACGATCGCGAGCGTCAGCGGCACCGCGCCCGCGACGACGATGCCGACTCGCCAGCCGAGCGCGATGAGGCTGACGATCATCACGATTGCCAGTGCCTCGAGAAATGTCCGCATGAACTGATCGACGGCCTGGGAGATGTTCACGGCCTGGTCGGTGACCGGCACGAGGGACATCCCGAGCGGCAGCTCCGACGAGATCGCCTGGACTTCGGCGCTCAACGACTTGCCGAGGTCGAGCCCGTTCCAGCCCTCGCGCATCACCACGCCCAGCAGCAGGGCCGGCTCGCCCTGGTTGCGGATCAGGAAGGTGGCCGGGTCTTCATAGCCGCGCCGGACTTCGGCGATGTCCGCCAGGCGCAAGGTCCTGCCGTTGGCGATGATCGGCAGGTCGCGAATCTTCTCGAGATCGTCGAAGGCGCCGTCGAGCCGCACCAGCACCTGCGGTCCGTTCGCCTCGATCGCGCCTGCCGGGGTGACGAGGTTCTGCTGCGCCAGCGCCGAGAATATCGCGCGTGGCGCGATCCCCAGCGTCGCCAGCCGATCCTGCGCGAACTCGACGAAGATGCGCTCGGGCCGTTCGCCGACGATGTTGATCTTCTTGACGCCGGGCACGTGCAGCAGCCGCTGGCGCAGCGTTTCCGCCTGCCGGGCAAGCTCGCGCTGCGGCTCGCCCTTGGCCTTCAGCGCATAGAGCGCGAAGGTCACGTCGCCATATTCGTCGTTGACGAACGGACCGGCGACGCCGCGGGGCAGCGTGGGTGCCTCGTCCCGCAGCTTCTTGCGCGCCTGGTAGAATTCTTCCTGCACTTCGGACGGGGGTGTCTGGTCGCGCAGGATCAGCGTGGTGAAGGCGAGGCCCGGGCGCGTGAACGTCTCCGCGCGGTCGTACCAGCGCAGCTCCTGCAGCCGCTTTTCGAGCGGCTCGGCGACCTGGTCCTGCATCTCCTGCGCGGTGGCGCCGGGCCAGGCCGTCACCACGGTCATCTGCTTGATGGTGAAGCTCGGGTCCTCGGCGCGGCCGAGGCTGAGGAAGGCGACGATCCCGGCAGCGGAGATCGCGATGATGAAGAACAGCGTGACCGCGCGCTCGCGGACGGCGAGAGCGGACAGGTTGAACCTGCCCTGGGATTCGGATGCCTCGCTCAACGGACCGCGCCCGCCGCAACGCGGACCGGCTGGCCCTGGTGGAGCATGTGCGCGCCCAGCGCGACGAAGCGTTCGCCCGGGCGCAACCCAGCCGACACGGTTGCCTTCTCCTCACCGATGGCGGCAAGTCGTACCGGGCGCCAGCTGACCTTGGGACTGTTCCCGCCGGCAACGACCCAGACGCCGGGTCCCTTGCCGCGGTCGTAAATCGCGCCGAGCGGAACCGCGATCGTCGCCTGTTGACCGGGCGTGCGGAGCCGGACGGTTACCGTCGATCCGAGAGGCGCGCTCGCGGGCGCGCCGGCAAGGACGAACCGCGCCTCGAAGGTCCGCGTCGCCGGATCGGCCGCATCGCCGAGCTGCCGTAGCCGGGCGGTGCCGCCAAGCCCGCCATAGGTCCGCGCCTCCGCCTCCGTGCCCAGTGCCGGGCGAAGCGTCTCGGGCAAGGCGACAATGGCTTCGCGGGCGCCCGAGCGCGCAAGCCGGACGACCGTCTGGCCGGCCGCGACCACCTGTCCCGGCTCGGCCAGTGTCTCGGCGACGACGCCGTCCGCATCGGCGACCAGCAAGGTGTAGGCGGCATCGTTCCGGCTGACGCGCGCTTGCGCCTCGGCCGCGGTGAGCTGGGCGCGCGCTGCAAGAGCAGCCGCCTTTGCCTGGTCGTAAGCTGACGCCGAAACCGCACCCGCCGATACGAGATCGCGGTAACGCGCCTCGTCGGCGGCGGTCTGGATCGCGCGGGCGCGCGCAGCCGCGACCGTGCCGGCCGCCGCCTGCGCCGCGAGCGTGTAGTCGGTGGGGTCGATCCGCATCAGCGGCTGGCCCCGGCGAACGGCCTGGCCAGCATCGACCAGCCGCGCCACCACCTTGCCGCCGACTCGAAAGCCGAGATCACTCTGCACACGCGCGCCAACGATGCCGGTGAATTCGCGGGCGCTTCCTTCGGCGGCGCCGGCAGAGGCGATTCGCACCAGCGGCGGCTCGGTGCGCGGATCGGCGTCCGATTGCCCGCACCCGGCCAGCGTCCCAGCCATCAATCCAACGATTCCGACGCTTCGCGCGCAAGACGATATCGACACGCAGGTTCCTCCTGTTCAGTCGGAACCAGATGTCATCATGTGACCAATATGTCAACTAGTCACAAGCAAGTGCTTCGTCTTCAGGGCGCGAGGCTTCGCAGCACCAGCCCGGTCACCTCGGTCTGCGCATCGGGCAGGAGGTCGAGGCTGCGCTCGAGGAAAATCGGATCGATGAAGGGTAGGAAGGCGTAGAAGATCGATCGACGGGTTTCGTCGAGTGGGGTCTTGCGCTCGAACTCGCCACTCTCGCGGCCTTCCTTCAGGATCTCTTCGAGCAGGCCCTGCAGGCGCTCGGTATAGGCCCGCACGACCTCCCAGTTTTCGGACGATGCATGGACCGCGATCTCATAGAGCTTGCGATCGGAGAAGAGCAGCTCGACGGTTGCGGTGGTGGCGGTTCTCGCAAATCTACGCAGTTTGTCGGTCGCGTCCTCCCCTTGGTCCACCGCCTCCCGGACCTGGTCGAATAGCCCGCCTACACACTCGCCGCAGATCGCTTCGCCGATCGCCTGCTTCGATTCGAAGAAGCGGTAGATATAGGCCTTGGAGAAGCCGATCTCGCGCGCCAGGTCCGCGACCGTCGTCTTGTCATAGCCATAATGCGCGAAGCATTCGCGCGCGGCCTTGACGATCTGGTCCCGCACCGAATGTTCCGCCGGTCCGCGCGTAGCGGCCTTGCTTGTGCTTTGAGTCTTCATGACTCGATGCATAGCGTCAATAGACCGGATTGACAAACTGTGACCATATATGTCATTGGTCACACGTTCATGAAATGGTTCATGAAGCTGCTGCCGGACCGCATATGCGCATTTCACCTTCGATCCTGACCGCCGCCGCGACGGCGGCGCTGCTCGGCGGCTGTGCCGTCGGTCCGGCCTATGTGGCGCCCCAGGTGGCGGCGCCACCGGCGTTCATGGGCGGCCCTGCCGTCGAGGCCGCGACGGGGCAGGCCGCAAAAACCGATCTGGTGAACTGGTGGCGATCGTTCGACGATCCGCTGCTGGCACGCCTGGTCGAACGCGCGCTGGCGCAGAATCTCGACCTGCAGCAGGCGAGCGCCCGCGTCGTGCAGGCGCGCGCCGCGCTGCGTCACGCCAAGGCCGACCTCCTTCCTTCGGGTCAGGTCAGCGGCCAGGCGAGCGAAAACTATCAGTCGCTCGAGACGCCGCAGGGCCGCATCGCCAGCGCCCTGCCGGGGTTCGAGCGGGAAGCGCAGAGCTATGAGCTGAACCTCGGCGCGAGCTGGGAGCTCGATCTCTTCGGCGGCAAGGACGCCGCGCGCGACGCTGCGCGCGCCGACTGGCAGGCATCCGCAGCCGCCGCCGCCGCCGCGAGGCTGATCGTCGCGGCGCAGACGGCCGACACCTATGTCGCGATCCGCAGCCTCCAGGCGCGGCTCGACGTCGCCCGGAGCCAGCAGCGGGTCCAGCAGCAGCTGGTCGACCTGGTCGGGCTGCAGTATCGCAAAGGGGTCGCGGCCGAGCTGCAGCTGCGCCAGGCCGAGGGGGCTCTGGCGCAAGTGAAAGCCGGCGTTCCGGAGCTCGAGCAGAATCTCGACGCCGCGATGAACGCGCTGGATGTCCTGCTCGGCCTCCAGCCCGGATCGACCCGGTCCGAGCTCGCGGCCGCCGCGCCGATCCCCAACGTCCCTGCGGTCTCGGACGCCGGCGGCCCGGCCGCCTTGCTGCGCCGGCGTCCGGACATCATCGCGGCCGAACGCACGCTTGCCGCGTCGAATGCGCGGATCGGAGTCGCGATCTCCGAATATTATCCCAAATTCTCCTTGAGCGGCCTGCTCGGCACGGCGACCATGGGCGCCGGCGGATTGTTCGGCGGCAATGCCACCCAGGCCAGCGGCGTGCTCGGATTGCGCTGGCGCCTGTTCGACTTCGGCCGTATCGATGCCGAGATCGCCGCAGCACGTGGCCGCAATACCGAGGCCCTGGCCGCCTATCGCCTGACCGTCCTCAGAGCCTCGGAGGATGTGGAGAACGCCTTTACGGCGCTCGTCAAGCAGCAGGCCCGCGCGCGGATTCTTGACGAAGGCGTCTCCTCGCTCACCAGGGCCCGCGCATCCTCGCTCGCAGCCTATAAAGGTGGCGTGTCCAGCCTGCTCGACGTGCTCGACGCCGACCAGCGCCTTCTCGCGAGCCGCGATGCCGAAATTCAGTCGAAAGCGGCTGCCGCCCGGGCCGCGATCGCCTCCTTCCGGGCGCTTGGCGGCGGATGGGATGCCTCGATTGCGCCCGGTTGAGCCAGCGAGGCGGGCCCGGCTTCCAGCTTCGCTGCTGCATGGGCGACTTTCTCGCCGATGCCGAAGCCCTGCTCGCTGCCCGTCCCGAGCGTCTATCGCTGGACGATATTGCGTGCCAGCCCCAGCCCAATCTCCTCCATTCACAACTCGGAGCCCATCACCATGGATGACGTCATCATCATCGGCGGCAGCTTTGCCGGTCTCGCCGCCGCGCTGCAGCTCGGCCGCGCCCGCCGCAAGGTCACCGTTCTCGATACCGGCCTGCCGCGCAACCGCTTCGCCGGCCACTCGCATGGCCTGCTCGGCCACGATCACAAGCCGCCGCTGAACATCCTGGCCGAGGCGCGGCAGCAGCTGGCGCGCTATCCCACGATCAGGCTGGTCAATGCCCGGGCCGACAGCATCTCCGGCGCCATCGACGATTTCTCCGCCCTCACCGCCGATGGTGAAAGCCTTAGGGCGCGCCGCCTGATCCTGAGCTATGGCGTCGCCGACCAGATGCCTGATGTTCCGGGCTTTGCCGAAGGCTGGGGCACGTCCATCGTGCCCTGTCCCTATTGCGACGGCTTTGAAGTCGCCGACCAGCATTGGGGCCTCGTCTGGTCCGGCCCGCAGTCGCACAATCATGTCAGGCTGTTCCACGATTGGACCGACAGGTTGACGGTCTTCGCCGATGGGCACGACATTCCGCCCGATATCCGGGCCGATCTGGCGCGCCGCAACATAGCTGTCGCCGATGGCCGGATCACCGGGATCGCCCATCGCGGGGGCCATAACGCCACCGTCAGGCTCGATACCGGCCCCAATGTCGCGGTCGACATCCTGTTCGCGCATCCGCGCAACAAGCCGTCCGCAAGCCTGCATGAGACGCTGGGCCTCGCCACGGTCGATAGGCCCGACGGCATCGTCCTCAAGGTCGACGAGCGCCGCGAAACCAGCATTCCCGGCATTTACGCCGCCGGCGACCTCGCCAACCCTCTCATGCCCTCGGTCACCACGGCATCATCGCACGGCGCGATGGCGGGTATCTTCGCGCAGCAGTCGATGCTGGTTTGAGAGCACGGATTCCCTCCTCCGGTTGCCGGGGGCCCTGCGTGCCTTACTTCTCTGTGAAACGTCGGCGGAGGGCGACGAGATCGGCGCCGCTGAGACCGAGCTTGTCACGGAGATAGGCCTCGGGACCGCCGGGATAGGCATCGATCACACGGAACACGGCCTCGATATAGCTCCGGTCGACGCCCATGAACGCCTGCAGCACGGGCGGCGGCAGTTGCTTCCAGCCCTGCGACACGCTGTCGTCGGCGGTCACGGCCCGGCGCGGATCGAAGTGGCGATTGCTGAGGAGATAGTCCTGGATCACCGTCTCGCGCGGCACGTCCAGCGCGGTCAGGATCAGCGCCGCGGCGACGCCGGTGCGGTCCTTGCCTGCCGAACAGTTGAACGCCAGCGGCACATTGCCGGCGAGGAACTGCTCGAACATGCGGCGGTACTGGCCGTTGAACTGCTCGAGCAGGCGCGGGTAGAGGGAGGCCATCATCCGGTGTGCCTGATCGCCGTTCCAGCTCTTGGCGGCGCGGAAATCGAGCCCGCCCATGTCCAGCTTGTAATCGTCGGCGAACACCTTCGGCGCCTTGCCGTCTGGCCAGCGCACGGGGGCCGCCTTGCGCTCGTCGGTGCTGCGGAAGTCGCAGACCGTGCGGATGCCGATCCTGTCGAGATAGGCGAAATCCGCCTCGGTCAGCCCGTTCATCGCGCCCGAGCGGTACAGCAACCCCCAGCGCACGGTGCGCCCGTCGCGGGTACGGTAGCCGCCGAGGTCCCGGAAATTCTGGCCACCCTGGAGCGGCAGCGCACGGCTATGCTTCGACTGCGCTTGAACCTGCGCCTGCCTCGGGGCCGGCATTTCCCCGTGCAGCGCCGAGATGCCGAGCGACGCAAGGGCCGCGAGCCCGCCGAAGGTGCCCGCGAGGATCGTCTTACGCATCTTCCATTCTCCCTGACTCAGAAGCGCAGCGTGCCGTCGAGGCCGAAGGTGCGCGGTTCGTTGTAGATCCCGAAGTCGCCGCCGGCGGCGTAGGCGGAGTGGCTGCGGACGAAGAGGTGCTGTTCGTCGAACAGGTTGCGCGACCACAGCGACAGCTCGAGTTTCGCGCCGCGCGTGAGATCGATCCCACCGATCGCGAGCCGGCCGTTCACGATGAACGCGCTGTCGGTGAGGGTCGGCTCTCCCGCCATGGAATAATAGCCCTCGGCGATGTTGGCATCGAGGTGGGCGCGCAGCACCGCGTCGCCGCCGAGCGCGACGGCATAGTCGATCGCGCCGCTGCCGGCATGTTCGGGCGTGGAGGTGATGTAGACCGTCTGCAGCGCCCCGCCCAGGAACGGATTGGCGGCGGGGGGCAGCTCGCCATGCGTGTAGGCATAGGCGGCCGACAGGGTGAGGCCGGGGAGCGGCGCCAGCGACGCATCGATCTCGATGCCTTTGATCGTGCCGTGGCCGGGCGCGTTCATCGTCTCGATGGTCGTGCGGTTGGTGCCTGCGTTGGGCGCCAGGAAGTCGATCTGGATGTCGGTGTAGCGAGTCGTATAGGCGGCGACGTTGAAGCGCCCGCGCTTGTCCCAGAAGCTCGTCTTGAGGCCGGCCTCGAAGGTCGAGACCGTCTCCGGCCCATAGGCGCGATAGGTGAGCGAGCGCGAGTTGGCGCCGCCCGCCCGGTAGGCGGTGCCCCATTTGCCGTAGAGCTCGACATCGTCGCTCGGATCGAGCGCGACCGTCACCTGGGGATCGAAATGATCCTTGGAGAAAGTGAAGCTGTAGGGCGCGTCGGCGCCGTTCACCTTGTAGAGGCGGCCGCTCTTCTCGTCGTGGGTGAACCGGCCGCCGACGGTCAGGCGCAGCATGTCCGAGAGCACCGGCGGGGTCCAGGTCGCCTGGCCGAAGGCGGCGTAGCTGTCGGCCTTCGCCGTGCTCGCGCGGTCGGGGAAGGGAGTCGCGGCGCCGGCGGCAAGGGAGGGCAGCGGTGTCGCCGCCGTGCCGTCCGCGTTCCACCGCATCGTGTTGGGGCTCCAGGCGTCGTCGTCGCCCGCCTCGTGGTAGTAATAGAGACCCGCGACATACTGCAGCCGGTCGGCATCGCCGATCAGCTGGAACTCCTGGCTGAACTGATGCTGCCGCATCGACGCCAGGCTGTACCGGCTGAAGGCCGCGTTAGGCCGGAATACGCCGGCATGGGCGCCGATGCCATTGTCGTACTGGTTCTGCTTGAGATCGCGATAGGATGTGATCGAACGCAGCTTGATGCCGTCCGCCACCCGCCAGTCGAGGTGCAGCCCGAAGCCGTAGGTCTCGCCGACGCTCGGCTGCTGGGGCACGCCGATGTCGACGGTGCCGGCGCGGTCCGGCTGCACCTGGACGAGCGGGGCGAGCGCCGGCGCGGCGGGGTTCCTGTTCAGCAGCTGGACGTAATAGGAGGTGGTCGCGTCATAACTGTAGTCGGCGTCGAGCTGCGCGCTGAAATCGGCGCTCGGCTCCCACAGCGCGGCGACATGCGCACCGCGCCGATCGAACAGGTTGAAGCCGTCGGCACCCTGGAGCGTGTTCTTGACGGTGCCGTCGCGCTTCAGGATCACGCCGTCGAACTTGAGGCTGATGTTCGAGAAGGACGGCAGGTCGAGATGCGTCTCGGCCGAATAGCCGTCGAAGTTGCGCACGCCGACCGTCTGGCGCAGCTGGAACTCGCCCGAGGGCTTGCGCGTGACGATGCTGACCGCACCGCCCACCGAGTTGCGGCCGAACAGCGTGCCCTGCGGGCCTTTCAGCACCTCGATCCGCTCGATGTCCATCAGCGCCATGCCCAGGCCCTGCGAGCGGCCGAGATAGATGCCGTCGATATAGACGCCGATGCCGGCATCGCGGCTCGGCTGGTTGGCGTCGCCGCCGGTGATGCCGCGGATGCCGATGCTGAGCGCCGAGTTGCGCGAGAAGGAGGGGGAGACGCGCAGCGAGGGAACCGCGCCGTCCTGCAGATCGAGCAGGCTTTGCACGTGCCGGTCGGCCAGCGCCTCGCCGCCGAGCACCGAGATCGCGATCGGCGTCTTCTGTAGGTTGGTCTCGCGCTTCTCCGCCGTCACGACGATATCGGTCAGGCCTTGTGCGTCGGCCTGGGTGCCTGCTGTCGCATCGCCGCCGCCGTCCTGGGCATGGGCGGCAAGGGGGACGAGCAGCCCGCCGATCGCGGCGCCCGCCAGCATCGTCGTCCGCAAGCCGTCCAGAAATGTCCGTTCCATGTCCACGCCCCCTTGAGTCGGTGAGCGATTAGAACGGTTGTATGTCGCTCCTGTGACACTTGTCTCAAAGACAATGATCGCCGAATATCGGTGCGGAAATCCGGAGGATGCGATGCCGAACAAACCACGGCAAGTCGACGATGAGGGCCCCACATCGCCTCAAAGGCTTGTTTCTGCGGTACTTTCAGCTTGGAAATCCGAAGGAGCGGCCGGCATATCCGCACGCGCTCTGGCTGGAGCCGCCGGCCTTCCGGTCTCGTCCATCTACTACCACTTTGGCGATCTGGAACGTTTGTTGGAGACGGCGCACTCCGAAGCCCATGCGCGCGCCGCGCGATGGTGCGAAGCCCAGATCGGCGCGATACGCGGGGAGGCGCGGGGCGCCGCCGCGATGGGTCCGCTGCTCGCCGCGCTGATCGACGACTGGTGCGAGACCCGGCGGACCTTGGCCTTCGCGTGGCGCGAGAGCGAGCTGATGGCGTTGCGCGATGCACGGCATGTCGCATCCTGCGGCAAATGGCACACGCTCTGGCTCGGCTTCTGGCAGGAGGTCTGCGCGGGCCTCGGGATTCCCGAGATGGCGACGGACACGACCTGGATGTTCGAGGGCGCGAGCGCGCTGCATCTGCTGCGCTGGCGGCGTCCGCTCGATCGCGCCGCGCTCAGCGAGCTGTGCCATGGCTGGGCCGGCTGGCTGGAAGGCCGCCTGGCTGCGCCGGCAGTCTGGTTCGAGCTTGCGCGCCGCGATGCGACGGCCCTCATCACGCCGCCGGCGCCGGATGATCCGGTGGCGGACGCGATCGCTTCGGCGGCCGCCGCGACGATCGCCCGGCGCGGCGTCGCCGCGCTCACGCACCGTGCCGTGGCGGCGGAGGCCGGGGTGACGCTCGGCATGGTCTCCTACAAGTTCCGGACGAGCGCCGACCTGCTCCACGCCGCCTTCGAAGCGATCTATCGCCGCATGGTGCCTCAATCGACGAGCGAACTGGCGGCCATGCCCGATATCGGACGCGAGGAGGCGCTTGCGCGCATCGAGGTCGGCTTTCCGGCGCGCGAGGACATGCTGGGCGCCGACGAGCTGCTGACCGCCTGCGCGCGCGATCCGGCCTTTCAGGCGTTCGCGGCGCAGCTGCGCTATCTGCGCGGGCGGACGTCCGGGCGCTATTTCCAGGCGCTGATGGGACGCGACCGGCCGATCGCGCCGATCGACGCCGCGATCTTCTCGGCCCTGCTTTCGGGACGCAGCCGCGCGCATCTCTGCGGCGGTCGGACGCTGACCGACGGCGCGTCCAGCGGCGATTTCACTGCGCTGCTCGCCCGGCTCGACGGCGGCTGAGGCCCGGCTTCGACCCTGAGCTTCCCCCTGACGCACGTCACGCGTTCGTCATCGCTGCGGTGCACCACGACCGCGAAGGGAACCCGAAGTGCGCGCCGATTCGCCGGAGCGGCTGAGCCTGGCCAGGCTTGCCATCTTCTCGCTGCCGATGGTGATCGTGGCGACGATCGAGACGGCGTGGCGGGTCTACCTGCCGAGCTTCTTCGCGACCGGCCTCGGGCTGTCGCTCGGCACGGCGGGCGCGCTGCTGATGGCGGCGCGCCTGTTCGACAGCGTGATCGACCCGGCGATCGCCTGGGCAAGCGACCGCTTCCCGACGCGTCACGGCAACCGCCGTCCCTGGCTGGTGGCGAGCGTGCCGCTGGTGATGCTCGGGGCATTGGGCGTGTTCTTCGTCTGGCCATGGACGAGCCTGGGCTTTCTCGCCGCAGCCTGCCTGCTCCTCCACCTCGGCTATATGATGCTCGTCACGCCGCATGGCGGGTGGGCGCTCGAGATCGCGCGCGATCCGGCCGAGCGACTGCGGGTGATGGGCGCCAAGACCTGGTTCGCGGTCGCCGGCATGATCGCCGTCGTGCTGCTGCCCGCCGCGCTCGAGCGCGGCTTCGGTGTCGGGCGGCAGGGCCAGGTGGCGGCGCTGGGCGTGATCCTGCTGCTGCTGTGCCCGCTGGCGGTGTTCCTGGTCGTGCGTCATGTCGGTGAGCCGCGGCTGCCCCGCACCCGCGCGGCGGAGCTCGCCAACCCGCTGCGGCTGTTCGCCGGCATTGCGCGCGATCCGGCGCTGCGGCCGATCCTGCTGCTTTATCTGTTCGCCGGGCTCGCAGAGTCCGCCAGCGCCGCGACGTTCCTGTTCTTCATCGAAGGCGCGCTGAAGCTCGAGCGCTGGGGAAGCACGTTGCTGCTCGTGCAGTCGTCGATGATGCTGGCGGCGCTGCCGCTATGGAGCAGGTTGGGCGGCTGCGTGAGCAGCCGGCGCCTGCTGATGTTCGCCTATGCCGGGCAGATCGCGGTGGCGCCGTTCGCCCTGTTGCTGCCGGCGGGTACGGTGGCCGCCGTGATTCCCTACCTGCTCCTGCGCGGACTGTTCGCGGGCGTGGACTTCATGCTGCTCCGTGCGATGGTCGCCGAGGTGGCCCGCGCGACGGCCGCCACTGGTTTGCGCAATGGCGCCAGCTGCTATTCGGTCAGCAACATCACGCTCAAGCTCGCGATGGGCGGCGGCGCCTGGCTTGCGCTCTCGGTGGTGGCTGCCGCGAGCGAGCCATTGGCAACGGGTGGAGATCCCGATATGCAGGGCTTGGCGATCAGGATCGCCTATGCGCTCCCGTCGATGATCGCGAGCGCCGCGGGGCTGCTCATCCTCGGCGCGAGAAACCGAACGGTTCGGTGTCGGACACGGCTTATCTGCGCATTCGCACCAGCACAGCGTCCAGCGCTTGGAGAAAGTTCGAGCGGTCGCTCCTCGAGAAGGGAGGCGGGCCGCCCAGCTGGTCGCCACCGGCGCGCAGGTCCGCCATGATCGCGCGGTGGGCAATCGCGCCGCCGATCGAACCGGTGGTGAAGGGTTTCCCGTTAGGTGCCAGGACCGTTGCGCCCTGCTTCAGGCAACGATCGGCGAGCAGGATGTCCGCCGTCACGACGATGGAGGCCGGGCCGGACGTATCGGCGATCCAGTCGTCGGCCGCGTCGAATCCCTCGCTCACGACCACGCGCTCGATCAGCGGATGAGCCGGCACGCGCAGGTGGCTGTTGCTGACGATGATCACCGGCACTTCGTGGCGCCACGCGACCCGGTATATCTCCTCCTTCACCGGGCAAGCGTCGGCATCGACGAGAATGCGCGCGGCTTCGCTCATCGGCTGCGGTTTCTTCGCCCGGGCATGTTCGGTCTGCCGCCGCGACGAGGCTTCGTCGGCTCCGCGCCGTACGGCCGGGCCCGACGCGGCATTTCCGAATGGCGAGGATCGCGCGCCGCGCTCGGCGCGGCTTCCGAGGGTTCGATCCGCACGCTCTGCTCATCGCCTTCCGACGCGGCGGTCCGCGCGAGCGCCGTGCTGAACTTCGCCGCGACCGCGCGGGGCACCTGGAAATGGGTCTCGTTGGCGCCGATCCGGATCGCGCCGATCTCGTTCTTGGTGATATGTCCGCGCCGGCACAGCAGCGGCAATATCCAGCGGGGGTCGGCATTCTGCCGCCGGCCGATGTCCATGCGGAACCAGACGATGTCCTCGAAACCCGGCCGGTGCCGCTCGCGTTGCGCTGCGTGCCGCGCCTCGGGCGTGTTCTCGATGAGCTCCTCGGGTTCGGGCAGCGCGGTACGGTGGGCCCGGACCAGCGCGGCGGCGATATCCTCGGGCGGGCGTTCGGCCATCAGCAGCGCGGCCAATGCGCGATCCTCCTCGTCGACCTCGATGGGCTGGAGCAGCGCGGCCAACAGCCGCTCGCGATCCTGCGCCCGGATCGCCTCGGGCGTGGGCGCATCGATCCATTCGGCGTGGATCCGGGCGCCGCGCAGCATCGACTCGACCCGCCGGCGCTGCGGATAGGGTACGACCAGGATCGCCGTCCCCTTCTTGCCGGCGCGGCCGGTACGGCCCGACCGATGCTGGAGCGTCTCTGCGTCGCGTGGAATCTCGACATGGATCACCAGGCTCAGGCTCGGCAGATCGATGCCGCGAGCTGCGACGTCGGTGGCGACGCACACCCGCGCCCGCCGGTCGCGCAGCGCCTGAAGCGCGTGGTTGCGTTCGGACTGCGAGTGTTCACCCGAAAGCGCCACCGCTGTGAATCCGCGCTCCTGCAGGACCGAATGCAGCCGCCGGACATTGTCGCGCGTCGCGCAGAACAGCATCGCCGTCTCGGCTTCGTGAAAGCGCAGCAGGTTGACGACGGCATGTTCGATCTCGGCCGGCGAGACGGTTACCGCCTGATAGGCGATGTCGCCATGGCCGGCAGCGTCGCCCACGGTCGAGATCCGTAGCGCATCGCGCTGGTAGCGTTTCGCCAGCGCGACGATCGGCCGCGGCATCGTCGCCGAGAACAGCAAGGTGCGCCGGCCATCGGGCGTCGCGTCGAGGATTTCCTCCAGGTCCTCGCGAAAGCCCATGTCGAGCATCTCGTCGGCCTCGTCGAGCACGGCGACGCGCAGGGCGGAAAGGTCGAGCGCGCCTCGTTCGAGATGATCGCGCAGCCGGCCCGGCGTACCGACGACGATCTGCGCACCCGCACGCAGCACCCGCCGTTCCTTCGACGCATCCATGCCGCCGACGCAGGTCGCGACGCGCGCACCGGCCCTGTCGTAGAGCCAGCTCAGCTCGCGGCTCACTTGCAGTGCGAGCTCGCGCGTCGGTGCGATGACCAGGGCGAGCGGCGTTATGACGGGCGGCACGCGTCCATCCTCGCCCAACAGCTCAACGGCCATCGCCAGTCCGAAGGCGACCGTCTTGCCCGACCCGGTCTGCGCCGAGACGATCAAGTCGCGCCGTGCGGTTTCCGGCTCAAGAACGGCGGCCTGCACAGGTGTGGGGTCAACATAGCCTCGCTCGGTGAGTGCTACGCCGAGGACGGACGGTAGATCGGAAAAGCTCATAACACTCGCAAATCGTTGATGCTGTAAAGGCGGGGGCAGAGATCAGAGGCTGTCGCCCCATCCGTTCGCCCACCGACTGGGAATCATCCGGTCCGCCGGGCTCACGCCGGATAGATGGAGACCGCGCTTTCTAGCGCAAGCAGTTCGAGAGAGCGAACTCGAACCGAATTATGTGATGTATGCGAGTCGGGGTTCGACGGACTCCGGAACGGGGGTGGTCCATTTCCATCTCGGTGATCTGGCCCATAGCGCATCCGACCCGCAACGGCTGCTCCCTACGCCGCGGCTGTCATGGGAGCTTCATGGAGTCCGCCTAGCGGTCAAGCATAAAGGGCGATTCTCGGCTTAGGGAAACAGCATGACGGCGGCGGTGCGGCAGCCTGACCGGCTTCCTTTCGGAGAGGCGGCACGATGAACGAATTGGCCGCCATCGCCGCGCGCCGCCACGCCGCGGCCGAAGAAGTGGCGCTGCGAGCCGCGCTCCACCGCTTCGTCCAGGGGCGGCTGCGTGACCGCGACGAGGGCGAGGACATCGTCCAGGAGACCTATGTCCGCCTCTATGATTATCGCCGCACCCGTGGAGTTGCCGATGTCGGCGCCTTTTGCTTCGCGGTGGCGCGCAATCTGGTGTTCGATCATTTCCGCCGGCATCGTACGATGCCGGCGCGCGCCGAGCTCGTCGAGGACATCGTCTGTCCGCTGCCGCGTGCCGAGGAAGTGCTCGATTACCGGCAGCGCGTCGATATCTTGGTCGCGGCGCTGCGCGTGATGCCGCCGCTTCGGCGGGAGGTGTTCCTGCGCCGCCGGCTCGATGGTGTCGCCGGCGCCACCATTGCGAGCGATCTCGAGATGAGCCTCGCCGCCGTGGAGAAGCATTGCACCCGTGCCGTGGCCGATCTTCGCGCGGCGCTGGAACGGCGCGGCCTGCCGCCGGGAGCCGCGCGATGAGCCGGCACGCGAACCGGCGCGCTGCGCTTCGGGAGGCCGCGCGCTGGGCGATGCGCGAGGATGAGGCCGTGCTCGGCGAGGCCCCGCCCGCCGCCGCGGCGGATATCCAAGAGATGCTCGATGATCCCGCGCTTGCCGACGCGATGGGCCAGTTGCCCCGGCTCTCGGACGGCGATATTCAGGCCATGCGAGCTGATCGGCGTCGGGCGATCGGCGCCGGCGGCGCGCTCGCGCTGATCGCCCTGCTCGGCATCGGCGGCTGGCAAACCGGATTGTACCGCCCGACCGCACCGGCGCCGCTCCATTACGAGACCGCGCGCGGCCAGCAGCTGGCCGTCGAACTCGCCGACGGCTCAAGGCTCCACCTGAATGGAGACACCAGCCTTGACGTGACGCTCGGTGCCGGAAGCCGCAGCGTCGCGATGCAGCGCGGCGAAGCCTATTTCGACGTCGCCCATCGGCCCGACCGGCCCTTTACCGTCTATGCCGGAGGTTCGGCGACGCGCGTGCTCGGTACCGCATTCGACATCGACGTCGTGAGCGGCGTCGTGCGTATCGCTGTCTACCGCGGCAAGGTCCGCTTCGGCGGTGACCTCGCCGACGGTGCCGACGACAAAGCGGTGACGATCGAGGCCGGCTGGCGCACTCGCTTCGCCGACGGCAGAGCGCGCGCGCCGACGCGGTTCGATGCGGCGCAGCAGGATTGGCGCCAGGGATGGCTCGATACCGACAATATGCGGCTCGCCGAACTGGTCGACGCGCTGAATCGCCGCGGCGGCCTGTGGATCGCGCCACCGCCCGAGGCGCTCGCGCCGATCGCTATTTCCGGGCGCTTCCGGCTCGATAACCCACAGCAATTGCTCGGCGCGGTGGGCGCGGCTTATGATTTCCAGGTCGTCCGCGAGGGGAGGGAGCTGCACCTCGTTGCTGGTGCCGGTGCCGGCACGCAAACGTCAGGTCAGTGACGCCGCGCTGCAAAAAAACTTTTGTCCGGAAGCCAAGCAATCCCCGTCCACCTCCCGGGGGCGCACGTCGCGCCTGAGCGGAGGAACGTCATGGAACGCATTAGGGGAATCTCACTTATGGCAATGGCCATCACGCTCGCCATGCCGGCCTTGGCTCAGGCGCGCAGCGCCGACGTCGCAATGGGCGCACAGATGCGCTTCGACATCGGCGCATCGGACTTGCGCAGCGCCATCTCGCAATTCTCGCAGGTCACCGGGCTGCAGGTCGTCGTCGCACCCGACGCAGTGGCCGGTCGCCGCACCGGCGGGGTAAGAGGTGCGCTTACGGCGCGCGCTGCCCTCGATCGGCTGTTGCGCGGCACGAACCTCACCGCCTCGCTGAGCGGCGGGGTCGTCGTGCTCACCCCTGCGCGCGCCGTGGCCGCACCGCGCCGCATTGCCCGCGTCGTCGGCGCCGCGCCGGCCGTACGGACGGCGCCACCGGCCGAGCCTGAAGCGGTCCAGGCCGCGGACGAGCCCGAGATCGTCGTGACCGGCTATCGCGAGAGCCTCACCGCCGCGCAGGATCTGAAGCGCAAGGCGGTGGGCGCCGAGGACGATATCGTCGCGTCCGACATCGCCGCCTTTCCCGACCTCAACCTGGCCGAGGCGCTGCAGCGCATCCCCGGCGTCACGATCACGCGCGACACCGGCGAAGGCCGGCAGATCACGCTGCGCGGCCTCGGCCCGGATTTCACCCGCACCCAGCTCAATGGCATGGAAGTGATGGGCAACACCGCGTCGGGCATGGACAACCGCGGCGCGGTGAGCCGCTCGCGCTCGTTCGACTACAGCCTGTTCGCGTCGGAGCTGTTCAATCGGGTCGCGGTGCAGAAGTCGTTCGCCGCCGAGCAGGACGAGGGGGGTATCGCGGGCACTGTCCAGCTCTACAGCGCCAAGCCGTTCGATTATGATGGCACGAAATTCGTCGTCTCGGCCAAGGGACAGACCAACACCAATACGAGCGGCGTCACGCCGCGCATCGTCGGTCTCGCCTCGACCCGCTCGGGCGATTTCGGCGCGCTCGTTTCCGTCGCCTACAGCCGGATCAAGAACAACGAATATGGCTATCGCAACTGGGGCTGGGGCCTGACCAAATACGGCGCCGCCAATATCGGCCCGGAGATCGACGCGGCGACGCGCGACAAGCTGCTCGCCGGGGTGTTCCAGCCGACCGCCCAGTCGCCTTCGACCTGGTACACCGATCGCAGGCGGCTCGGCATCACGTCGTCGGTCCAGTATCACCCGGGCGACAATTTCAAGCTCGACGTGGACTTGCTGTACGGTCGCCTGTGGGACCATCGCGACGATTATGCGATCGCGAGCGCGGGCAGCAACGCGCTTACCGGCGCCACGGTCAACGGCGCCCAGGTGATCCACAGCGCCGTGATCGATGATACCAACACGCTGCGCGCGGCCAGCTTCACCGGCATCGACCAGCGTTCAGAGCATCATATCGTCGAGAACCATACCGACTTCTACCAGGCGGTCGCCAATCTGAGCTGGAAGGTTAGCGAGCGGCTGACGATCGACGCGCTCGCCGGCTATGAGGAATCCGATTTCGCCCAGCCGGTGTTCGACAAGGTGTTCATGGAAGCCAAGAACATGGCTTTCAGCTATGACACGCGCCCGCGCATCCCGGTCAACACCTACGGCGTCGATCTCACCGATCCGGATCTCTGGACCGTCCAGCGCCTGGACGTGCAGGAGAATGCGATCACCAACCGCTATAGCAACGGCAAGCTCAGCGCGACCTACGATCTCGGCGACGGGCTGATTTTCAAGGCGGGCGGCGCCTACAAGCATTTCACCAACAGCGGCTACACCTGGGCGAACAAGGTGTTCCACAACGTGCCCGCGAACATCGTCTTGCCGAACGGCATGAAGCAGCTCGTCGGTCCCGACACGCTGATCCAGTACGTGGTCGGCAATGTCGACGCCGTCTACGACTATGTCGGGGACAGTCGGGACCTGACCAGCGCCAATCTCCAGGCCGGCAGCGACTATCGCGTCGACGAGAAGACCTGGAACGGCTTCGCGCAACTCGCGCTGGACGCCGATCTCGGCGAGATGCGGCTGCGCGCCAATGCGGGCGTTCGCTACTATTCGACCGACCTCAACTCGTCGGGCCACCTCGCCACGGGGGCGGGCTTCGTACCCGTCTCGATCGACACGAACAGCCACGGATGGCTTCCCGCGGCCAACGTCGCGCTGGACGTGACCAGGAACCTGGTGGTGCGCGTCAGCGCCAGCCGCAACGTCAATCGTCCGGCGTTGGGCGATCTCGCGGCGGCGGGCTCGATCACCACGCGCCCGAACGGCGGCAGCCTGAGCCTCGGCAACCCGTTCCTCAGGCCCTACAAGGCCACGTCGCTCGAGGGATCGGTCGAATGGTATATGGACCGCACCGGCTTCGCGTCGATCGGCGTCTTCTACAAGAAGATGGACAGCTTCATCTCGCCGACCACGACGACGATCCCCTATGGCCTGACCGGCCTGCCGCTGTCCCTGCTGATCCAGGGCCAGGACGCGAACACGCCCTATGACGTCAGCCAGCCGATCAACGGCCCTGGCGCGGACATCAAGGGGATCGAAGTCGCGTTCCAGCACGACTTCACCTTCCTGCCGGCACCGTTCGACCATCTCGGCGTGGTCGCCAACGGCACCTGGTTCGACGGACACCAGCAGGCGAAGGTCGGCACCACCTTTGTCCGGCTGCCGCTTTTCAACCTGTCCAAGTGGGCCGCCAACGCGACGCTCTATTACGAGGACAAGGATTGGGGCGTGCGCGTCTCCGATGCCTATCGCAGCAAATATTATACGGGCGTCGGCACGATCGGGAATGTCGGCGACTATATCGCCGCCACCCACAACATCGACTTCCAGGCGCACTTCAATCTGACACCGGGCATCCGGCTGATCGCCGAAGGCATCAACCTGACGAATGAGCCGATCGAGCAGTTCGCCGGCGGCGAAATCGCGCGCCGGGTAGTCTACACCACCAGCGGGCGTACCTTCACCTTCGGGGTCAGCGCCGAATTCTGATTTCGGAGCCGCCGTCCCGGTGAATGCCGGGGCGGCGGGTTTGCCGGAGGCAGTCAGCTCGCAACTCATCTTGAAAGGCGGCGAAGGCGCCGGCGGATGTCGTACGCCCGAGCCGCTCACATGGCTCGCTCGTCCGCCTGCACTAGCGGGGCCCGGATATGGAACAGATTGTCGTCGATCTCGTCCATCTGGACCGGACCGACCACCCTGTAGCCGTCTGCCTCGACCACCTTTGCAAGACCACCGAGCAGCATCTCTTGCCGCTTCTGCAAGAATTCGTCTCCGGTCGGCGGCGGTATCGTTGCCGTGACCGCGCATCCGGCGGAGTCGCAGCTGAAATCGACGTCCGTGAGCAGCGGATAGGTCCGGCGGACATGTGCGATAAGCTGATGCGGTAACGCCGGCAGGTTGGCGGCACGCGCCGGCATTGTGGCCGCGGGTGGCGGGGAGCTGTCCGCCGCCGGCGATTCTGCGATTACGATGCCTTCGGCCGCTGGTTTTTCGCCGCTTTCGGCACTCGACTGGATCAACCACCAGATCCCGGCCGCCGCGACCGCGAGGGCCAGAACCACGCATCCCGGCGTCGACACGCGTTTTAAAGCCACTCGATCCTTTCGCATGGGCGCTCCGGTAGCAAAAGCGGGACAGGTCGGCCGATCTGCCGGACGCAGCCTGTCGGAGCCCGCGCCGCCGACGATGGCGGCGCGGGCGGGAGTCGATCAGCAGATGGTCGAGCCGGCGGGGCAGCCCGGTGAATTGGCACCCGAGTCGAGATTCGGATCGAATCCCGGCGTGATGCTGGTATTGAGCGCGGCCGCCAGCACGCCCGAGAAGCGGGCATCCTTGTTGTCGAAATTCGCGCCGCTGAAGTTATAGTTCGATACCGCATCCCGCACGCTGAGCGACGGATAACCATTCCAGCTCACCAGCGGCTGGATCACCCACAGGCCGGTGCCGTTCTCGGGCGGCTCGTCGCCGTTGTCGGTCTTGGAAAAGCGCCACAGATGGGAGAAGCCCCAGGTCTCGTAGTGGAAAACCAACTTGACGTGCTGGCCGGTGGAATCGGTCAGGAAGCGAAGCTGGCCACCGCTCGTGGCGCGGGTGTCCCATCCGCCATGGTTGCCGCGCGTGACGCCGACTACGGTGCTGTTCGTGCCTTGGTCAGTCGTCCACACGATGATGGATTCCCAATCATAGGCGTGCGAGAAATCCGACTGCCAGAAATAGCTGTAGACACGGGCGCAATAGCCGTTGTTGCAACGGGCACGCGAATAGACGTTGCTCGTCCGCAGGTAATTGGCGTTGCGACACGATGCCGGCGGGCGAGTGGCATAGGTCGACGCGGCCGCACTGATCGCGCCTGAAGCGTCGACTGCCGGAACATTGAAGCAGACGTCGGTGTCGAAGTCGATCGCCGGCTGAAACCGCTTGTCAAGCGCAGTCGCCAGTTCCGGCAGCGGCGCGACCGGGGCCGGCCAGCCCTGCGCCTGCGCCGGCTTCGGCTGCAGTATCATAAGGGCTCCGAAAGCCGCGATGGATAGGCAACGAATGGGTGGGATGTCGAGATTAAATTGATTTCTCATAAAATCTCCTATTGTATAATCAAGGCAAATTCATGCTACGCACTCGCTCACTTCCAGAGATGATATTTCTGGAAGTATAGCCTCACTTGTCTTGGTTGATATCGGCGCGAACTTATCGCCGCGTCGCGGAGTCGTTCTGAGAGCCGGGCTTGGATCGGTGAAATCGTGTGTCTATCGCAACGTATCGATGCGCTTGCTGTGCAGCCGGATCTTCGCCGCTATTCCGGCACCGGTGCAAGGCGACACGCGCAGGTCAAGGAAACGCTGTCCGCGTCGTGTTGCCCCAAGTCGGCGAACACGCCTTGAACGGCGTCTTGATGAAGACGGAGGATGGCAAAGTTCCGGACAAAGATTTTTGCGCGACACCCCGGCCGACAGCCTGGCTTGGCTGTCGACGGTGCCCTTAGCACGAGGGATGAAGGTCTGACGTATCTTGGCTCTAGGTGATCAGAGGAGCCGAACCGGATGGCTACACGCCCAGCTGAGGTCTGCCCCGACCAGCGGCGATCGCAGCAGGGCGGCGACGATGCCGCCTTTGCTCTCGAGAAGCTCTTTGATCCTCGCTCTGATGTGGTTGGCGTCTGGCCCTTCTTTCGCGAGCCTCTTCGCCAGCGATCGGATCATGTCGCGGTCGATCTCCAGTCCGGCGACCTCGTATTGCACGATCTCGGTTTGCGATGTCGTGTTCACAGTCAGTCCTCCTTTTGGGAGTCGAACTCGGCTCGCGCCGTCTCGATCGCTACCTTGTTGGCCTGGACCCAACCGACCAGATTCCAGAGAGGATCGATGAGCGAGCGCCCCAGCGGCGTCAGCTCATATTCGACCTTCGGCGGGATCGTCGGGAAAGCCCGGCGAACGATCAGTCCGTCGCGCTGAAGCCCGCGGAGTGTGAGGGTCAGCATTCGGTGCGAAATCCCGATGATGGCGCGCAACATGGCGTTGAAGCGTACCGGCCCGTTGGCCAGCGCGCCGATCACCATGATCGCCCATTTGTCGCCGACCCGATCAAGGATTTGGATGATGGCGCGGCACTCGGCCTGGCCCTCTTCGCCGAGCTCGGCGAGAGTCGGCTGCCCGGCTTTCGGGGCGGTCATAAGAAAACCCTCTCTGCTCGTCTACGCCGTTCGGCGTCGGCCGACCAACGAACATCGATGATCGTGACGATCAATCCTGTGCATTCTTGCGACCCTCTTCAAGAACATTAAGTTCGTGACAAACATTTTGTTCTTGAAGGTCACGGCGATGCAAGTTGGAGTCAGCGGAGCGAGCGGTCAGCTCGGCAAAGCAATCGTTCAGGATCTGATCGCCAGCCACGCCGGCCACGGCGTTGTCGGCATCTCGCGCAGCCCGGAAAACATCCAGGCCCGGGCGGAAGGCCGGTTCGGCGACTATGATCAGCCGGCCAGCCTTGCATTGGCCTATCAGGGTCTCGACGCCGTCGTCCTCATTCCGAGCGTCGATGTCGAGCCCGGCGCGCGGGCGAAGCAGTTCGTGACGGCGATCGACGCCGCCGTCGAAGCGGGCGTGAAGCACATCGTTCTGGTGTCGAACGCGGGTACGAAGGACCTCGCCGCGCCGTCCATGTACGTCGATTTCTGGGTCGCCGAGCAGCACCTGATCCGCGCTGCGGCAAGCTGGACCATCCTGCGCATGAACCTCTACGCGGAGGTCGTCGTCCAGGAGGCGCAGATGCTGATCGCCAGCGGCGCGCTGATCGGGCTCGGCGAGGAATCGGTCGGCTATGTGGCGCGCGAGGACTTGGCGGCCGCCGCCGCCGCCGTGCTGGTCAGCGGCGGCCATGGGGGCGCGATCTACGACATCACCGGGCCCGAGCGCCTCACCGGCGCGGAGAAAGCGGCGATCGTCGCCGAGGTCACCGGCAAGCCGCTCGGCTTCGCGGTCCTGACGGAGGACCAGTTTCGTGGCGGCATGGCGCAAGCGGGTCTTCCCGGGCCGATCGTGGACATGGTCGTCCAGATCAAGAAGGGCCTGGCCGGGTACGCCTACGACATCGTCACCGGCCATTTTGAGCTGATCACTGGCCGCAAGCCGCGTTCGCTGCACGACGTGATCGTCGCCACTTTCTCGTGAGGACCGCCATGCTGGACAAGGTTCAAACCACGACGGGCGCGCTGACGGTCGAAATCTGGCACGACTTGATCTGCCCGTTCTGCCCCGACGCGGCCACCGAGCTTGCGATTGGCCGGGCCAGTCCATGGGCCCGATGTTTCTCGAGAGTTCGAGCCGAAAGCGCCAGGAAGCGCGCAGCCTCTTTGGTGACAAGGAAGCGCGGCGGGAGGCACCGTAGCGACCACTTCTGACTCGGAGACAGCGCCGAACAGAAGTTCAAGAAAGTCCAAAAAATTTTCCGTCCGTATCGTACTTTCGGCGGGCTTCGGCGGCTCTAGCGCGCCGTAGCGTACGAAAGGCGATGGCTCCCCGAGTTGGATTCGAACCAACGGCCGCTCGATTAACAGTCGAGAGCTCTACCGCTGAGCTATCGGGGAACTCGCTTGGAGGCGCGGCTAATAGCAGCGCCTCCCGGCTTTGCAAGCCCCTCGCGCGCGGCCCGGCTCAGGCGATGAACTGCTCCATCGTGATGCGGTCATCGAGCGCGTGTTCGGGGTCGAACAGCAGCGTCAGGTCGCGCAGCGGATCGATCGCGATATCCACCTGCGCGACGTCGCGGACCTCGCGCTGGTCGGCGACGGCGCTGACCGGGCGCTTCTCGGGCTCCAGCACGCGGATACCGATGCGGGCCTTCTCCGGCAGGATCGCGCCGCGCCAGCGGCGGGGGCGGAAGGCGCTGATCGGGGTGAGCGCGATCAGCGCCGAACCCAGCGGAAGGATCGGGCCATTGGCGGACAGGTTGTAGGCCGTGGAGCCGGCGGGCGTCGCCGCGAGGATGCCGTCGCACACCAGCTCGGGCAGCACGACGCGGTCGTTGACGGTCACCTCGAGCTTGGCGGTCTGACGGGTCTCGCGCAGCAGCGACACCTCGTTGATGGCAGGAAGCTCGCGCAGCTCGCCCTCGATCGTCCGGGCGGTCATCGTCAGCGGGGAGACCCTGAAGGGCCGCGCACGCTCGAGCCGGCGCTCGAGATCGGCGATGCGCCAGTCGTTCATCAGGAAGCCGACGGTGCCGAGGTTCATCCCGAACACCGGCACGCTGCGATGCGCCTCCAGCATCTGGTGGAGCACCTGGAGCATGAAGCCGTCGCCGCCGAGCGCGATCACCAGGTCGGCCTCGTCGAACGGCACCCAATCGTAGGCGCGCGACAAGTCCTGCACCGCGGCCTGGGCGGGCGGCGTCGGCGATGCGAGCAGGGCACGCTTGGCGAGCGTCATCCGCCGGTGGCGTTCATGTGGCGCTCGACGGCCGGCGCGGCGCCGGCGCGGATCACGAAGTCGTGGCGTGCCGGCTTGGCGGCGAGGGCGGCGTCGATCGCGGCGTCGAGCGCGAGCACGCCGCCGACGCGGAGCGCGGCCTTGAGGTCGACCTGGTCGTCATGGCCGAGGCACATGTAGAGCTTGCCCTCGGTGGTGAGCCGCACGCGGTTGCAGCCGTCGCAGAAATTGGCGGTGAGCGGCGAGATCAACCCCAGCCTTGTGCCCCAGGGCGTGCGCCAGTAGCGCGCCGGACCGCCGCTAAGGTGGAGGTCGCGGACCAGCTCGACCTCGGCCGACAGCGCGTCGAACACGCGGGTGAGGGGGACGAAACGGTCGGCGCGATCCTCGTCGATCTGGCCGAGCGGCATCGTCTCGATCAGGCTGAGGTCGAAGCCCTGCTCGCCGCACCAGGCGAGCATCGGCGCGGTCTCATGCTCGTTGAGACCGGCGAGCGCGACCATGTTGATCTTGACCGCGAGCCCGGCGTCGCGCGCGGCGAAGATGCCGGCGAGCACGCGGTCGAGGTCGCCGCGGCGGGTGATGTAGCGGAAGGTCTCGGGATCGCGGCTGTCGAGGCTGACGTTGACGCGGCGTATGCCGGCGTCGAACAGCGCCGCCGCATGATCGGCGAGGCGGGTGCCGTTGGTGGTGAGGGTGAGCTCGTCGAGGCCGGCGCCGATGTGCGTGCCGAGCCGGCGGGCGAGGCCGGCGACGCCGCGGCGGACGAGCGGCTCGCCGCCCGACAGCCGGATCTTGCGGACGCCGCGGGCGATGAAGCGCTCGGCGATCGTCGCGATCTCGTCGAGCTCCATCATCGCCGCCTTCGGCAGGAAGGTCATCCGCTCCGCCATGCAGTAGCGGCAGCGCAGGTCGCAGCGATCGGTGACGGAGACGCGCAGATAGGAGATCGCGCGGCCGTGGCGATCGATCAGGGGCGCGGTCGCGGCCATGACCAGCAGCTAGGACTTTGTTGGCGCGGTCACAAGCCTCGGCAGATTTCTTACGGACCCCTGTTCTTCTTCATTCCTTTCGGCGAGAAGCGGTGCGGCCTCTCGGCAGGGGAGGGGCGCTTTAGGGGGTGTTCTTGGTAGAATCGCACGGCAAGCCGTTGTTCATCCTATCCTTTCGTCAGCGCGACGAGCTGGCGGCGGCCGCGACGCGTGGCGGCTGGCGGCCGGTGGCGGCGCGACGGAGCGAAGGCGCGGCGCGGCGGCTGGTGGCGAGCGGCGCGGCGGTGGCGGTGATCGATGCGCGCGGTGCGCTCGACGAGGGGCTCGCCGCGACGCGGATGCTGGGCGAGGCGGTCGCCGCCGACGGGCGGGCGCTGCTGGTGCTCGTGTCGCACAATGATGCGGCGGCGTTGCCGGAGTTCCGGGCGGCGGGGGCGACGCATTTCCTGGTGAGCCCGATGCGCGACGTCGAGCTGCAGGAAGCGATCCGGTTCGCCGAGCGCCACGCGCAGCGCGCCTCCGGCGGCTGGATCACGGAAACGCAGCCGAGCGAGCCGCTGGCATGGCGCTACGATCATGCGCGCCGCTCGCTCCAGCTTTCGCCCGCGCTGGCGGCGAGTCTGGAGGCGCCGGCGGATGTGGGCGTGAGCCATATGCTGCGCCGCGTGCGCGAGGATCGGCCGCTGCTCGCGGCGGCGCTGCGTCGGCTGGAGCAGCGGGAGAGCGCGACCTTCGCTCACGACCTCCCGGGTGTCGGTCGGGTGGTCGAGCACATCCAGCGCGATCCGCGTACCGGGCGGCTCCATGCGCTGATCGAGCCGCTGGGCGAGACACCCGATGCCAGCGCGGAGATGCGCGATGTGTTCCCGCGCCGCTCGCGATCGCTGGCAACGCTGGCGGAGGAGCTGCCGCGCGCCTTTGCCGAGCATGAGATCGACGTGCTGTTCCAGCCGCAGGTGGCATGCGCGACCGGGCAGATCGTGGGCGCGGAGGCGCTGGCACGCTGGCACCACCCGCGGCTGGGCGAGATCGGCGCGGAGGCGCTGATCGCGGCGGCGGCGCGGGCGGGGCAGGGGCCGGTGCTGTCGAGCTATCTCCAGAACCGCGCGCTCGGCACCGTTGCGGGGTGGGCGGGGGCGCTGGCGCGGCTCAAGCTGTCGATCAACGTCACGGCGGAGGATCTGGCGGCGTCGGGGTTCGGGACGACGATGCTGGAACGGATCGCCGCGCACGGCGTCACGCCCGAGCGGGTGACGGTCGAGGTGACCGAAAGCGGGCTGATCGAATCGCTCGAATCGGCGGCCGAGGCGCTGGAAAGGCTGCGCGCGGCCGGCTGCCTGATCGCGATCGACGATTTCGGGACGGGCTATTCGAGCCTCGCCTATCTCAACGCGCTGCCGCTCGACGTGCTGAAGCTCGACAAGCGGATGACGCAGCAGATGGTGAGCTCGCCGCGCGAGCGGATCGTGGTGCGCGGGGTGATCGGGATGGCGCGGTCGCTGGGGCTGTCGGTGGTGGCCGAGGGGGTGGAGACCCGGGAGCAGCTCGATCGTGTGATCGCGGAGGGGTGCGATCTCTACCAAGGGTATTTGTGTGCGCCCGCGGTGGACAGCGCGCGACTGGCGGAACTGGTCGGCGCCTGAGAGGCGCGGGGCAGACGATATCGTGGCGGGGTCTCGGCCGGTCTGGCGACGGTCAACGAAAATGTTGACTAACTTGACTCGCGGCATGTGTGTGCGAGCCACGACGCTGGAGATGCGGCGTGAACGCGCCAGGGACGCGGCGCTGACGCGACTTGGACAAGATCGACGAATTCAAAAAGCGGGCCAGCGCCGCAGCGGCACCGGGCCCGGCAAGCCAAGCAGGCGAAATCCTACATTGCAAGCTAGGGCGAAGAGTTCGCGATCGACCCCGCCCAGGGCGCATCGACATTCAGCTTGATTATGGAACCGTGCTCCTGCGAAGGCAGGAGCCTTGGCCGCGCGAACCACAACTCGCCAACGCTCCTGCCTTCGCAGGAGCACAGTATTGTTCGAACTGAACAGCTCAGATTAGGAGCCGCTCTAGCCCGCCGCCTTCGCTAGCCCCCGCGAGAGCTGGAGCGCGCCGTTGAGCCGCGCCTTGGGGTCGGCCCAGGCGCGGTTGATGACGAGGCGATGGTCGGGGCGCAGCTTCGCGGTGTCGCCGAGCCGCGAGACATAGGCGAGCAGGCCGTCGATGTTGGGGAAATTGTCCTCGTGGAAGCTCACCAGCGCGCCCTTCGGTCCGACGTCGATCTTGGCGACGCAGGCCTGCTTGGCGTTGAGCTTGATCTCCATGAGGCGCAGCAGGTTCTCGGTCTCGTCGGGGAGCTTGCCGAAACGGTCGATCATCTCGGCGGCGAACGCCTCCAATCCAGAAACCTCGTCGATCTCATTGAGGCGGCGGTAGAGGCCCATGCGCAGATCGAGGTCCGGGACATAGCTCTCCGGAACCAGGATCGGCGCGTCGATCGTGATCTGCGGACTGAAGTCGGTCGGCCGCTGGAGCGATCCGCCGGCGCGGGCCTCCAGGATCGCCTCCTCGAGCATCGACTGGTAGAGCTCGTAGCCGACCTCCTTGATATGCCCCGACTGCTCGTCGCCGAGCAGGTTGCCGGCGCCGCGGATGTCGAGATCGTGGCTGGCGAGCTGGAAACCGGCGCCCAGCGATTCGAGGTCTGAGAGCACCTTGAGCCGCTTCTCGGCGGCCTCGGTCATCAGCCGTTCGGGGGGCGTGGTGAGATAGGCGTAGGCGCGCGTCTTGGCGCGCCCGACGCGGCCGCGCAGCTGGTAGAGCTGGGCGAGGCCGAAGCGGTCGGCGCGGTTGACGATCATCGTGTTGGCCGAAGGGATGTCGAGCCCGCTCTCGATGATGGTGGTCGAGACCAGCACCTCGAACTTCCTGTCGTAGAAGGACGACATGCGCTCCTCGACCTCGGTCGGGGACATCTGGCCGTGGGCGACGACGTAGCGGACCTCCGGCACCGCCTCGCGCAGGAACTCCTCGATGTCGGGGAGGTCGGCGATGCGCGGGGTGACGACGAAGCTCTGGCCGCCGCGATAGTGCTCGCGCAGCAGCGCCTCGCGCAGCACCACCGGGTCCCAGGGCATGACATAGGTGCGCACGGCGAGACGGTCGACCGGCGGGGTCTGGATCACCGACAGCTCGCGCAGGCCCGACATCGCCATCTGGAGGGTGCGCGGGATCGGCGTGGCGGTGAGGGTCAGGACGTGGACGTCGGTCTTGAGCGCCTTCAGCCGCTCCTTGTGGGTGACGCCGAAGCGCTGCTCCTCGTCGACGATGACGAGGCCGAGCCGCTTGAACTCGACGCCCTTGGCGAGGATCGCGTGGGTGCCGATGACGACGTCGACCTTGCCGGAGGCGAGCCCCTCCTTGACCGCCTTGGCCTCGTTGGCGGGAACCAGGCGCGACAGGCGGCCGATCTCGATCGGGAAACCCTCGAACCGTTCGCGGAAGTTGTTGTAGTGCTGGCGGGCGAGCAGCGTGGTCGGGCACACCACCGCCACCTGCATTCCCGCCATCGCCGCGACGAAGGCGGCGCGCAGCGCGACCTCGGTCTTGCCGAAGCCGACGTCGCCGACGATCAGCCGGTCCATCGGCTTGCCGGCGGAAAGGTCCGCGAGGGCGTCGGCGATCGCGCGGTCCTGGTCGTCGGTCTCCTGATAGGGGAAGCGGTCGACGAAGGCCGCGAAGCCGGTAAGATCGGGCTCGGCGACGTCGGCCGGGCGCAGCGCGCGTTCGGCGGCGGTCTTGATGAGTTCGCCGGCGATCTCGCGGATGCGCTCCTTCATCCGCGCCTTGCGCCGCTGCCACGCCTCACCGCCGAGCTTGTCGAGCGCCGCACCTTCCTCCGACGAGCCGTAGCGGCTCAGCACCTCAAGGTTCTCGACGGGCACGTAGAGCTTGTCGCCGCCGGCATAGGTGAGCGCGACGCAATCGTGGGGGGCCCGCTGCACCGGGATCTGCGTCAGCCCTTCGTAGCGGCCAATGCCGTGGTCGATATGGACGACGAGATCGCCGGGCGACAGCGTAGCGAGTTCGGCGAGGAAGGCGTCGGCGGATTTGCGGCGCTTGGCGCGGCGGACGAGACGATCGCCGAGCATGTCCTGCTCGGTGAGCAGCACGACGTCGGGCGCGGTGAAACCGTGGTCGAGCGGGAGCACGACCACGGCAGTGCCCTTGTCGCCCGCCGCCTGCGCTTCCCGCCAGCTGTCGACCAGGCGCAGGCCCGTGAGGCCGTGGTCTTCGAGCAGGCCCTTGAGGCGCTCGCGGGAGCCCTGGGAATAGCTGGCGAGGATCGTCTTGCGTCCGCCGGCCTTCACGTTGGCGAGATGGGCGACGACCGCCTCGTAGACGTTCTTGCCGCCGGAGCGTTCGGGGGCGAAGTCGCGAGGGCCGTCGACGGCGAAGTCGAGGACGGTCGCGGTTTCGGGCTCGTGGAAGGACGTGGCGACATGCGCGGGCGCGGCCTTCAGCGTCTCGGCCCATTGCTCGGGCGCGAGGTAGAGCGCGTCGGGCGCGAGCGGGCGGTAGCTGCCGGGTTCGGCGCCGGCAGCACGCAGGCGATTGGCGTGGTAGTCGGCGATCGCCTCGAACCGCGCCTCTGCCGCGCCCGTGACGCCGGCATCGCGGACGATCACCGCATCGGCCGGAAGGTGGTCGAACAGCGTCTCCAGCCGCTCCTCGAACAGCGGCAGCCAATGTTCCATGCCGGCGAGGCGGCGGCCGTCGCTCACCGCCTCGTAGAGCGGGTCGCCGGTGGCGGTGGCGCCGAACTTCTCGCGGTAGCGGGTGCGGAAGCGCTTGATCGAGTCCTCGTCGAGCAGCGCTTCGGAGGCGGGGAGGAGGGTGAAACCGGGAACGGTGCCGGTGGTGCGCTGCGTCGCGGGGTCGAAGGTGCGTACCGTCTCGATCTCGTCGCCGAAGAAGTCGAGGCGCAGGCCCTGCTCGGCGCCCGAGGGGAACAGATCGACCAGGCCGCCGCGGACGGCGAACTCGCCCGCGTCGGCGACGGTTTCGGTGCGGACATAGCCGTTGGCCTGGAGGAGAGCGGTGAGGCGGTCGAGCGAGATGCGCTCGCCGGGCGCGAGCCGGGCGACGAGCTGGCGGATGCGGAACGGGGTGAGCGTGCGCTGGGTGGCGGCGTTGGCGGTGGTGACGAGCAGGCGCGGCGCCTTCGCCGGCTGCTGGAGCGCGTGGAGCGTGGCCAGCCGTTCCGACATCATCCTCAGCGTCGGCGAAGCGCGGTCGTAGGGGAGGCAGTCCCAGGCCGGGAAGGTCAGCACCTCCAGCTCGGGCGCGAAGAAGGGGGCAGTCGCTGCGACCTCGCGCATCGCCGCTTCGTCGGGAACGATGAACACCGCGCCGCACTTGGCCGCGCGGGCGAGGTCGGCGAGCAGCACCGGCTGGAACCCCGTGGCGACGCCGGCGAGGGTCAGGGGGGACTTGGCGGAAAGGATTTTATTGAGGTCGGGCATTTGGTCTCGGTCGAGTAGGGTAGGTAAAGCCCTTTCCCCGCAGGGGAGAGGGTTTGGGAGAGGGGTGGGGTCTCACCGAGCCGTGGCCTGCGGCGAAGCCCCTCTCCCAACCCTCTCCCCAGAGGGAGAGGGCTAGGTAGCTCATCTGGCGATCGGCACGTAACCGAGGGTCTTGAGTGCGGTCATCATCGAGCCTTCCCACCGCTCCGGTACCGGCTGCGCACCCATCGCCCAGGCCATGATATCGACGTCCTGTTCTTCCAGGAATGCCTCGAACCAGGCGATATCGGCGTCGCTCCAGCCGGCGGCATGGGCGTCGATGAAGCCGCCGATCATCAGGTCGGCTTCCTTGGTGCCGCGGTGCCAGGCGCGGAAGCGCAGGCGCTTGAGGCGGTGTTCGCGGTCCATGAGACTCCAACGACGAATGGCCGGCAGCGCTGGTCGGAGCGGTCGGCGATGGGTAGAGATGGCGAGATAGCCATGCGCCCCGCCATCCTCAACCCGCTGTTCGCCGAAGTGACCGTCCTCAAGGGCGTCGGGGCGGGGCTTGCCAAGCCGTTGGAACGGCTGGGGATCGCGCGGGTGGTCGACGTCGCCTTCCATCTGCCGACCGGGTGGATCGACCGGCTGCCGCGCGAGGAGCTCGACATGGCGGACGCGGGGCGGGTGATCGCGATCACGCTGACCCCCGTCGCCCATCGCATGGGCGGCAGCGCGCGCAGCCCGGCGCGGGTGCAGGCGGTGGATGCCAGGGGCAATTACGTGAGCCTGGTCTATTTCGGCGGCAGCTCGGCCTGGGTGAAGAAGCTGCTGCCGTTGAACGAGCCGCGCCGGGTGTCGGGCAAGCTCGAGACCTATGGCCAGGAGCTGCAGATCGTCCATCCCGATTACGTCGTGCCGCTCGAGGAGGCGCCGGCGGCGGGTGAGCGCGAGGCGATCTACCCGCTGACCGAGGGCATGACCTCGCGCCGGCTCGCGGCGCTCGCGGCGCAGGCGGTGGAGCGCGCCCCGGATCTTCCCGAATGGATCGAGTCGAGCCTCAAGGCGGCGCGCGGCTGGCCGGATTGGAAGGAGGCGCTCGCGCGCATCCATACCGATCCCGCTGATGCGAAGGCGCGCGAGCGGCTCGCCTACGACGAGGTGTTCGCCAACCAGCTCGCGCTGCTGCTGGTGCGGGGCGAGGCGCGGGCGAAGCGGGGCATGGCGCTGGCCGGCGACGGGCGGCTGCGCGACCGGCTCGACCTGCCATATGCCCCGACCGGCGCACAGGCGCGCACGATCGGCGAGATCGAGGGCGACATGGCGCAGAGCCAGCCGATGCTGCGCCTGCTCCAGGGCGACGTCGGTTCAGGCAAGACGCTCGTGGCGCTGATGGCGCTGCTGATCGCCGCGGAGGCGGGGGCGCAGGGGGCGCTGCTGGCACCGACCGAGATCCTCGCGCGGCAGCATTTCGAGACGTTGCAGCGCCAGCTCGCCGGCCTGCCCATATCGGTCGCGATCCTCACCGGGCGCGACAAGGGGCGGGCGCGGGAAGCGACGCTGATGGGGTTGGCCGACGGGTCGATCGACATTCTGGTGGGAACGCACGCGATCTTCCAGGAAGGGGTGAGCTATCGCAATCTAGGGCTGGTGGTGGTCGACGAGCAGCACCGCTTCGGCGTCGCCCAGCGGATGATGCTCCAGGCGAAGGCGGAGCGGCCGCCGCACCTGCTGGTCATGACCGCGACGCCGATCCCGCGCACGCTGACGCTGGCACAATATGGCGAGATGGACGTGAGCCGCCTCGACGAGATGCCGCCCGGCCGCCAGCCGATCGAGACGCGGGTGATCTCGGACGATCGGCTCGACGAGGTGGTGGATGCACTGGCGCGGCACCTGTCGAGCGGCGGCCAAGCCTATTGGGTGTGCCCGCTGGTCGAGGAAAGCGAGAAGAGCGACATGGCGGCCGCGGAGGCGCGGGCGGCGGCGCTGCAGGCGCGGTTCGGCGATCGCGCCGGACTGGTGCACGGGCGGATGAAGGGACCGGAAAAGGATGCGGTGATGGCGCGCTTCGCCGCCGGCCAGGTCGCGGTGCTGGTGGCGACGACGGTGATCGAGGTCGGCGTTGACGTGCCCAACGCCACGTTGATCGTGATCGAACATGCCGACCGGTTCGGGCTGGCGCAGCTCCACCAGTTGCGGGGCCGGGTCGGGCGAGGCGGCGGGCGGTCGGTGTGCCTGCTGCTGCGCGGCGGCGGCCTCAGTGAGACGGCGCGGGCGCGGCTGGCGCTGATGCGGGAGACCAACGACGGCTTTCGTATCGCCGAGGAGGACCTCAGGCTGCGCGGCGCGGGCGAGATGCTCGGCACGCGCCAGTCGGGCGAGCAGCAATTCCGCCTCGCCCCGCCGGAGACGTTCGCCGAGCTGATCGGCATGGCCAATGGCGACGCCCGCCTGCTGGTCGACCGCGACGGCGGGCTCAAGGGCGAGCGCGGGCAGGCGGCGCGGATCGCGCTGTACCTGTTCGAGCGTGATGCCGCGGTGGGGCTGTTGCGGGCGGGTTAGCCCTTCCTCAGCAGCGCGGCGATGAGTTCGTGATAGGCGGTGAGCGGGATCGGCTTCTCGAATATGCCGCCGATGCGGCCGCCGAGCGCCCAGCGGACCTCGGTCGTCACCTGTCCGACCAGCGGGAGCACCAGGCGGAGCCGTTCTCCGGCGGCAAGATCGGCTTCACAGCGCCCCATCAGGCCGTGGGGCGAGATGTTGACGATCAGCAGCGGGAACGAGCGGCCGTCGCCGGTGCCGACGCGCACGCGGTGGTGGACCTCGTCGCGGACCACCATCCGCTTGTCGGCATAGGCCAGATTCCCGATCGCCATATCCCGCACGCCCCGATTACGTCAGGACGTAATTATCAGACCAGCGGTGAACCGCCGGGCAACGAAGATGCTTAACGACCGGTGCTCGGTGCCGGTCAGCCGGCGACGAGCAGCCCGTGATGCTTCTTGCCCGCCGAGATGCGCACCTGGCCGCCGCCGACGCTGACGACGAGCGTCTCGTCCGCCACCTTCTCGCCCTCGACGCGGGCGCCGCCGCCGGCGATCAGCCGCCGCGCCTCGCCCTTCGACGCGCAGAAGCCGAGGCCGACCAGCGCGTCGACGATACCGATGCTGCCGCCGGCCACCGCCAGGCTCGGCAGCGCCTCGCCGGCCGCGCCTTCCTCGAAGGTCTTGCGGGCCGTTTCGGCCGCCTCCTCGGCGGCGGCGCGGCCGCGGCACATGGCGGTGGCCTCGGTCGCGAGGATCTTCTTGGCCTCGTTGATCTCGGCGCCTTCGAGCCTTTCCAGCCGGGCGATCTCGTCCAGCGGCAGGTCGGTGAACAGGCGGAGGAACCGCCCGACGTCGCGGTCGTCGGTGTTGCGCCAGAACTGCCAGTAATCGAAGTGCGGCAACTGATCCTCATGCAGCCACACCGCGCCCGCCATCGTCTTGCCCATCTTGCCGCCGTCCGCGGTGGTGATGAGCGGCGTGGTGACGCCATAGACCTCGGTCCCGTCCATGCGGCGGGAAAGCTCGATGCCGTTGACGATGTTGCCCCACTGATCCGACCCGCCCATCTGCAACCGGCAGCCGGCGCGGCGCGACAGCTCCAGGAAGTCATAGGCCTGGAGGATCATGTAGTTGAACTCGAGGAAGCTCAGCGACTGCTCGCGGTCGAGCCGGAGCTTGACCGAATCGAAGCTCAGCATCCGGTTGATCGAGAAATGCTGCCCGACCTCGCGCAGGAAGGGGATGTATTCGAGCCGGTCGAGCCATTCGGCATTGTCGACCATGATCGCGTCGGTCGGGCCGTCTCCGAAGGTCAGGAACCGCTCGAAGATGCGGCGGATCGAGGCGACGTTCCCGGCGATCACCTCCTCGGTCATCAGCTTGCGCGCTTCGTCCTTGAAGCTCGGATCGCCGATCTTGCCGGTGCCGCCGCCCATCAGCACGATCGGCTTGTGCCCGGTCTGTTGGAGCCGGCGCAGCAGCATGATCTGGACGAGGCTGCCGACATGCAGCGACGGCGCCGTCGGATCGAAGCCGATATAGCCCGGCACCACCTGCTTGGCGGCAAGGGTATCGAGGCCCTCGGCGTCGGTGAGCTGGTGGATGTAGCCGCGCGTCGAGAGCAGGCGGAGCAGGTCGGACTGGAAATCGGTCATGATGCGCGCCGCATAGCCAATGCGCGCGCGTGCGTCAGCCCCGCGCTGCAGCGTCGGTTTCCACCTGCGACGTCGGGCTGTCCTTGGCATAGGCGGCAAGGATGGCGGCGAGCAGGCCGGGAAAGCGCGCGTCCACTTCCGCGCAGCGCGAGGTGTTGCGCACCTCGACGCCCTGCCGCTCGGACCGGATCAGCCCCGCCTCGCGCAGCAGCTTGAAATGGTGGGAGAGCGACGACTTCGGGATCACGCGATCGCCGACCTTGGCGAAGGCCGAACAGGTCGGGGCGCAGCCGGTATCCGCGATCGCCGCAAAGATGGCCACGCGTTCGGGATCGGAGAGCGCATGAAGGATCGCCTCCACCGGCACGTCGTCGATCGAAGGATGAAACAGCGGCCGCATGATTTTTAGCTAGGGGGTCTTGAAGGTGAGTTCAACAGTTCCAGATTCCCGAACTATGGGAGTAAGGCGCCATTCCGGCGACCGGCCCATGGGGAATTAAGTCATGAAACTTGCAGGCAAGGTCGCGGTCGTCACCGGAGCATCCAAGGGCATCGGCGCCGGCATCGCCCGGGCGCTCGCCGCAGCCGGTGCGAAGGTGGTGGTGAACTATGCGTCGAGCAAGGCCGGAGCGGACGCGCTGGTCGCGGACATCACCCAAGCGGGCGGGAAGGCGATCGCGGTACAGGCCGACGTGTCGAAGGCGGACCAGGCCCAGGGGCTGATCGACGCCGCGGTGAGCAGCTTCGGCCGGCTGGATGTGCTGGTCAATAATTCGGGCATCTACGACTTCGCGCCGATCGAGGAGGTGACCGAGGACCATTATCGCAGGATGTTCGACGTCAACGTGCTCGGCGTGCTGCTGACCACGCGGGCGGCCGCGAGGCATCTCGGCGAGGGCGGCAGCGTGATCAACATCTCTTCGGCGGTCACCAGCGTGCTGATGCCGAACTCCGCGGTCTATACCGGTACCAAGGGCGCGGTGGACGCGATCACCGGCGTGCTGGCCAACGAGCTCGGCCCTCGCAAGATCCGCGTCAACGCGATCAACCCGGGTGTGGTGGAGACCGAAGGCACGCACTCGGCGGGCGTCGTGGGATCGGAGCTGGAGAGCGGCTTCGTCGCGCAGACTCCGCTCGGTCGGATCGGCCAGCCCGACGATATCGCCGATATCGCGGTATTCCTGGCCTCGGACGACGCGCGCTGGCTGACGGGCGAGAAGCTCGTCGCGAGCGGCGGGCTACGATAGGACGGATTGAAGGGGATGAGGGACGCCGAATTGGCACTACGGCGCACGCCGTCTAGGGCTGTGCCCATGAAGCTGATCCCTCATCCCGCATCGCTGCCTGAAGCGGTCGATATCATCCAGGTGGAGGCAGACATCCGACGCGGAACCAGCACGCTTGCCTATCGAGTCGCCGGTGGCGTGGTCCGAATTCCGCCCGCCGCTGAGCCGGTCCGCGTCGACGGGTTATGGCGGTCCACCTGCTTCGAGCTGTTCGTGAAGCCGGAGGGCGGAGAGGGGTACTTCGAGTTCAATTTCTCGCCTTCCAGCCAATGGGCGGCCTACCGCTTCGACGGAAATCGCAAGGGAATGCGCGACCAGCCGCTGGCGGCGCCGACCGTCGAACCGATCGAGGACGGCATCCGCGTGACCGTCGATCTCGGCGGGTTGCCGGCGGGCGACTGGCGCATCGGCCTTTCTGCCGTCATCGAGGAACAGGACGGCACCAAATCCTACTGGGCGCTCGCGCATCCAGCGGGGAAGCCCGATTTCCACGACGACGCTTGCTTCGCCCTCGAACTCCCGGCAGCACGCGCGCCATGAAATTCGGTATCGATCGACTGCTCGCCGACCCCGATCTGCGCAAGCCGCTGGCGGGCAGACGCGTCGCGTTGCTCGCGCATCCCGCCTCGGTGACCGCGGACCTCACCCATTCGCTCGACGCGCTGGTCGCGGTGGGGCTCGACATATCGGCGGTGTTCGGGCCGCAGCATGGCGTGCGCGGCGACCTGCAGGACAATATGATGGAGTCGCCCGACTTCACCGATCCCACCTACGGGATGCCTGTGTTCAGCCTGTACGGCGAGGTACGGCGGCCGAGCGGGCAATCCATGCACACCTTCGAGGTGCTGCTGGTCGACCTGCAGGATGTCGGCTGCCGCATCTACACCTTCGTCACGACTCTGCTCTACGTGCTCGAAGCTGCGGCAGAGCACGGCAAGTCGGTGTGGGTGCTCGACCGGCCCAATCCCGCCGGCCGTCCTGCCGAGGGGCTGACGCTGCGCCCCGGCTGGGAGAGCTTCGTCGGCGCAGGGCCTATGCCGATGCGGCACGGCCTGACGCTGGGCGAGATCGGCGATTGGTTCATCCGGCATTTCGGCCTGAACGTCGACTATCGCGTGATCGAGATGGAGGGGTGGCAGCCCGACGTCGCGCCCGGCTTCGGCTGGCCGCCCGAGCGGCCGTGGATCAACCCGAGCCCCAATGCCGCCAACATCAACATGGCGCGCGCCTATGCCGGCACGGTGATGGTGGAAGGCGCGACGCTGTCCGAAGGGCGCGGCACCACGCGGCCGCTGGAGCTGTTCGGCGCGCCTGACATCGACGCCCGCGCGGTGATCGCCGAGATGCGGCGGCTCGCGCCCGAGTGGCTGAAGGGCTGCACCCTGCGGGACATGTGGTTCCAGCCGACCTTCCACAAACATGTCGGCCGGCTCTGTTCCGGCGTCTTCATCCATGCCGAGGGGCCGGGCTATGACCATCGCGCCTTTCGGCCGTGGCGGGCGCAGGCGCTGGGTTTCAAGGCGATCCGGAACCTGTATCCGGATTACGAGCTGTGGCGGGATTTTCCGTACGAATATGTGTTCGACAAGCTCGCGATCGACGTGATCAACGGTGGCCCTGCGTTGCGCGAGTGGGTCGACGATGCCGCCGCGGCGCCGGGCGACCTCGATGCGCTGACAATGCCCGACGAGCAGGCGTGGAGCGCGGAACGGCGCGCCTATCTGCGATACTGACGCAGCGGATTTGCGTCAGGCGCAACGCTTCCCTATCCGCTCAGCAATGCTCGCCGGCCTGATTTTTGCGACCGAAGATGCGGAGGACCAGCCCGGCACCCTTGCGGCCACGCTGCCGTTCGGCGGATCGACGCTGATCGAATATCAGGCGCGGCTGCTCGCCGCGGTCGGCGTCCGGCACCTGGTGGTCGTGGTCTCGCGGGTGACGCCGGCGCTGCTCGGCGCGACCAATCGCATCGGCGGCAAGGGATTGGCGGTGGACGTGGTGCGATCGGCCGAGGACGCCGCGGCCAAGGCGCATCCGCTCTCGCAGCTCATCGTCTTCGCCGACGGATTGGTGACAACCGACGCGGTGGTCGAGTGGGTCGCCTCCGAGAGCCATGAGGCGCTGCTGGTTGCGCAAGACGGTGACGGCACGCCGGGGATCGAGCGGGTCGACAGCTCGCATAGCTGGGCCGGCCTCGCCCGGATCCCCGCGGCACGGCTCGCCGATGTCGCGGCGATGCCCGCCGACTATGACTTCCAATCGACGCTGCTCCGCCTTTCGGCGCAGGCCGGTGCGGCGCAGCTGTTGCTCCCGCCCGGCATCGGGCGCACCCGCCACGGCGTCGAGCGCAACGCGGCGGCGATGATCCGTCGCTCGAAATCGGTGCTCGCGGCGCTCGGCGATCGGCGGACGGCCTGGGTCGACCGCTTCATCTTCACGCCGGTCACCGGCTGGACGCTGCCGCAGCTCGTCGCGCGGGGTGTACCGGGATGGGCGCTGCTCGCGGCGGGCGGCGCGCTGACGCTCGGCGGCCTGGCGCTGCTCCAGAAGCAGATCGCGTGGCCCGGGTTGGCGTCGATCGCCGTTGCGACCGCGGCCTTCTCGACCGGCTCGATGCTGAGCTGGCTGCGCGGCGAGGATCGACGCGCCCGTTTCCAGGAACGGGCGATCGCCGCCGCCGCGGCGTTGGGAATCGTGATGCTCGGCCTGTCGGCGTGGCGGGAGACGGGCGACGGCACCGCGATCGCGCTGGCGGTGACGCTGATCGGGCTCGCCGCTCTCACCGAACGCGTGCCTGCCGAACGCCGACGCTGGTGGGGGACGCCGGGCGCCTATCCGCTGCTGCTGCTGCCGTTCGCGATCGTGGGCTATCCGACGATAGGATTGGCAATCGCCGCCATCTATGCCTTCGCTTCGCTCGCCGGGGCAATTGAGGGGAGTCGGCAAAAGGCTTAGGCCCCCATTAACGACGGTCGGCATAGTAGAGAGCCATGTCGGAGATTTCCGAAGGCCTTGCGGGGAAGATCGGTCCCGATGCGCAGGCGCTGCTTGCGCGCGCCGCCGGCGCGGAGTCGCGTGGGCGGCGGGCCTTGCGTGCGGCCATCGACGATGCGTTCCTCGCGCCGGAGGTCAGGCTCGACGACCATGCGCGGGTCGCGCTGATCGGTCTCATCGACGCGCTGGTGACGGCGATCGGGTACGACGTGCGCGATCATGCGGCGCGCGTGCTGACCGGGCGCGGTGAGGCCGGGCTTGCCGAGGTGCTGGCGGCCACCTCCGCGACGCTCACCGATTGGCTGGCCGGAGCGGGTGTGCTGCGCGATCCGGAGCTGGTGGGCGAATGCCTTGCGCGGGTGCGGTGCGAGCTGATCGCCGCGGCGTTGCCCGCCGAAGCGCCGGCCGATCCCGACACGCCGAGCCTGGTCGTGCGGCTCACCGGCAGCACCGATCCGGTCGTGACCGAGGCCGCGGCGGCGGTCTTGGCCGGCGAAAGCCAGCGCCGCGCAGTGGCCGAAGGCGGTACTGCGAACGGGTCCGGCCTACCGCCGATGCTGCACCGGCGGTTGGCCTGGTGGGTCGCCGCCGCGCTCCGCGAAGCGGTTGCGGCAGCGGTCGGCGATACGCCCTCCGTGCTCGACCGCGCGGTGATCGAGGCTGCGCTGCGCAACATCGCCGCCAATGAAGGACAGGATCGGTTGGAGGCCGCGGCGATGCGGCTCGCCGAGGCGATCGACGCGCAGGCCGATGAATTGCCGACGCTGCTCGACGAGGCCTTGCGCGACCGCCGTGTGAGCGTGATGGTCGCCATTCTGGCCCATGCGCTGGGGGTCGAGTACGAAGTGGCGCGCGAGATCGTGCTCGATCCCACCGGGGAACGGCTGTGGCTGTCGCTGCGCGCGCTAGAGCTGCCGCGGCCGGCGATCGCGCGGATCGGCTACCGGCTGTGTGAGGCCGACGGCCGGCGGGACCTCGACGGCTTTGTCGATATGCTCGACGTCGTCGCCGGACTCGATCCCCGCGCCGCGCGTCGGGCGATCGCGCCGCTGACCCTTCATCCGGACTTTCGCGCCGCGCTGGCGGCTCTCGGGAGCGGGGGGCGGCCATGAACGCTTTCGACACTGCGCTGGTGCCAGTGATCGGCCGCGTCGACACCGAAGGGCGGCTGACGAATGCCGAGCCACGGCTGATCGATCTCGTCCGTCGCGCCGGCGGTGATCTCGGCATGCCGCTGCCGATCCCCGAGCTCGCTGCGCTGGGGCGGCTCGCGGTGCGGCTCGGCATTCCCATCGCGCGCGAGGTGACGGTGGCCGATGGATCGGACGACCTCGACCTGCTGATTCGTGCCGAGCCCGATGCCGAGGGTGTCACGCTCGCGATGAGCGGATGGTACGCACGTCCCGCGTGGCGGGCGCCGGCGCCCGCCGTCCTGCCTGTCGCCGATCCGATATTGAGCGAGGGCGACTGGCGGTGGGATGCCGATGCTGCCCTCAGGATCACCTATCTCCAGCCCGACGCAGGGGAGCGCTATGGTGTCAATGCCGCGGCCGCGCTCGGTGAGCCGCTCAACAGCCTGTTCGCGCTCGAGGAGGACGGGCAGGGCGCCTTTCCGATCCTGAGCGCGGTCGCTGCGCAGATGCGTTTCGACGGCCAGCAGGCGGAGCTGCGCGGCACCGGGCGCCGCGTACGGCTGTCGGCGGTGCCGCGGATCGATCAGCAGGGCCGTTTCGCCGGCTTCGTCGGCGTTGCGCATATGCTCGGGGAGACGGGTGACGATGCTGTCTCGGCCGCGGGGCCCTTTCCTGGGGGCTTCGGCGCGGAGCTCGGCCGCGCGCTTAGGGCGCCGCTCGAACGGATCATTGCCAATGCCGACAGCATGAGCGCGGAGATCGAGGGCCCGCTGGCGGCGAGCTATACCGATTATGCAGGCGACATCGCCGCCGCGGGACGGCATCTGTTGGGGCTGGTCGACGATCTGGTCGACCTGGAGGCGGTGGAGCGCGAGGATTTCGCGATCCAGCCCGAGCCGATCGATCTGGCCGACATCGCGCGGCGCGCGGCGGGGCTGCTCGCGGTGCGGGCGGGCGAGCAGCGCGTCCATATCGACAGGCCCGGCGCGGACGAGACGCTGCCGGCGACCGGCGATTTCCGCCGCGCGCTGCAGATAATGGTCAATCTGATCGGCAACGCGGTGCGCTACTCGCCGGCAGACGGGACGATCTGGATACGGTCTGGACTCCAGGGCAGCGCAGCGTGCGTGATCGTCGCCGACCAGGGCAAGGGCATCGCGCCCGAGGACCAGGCGCGAATCTTCGACAAGTTCGAGCGTGTCGACGGATCGGAGCCTGGCGGCAGCGGGCTCGGTCTCTACATCTCGCGGCGGCTGGCGCGGGCGATGGGCGGCGACATCCTCGTCGACAGCGCGCCGGGGCAGGGCGCGCGGTTCGTCTTTTCGCTGCCGGCGCGAGGCTAGAACGCGATCGGCCCGAACCGTGCCGTTATCCCGACGAAAGCTGGAATCTCGTGCCGTATCGCGCCTTCGCCTGCGGTCCCGGCTTTCGTTGAGCTCTACCGCTTGTCGATCGGGACGTAATCCCGCTCGGTCGGGCCGGTATAGAGCTGGCGCGGGCGGCCGATCTTCTGGTCGGGATCGGAGATCATCTCGTTCCACTGCGCGACCCAGCCGACCGTGCGGGCGAGCGCGAACAGGGCGGTGAACATCGTGGTCGGGAAGCCGATCGCCGACAGGATCACGCCCGAGTAGAAGTCGACGTTCGGGAACAGCTTCTTCTCGATGAAATAATCGTCCTTGAGCGCGATCTCCTCGAGCTGGAGCGCGACCTCGAAGACCGGGTCGGAGACGTTCATCGCCTTGAACACCTCGCGCACCGTCTTCTGCATCACGGTCGCGCGCGGATCGTAGTTCTTGTAGACGCGGTGGCCGAAGCCCATCAGGCGGAACGGGTCGTTCTTGTCCTTGGCGCGCGCGATATATTCGGGGATGCGCTCGGGCTTGCCGATCTCGCGCAGCATGTTGAGCGCCGCCTCGTTGGCGCCGCCGTGCGCGGGACCCCACAGGCAGGCGATGCCCGCCGCGATGCAGGCGAACGGATTGGCGCCCGACGAGCCCGCGAGGCGCACGGTCGAGGTCGAGGCGTTCTGCTCATGGTCGGCGTGGAGGATGAAGATGCGGTCCATCGCCTTCTCGACCACCGGGTCGAGATGATATTCCTCCGCCGGCACGCCGAAGGTCATGCGCAGGAAATTGCCGGTGTAGGAGAGGTCGTTCTGCGGATAGAGGAACGGCTGGCCGATCGTGTACTTGTACGCCATCGCCGCGATCGTCGGCATCTTCGCGATCAGGCGGTGCGACGCGATCATGCGTTGCTGCGGATCGGTGATGTCGGTCGAGTCGTGATAGAAGGCCGAGAGCGCCCCCACCACGCCGCACATCACCGCCATCGGATGCGCGTCGCGCCGGAAGCCGCGGTAGAAGGTCGCAAGCTGCTCGTGCAGCATCGTGTGACGGGTGATCGTGTAGGTGAACTTGTCGAGCTCGTCCCGCTTGGGCAGCTCGCCGTTGAGAAGGAGGTAGCAGACCTCCATGAAGCTCGAATGCTCGGCGAGCTGGCCGATCGGATAGCCGCGGTGGAGCAGCACGCCCTCGTCGCCGTCGATGTAGGTGAGCGCCGACTCGCAGCTCGCCGTCGAGGTGAAGCCGGGATCGTAGGTGAACATCCCCGATTCGCCGTAGAGCTTGCGGATGTCGATCACGTCCGGACCCACGCTGCCCTTGCGGAGGGGATATTCGTGGTTGCCGATCGCGATCGCGGGTTTGTCGGCGACTTCGCTCATGCGCGCTGTCCTTTTCTCTGTCCGGCCGGGATTCAGGCCATGTGATCGGCGATCCGGGCCAGGCTCTCCTCGCGCCCGAGCAACTCGAGCACGTCGAAGATCCCGGGCGAGGTGCGTCGACCGGTAAGCGCGGCGCGCAGCGGCTGCGCGACCGCGCCGAGCTTGATGCCCGCGGCCTCGGCGACCTCGCGGACCGCCGCTTCGAGCGCCTCCGTATTCCAACTCTCGACGGCGTCAAGTGCCGCATGGACCCGGGCGAGGACGGTGCGTGCCTCGCCTTCGAGCAGCGGCGCGGCGTCGGGCTCAATCCCTAGTGGGCGGGTGCGAAATAGAAAGGCGGCGCCATCGGCCAATTCGAGGAGATTGGCCGCGCGGGGCTTCAATGCGGGCATGGCGCGGCGCAGCAATTCGCGATGCGAATCCGTGACTTCGAAGTTGAGCCGCCCGGCAACCAGATCGGCTAGCCTGCTATCGTCCGCGGCGCGGATGTAATGACCATTCAGGTTCTCGAGCTTCTTCAGATCGAACCGAGACGGCGATTTGCCGACGCCATCCAGGTCGAACCACGCGATCGCCTGCTCCTTCGAGATGATCTCGTCGTCGCCATGGCCCCAGCCGAGACGGAGCAGATAGTTGAACAGCGCCTCGGGCAGCACGCCGAGCTCGTCGCGATAGGCATCGACGCCGAGCGCGCCGTGGCGCTTCGACAGCTTGGCGCCGTCGCCGCCGTGGATCAGCGGGATGTGCGCATAGGTCGGCTCCGGCCAACCCATCGCGTGAATGATGGTGAGCTGGCGGAAGGCGTTGTTGAGGTGATCGTCGCCGCGGATGATGTGGGTCACGCCCATGTCGTGATCGTCGACCACCACCGCGAGCATATAGGTCGGCGTGCCGTCCGAGCGGAGCAGGATCATGTCGTCGAGCTCGGCATTGGCGACCGCGACCCGGCCCTGCACCAGGTCCTCGATCACCGTCTCGCCCTCGCGCGCGGCCTTGATCCGCACGACGAACGGGCGGTCGGGCGCGGTGGACGGGTCGGCGTCGCGCCAGGGGGACTGGAGGCGGAACGGCCGGCGCTCGCGCTCGGCGGCGGCGCGGGCCTCGGCCAGCTCCTCCTGCGTCATGTAGCAGCGGTAGGCGGCGCCCTTCGCGACCAGCTCGTTCGCGACCTCGGCGTGACGCTCGACGCGAGTCGACTGGAACACGGGCTCGTCGTCCCAGTCGAGGCCGAGCCATTTCAGGCCATCGAAGATGACGTCGATCGCCTCCTTGGTCGATCGCGCCTTGTCGGTGTCCTCGATCCTAAGCAGCGCCTTGCCGCCGTGACGGCGCGCGTAGAGCCACGAGAACATGCCGGTGCGGGCATTGCCGATGTGGAGGAACCCCGTCGGCGACGGGGCGAAACGGGTGACGATAGCGGAACCGGACGCGCCCGCGCCCGAGGTCGATGTTGCGCCCAAGCGCGCATGCTCCCAGACTGTGAATTCAATGGCCAGCTCAGCCGCCGCGCCCCCTAGCACGCACCCTCCGCGGCGCCAAATCGTGTCCGATTGGCTGGGCGGGGCGGGGGCGGCGATCGAGCGGTGGCTGGAGGCGGAGCGCGACCAGCTCGTCCTATGGCTGCCGGTGGCGGTGGGGGCGGGGATCGCCGCCTGGTTCGCGCTGCCTGATGCTGGACAGTGGGTCGCAGTGGTGTTGGCCGGGCTCGGCATCGCGGCGGCTGGGGTGGTGCTGCCGGTCGGAGCGCGTGCCGGACGGGTACTGCTGATCGGGGGGCTCGCGGTCGCATTAGGTTGTGCCCTGGCCTGTTGGCGGGCGGAGCGAGTCGCGGCGCCGGTGCTGGCGCGTCCGGCGATCGCGCGCTTCACCGCACGCGTGGAGCGGGTGGAGCCGCTGGCGGCGCGCGAGCTGGTGCGGTTGCGGCTGGCGCCGGTCGGCGTGGCGGGGTTGCCGGCACATGTGCGGGTGAACCTCGCCGACGCGGACGTGCCGGAAGGTCTAACACGGGGTGCGGTGATCCGGCTGCAGGCGCGGCTGATGCCGCCGCCGGGACCGGCCGTTCCCGGCGCCTATGACTATGCGCGCGTTGCGTGGTTCGACCGGATCGGTGCCACCGGACGCGGATTCGCGCCGGTGGAGGTGGTGAAGGCCGGTGACGCGCCGGGAGGCGACCTGCGCGCACGGCTGTCGGCGCATATCCGCAGCCGGATCGAAGGGGCGGGCGGCGGTATCGCGGCGTCGCTCGCGACCGGCGACCAGGGCGGCATTCCCGAGGCGGATGCCGAAGCGATGCGGCGGTCCGGCCTTGCGCACCTCCTGTCGGTGAGCGGGCTGCACATCACGGCGGTGGTCGGTGCGACGATGCTGCTGGTGCTGCGGCTGCTGGCGCTGAGTCCCTGGCTGGCGCTGCGGTTTCGGTTGCCGTTGATCGCGGCGGGCGCGGGGGCGGTGGCGGCGATCGGCTATACCCTGCTCACCGGCGCGGAGGTGCCGACGATCCGGAGCTGCGTCGCCGCGTTGCTGGTACTGGCGGCGCTCGCGATCGGGCGCGAGGCGGTGACGTTGCGTCTGGTCGCGGCGGGGGCGCTGGTCGTGATGCTGCTGTGGCCCGAGGCGGTGGCGGGCGCCAGCTTCCAGCTTTCGTTCGCCGCGGTGACGGCGATCGTGGCGCTGCACGAGGGCGGGCGGGTGCGCGGCTGGTTCGCGCCGCGCGAGGAGGCGCGGTGGCGCAAGATCGGGCGGGGTTTCGCTTCGCTGCTGCTGACCGGCGTCGTCGTCGAGCTGGCGTTGATGCCGATCGGGCTGTTCCACTTCCACAAGGCCGGCTTCTACGGCGCGCTCGCCAACATCGCCGCGATCCCGCTCACCACCTTCGTGGTCATGCCGCTCGAGGCGCTGGCGCTGCTGCTCGATCTCGGCGGTTTGGGGACGCCGGTCTGGTGGCTGTGCGGGCGGGCGCTCGATCTGCTGCTGTCGATCGCCCATACCGCCGCGCACGCGCCCGGAGCGGTCGCGGCGCTGCCGGCGATGCCGCGGGGTGCCTTCGCGCTGATGGTGGCGGGCGGGCTGTGGACAATGTTGTGGAAAACCCGTTGGCGGTGGTGTGGATTGGCGCCGCTCGCGTTCGGGGCTGCCTGGGCGCTGGCGACCCCGGCGCCGGACCTGATCGTCACCGGCGACGGGCGGCACCTTGCCATGCGCACGCGCGACGGTGGGCTGGCGTTGCTGCGCGAGCGGGCGGGGGACTATGTCCGCGACATGCTGAGCGAGGGCGGGGGCGTCGACGGCGAGCTGCCGGTGCTCGACGATGTCGCGGGTACGCGCTGCAACGCCGACCTGTGCCTGACGGAGCTGGAGCGCGGCGGACGGCGGTGGCGGGTGCTGGCGACGCGCTCGACGTATCTGGTCGATCCGCGGCCGTTGATCGCCACCTGCCGGACGGTGGACGTCGTCGTCAGCGAACGGCGACTGCCGCGGGGCTGTACACCTCGGTGGCTGAAGCTCGACCGCGGCTTCCTGACGCGGTCGGGCGGCGTGACGCTGACCTTCGATCCGGCCAGGATACGGACGGTTGCCGCGTCTGCCGGCCGCCATCCCTGGATTCGACCCGCCACCGTCATGCCGCCTCGGGATCGGCAGGCGTCGGGTACCGGTCAGTAGCGGCGCAGCAGTCCGGCGAGCTTGCCCTGCACGCGCACCTGATGCGCGGCGTAGCGCTGCGGATCATAGGCGCGGTTGGCGGGATCGAGCCGGACCATCGCGCCCTCCCGATAGAAGGTCTTGAGCGTCGCCTCGTTGTCGTCGATCAGCGCGACGATGATGTCGCCGTCGCGCGCGACGTCGGTGCGGCGGATCAGCGCATAGTCGCCGTCGAGGATGCCCTTTTCGACCATCGAGTCGCCGGCGACCTCCAGCGCATAATGCTCGCCCGCGCCGAGCAGCGCGGCGGGGACGGGGAGCGTGGTCGCGCCCTCCAGCGCCTCGATCGGCATACCGGCGGCGATGCGGCCGTGCAGCGGGACCTCGATCACGTCGTTCGCCGGCTGCGGCAGGCGCGACGTCGACGAAAATGTTGACGAAATTGACTCTGGTGCAAGTGTCTTCCCGCCGGCCTTCTTCGCCTGCGGCCGCTCGGGCATCTTGATCACCTCGAGCGCGCGGGCGCGATTGGGCAGGCGGCGGAGGAAGCCGCGTTCCTCGAGCGCGCTGATCAGGCGGTGGACCCCCGACTTGGACTTGAGGTCGAGCGCCTCCTTCATCTCCTCGAACGAGGGCGACACGCCCGTTTCGGCGAGGCGATCGGCGATGAAGCAGATGAGCTCGTGCTGCTTGCGCGTGAGCATTCGGTCCCTCCGTCCAGAACAGACACGGAACGTTTACGGATTGTTCCCCCTCCTGTCAAGCGAGGTCGAGGATTTCCGCCGAGTCGCCCTCGGCCGCGGCCGGCGCATGGGGCGGGCGGACGATCAGGCAGGTCGCGCGGGCGAGGGTGCGGAGCATGGAGCTGTCTTGGATGCTCGAGGCATGGGCGTGGCCGTCGCGCAGCTCGGCGCGAAGGTAATCGGCGCGGGAATCGTTGGCCGGCAGCGGCTCGCCGAGCGGGACGGTGCGGGTGCGGGGGAAGGGGTCGGCGGCGCCGGACAGGGCGACGACTAGGGGCCTCAGGAACAGCGTGGCGGTAACGAAGGCGGAGACCGGATTGCCCGGCAGGCCGAGCACCACCGCATCCTTCAACCGCCCGGCCATTATCGGCCGGCCCGGGCGCAGCGCGACCTTCCAGAAGTCGATATGGGCGCCGACGGTCTCTAGCGCGGGACGGACGAGGTCGTGATCGCCGACCGATGCGCCGCCGGTGGTGACGAGGACGTCGGCATCGACCGCGGCGAAGGCAGCCGTAAGCACGTCCAGGAGATCGGGGAGGATGCCGAGCGGGACGACCGTTACCGGCAGGTCGGCGAGCATCGTCGCCAGCATCAGCGCGTTGACTTCGTGGACCTGGCCGTCGCGGAGCGGTGCGCCGTGCGGCACCAGCTCGTCGCCGGTGGCGGCGATCGCGACGCGGATTGGGCGGCGGACAGCGAGCTCGGCATGGCCGCCCAGTCCTGCCAGCGCGGCGCGAGCGGGCGTGATGCGTTCGCCCTTTGTGATGAGGACGCCGCCTTCGGTGAAATCCAGCCCGCGCCGCCGGACGCTGCTGCCGAGGCGCGGCGGCCCTTCGCCGGTGAGGTGGATCGTGCCGGCGCGATCTTCCGCTTCCTCCTGTACGAGCACGGTGTCGGCCCCGGCTGGCATGATCGCGCCGGTGAAGATGCGCGCCGTCTCGGCCGCACCGATGCCGCCGGCATGGGGGCGGCCGGCGGCGCTCTCGCCGACCAGGCGGAAGGGACCGGGGAGGTCGGCGAAGCGGATGGCGTAGCCGTCCATCGAGGAGAGGTCGGCCGCAGGCTGGGTGCGGCGGGAGTGGACGTCCTCGGCCGCCCAGCGACCGGCTGCGGCATGGAGCGATATACGCTCGCTTGCGACCGGCGATGCCAGCGCCAGCAGCCGCGCCTGCGCTTCGGCGACGGAGAGGAGCGAGGTCATCGGCTGGTTCGTGGCAGAGTCCGGAGGCGATCGACATGCGGATTTGTCGCGTAACCAGCTTCAAAGTGAAGGGTGTCGCGCTTCATTCGTTCACTTTGCTCCCCTTATCCCGCGGCAGCCGCCGAGGAACCCAAGCAAGGCAAATCCAATTAGGAAAGCGATTTCTTTGGGGCCAGATCGGTTTTCGCAGGCCGCCGTACCCGACGTCGTCCCGGGCTGATCCGGGATCCGAAGTCTCAGGCGATGTCGCTCCTGGCCCCGGATGCCGCATCCGGCGTGACGACTATGGAACCCCGCACGAACGCTGTGGCCTTTCGCCGTCGCCTCGCTAGGGTCCGCCGCATGACTGCTCTGCTCCAGCCCGATCGCGGCCAGGCCGCGCGTTCGATCATCGTCGTCCATCCCGACAATTGGGCCGAATGGCTTGGCCAGCAGCCGCCGCGTGTCCGCGCCATCGTCGCCGCGCATCGGCTCACCGGTAAGGCAGGCAATCGCGCCGTCCTGCCCGGCGAGGGCGCGGAGGACTGGTCGATACTGCTGGTCTGCGACGAGGCCCCGGGGTCGCCCTGGCGCATCGCCTCGCTCGGCGAGCAGCTGCCCGAGGGCACCTATCGCCTGGCCGAAGGCGAGGTCGGCGCGGCCGGGCTCGGCTGGGTGCTCGCGCAGCACCGGTTCGATCGCTACCGCAAGGAGGAGAATCCGGTCGGTCCCCGCATCCTCCTCACCAGCGATCCGGCGGCGATCGAAGAGACGGCAAGGCTCGCCGCCGCCACCGCGCGGGTGCGCGACCTCGTCAACACCGCGGCCGCCGATCTTGGCCCCGAGGAGCTGGAGGCCGAGGCCGCTGCGCTCGCCAAGGCGCATGGCGCCACGCTCACCGTCACCCGCGGGCGCGAGCTTGAGACCGGCTATCCGATGATCCATGCGGTCGGCCAGGCCGCTGCCAAGGGACGCGAGCCGCGGCTGATCGAGCTCGAATGGGGCCGGCCCGATCACCCGCGCGTGGCGCTGGTCGGCAAGGGCGTGGTGTTCGATTCGGGCGGGCTCGACATCAAGCCGTCGGCGGGGATGCGGCTGATGAAGAAGGACATGGGCGGCGCGGCGCACGTCCTCGCGCTCGCCGGACTGATGATGCAGGCGCGTCTGCCGGTGCGGCTGCATCTGCTGATTCCGGCGGTGGAGAATGCGGTGTCAGGAGCGAGCTTCCGTCCGGGCGACGTGCTGCGGTCGCGCAAGGGACTGACGGTCGAGAACACCAATACCGATGCCGAGGGCCGGCTGATCCTCGCCGATGCGCTGGCCAAGGCGGTCGAGGGCGGGCCCGAGCTGATCCTCGACTATGCCACGCTGACCGGTGCCGCCCGTGTCGCGCTCGGGCCCGACCTGCCGCCGCTGTTCGCCAACGACGACGCGCTGGCCGAGGCGCTGCTCGGCGCCGGCCGCGACGAGGGCGATCCGCTGTGGCGGATGCCGCTGTGGGACGGGTATGACGAGATGCTGAAGTCCGACATCGCCGACATGATCAACGCCCCCGACGGCGGTTTCGCCGGGGCGGTGACGGCCGCGCTGTTCCTGCGGCGCTTCGTGCCGAAGGAGATCGCCTGGGCGCATATGGACGTGTTCGCCTGGCGGCTGGCGGCCAAGGCTGGACGGCCGAAGGGGGGCGATGCCTTCGGCCTCAGGGCGGCGTGGAAGGTGTTGAGGGCGCGTTACCCACTGGGTTGAGCTTTGGAATCTTCCCTTGAAGAGGAGGGCTAGCTCGCCGCTATTCGCTCGGGGCGGGCAGCCGCGTTGCCAGCGTATCGCCGTTCCAGGCGATCTGCTGATCGGCCGGCTTCCTCGGATATTCGAGCTGCATTGCGACGAGATCGCCGGTACGCGTTCCATATCGTGCGCTGATGTCGCGCAGCGTATTGTCCAATGCCTCCGCCGGCGGCCCCTCAAACGAAATCAGCTGCCCTGCTCCGGGCCATTCTGCAGCGACGCGGTCGGGAAGGATGTGCAGGCCCTCGCGCGTTGCTTGCGGGCCGGGCGCGGCGGAGAAGGTCTCCGCGCGCGATCGATAGGTGCGCGACCAGGCGTCCGCGACCAGCGCGAGCGAGACCTCGTCGACGCCGGGCCTGAGCTCCAATCCCATCACCTCGTGGAAGGCGAGCCGATTGCCGATCACCGTCAGCGCGAAGGAGCGGTTGAAGCGGAACGCGGCGCTGCGGTGGTGCACGTCCCATTCCGTGATGCCGAGGTCCCGGGCGACACCGGCAGCGCGGTCGCGCCCGCCGATCGCTTCGATCAGCGTCAATGACATCGGAATCGAAGCAGTGATGCCGGTCGTGGTCGCCACCTTGCCGTCGACCACCAGCCGGCGATCGGGAACATAGCGGATGGCGGGATGCCGTTCGCGCAACTCCTTGAGATAATACCAATGGGTGGTCGCCCGCTTGCCGTCGAGCAGCCCGGCGGCGGCGACCACCTTGGCGCCGGCGCACACGCCGATCACGATCGCGCCCTTGGCCGCCTGAATCCTGATCCATCGCAGCGCCGCCGGATCGTCGTCGCGGCTCATCGCCGGTACGATGACATAGTCGGCGCCGGCCGGATGCCGGGCGTCGAACGCGGCGACCGTCGCCTGCGGCTCGACCTTGAGCGCTGGATACAGCATCACCGGACCGGGGCCGGTCGCCAGCGCGATCACGTCGGCCACGCCCGACCGGCGCAGGATGCCGTAGGGCATCAGATAGTCGGTGGTCTCGGTGGCGTCGTTGATGCCGACGATCGCGATCAGCGGGCGCCGGCGCTTCGGCGGCTCGAGCGCGGCGAGGGTGGCGGCGGTTTCCTCCGCGGCGATCGGCGGCGGCGGCGCGGCGGCGGCCGGCGCCGGCGGCAGCGAGGCAATCCAGCTTCCGCCGATCGCCGCCAGGATCGATAGCGTGCCGAGCGCGCCCCATATCAGCCGCTTGTTCATCGCGTCCTCTCCGACAATGTCCGGCTCTATGCAGTCCCCGCTATTTGTCGCATGACGACGGCCTATGGCCTACCAATATATCCTGAGCGAGCGGCGCGGCGATGTGCTGGCGATCACGCTCAACCGGCCGGACCGGCTCAATGCGGCGCCGACGGCGATGTTCGACGAGGTCGGGGCGGCGCTGGCGGCGCTCGACGGGGCGCGCGCGGTGCTGATCGGCGGGGCGGGGCGCGCCTTCTGCTCGGGCGCCGACGTCGCGGGCGGCGCGTTGAGCGCAGGCGATCCGGCCGAGGCGACCTATCGCTCGCTGACCGAGCATTACAATCCGGCGCTGCAGGCGATCGCGGACCTTGCCGTGCCGGTGATCAGCGCCGTGCGCGGGCCGGCGGCGGGGATCGGGTGCAGCCTGGCGCTGGCGGCGGACTTCTGCGTCGCGAGCGAGAGCGCCTATTTCCTCCAGGCGTTCGTCAACATCGGGCTGGTGCCCGACGGCGGCGCGAGCTGGATGCTGCCGCGGCTGATCGGGCGTGCGCGGGCGGCGGAGATGATGATGCTGGGCGAGCGCATACCGGCCGCCAAGGCGCTCGAATGGGGGATGATCCACAAGGTCGTCGCGGACGAGGCGCTGGAGGCGGAGGCCTTCGCCCTTGCCGAGCGGCTTGCGGCGGGGCCGACCGTCGCGCTGGGACTGATGCGGCAGGGGCTCGCTCACGCGCTGGATGCGACCTATGCCGAGGCGATGCAGCGCGAGGCCGAGAACCAGCGCGCCGCGCGCCGTTCAGCGGATTCGGTCGAAGGGGGCATGGCTTTTCTTGAGAAGCGCAAACCCGCCTTTCGCGGCGCCTGAAAATCTCTACATCCTGCTGCTCATGGCGACTCATTCCACCAAGATGCTCATCCTCGGCTCGGGCCCTGCGGGGCTCAGCGCCGCGATCTACGGCGCGCGCGCGGGGCTGGAGCCGATCGTCGTCCAGGGCATCCAGCCCGGCGGCCAGCTCACCACCACCACCGACGTCGAGAACTATCCCGGCTTCCGTGAGGTCATCCAGGGCCCCTGGCTGATGCAGGAGATGCAGGCGCAGGCCGAGCATGTCGGCACGCGGATGATGTGGGACACGATCGTCGAGGTCGACCTGTCGCGCCGGCCGTTCCGGCTCGTGGGAGACGGGGGCGACGTGTACCTGGGCGACGTGCTGGTGATCGCGACCGGCGCGCAGGCGAAGTGGCTCGGGCTCGATTCCGAGGAAGCGCTCAAGGGAAAGGGCGTCAGTGCCTGTGCGACCTGCGACGGATTCTTCTATCGCGGCAGGAAGGTGGCGGTGATCGGCGGCGGCAACACCGCGGTCGAGGAGGCGCTCTACCTCACCAACCATTCGCCCGACGTGACGCTGATCCACCGCCGCGATTCCTTGCGCGCCGAGAAGATCCTGCAGCAGCGGCTGTTCGCCAACGATCGCATCAAGGTGCTGTGGAACAAGGAGGTCGCCCGTTTCATCGGCGCCGGCGAGCCCGCGGGGCTGGTCGCGCTGGAGCTGCGCGATACCGTCTCCGGCGAGCTGTCGCGGCTCGACGTGGAGGGCGGCTTCGTCGCGATCGGGCATCATCCGGCGACCGAGCTGTTCCGCGGCCATCTCGAGCTCGACGAGGATCATTACATCAAGGTCGAGACCGGCTCGACGCGCACCAGCGTGCCGGGCGTGTTCGCCTGCGGCGACGTGATGGACAAGGTCTATCGCCAGGCGGTCACCGCCGCCGGCACCGGCTGCATGGCCGCGCTCGACGCGGAGCGCTTCCTGGCCGAAGCCGAGTTCGAGGTCGCTCAGGCGGCCGAATAGGCGCGCATCGCCGCCAGCACGCGCTCGCGCAGCCATGCCTTGTCGGCGGAGGAGGCGAAGCCGTGGCTGGCGGAATCGAGCGACTCGATCGTCACCGGCGGAGGTGAGGGGAGCCGGCGCCAGGCGTCGCGGAAGGCGGTCGCCGTGTTGTCGCGCTCGGCGAGCAGGATCGTCGTTGAACAGCCGGCAAGGCCCGACGCAATATGTGCGGTGAGTGCTTTCGATTCCTCTGATGGCGAGGAAGTAATCTTCCACAAGCCCTTGGTAAGCTTGCCGAGATTGACGTCGCCGCGCACCAGCCGCAGCCATTCGCGCGGGTCGCGGAGCTTCTCGGCATAGCGTGTCCGGATCGCGGCGGGAGCCGGAAAGGCATCCGCCGCGCCGCCGGTCCAGGGGTTGGCGAGGATCAGCGAATCGATGCCGGCGACGGCGTGGAACAGCGCGAGCGCGGTTGCCGCGTCGCAATTGCCGAAACCGACGAGACGGGTGACGCCCGTTTCCGCGACAAAGGTCGCGGCGGCGGCGGCGATGTCGGGCGCCGAGTTCTCGTAGCCGGCATTAAGGCCGCTCGAATCGCCGATCCCGCGACGATCGAAGCGGAACACCGGAATGCCCTCGGCAGCGACTACGGCGGCGAGTTCGGCCATGCCGCGGTGGGCACCGATGCGGATCTCGTTGCCGCCGGAGACGATCAGCAGCCCGGTCCCGCCTTGCGCCTCGTCGAGCGTGCCGATCAGCGTCTCGCCTGCGCAGGGGAAGGGGATCAGCCTTCGCAACTTCGCACCCAATGGGTGATATCATCAGCAAGTTCTTCTGCAAAAACGGGATCATTGCCCGGTTCGGCCCTGCGCCACAAAGGGGCGCCCGATAGCTTGAGGTCGGCCGGCTTGGGATCGCTTTCGAGGCGGACGATGCGCCCCGGCGCCGGCGCGGCGGCTTCCAGCGATGCCAGCAGCGGGCGGGCGATCAGATTTCCGGCGAGTTCGAGCGCCGGACCCTGCCTATCCAGCGGACCGGGATCGACACGCTTCCCCTCTTCGTTCGCAGCCGCCGTGATGCGTGTGCGCAGCATCTCCCGCACGAGCACCGCGCCCTCGACGGGCGCCAGCCGCCACCGCGCCGTAACCGGTGCCGTCCCGTCGATCAGCGCGCCGCCGCGGATTGCCGCGGAAAGGGCCGGTCTTTCGATCGCGGTCGCGGCGGCTGCATAGGCCGACTGCCACCCTTCCAAGGTCGCTTCGACGGTCGGGACCAGACTCTCGCCTGTTCCGGGCAGATCGGGCAGCGCCGACGCGACCCCGCGCCGGGCCAGCGCGCGCGCGATTGTCACGATGAGCGCGCGGGTCCTGTTGGCTTCCTCGAACAGCGGCTGGGCGAACATCACGACCGGGCCGCCGGCAGGGCCGAAGCGTAGCATCGCCTCGCGCCCGCCGGCCCAGTCGTAGTGGTCGATCATTTCAGTGCCTTGGCGACCGCGAAACGGGTGAGCGCGCCGAAGCTCTCCAGCGTGTCGGCGTCGATGTCCTCGTCGTCGATGACGATGCCGAGCCGGTCCTCCAGCTCGGTCAGCACCCCCGCCACCGCCAGCGAATCGAGCTCGGGCAGCGCGCCGAACAGCGGCGTCGTCTCGTCGAACGCCGCGGCGCGCTCGGTGCTGATGCCGAGCACGTCGCGCAGCACCGCACGCACGGTTTCGATCACTTGCGGCGCACCTTCGGCTTGCATGTTTCCCCCGGGCCAGAACTCGGCTCCCGGCGTTAGTTTGTGCCGTCGAGCTTGCCAAGGGCGGGGGCTGTGCGAAGAAGGGACGATGCCGCTCGATCCCACGCCCCGCCCGATCGACTCGCTGCCGTCGCGCGGCCGGCCCGACGACGTGGCGCTGGAGGACCGTGCAGGCGCGCTGAGCTTCGCCGTGCTGGAGGATACGGTGGCGCGGCTCGCCGGGTGGCTGGCCGGGCGGGGGCTCGCGCCGGGCGATCGTGTGGCGAGCTGGCTTCCCAAAACGCGTACCGCCTGCCTGCTCCCGCTCGCCGCGCCGCGCGCCGGACTGGTGCACGTGCCGGTCAACCCCGTGCTGAAGCGGGCGCAGGTGGCGCATATCCTCGCCGACAGCGGGGCGTCGCTGCTGGTGACGCAGCCGGCTCGCATCGCAACGCTCGAGCCGGGCGACGCTGTCTGCCCGATCGTCACCGAGGAGGAGCTGATAGGAGCCGAGCCGCTGCAGGCCTCCACCGCCGACCCGGATACGCTGGCGGCGATCCTCTACACCTCGGGTTCGACCGGGCGGCCAAAGGGGGTGATGCTGAGCCATGCCAATCTCTGGCTCGGTGCGGTCGGCGTGGCGCATTATCTTAGGCTCTCGCCCGAGGATAGGGTGCTCGGCGTGCTGCCGCTGAGCTTCGACTATGGGCAGAACCAGCTGCTTTCGACCTGGGCGGCGGGCGCGCGGGTGATCCCGCTCGATTACCTCACGGCACGCGACGTGGTGAAGGCGGTGAAGCGCCATGACGCCACCACGCTCGCCGGCGTGCCGCCGCTGTGGGTGCAGCTCCTCGAAGCCGACTGGCCGGCGGAGACCGCGGCGAGGCTCCGCCGGCTCACCAATTCGGGGGGCGCATTGACGCAGCGGCTGGTGCGAGGGCTGCGCGAGCGGTTCCCGGCGGCCGATCTCTACCCGATGTACGGGCTCACCGAGGCGTTTCGTTCGACCTATCTCGATCCCGCATTGGTCGATGCCCATCCGGACTCGATCGGCCGCGCCATTCCCTTCGCGGAGGTGATGGTGGTGCGCCCCGACGGCACCCGTGCCGCGCCGGGCGAGCCGGGAGAGCTGGTCCATGCGGGACCGCTGGTCGCGCAGGGCTATTGGCGCGATTCCGAGCGGACGGCACAGCGTTTCCGTCCGGCGCCGGCATGGTCGCGCTATGGCGGCACGGCGGCATGGTCGGGCGACACGGTGGTGGAGGACGAGGAGGGATTGCTCCGGTTCGTCGGGCGCGACGACGAGATGATCAAGTCCGCCGGCAACCGCATCAGCCCGACCGAGGTGGAGGATGCGGTCGTCGCCGGGGGCGAGGCCGGCGAGGCGGCGGCGTTCGGCGTGCCCGACGAGCGGCTGGGCCAGGCGATCGTGGTGGTCGTACGCGGCGACGGGACGCGGGAGGAAGAGCTCCGCACCCGCCTGCGCCGCGATCTGCCGAGCTTCATGCAGCCCCTGCGCTATGAATGGCACGAGACCTTGCCGCGCAACGCCAATGGCAAGCTCGATCGGACGGCGCTGAGAAACTCCCTCTCCCCTTCCGGGGAGAGGGTCGGGGAGAGGCGCAGTTCATGACCGAGACGCCTGAGGCCATGTCCCTCTCCCAACCCTCTCCCCGGAGGGGGGAGGGCTTTAAGCCGACGGGGCCGATTCCGCCCGAGTTCGCCGCAGAGGCGCGACTAATGATCGGCGGGCGTGATGCCGCGGAGTGGGCCTCTAAAGGCACGCCGATATTCGTTTACGACATGGCGATCGTCTCCAACCGGGTCGCTAGGCTGCGCACGGCGCTGCCGGCTGACGTCGACATTCATTATGCTATAAAGGCCAATCCATTCGGTCCACTACTTGAGAATATTTCTGAACTTATCGACGGTCTCGACGTGGCCTCTTCGGGCGAGCTGTCGAAGGCGCTTGCCGTCAAGCCGTCGGCTACGATCAGCTTCGCCGGGCCAGGTAAGCGGGATGAGGAGCTGGACGCCGCTATCTCCGCGGTCGTCACGATCAACCTGGAATCGGAAGGTGAGGCGGAACGCGCGCTGGCGATAGCCGAGCGCCTTGGCGTCACGCCGCGCCTCGCGGTGCGGGTGAATCCCGATTTCGAGCTGCGCGGTTCCGGCATGAAGATGGGCGGGCGGGCCTCGCCGTTCGGAGTCGATGCCGCACGCGTGCCGGTGCTGGTGCGGCGACTGGTCGACGCAGGCGCCGACTGGCGTGGCTTCCACATCTTCGCCGGCTCGCAGTCGCTCGATGTCCAGGCGATCATCGAGACCCAGGCCGCGACGCTCGCGCTGGCGGCTCGACTCGCCGAGGATGCGGGCACCGCGCCGCCCCTGGTCAATCTGGGCGGTGGCTTCGGCATTCCCTATTTTGCCGGCGATGTCCCGCTCGATGTCGAGGCAATCGGCGCCGGGCTCGGCGAACGGTTGGCGGTACGCCCGGCCGTCCTCGCCGGCAGCCGCTTTGCGATCGAGCTCGGCCGCTGGCTGGTGGGAGAGGCGGGCGTCTATCTCACCCGCATCGTCGATCGGAAGGAGAGCGGCGGCGAGACCTTCCTCGTCGTCGACGGCGGACTCAACCACCAGCTCGCCGCCACCGGCAATTTCGGGACGGTGGTGCGCCGCAACTATCCGGTGGCGCTCGCGCGTGACGTCATGGGGGCACCTGCGGAGACCGTCTCGATCGTCGGGCCGCTCTGCACGCCGCTCGACCGACTCGCCGACCGCATCGCTTTTCCCCATGCGGAGCCGGGCGATCTGGTCGCCGTCTTCCTTGCCGGGGCCTATGGCGCCACCGCCAGCCCCGCCGCCTTCCTCGGCCATCCGCCGGCGCGCGAGGTGGTCGCACCCGCAGCCGCCCAAGCCTAACGCTATCTTTACCTCCTTGCCCGCATAGCTGCCCGCGATCTGCGTGAGGTGCAGGTGCGAGACGTCGCGCCTGACGCCTCTCGCGCCAAAAGGGTGATGCGATGCGTCTTGGTGCCAAGTCCCGAAAATTGCTGGGCGTGATGATCGTGCCACTGGCGGCGTCGGGCTGCGCAACTGGCGGCAACCACGCCGAGCTCCCCCCTGCGCAGTTCGTCGCCAAGCAGGAGGGGCCGGGCGAGGAATATGTCATCGGTCCGATGGACCAGCTCCAGGTCTTCGTCTGGCGCAACCCGGAGCTCAGCGCGAAGGTGCAGGTGCGCCCCGACGGCCGCATCACCACGCCGCTGATCAGCGACATGCCCGCGGTCGGCAAGACGCCGGCGATGCTGGCCGACGACCTCAAGATCGCACTCGGCGAATATATCAAGGACCCGATCGTCTCGGTGATCGTCGAGAATTTCTCCGGCACCTTCAGCCAGCAGATCCGCGTGGTCGGCGCGGCGGAGAAGCCGGCGTCGATCCCCTATCGCGCCAACATGACTTTGCTCGATGCGATGATCGCGGTCGGGGGGCTCAGCGAGTTCGCCAACGGCAACGGCGCGCGGCTGATCCGGTTCGACAAGACCAGCGGCAAGCAGAGCGAATACAACGTCAAGCTCAAGAACCTGCTGAGGAACGGTGACGTCAAGGCCAACGTCCGGCTGGAGCCGGGCGACGTCATCATCATCCCCGAAAGCATGTTCTAAGCCGTGGGCGGGCTCTACGAAGACTTCCGCGCGGCGCTCCACGCGGTCTGGATCCGGCGCTGGATCGCGCTGGCGGTGGCCTGGGCGCTGTGCCTCATGGGCTGGCTGGTGGTCTCGCAGATCCCCAACCAGTATGAATCGCGGGCGCGCGTGTCGGTGCAGCTACGCCAGGTGCTGCCGACGCAGAATTCGGCCGAGCAGGCCAAGGACATCGACCGCCTCCGCCAGACGCTGACCAGCGCGGTCAACCTCGAGAAGGTCGTGCGCGGCACCGACATCGGCAACACCGTCGCCAACGATCGCGACATGGCCGACCGCATCGGCTGGCTGCAGAAGGCGATCAAGATCACTTCGACACAGGACAATCTGTTCGAGATCTCGGCGACGATCGGCAGCGGCGGCGCCTCCGACGCGGCCAATGCCAAGCTGGCGCGGGCGGTGGTGCAGAAGCTGATCGACATCTTCGTCGAGGACAATCTCGCCAACAACCGCGACGAGACCAGCCAGTCGCTGCAGTTCCTCGACCAGCAGCTCGAGCAGCGCCAGCGTCAGCTCCAGGAGGCCGAGGCCAAGCGCGCGGATTTCCAGGCGAAGTTCCTGGGTTCGCTGCCCGGCACCGGATCGCTCGACGAGCGTATCGCCGCCGCGCGCAGCCAGCTCGCCCAGATCGAGAGCGACCTTGCCGCCGCGCAGTCGAGCCTGGCGGCGGTCAACGGGCAGATGACCGGCACCGCGGCCACCATCGCAGGTTCCGGCGGTGCGGCCACGGCCGGGCCGGCGCGGGCGCGGGTCGCGGCGATCCAGGGCCAGCTCGCCGAGGCGCGCGGGCGCGGCTGGACCGACAACCATCCGGACGTGATCGCGCTCAAGAACCAGCTCGCGGTCGCCCAGGCGGCGGCGAAGAACGAGCCGTTGAACGCGGGCGGGGCGGGGGCGGCGCAGAACCCGCTCTATCTGTCGCTGAGATCGATGCAGGCGGACAAGGCGGCGCAGGTCGCCGCACTCCAGCAGCGCAAGGCGCAGATCGTCGGCGATCTCTCCACCTTCGAGGCGAGGATGGGCCAGCAGCCGGGCGTCGCCAGCGAACAGGGCGCGATCGACCGCGATTACCAGGTGCTGAAGGATCAATATGCCAAGCTGCTCGCCGACCGCGAGCAGGTGAAACTCCAGAGCCAGATCCAGACGCAGACCGATGCGATCAAGTTCAGCGTGATCGATCCGCCGACCAGTCCGCGCACGCCGAGCGCGCCCAATCGGCCGCTGTTCATCACCGCGGTGCTGATCGCAGGCCTGTGCGGCGGCATCGGTGCGGCCTTCGCGCTCGGTCAGATTCAGCCGACGTATTCGACCGCCGGCCGGCTGGAGCGCGCGAGCGGGCTGCCGGTGATCGGCTCGATCGGCGAAGTGGTGACCGAGGCGCAGCGGGCGCTGCGCGGCAGGCGGCTCAGGCTGTTCGCGGGGGGTGTCGGTGCGCTCGGTGCGGCGTGGGTGCTGCTGGTGGGCCTCGAATTCTTCCAGCGGGGGATGGTCGCCTGATGAACGACGCCACGCCTCGCCGCCTGTCGGGATCGCTGCTCGAACGGGCGGCGGCGATCTACAACTTTGCGCCGGCCGCGATTCCGGACGTTATCGAGTCGCAGCCAGTCCCCGTGCCGGTTCTCGATCCCGAGCCCGTGCCGGAGCCGATGATCCGCACCGGCTTTGCCGCCGACGGGCCGGTGGTGCGCCGCGTCGCGGCGATCGACCGCGAGGCGCTTGCCGCAGGCGGGCTGCTGGTGCCGGAAGCGCCGGTGACCGCGCTTGCCGAGGAGTTCCGGCTGGTGAAGCGCCACCTGCTGCTCACCGCCCGCCAGATCGCGGGCAGCGATGCGCGGAAATCGCGTACCATCCTGGTGTGTTCGGCGCGGCCAGACGACGGCAAGACCTTCTGTGCGGTCAATCTCGCGCTGTCGCTGGCAGCGGAGAAGGACGTCGAGGTCGTGCTGGCTGATGCCGATTTCGCCAAGCCCGACATCCTCGACCGCCTCGGTATCGATGCGAGGGGGCCTGGCCTGCTCGATGCGCTTGCCGATGCGGCGCTCGACATCGAGGAGTGCATCATCGACACCGACGTGCCGCGCCTGTCGGTGCTGTCCGCGGGCGCACACACGAACAGCGACACCGAACTGCTCGCCAGCGGCCATGCCCGGGTGGTGCTGGAGCGGCTCGCCTCGGCCAGTCCGCGCCGTATCGTGATCTTCGATTCGCCGCCGGCGCTTTCCGCCTCGTCGGCGCCGGTGCTCGCCGGCCATGTCGGGCAGGTAGCGCTGGTCGTCCGTGCCGACCGCACCAGCGAGAGCGAGCTGCGCGACGCGGTGGCGTTGCTCGACGGGTGCGAGCATCTCCAGCTCGTCATCAACTCGGTTGCCTTCCAGCCGGGCGGTCGCCGCTTCGGCGGCTATTACGGGCAGGAGAGCGCGGCGTGATCCGTTTCGTTCTCCCGGCGGTTCTGGCGGCCGCGCTGCTCGCGGCTCCGGCGGGCGCGCAACAGCGTGACGTCACGCCCTATATCGAAGTCGGACAGGTGCTGACCGCCGATCTTCAGTCGGGCGACGTGCTCACCTACACCAGCGTCGCGGCCGGCGTGGATGCCTCGATCCAGACGCGGCGCGTCGAGGTGCAGCTCAGCTACAAGTACGAGCACCGCATCGCCTGGGACAAGGACCTCGCCGACGAGAACGTCCATTCCGGCCTCGCCCGCGCCGCGGTGCAGGTGGCGCGGGGCGTGACGCTGGAAGGCGGGGCGATCGCGACGCGGGCGCGCGCCGACATCCGTGGCGACGCGCCCGGCAATCTCGCCGGCAACGTCCGCAACGTCAGCCAGATCTATTCGGCCTATGCCGGCCCGACGGTCGCGACCAAGGCGGGTGATGTCGACATCAATGCCGCCTATCGCTTCGGCTACACCAAGGTCGAGGCGCCGAGCCTGCCGGCGGTGATCCCCGGCCAGCCCGCGCTCGACAATTACGACGACGCGACCAACCATCTCGCCACCGTCAGCGCCGGCGTGCGCGCGGGGGCAGTGCTGCCGGTGGGCCTCAGCGTCTCGGGCGCCTGGGCGCGCGAGGACGTGGGCCAGCTCGACCAACGCTATGACGGCAAGTACGCGCGCGGCGACATCGTCGTGCCAGTGACGAGCGAGCTCGCTGCGGTCGCCGGTGCCGGGTACGAGAAGATCGAGATCAGCCAGCGCGATCCGCTGGTCGATCCGGCGACGGGCCGGCCGGTGCAGGACAACAACGGCCGCTTCGTCACCGATCCCGCCTCGCCGCGGCGGATCGCCTATGACACCGACGGGCTGTTCTGGGACGCGGGCGTCGTCTGGCGCCCGAGCCGGCGGACCATGCTGGAGGCGCGCGTCGGCCGTCGTTACGGCACGATGAGCTACACCGGCTCCTTGTCCCATCAGATCAGCGCGACCAGCGGCGTCCAGGTCGGCGTCTACGACAGCGTCCAGAGCTTCGGCCGCGGGCTCGGCCGGGCACTGGCGGACCTGCCGACCAGCTTCGACACCGGTTCCGATCCGTTCGGCAGCCAGTTCAACCGCTGCGTGTTCGGCCGGCAGGGCAGCAATGCCGGCGGCTGCCTCAACCCGCTGCTCGGCTCGGTCACCACCGCCAACTTCCGCTCGCGCGGGATGGTCGCGGTCTATTCGCGCAACGTCGGGCGCAACCGGTTCGGCGTCGGCGTCGGCTATGATAACCGCCGCTACCTGCTGCCGCCGGGGATCATCCCGGGCGTGTCGCTCGACGGCGTGACCGACGAGACCTGGTATGCGCAGGTCTCGGCCGGCCGTCAGCTCAGCCGGCGCTCGTCGATCGACGCTGATGCCTTCTTCAACTATTTCGACAGCGGCCTGCCCGGCGCGCCCGACGTGTGGGGCGGCGGGGCGACCACCAGCTACAATTATAGTTTCGGCCATCTGAGCGCGATCGCGTCGCTCGGCCTCTATGCGTTCGACCAGGACATCCCCGGCACCGACACCGACCTCTCGGCGCAGGCCATGCTGGGGATGCGCTACTCATTCTGACGGGATCGGGGCCGCGGCCCCGCGGAGCGTGAACGATGTATGACGATCATTACGGATTGAACGGGCGGCCGTTCCAGCTGACGCCCGATCCGCGCTTCTGGTTCGACACGGCCACGCACCGCAAGGCGATGGCCTATCTCGGCTATGGCCTGAGCCAGGGTGAGGGCTTCATCGTCATCACCGGCGACATCGGCGCGGGCAAGACCACGCTGGTCGGCCACCTGATGGCGACAGTCGACCGCGAGCGGCTCAACATCGTCACCATCGTCTCGACCCAGATCGCGGCCGACGACCTGCTGCGCACCGTCGCCGCGGGGCTGCGCGTCGATGGTGCCGGCAAGAGCAAGGCGGAGCTGCTCTCCGCGATCGAGAAGGGGCTGCACGCCACCGCCCGCGCCGGCCGCCGCACGCTGCTGATCGTCGACGAGGCGCAGGCGCTGCCGGTCGACAGCCTGGAGGAGCTCAGGATGCTCTCCAACTTCCAGGCGGGCGGCCATCCGCTGCTGCAGATCTTCCTGCTCGGCCAGCCCGAGTTCCGCGACCGGCTGCACGATCCGCGCCTCGAGCAGCTCCGGCAGCGCGTGATCGCGATGCACCATCTGGGGCCGATGGAGGCCGAGGAGGTCGAGCCCTATCTCGGTCATCGCCTGTCGGTGGTCGGCTGGAACGGTCGCCCGCGCTTCGAGCCCGACGCGGTCGCGGCGATGTACCGCTGGTCGGACGGCGTTCCGCGCCGGCTGAACCAGCTCGCCGGCCGGGTAATGCTGTTCGGCGCGATCGAGAGCCTCGACAGCTTCTCGGCAGAGGACGTGGCCGCGGTGATCGCCGATTTCGATCAGGATGCCACCGCCTCGCGCGCGAGCCATCCCGAGCCGGTGGCGGTCGAGCCGCATCCGACCCATATCGAACGGCGCGCGACGCCGTTGGCCGACGCCGCCGTCGACCGGCGCCTCGCCGAACTCGAGAAGCGGCTCGAGGCGCAGGATGCGGCGCTCCGCCGCGTGCTGACGTTGCTGGTCGACTGGGTCGAAAGCGACGAGCGGCGGCCCGACGTCAGTCCGCTTTTCCAGCGGGCGGGGTGACTCCGCGATGCGCAACGCGCTCTCGGTCGACGTAGAGGAATGGTTCCAGGTCGGCGCGTTCGAGCGCACGATTGACCGCGCCGACTGGGAGGGCCTGGAGTCCCGCGTGGTCGCCAACACCGGCCGCGTGCTCGACCTGTTCGACGAGGGCGGGGTCAAGGCGACCTTCTTCACGCTGGGCTGGGTGGCCGAGCGACATCCGCGGCTGATCCGCGACATCGTCGCGCGCGGGCACGAGATCGCGAGCCATGGCTGGGGCCACGACCGTGTCTTCACCTTCACGCCCGAGCAGTTCCGCGCCGACCTCGCCCGCGCGCGGGCGGCATTGGAGGATGCGGGTGGGGAGGCCATCAAAGGCTATCGCGCGCCGAGCTTCTCGATCGACGGACGCACGCCCTGGGCGCATCCGATCCTTGCCGAGGAGGGCTACACCTACTCTTCGAGCGTCGCGCCGATCCGGCACGACCATTATGGCTGGGGCGAGTCCCCGATCGGTGCGCACCGTCCGGTCGCGGGCTCGGACTTTATCGAGCTGCCGATCACGATGATACGTGTCGGCGGTCGGAGCATGACCACCGGTGGTGGTTTCTTCCGCCTGCTGCCGCGCGTACTTACCGATCGCGCGGTTGAGAGCGTCAACCATCGTGCCGGGCGGCCTGGCGTCTTCTATTTCCACCCCTGGGAGGTCGATCCCGATCAGCCGCGCGTCGCCGGCGCGCCGCTCAAGTCGCGGCTGCGCCATTACGCGCGGCTGGGGGGAATGGCGGGCAAGCTGCGCCACCTGCTGCGCCGCCACGAATGGGGCCGGGTCGACGACGTCGTCGCGCGCGAGGCGGAGCGGATCGCGTGACGATGCCGCTGCTCGACCGCCCGGTGGCGTGCCGCCTTGCCGATCTCGGCGACGGGCAAGAATGCGCGCGGATCGCCGCCTTCGTCGAGACGCATCCGCTGGGGACGCCCTTCCACCTCGCCGAGTGGAGTGCTGCGGTCGCCGACGGCTGCGGCCAGGCGGGTCGCTACCTAGTTGCCGAGGGTGCCGACGGGGAACTGCTCGGCGTGCTCCCGCTGACGCTGGTCCGCTCGCCGCTGTTCGGGACGGCGCTGGTCTCGGCCGGCTTCGGCGTGGGCGGTGGCGTGCTCTCCCTCGATCGCGCTGCGGCGCGCGCGCTTGCCGAGCAGGCCTGGTCGATCGCCGGCGAGGTGGGGGCCGCCAGCCTCGAGCTGCGCGGGGGCAAGGCGCCGAGCGACGCCTTCCACACCGATACCGAAACCTATCTCGGCTTCGTCACCGAGCTCGCCGCCGATGACGAGGCGCAGCTCGCCGCCATCCCGCGCAAGCAGCGCGCCGAGGTACGCAAGTCGTACGACAAGGGGCTGGAGATCACCACCGGCTCGGGCAAGGCCGATCGCGATGCCCATTATCGCGTCTATGCAGAATCGGTGCGCAACCTCGGCACGCCGGTGTTTCCGAAGGCGCTCTTCACGGCGGTCTTGCGCCGTTTCGGCGATTCGGCGGATATCCTCACCGTCTGGCGAGGGGGGAAGCCGGTGGCGAGTGTGCTCAGCCTGTACTGGAACGGCACCGTCTATCCCTATTGGGGCGGCGGCACCCACGCGGCGCGTGCGCTGCGCGCCAACGACGCCATGTATCATGCGCTGATGAACCACGCCCGCCGGCGCGGCTGCCGGCGGTTCGACTTCGGCCGCTCCAAGGCGGGCACCGGCGCCGCTGCGTTCAAGCGCAACTGGGGGTTCGAGGGCGAGCCGCTCGCCTATCACGTCCGCACTGCGGACGGTGCGGCGCCGCGTCCTGTCAATCCGCTCGACCCCAGATATGCGCGGCGCATCGCGCTGTGGAAGAAGCTGCCGCTGCCCGTCGCCAATCTGATCGGACCGTTCATCGCGCGCGGGCTCGGCTGACATGGGCGACATATTGTTCCTCGCCCACCGCGTGCCGTTCCCGCCTGATCGCGGCGACAAGATCCGCGCCTATCACATCCTGAAGCACCTGGCGGCGCGCAAGCGCGTCCATCTGATCGCCTTCGCCGAAGGCTCGCACGACATGAAATCCAAGATCGGGCTCGACCGGCTGACCGCCAACCGCTCGATCTTCTGGCGCTCCAAGACGCGGGCGCGGGCGGCGCTGGAGGCGCTGGTTTCCGGCCAGGCCGCGTCGGTCACCGCCTTCCGCCATCCCATGGTGCCGGGCGCGGTGCGGGCACTGCTCGCCCGCCATGCGATCGACACCATCTACGTCTTCTCGAGCCAGATGGCGCAATATCTGCCGCCGCCGAGCTCGCGCCGCCGCGTGGTGATGGACTTCGTCGACGTCGATTCAGCCAAGTTCGCCGACTACGCCCGGAGCGCTCGCTGGCCGATGAGCTGGCTCTATCGGCGTGAGGCGTCGACGCTGCTCGCGCACGACCGTGCGGTTGCCGCGCGCGCCGATCTCAGCCTGTTCGTGAGCGAGGCGGAAGCGGCGCTGTTCCGCGCCCGCACCGGCGCCGAGCGTGTCCATGCGGTCGAGAACGGCATCGACACCGACCGGTTCGCTCCCGATGCCGGTTTCCGTCGAATCGAATCGCCGGGTCAGCTCATCGTCTTCACCGGTCAGATGGATTATCCGCCCAATGTCGAGGCGGTGAGCTGGTTCGCCCGGTCGGTGCTTCCGCACGTCCGGCTCAGCCACCCGGATGCGCGCTTCGCGATCGTCGGCCGCAACTCGACCGCGGAGGTCGAGGCGTTGGCGCGCTGCGAAGGCGTGTTCGTCACTGGTGAGGTGCCTGACGTGCGCGGCTGGCTGGCCGCAGCGGCGGTGGTGGTGGCCCCGCTCAAGCTCGCACGCGGGGTACAGAACAAGGTGCTGGAAGCGATGGCAATGGCGCGACCGGTGGTAGCCTCGGGCGCCGCCGCGGAGGGAATCGACCATGACGGTACGATTCGCGTCGCCGATGGCGTGGGCGGCATGACGGACGCCGTGATCGCCTTGCTCGACGATCCCGACCAGGCGGAGGCGCTGGGCCGCTCCGCCCGCGAGCAGGTGAAGCGGCGCTATGCCTGGGACGCGCGCTTGGCGGTGCTCGACGAGCTGCTCGGCCTGACGCCGCGCAAGCAGCGACGGCCGGCTGCTGCATGACGCTGGCCTATCCCAGGAGCGCGTTTGTGACGCCGATGCCCGCCGCCTGGCGGACGCCGCTCGCATTGCTCGCGGGCGCGTGGGCGGCGCTGTTGATCCTGTTCCACGCAGACGTTGCCGATCTCGCCGGCATCTATTGGAATAGCACCACCTTCGGCCATTGCCTGTTCGTGCCGCCGGTGATCGCCTGGCTGGTATGGCAGCGCCGGCGCGAGCTTGCCGCGCTCACGCCTGAGGCGTGGTGGGTCGGGCAGGCGATCGTCGCGATGGGCGCCGCAGCCTGGTTCCTCGGCGACATTGCCGGCGTGGCTTTTGCCCGCCACCTCGGCCTCATCGCGATGATGCAAGGCGCCGTCGTCACGGTCCTCGGGCCGAAGGTGGCGCGAGGATTGCTGTTCCCGCTCGCCTATATGCTGTTCCTCGTGCCCTTCGGCGAAGCGCTGGAGGGGCCGCTCCAGACCGTCACCGTCGCCATCACCGTGCCGCTGCTGCACCTCTTCGGCGTGCCGGTGAGCGTCGACGGAGTGCTGATCACCATCCCCAACGGCTATTTCGAGGTGGCCGAGGCCTGCTCCGGCGCCAAGTTTGTGATCGCGATGGTCGCCTATGGCACGCTGGTGGCGAACGTCTGCTACGTCGCGTGGCGCCGGCGCATCGCCTTCTTCGCGATGGCGCTGGTGGTGCCGGTGATCGCCAATGGCCTACGGGCCTTCGGCACCATCTATGCCGCGCACCTGACCTCGGTGGAGGCGGCGACCGGGTTCGATCATATCGTCTATGGTTGGGTGTTCTTCGGACTGGTGATGGCGGCGGTGCTGGCGATCGGCTGGCGCTGGTTCGATCGCGATCCGGATGCGCCGTGGTTCGATCCAGCCAAGCTGGCCGGGCCGGTGCGCGGGCGGTCCGACCCCTGGACGGCGGCCGGCGCCGCGATCGCGCTGGCGACGCTGGCCTATGCCGGCGGCGCCGTCGCGGTCGGCCGCAGCGATGCGCTGCCGGCGCAGCTCGCGCTGCCGGAGGTGCCGGGCTGGCATCGCGTGCCGTTGAGCACGGCGGCGCCGTGGGCTCCCTATTATCCGACCGCCGATCATGGGCTGATCGGCCGTTATGAGGATGCCGCCGGGCACCGGGTCGATCTCGCCGTCGTGGTCTATGCCGGCCAGCGCGAGGGGCATGAACTGGTGAGCTTCGGCCAGGGCGTGCTGCGCGAGAACGATCATTGGGTGCGGATCGAGGATATGCCCGCGCTGGCCGACGGCTCGGTTCAGCGCATCACCGCGCCGGGACCGGTGGAACGCGAGGTCGCGACTTGGTACCGGGTCGCCGGCATGACGACTTCCGATCCCGGCCAGGTGAAGCTGGCGACCCTCAAGGCGAAGCTGCTGGGCGGGCCCCAGCGCGCCGTGGCGATCCATCTCTCGGCCGAATGCGCCGATGGCGATGCGAGGGCGGCGATGGCCGCTTTCCTTGCCGCGGCGGGACCGGTCGACCGGCTCGCCGACCGCATCGCCGCGGGACGCTGAACCATGTGCGGGATCGCGGGGATCTTCTACCCCGCCGTCGCCAAGCCGGTCGATCCTGCGCGCGTCGCCGCGATGACCGACGCGCAGGCGCACCGCGGGCCCGACGGTCGCGGCGTGTGGACCGCGCCGGGGGTGGGGCTCGGCCATCGCATCCTCGCGATCATCGACGTCGGCGGATCGCCCCAGCCGATGCACGCGGGGCCGCTGTCGATCACCTACAACGGTGAGATCTACAATTTCGCCGAGCTGCGCGCCGAGCTGGAGGCGAAGGGCGCCCGCTTCGCGACGCATGGTGATACCGAGGTGATTCTCCACGGCTGGCGCGCCTGGGGGCCGGCGCTGCTCGACCGGCTCGTCGGCATGTTCGCCTTCGCCATCCACGATGCCGAGGCGCAGACGCTGGTGCTGGCCCGCGACCGGCTGGGCGTGAAGCCGCTCCACTATGTCGAGCTGTCGGACGGCGGCGTAGCATTCGCTTCCGAACTCAAGGGGGTGCTGGCCCATCCTCTGCTTCGACGGGAGGTCGATCCGCGGGCGGTCGAGGATTTCATGGCGCTCGGCTATGTCCCCGACCATGCGAGCTTCGTCGCCGGCGTGCGCAAGCTGCCCGCGGGCAGTTTCCTCCGGCTCGAGCGTGGCAAGCCGGTAGGCGCGCCGCGGCGCTATTGGGACGTCGATTTCTCGAGCCGTGCCAAAGGCTCAGTCCGTGATCTTGAGTCCGAGTTGCTGGACCGGATGCGCCGCGCGGTCACGTCGCGCATGGTCGCCGACGTGCCGCTCGGCGCCTTCCTCTCGGGCGGGGTGGACAGCTCCGCCGTGGTCGCGCTGATGGCCGAGGCGAGCCCCAAGGCGGTCAAGACCTGTTCGATCGGCTTCGACGAGGCCGATCACGACGAGACCCGCTACGCCCGCCTGATCGCCGATCGCTTCAGGACCGAGCACCGCACCCGCACCGTCGCGTCGGACGATTTCTCGGCTGTAGACCGGCTGGTCGAGGCGTTCGACGAGCCCTTCGCCGACGCCTCGGCGCTCGCCACCTATCGCGTTTCGGAACTCGCGCGCGAGACGGTGACGGTGGCGCTGTCCGGCGACGGCGCCGACGAGGCGTTCGCCGGCTACCGCCGCTATCGCTTCCATGCCGCCGAGGAGCGGGTGAGGGGGCTGCTCCCGGCGGGTGCGCGCGCCGGGCTGTTCGGCACGCTCGGTCGGCTCTATCCCAAGGCCGACTGGGCACCGCGGCCGCTCCGGGCGAAGGCGACCCTGCTCGCGCTCGCCGACGACGGCGCCGCCGCCTATGCCCGCGCGGTCGGCGTCACCGCCCCCGAGACGCGCGACGGTCTCTACACCGACGCCTTCCGCCGCACGCTCGCCGGCCATCGCGGCGAGGATGCGATGATCGCGACGATGCGTGGTGCGCCGGCACGCACGGGACTCGACGCGGCGCAATATGCCGATCTCCACCACTGGCTCCCCGGCGACATCCTCGCCAAGGTCGACCGCACCAGCATGGCGGTGAGCCTGGAAGCGCGCGAGCCGTTGCTCGACCATCGCCTGATCGAGTTCGCGGCGACGCTGCCGCCCTCGCTCCGCATCCGCGCGGGGCAAGGGAAATGGCTGATGAAGAAGGCGCTCGAGCCCTATCTGCCGAAGGACATCCTCTACCGGCCGAAGATGGGATTCGTGACCCCGGTCGGCGCCTGGTTCCGCAAGGACCTCGCCGAAGAGGCGGCGATGCTCCCCCGCTCACCGGTGCTGGCGCCATGGTTCCGGCGCGAGGCGCTGGAGCGGCTGGCCGAGGACCATCGCGCCGGCCGCACGGAGCACGGCCGGACGCTGTGGCAGTTGATGATGCTGGAGCGCGCGCTCGGCCGCTTACGCGGCTGAGCGCTTGCGGCGGCGCATCCGGCCGGCCGCGAGCAACGCCAAGCCGCCGCCGAGCAGCGACATCGTCGCTGGCTCGGGAACCGGCGTGGGCCCGCCGCTGCTGCCGCCGCCGCTCGAAGACCCGCCGCTGCTGCCCCCGTGCCCCGACGAGCCGCCCCAGCCGCTGCTGCCGCCGTGGCCCGAGGACCCGCCCCACCAGGAGCCGCTGCTGCCGCCATGTCCCGATGAGCCGCCCCAGTTCGGGTGCTTCCACGACGCGCTGCCGTAGTTCTTCGAGCTGTAGGTCAGGGTCGAGCCGTCGGAACCGCCCTTCGCGAGCGCTGCGCCCGGAAGCACCGCCGCCGCGGCCGCGATCAGCACGATTTTGCCCCTGTTCATCATTATGTCCCCCTTGCCGTTACGTGATCGGATTGACCGGTCATGATTAAGCAAGAGGTGGGCCAGCGGCTCGGAACCCGCGGATTCCGGGGCCTCGCCTGGTTAAGGCCGTCACGGCGCGGTACCGCCGCTGTCAAACCAGCCGACAGGTGTCATGCGAACGCCACCATCGCGGCATGAAGTGTCAGCGCCACCAGCAGCAGCGTCGAGACCATGAACACCGCGAAGCGCGGCGCGACGCGGTTGACGGTCGCCTGGATGAGGCTGTGGACGATGCGCAGGCCGGCATAGCCCCAGGCGATCCATGCGCTGACGCCGTTGCCGCTGCCCATCACCGCCAGCGTCAGCGCGACGGCATAGAAGATCGTCGGCTGCTCCATCAGGTGATTGTAGTTGTGCGACGGCCATTGCGCCTTGGCCGGCAGCACGCGATCGGCGTCCGAGCCCTTCCCGCCGACCAGCTTGGTGATGTCGATGCCGGCCGCGCGCATCGCCGGCATACGGGCGGCGATCATCCACAGCCACATCACCAGCGTCCAGGCGACCAGGACGACGACCGGCTTCAGGATTTCCGAGTGCATGAAAAAGCCTCCCCCAAATGATCTCCGGGGGAGGCTGCCTCAATCAGTTGCGATGTGCAACCTCAGGCGAACAGCTTCGCCCAGCGGCGCTTCTCGCGATCCTTCCACAGGCCACGGTGATAGGCGTCGCTGGCGAGCAGCGGCATCACACTGCCGGCCTCGGCGAACACCATCTGCTCGATGCCGGTATTGACCTTGCCCCAGCTCGCCGCCTCCTGGAGGGTCGAGGACGAGCAGGCGCCGTCGCGGACGTCGGCGACGGTGATCTGCACCGCGTATTTGTGCACCTCGACATCCTCGTGGCCGAGGATCTCGGCGCAGACGACGGTGTCCTGGATGAAGTTCTTGGGCACGCCGCCGCCGATCATCAGCAGGCCGGTGGTGCCCGCCGCGATCTTGATCTCGGTGAGCTCGCGGAAGTCGGCGACCGCATCGATCATGAGGTAGGGCTTGCCGGCCTTCATCTGGTCGACCTGGTGCTTGACGAGGCCGAAGCCGGCCGACGAGTCGACGAACGCCGGGCAGAAGATCGGCACGTCATGCTCATAGGCGAGCTTGACGAGGCTGTTCTCCTTCTTGCCGTGCTCCGAGAGATAGCGCCCCATCTCGCGGATGAACGCACGCGACGAATAGGCCTTGGGCTCCAGCTCGTTCGCGATCTTGTTGATCGTGAAGTCGCAGTCCTGGAGCTGCTCCTCGTCGATGTAGGTGTCGTAGATGCGGTCGATGTAGAGCGAACGCAGCGTGTCGTCGTCGGGCACCTCGAGCGCCTGATAGTGCTTGTGGCCAAGCCCCTCGAAGAAATCCATGTCGACGATGGTGGCGCCGGTCGCGACGATGCCGTCGACCATGTTGTTCCGCACCAGCTCGGCATAGAGGTCCATGCAGCCGCCGGCCGAGGTCGAGCCCGCGATCACCAGGAAGATGGTGCAGTCCTTGTCTGCGAGCATCTGGTTGTAGATCTGGGTCGCGCGGCCGAGGTCGCGGCTGGTGAAGCTCATGTCGGCCATCGCGTCGACGATCGGACGCGCGTCGAACGATTTGATGTCGATGTGCTTCACTTCCTTCGACAGCAGCTCGGCCTTGCGCGTGTCGTTGATCGGCCCCTGCGCGGCCGCGGTCTTGGTGAGGGTGTCGGTCATTCGTTCCTCCATACACCGTCACCCCGCCGAAGGCGGGGGGGCCAGGACCACAAGCGAATCGCTCGTGACGCTGGGACCCCGGCCTTCGCCGGGATGACGATCAGAATAGCGTGGTAGTCGTTACAGCGTGACGACGTTCGACGCGACCCGGCGATCCTCGCTGGTGTAGAGCGAGGCCATCGGTTCGTCCTCCACGATCACCGTCTCGTCCGAGCCGAAGCCGTTGAACGCGGTGCGCATCGCCGCGCCATAGGCGCCGAGCATCCCGATCTCGAGATAGTCGCCCGCCTTGACGTCCGCCGGCAGCATGAACGGCCCGGTCATGTGGTCGAGGTCATCGCAGGTCGGTCCGTAGAAGCTGAACGCCATCTCCCTGGCGCGGCTGTCGGGCTCGCGCAGCAGCGTGACGGGAAAGCGCCAGCCGATGTGCGCGGCGTCGAACAGCGCGCCATAGGCGCCGTCGTTGATGTAGAGCTCGTCGCCGCGGCGCTTCTCGACGCGCACGATCAGCGAGCTGTACTCGGCGCACAGCGCACGGCCCGGCTCCGCCCACAACTCGGCCGAATAGGAGACCGGCAGGCTCTCGAACGCGCGGTGGATCGTCTCGAAGTAGCGCTCGAGCGGCGGAGGCTCCATGCCTGGATAGGTCGAGGGGAAGCCGCCGCCGACGTCGATCACGTCGACGGTCACCGCCGCCTCGACGATCGCCTGGCGCACGCGCTCCATCGCGTCGGCATAGGCCTGAGGCGTCATCGCCTGGCTGCCGACATGGAAGCAGATGCCGAGCGCGTCGGCGACCTGACGGGCGCGGAACAGCAGTTCCTTCGCCTCGCTTGGGCTCACGCCGAACTTGGAGGCGAGGCTGAGCTTCGAATGCTCCGACGACACGCGCAGGCGCACGCACAGCGTCAGGTCCTCGGCCCCGCGCGTTGCACGGACGATCTTGTCCAGTTCCTCGACCGAATCGAGGCTGAACACGCGGACACCGTGATCGAAATAGGCCTCCTCGATCGCCTCCTCGGCCTTGACCGGGTGCATGAAGCACAGGGTCGCGCCCGGCAGCGTGCGCGCCGCCAACCGCACCTCGCCGACCGAGGCGACGTCGAAATGCGTGATTCCGCTGTCCCACAGCACCTTCAGGAGCTCGGGCGAGGGATTCGCCTTCACCGCATACATCGAGCGGCCCGGAAACTTCTCGACGAAGAATCGGGCGGCACGCGATGCTGCGTGGGGACGAATGAGCGTGACCGGAGCAATCGGTCGCTGAGCGAGGGCGATTCCGCGAGCGGAATCACAGTGGGCAATCGCTAGCCCCAGCGCGTTATGATGCTTGGACAATTCAAGGGACCTCCAATTGCCTTGCGGCATACGGTGACAAAAGCTGCCTTGCGGTTGGAAGTCCCATGGGGCAGCGGACGGCGCACATAGGATCGGGAGTCCCCGATGTAAAGCGGTGAAATGCGATGAAAGGCGAGATGTGACGATCGTACGACAACCGACGCGTGCCGGGGTGCGCGACGCCGCCGCCAAGATCGCGGCGATCCTGCCGATGACGCCGCTGTTCGTGGCGGAAATCCGCGGCGTCCGGGTGGGGATCAAGGCAGAGTGCCTGCAGCCGATCGGCGCGTTCAAGATCCGCGGCGCCTGGCATCGGCTGACGGCGATCGACGAGGCGACTCGCGCGAAAGGAGTGGTGGCCTTCTCCTCGGGTAATCACGCGCAGGGCGTCGCCTGGGCGGCGAAGCGGCTTGGCATTCCCGCAGTGATCGTGATGCCGTCCGACGCACCGGCGGCGAAGCGCGACGCGACGCTCGCGCTTGGCGCCGAGATCGTGCCCTACGACCGGATGACCGAGAACCGTGAGAAGATCGCGGCGCATCTCGCTCATGCCCGCGGTGCGACGTTGGTGCCGAGCTTCGACGATCCCTGGGTGATCGAAGGACAGGGCAGCGCCGGGATCGAGGCGACCACGCAGTTCCATGAGACCGGCCTCGGCGACATCGCGCGGGTGGTGACGCCCTGCGGCGGCGGCGGACTGGCGGCGGGGCTTGCGCTGGCATTGCCGGATGCGGCGATCCGCGTCGCCGAGCCGGAGGGTTGGGACGACATGCGCCGCAGCCTCGAAGCGGGATGGATCGAGGAGGTCGGGCCGAACCCGCCGTCCACTGCCTGCGACGCGCTCCAGACGCTTCGGGTTTCGCCGCTCACCTTCGAGGTGCTCGCGCACCGCTCGGCGACCGGTGTCGCGGTCACCGAGGATGAGGTGCGCAAGGCGCAACGCTGGGCGGCGGCGAAGCTCAGGCTGGTGGTCGAGCCGGGCGGCGCTGCGGCGCTCGCGGCGTTGCTCAGCGGCAAGGTGGCGCCGGAGGAAGGCACGCTGGTGCTCGCCTCGGGCGGCAATGTCGATATCGACGCCTATGCCCGCGTCCTCGCCGGGGAAGGCGCGCCGGCGCCCGCCTTCCCGGCGCTCAGCGATAGCCCGTCGTGAGGAGCTCGACCTAACCCACGAACGCCCGCTCGATCACATAATCGCCGGGCGCCGCGTTCGAGCCTTCGACGAAGCCGAGCGCGTCCAGATCGGCGGACAGGTCGCGGATCATCGTCATGCTGCCGCATAGCATCACCCGGTCCTGCAAGGGGTCGAGCGCGCGCGGGCCGGTGACGCCCGGGCCGAACAGCGCGCCGTTGCGGATCAGCGTGCCGATACGGTCGGTAAGCGGGAACGGCTCGCGCGTTACCGTCGGCACATAGGCGAACTGGAGCAGCGCCTGGTCCTGCACCAGCGGATCGCCGGCGAGCTGTGCCTCCAGCTCGGTGCGATAGGCGAGGTCGCTCACGCGACGTACCGAATGCACCAGCACGATCTGCGCGAACTGCTCATAGACGTCGGGATCGCGCGCCAGGCTGAGGAAGGGCGCCAGGCCGGTGCCGGTCGCGAACAGGAACAGCCGGCGGCCGGGCTTCAGCGCATCGGTCACCAGCGTGCCGGTGGGCTTGCGGCCGAGGAACAGCTCGTCGCCCGGCTGGATCGTCTGGAGCCGCGAGGTAAGGGGGCCGTCGGGCACCTTGATCGACAGGAACTCCAGCTCCTCCGCCCAGGCGGGGCTGGCGATCGAATAGGCACGCAGCAGCGGCTTGCCCTCGCTGGGAAGGCCCAACATCACGAACTCGCCCGAGCGGAAGCGGAAGCTCTGCGGGCGGGTGATGGTGAAGCTGAACAGATGCTCGTTCCAATGTCGTACGGCGCGCACGCGCTCGACGGTCAGGACGCCGGAGGGCGCCAGTCCGGGGGCAGCGGCGATGCGGTCACTCATGATCTGGGTTCTTCTCCGGTGAGGGAATCGGGAACGGGCGGCGCCATGCCGGCGGCGACCAGCACGGCGGTGAAGCTGCGCACCGCCCGGTGAGCGGCGGTGACGAGTTCGGGATTCGGCAGCATCAGCGCAAGTGTCGCATGGACACGCGCGTCGGCATTCGGATCGCTGGCGCCGAACAGCTCCAGCAACAACGCTTCATCCTCGGAGACGCGCGGGGAACCGGGCGTCATCACCTCGAGCGGCCGCTCCGAGTCGCGTGAGAGCAAAGCCATCGCCATCGCGAAATGCGGCAGGCCCGCCGCAAGGTCGTGCCGGCCGAACGCCGGGCCGAGCTCCGCCCCCAGGCAGATCCGCTGGCCGATCGCGGCGACGGCGGCGCGGGCGGCCCACAGCAGAAAGGCCTCGCTCGTTCCGAGCGCGCCGACCGGCCGATCGAGATAACGGTACATGGGACATGTCCCCGAGTCTGGAAGCTGGGCGGGGCGATGCCATCGTTTGCTATTGCAAGTCAATCGCAAATACTCGAACGGTGGCTAATCCGGGCAGGCTGCGTTACACGCGCGGCATGGCCAATGTGACTGCCGCGGTGGCGATGATCGCCGTGTTCGCGCTTGCCGCGGGCGGGCTCTATCTGATCGCCAGGCGGCGCGAGCGTACCAAGGGCGCGCTGATGCTCGCCTGCGCGGCCGTGATCCTGGGGAACGTGCTGATCTGGACGCTCTAATTCCCTCTCCCGCCGGGAGAGGGATGAGCGGTCACCGGATCGGCGAGTTCGGATCGAGCCGCATGTCCAGATATTTGTCCACGCTTCCCATCAGTTCCGACATCTCGTTCTGGAAGAAGTGGTTGGCCCCCGGAATTACGTCGTGGTGGATGGTGATGTGCTTCTGGGTGCGCAGCTTGTCGACCAGCTTCTGCACTGCGCCCGGCGTCACCACCTCGTCGGCTTCGCCCTGGATGATGATGCCCGAGGCGGGGCAGGGCGCCAGGAAGGTGAAGTCGTACATGTTCGCCGGCGGCGCGATCGAGATGAAGCCGCGGATTTCCGGGCGGCGCATCAGGAGCTGCATCCCGATCCACGCGCCGAAGCTGACGCCAGCGACCCAGGTCGTGGACGCCTCGGGATGGAAGCTCTGGACCCAGTCGAGCGCGCTCGCCGCGTCGGAGAGCTCGCCGACGCCGTTGTCGAACGTCCCCTGGCTCTTGCCGACCCCGCGGAAATTGAAGCGCAGCGTCGCGAAGCCGCGGCGCTGGAAGGTCTTGTAGAGTTCCTGCACGATGTGGTTGTTCATCGTGCCGCCCGATTGCGGATGCGGGTGGAGGATCATCGCCACCGGCGCGCGCGGCTTGGGAGCGGGAGAGAAGCGGCCTTCGAGACGGCCTTCGGGTCCTGGAAAGATGACTTCGGGCATGGAACCTGCGGATTAGGATGGCGCGTTGAGTGGCGCGCGAAAGCAGGCGCGCTATATAGGCAAGGGTTGCGTGCGCGCAATCATTCTGAGGTTTGCGTTGCCGTGACCCGCCGTCTCTATCTCGATCATGCCGCGACTACACCGATGCTGCCCCAGGCCGCGGAGGCCGTGGCGCGCGGGCTGGCCGGCTGGGCCAATCCGTCCTCGCCCCACGCCGAGGGCCGCGCCGCGCGCGCGGCGCTGGAGAGTGCGCGCAGCGTGATTCGCGCCGCCTATGGCTGGCCGCACGAGCTGATCTTCACCAGCGGCGCGACCGAGGCGATCATGCTCGCGCTGGGCCGCGCCCAGGTCGAATCGCGGCTGATCGCGGCGACTGAGCATGATTCGGTGCTGCGCGCCGCGCCCGATGCGGTGCGTCTGCCGGTGAAGGCGGACGGCCGGATCGACCTCGACCTGCTCGAAGCAGAGCTGGCGGTGGCACCGACGCCGGCGCTGGTCGCGGTTCAGTGGGGGAACAGCGAGACAGGGGTGATCCAGCCGCTCCGTGCGATAGGCGAACGCGTCGCCGCCGCCGGTGCCAGGCTCTTCGTCGACGCCGCGCAGATGCCGGTCAACTGGCAGGGCGGCGATCTGCCCCAGGAGACCGCCGACCTGATCGCGGTCTCCGCCCATAAGCGCGGCGGCCCGCCGGGGATCGGCGCGCTGCTGGTGCGCGACCTGGGATTGCTGCTGCCGACCGGCGGGCAGGAGCGGGGCTATCGCGGCGGGACGGAGAACGTGCCGGCGGCGCTCGGTTTCGCGTCGGCGGTGATCGTGCCCGAGGACCTTGACGCGATGGCGGCGATGCGCGTGCGGCTCGACGGCGCGATCCGCGCGCTCGGCGGCGAGGTGGTGGCCGGCGACAGCCCGCGCGCGCCGCACATCGCTTCCTACCGCCTGCCGGGGATGCCGGCGGCGGCGCAGCTCATCCGGTTCGACCTGTCCGGCATCTCGGTGTCGGCGGGCTCCGCCTGCTCCTCGGGCAGTATGCGGCCGAGCCATGTGCTCGGAGCGATGGGCTGGGAGGGGGCCAAGGCGGCCGAGGTGATCCGCGTGAGCTTCGGCCGCACGACCACGCCCGCCGACGTCGAGCGCTTCATCTCGGCCTGGGCCGAGATCGCCCGCGATGTCCGCGCGCGCGCCGGGGAGACGGTCGAGCCGGCATGATCTACCTCGATTATCAGGCGACCACGCCGCTCGCGCCCGAAACGCTGGCGGCGATGCTGCCCTGGCTCGAATCGCAGCACGCCAATCCGCATTCCGCCCATGCGCCGGGCCGGGCGGCCAGGGCAGCGGTGGAGGTCGCGCGGGACCAAGTGGCGGCGCTGCTGCCCTCGGGCGGACGCGTGACCTTCACCAGCGGCGCCACCGAGGCGCTCAACTGGGCGATCAAGGGCACGCGCGGCGGCATCGTCACGATCGCGACCGAACATGCCGCGGTGCTGGACACCGCCGAGGCGCTCGCGCGCGAAGGGCGGCCGGTCACCGTCCTGCCCGTGGAGGCGAACGGGCTGGTCGATCTCGATCGCGCGCGTGACGCGATCGTTTCCGGCACCGGCCTCGTCGCGGCGATGCTGGTCAACAACGAGATCGGAGTGATCCAGCCGATCGCCGAGCTCGCGCGGCTGGCGCATGATGCGGGCGCGCTGTTCCTGTGCGATGCCGTGCAGGGCTATGGCCGCGTCGCCATCCCCGATAGCTGCGACATGATCGCTATCTCCGCGCACAAGATCCATGGCCCCAAGGGCGTTGGCGCACTTTGGCTCCGCGACGGCGCGGCGCCCGAGCCGTTGCTTCACGGCGGGGGCCAGGAGATGGGCGGCCGGTCCGGCACGCTTTCGCCCGCACTCTGCGTCGGGTTCGGCACCGCCGCGAAGCTCGCCCGCGACCGGTTCGAGGAGGATCATGCCCATGTCGGCCGGCTGTTCGCGCGCGCGCTCGACCGCATGGCCGGCTGGACGCTCAACGGGAGCGATACGCGCCGTTACCATGGCAATCTCAACCTGCGCCTGCCGGGCCTGGACCTCGCGCGCCTGATGAGCGAGCTTCGCGACATCGCATTCTCCGCCGGCTCGGCCTGCGCGAGCGGTTCCGGACGGCCTAGCCATGTCCTCCGTGCGATCGGCCTCGGTGACGCCGAGGCACGGACGAGCATCCGGCTGGGTTTCGGCCGCTACACGAGCGAGGACGAGCTGATGACGGCGCTGGGCCGCATCGACGATGCGGCACGCGCTCAAAGGAACGCGGTATGATCCGCATCCGTTTCGTCAGCGCCGACGGGCTCGGGATCGACGAGGCCGAGGGAACCGAAGGCGACAGCCTGCTACGCCTCGCGCAGGCGCGCGGCCATCCGCTCGAAGGGACCTGCGAAGGCGCGATGGCCTGTTCGACCTGCCACGTCATCGTCGCGCCCGAGGATTTCTGGAGGCTGCCGCCCGCCAGCGAGGAGGAGGAAGACATGCTCGACCTCGCCGCCGGCGCCACCCGCACCAGCCGGCTGTCGTGCCAGATCACGCTCGCGCCCGACCTCGACGGCCTCACGATACGCATCCCCGCCGAGGCGCGCGACATGCGCGGCCGTTAGCTTCCTAGTCTATATCCTGGATCATTCACGCTGCGGAGCAATTCCGCCGCCCCAAGGTCCGTCGTCACAAGATCCGCAAGTACCGGCGCGTCCGCGTCGCCGGCGACGGTTTGGATGCTCGCTGCGCGTGTGCCTCTCCGGCGTCGCGCGGCGGTTTTTCGTTCAGGAAACATGCGTTTTCGATGGCTTATGCTCTCACATTGCCCGACGAATCGGGCCTGTTGGGAGTAACAGAGATGAAACTGATCGCATTGACTGCGGCTGGTCTTCTCGCCGCCGCTGCGCTCGCGCCCGTTCCGGCCGCAGCGCAATATCGCCATGGCTGGGACGGTTATCACCGCGGCTGGCATGATCGCGGCTGGGACGACCGTCGCTGGGATCGCCGGCGCCACTGGGACAATCGCCGCTACTGGCACCGCGGCCCGCGCTATCGCTATCGCGACCGCTGGCATCATCGGCGCAGCTATGTCCGCTGCCGCTGGGTGCGCGGCTACTATGGACCGCAACGCCGCTGCTTCCGCGTGTGGCGCTAAGCGCTTGATCGCGCCGCCCGACTCCCCCATATGCCGCGCGGGAGTCGGGCGGACGTGTGCCGTCGCCAACCCGGTCAGGTCCGGAAGGAAGCAGCCGTAACGATTTCGCCGCGGGTCGTTCCGGCTCCCACCGCGCGCTGCGCCAGAGCGCCGTCCGACATAGCTTGTCTTGAGCGCCTGCCTTAGCAGGCAGTCGAAGGGCGGCTTCGTCGGGCGCTCCCACCCCAAAAAATTTTCGCCTCCATGTCACACAAGGGTCCGCTGCCTCGTCATGCCATCGAGCCATGACGAAAGGAGCGAATATCATGACCCCCCGTCTCAAAGTTTGGGAAGTCGCGCCGCAGATGATGCAGGCGTTTGCCGATTTCTCCGTTGAGCAGGCCAAGGAAGGCCTCGAACCCTCGCTGCAGGAGCTGGTCAAGATCCGCGCGTCGCAGATCAACGGCTGCGCCTTCTGCCTCCACATGCACACGCTCGAGGCGCGCAAGGCCGGCGAGAGCGAATTGCGGCTGATGATGCTCCCCGCCTGGCGCGAATCGCCGCTGTTCACCGCGCGCGAGCGCGCCGCACTCGCCTGGACCGAGGCGCTGACGCGATTGTCGGAGACGCACGCGCCTGATGAGGACTATGCCGAGCTTGCCTTCGAGTTCACGCCGGAGGAACAGGTGAAGCTGACCATGCTGATCGGCATCATCAACGCCTGGAACCGCTTCGGCGCCGGCTTCCGTGCCGTTCACGCCGGTCATCCGCCCGTTGAGGCGAAGGCGGCGGCATGAGTTCGCGCGAACCGGCCGCGGACGCTGCGGCGAGTTTCGATCCGCTGCGGCCGCGGCTGGTTCGCGTCGCCTATCGGATGCTGGGGTCGGTGGCCGATGCCGAGGATGTGGTGCAGGACGCTTTCCTGCGCTGGCTCGGCACCGATCGCGACGCGGTGCGGGAGCCCGAAGCGTTCCTGCGCCGGGTGGTGACGCGGCTGTGCCTCGACCAGCTCAAGTCGGCCCGCCACCGACGCGAGGATTATGTCGGACCGTGGCTGCCGGAGCCGGTGGTCGAGCCCGAGCCGGCCGAGGACGTGACCTTGCCGCTGATGCTCGCGCTCGAACGCCTCTCGCCGCTGGAGCGCGCGGCGTTCCTGCTTCACGACGTGTTCGGCCTCGGCTTCGACGAGGTCGCCGAGGCGATCGGCCGCGATTCCGCCGCCTGCCGCCAGCTCGCCTCGCGCGCCCGCGAGCATGTCCGCGCCGAACGGCCGCGCTTTCCGGTCGAGAAGGATCATGGGCTGGAGATCGCCGCCGCCTTCTTCGCCGCCTCGCGCGAGGGCGACATGGCGCGGCTGAGCGCGATGCTGGCGAGCGACGTGGCGGTTTATTCGGACGGCGGCGGCAAACGGGTCGCCGGGCTGCGGCCGATCATCGGCTTCACCGACGTGATGAAGCTGTGGACCAGCCTCGCGCGCTTTTTCCGCGGGGGCACGTCGCAGATGGTGCGCTACGGCTTCGTCAACGGCCTGCCGGGCTTCGTCACGCGCGAGGGCGACGGGATGCTCCAGACCACCGCGCTGCTGATCGAGGACGGCCGCATCAGGGCGATCTACGTGATGCGCAATCCCGACAAGCTCGGCCATCTCGAAGCCAGCGTGCACTGACGGAACGGATCGGGAACGCCGCATCGACATGGCGGCGGCGGACGCCTAGATTGCGGGCAATGTCCGATTCCCTCGATCTCGGCGAGCTGCCGCAGCCCAGGCGCGACGTCGCCTATCGCGTGCTGGCGCGCAAATACCGGCCGCAGACTTTCAGCGCATTGATCGGCCAGGATGCGATGGTCACCACGCTGGGTAATGCGATCCGGCGCGATCGGCTGGCCCATGCCTTCCTGCTGACCGGCGTACGGGGGGTCGGTAAGACCTCGACCGCGCGGCTGATCGCCAAGGCGCTCAACTGCATCGGGCCGGACGGGCAGGGCGGGCCGACCATCGATCCGTGCGGTGTGTGCGAGCCGTGCCGCGCGATCGCGGAAGGCCGTCATATCGACGTGATCGAGATGGACGCCGCCAGCCACACCGGCATCGACGACATCCGCGAGATCATCGAGGCGTCGCGCTACGCCGCGGTCTCGGCGCGCTACAAGATCTACATCATCGACGAGGTTCACATGCTGTCGAAGGCGGCCTTCAACGGGCTGCTCAAGACGCTGGAGGAGCCGCCGGCGCATGTGAAGTTCCTGTTCGCGACCACCGAGGTCAACAAGGTGCCGGTGACGGTGCTGTCGCGCTGCCAGCGCTTCGACCTGAAGCGCATCCCGGCCGAGCTGCTCGCGGCGCATTTCGCCGAGGTGGCACGTGCCGAAGGCGTCGACGCGGAACCGGAAGCGCTGGCGCTGGTCGCCCGGGCAGCGGAAGGATCGGCGCGCGACGGCCTTTCCATTCTCGACCAGGCGATCGCCCATGCCGGCGAGGAGGGCGGCAGAGTGACCGCGGCGGCGGTGCGCGACATGCTCGGCCTATCGGATCGCGGCGCAATCCGGGCGCTGTTCGGCCACCTGATCGCAGGCGATGCGCCGGCGGCGCTCGCGGCGTTGCGCCAGCAATATGATCTCGGCGTCGATCCGGCGGCGGTGTTCAAGACGCTGCTCGAGACGGTGCATGGCGTCACCCTGGCCAAGCTCGGCGCCGATATGTCGGCGACCCAGGCGGCCGAGGAGCGCGAGGCGTTCGAGGGCTGGGCGGCGGAGCTGGGCTTCCCGGCGCTGCATCGCCTGTGGCAGCTGCTGCTCAAGGGGCATGACGAGGTCGCCAGGGCGGCCCTGCCGATCGAGACCGCCGAGATGGCGCTGCTCCGCCTGATCCACGCCGCGAGCCTGCCGGATCCGGGCGAGCTTGCGCGGCGGCTGGCGAGCGGGGAGGGGCCACCCGCAGCTCCCGCAGTTCCCCCGCCGCCGCCCGTCGAACAGCCGTTGCCGACCAGCGTCGCAGAGCTGGCCGTGCTGTTGGAGGACAATCAGGAACCGATGCTCGGCCGGCGCGTACGCAATTCGCTGCGGCCTGTGCGGTTCGAGCCGCCGGAGATCGTCGCCAGCTCGACGACGCCGTTGCCGGCGGATTTCCCGCGCGAGCTCGGCGAGGCGCTGCGGCGGATCACCGGCCGCAAATGGCGTATCATCACCGATACGGCGCCGGGCGCCGCCACGCTCGCCGAGGAGGAAGCGGCGGCCGACGAAGCGGAGCGCGAAGCGGTGCTCGCCTCGCCGATCGTCGCCGCGGCGATGGCGGCCTTTCCGGGCGCCGAACTCGACTGGACCAATCGGAGCAGGAAGCAATGAAGAACCTCGAAGATATCATGGCCATGGCGCAGAACGTCCAGGCCGAGCTCACCAAGGCGCAGGAGACCCTCGACGCCATCGAAGTGGAGGGCGTCGCGGGCGGCGGGCTGGTCAAGGTGCGCGCGTCGGCCAAGGGCCGGATCATCTCGGTCGACATCGACGAATCGCTGCTGCAGCCCGGCGAGAAGGGGATGGTGGAGGATCTGGTCGCCGCCGCCTTCAACGACGCGCGTGCCAAGGCCGACGCCGCGTCGCAGGCCGAGATGGGCAAGCTCACCAGCGGCCTGCCGCTGCCGCCGGGCTTTAAGTTGCCGTTCTGAGGCCGTTGCGCCAAGGGAACGGCCGTTCGCTCCCCTTCGTTGTGGCCTCAGTCATAACGAAGGGAGTGGATCATGAGCGACGATCGGGTCGAGACGACCACCACGCGTCCTGCTGACGGGGGCGGCCCCAACGTAACCGTTGTCGAACGTCGCGGCGGTGGCGGCGGGTTGGTGATTGGTCTAATACTGCTCGTGGCCGTAATCGTGGCCGCGGTGTTCCTGATCAATCAGAGCAAGAACGATACGCTCAAGACCCAGGCCGTCACCGAAACGGCCAAGGACGTCGGCGCCGCCGCGGACAAGGTCGGCGATGCAGCGGGAACGGCGGCCAATAAGATCGATTAGCGCGCGGCCTCAGCGCAGGCAGGCGTCGAGCCCGCCATCGCGCACCGCGGCGATACGGCGGTTGATCGCGTTGCCGTAGCGGCGGGTGAACCCTCTCGGCGCGATGCCGGGCCGTTTCTTGGGCAGCGGCAGCACCGCAGCGATCTGCGCGGCCTCGTGCGAGGTCAGGCGCGAGGCATCGTGCCTGAAATAGCGCATCGCGCCAGCGTTGACACCGTAGGTGCCGATGCCGGTCTCGGCGACGTTGAGGTAGACCTCCATGATTCGTCGCTTGCCCCAGATCGTCTCGATGAGGACGGTGAAATAGGCCTCGAACGCCTTGCGGACATAGCCGCCGCCCTGGAACAGGAAGACGTTCTTCGCGGTCTGCTGGCTGATCGTCGAGCCGCCGCGGATGCGGCCGCCCTTGGCGTTGCGGACGGCGGCGCCGGCGATCGCCTTGAAGTCGAAGCCGTGATGCGAGCAGAAGCGCGCGTCCTCCGCCGCGATCGCGGCGCGCGGCATGTCCGGATCGATGCGGCTCAATGGCATCCACCTCTTGGTGACGCCGTGGCCGGCGAACACGTCGCCGACCATCGTCCAGGTGACCGGCGGGGGCACGAACCGGTAGATCGCCGTCATCGCCACCGACAGGATCACGAAGGCGAGGATCAGCCGGAACAGCCAGCCGAAGACGCGGCGAACGAAAGAGCGCGGCCGCTTGGCACGGCCGCGCCTGTTCGTCCCATTGGCAATGACGCCCCCCATGCGAGCGACGCTAGCCGCGACTTACGCCGCCGCCAACAGCCGCTTCTCGCCGGCGAGGCGCATCATCGCCTTCTGCAGCTTCTCGAACGCGCGGACCTCGATCTGGCGGACGCGCTCGCGGCTGACGCCGTAGACCTGGCTCAGCTCCTCGAGCGTCTTGGGATCGTCGGTCAGGCGGCGTTCGGTCAGGATGTGCTTCTCGCGCTCGTTGAGATCCTCCATCGCCTCGACCAGCATGTCGTGGCGAACGTCGGCTTCCTGCGCCTCGGCGACGATCGAGTCCTGCAGCGGCGAATCGTCGGCGAGCCAATCCTGCCACTGGCCCTCGCCGTCCTCGCGCATCGGCACGTTGAGCGACGTGTCGCCGCCCATCGCCATGCGCCGGTTCATCGAGTTGACCTCGTCCTCGGTGACGCCCAGATCCTTGGCGATCTTGGCGACATGCTCGGGGGAAAGATCACCTTCCTCGAAAGCGTCGAGCTTGGACTTCATCCGGCGCAGGTTGAAGAACAGCTTCTTCTGCGCCGCGGTGGTGCCCATCTTCACCAGCGACCAGGAGCGCAGGATGAATTCCTGGATCGAGGCGCGGATCCACCACATCGCATAGGTGGCGAGGCGGAAGCCCCGGTCCGGCTCGAATTTCTTGACGCCCTGCATCAGGCCGATGTTGCCCTCGGAGATCAGCTCCGAGACGGGCAGGCCGTAGCCGCGATAGCCCATCGCGATCTTGGCGACGAGGCGCAGGTGCGAGGTCACGAGCTGCGCCGCGGCCTCGGGATCGCCATGCTCCTGGAAGCGCTTGGCGAGCATATATTCCTGCTCGGGAGCGAGGATCGGGAACTTCTTGATCTCGGCGAGATAGCGGTTGAGGCTCGCCTCGCCGCCGAGCGCGGGGATCGTCGCGGGGACGTTGGTTGCGCTTGCCATGTTGAAGTCTCCCTTCTGCGGAGGAACGCCCTCGTAAGGGGCCGTGCCGCGTTTCAAAATTCTATACGACAAGTTCGGTGAACAGTTCCTGCATGTCTGCAGGCATTTCGCTATCGAACGCCAAAGCGTTGCTTGTCACGGGATGAATGAACCCGAGATGAGCCGCGTGCAACGCCTGGCGTCGGAAATTCAGCGTTTCCAATAACGCACGATGCCCGGCTTTGGTTCGTCCGTAGACCGGGTCGCCGAGCAGCGGATGGCCGATCGATGCCATGTGGACGCGCACTTGATGGGTGCGGCCGGTTTCGAGGCGGCATTCGACCAGCGTGGCGTCGCGAAGGTTCCGAAGGTTCCGGTAAAACGACACGGCGCGTCTGCCACCACCCTCGACGATCGCCATCTTCTTGCGGTTCGTCGCCGACCGCGCGAGCGGGGCGTCGATCGTCCCTTGCGGCGGGCTCGGCCGGCCGGACACGATCGCGAGATAGCGCCGGTCGATCGAATGCACCTTGAACTGCTTCGCCAGACCTTCATGCGCCCGATCGGTCTTGGCCGCGACCATCAGGCCCGAAGTATCCTTGTCGATACGGTGGACGATCCCTGGGCGCGCCACGCCGCCGATGCCGGAGAGCTGCCCGGCGCAATGGTGGAGCAGGGCATTGACCAGGGTGCCGTCCGGATTGCCGGCCGCCGGATGGACGACAAGGCCCGCCGGCTTGTCGATGACGATCAGATGCTCGTCCTCGTAGGGGATGACGAGATCGATCGCCTGCGGTTCGTTATGTGCCGGTTCCGGGTTCGGAACGGCAATGCGGAACTCCGCGCCGGCAGGCGCCTTGCGCGCCGGATCGCGGGCAGGGCCGTCGGGACCGATGACGCGACCGGACGAGATCAGCGCCTTCAATCGTTCGCGGGAGAGGGTGGGCACCGCATCCGCCAGCGCACGATCGAGCCTCCACCCGTCCGCCGAGCCAGCAATCCGCGCTTCGATGATGGAAACCCCCCGGTCCATTGCGTAGGGGAGATGGTGATGCGGTGCGAAATTTCAAGGTCCGTCCTCGACGACATCCATGCCGAGGCGGAAGCCTTTCCCTTCCAGGAGACGTGCGGACTGCTCTTCGGTACACCTGCGAGGATAACCACTCATCTCCGGTGCCGAAATGTCGCGCCTGATCCCCGCAAGGCTTTTGAAATCGACCCCACGCAGTTGATTGCGGCCTATAAAGGAGCCCGACAAGGCGGACCGTCGATTGTCGGCTGCTACCATTCCCATCCGCTCGGAGCACCGGAGCCATCTCTTCAGGATGCCGCTGCGGCCGAGCCGAACGGTTGGATTTGGCTGATCGTCGCCGGTCGAGGCACCGGCTGCTGGCGTGCCGTCCCGGAAGGCCCACGCGTGGGCCGCTTCGAAGCGGTGCCGTATAGCGTTGTACCGGATCACTAGGCTCTGTCCGGATTAAGTGGAATTTGTGCTCCTCGCGAAGGCAGGAGCCCTGGATCACAAGTGTATCGTTTGCGGCCGAGGCTCCCACCTTCGCAGGAGCACTGGCACTGCTTCAATCCGGACAGGACGAACTCTGGCCGGTTGCAGCGGCCTGAGGCTTCCGCCAAAAGACCTGCCTGTTGACCGGAGCGATGATTTGAACCTTTCCGCCACCGATTTCGCGAGCCTGCTCTGCTCACGGCTCTGCCACGACCTGCTGTCCCCCGTCGGCGCGCTCAACAACGGGCTCGAGCTGCTGGCGGACGAGACCGATCCGGCGATGCGCGATCGCTGCCTGGAGCTCCTGTCCGAAAGCGCGCGCGCGTCGGCCAACAAGCTCAAATTCTTCCGCCTCGCGTTCGGTGCCGCGGGCGGCTTCGGCGACAGCGTCGACACGCGGGAGGCGCAGGCGGCGATCGCCGGGCTGTTCGGCGACAACCATCGCGTGAAGCTGGGCTGGCTGATCGACGAGGCGCAGCTGCCCAAGGGCGCAGTCAAGGTGCTGCTCAACCTGGCGCTGATCGCCGGGGAGGCGCTGGTGCGCGGCGGGCAGCTCGACATCGGCGCCGAGGTGGCGTCGGGGCAGATCGAGATCGTGGTGCGGGCGGAAGGGCCGCGCATCGTGCTGGACGACGAGTTGCGCGATGCCCTGACCGGCCGCGGCGGCGACGCGCCGGTGACGCCGCGGTCGGCCGCGGCGCACCTTGCTCGCGCGCTGGTGAGCGAGGCGGGCGGGGCACTGCAGGTCTCGGAGCCGGGGGCGCCGGTGCTGCTGTTCGGGGCGGCGTTCAGGGGCGCTGGTTAAGGATACCGGTTCTTCCCACTGTCACCCCGGACTTGTTCCGGGGTCCACCGGGAGGCTAGCGACAGGCAGAGGCTCCTTCCGCTGTATTGGCGGCGCAGTGGACCCCCGGAACAAATCCGGGGTGACGGAGGATTTGCGGCACGGCTGGTCCTCTAAACGCCGTTTTAACCCTGTCACGGGCAAGAACCCCGCGCGAGACGTGCGGGGAACGATGGACGACCTTCTCCAGGAATTCATTGCGGAGACGCGCGAGACGCTGGAGGCGCTCTCGGGCGAGATCGTGGCGTGGGAGGCCGATCCGGGGGATCGCGCCCGGCTCGACGCCATCTTCCGCTTCGTTCACACCGTGAAGGGAAGCTGCGGCTTCCTCGACCTGCCGCGCCTTGCCCGGCTCAGCCATGCCGCCGAGGACGTGCTCGCCGCCGTCCGTGCGGGCGAGCGTACGCCCGACCGCGCGCTGGTCAACGCCGTGCTCGCGGTGGTCGACCGTATCGGCGAGCTGGTCGAGGCGATCGACGCCGGTAGCGCCATCGCCGACACCGGCGAGGACCTGCTGATCGCCGCGCTGGCGGAAGGATCGCAGGAGGTCGCGCAGGCGACCCCGTCCGCGCTGCGCGCGCCGTCGCGCAGCGTCCGCCTCGGCGTCGATCTGCTCGACCGGATGATGAGCGGCATGTCCGACATGGTGCTGGCGAGGAACGAGCTCGCGCGGCGCCTGCGCGACGATGATCCCGACCCGGCGCTGGAGGCGGCGCTCGAACGCCTGTCCGCCACCGTCGCCGACATGCGCGAGACCGTCACGCGCACGCGGATGCAGAAGATCGACCAGCTCTTCTCCGCGCTGCCCCGCATGGTGCGCGACACCGCGGCGAGCCTCGGCAAGTCGGTGACGCTGTCGATCGAGGGCGCCGATGTCGAGCTCGACCGCGAGATGATCGAGGCGCTGCGCGACCCCCTCGGCCACATCATCCGCAACGCGATCGACCATGGCATCGAGGACCCCGCCCGCCGCCGCGCGCTCGGCAAGCGCGAGAACGGGCGGCTCGGCGTCTCCGCCCGCCAGTCGGGCAACCAGATCATCGTCGAGATCGCCGACGACGGCGCCGGCATCGATATCGAGCGCGTCATCGCGAAGCTGGTCGCGAACGGCCGCAGCGAGCGCGAGCTGCGCAGCCTGTCCGAGCGCGGGCGGCTCGACCTAGTGTTCGAGCCGGGCCTGTCGACCAGGGACGAGGTGACCGACATCTCCGGCCGCGGCGTCGGCATGGACGTGGTGCGCACCTCGATCGAGCAGATCGGCGGGCGGGTGGAGCTGGACAGCGCGCCCGGCAAGGGGCTGCGTATCGCCATCCATGTGCCGCTGACGCTGTCGATCATTCCGACGATTGTCGTGCGGGTGGGGGACCAGCGCTTCGCCATCCCGCGCCAGGCGATCGAGGAGATCGTCAACGAGTATGGCGAGACGATCCGCGTCGACCAGGTCGGCAACAGCTTCGTCGCGACAGTGCGCGAGCGGCGACTGCCGCTGGTCGACCTCGGCGAGCGGCTGGGCATCGCCCGCGCCGATGCTGCGGCCGGACGGATGCTGGCGATCGTCGGGCTCGGCGTCGGCAGCTTCGCGCTGGCGGTCGATTCGGTGCTCGACGCCGAGGAGCTGGTGATCAAGCCGGCGGCGCCGGCGGTGATGGCGTCGGGACTCTATGCCGGGCAGACGCTGCCCGACAGCGGTCGGCCGATGCTGATGATCGACTGCGCCGGCATCGCCGCCGACGCCGGGCTGCGTTTCGAGCGGCGGATCGGCGCCGAGGACGAGGCCGAGCCGGAGGCGGAAGCCGCCGGTACGCCCGCGCTGCTGTTCCGCGATCTCGACAACATGGTCCGCGCGGTGCCGCTGGCGGTGGTCGACCGCGTCGAGGAGGTCGGCGGCGGCGCGGCGTCGTTCGCGGCGGGGTCGCTGCGCCTCGCGATCGACGGGCATATCATCCCGCTGGCGGCGCTGGGCGAGATCGCCGGGCGCGAGCGGCTGGGCGTGCTGCGCCTGCGCGATGGCGCCGGCGAGATCGGCTATGCGATGGGCGAGGCGCTCGACATCGTCGCGCTGCCCGACGAGATCGCTCCGCCGCGTGCGCCGGGGCCGGTCGCCGGCGTGGCGCTGGTCGGCGGCGAGCCGGTCGAGCTGCTCGACGTGCACTGGCTGTTCGCCGCCCATGCCGAGCGTGCGGCGGCCGGCGCCAATGCGGTGCGGATCGTCGACAGCGCCGACGGCTGGATGAGCATTTTCCTTCGCCCTATCCTGGAGCAGGCCGGTTATCGTGTGGTCGCTTCCTCGGATCAGGGGGAAGGGACGGTCGCCACGCTCGCCTTCGACGATGCCGCGATCGCGCCCGGCCATCCCGCGCCGGTCGTGCGACTACGACGCGAGCGTGTCGCCGGTGCCGGGACCGACAGCATCTATCGCTATGACCGCGCCGGCATCCTGGCTGCGGTGCAGCGCCAGCTTGCGAGAGAGGGGCAGTGACCGCGCTCTATCTCGTCGCCCAGATCGCCGGACGCACCGTCGCGATCGAAGCGGACCAGGTCGAATCGGTGGTCGACATCGGCGAGGTGACCGCGGTGCCGCGCGCCGCCGCGATCGTGCGCGGGCTGGCGGCGCTGCGCAGCCGGGTGATCACGGTGATCGACACCCGCGTGGCGCTGGGGCTGCCGGCCGAGGACGGGCCCGGCCGCGCGGTGATCGTGCGCGCCGACGGGCACCATTATGCGCTGCTGGTCGACGCGCTGGAGGATGTTGCGCAGTTCACGCTTCAGCCGCTCGCCAACGGCGTGGCCCTCGACCCCGCCTGGAGCGCGATCGCGCGCGGGCTGATCGAGCGTGACGGCGAGCCGGTGCTGGCGATCGATCTCGCCGCACTGATCCCGGCCGGCGCGGTGGTCTGATGAGGATGTCGATGTTATCGATCACGCACCTCGATTAACGCGACGCTTACTCTTGTGAGGCACAAGGCGTCATCCGGTGCAGCAACAGAGTGGCTGAAGATGAAATCCTGCCTCGTCGTCGACGACTCCAAGGTGATTCGCAAGGTCGCGCGGCATATCCTCGAGACCCTCGATTTCGAGGTGCGCGAGGCCGGCGACGGCCGCGAGGCGCTGGACAGCTGCATGGCGACGCTGCCGGACGTGATCCTGCTCGACTGGAACATGCCGGTGATGAGCGGGATGGATTTCCTCCGCGCGCTGCGCGAGAGCGAGCTCGCCCACAAGCCCAAGGTGGTATTCTGCACCACCGAGAACGGCATGGCCTATATCCGCGCCGCGATCGAGGCGGGCGCCGACGAATATGTCATGAAGCCGTTCGACCGCGAGACGCTCGAGAGCAAGCTTCAGATCGTCGGTGTCGCCTAAGGGTCCCAAACTCACGCAGGACAGGGTCGTGACGGAGCGGATTTTGGCGCCAGGCAACAAGCGAGGAGGGAGCGATGCCATATGCATCGTGACCGACGAGCGACGCTGCCTGGCGCCAAAATCCGCCCGCCGCTTCGCGGTCGTCCGTAGAAGGCCGCCGAGCGGCGTCGCTTGCTTGCGCGTAGCTTCAGCTACGCGTCTGCGCTGCGCTCCTTGTCGGCCGCCTTCTACGGACGATCACGATCCTGTCCTGAGTGAGTTTGGACCCTAAGCGCGGCGCCGTGGCATTCTCCTCCATCCTCGCTGATCTCGCCGAGGCGGGAGAGGCCGCGCCCGCGTCCGTCCTGATCGTCGACGATTCGGTGGTCGCGCGCGCGGCGCTCGGCCGGATGATCGACGCGACCAGCCGGTTCGTGGTGGCGGGCGCCGTCGGCACCGCGCGCGAGGCGCTCGCGTTCCTGGCGGCGCACAAGGTCGAGATCATCCTGCTCGACCTGGAGATGCCCGGCATCGACGGCCTGACCGCGCTGCCCGATCTGGTCGCGGCGGGGCAGGGGGCGCGGGTCCTCGTCGTCTCCTCCACCGCCGCCGATGGTGCCGCGGCGACGGTGCACGCGCTCGCGCTCGGGGCCGCCGATACGCTGGAGAAGCCGGTCACCGGTTTCGCTCGCCGTTTCGCCGAGGTGCTGGAGGAGCGGCTCGGCCGCCTGATCGAGTCCGCGCCGGAGACGGTGGTGCTGCCGGTCGGCCCGCCCCGGCGCACGCTGCCGGCGCTGCCGGCGTTCGACATCGTCGCGATCGGTGCCTCGACGGGCGGCATCCATGCGCTGTCGCGGCTGCTGCGGGCGATTCCAACGAGCTTCCGGACGCCGATCCTGATCACCCAGCATCTGCCGGCGTCGTTCATGCCCTATTTCGCGGCGCAACTCGCGCTGCTGGCCGGACGGCCGTGCGACGTCGCCGAGGAGCGGATGCCGATCCGATCCGGACGGATCGTGGTCGCACCGGGCGATGCGCACCTGCGCTGCGCGCGCGGGATGGACGGCGGGATCGTCGCCCGGCTCACCCGCGAGGCGAGCGCGAGCGGATGCACGCCGTCGGTCGATCCGATGTTCGCGTCGATCGCCGAGGTGTTCGGACCGCGCGCGCTCGGCGTGGTGCTGTCGGGCATGGGGCGCGACGGCAGCATCGGCGCGCAGGACGTGCTCGCCGCCGGGGGATCGATGCTGGTGCAGGACCGCGCGAGCTCGGTGGTGTGGGGAATGCCGGGCGCGGTCGCCAACGGCGCCGGTGCGACCGCGGTGCTGCCGCCCGACGAGATCGGGCAGGCGATCGCCGGACGGGGCACGCGGCCGTGATGCAGCAGACTATCGTGCGGGGGACGATGCTGGGCGGAGCCATGGATACGATCGCCGCGCTGCTCGAGCAGCGCACGGGACAGCAGATCGCCGCCAGCCGGTCGTGGCGGCTGGAGGCGGCGCTGAAGCCGATCCTTCGCGAACTGGGGATGACGAGCTTGGATGATCTGGTGAACGGTCTCGTCGCCTCGCGCGACGGTGCGCTGTCCGACCGCGTGGTCGACGCACTGCTCAATCAGGAGACATCGTTCTTCCGCGATGCTCCGGTGCTGGAGATGGCGGGGGATGCGCTGATCGCGATGAAGCGGGAAGCGCGGGGGCGGCGGCTGCGCATCTGGTCGGCGGGCTGCTCGACCGGGCAGGAGCCGCTGAGCGTCGCGATGCTGCTCCACGAGCGCCGGCTGATCGAGGACAGCATCGCACCGGAGATCGTCGCGACCGACGTGTCGCCAGGTGCGATCGGTCGTGCCCGCGCCGCGCGCTATTCGCAGTTCGAGGTGCAGCGCGGGCTTTCGATTCACCGCATGATCGCTTGGTTCGAGGGGGAGGGGGCCGAGTGGACCGCCAAGCGCGAGCTGGTCGGCCGCGTTCAGTTCCGCCAGCACAACCTCGTCAGCGATCCGCCGCCGGCGGGAGCGTTCGACCTCGTGCTCTGCCGCAACATCATGCTCTATTTCGCCCCGGACGTGCGCGCGCGGGTGTTCGAGCGGCTGGCGAAGGCGATGCGGCCCGGCAGCCTGCTCGTGCTCGGGGCGAGCGAGACGGTGATCGGACAGACCGACAGGTTCGTGCCGAGCGAGCGCTGGCGGGGATTTTACAAGCTCGCCTAGTTGCGTTTCGCCGCGGGCCGCCCCAATCTCGCGCGGCCCATGGACGTTATCGACGCGCCCTCACTCAATTTCGACGAACGCACGCTGCCGATCTCGATGCTGGTGCTCCATTACACCGGCATGGAGAGTGCCGAAGCGGCGATCGCACGGCTGTGCGATCCGGAGGCGAAGGTCTCCGCCCACTATGTCGTCGCCGAGGACGGCACGGTGCTGCGCCTGGTCGAGGAGGGAAAGCGGGCGTGGCACGCGGGCAAGTCGCATTGGCGCGGGATCACCGACGTCAATTCGGCCTCGATCGGGATCGAGATCGTCAATCCGGGGCACGAGTTCGGCTATCGGCCGTTCCCGGACGAGCAGATCGACGCGGTGATCCGGCTCGTCGCCGACGTCAAGGAGCGGCACGGCCTGACGCGCGGCAACATCGTCGGCCATTCCGACGTCGCCCCGGCGCGCAAGCGCGATCCCGGCGAATTGTTCCCCTGGGGCAAGCTCGCGCGGCTGCGCCTGGCGCTGCCGCGGCCGACCAGGAACCTAATGGATCCGCACTGGACCGAGGCGGGTTTCCTGCTCGCGCTCGAACGCTTCGGTTACGACGTGACCGAGCCGATGGCGGCGATCATGGCCTTCCAGCGCCGCTTCCGGCCCGAGCTGATCGACGGCGAGATCGACGCCGAATGCCGCATGATCCTGCTCGCGCTGCTGCTGCCCAAGCCGCAGGGGGATGATTAAAGGTAAAACCCCTCTCCCAAAGGGAGAGGGACAGTGGTGGCGTTTCTCGGCGAGATAGCTATATCCCCCGTTGCCAGAGGGTCGGGCGGCCGCGTGTTTCGGCACGAGGAAAGTCCGGGCTCCACGGAACGACGGTGGCGGGTAACGCCCGCCGGGGGCGACCCCAGGGACAGTGCCACAGAGAGCAGACCGCCCCGCTTCGGCAGGGCAAGGGTGAAAGGGTGCGGTAAGAGCGCACCGCGCGACCGGTGACGGGAGCGGCATGGTAAACCCCACCGGGAGCAAGACCGAATAGGGGCGGCAAATGGGCCTGGTTCCGGCCCGTCGCCCGGGTTGGTTGCTGGAGGCGGCGCGCGAGCGTCGTCCTAGAGGAATGGTCGCCCATCTCCCTTAAGGGAGAGGACAGAACCCGGCTTACAGACCCTCTGGCATGTCCTGCTGTCTTGGCGCGTCGAAGCATATCGCCGCCGGCAAGAAGCGAAATGATCTGGCCTGAAGATCGAACCGCTTGCAGGCAGAGGCTGCTCCGCCCGTTTTCTTCGGTTATAGGGCTCATGATCGAAGGAGGGCGATATGAACATCAAGCTATGGACGGTCGCGATGGCGATCACCCTCGCCGCGCCGGCGATCGGCGCTCAGGATCTTCCCACAGATCAGTTGGAGCGACACGCCGACGTGGTTCGACAGGATATGCTCCTCAAATCGACATTGCGTCACAGCAGAGCTCGTCAGGCTGGCCGTAGCGCGAACCGTGCCACACCGAGCCAGGTCGCCGCTTGCGCAAAGAAGGCCCAGTTCCGTGCCCAATATGGCGCCGATCATGCCAAGGTGAAGAAGCTTTACGCCTTGTGCCGCGCTGTTGGGCTCTGATCGCCATCCAGCGGCCGAAGGGGATCAAAAGAAAAGGCCGCCCGCATCGCTGCGGACGGCCCTTCCAAATTGCATTCGACGGCGAAGGCTCAGCCCTCGGTCGTCTCCTCGGTCGTCTCTTCGGGCTGGACCTCGGCGGTCGCGCCCGGCTCGGCGTTGGGGTCGTAGTCCTCGGTGAAGCCGGTCTGGTCGCGGCCTTCCTCGAACATCGCCGCCATCACGTCGACGCCCTGGGCCTGCATGTCCGCCTCTTCCGGCGAACGCGCGACGTTGACCTTGACCGTCACCGCGACCTCGGCGTGGAGCGCGACCTTCACCTCGTAGACGCCGATCGCCTTGATCGGACGGTCGAGCACGATCGCGGCCTTGGGCACCTTGTGGCCCTCGGCGGCGAGCGCCTCGACCAGGTCGCGGACCGCGACCGAGCCGTAGAGCTGGCCGGTGTTGGACGCCTGGCGGATCAGCGTAACGCTGGCGCCCTCGAGCGTCTTGGACTCCTTCTCGGCTTCGGTGCGGCGGGCGGCGTTCTCCGCCTCGATCCGCTCGCGATTGGCCTCGAAGACCTTGCGGTTGGCGTCGTTGGCGCGCAGCGCCTTCTTGCGCGGCAGGAGGAAGTTGCGGGCGAACCCGTCCTTCACCTTTACCACGTCGCCGATGGCGCCGAGCTTCTCGACGCGCTCAAGCAGGATGACTTCCATGGGTAGCGCTCCTTACTTCACGACGTAGGGCAGAAGGCCCAGGTGACGGGCGCGCTTGATCGCCTGGGCGAGCTCGCGCTGCTTCTTGGCGCTCACCGAGGTGATGCGCGACGGGACGATCTTGCCACGCTCCGACACGAAGCCCTGGAGCAGGCGGACGTCCTTGTAATCGATCCGCGGCGCGTCCTTCGCGGAGAAGGGGCAGCTCTTGCGGCGGCGGAAGAAAGCGCGGGCCATCAGTTCAGCTCCTCTTCGCGGTCACGGCGGGGGCGGTCGCCGCCGCGATCGGGGCGATCGCCGCGACGTTCGCGGTCGCGGTCGGACTTGCGCATCATCACGCTCGGGCCGTTCTCATGCGCGTCGACCTTGACGGTCATGTAGCGGATGACGTCCTCGTTGATCTGGATCTGACGCTCGAGCTCGGCGACGGTGTCGCCGGGGGCGTCGATCTCGAGCATCACATAATGCGCCTTGCGGTTCTTCGCGATGCGGTAGGCGAGGCTGCGGAGGCCCCAGGTCTCGGTCTTGACGACCTTGCCCTTGTGGTCCTCGACGATCTTGGTGGCGGTTTCCGCCAGTGCGTCCACTTGCGCCTGCGCCAGGTCCTGGCGGGCAAGGAACACATGCTCGTACAGAGCCATGTGGTCTTTCCTGTCTTGGCCGATCGCTGACGCCGCCCCATGCGGACGCCCCTCCGGCTGTCGTTCCGTATTCAAACGGCACAGGGGCGGAGAGACTGGCTCTCCGCCCCGGCTGTGGTGCTGCCTCTACGGATTTTCGCCGGAAAGGCAAGCCCCTCGGTTAGTTGAAAGCACCCGCGACGACTGCGCCGATCAGGCCTCCTGCGACAGCAACGAGCACCGCATCGTTGCCCGAGCGCACCCAATGGTAGCCGCGGGGCGGCGCGTAGAGGTGGCGGCCGCGATAGGACTGCCAGTTGTTCACGACCCAGTAGTTGCGGGCATAGCGATGGTCGAACCGCTGGCCCTTGCGCCATGAGCGATAGTTGGTCGTCTTGCGGACGTCGCGCTTCACGACAACGGTCTTGCCAGGAGTGTGGCGCACCACGGTCGACGAGCGGTGCTGGTCGTACGGCGCGGCCATGGCGGGCGCGGCGACCAGCGAAGCGGCGACGGCCGCCAGCATCATCTTCTTCATAAAATTCTCCTCTTTCGGTCACCTCTTCGGCGACAGGAAGGGAGATAGGCGCCGGCTGTCCCGCACCTGTGTCGGTCCGGTCGCGAAATGGTCGCGAAGTGTCGCGGTGCGGAAAGCTTCGTTCATCTTCGCCCGCTTGCCTCGCGCGGGCGGTGCTCCTAACCGGGCGGCTTCGTTCATTCGGGCCGCGAGGAGGGGATCATGCGCGCCTTCATCTTTCCAGGGCAAGGGAGCCAGTCGGTCGGCATGGGCGCGGCGCTCGCAGCGGCGAGCAGCCATGCGCGCGAGGTGCTCCAGGAGGTCGACGACGCGCTGGGGCAGAATCTGTCGCGGCTGATGGCGGAAGGGCCCGAGGACCAGCTGATGCTGACCGAGAATGCCCAGCCGGCGATCATGGCCAACGCGATCGCGGTGCTGCGCGTGCTGGAGCGCGCGGGCGGGATCCGGCTGGCCGACAAGGCGGACTATGTCGCGGGCCATTCGCTCGGCGAGTATACGGCGCTATGCGCGGCGGGGGCGCTCGACCTCGCGACGACGGCGCGGCTGCTGAAGCTGCGCGGGCAGGCGATGCAGGCGGCGGTGCCGGTCGGCATGGGGGCGATGGCGGCGCTGCTCGGCGCGGATCGCGAGAAGGCGCAGGCGATCGCCGACGCCGCCGCCGAGGGCGAGGTGTGCACCATCGCCAACGACAATGATCCCTCGCAGGTGGTGATCTCCGGCGCGGCCGGCGCGATCGAGCGGGCGGTGGCGATCGCCAAGGACATGGGAGCGAAGCGCGCGGTACTGCTGCCGGTGTCGGCGCCGTTCCATTGCCCGCTGATGCAGCCGGCCGCCGAGGCGATGGAAAAGGCGCTGGCCGAGGTCGATCTGCGCGCGCCGCTGGTGCCGATCTATGCCAATGTCACCGCGGCGCCGGTTGCGGATCCGGTCGTCATCAAGGCGCTGCTGGTCGAGCAGGTCACCGGCATGGTGCGCTGGCGCGAATCGGTGGCGGCGATGTGGGATGCCGGAGTGCATGATTTCGTGGAGCTCGGCGGCAAGGTGCTGGGCGCGATGGTCAAGCGCATCGCGCCGGATGCGGTGGTGACGAGCGTGATCACGATGGACGATATCGAGGGGTTGGATAGAGGTTTATAAGAAGAAGGTGGTTCACGCAAAGGCGCAAAGGCGCAAAGGCGCGAAGATGGATGACTTAGAGGCGATGGCAGCCGATGCCATCGATGCGTCGCTGCTGCTCCACCGCGAAATTGGCCCGGGGTTGCTTGAGAGCGTCTATGAGACCTTGTTAGCCGCGGAACTCACGCAGAGGGGATATTCAGTCTTGCGGCAGCAGCCGATTGATTTCACTTTCAACGGTATACGGTTTGATAGTGCGTTTCGCGTCGATCTGCTCGTCGAGTCCAGGCTGGTATCGAGGTCAAGTCGGTCGAGCGATTGATGGGCGTTCACGCCAAGCAGCTGTTGACCTATCTGAGATTGATGCAGCAGCCCCTTGGGCTGCTGATTAATTTTGGTGGCGAGACCCTCAAGGAAGGTCTCCGACGGGTCATCAACAGCTACCAGACCTTCGCGCCTTAGCGCCTTTGCGTGAACCGTTTTTCTTTCTTCTATCTTCCTTTGGAGTGACAGATGTTCGACCTGACAGGCATGACCGCGCTGGTGACCGGCGCTTCGGGCGGGATCGGTTCGGCGATTGCCGAGGCGCTGGCGGGGCAGGGAGCCCGGCTGGCGGTGTCCGGGTCCAATGCGGAGAAACTCGAAGCGTTCCGGGCGAAGCTCGGCGGCGACACGCAAGCGCTCCAGTGCGATTTGTCTGACGGCGCGGCGGTCGATCAGCTCGTGCCGCGGGCGGTGGAGGCGTTGGGCGGGAAGCTCGACATCCTCGTCAACAACGCCGGCGTCACCCGCGACAATCTCGCGATGCGGATGAAGGACGAGGAGTGGGACCAGGTGATCCGCGTCAACCTGGAGGCCGCGTTCCGACTCGCGCGTGCCGCCGCAAGACCAATGATGAAGGCGCGGTTCGGGCGGATCGTGTCGATCACCTCGGTGGTGGGCGTGACCGGGAATCCTGGGCAGGCCAACTACGCCGCCTCCAAGGCAGGGCTGATCGGCATGTCCAAGGCGCTGGCGCAGGAGCTCGCCAGCCGCGGCATCACCGTCAACTGCGTCGCGCCGGGCTTCATCCGCTCGGCGATGACCGACGTGCTGCCCGACGCGCAGAAGGAGGCGCTGCTCGGCCGGATTCCGGCGGGAGATCTGGGTTCGGGCGCGGACATCGGCGCCGCGGTGGTCTATCTCGCCAGTCACGAGGCGAGCTATGTCACCGGCCAGACCTTGCACGTGAACGGCGGCATGGCGATGCCGTGATCCTTGCCGCCCCTTGCAAGGGCATCGGCCGCGCTCTAGTTGCGTTCGGCAACACACACGAACACCCGCTAGAAGGAACAGGGCATGAGCGAAACCGCCGACCGCGTGAAGAAGATCGTCGTCGAGCACCTCGGCGTCGAGGCGGACAAGGTGACCGAGGACGCGAGCTTCATCGACGATCTGGGCGCGGACAGCCTCGACATCGTCGAGCTGGTGATGGCGTTCGAGGAAGAGTTCGGGGTCGAGATCCCGGACGACGCCGCCGAGAAGATCACGACCGTCAAGGACGCGATCGCCTATATCGACGAGCACAAGGGCTGAGTTTCGCCCGAGCCGCTCGCCCCGGCGGGGGTGGACGGATGATTTGCAGCGGCTCCCCGTCCCGGGCATCTCATGGGGCTGGGAGCCGTTGGCGTTTTTGATGAAGATGGGAATACGGAGAGAGCCATGCGTCGCGTCGTCGTGACCGGCCTCGGGCTCGTCACCCCGCTGGGTGCCGATGTCGAGACTGCCTGGAAGAACATCATCGCCGCCAAGTCCGGCGCCGGGACGATCACGCGCTTCGACGCGTCCGACTATGCCTGCGACTATGCGTGCGAGGTGAAGCCGGCGGATCACGAATACGGCTTCGATCCGAACAAGCGCGTCGACCACAAGGTGCAGCGCCAGGTCGATCCGTTCATCGTCTACGGCATCGACGCCGCCGGCCAGGCGATCGAGGACGCGGGCCTTCTCGACATGAGCGAAGAGGAGCGCTTCCGCGCGGGCTGCTCGATCGGGTCGGGAATCGGCGGGCTGCCGGGGATCGAGAGCGAGTCGCTGGTGCTGGAGCACAAGGGGCCGCGCCGCGTGTCCCCGCACTTCGTCCATGGCCGGCTCATCAACCTGATCTCGGGCCAGGTCAGCATCAAATACGGCCTGATGGGGCCGAATCATGCGGTGGTCACCGCCTGCTCGACCGGCGCCCATTCGATCGGCGACGCGGCGCGGATGATCGCGATGGATGATGCCGACGTGATGCTCGCGGGCGGCGCCGAGGGGGCGATCTGTCCGATCGGCATCGCCGGATTCGCGCAGGCCCGTGCGCTCTCCACCGGCTTCAAAGCCAATCCCGAGAAGGCGAGCCGGCCCTATGACCAGGACCGCGACGGCTTCGTGATGGGCGAGGGCGCGGGCGTGGTGGTGCTCGAGGAATATGAGCGTGCGAAGAAGCGCGGCGCCAAGATCTACGCCGAGGTGATCGGCTACGGCCTGTCGGGCGACGCCTATCACGTGACGGCGCCGCATCCCGAGGGCTCGGGCGCGTTCCGGTCGATGGAGATGGCGATGCGCAAGTCGGGGCTCGACCTTGCCGACATCGACTATATCAACGCGCACGGCACCTCGACGCCGCTCGGCGACGAGCTCGAGCTCGGGGCGGTGCGCAGGCTGTTCGGCAACAACATCGCCACGCTGTCGATGAGCTCGACCAAGTCGGCGATCGGGCACCTGCTCGGCGGCGCGGGGGCGGTGGAGAGCATCTTCTGCATCCTGGCGCTGCGCGACCAGGTGGTGCCGCCGACGCTCAACCTCGACAATCCGAGCGAGAATTGCGCGGGCGTCGACCTCGTGCCCCATGTCGCCAAGGAGCGGAAGGTGCGCGCGGTGCTCAACAACAGCTTCGGCTTCGGCGGCACCAACGCATCGCTGGTGATGAGGGCGGTTTAGCCGACCATGCGCAGGCTCGGCTGCCTGGGACTGGTGGTTGGCCTGCTCGCGATCGCGGGCCTGTTCCTCGTCATGCAGAGCTGGGGCGGTCAGGGGCCGCTCCCGCGCAACGCCAGCGTGCTGGTGCCCGAGGGCGCCAGCCTGTCGCGCGCGGCGGTCGAGCTCGAGAAGGCAGGGGCGATCCCCTCGGCGCGGCGGTTCAGGCTGTTCGCCAAGCTGTTCGGCGGCTCGGCGCCGATCCGCGCCGGCGAATATCGGTTGCCGGCGCACATCAGCCAGTCCGATATCCTGAAGCTGCTGCAGGGCGGCAAGACGCTGCAGCGCTTCGTGACGGTGCCGGAGGGCTGGCCGTCGGTGCTCGTCCAGGAGGCGCTGATGAAGGCGCCGCAGCTCACCGGGAAGGTGCCGGCGCCGCCAGAGGGGTCGGTGCTGCCCGACAGCTACGGCTATTCGCGCGGCGACGCGCGGCAGGCGGTGCTGGCGCGGATGCAGCGGGCGATGGACCGCTATCTCGCCGCCGCCTGGGTGAAGCGGAAGCCGGGGATCGCGGTGAAGACTCCGCGCGAGGCGCTGATCCTCGCCTCGATCGTCGAGAAGGAGACCGGCAAGCCCGCCGAGCGGCGGACGGTGGCTGCCGTCTATTCCAACCGGCTGAAGCGGGGAATGCCGCTCCAGGCCGATCCGACGGTGATCTATCCGATCACCAAGGGCAGGCCGCTCGGCCGCCGCATCCTGCGCTCCGAGCTGTTGGCGAGGAATGGGTACAACACCTACGCGATGGCGGGCCTGCCGGTCGGGCCGATCGCCAATCCGGGACGTGCCTCGATCGACGCGGTGCTCGATCCGGCGCCGTCCAACGCGCTCTACTTCGTCGCCGACGGCACCGGCGGGCACGTGTTCGCGGATACGCTGGAGCAGCACAACGCCAATGTGCAGAAGTGGTACGCGATCCGTCGGGCGCGGGGAGAGATGTGATGGTGCTCCGCGTGATCCGCGTGCTGAGTGCGCTGATGCTGCTTGGCGCCAACGGCTTTGCGGCGGGCGTGTTCACCGGTCGCCACATCGCGCTACGTGATCGAGGACGGGTGGATCAACCCGCCGCTCGTCGTCCTCGTGGTGCTGACCTGCTGTTCACGTTGCTGCTGGCTAGTCGTTGGCGCGACGGCGGCTCCGTATAACGACCTCGTCATGCCGGACCGCCACCCCGGCACAAGGCCGGGGTGGCGGTGGGTGCTTATCGGCCCAGTCCCGCCGCCTCGCGTGCCTTGGCCTCAACCTCGGCCATGCTGCCGCCGGCGATCCAGCTTCCGCCGACGCAGAGCACCGGGTCGAATGCCAGCCAGTCGGGAGCGGTCGCCTGGGTGACGCCGCCGGTGGGGCAGAATTTCGCCTCGTAGAAAGGCGCGGCGAGGGCCTTCAGCGCCTTGAGACCGCCCGAGGTCTCGGCGGGGAAGAACTTGAAATGACGCAGACCCAGGTCATAGCCACGCATGATGTCGCCCGCACTCGCGACGCCCGGCAGGAAGGGCACGCCGCTCTCGACGATCGGGCGGCCGAGCGTCTCGGTGAGGCCGGGGGAGACGATGAACTCGGTGCCCGCATCCATCACCGCTTCGAACTGCGCGGTCGAGATCACGGTGCCGGCGCCGACGATCGCGCCCTCGACCTGCTTCATCTCACGGATCGCCTCGATCGCGGCGCCGGTGCGCATCGTCACCTCGAGCACCTTGAGGCCGCCCTTGACCAGCGCCTCGGCGAGCGGGCGGGCGGTGGCGGCGTCCTCGATCACCAGTACGGGGATGACCGGGCTGGTGCGCATGATCGTTTCGATGTCGCTCACGAGTGGAATCCTTCGAGTTTCTGGGCATAGGCCGCAGCGGCGCCGAACAGGCCGGGCTGGGGGTGGGTGATGAGCTTGACCGGTATCGAGGCCATCAACGACTGGAACCGCCCCTTGGCGACGAAGCGCTGGCCGAAGCCGGACGCGATCAGCTTGTCCTTGAGCTTGAGGCCGAGGCCGCCGGCGATGACGACGCCCTTGGGGCCATGCGCGAGCGCGAGGTCGCCCGCGATCGCGCCGAGGCTGAGGCAGAAACGATCGAGCGCGGCGAGGGCGAGGCTGTCCTTGCCCTCGAACGCCAGCGCCCAGATCGCCTTGTCGTCGAGCCGCTGGACCGGCCGTCCCTCGATCTCGGCCAGCGTCTCGTAGATGGCGACGATGCCGGGACCGGCGGCGATGCGCTCGGCGGAGACGCGGGTATAGGTCTTGCGCAGCCGCTGGAGCATCGCATCCTCGATGCGGTCGAGCGGGGCGAAGTCCATATGGCCGCCTTCGGTCTCGATCACATGATAGCGCTCGGCTCCGCGGAACACCTGGGCGACGCCGAGGCCGGTGCCGGGGCCGCACACCGTGATCGAACCGCGCGCGGCGAGCTCGGTATCGGGGCCGCAGATGTGGACGAACTGGTCGTGCGGCACCTGGGCGACGGCGTGGCCGACCGCGCCGAAGTCGTTGATGAGAACGTAATCGTCGACGTCGAGCCGCTCGGGAACGAGGCGCGGACGGATGATCCAGGGATTGTTGGTGAGCTTGATGAGCTCGTCGTTCACCGGCGACGCGACCGCGATCGCTGCGGCGCGGGGGAGGGGCTTGCCGTAATCCTTGGCGAAATGCTGCCAGGCGGTCTGGAGGCTGGCGTGCTCGGCGGTCTTGAGCGTCTCCGGCTCGCCGAGGCGGACGACGCGGCCGCCCTCGACCTCGGCGATGGCGAAGCGGGCGTGGGTGCCGCCGATATCGACTGCTACGACCTCGGTCACGCCGCCATCTCCGCCAGCATCGCCGAGGCGCCTTCCTCCGCCGTCGAGACGCCGCGGCGCATCAGCGCGAACAGCTCGCGGCCGGTGCCGAGCGCGGGCGCCGGCGGCTCGGCGAGCGGACGGGCCGCCCATTCCACCTCGTCGACCAGCGCGGTCAGCACGCCGGCCTCGCTGTCGAGGCGGACGATGTCGCCGTCGCGCAGCTTGGCGATCGGCCCGGCGCCCTTTGCCTCGGGCGAGACGTGGATCGCGCACGGCACCTTGCCGCTCGCGCCCGACATGCGCCCGTCGGTGACCAGCGCGACGCGGAAGCCGCGGTTCTGGAGCACGCCGAGCGGCGGGGTGAGCTTGTGGAGCTCCGGCATCCCGTTGGCCTGCGGGCCCTGGAAGCGGACCACCACCACCACATCGCGGTCGAGCTCGCCGGCCTTGAACGCGGCCTGGACCTCGGCCTGGTCGGTGAAGACGCGGCACGGCGCCTCGATCGTCCAGCGATCGGGATCGACCGCCGACACCTTGATGCAGGCGCGACCGATGTTGCCGGCGAGGATGCGGAAGCCGCCTTCGGGCTGGAAGGGATTGCCGATCAGGCGGACGATGCTGTCGTCGCCGCTCGCCTCTGGCAGGTCGCGCCAGACCAGCTCCTCATTCTCGATATGAGGTTTGCGGGCGTAGTCCTTCATTTCACCGGCGATCGTGACGATGTCGCCATGGAGCAGGCCGCCCTTCAGCAGCTCGCGGATCACCAGCGGCGGGCCGCCGGCATCCTCGAACATGTTCACGTCCGCGCTGCCGTTGGGATAGACGCGGGTGAGGAGGGGCACGACCTTCGACAGGCGATCGAAGTCCTCCCAGTCGATCGTGATCCCGGCCGAGCGCGCGATCGCCGGCAAGTGGATGAGATGGTTGGTCGAGCCGCCGGTCGCGAGCAGCGCCACCATCGCGTTCACGATCGCGCGCTCGTCGACGCATTCGGCGAGCGGGCGATAGTCGTTGCCGTCCCAGCCGATCTTCGCCAGCCGGTGCACCGCGGCGCGGGTCAGCTCCTGGCGGAGCTTGGTGCCGGGGTTGGGGAAGGCCGCGCCGGGCATGTGGAGGCCCATCGCCTCCATCATCATCTGGTTGGAATTGGCGGTGCCGTAGAAGGTGCAGGTGCCCTTGCCGTGATAGGCGGCGATCTCGGCGTCGAGCAGCTCCTCGCGGCTTGCCTTGCCCTCGGCGTAGAGTTCGCGGATGCGCGCCTTGTCCTTGTTGGCGAGGCCGGAGCGCATCGGCCCGCCGGGGATCATCACCATCGGCAGATGGCCGAAGCGCAGCGCGCCGATCAAGAGGCCCGGCACGATCTTGTCGCAGATGCCGAGCAGCGCCGCACCCTCGAACATGCCGTGGCTCAAGGCAATGGCGGTGCTGAGTGCGATGGTGTCGCGGCTGAACAGCGACAGCTCCATGCCGGCATAGCCCTGGGTCACGCCGTCGCACATCGCCGGCACGCCGCCGGCGACCTGGGCGGTGACGCCGGCCTCGCGGGCCCAGATCTTCATCTGCTCGGGGTAGCGGTAGTAGGTCGCATGGGCCGACAACATGTCGTTGTAAGCCGTTACGATTCCGATGTTCATCCGATTGGCCGGCCGCATCGCGTCGCGATCCTCGTCGGTGCCGGCATAGCCGTGGGCGAGATTGGCGCAGCCGAGCATCGGCCGGTCGACTCCGGTGGCGCGCTGGCCCTCCATCAGCCCGAGATAGGCGGCGCGGCCCGGCTTCGAGCGCTCGATGATGCGGTCGGTGACCGCGGCGACTTCGGGGTGCAATGACGGCACTTGATCTAACTCCTCCGTTCGCCCTGCGCTTGTCGAAGGGCGAAGGCCATAAGCGGCTCGCTTGACGCTGATCGCCCTTCGACAAGCGCAGGGCGAACGGACTTGTTGATGGTCATGGCGCCCAGTGGATATCGACCGGCAGCTCCACGTCCGCAAGGATGCGGCCGATCGGATAGGGGGAGGAGGCGCCTCCCTTCACCGCATCCTCGACGACGCGGCGCTTGGCATCGCCGGTGATCGCGATGGTGAGCGCGCGGGCGGAGGCGATGGCGGCACGGCTGAGGGTGACGCGCGGGACGGGCGCTTCGGGCGGCAGCGGATCGGGCATCACGCCGAGGGCGCGGCGTTCCTTGGGTCCGTTCAGCGCCTCGTCGTAATCGGGGCCGGGGAAGATCGAGGCGCAATGCCCGTCGCCGCCGACGCCGAGCAGGCAGAGATCGAGCGGCCAGTGCAGGTCCTGGAGCAGCGCGTCGGCGGCGCGGCCGGCGGCCTTGTAGTCGGGCGCAGTGGCGCTGAGCAGCGGGATGACGCGGGCGCGTTTGGGGATGAAGACCTTGCCGATCGCGGTGACGTTCGACAGCGGGTCGCCGAGCGGCACGATGCGCTCGTCGCCGGGCACGATGGTGACGCGCGACCAGTCGAGCCTGGTCTCCGCGAGCCGTTCGTAGATGGGAAGGGGGGTCTTGCCGCCGGCGAGCGCGATCACCGCCGTCCCGCGCGCGTCGATCGCGCTCTCGATCACGAAGGCGAGGTCGCCGGCGACCGCCTCCGCCATCTCGGCCGCGTCGTCATACTCCCACCATTCGATTTCGTCGGTCATGCGGTATCCTCGGCTTTCTGCGTGACGGGAACGGCTCTGCGGCGCTCGGGCTCCCTTATTCGGTCCAGGTCACGCCGTCCCGTTCGGTGAGCGCGATGCTGGCGGACGGGCCCCAGCTTCCCGACGGATAGGGCTTGGGCTTGATGTCGTTGGCGATCCAGCCGGCGCGGATCGCGTCGATCCATTGCCACTGCGCCTCCACCTCGTCGCGGCGGACGAACAGGGTCGGGTCGCCCTCGATCAGGTCGAGCAGCAGCCGCTCGTAGGCGATGCGGCGGCGGGCGCCGGCGAACTCGTGCTCGAGGCTGAGGTTGAGCGGGACCTCGCGCAGGCGAATACCCTCGCGGTCGAGCCCGGGCTGCTTCGCCATCACCAGCAGGCGGACATATTCCTCGGGCTGGAGGCGGATCACCAGCGTGTTGGGCTGGAGCTGCCCGCCGCGCTCGGCGAAGATCGAGTGGGGGACGCCCTTGAACTGGATCGAGATCTCGCTCTGGCGCTGGGGCAGGCGCTTGCCCGTGCGCAGGTAGAAGGGCACGCCCTGCCAGCGCCAATTGTCGACATGCGCCTTGATCGCGACGAAGGTCTCCGTGGCGGAGTCCTTGCCGAGCTCCTCGTCATAGCCCTTGACGATCTCGCCCTTGACCGCGCCGGCGCCGTACTGGCCGGTGACGGTGAGGTGGCCGACCTCGGCCGGCGCGATGCGGCGGAGCGAGCGCAGCACCTTGACCTTCTCGTCGCGGATCGAGGTGCCGTCGAAGCGGGCCGGCGGCTCCATCGCGATCAGCGCGAGGAGCTGGAGCATGTGGTTCTGCACCATGTCGCGCAGCGCGCCCGCGGTGTCGTAATAGCCGGCGCGGTCCTCCAGCCCCACCGTCTCGGCGATGGTGATCTGGACATGGTCGATCCCGCGCGCGTTCCAGATCGGCTCGAACAGCGAGTTGCCGAAACGCAGCGCCAGGATGTTCTGCACCGTCTCCTTGCCGAGATAATGGTCGATGCGGAAGGTGCGCTCCTCGGGAAAAGCATGGGCGACCGCGTCGTTGATCTCGCGGCTGGAGGCGAGGTCGTGGCCGAGCGGCTTTTCCAGGCCGATCCGCACCGTCCCGCCAGCGAGGCCGACCGAATCGAGGCCCTTGATCGTTGGCTCGAACAGGAAAGGCGCCGTCGACAGGAAGATGGCGAGGCCGCCCGAGACGTCGCCGATCTTCCCGGCGAGGGCGGGGAAACCGTCGAGCTTGGAGGCGTCGAGCGGCTGATAGAACAGCCGATCGAGGAAGGAGGCGATCGCTGCCTTGTCCTTGCGGTCGGCGGGCAGGAACTCGTCGAGCGCCTTGCTGGCGAAGTCGCGGTAGCCGGCGTCGTCATGATCCGACCGCGCGGTGCCGGTGATGGTGAGCTTCTCGGGCAGCAGCCCGTCGGCATGGAGCCCGTAGAGCGACGGCAGCAACATGCGCTGGGCGAGATCGCCCGTCGCGCCGAACAAAAGCAGCTTGCCAACGGCTTCGGTCATTCACGGCCCTCCCTGACTGCCGGCGCGATGTAGCGATTGGGCGGAGAGGGGCAACCCTTCCGCGCAGGTCTAAAGAACGAGGCCGGCGGTGGGATCGAGGCCTGCCATGATGTTGAGGTTCTGCACCGCCGCGCCCGCCGCACCCTTGCCGAGGTTGTCGAGCGTCGCGACCAGCCGGGCCTGTCCCCGCTCGGCATTGCCGAACACGCGGAGGGTGAGGCGGTCGGTGCCGGCGTCGTCTTCGACGCGGATCAGCGATGGGGCGTCGCTGACGACGCGAACGATCGGGCTCGTCTGATAGGCCGCCTCCAGCGCTTCGGTCACCGCCTCGATGCTCGGGCGACGCGGCAGTGCGTGGAGCGGCAGCGGCACCTCCACCACCATGCCGCGATAGGTGTCGGCGACCGAGGGCATGAAGATCGGCGGGTGCTCGAGCCGGGCATGGCGCTGCATCTCGGGGACGTGCTTGTGGGCGAGGGCGAGGCCGTAGGCGCGCCAGGCGGTTTCGGCCGCACCCTTCTCGAACTCCTCGATCATCGCGCGGCCGCCGCCCGAATAGCCGGAGACCGCGTTGACGCTGAGCGCCCAGTCGGCGGGGATCAGCCCGGCCCGCACCAGCGGGCGGACGAGGGCGAGGAAGCCGGTGGGGTAGCAGCCCGGGTTGGTGACGCGCGGCGCCTCGGCGATCGCGGCGGCCTGACTCGGCTCGAGCTCGGCGAAACCATAGGCCCAGCCCTCCGCCACGCGATGCGCGGTGGAGGCGTCGACCACGCGGGTGCGCGGATTGTCGATCAACGCGACGCTCTCGCGCGCGGCGTCGTCGGGCAGGCACAGGATGACGAAGGCGGCGTCGTTGAGCGCCTGGCGCCGTGCCTCGGGGTCCTTGCGCTGGACGTCGTCGAGCGTGATCAGCGTGATCTCGTCGCGCCCGGCGAGCCGCTCGCGGATCTCCAGGCCGGTGGTGCCGGCGGCGCCGTCGATGAAGACGCTGTGCTTCATGGGAGCCTCCGCCGTGCAGAAATGGCGCCGAGATCGCTGATCGGGACCCGCGCGACCCGGTCGGCGACGCGGATCGCATGGGTTTCGTCGGTGGCGATCGCCACCTCGCCGTCGAAGAAGAGAAGGTCGCCGCGGAGCATCGGTGCGTCCTCGCCCACCGCGCGGCCGACTGTCGCCTGGAGATCGACGAAGCGTGGCACGCGGATGCCCGCCAGCGAGAGCGAAAGAAAGACGAGACCGCCGGCGTCGACGCCCGCGCCCGACCGCCCGCCAGGAACCGAGGGCACGCCGACCAGCCGCTCGGCGGCATGGACGAAATCCTCCATCGGCGCGTCGAGCGGGCGGATGTCGGTTTCCGCGAAGCCCTGGTCCACAATGCGGCTGCCCATCGGCAGGTCGGGAATGCCCAGGCCGATCACGATGTGGCTCGGCGCGACGACCGGGCCGAGCGCGTCGACTGCGACGAAGCCGGCCGCGCCGTCGACGGGGCTGACGCCCCAGGCATAGCCGCGGGACAGCTCAAGCACGTCGAAGGTCTCGCCCGCCAGCACCTCGGAGCGCTGTTCCCCGCCGATGGCAGCATAGACCGGGGCGCGCTGCGCCACGCCCCGCGTCATCGCGGCGGCGTAATGCGGCGCGAACAGCCGGTCGGCGAGGCGGAGGTCGGCAAGATCGCCGCGGGCGGCGTCGACGCGCGGATCGAAGGCATGACTGCGCCCGGCAAGCGCGAAGCGCTTACGCGTGGGCGTGGTCGGGGACGTGACGGTGCGGGGCGTCGGCCGGGGCGTCGCCGGCGAGGAATTGCCCGAATTCTGCAAGAAAGTCTGCCCCCTTGGTCGTGCGCGCGACGAAGATGTTGCGCTTGTCGGTATCGTCGCGTTGGCGGCGCAGATAGCCGAGCGCACCCAGACGATTCAAGGCGCGCGTGACGACCGGTTTCGACACGTTCAGCGCGCGCGCCAATCCGCGTACGGTATGGGGACCGGGATCGAGATAGACAAGCAGCAGCAGCGCCATCTGCCGATTGGTGAGGTCCGGCTCGCCCGAGCGGACATAGTCGACCAGCGTATGCATCCAGGTGAACAGCGACTGATCCGACACGGCATTCACGGCACTGGTGTCCAATTCACTCACGGGCATCGGGTTCAGCAAGGATTAACGCTGCTCGGCCCGCGTGGTTTCAGTGCGTTCGCGAAATGTTTGTTGCGCGCGACGGACCGTGCGGTTGATCGGGACGGCCCGCTCGCCTATGTCGGCGGCACTTTCACGAAATCATTGGCCGGGTTCATGCTGTTCACCTTTCTGCTCGTCGTCCAGGCGATCGTCGCCGCGCTGCTCGTCACCGTCATCCTGATGCAGCGGTCGGAGGGCGGCGGGCTCACCTCGTCGGGCAGCCCTTCGGGCCTGATGTCGGCGCGCGGTGCGGCCGATTTCCTCACCCGTTCGACCGCGGTCCTGGCGACGATCTTCGTGCTGCTCAGCATCACGCTCGCCTTCCTCGCCGCGACCCGCCAGTCGAGCACGATCGACACGAGCCTGGCACGCAAGGCCGGCAACACCCCGCCCGCCGCCACCGCACCCCTGCAGACGCCGGCCGGCGACGACGCGCTTGCCGGCGCCGCCGCCAATGCCGCGGCCGCCGCCCAGGCCAATGCGGCCGCCGGCAACGGCGCGGTTCCGCTCGTCCAGTAACCATCGGCGATTGACGCCGTAAAAAACGGGCAGCGCCGATTCGGGCGCTTGCCCCGTTGCGGCGTTCGCCCCTATGCGGTGACTCCCATGGCGCGGTACATCTTCATCACCGGCGGCGTGGTCAGCTCGCTTGGCAAGGGACTCATGGCGGCGAGCCTCGCAGCATTGCTGCAGGCGCGCGGCTACAAGGTCCGCATCCGCAAGTTCGACCCCTATCTCAACGTCGATCCGGGCACGATGAGCCCGTATCAGCACGGCGAGGTCTATGTGACCGACGACGGGGCCGAGACCGACCTCGACCTCGGCCATTACGAGCGCTTCACCGGCGTGTCGGCGCGGCAGTCGGACAATGTGACGTCGGGCCGCATCTACCAGACGATCATCGGCAAGGAGCGGCGCGGCGACTATCTCGGCGCCACCGTGCAGGTGATCCCGCACGTCACCGACGCGATCAAGGAATTCGCCCGCACGGATACCGACGGACTCGATTTCGTGCTGTGCGAGATCGGCGGCACCGTCGGCGACATCGAGTCGCTGCCGTTCATGGAGGCGATCCGCCAGCTTCGGAACGACGTCGGTCGGCAGAACGCCTGCTTCGTCCACCTGACGCTGGTGCCCTATATCGCCGCCGCCGGCGAGTTGAAGACCAAGCCGACGCAGCACAGCGTGCGCGACCTGACGGCGCTCGGCATCCAGCCGGACGTGCTGGTGTGCCGCTGCGAGCGGCCGCTGCCGGAGGGCGAGCGCGCCAAGATCGCGCTGTTCTGCAACGTGCCGCCGAGCGCGGTCATCCCCGCGCTCGACGCGCCCTCGATCTACGGCGTGCCGCTGCAATACCATGCCGAGGGGCTCGACCGGGCGGTGCTCGACGCCTTCGGCCTGCCGTCCGACGGGGAGCCGGACCTTCGGCGCTGGCACGACATCATGGATCGCCAACTCAACCCGGAAGGCGAGGTGACGGTCGGCGTCGTCGGCAAATATGTCGGGCTGCAGGACGCCTACAAGTCGCTCAACGAGGCGCTGGTCCACGGGGGCATCGCCAACCGGGTCAAGGTCAACATCCGCTGGATCGACGCCGAGCTGTTCGAGGGCGACGAGACGGAAATCCCCGCGCATCTCGAGCCATGCCATGCGATCCTCGTCCCCGGCGCCTTCGGCGAGCGCGGCGCGGAGGGCAAGATCGCCTCGGTCCGCTTCGCGCGCGAGCGCGAGATACCCTATTTCGGCATCTGCTTCGGGATGCAGATGGCGTGCATCGAAGGTGCACGGAACCTTGCCGGCATCGAGGATGCGTCGTCGACCGAATTCGGCCCCACCGACCAGCCGGTGGTCGGCCTCATCACCGAATGGATGAGCGAGAGCGGCCTCGAGAAGCGTGAGGAAGGCGGCGACCTCGGCGGCACGATGCGGCTCGGCGCCTATCCGGCGAAGCTCACCGGCAACAGCGTGGTCGCCTCGATCTATGGCGGCACCGAGATCTCGGAGCGCCACCGTCACCGCTACGAGGTCAACACCGCCTATCGCGAGGCGCTGGAGCAGGGCGGCCTGGTATTCTCGGGCATGTCGCCGGACGGCCAGCTGCCCGAGATCGTCGAGCGGCCCGACCATCCCTGGTTCGTCGGCGTGCAGTTCCATCCGGAGCTCAAGTCCAAGCCGTTTGACCCGCACCCGCTGTTCGCCAGCTTCATCGAAGCGGCGGTGAAACAGAGCCGGCTGGTCTAACTCCCTCTCCCATTGGGAGAGGGAAGGGGCCCGCGCCGAAGGCGTGGGAAGGGTGAGGGCGACGGGCGCCTATCAACTCGCGGTCACCCTCACCCTTCCGCCGCTTCGCGGCTCCCTCCCTCTCCCGATGGGAGAGGGAGTTAAGAGCAAAAGGCGCCCGGACCGGTGGTCCGGACGCCTCTGCTGCGGCGCCAAAGGGAGCAAGGCGCCGCTAGCGCTTAGGCCGCGTCAGCGGTCTTGTGCTCGATCGCGGGCTCCTGCGCGGTTGCGCCACCGATCGCGATCTTCTTGGGCTTCATCGCCTCAGGCACCTCGCGGACCAGCTCGATGGTGAGCAGGCCGTCGGCGAGATCGGCCGATTCGACGCGGATGAAGTCGGCGAGCTCGAAACGACGCTCGAAGCCGCGGTTGGCGATGCCGAGATGCAGCATCTGCGCGTCGTGGTTGTCGTTGGTATCGCCTTTCCTGCCGGTGACGAGCAGCAGGTTCTGCTGCGCGGTGATGTCGATCTCGTCGGGCTTGAAGCCGGCGACGGCGATCGTGATCCGGTAATGATCCTCGCCGACGCGTTCCAGATTGAAGGGCGGATAATTGTCGCTCGAGCTGCTGCGGGCGCTCGCCTCGAGCAGGTCGAACAGCCGGTCGAAGCCGATGGTCGAACGGCGGTAGGGAGCAAAATCGAACTGACGCATCTCAAAGCCTCCATTAGGAGCAGTTTGAACGTCGATCCCGGAGCCCGAAGCGGCGCTCCGGAGGTCGGCGTGGCCCGTCAACGGCACCACACGGACGTAAAATCGGAACGCCTCGTCGTCGTTTCAAGAGGATGGAAGCCGCAGAAATCCTTGTAGGAAAGCCGCGACCGCAAGTGACTGGCGAAGGGCGGTTAGGGTAGGGCGGCCGGTGGAGCCGATGCGTTGTGCGCGTCGCAGCGCCGTCGCCTTGACGCAAACGCCCGGACTGTTTCCAGCCCGGGCGTCCGCGTGACGAAAGCTCGTCAGCCCCCTTGATTTTCAGCTTCGGCCCGCGCGCTCATCCTCCCTGATGAGCGGGACCAAAGCCTCCCCGAACCACGGCCGTTGCCTGCGCTTCAGTGAGGATTCGCCTATGCTGGTTGACAGAAGTTGTCATTGCCCTTCGCGCCGCAGCATCACGATTGCGCGCGGGATGTGTGAATCGTGCAACAGCGCGATTGCGCGGAAGGCCCACTCTCCCTAGGACCGGCGCCGAGCCCGCGCGTTCCGGCGGGGGAGGATTTTGAATGTTGCTCTCGCGCTACGAGCGGATGATCGCGCGCCGCTACCTGCTGCCCGGACGGGGTGAAGCCTTCATCGCGCTGGTCGCCGGCATCAGCCTGGTCGCGGTGATGCTGGGCGTCGCCGCGCTGGTGATCGTGATGAGCGTGATGAACGGCTTCCGCGCCGAGCTGTTCGACAAGATCGTCGGGCTGAACGGTCATGCCGTGATCCAGGGATATGGCGGCCAGTTGCGCGACTGGCGACAGATCGTGGCCGAGGCCAAGGCGACACCCGGTGTCATCAGCGCGACCCCGCTGATCGAACAGCCGCTGATGGCCGGCTATTCGGGCCGGGTCGAGGCGGTGCTGGTGCGGGGCATGAACGTGCCCGACATCCTTAACAACCCGACGCTCAACGGGAAGGTCGTGGTCGGCTCGCTCAAAAGCCTGACGCCCGGTAGCGGGCGCATCGCGATGGGAAGCCGCCTCGCCGACGCGCTCGGCGCGACCGAGGGCAGCGAGATCCAGCTGATCAGCCCGCAGGGGCCGGCATCGCCCTTCGGCACGGTCCCCAGGATCGTGAGCTACACCGTCGGCGCGATCTTCGAGGTCGGCGTCTACGACTATGACAAGGCGTTCGTGGTGATGCCGATGCAGGACGCGCAGACGCTGCTGCTGATGGGCGAGAGCGTCGGCATGGTCGAGCTCGACACCGACGATCCGGACCATGTCGAGCGCATCCTGGCGCCGCTCGCCGACAAGGTCGGCCGTTCGGGCCAGATCACCGACTGGCGGCAGATGAACTCGCAGCTGTTCGAGGCGCTGGCGGTCGACCGGCTGGTGACCTTCACCGTGCTGTCGATCCTGATCCTGGTCGCGGTGTTCAACATCCTGTCCTCGCTGATCATGCTGGTCCGCGCCAAGACCCGCGACATCGCGATCCTGCGCACCATGGGCGCGACGCGGATGGCGCTGATGCGCATCTTCATGACCGTGGGGACGGCGATCGGCGCGGTCGGGATCGGGGCGGGGCTGGTGCTCGGCTTCATCGCGCTGATCTTCCGACAGGACATCGTCGGCTTCCTCGGCTTCGTCACCGGGCAGCAGATCTGGGATCCGTCGATGCGCTACCTGACCGACCTGCCATCCAAGACCGACCCGTTCGAGGTGATGGGGATCGCCGCGATGGCGCTGCTGTTCAGCTTCCTCGCCACGCTCTACCCGGCCTACAAGGCGGCGAGCACCGATCCCGTGCAGGTGCTGCGCTATGAGTGAGCCCGTCCTCCAGACCATCGGCCTCAAGCGCAGCTTCGAGCAGGGCGGGCAGGTGATCGAGGTGCTGCGCGGCGTCGACCTGACGGTCGGCGCGGGCGAGATCGTCGCGCTGCTCGGCCCTTCGGGCTCGGGCAAATCGACCCTGCTGCAGGCGGTGGGGCTGCTCGAAGGCGGGTTCGAGGGGGCGATCCGCATCGCCGGCGTCGAGGTGTCGAGGCTGTCCAGCCCCGAGCGGACCGCGACGCGGCGCGACCGGCTCGGCTTCGTCTACCAGTTTCACCATTTGCTGCCCGATTTCAGCGCGGCCGAGAATGTGGTCCTGCCCCAGCTCATCCACGGCGCCACGCGGCCGGATGCCGAGGTGCGGGCGACCGAGCTGCTCACCGCGCTGGGATTGGACGCGCGGCTCACGCACCGCCCGAGCCAGCTTTCGGGCGGCGAGCAGCAGCGCGTCGCGGTGGCGCGTGCGCTCGCCAACCGGCCGGCGCTGGTGCTGGCGGACGAGCCGACCGGCAATCTCGACGAGGCGACGGCCAACGTGGTGCTGGAGGAGTTCCTGCGGCTGGTGCGGGGGCAGGGTTCTGCCGCGCTGGTCGCGACCCACAACGAGCGGCTGGCGGCGCGGATGGACCGTATCATGCGGCTGCATGAGGGGAGGCTGGAATGACGGCGCTGACCGACATCCCGATTATCACGGCCGACGACGGCACGACCACGCTCGCACCTTATGCCGGCCAGGTGCTGCTGATCGTCAACGTCGCCTCCAAATGCGGGTTCACGCCGCAATATGAAGGGCTGGAGGCGCTTTATCGCCGCTACAAGGACCGCGGTTTCGCGGTGCTGGGGTTCCCCTGCAACCAGTTCGGCGGGCAGGAGCCGGGGACGGCGGAGGAGATCGCGAGCTTCTGCTCGCTGACCTACGACGTGACCTTTCCCGTCTTCGCCAAGATCGACGTCAACGGGGACGATGCAGCGCCCTTGTGGCGGCATCTCAAGAAGGAGGCGCCGGGCATCCTCGGGTCCGAGGCGATCAAGTGGAACTTCACCAAGTTCCTGATCGATCGCGACGGCAAGGTCGCCGGCCGCTATGCGCCGACCACCAAGCCCGAGGACATCGCGCCCGATATCGAGAAGCTGCTCTAATCGGGAATTGCGAAGGCGGCCGCGCCCTTGCGGTGGGAGAGCGCCTGCATGATGGCGATCACGCCGCCGAGCACGAAGCTCATGCCGAGGATGAAGCCGGGCACCGCCAGCGACGCCAGCGGCAGCATGAAGACCACATAGAATCCGAGCAGCACGTCGATCACGCCCAGCGCCACCACCAGCCAGCGGTGGCGGCGGTAGCGGACGCCGAAGACCAGCTCCATCACGCCGCGCGCGATCAGCCAGGCGGCGACGAGCAGCGTCAAGGAGAAGGCTCCGGCCAGCGGGCGGAACGCCATCATCAAGCCGACCACGAGCGAGAGGAGGCCGAACAGGATCGAGTGGAGTCGTCCTTCATGGCCTCGGCCGAAAGCGCCGGCGGCGAGCGCGGCGATGCCGGCCGCGATCAGGAAACAGGCGACGACGAAGGTCGCCGCCAGCGTCGCGCCGAACGGCCAGGCGAACGCCAGCAGGCCGAGGATCAGCGAGACGATCCCGTAGAGCAGAATCCAGCCCCAGCCGGGGCCGCTCTGGACGCCGTCGGTTGTGCTGCCGGCCATCGTCGTTCCTCCTGCGATGCCGCAACAAACGTGAGGGGAGCGTTTCGGCTCCCTGAGCGGCGAGCCGGCGAAAGCTGTGGATATCGTGCCGGTCGGGGAGGGGCGGGCGGTTCCCATGCCGGCACGCCGCTGGCATAGTGCCATCCATGCCGCATTCGGGTTTCGTTCCGCTCCGCGTCCTTTCGTCCTACACGATGCTGGAAGGCGCGATCGAGCCCAAGGCGATCGCCAAGCGCTCGAAGGAGATGGGCTTTCCCGCGGTCGCACTGACCGACCGCAACGGCCTCTATGCGGCGATGGCCTTCTCCGAAGCGTGCCGCGATACAGGCGTGCAGCCGATCATCGGCACGCTGCTGGCGGTGGCGCGGCCGGTGCCGGAAGGCATCGAACCGCCGATCGACTGGCTGGCGCTCTATGCGCAGGACAAGACCGGCTACGACAATCTCTGCAAGTTGGTGTCGATGGCGCATCTCGATCGGCCGATCGAGATCGACGCGCATGTCTCGCTCGACGCGCTGGAAGGGCTGACCGATGGCTTGATCGCACTGACCGCGGGCAGGGAAGGGGCGCTGGTCCAGCTGCTTGCCGACGGGCAGACCGACGCCGCCACGGCCTATGCAGCGCGGCTGGAGACGCTGTTTCCCGGTCGCCTCTATATCGAGATCGTCCGCCGGCTCGATCCGCTGGAGGCGCGCGCCGAGGCGAGCCTCCTCGACCTTGCCTATGCGCGCGCCCTGCCGTTGGTGGGGACCAACCCATGCTGCTTCGCCGAGGCCGAGTTCCACGAAGCCCACGACGCGATGCTGTGCATCGCCAGCTCGAGCTACGTCACCAGCGAGGATCGGCCGAGGAGTTCGCCCGACGCCTGGATGAAGCCGGCGAGCGAGATGAAGCTGCTGTTCGCCGACCTTCCCGAGGCGCTGGCGAACACACTGGTGGTGGCGCAGCGCTGCGCGGTGGCGGCGCCCAAGCGCAAGCCGATCCTGCCGAGCCTCGCCGGCGACCGCGATGGCGAGGCGGCAATGCTGCGCGAACGCTCGGTGGCGGGGCTCGAGGCACGGCTCCGGCAATGGAACATTGCCGACCCCGATTTGGTGAGAACCTATCGCGACCGGCTCGCGTTCGAACTCGACGTCATCATCCAGATGGGTTTCGCCGGCTATTTCCTGATCGTTGCCGACTTCATCCAATGGGCAAAGGGGCACGATATCCCGGTGGGCCCGGGACGCGGTTCGGGCGCCGGCTCGGCGGTCGCCTGGGCGCTCACCATCACCGATCTCGACCCGATCAAGCTGGGGCTGCTGTTCGAGCGCTTCCTCAATCCCGAGCGCGTGTCGATGCCGGACTTCGACATCGACTTCTGCGAAACCCGGCGCGGCGAGGTGATCCGCTACGTCCAGCAGAAATACGGCCGCGACCAGGTCGCGCAGATCATCACCTTCGGTAAGCTCAAGGCGCGCGCGGTGCTCAAGGACACCGGCCGCGTGCTGCAGATGAGCTATGGCCAGATCGACCGGCTCGCCAAACTGGTGCCGAACCATCCGACCGATCCCTGGACGCTCGACCGCGCGCTGAACGGCGTCTCGGAGCTTGCCGCCGAATACAGGAATCATAGCGACGTCCGCCATCTGCTCGACCTGGCGATGAAGCTGGAGGGGCTGCCGCGCCACTCCTCGACCCACGCCGCCGGCGTGGTGATCGGCGACCGGCCCCTCGCCGAGCTGGTGCCGCTCTACCGCGATCCGCGGTCCGACATGCCGGTCACCCAGTTCGACATGAAGTACGTCGAGAGCGCGGGGCTGGTGAAGTTCGACTTCCTCGGCCTCAAGACATTGTCGGTGCTCAAGAAAGCGGTCGAGCTCCTGAAGGCGCGCAGCATCATCGTCGATCTCGACAGCCTCGGCTGGGACGATCCGGGCGTGTACGAGCTGCTCCAGCGCGGCGACACGGTCGGCGTGTTCCAGCTCGAATCGGAGGGGATGCGGCGCACGCTGGCGGCGGTGCGGCCGTCCAACTTCGGCGACATCATCGCACTCGTGTCGCTCTATCGGCCGGGGCCGATGGACAATATCCCGAGCTTCGGCGCGCGCAAGAACGGGCGCGAGCCGATCGTCTATCCCCACCCCCTACTCGAAGGTATCCTCGCCGAAACCTACGGCATCTTCGTCTATCAGGAGCAGGTGATGCAGGCGGCGCAGGTGCTCGCCGGCTACACGCTCGGCGGCGCGGACATGCTGCGCCGCGCGATGGGCAAGAAGATCAAGGCCGAGATGGACGCGCAGCGCGCGATCTTCGTCGAGGGCTGCGCCAAGGTGAACGCCATCCCCGAGGCCAAGGCCAACGAGCTGTTCGACTTGATCGACAAGTTCGCCGGCTACGGCTTCAACAAGAGCCATGCCGCGGCCTATGCGCTGCTCGCCTATCAGACCGCATGGCTCAAGGCGCATTATCCGCACGAGTTCTACGCCGCGTCGATGTGCTTCGACATGGCGCAGACCGACAAGCTCGCGGTGTTCGTCGACGACATGAAGCGGCTGGGCATCGACCGCCTGCCGCCCGACGTGAACGCGAGCGAGGCCGAGTTCAGCGTCGAGGAGGTGGGGGAGGGGCTGGCGGTCCGCTACGGCCTCGCCGCGCTGAAAAGCGTCGGCGAGCGGGCGATGGAGCTGCTGGTCGAGGAGCGGATGCGGCGAGGGGATTTCACCTCGCTCGACGATTTCGCGCGGCGGGTCGATCCGCGGATGCTGAACAAGCGGCAGGTGGAGACGCTGGCGGCGGCGGGTGCGTTCGACGCGATCGACGCGAACCGCGCCGGCATCTTTGCGGTCGCTGAGACCATCCTCGCAGTCGCCGCGCACACGCACGAAAGCCGGACGAGCGGGCAGGGCGGCCTGTTCGGCGAGACGGACCATGGATCGGCGGCGATCCAGCTGCCGCTGAGCGCACGCTGGACGCTGGCCGAGCGGATCAATGCCGAGAAGGATGCGTTCGGCTTCTTCTTCTCTGCGCATCCACTCGATCGCTACCAGCATCTTGCCTCCGCGCAGGGCGCGCGGACCATCGTCGGGCTTGGCGAGATTGAGATCGCCGAAGGCGCGCGAACCAGCGCCACGGTCGGCGCACTGGTCGAGGATGCGCGCTGGCGGACCTCCGCGCGCGGGCGGCGGTATCTGATGGCGACGATCTCGGATGCCACAGGACAGGTGCCGGTGACCTGCTTCGATGACGACGTCAGCAAGGCGCTGGAGGATACCGCGCGTGACGGCGGTTGCGGGTTGATCGGGGTCGAGCTGGACCGCCGGCCCGGTGAGGACAGCGCACGCGTCACCGTGCGGTCGATTCGGCCGTTCGATGCGGTTGCGGGGCAGGCAAAGATGCTGTTGCGGATGCGCGTGGACACCCCAGAGGCGATGGTGCCGCTCGCCGACCTGCTCAGCGTGCGCGCCGGCCGCTGCGAGGTGATGGTGACGTGCGACGCGCCCGGCGGGGAGGCGCAGCTGCGGCTCGGCCGCGACTTCCTGGTCGACCGGGAGCTGCTCGGGCGGATCCAGTCGATCCCCGGCGTAACCCAGGCCACGCTGGAAACCGCGGAACTCCGCCTGGTCGCTGGTTGATCCCGGGTTTCGTGTTTCTGGTACGTGTCCAGGAGGCGGCCGCCTCTGGACGCGCGGGCGCCCGTCGATACAATCGCTCGACCAAAACAGACGGAATGGGCGAGGAATGCTGGGACAGATGCAGGATTACGAGCTGCGCGTGATGCGCCTGCTCGACCATGCCGCGCGCGAGCATGGATCGCGCGAGATCGTCACGCGCTGGGCAGACGGCAGCGAGACGCGGACCGATTGGGCCGGAGTGGCGCACGACGCGCGGCGGCTGGCGCAGGCGCTCGAGCGGCTGGGGATGAAACCCGGCGACCGCGTCGCGACGATGGCGATGAACCACGCGCATCACCTGATCGCCTGGTACGGCGCGATCGGCATGGGTGGGGTGATCCACACCATCAATCCGCGGCTGTTCGACGATCAGCTCGCCTATATCGCCAATCATGCTGGCGATCGGGTGCTGCTCTACGATCGCGCCTTCCAGCCGATCGTCGATCGCATGAAGCCGCAATGGACGACGATCGAGCATTATGTGGTGATGGATGGCGACGGGCCGGACAGCTTCCGCGCGCTGCTCGATGCCGAGAATGGCGATTATGCCTGGCACGAGGGCGACGAGCGCGAGGCGTGCCTGATGTGCTACACCAGCGGCACGACAGGCCATCCCAAGGGCGTCATCTATTCGCACCGCTCGACCGTGATCCACGCGATCACCGAGCTGCAGCCGGCCGAGTTCGACCTGTCGACGCAGGCGGTAGCGCTGCCGGTGGTGCCGATGTTCCATGCGGTCGGCTGGGGCCTGCCGTTCGCGCTGGCGGCGGTGGGGGGCAAGTTCGTCTTCTCCGCGGTCAACGAGGCCAAGGTGCTGTGCGAGCTGATGAACCGCGAGAAGGTGACCCACTCGGCCGGCGTGCCGACGGTGTGGTTCGCGATGTTCCAGCACATCGACGAGACGGGGGAGGCTCCCAAACACCTCAAGATCGTCACCATCGGCGGATCGGCGGCGCCGCGCGCGATGGTCGAGCGGATCATGAGGATGGGCATCCGCGTCAACCATGCCTGGGGCATGACCGAGACCTCGCCCATCGGGACGATGGGAGCGCCGTCGTGGGATTGGGACGAGCTGAGCTTCGAAGCGCAGGTCGACCAGGTCAGCAAGCAGGGCAAGGTGCCGTTCGGCGTCGAGATGCGCGTGGTCGACGATGAGGGCAATATCCTGCCGCGCGACGGGATGAGCTCGGGTCGGCTCCAGGTGCGCGGGCCGTGGATCGTCCAGCGCTATTATGGCGCCGACGAGGATGCGCTGACCGCGGACGGCTGGTTCGACACCGGCGATGTCGCGGTGATCCATCCCGACAACGTCATGCAGATCACCGACCGCGCCAAGGACGTGATCAAGTCGGGCGGCGAGTGGATCAGTTCGGTCGAGCTCGAGAATGCCGCGGTCGGCTGCGCGGGCGTCGCGGAGGCCGCGGCGATCGGCGTGCCGCATCCGAAATGGGACGAGCGCCCGATCCTGCTGGTGGTGCGCAAGCCTGGCAGCGCGGTGACGGCGGAGGAGATCCACGCGCACCTTGCCAGATGCGTCGCCAAATGGTGGCTGCCCGACGAGATCCACTTCGTCGAGGCGCTGCCCCATACCGCGACCGGCAAGCTGCTCAAGACCGCGATCCGGGCGCAGTACAAGGACTTCAAGCTGGCCGCGGCCTGACACCCGATCGTCGCCCGGCGAAGGTCGGCCCACTATGCCGCGGGGGCTGGTCAGGAAGCTCGGACGGCAAGGCAGGCCGTCGATGGATTTTCGGCCCTTCCGGTGACGGTAGGGTTGTCAGGGCTCGAGGCTCATATCCGCCACGACCGGGAAGTGATCGGACGGGTAACGCCCGTTGCGGTTGGTGGTCAGCGTCGCCACCCGCTTGACGGTGAAGCCGTACGACAGGATCCAGTCGATGCGATCCGCGCCGCCGGGCTCGCCCTTGAAGCCGTGGAACGTACCGACCGGCCCGGTATGCGCCGTCGTCTGCCACGCGTCGGCGAGCACCTTGACCAGGATCGCGTGCGCCTGGCTGCTGATGTCGGTGTTGAAGTCGCCGGTCAGGATCACCGGCCCGCCATGATCCAGCTGCCGCAGGTGATCGGCGATCAGTTTCGCCGCTTTCTCGCGGGCGAGCTCGTCCTCGGCGCGATAGGGGAAGTGGGTGTTGAGCAGGCGGAAGCGCTTGCCGTCCTTCGTCTCGAATACGCCCCAGGTCACCATGCGCGGCAACGGATGACCCCAGCTGATGCTGCCGGGCACCGAAGGCGTATCCGACAGCCAGAAATTCCCTTGCTCAATCAGCTTGAGCCGGTCGCGGCGATAGAACACGCCCATATGCTCGTCGCCATGCCCGCCGCGGCGGTCGATGCCGAACCAGGTGTAGTCCGGCAGCTTGGCGACGATATAGTCGGCCTGGTCCTTGAGCAGCTCCTGAGTGCCGATCACGTCGGGATGCTCGGCGCGGATGGTCTCGACGAGGATGTCGCGCCGGTGCGCCCAATCGTTCGGCCCATCGTCGGCGGTGCCGTAGCGGACGTTGAAGCTCATGACGCGCAGCTCTCCCGGACTGGGCTGGGCCAGGACGGGAGCGGCGAGGAGCCAGACGGCGGCAATGGCGAGGAATCGGAGAAGCGAGCGCATACCGCTTCCCTTGCATCACCTCGCCCCGCGGGCAACCCGCAGCTGCGCCGAGCTGCGGTCACGTTGTCCGATACGCCTCAGTGGCTGGCGGTCTCGCCCTCGCTGCGCAGGCGGACATATTTGCGCGTCAGCTCGGGCAGGCCGTCGATCACCCATTGCGCCATCCGGGGGCAAGCGTGGCCATGAGCGACTCGATGAATTGTCGGACGGTCCTGCGGACACAACGGACGAGCGTACGCATCGGGTCCGCCGCCCGCGGCGTCAGCCGAACAGCTCGCCCTGCGGCCCGGCCGGCGGGCGGAACAGATCGGTGCGGAGCGGCTTGCGCTCACGGTTGAGGCCGTGCTTGCGGCAGGCGATCTGGAAACGGGTCCGCAGCAGCTCCGCCCAGGGACCGCTGCCGCGCATCCGGCTGAAGAAGCCGGGATCGTTGCGCCGGCCGCCGCGGATCGAGCCGATCGTCGCCATCACCTTGGCCTTGCGGTCGGGGAAATGGGCGTCGAGCCACGCCTCGAACAGCGGCGCGACCTCGAACGGCAGGCGGATGGGGATGAAGCCCGCGCCATAGGCGCCAGCCTCGGCCGCGCGCTCGATCAGATGCTCCAGCTCGTGGTCGGTGATCGCGGGGATGACGGGCGCGATCGAGACGACCGTGGGCACCCCTGCGGCCGAGAGTTTCGCCACCGCCGCCAGCCGGCGCTCGGGATGGGGCGCGCGCGGTTCGACGGTGCGCGCCACCTTAGGGTCGAGCGAGGTGACCGACACCATCACCGCCGCAAGCCCCTTGGCGGCCATCGGCGCGAGGATGTCGAGGTCGCGGGTGACGCGATCGGACTTGGTGGTGATGGTGATCGGATGGTTGCACTCGGCGAGCAGCTCGATGCAGCTGCGCGTGATCCGCCAGTCGCCCTCGATCGGCTGATAGGGATCGGTGTTGGTGCCGAAGGCGATCGGGCGGCAGACGTAGCCGCGCTTCGCCAGCTCGGCGCGGAGCAGCGTCGCCGCCTCCGGCTTGGCGAACAGCTTCGATTCGAAATCGAGTCCCGGCGACAGGTCGTGATAGGCATGGGTCGGCCGCGCGAAGCAGTAGATGCAGCCATGCTCGCAGCCGCGATAGGGATTGATCGAGCGATCGAACGGCACGTCGGGCGACTGGTTGCGCGTGATGATCGTCTTCGGCCGCTCGACGGTGACGGTGGTGCGCAGCGGCGGCGGCGCGCCGTCGATCCCCTCGCGATCGTCGAGCCAGTCACCGTCCGCCTGCCGTTCGGGCAGGCTGAAACGGGTGCTCTCGCGGTTGACGGTGGCACCGCGGACGGGTCGCGCCTTGGCCATTGCGCGAAATTAGGAGGAAGTCTAGAACAAATCAAGAACAATGGAGGCGGATACGGCGAGATTGAACTATGTCCAATGCAGCAGGCGATCCAGGAAATCCGGGACGACGAGTTGTTCGATGACCTGCGATCCCCCCTGGCCATTCGTCATGACAACGAGAGCGGATTTGCGGGCGAGAGAAGCCGCGGCGAAGTTGTGGAATCCCGAACTGTCGCCGCCGTGGGCGATGACCGGATCGCCTGCGACATCGAACAACTGCCAGCCGAGCCCCCACGAGCTGCCGAGGGACCAGGCGCTGGGGCGTTCCTTGTCCGGAACGCGGATCGCCGGGCGAACCATTTCGGCGAGGCTGTCGCGGTTCAGCCGATAGGTATCGTTGGGGCGCGGACTCATGACTGCGATCAGGAACCTCGCATAGTCCGCGGGCGTGGTAAGCAATCCGCCGGATGAGCCCCATCGTGCCGCCTCGATTGCCGTCCAGCGATGTCCCGGCGTGGCCTTTCCGTCGACATCGTGCGGCAACGCCGATCGTGTTCCAAGGTCCACGTTCCATATATAGTCGCTGGATGTCATCCCGAACGGAATGAGAAGGCGAGCCTTCATGTAATCGACGAAGTCGGTCGCACATATCTTGACGTCATAGGTCACGCATCTGCTCGGATCCGTGCGCCCGATCAAATGCGTCACGACCGACTGGAGATAGCTATAGGCCTCGCCCGAGTAGAGCCATTGCTCGCCCGGGTCGAAATGGATCCTGAGAGGATCGGTATTCGACCGCCAGTTCTGCAGACCGCCGGTATGCGAGAGCACATGACGCGCGGTGATGCGGTCGAGACGAGGGTCGCCCGCCAGGATCCGATCGGACGTGTATCTCGTCAGAGGCGTGTCGAGGTCGAGGACTCCCGTTTCGCACAGTTTGAGAACCAGATAGGCGAAGACCGGTTTGCTCAGCGATTGCGCTTCGAAGATCGTCGCGCAATCGACAGGACGCCCGGAGGCGACGTCCGCAACCCCAAAACCCCGGCACCATGTCAGCTTTGAATCCCGCACGATCGCGATCGCGAGGCCCGGCAGACTCGCCTTTTTCATCAGCGATGGAATTCGTCTCTCGAGCTCGGGGACGAGGTGGGCGTGGAGGTCTTTGAGCGGCTCGCCGGATGAATGGCCCGCTCCGCCGCCTGCCGCGCTAGGACACAGCGGCGCGAAAAGGATGGCCTGGCCGCTTGCCACGAGGAAGGCTCGGCGCCGCATTTCCCGTATCATTCCCGCTTCCTCGAGTTGTTCCGGAAACGCTAATTTCATGCGAGTGCCGCCCACAACCCGCCGACTTCGTGTCCGCTCGATAATTCTTTCCTACCGCTCTCTCAATCGCGGCATCAGCTCGACGAAGTTGCAGGGCTTGTGGCGGATGTCGAGCTGGCTGGCGAGAATGCCGTCCCAGCCGTCGCGGACGGCGCCGGTGGAGCCGGGGAGGGCAAAGATGTAGGTGCCGCGGGCGACGCAGGCGCAGGCGCGCGACTGCACCGTCGAGGTGCCGATGCTCCGGTAGCTCAGCCAGCGGAACAGCTCACCGAAGCCGGGGATCGGCTTGTCCTGCACGCGCTCCAGCGCCTCGGGCGTGACGTCGCGGCCGGTGACGCCGGTACCGCCGGTAGTGATCACGCAATCGACCTCCGGATCGTCGATCCAGGCATTGAGCCTGGCGGTGATCGCGGCGGCGTCGTCGGGCACGATCAGGCGGCCGGCGAGCTCGTGGCCAGCAGCGGTCAGCCGCTCGACCAGCGCGTCACCGGAGCGGTCGGTTTCGGGCTTGCGCGTGTCGGATATGGTGAGCACCGCGATCCGGACCGGCCGGAACGCGACGGTCTCGTCAATGGGCACGGGTGAGTGCGGAGATGGCTTCGGAGTAGGTGACCGGCGCCGCAGGCTTGGCGGCCGGGAGGATGCCGCCGGGTCGGCCCGCCACGCGCACCGCGGCGGCACCGCTCATGCCCGGGAACTTGGGCCACAAGCCCTGCGCCAGCGCGGCGCGGCTGGCGGAGTGCTTGCCGGCCTGCGCCTCGTACATCCAATAGTTGCGCAGCACGGTCAGGACGTAGCCGCGGGTTTCCCAATAGGGGATCGATTCGATGTAGAGCAGCGGATCGCCGCCGTCGCGCATCTGCGCGTTCCACATCGCGACCGGCAGCGGACCGGCGTTGTAGGCGGCGATCACCTTGGGGAGCAGGCCCTGGGTACAGGGCTGGTCGCGCAGCTGCTCGAGATAGCTCTGCCCCACCTCCATGTTGGTCGAGGGACGGGTGAGCGAGACGCGATCGAGCCGGGCAAGGCCCTTGGCGCGTGCGATGTCGGTCGCGGCAGCCGGCATGATCTGCATCAGGCCATAAGCCCCCGCCGGGCTCACCACGCCGATGCGGAAGCGCGATTCCTGGAGAGTGTGGGCGTAGACCAGCGCCTTGTCGACGCGCCAGCCCCCGTCGGGGGTCCAGTTCGGCATCGGATAGCGGGCGGCGATTGCCGGGTGCGCGCCGATCGGGCCGTTGTGCGACATCCAGAGCTGGGTCGCGGGCAGGTTGAGGCGGCCGGCGAGGCGGGTGAGCGCGGCATATTCAGCAGGGTTGCCGATGCGGGCCTGCTGACGGATCACCTCGTCGGCGAGGTCGGTCTCACCGATCTCGGTCAGCGCCGCGGCGACGCGGACATTGGGGCGGCGCTCGAGCAGCTGCCAGTCCTCGGCGGTGGTCTTCTCGCCCGTCGCGGCGGCGCGGGCGGCGACGCCGAGCGATTCGCGAGCGAGCTGGCCGTAGAAGGTTTCGACATATTGGGCGGCGTTCTGGAGGCGGCCCTGGACGAGGTCCGGGCGGCCCGAGGCCATATCGGCGCGCGAGGCCCAGTAGAAGCCGGCGGCGCGCAGGTCGGTATCGGCGGCGCGCTGGGCGACGCTGGCGAAGGCGGCCGCGGCGGCGGGATAATCACGGCTGCGCCACGCGGCGAGACCGGCGACCCAGTCGGCCTGTGCGGCCCAGTCGCCGGTGCCGGCCCGGGCAAGCGCGGCGACGCGCTTGGCGGAGGCGTCGTCGTTGGAGACGTAGTAGATCCAGGCGACCTTCTGGCGCCATTCGGTCAGCGCATCGGGGGCGAGCAGGCTGGCTTTGGATTCGACCAGCGCCTCGGCCTCGGCGCCGCGATCGGCCTTGATCAGCGGCTGCATTGCGCGGGCGAGCTCGGCGGCGGCGGCGTCGCTGCGCGCGGTGCTCTTGAGGCGCCGGCGATTGGGAGCGCCATCGTACCAGATGAGCTGCTGCTGGGCGGGAAGGGAAGGAAGGTCGATCGCACCGCGTGCGGCGGCAAGGCGCGCGATCTGCGCCGCCTGCGGCAGCTCGGGGGCGTCGGCAAGGAGCTGGGCGAGCTGCGAGAGGTCGACCTTGGGCGAGCCTTTGGCGGTGTAGAGCTGGGCGCGGGCGAAGGCGTGGAGCGGGCCCGGCTTCATCGCGTCGAGCTGGATCTGGGCGTCGGTCCAGCGGCTCTCGCGGATCGCGGCGAAGACGGCGCGATAAGCGGAACGCTGGCCGGCGTCGAGCTGGTCGGGAACGCCGTCGCCCTGCGGCGCGGCGGAGGTGGTGGGGTAGCGCTGCCCCGGCGCGCCGCCGGCATCGACGGCCGCCGGCTCCACACCGGCATGGGCGACCGCCGGCAGGGTCATCGCTGCAATGGCAACCAGGAACGCGGAGCGCATCAGCGCAATCCCCCCATCAGCAACTGCAAATCCTTCCAGGCTTCCGCCTTGGCCGCTGGCCGCTCCAGGAGGAAACGCGGGTGCCAGCTCACGACCGCGTCCACCGTGCCGACTTCAAGGTGAACGGGATGTAAACTTCCACGCCCGCGAGCGCTGTCCGTCCCGATCAGCGCACGGCTCGCCGCGGAACCGGCCACGAGCAGCCGTTTCGGGGCAGCGAGGGCGATGTGGTGGCGCAGCAGCGCGGCAAGGGCGGGCAGCATCTCGGGCGGTATGCGGCCGCCGACCGGGCGGGCGCCGGCGAGCGCGGCGAGATAGATGCCGGCGCGATCGCGGCCGATCGCGGCGAGCATCCGGTCGAACAACCGGCCGGGGGCGCCGTCGAGCAGCGCCTCATCTTCCGGGCAGTCGACGATGATCATCAGGCCGGAGGCCGGATCGCCCTCCGGCGCGAACAGGGGCATTCCCCAGCCGGCTTCCGGCGCGTCGGGGCCGGTGCGCCAGGCGACGAAGGTCTCGAGCGTGGCGGGGAGCGGTGCGGCTGTCGCTTCCGCTTCCGGCGGCAGGGGCGCGGCGGCCGTAGCGGCAACCGGCGCCGCCTGGATGCGCCAGTCGCGCGGGGTGTCGGCGACGAGCGTGTCGACGCCCGCCTCCCGCCACCAATCGAGCGCGCTTTGCGCGAGCTCCCGCCAATCGTGATGCTGGTCCCCCCCCATCGCCATCCATTAGAATCCTAGCTTGACGCGGCCGTCAATCTGCCCAAACCGGAGCGAGGACAAGACGTTGCTGCGACGCGACGACAGGGAGTCGTTCGGCGTCCCGGCGGGAGACGATGATGGCTGAACGCGAGTCGATGCCCTACGACGTGGTGATCGTCGGCGCCGGGCCGGCGGGGCTGTCGGCGGCGATCCGGCTCAAGCAGCTCGCCAACGCGGCCGGCGCCGAGCTCAGCGTGTGCGTGCTGGAAAAGGGATCGGAGGTCGGCGCGCACATCCTGTCGGGCGCGGTGATCGACCCGCGCGCGCTCGACGAACTGATCCCCGACTGGCGCGACAAGGGCTGCCCGCTCGCCGAGGTGCCGGTGACCGAGAACCTCCACTGGGTGCTGGGCAGGAAGCGCAAGTTCGTGCTGCCGCACCTGTGGACGCCGCCGTTCATGCACAACAAGAACACCTATACGGGCAGCCTCGGCAACCTGTGCCGCTGGCTGGCGGAGCAGGCGGGGGAGCTGGGCGTCGAGGTGTTTCCCGGCTTCGCGGCCGCGGAGGTGCTGTTCAACGACGACGGATCGGTGAAGGGCGTCGCCACCGGCGACATGGGCGTCGCGCGCGACGGCACGCGCAAGCCCGATTACCAGCCGGGGCTGGAGCTCCACGCCAAATACACCTTCCTCGGCGAAGGATGCCGCGGGCACCTGACCAAGGAGCTGATCCGTACCTTCGATCTCGCCAGGGACAGCGATCCGCAGGTCTACGGCCTCGGCGTCAAGGAGCTGTGGGACGTCGATCCCGCCAAGCATGTCCCGGGCCGCGTCATCCATACCCAGGGCTGGCCGCTCAGCGAGACCAAGGGCTCGAACGGCGGCGGTTTCCTGTACCACCAGGCGAACGGGCAGGTGGCGCTCGGCTTCGTCACCTGGCTCAACTACACCAATCCCTATCTCTCGCCCTTCCAGGAGATGCAGCGCTGGAAGACGCATCCGGCAATCGCGGAGATATTGGCGGGCGGCAAGCGCGTCTCCTACGGCGCTCGGGCGATCAGCGACGGGGGGCTGCAGTCGATCCCGAAGCTGGTGTTCCCGGGCGGTGCGCTGATCGGCGACAGCGCCGGCTTCCTCAACGTGCCGCGGATCAAGGGCACGCACACCGCGATGAAATCGGCGATGATGGCGGCGGAGGCGGCTTTCGCCGCGATCCAGGCGGGCCGCGCGCATGACGAGCTTTCCGCCTATCCGGAAACGTTCGAGAGTTCGTGGGTCAAGAAGGAGCTGTCGATCGTCCGCAACGTGGTGCCGCTGGTCAAGAAATTCGGCGATTTCATCGGCTCGGGCCTGTCCGGCATCACCATGTGGCTGGAATATTGGGGCATCAAGATGCCCTTCACGCTCCACCACGACCATCCCGACAACGAGACGCTGTGGCGCAAGGACCTGGTCAAGCCGATCGCCTATCCCAAGCCCGACGGCGCGCTCACCTTCGACCGGCTGTCCTCGGTGTTCCTGTCGAACACCAACCATGAGGAGGACCAGCCGGTCCATCTGACGCTGCGCGACCCGGACATTCCGATCGCCTATGATCTGCCGCTGTTCGACGAACCGGCGCAGCGCTATTGCCCGGCGGGCGTTTACGAGGTGGTGGGCGAGGACGTGGGCGAGCCCAGGTTCGTGATCAACGCGCAGAACTGCGTCCACTGCAAGACGTGCGACATCAAGGACCCGACCCAGAACATCAACTGGGTGGTCCCCGAAGGCGGCGGAGGGCCGAATTATCCGAACATGTAGCGTCCTTCTCGCCGGCATCGCCGCGGCGTCCGTCGCGGTGCCGGCCCATGCCGACGTGCCACAGTCGCTCGCGGCCTATGTGAAGGCGCGCGCCGCCGACGCCGACGGTGCGGTGGAGACCGCTTCGGCCGCCTATGGCGCGGCGCTGGCGGGATCGCCCAGCAATCCGGTGGTGGCGATCCGCGCCTATCGCGAGGCGCTGGCGGCAGGCGACCTCTCGCTGGCGCGGCAGGCCGTCGCCGTGCTGCAGTCGGCGGGTGTGGCGCCGGCCGACGCCGCCGTGCTCGCCGCCGCCGACGCGGTCGCCGCGCGCGACTGGGAAGCGGCCAATGCTGCCGCCGATCGCATGGCGAACGGTCCGCTCGAGTTCCTGGGGCCGGTGATCAAGGCGTGGGTCGCGTTCGAGCGCGGCGATGCCGGCGCGGCCAAACTGCTGGACAAGGGTGACAGCGGGCTCGCCCGGCGCTTCAACGCCGAAAATCGCGCCTTGCTGCTGATCGCCGGCGGCAAGATCGACGAGGGGGCGGCGGAGCTGCGCATCCTGCTCGGCGCGAGTGCCGGCAACCTCGATCTTCGCGTCAACGCCGCCGAGCTGTTCGCCCATGGCGGCCGTCAGGATCTGGCGCGGGCGGTGATCGCCGGCGACGATCGCGTGCTGACGGCGCTGCGCGAGCGGCTGGGCGAAGGCGCGGAGCCGAGCGCGGCGTTCGGGGTGTCGCGGCTGTTCACGCGCCTCGCGGCCGATCTGGTCAGGGGCGAGGCGCGGCCGCTGGCGATCGTGCTGGGCCGCGCGGCGATGCTGCTCGACCCGGGGGACGACCGCGCCCGCCTGATCCTCGCCGACGCGCTCTCCGCCGACGGCGCCGAGCGGCGCGCGATCGCGTTGCTCGACGAGGTGGGTCCGGAGTCGATCTACGCCGCGCCGGCGCTGGCGGCCAAGGTGACGGTGCTCGATCGCGCGGGCGAGGACCGCCGGGCGCTGGAGACCGCCGGCGCGGTCGCGCACGCCAAGGGCGCGGATGCGGAGGACATGCAGCGCTACGGCGACATGCTGGTGGCCGCGGGACGGTTCGACGAGGCGGCCGATGCCTATACCAAGGCGATGGCGCGGGTGGAGGGTGATCCCAGTTGGATCCTCTATCTCCAGCGCGGCGGCGCGCTCGAGCAGGCGGGCCGCTGGGCCGAAGCCAAACCGTTGCTCGAGAAGGCGGTGGCGCTCGCGCCCGATCAGGCGGTGGCGCTCAACTATCTGGGCTATGCGCAGCTCGTCCGCGGCGAGAACATCGCTGGGGCTCGCGCCATGCTCGAGCGGGCGGTCAAGCTCGAGCCCAATGATGCCGCGATCGCCGATTCGCTCGGCTGGGCCTATGTTCAGACCGGCGATCTCACCAGAGCGATGCCGCTGCTCGAACGTGCGGCCCGGGCCGAACCGGCGGACGTCACCATCCAGGAGCATCTCGGCGACGCCTATTGGCGGCTCGGCCGCCGCTACGAGGCGCGCTACGCCTGGCGGGCGGCGTCGGTCCATGCCGGAGGCGAGGACGCGGCGCGGTTGTCGGGCAAGCTCGCCGCCGGACTCGAGTGACGCCGATGATCGTCGAGCCCGCGCGGGCCAAGCTCAACCTCGCCCTCCACGTCCGTACCCGGCGCGAGGACGGCTATCACGAGCTGGAGACGCTGTTCGCCTTCACCGAGTTCGGCGACGAGGTTCGCCTGAGCGATGCCGAGATTCCGTCATTCGCCGTCACGGGGCCGTTCGCCGAGGCGCTGGCGCGGGAGAGCGACAATCTCGTCACACGTGCCGCCGAGGCCTTCTCCGCCGCCTTCGGTCCGTTGCCGCCGCTCCGCACCGAGCTGGTCAAGCGCTTGCCGGTCGCCTCCGGAATCGGCGGAGGCTCGGCCGATGCCGCCGCGATGCTGCGGGCGCTGGCGCAGCGGACGGGCATCGATCCGGCCGCGCTCGCGGATATCGCGCCGAAGCTCGGATCGGATGTCCCGGCGTGTCTGCTGGGCCGCACCGCGATCGGGCGGGGCAGGGGCGAACGGCTCGAGCCGGTAGGAGGGTTGCAAGGTGCGCCGGTGCTGCTGGTCAATCCCGGCGTCGCGGTGGCGACGCGCGAGGTTTTTGTGCGCTGGGACGGCCTCGATCGGGGGCCGCTGCCAGTCGGCGATGCGTCGGTGATCGCGAGCGAAGGCCGCAACGACCTGGAGCCGCCCGCCCGCGCCGTCGCGCCGGTGATCGGCGAGGTGCTGGAGCTGCTCGCGGCGCAGCCAGGGATGCTGCTCGCCCGCATGTCGGGCTCGGGCGGGACCTGCTTCGCGCTGTGCGCCGATGCCGCGGCGCGCAGCCATGCCGCGGCTACCGTTCAGGCTGCCCGGCCGGGCTGGTGGTGTCTCGAAACGGTCCTCTCGTGACACTTTCCTGTCTCTGTTCGGCACGCATCGAAGCGTTCGCTAGCCTGCCGTCGAGGGCGGGCGCGATTGGCATGGCCCTTGCTAAAACGAGGGACAGCGGATCAGACGCCGGGAGCGAGCCGTCCGCCGATGGCCTGTGGTTCGCCCGCGCGCCATCTCCCGCCCTCCGGGACACCGCATGATCGGCTGGTCGCGGGACGGCGCCATCGCCCGCATCACGCTCGACCGGCCGACGCAGCGCAATGCGATTCCGACCCGGGAGTGGCTGGCCTTGCGGGACGTCGCCGCCGAGATCGGTCGCTGCGACGTTCGTGCCGTGATCCTGTCGTCGGCGGTGCCGGGAAGCTTCTCCGCCGGCGCCGATCTTGCCGATCTTGGGGAACTGATCTCCGATCCGCCGGCCCGAACCGCTTTCCGTGAAGCGATGCGCGCCGGGATCGAGGCGGTGGCGACGCTGCCGATGCCGGTAATCGCGGCGGTGGATGGCGGCTGCTATGGCGCCGCGGTCGCGCTGGCGCTTGCCTGCGACCTCAGGATAGCGGGAGACGGCGCAATGTTCGCGACCACGCCGGCCAAGCTGGGTATCGGCTATCCGGGCGAGGACGTTGCCCGGCTGATCGCACGTATCGGGCAGGGGCAGGCGGCGCGGATGCTGCTTGCCGCCGATCCGGTCGAGGCCGACGAGGCGCATCGCATCGGCCTGGCCGAACTGCGCGCGCCGGATGCTTCCGCGGCCGCCCGGTCGTTCGCCGAGCGCATCGCCACCCTCGCACCCGAGGCGGTGCGGATGCTGAAGCGGGCGCTCGCCGATCCGCGGTCCCTGACGGCCGCCCGCGATTTCGATGCCGCATTCGGCGGCGCCGAGTTCGCCGAGCGGCTCTCTGCCTTCCACGAGCGCAAACGATGAACCCCGAGATACTGCCCGGCGACGGCGACGTGCTGCTGATCTGTGACCATGCCTCCAACGCGCTTCCGCCCGGCGTCGACCTCGGCATCGCGCCCGACCTGCTCGACCGCCATATCGCGATCGATATCGGCGCCGGTGCGCTTACCCGCGCGCTGACCCAAGCGACGGGCGCCCCGGCGATGCTTGCCACAGTCTCGCGGCTGGTGATCGATCTGAACCGCGAGGCCGATCATCCGACGCTCGTCCCGGCCGCCAGCGACGGCCATGCGATCCTCGGCAACGGAACCATCGACCGTTTCGAGCGCATCGCCAGCTTCTACGCCCCCTATCACCGTGCCATCGCCGCGGAGGTGCGGGCAAGGCGGCCGCGGTTGATCCTCGGCATCCACAGCTTCACGCCGCGGCTCGAGAGCGGCAATACGCCCGAGCGGCGCTGGGAGATCGGCATTCTGTCCAACCGAGATCGCCGTGCCGCCGATTCCGCGATTGCATTCCTGGTGGATGAAGGGCTGGTCGTCGGGGACAACGAGCCCTATTCGGGCCGCGTCCTCAACGCGACGCTCAACCGCCATGCGGAGGGGCAGGGCATCGCTTCGGCCGGCATCGAGATCCGCAACGACCTGATCCGCTACGAGGCTGGCGTGGCGCGCTGGACAGAAATTTTGACGCGAATGATCGCTGCAGTACGCAATGACCTTGCGTCAAGGGGCCTTCCCGCGACATAGGCGCCGCGTCATGGCTCATCAATTCGACAAATCCCGCCTGCCCAGCCGTCATGTCTCGGTCGGGCCCGAACGCGCTCCGCACCGCAGCTATTACTATGCGATGGGGCTCACCGAGGAGCAGATCGCGCGGCCCTTCGTCGCGATCGCCAGTGCCGGCAACGACAGCGCGCCGTGCAACACCATGCTCGATCCCCAGGCGGACGCGTGCCGCGGCGGGGTGGAGGCCGGCGGCGGGCTGCCGCGGCGGTTCAACACCATCACCGTCACCGACGGCATCGCCATGGGACACCAGGGGATGAAGGCGTCGCTCGTCAGCCGCGAGGTGATCGCCGATTCGATCGAGCTCAGTGTGCGCGGCCATTGCTATGATGCGCTGGTCGGCTTCGCCGGATGCGACAAGTCGCTGCCCGGCATGATGATGGCGATGCTGCGGCTCAACGTGCCATCGATCTTCGTCTACGGCGGGTCGATCCTGCCCGGCCGGTTCCAGGGCCGCGACGTCACCGTCAAGGACGTGTTCGAGGTGGTGGGGCGCTATGCCGCCGGCACCTGTCCGATCGAGGAGGTCCATGCGCTCGAGAAGGTCGCCTGCCCGGGGCATGGCGCCTGCGGGGGGCAATATACCGCCAACACGATGGCCTGTGTCGGCGAGGCGATCGGATTGTCCTTGCCAAACAGCAATATGCTGCCGGCTCCTTATAGTTCGCGCGAACAGGTCGCCCATGCCGCCGGCGTGCAGGTGATGGAGTTGCTCGCCGCCAACATCCGTCCGCGCGACATCTGCACGCGCGAGGCGTTCGAGAATGCCGCGCGCATCGTCGCCGCGACCGGCGGCTCGACCAATGGGGCGCTGCACCTTCCGGCGATGGCCAACGAGGCGGGGATCGAGTTCGATCTGTTCGACGTAGCGGAGATATTCAAATCAACACCTTACTGCGCCGACCTGCAACCGGGTGGCCAGTATGTCGCCAAGGACATGTACGAGGCGGGCGGCGTCTATATGCTGATGAAGACGCTGCTCGCCGAGGGGCTGCTCCACGGCGACTGCATCACCGTCACCGGCAGGACGCTCGGCGAGAACATCGAGCAGGTGACGTGGAATCCCGACCAGAAGGTGATCTACGACGCCCGGACCCCGATCACGCCCACCGGCGGCGTCGTCGGTCTGCGCGGGACGCTGGCGCCGGACGGGGCGATCGTGAAGGTCGCGGGGCTCCATCATCTCCAGTTCGAGGGGCCGGCGCGGGTGTTCGACTGCGAGGAGGACGCCTTCGCCGCGGTCGAGGCGCGCGACATCGCCGAGGGTTGCGTGATCGTGATCCGCTACGAGGGGCCGAAAGGCGGTCCGGGAATGCGCGAGATGCTCGCCACCACCGCCGCCCTGTACGGGCTCGGCATGGGCGAGAGCGTCGCGTTGATCACCGATGGGCGTTTCTCCGGAGCGACGCGCGGCTTCTGCATCGGCCATGTCGGGCCGGAGGCCGCGGACGGCGGCCCGATCGCGCTGGTCGAGGACGCCGATCCGATCCGCATCGATGCCGAAGCCGGTACGATCGACCTGCTGGTCGAGGAGGCGGTGCTCGCCGAGCGCCGCGCGCGCTGGGAGGCTCGGGTCAACGATTACCAGGCGGGCGCGCTGTGGCGCTATTCGCAAACGGTCGGTCCGGCGTACAAGGGGGCTGTCACGCACCCGGGAGCGGCCGCCGAACGCCATGTCTACGCGGATATTTAGCCTCGCTCTGCCGCTGCTGCTCGCCGCGTGCGGGCAGGGATCGAATCCCGACTCGACCGCCGGTGCCGGACGGGCGGCTGGCGATCGGATCGAGTGCGCCCCACCAGGAGCGCAGGGCTTTGCGCGCGTGTGCGCGGTCGACCGTACCCGTTCGGACGAAGGGCTGGTCCTGACCGTTCATCAGCCGGGCGGAGGCTTCCATCGCCTTCGCACGACAGGAGACGGGCGCGGCGTCGTCGCAGCCGATGGGGCGGAGCCGGTCGAGGTGAGCGTGGTCGACTCCAGGACGATCGAGGTCGCGATCGGCGGAGCGCGTTATCGGCTGCCGGCAACGGTGGGGCCGATTCCGACGCGATGAGGCGGCTTCCGGAAGGGGCGCCGATCGTCACCGCCGCGGCGATGCGTGCGGCGGAGGAGGCGGTGTTCGCGAGCGGCGTCTCGCAGGATGAGCTGATGGAGCGGGCCGGCACGCTGGTCGCACGCGAAGTGGCGCGGCTGGCGGGGGGACGACGGATCCTGGTGCTTGCCGGACCGGGCAATAATGGCGGCGACGCCTGGGTGGCGGCAGGCTGGCTGGCCGAGCGAGGCCATGACGTCACCGTGGCGGAACTCCCCGGAAAGGGCGAAGGCTCGGCGGCGCGGATGCGGACGCGCTGGACCCGGGGGTCGAAGACTCTGATCGAGGCGACGGCGCGGCCGGTGCTCGTCGACGGGCTGTTCGGCACCGGCATCGCGCGCCCGCTGGCGTCCGAGGTGGCAGAACCCCTAGCGCAGCTGACCCGCGCGGCCGAGTTGGTCATCGCGATCGATATCCCCTCCGGCGTCACTACCGAAGGCGACGGGCTCGACGCCCATGTCGCGGTCGCGCTGGGGGCGCTGAAGCCGGAGCATGTGCTGGGACGGGGAATCGCGCGGAGCGGCCATGTGCTGCTTGCCGACATCGGCGTGACGGTGCCGATGGACTGGCGGACGATCGCCCGACCCCGGTTCGCCGCGCCGCGGCCGGATGCGCACAAGTACAGTCGCGGAATGGTCGGGGTGATCGCGGGCGCGATGCCCGGCGCGGCACGGCTGGCGGCACGGGCGGCGATGCGCTGTGCCGGCTATGTCGTAGTCACCGGTGCCGAGGGTGGACCGGATGCGCTCGTCCACCGCGAAGCCGGGAGATTGTTCGCTGACGAGCGGGTCGGGGCGCTGGTGATCGGGCCGGGGCTGGGACGCGGCGATACGGACCTGCTCGACCGGGCGATCGCGAGCGGGTCGCCATTGGTCCTGGACGGGGATGCGCTGTCGATTCTGGGCGGCGACGCGTCCGAACGGCTGCGCTCGCGGCCGGCGCCGACGGTGCTGACGCCCCATTCGGGCGAGTTCGCGCGCATGTTCGGCGAGGGCGAAGGAGACAAGATCGAGCGTACGCTCGCGGCGGCCCGGGCGAGCGGCTGCACCATCGTCCACAAGGGTGCGGATACGGTAATCGCCTCGCCCGAAGGCCGTGTCGTCGTCGCGGCGGCGGCGCCGTCGTGGCTGGCGAGCGCGGGGACGGGCGACGTTCTCGCTGGACTGATCGCAGGGCGGATGGCCGCCGGCGGCTCGGCGGATGAGGCGGTGTGGCTGCACAACCGTGCGGCAGAGATCGCGGGACCGGTGTTCATCGCGGACGAACTGATCGACACTCTCCGCCAGGCGGTTGCGGAGTGCCTGTGACCGACACGATCGTGCGGGTCGCCGCGCGCGGCGACGGCGTGACAACGGAGGGGCGCCACGTCCCTCTGGCTGCTCCCGGTGACATGGTCCGGCCGGACGGCAGCATCGAACCGGGTGCCCATCATCAGACGCCGCCCTGCCGTCACTTTCCATCCTGTGGTGGGTGCCAGCTTCAACATATTGATGAAGAAAGCTATTCCTCTTTCGTATATGACCGGATCGCCGGGGCGCTTGCGGCGCAGGGGCTGACGGCGCCGATCCGCCCGCCGGTGCTGTCGCCGCCGCGCACGCGTCGTCGCGCGACGCTGCACGCCGAGCGGCGCGGGCGGCAGGTGCTGCTCGGCTTTACCGAGAATGCCAGCCATCGCATCGTCGACATGGCCGAATGCTGGGTGCTCGCGCCCGAGCTGTTCGCCCTTCTGGCGCCGTTCAGGAAGCTGCTGGCGACGCTGATGCCGAAGCACGGGCGGGCGAACGTGCATCTTGCATTGACCGATCGCGGGCCGGACCTCCTGATCGAGGCGCGGATTGCCGAGAGCCTGCCGGCCGTGGAGGAGATCATTGCCTTCGCCGGGCGGCACGGGCTGGCGCGGCTGGCGGTGGACGAGGGCATGGGACCGGAAGTCCGCTGGGAGCCCGAGCCGGTGACGGTCACGCTCGGGGGCGTGCCCGTCCCCTTCCCGCCGGCGAGCTTCCTCCAGGCAACCGCGCATGGCGAGGCGGCGCTGGTCGCGGCGGTGCGCGAGGCGGTGGATGGAGCGGTGACCACTGCCGACCTGTTCGCCGGGCTCGGTACCTTCGCCTTCGCTCTACCCGGCAAGGTTTATGCCGCAGAGGCGGCGCGCGACGCGGTGCTGGCGATCAAAGGAGCGGCAGGGCAGGCGGGGCGATCGGTGTTCGCGGAGCATCGCGACCTGTTCCGGCGGCCGCTGGTTCCGGCCGAGCTCGACCGGTTCGACGCGATCGTGCTCGATCCTCCGCGTGCCGGCGCACGCGAGCAGGCGGTGCAGCTCGCAGCTGCACGGACATCTAAGATCGCCTATATATCGTGTAACCCCAGTAGTTTCGCGCGTGATACCAAGATTGTATGTGAAGGCGGTTATTGTCTCGACTGGGTGCAGCCGGTCGGTCAGTTCAACTGGTCGACCCATGTCGAGCTGGCGGCGGCATTCAGCCGTCAGGGGTAATCGGCGCGGATAAAATAGAGTCCGTCCGGCGGCGCGTTGAGGCCGAGCGCGGCGCGGTCGCGCGCTTCGAGCGCGCGGCGCATGTCGTCGGGACGCCACTTGCCCTGGCCGACCAGCGTCAGGCAGCCGACCATCGAGCGCACCTGATGATGCAGGAACGAGCGCGCCGAAGCGTGGATGGTGATGCGATCGCCCTTTGCCTCCACCTCCAGCCGGTCGAGCGTGCGCAGCGGATTGTCGGCCTGGCAATGCGCCGAGCGGAAGGTGGTGAAGTCGTGTCGACCGACGAGGTGGGCGGCAGCCGCGGCCATCGCCGCCGCGTCGAGCGGAGCGTGGATGCGCCAGGCGAGCCCCCTCTCGAAGGTGAGCGGGGCGCGGCGCACGATGATGCGATATTCATAGTGGCGTGCGATGCAAGAGAAGCGGGCGTGCCAATCGTCCGGTACGACCTCGCAGCCGAGGATCGCGATCGGGGCGGGGCGAAGGCGTGCGTTGAGCGCCTCCATCAGGCGGAAAGGCGTGAGCGGCTTGGCGATGTCGCAATGGGCGCGCATTCCGGTGGCGTGGACGCCGGTGTCGGTGCGGCCGGCGGCCTGGACCAGCACCTCCTCGCCGGTGATCTCATGGGCCGCCCGCTCGATCGCCTCCTGGACGCTGGGGCCGTGATCCTGGACCTGCCAGCCCATGAAGGGGCGGCCGTCATATTCGATCGTCAGCGCGAAACGGGTCATGCGAGTTCGGTCCCCTGCGCCACGGCGAAGCCCCGCAGCAACTCATCCGACGTCATGACGCCGCGGCCGGCGCGCTGGACCAGCGTCGGCCGGATCGCACCCGATCCGCAGGCGATCGTCAGCCTTTCATCGAGCACGGTTCCGGCCGGTCCGCTTGCCGCCGTCGGCTCTGCGGCGAGCACGCGGACCCGCTCACCCATGACCTCAAAGAAAGCGCCGGGCGGGTTGAACGCACGCACCTGCCGCTCGACCGCCTCGGCCGGCCGGGTGAAGTCGAGGCGCCACTCGGCCTTGTCGACCTTCGCGGCATAGGTAACGCCGTCCTCCGGCTGCGGCACCGGTGGATGACCGTCGAGATCGGCAAGCACCTTGACCATCAGCGCCGCGCCCATTGCCGCAAGCTCGGCGGTGAGTTCGCCGGCGGTCTTCGCATTGATCGGTGTGCGGGCCTCGGCACGTACCGGGCCGGTGTCGAGCCCGGCTTCCATCTGCATGATCCCCACGCCGGTCTCGGCGTCGCCCGCCAGGATCGCGCGCTGGATCGGTGCCGCGCCCCGCCAGCGCGGCAGCAGCGAGGCATGGACATTGAGGCAACCGTGCCGCGGCGCATCCAGCACCGGCCGCGGCAGGATCAGACCATAGGCGGCGACCGCGGCTGCATCCGCGTCCAGTGCCGCGAACTCGGCCTGCGTCTCGGCATCGCGCAAGCTCGCCGGCGTGCGCACCTCGATGCCGAGCGCTTCGGCGCGCGCGTGTACCGGCGAGGGCACCAGCGCCTGACCGCGTCGCCCGCCGGGGCGAGGAGGCTGGCTGTAGACCGCGACGACGTCATGCCCTGCCGCTGCCAGCGCGTCGAGCGTCGGCACGGCGAAGTCCGGCGTTCCCATGAAGATGATCCGCATCGCGCCTCAGGACACCGTGGCGTCGGCGCGCGCAACCCCCTATCTGTTCCCGCATGGCTTCTCCCGAAATCGAGGCGCTGACCAATGCGCTGGCCAGGCTGCCCGGGCTCGGCCCCCGCTCGGCACGGCGGGCGGTGCTGCATCTCATCAAGCGGCGCGAGGTGGCGCTGAGGCCGCTGCTCTCGGCGCTGACCGCCGTGAACGAGCGGCTGTCGACCTGTTCGACCTGCGGCAACGTCGATACCACCGACCCTTGCGCGGTCTGCGCCGATCCGCGGCGGGATGCGCGATCGCTGTGCGTGGTCGAGGAGGTCGCCGATCTCTGGGCGCTGGAACGCTCGCGGCTGTTCCCCGGGCGATTTCATGTGCTCGGCGGACGGCTGTCGGCGCTGGAGGGCGTGCGGCCGGAGGACCTCGCGATCGATGGCCTGATCCGGCGCATCGCGGCGGGCGGCATCGACGAGGTGGTGCTGGCGATGAACGCGACTCTGGAAGGGCAGACCACTGCTCATTACATCGCCGAGCGGATCGAAACCTATCCGGTGCGCGTGACCCAGCTCGCCCACGGTCTGCCGGTGGGCGGCGAGCTCGACTATCTCGATGAGGGCACGCTGGCGCAGGCATTGCGCGCCCGCCGGCCGGTGGCGTAGCCACCTCCTTCAGCGCTCGCTTGACGCTCATGGGCGGGAGGCTTAGCTCGGCCGCATGACGGTAATGACGATCCTCGAGATTCCCCATCCGGGCCTGCGCGACGTGGCCGCGCCGGTCGCGGAGATCACCGACGAGACGCGCGCCCTGATCGACGACATGTTCGAGACGATGTACGACGCGCGCGGCATCGGTCTCGCCGCGACGCAGGTGGGCGTGCTCCAGCGGGTGGTGGTGATCGACCTGCAGGAGCCGGAGGAGCCCGAGGGCGAGCCGGTGCGCGACCCCAGGGCGTTCGTGAACCCCGAGCTCAGCTGGACCAGCGAAGAGACCGCGACCTACAACGAGGGCTGCCTGTCGATCCCCGAGCAATATGCCGAGGTCGAGCGGCCGGCGCGATGCAGGGTGAAATGGTTCGACCGCGATGGCGCTTCCCACGAGGAGGAGTTCGACGGGCTGTTGGCGACCTGCATCCAGCACGAGATCGACCATCTGAACGGAGTGCTGTTCATCGACCACCTCTCGCGGCTCAAGCGCGACATGATCGTGAAGAAGCTGGCGAAGGCGCGCAAGGCGGCCGCGTAGAGCCGATCCTGGCCATGTTCCTGTTTTAGCAGGAGCACGGACTTTCGTGTCGTCCGACAGGCGCTAGAGTCGTTTTCAGCTTCGCTGGAGCGGGCCAGCCCGCTACAGTTTCAACCTCGCTGAAACAGACTCTAGGTGCCGCAGTAGATCAAGCCGATCGGCTGGAAGATCTTCGATTCGACCATCATCGCCTTGGCCGATTCGGCGAAGCGAAGGGTGATCCCCTCCTTGACGGCGGGCGCCTCCGCATAGCAAGTCGCCGCGATGTCATAGCCGCCCGCGACGCGCTCGACGTTATCGAAGTCGCAGGAGACCTCGCCTGCGGTGGCAAGGTGGCGCTGGTCGAATCTCCACGCGCCGGAGCGGCAGAGCTCTGGCTTTGCCGCCCATGTTCCGACATAGCGATACTCCGCATTCGCCGGCGGAAGGCTGGCGCCGGGTCGGGCCGAACTGGAAGCAGTCGGCGTCGTGCGCGGCGGCTCTGCCGGCGGGAGCGGAGGCACCGTCGCGGTGAGAGCGTTGGCAGCCGCGTCGGCCGCGTTGTCACTTGCCGGGGGCGAACACCCTGCGATCAGGCATGACAGCGACAGGACGATAACCGGTCTCATGCCGTCGCAAACTCCGCCGGGCGTGTGACGTTCCGCTTGTCGATCCGGCGGCGGGCAGGTAAGTTCGCTCTCTGTTCCGATTTGCGCGAGATATGATGAGCACCACCGCCGTTCTGTTGATCCCGGTTGCCCTGGCCATCGGCGTGGCGCTCGGCTGGTTTCTCGGCAATCGCGGCGTGGCTCAGGCGCGGGCGGAGCGCGACATGCGCGAGGCCGATTTCAAGGCAGCGATCGCCGACCTAGCCGTCGCCTCCGAGCGGGTGCGCGAGATGCCCGAGCTGCGCGAGGCGCTGGAGATCACCACCCGCGAGCGCGATATCGCCCGGCTCGAACTGATGGAGCTCAAGACCAAGGCGAGCGCCTTCGAGGACCGGCTCGCCGAGTTCAAGGCAGCGCGCGAGGCGATGGTCGGCCAGTTCCGCGAGACCGCGCAGACGATGCTGAGCGAGGCGCAGGCGAATTTCCTCAAGCGCGCGGACGAGCGTTTCGGCCAGGCCGGCGAAGCGAACGAAGCCAAGATCAAGGCCTTGCTGGCGCCGGTTGAGATCACGTTGAAACGATATGAAGAAGGGCTGGCCAAGGTCGAGCGTGACCGGATCGACAGCTATGCCGGCCTGCGCGAAGCAGTGGAGCAGGTGCGCGCCGGGCAAGGCCAGGTGCGCGAGGAGACGGCGCGGCTGGTCAACGCGCTGCGGACCAGCCCCAAGGCGCGCGGGCGCTGGGGCGAGCAGTCGCTGAAGAACGTATTGGAGCAGGCGGGGCTTTCTCCGTTCGTCGATTTCGAGCAGGAAGTGGTGGTTAACAGCGATGACGGCGTGCTGCGGCCCGACGTGATCGTGCGGATGCCGGGCGGGCGGCGGCTGGTGGTCGACGCGAAGTGCTCGCTCAATGCCTTCCTAGATGCGAGCGACGCCATCGACGACGAGACGCGGACGGCAGCGTTGCGCGCCCATGCCGCGTCGGTGCGCAACCATGCCCAGCAGCTCGGTTCCAAGAGCTATTGGGACAAGTTCGGCGACGCCGCCGACTATGTCGTGATGTACATTCCCGGCGAGCACTTCCTGTTTGCCGCGCTCGAGCAGGATCCGCAGCTGTGGGAATGGGCGATCGAGCGCAAGGTGCTGCTGGCGACGCCGACCAACCTGGTCGCGATCGCGCGCACCGTCGCCAACATCTGGCGGCAGGAGAAGCTGGTCGAGGAGGCACGGGCGGTCGACGCGCTCGGCAAGGAGTTGCACGAGCGGCTCGCGGTGGCGGCGACGCATCTGCGGCGTGTTGGAGGCGGGCTCAATTCGGCGGTGGACAACTACAATAAGTTCGTCGCGAGCTTCGAGGGGCGCGTGCTGGTGTCTGCCCGACGTTTCCGCGATCTCAGCGTCGGCACCGGGGCGCGCGAGATCGAAAATGTCGAAACGGTTGACGCGCTTGCCAAGCCGACCGTCGTCGACGTGGCGCTGCTGCCGGCTGCGGAGGAGGAGGAAGGGGAGGAGCCTAACGTTCGCGCCGCAGAGTGATGCTGCCTGCCTCGTTGGCGAGCGCCAGCGTGTCGCGGCCCCAATGTAGCCGCACCGGCGACGTCAGTACGGCGAGAACGTGCGACTCGACCTTCATCGCGTGGCCGGGGCAGGCCATCTGCGTTGCCGTGATCAGGCCGGGTCTCAGGAGTCCGTCGCGTATGAAGCGATAGGTGCCGCCGAAGCCGTTGCAGCCGGCGCGGCCTTCGATACGGTCGGCAGTGAAGCGGATATGGTTGACGCGAGGCTCCAGCCGGACCGGCTGTCCGTCGACTGCGATAATCGACCAGCGCGTGCCGGCGAGATTGCTGTTTTCGGTCACCACCTCGCCGCCGCAGCCGTTCAGCGTGCGGCGACCGATCGTCACGCGCACGGTGTCGGTGTAGCGCCGGTCGCTCATGCTGTCGCTGCATTGGACGTGGGTGATGTCGACCGTCATCGTGCGGGTGCGGTAGAGTTCGCCGTTGATGCCGATGATCGGGCGCGGCTTGCGAACTTTGATGGAACGGCCCTCGATAGGGTGATAGGTGATTGTGGTTCGGTCGATGGTCAGCGACCAGAATGGTTCGGTGCCGGCCGCGCGATAGGCGGTGCCGCGCTCCTCGGCGAGCGCGGACGTGGCGAGCAGCAAGGTTCCGGCGAGCAGCGGCAGCAGAATTCTCATGGCGTCCTTCTCCTCGTCCGTCTCGTTGGCGCAACGATCGTGAACGCGGACTGTCCCCCATATTCATTGCGGGTTCGACGGATCATGACATCCCTACCGTTCGCCTGAGCTTGTCGAAGGGCTGTCTTTCTCCGGCCCGGAAGAGAAGAAGGACAATGCTTCGACAAGCTCAGCCCGAACGGGGCAACGCGTGCGCTAGCGTACCTGCGCCAGCACCTCATAGGCCATGACCGCGGTCGCCACGGCGGCGTTGAGGCTGTCGGCCTTGCCGAGCATCGGGATCTTGACCAACAGGTCGCATTCGGCCGCCATATGGTCGGGCATACCCTGCGCCTCGTTGCCGGTGAGGAGGAAGGTCGGCGCCTGATAGCGCGCCGCGCGATAGTCGTTGCTGGTGTCGAGGCTGAGGCCGACGAGCTGGCCGGGGCCTGAGCGGAGCCAGGCGTGGAACTCCTCCCAGGGGGCGCGGGTGACCGGAACGGTGAACAGCGCACCCATGCTGGCACGCACCGCCTCGACCGAAAAAGGATCGACGCATTCGTCGAGCAGGATCAGCCCGCCCGCCGCGACCGCGTCGCCGGTGCGCAGGATCGTGCCGAGATTGCCGGGGTCACGCAGCCGCTCGGCGACCAGCCAGATCGGGGCGGCGGTACGGTCGAGGGCGTCGAGCGCGGTCGCGAACTCGGGATAGACGCCGATCACCGCACCGGGATTGTCCTTGCCGGAAAGCTTGGAGAGGATGTCGGGCGTAGTCGCGATCGCCTCGCCGCCGGCGGCTTCGGTGGCGGCGATCAGCGATTGGACGAGCGCATGGCCGTCATCGGCGAAGAAGAGATGCTCGGGTAGCCGGCCCGCCTCCCGCGCTTCGGTCAGGATGCGCAGCCCTTCCGCGAGGAATCGGCCTTCCTCGCGCCGGTGCCGCTTGTCGCGCAGGTTACGGACGCGCTTGATGAGGGGATTGGAGAAAGCGGTGATCTCGCGAGGCATTGGCTTTTCTTAACCCTCTCCCAATGGGAGAGGGATTCTAATCCTCCCCGAACCGCTGCTCGACCAGCTCGGCGAGCGCGGCGACAGCGGTTTCGGCGTTCTCGCCAGTGGCGCTGATCGTGATCTCGTCGCCCATCGCCGCGCCCAGCATCATCAGGCCCATGATCGAGGTGCCGGTGACGCTCGATCCGTCCTTCTGGACCAGGATCTCGATCGGCTGGGACGAGGCGAGGGTGACGAACTTGGCGCTGGCGCGCGCATGGAGGCCGCGGCGATTGACGATGCGGACGGTCCGGCTGACCTTCAAGCTGCGGCCTCTCCCAACACCTCGGATGCGACAGAGATGTACTTGCGCCCGGCGTCCCGCGCGGCCGCGACGGCCTCGGCCACCTTCATCGCCTTGCGCGCGCCGCCCAGGCGGATCAGCATCGGCAGGTTGATGCCGGCGATCACCTCGATCCGCCCCGGCACCATCAGCGAGATGGCGAGGTTGGACGGCGTGCCGCCGAACAGGTCGGTGAGCACGATCACCCCGCTGCCGTCGTCGACCTTGGCGATCGCCTTGGCGATGTCGGCGCGGCGTGCCTCCATGTCGTCCTCGGGGCCGATGCAGATCGAAGCGATCGCCGTCTGCTTGCCGATGACGTGCTCCATCGCCGTCACGAACTCCACGGCGAGTCGCCCGTGCGTCACCAGAACGAGGCCGATCATGCGGTCATTGTCTCCGTTCGGTGTCATCCAGGTGCGGGTCGATCTTCAAGCGAGTCCTGCGGCGCGGTTCCGAGATCGCGATGAGTCACCGTGGGCGAAAAACCCGCCTCGCGCAACCTTGCGGCGATCCGCTCGGCGATGTGGACCGAGCGATGTCTTCCCCCCGTACAGCCGATCCCGATCGTGACATAGGATTTGCCCTCGGCCCGATAGCGCGGGAGAAGCAGCAGCAGCAAGTCCTCGATCGCCGGAACGGCGTCGGCATAGGCCGGATCGCCGGCGATATAGTCCGCGACCGGGCGGTCGAGCCCCGTACCGGGGCGCAGCTCCTCCACCCAGTGCGGATTGCGCAGGAAACGCATGTCGAAGACGAGGTCGGCGTTGCGCGGCAGCCCGCGGGCATAGCCGAAGGACATCACCGACAGCACCGGCTCGCCCAGGCCCCGTCCGCCGAAATCGCGGCGGATCATCTGCTGCAGCTCGTTGGTGCCGACGTTGGTGGTGTCGATCACGCGATTCGCCCAACGGCGCAGCGGCGTCAGCAACTCGCGCTCGCGGGCGATGCCGTCGGTCGCCGGACGATCGGTGGCGAGCGGATGGCGCCGCCGCGTCTCCGAATAGCGGCGCTCGAGCTCGGTTCCGGCGCAGTCGAGGAACAAGGTTCCGATCTCGTAATCGCCGGTGTCCCGAAGCCGCTTGATGTTCTGGACGATGCGTTCGCCGTCGAAGCCACGCGTCTGCGCCCCGAAGCCGACCGCGAGCGGGCGGTTGTCATGCTCGCCGGCGGGCAGTGCCGTCGCCAGCAACCGGTCGAGCAGGCGAAGCGGCAGATTGTCGACCGTCTCCCAGCCAAGATCCTCGAGCGTGCGCAGCACCGTTGACTTGCCGGCGCCGGACATGCCGGTGACGAGCAGGATGGCCTTGGGAGTATGGTTCATCGCGGATCGACCCGTTGCTTCAGCGCGAGCTCGACCTTGATCGCCGAGGAGGGCTCGAGCGAGGGCAGGGCGATCTCGCGCAGCTCGACGCCGGCGAAGCGGCGTTTGCGTTCGTCCGGGGGCATCCGCGGCGGCTCCTCCTCGATCGCGACGATCAGGCCGACCGGCACGTCCTCGACATGGTCCATCTCGACGATGCCGATCCCGCGCACCTCCATCTTGCCGGCGAGATTGACGGGCGGTCGGGCGAGCAGGACGCCCCTTCGCCGAACGAGGACGGTGTAATCGTCGCTCACCAGCTTCGCTCCGCGATCGATCAGGCGCAGCGCGAGGTCGGACTTGCCTGCGCCCGACTTGCCTTCGATCAGCACCGCGACGGTGCCGATCGCGACGCAGCTTGCGTGGATGGTTTCGGACGAAAGCTCGGTCATGAGGCAAGCGGCAGGCGCACGACGAAGCGGGCGCCGCTCAACCGATCTTCGCGCGATTCGACCATGATCTGGCCTCCATGCCCTTCGACGATGGTCCGCGCAATCGCGAGGCCGAGTCCGGAATGCTTGCCGAACGCCTCGTCGTGCGGCCGGACCGAATGAAAGCGGCGGAAGATCGATTCGCGTTCGTCCTCCGGCACACCCGGCCCCTCGTCCTCGACCCGGATCTCGAGCTCGCCGTCGTCCTCGCGCGCGGCGATGGTGATCAGGCCGCCGTCGGGAGAGAAGGAGAGGGCGTTGTCGATCAGATTCTCGAACACCCGCTCCAGCCGCGAGCCTTCGCCGAGCACCAGCAGCGGTTCCGATGTCCGACGATCGAAACGGATGCGCACGCGCCGCTCGACTCCGCGCTCGCGGCGCTGGACGAGCAGGGCGTCGATCATCGCGCCGACGTCGACCGGCTCGAACTTGGCGCGACTGAGCTGGGCATCGAGGCGCGAAGCCTCGGAGATGTCGGTGATCAGCCGGTCGAGGCGGTGGACGTCGTCTCGGATCACCGCGATCAGCTGGCCCTGGAGCTCGGGGTCGCGGACGTTGGCGATCCCGTCGACCGCCGAACGCAGCGACGCGAGCGGGTTCTTGAGCTCGTGGGTCACGTCGGCGGCGAAGGCCTCGGTGGCATCGATGCGGTGGCGCAGCGCGCCGCTCATGTCGGACAGCGCACGGGCGAGCAGGCCGATCTCGTCGCGGCGGGAGGGGAGGCGCGGCACCACCACCTCGCGCGCACGCCCCAGCCGCACGCGCACCGCCGCGCGGGCGAGCCGGCGGAGCGGACGCACGATCGTGCGCGCCAGGAACAGCGAGAGCAGGATCGAGACCGCGGAGACGATCGCCAGCACGACGCTGAGGCGGAAGCGTTCGACCCGGACGGTCTGGGTGACATCGCGGGCGTTGCTGACGGTGAAGACGGTGCCCTCGCCATAGCTTGCGGCGGCGGTGATCACCGGCGTGCGGTCGGGCGCGCGCCAGACACTGGCATGGGTGATCGCCGGATCGCGCGCGGCCTGCACGTCGGGCCATTCGAGCCCGCGATCGCCGCGCCGCTCGCGGAACAGCGGCGCGCGCTGGGCGCCGACGACGGTGTCGATCACCGCGTCCAGGAAGCGGGCTGCATCCTGCTGCCATCCTTCCTTGTCGGGGTCGACCAGGACGGCGTTGCGCGATCCCATCTCACGGGTGTCGGCGACGACCTTGCCTCGCGTGTCGTAGAGCCGCACCCGCGCCCCGGTATCGCGCGCGAAGGTGAGCACCAGCTTGTCGCGATGTTCGGGTGGTGCCGCGGCGAGCGCGTCGGCCATCAGCCGCGCCTCACGGCTCGCCTGCGCCAGCCGGCTGTCGAGGATGCGGCTGCGGTAGGAATCGAGGTAGAAGAAGCCGCCGGCGAGCAGCGCCAGCGCGAAGATGTTGACCGCCAGGATGCGCGGCGTGAGCGAAACCCGCGCCGACCATGACAGCGCCAGATCGCGTTCGCCGGGATGGGCCGTTTCGGCCGCCATCACTCCTCGGCGAAGCGCCATCACTCTTCGGCGAAGCGATAGCCCGCGCCGTAGAGCGTCTCGATCGCGTCGAAATCGGGATCGACCTCGCGAAACTTGCGGCGGACGCGCTTGATGTGGCTGTCGATAGTGCGGTCGTCGACGTAGATGTCGTCGTGATAGGCAGCGTCCATCAGCTGGTTGCGCGTCTTCACGATGCCGGGCCGCTGCGCCAGCGTCTCCAGGATCATGAATTCGGTGACGGTGAGCGTGACGGGCTTGCCGTCCCAGAGGACGCGATGGCGGGCCGGGTCCATCGTCAGCCGGCCGCGTTCGAGGGCGGGCGGCGGCTCAGCCTCTCCCTCGCCCGGACTGCCGCCGACCGCCTCGGTGCGGCGCAGGATCGCGCGGATGCGGGCGATCAGCAGACGCTGGCTGAACGGCTTGGCGATATAGTCGTCGGCGCCCATGGCGAGGCCGAGCGCCTCGTCGAGCTCGTCGTCCTTGCTGGTGAGGAAGATCACCGGCACCGCACTCTTCTCGCGCAGGCGCCGCAGCAGCTCGAGCCCGTCCATCCGCGGCATCTTGATGTCGAGCACCGCGAGGTCGGGCGGATTCTCCACCAGCGCCTTCAGGGCGGTCTCCCCGTCCGAATAGACGCGCGTCAGGAACCCTTCGGCCTGGAGAGCGATCGAAACCGAGGTGAGGATGTTGCGATCGTCGTCGACCAGCGCAATGGTTGCCGTCATGGCCGTCAGGGCTAGTCCAAAGTCGCGCACGGCTCAACCGGCAGCGGTTTGACCCGGCGCGGAGCGACCGATATGCGCCGAGACATAAAAGAACAGGAGAAGGCGCTTTCCGAGAGAGGCGCCGTTGAGGAGACTGAAATTGACCGAGCGCACGCCGCGTATCGGACTCGATCGGCTTGGAATCGAGACCGGCGCCACAATTCACTGGAATCTCGTCACCGCCCCGCTCGTCGAGCATTCGCTCCGCCGCGGCGAGGGCCGGCTCGCCAAAGACGGCCCGCTGGTGGTCGCCACCGGCCGGCACACCGGGCGGTCGGCGCAGGACAAGTTCATCGTCCGCGACGCCATGACCCGGGATACCGTCTGGTGGGGCAGGACCAACCAGCCGATGGACCCGGCTGCCTTCGCCAACCTCAAGGCGGATTTCCTCGCGGCGCTGGCGGCGAAGGACACGCTGTTCGTCCAGGATCTGTACGGCGGCTCGCAGCAGGGGCACCGCGTCCACGTCCGCGTGATCAACGAGCTCGCCTGGCACAATCTGTTCATCCGCACGATGCTGGTGCGGCCCGAGGCGAAGGAACTCGCCGGCTTCGAACCCGAATACACGATCATCGACCTGCCGAGCTTCCACGCCGACCCCAAGCGGCACGGCTGCCGCAGCGAGACGGTGATCGCGGTGAGCTTCACCGAAAAGCTGATCCTGATCGGCGGCACCGCCTATGCCGGCGAGATGAAGAAGTCGGTGTTCGGGCTGCTCAACTATCTGCTGCCGGCCGCGGGCATCATGCCGATGCACTGTTCGGCCAATATCGGGCCGGACGGTGACACCGCGGTGTTCTTCGGTCTGTCGGGTACCGGCAAGACCACATTGTCGGCCGATGCCAGCCGGACCCTCATCGGCGACGACGAGCATGGCTGGTCGGACGAGGCGGTCTTCAACTTCGAGGGCGGCTGCTACGCCAAGATGATCCGCCTCTCGCCCGAGGCCGAGCCCGAGATCTACGCGACCACCAAGCGCTTCGGCACCGTGCTCGAGAATGTGGTGATGGACGCGGCGACACGCGAGCTCGACCTCGACGACAACAGCCTCGCCGAGAACAGCCGCGCCGCCTATCCGATCGACTTCATTCCCAATGCTAGCGCGAAGAACCTGGGACCGGTGCCGCGCAACATCGTGTTCCTGACCGCGGACGCCTACGGCGTGCTGCCGCCGATCGCCAGGCTGACACCCGATCAGGCGATGTATCATTTCCTGTCGGGCTACACCGCGCGCGTCGCCGGCACCGAGATCGGCGTGACCGAGCCCGAGGCGACCTTCTCGACCTGTTTCGGCGCGCCGTTCATGCCGCGGCACCCCTCGGTCTACGGCAATCTGCTCAAGGAGCGGATCGCCAGGGGCGGGGTCGATTGCTGGCTGGTCAACACCGGCTGGACCGGCGGCAAGTACGGTGTCGGGCGGCGGATGCCGATCAAGGTGACGCGCGCACTGCTGGGCGCCGCGCTCGACGGGTCGCTGAAGGACGCGGCGTTCCGCCAGGACCCGAACTTCGGCTTTGCGGTGCCGGTGGCGGTGCCGGGCGTCGATCCGGCGATCCTCGATCCGCGCGAGACGTGGGCTGACAAGGCCGACTATGACGCAACCGCCGCGCGGTTGGTCGAGCAGTTCGTCGAGAACTTCGCTCAATTCGCGGATCATGTCGACGAGGCGGTGCTGCAAGCGGCGCCCCAGATCAGCCGGGCGGCCGTCGCCGCCTGACCGGCCCGGTCATCCGATCGGGCCTCCTCTCCAAGAGAGCCCCGAGACGATGACCGAGCTTCCCTTCCGCCCCTTCGCCGACGATGCCGCCGTCCGCCATGTCGGCGAAGGGTTGCTCGCGTGCACGCTGCCGCGCGCCGAATGGACGCACGAGGCGCACCTTGCCGCCTGCTTGTGGCTGCTGACCGAGCGTCCCGACATCGACGTCGATGCCGAGATCGCCGGGATCATCAGTCGCTATAACGAAAGTGTCGGCGGCGTGAACGACGACGGCGAGGGCTATCACGACAGCATCACCCGCGCGTTCGTCGCGGGTGTGCGGCTGTTCCTGCGCGGAACGCATGAACGAGCGCTCGCTGCCAGGGTCAACGCGCTGCTGGCGAGCCCGATGGGACGGCGGGACTGGCCGCTCGGCTTCTATTCTCGTGAGCTGCTGTTCTCGGTTCCGGCGCGACGCGGATTCGTCGCGCCGGACCTGGCGCCACTGCCCTAATCGAGCATGGAGGCGGGAACCTTGCCGCCGTTTGCGGCGAGTTCCTTCATCACGCGCTTGTGCAGCCAGATGTTCATTTCGGCGCTGCCGTTGAGCTCGCCGGTATAGCCCAGCTCCTTGGCGAGCTCCTTGCGCTCGTCGAGGCTCGAATCCATGCCGACCAGCTTCATCAGGTCGACGATCGAGCTCTGCCAGTTGAGGTGCGTGCCTTTCTCGGCCTGCATCTGTGTCAGCACGGCCTCGATATCGACCGCGGCCGGCTGCGGCGCGGGCTGAGGTTGCGGAGCCGCCGCCGTGGCGGCCGGTGCCGCCTGGGGTTGTGGCGCCGGCGCGGGGGCGGCCGCCTTATGTCCCCAAATCGCGTTCTTGATTGCCGAGAAAATGCCCATGAGCTTCCTCCGTTTTTCCCCGCCCATGGCGATAATGACCGGTTTTCATTTCGATTGCACGACGAATCGATGACATCGGGCGCTCGTCGGCAAAGCGTCATGATGCTATTTGTAACGAACCGGGGGATTATGGAGTGACCGCAATGGGAATGCTTGACGGACTGGTTTCTCAGATAAGCCAACATGTCGATGTCGCCGATCTGGCGCAGAAGGTCGGCATCCCGCAGGACGCCGCGGCTGCCGCGATCGGCGCACTGGCGCAGGCGCACACCGATCCGGGTGATACCGTCGAGGTCGCGCAGGGCGCCACCGGCCTGTCGCCGGACATCCTCAACCAGATCATCGGCCATATCGGCGGCGAGGGGTCGCTCGCCAACTATGCCACCATCCTGACGCAGAGTGGCGCGCTCGGCTCGCTGGCCGGCGGCCTGGGCGGACTCATGGGTCAGCAGGGCGACGCGGAGCAGGGTACGGCGGAGCAAGGCGGGATCGGCAACATCCTCGGCCAGCTCGGCGGATTGCTCGGCAACAAGCAGTAAGCGAGGAGGCGGGACCGGCGGCTGTCGCCTATCCCGCCCTGCCCTCGATGGCAGGGACCGGCTCGACGCGCAGCGATGTGCCGTCGGCACCGGTGACGCGCACCCGCGCTCCGGCCGGCGTATCGGGCCCGCGTGCCGGCCATTCGCCGTCGGCGACCTTCACCCGCCCTCGGCCATGCTCGATCGCCTCGGTGACGACCACCGTCTCTCCGATCAACCGCGCCATGCGATCATTGAGCAGCGGATCGGCGGTTTCGACCGGATAGTCGCGGTAGAAGCGCCGCCCGACCAGCACTGCCACCGCCGACCAGGCCGCGAAGCCGATCAGCTGCACGGTGACCGGCATGTCGGGAAAGATGATCGCGAGCACGCCCATGATCGCGGCGGCGGCCGCGAGGAAGATCAGAAACACGCCCGGCGCGACAATCTCGGCGATGGCGAGCACCACCGCCAGGATCAGCCACCAGCCGCCGAGATGATCGAACCAATCGGCCATGTTCAGCCCTGCCGCTCCTCGGACGGGCCTTTGCGCGCGGACGGCGGGATGGGCATCCTGGCCGGAAGCTGGGCCAGCGCGTCCTTGGCGAGCTCGCCGATGCCGCCGAGCGTGCCGATCAGCTGGGTCGCCTCGACCGGGAACAGGATGGTCTTGGCGTTGGGCGAGGTCGCGAACTGGCCGATCGCCTCGACATATTTCTGCGCGATGAAATAGTTGAGCGATTGGCTGCTGCCCGCCTCGATCGCCTCGGACACCAGTTGGGTCGCCTTCGCTTCCGCCTCCGCGGAGCGCTCGCGGGCCTCGGCGTCGCGGAACGCGGCCTCGCGGCGGCCCTCGGCCTCGAGGATCTGCGACTGCTTCTGGCCCTCGGCACGCAGGATCTCGGCGGCGCGCGCGCCCTCGGCGTCGAGGATGTTGGCGCGCTTCTCGCGCTCCGCCTTCATTTGCCGGCCCATCGCGTTGACGATGTCGGCGGGCGGGCGGATGTCCTTGATCTCGACGCGGGTGATCTTGACGCCCCACGGCGTCGTCGCGTGATCGACCACGGAGAGCAGCCGCGCGTTGATCTCGTCGCGCTTCGACAGCGTCTCGTCGAGGTCCATCGACCCCATCACCGTGCGCAGGTTGGTGGTGGTGAGCTGGAGCAGCGCGACATAGAGGTCCGACACCTCATAGGCGGCCTTGGCGGCGTCGAGCACCTGGAAGAACACGACGCCGTCGGTCGAGATCATCGCATTGTCCTTGGTGATGATCTCCTGCCCCGGGATGTCGATCACCTGCTCCATCATGTTCACGCGGCGGCCGACGCGGTAGAAGAAGGCGGGATAGAAGTTGAATCCCGGCGCGGCGACGCTGGTGAAGCGGCCGAAATGCTCGATCGTATATTGATAGCCCTGGCGGACGATCTTGATGCTCGCTGCGAGGTAGAAGACGACCAGCGCCAGGATGAAGGCGGCGGCGGTGAGTTCCATGGCGTCAGGCCCCTGCGCGCCGGCGACTCCCGCTGGCGGCTTCGCCCATGTGCTAGCATAAGCGTGGCATGAGCACATCCCGACGCCTCGCCCCGCGCACAGCGCTCTTCTTGCCCGCCTCCAACCCGCGCGCGATCGCGAAGGCGCGGGAGCTCGCCGTCGACATGGTGATCCTCGACCTCGAGGATGCGGTGAAGCTTGAGGACAAGGGCCACGCGAGGAGAGCCGCGGTCGCGGCGGCGGCGGAGGGTTTCGGGCCCCGGCTGGTCGCGATCCGGGTGAACGGCGGCGACGCGGCCGAGCATGAGACGGACCTCACGGCGGTTGCGGGATCGCTCGCCGATTTCGCTGTGGTGCCGAAGGTCGAGACCGCCGAGGAGGCTGCTCGCATCGCCGCCGCCTCGGCCAAGCCGCTGCTGGCGATGATCGAGACGCCGCTCGGCGTGCTCGCCGCCGCCGACATCGCCGCGGCGCCGGGCGTCGCGGGGCTGATCGCCGGGGTCAACGATCTGCGCGCGACGCTCGGCATCCCGAGCGGCCGGGCCGGCCTCACGCTGGCGCTCCAGACCATCGTCCTCGCCGCGCGGGCGAGCGCAGGCTGGGCGATCGACGGCGTGTTCAACGCGCTCGACGATCCCGAGGGACTTGCCGCCGAATGTCGTGAAGGGCGGGCGATGGGCTTCGACGGCAAGAGCCTGATCCACCCGAACCAGATCGCGATCGCCGCCGAGGCGTTCGGCCCGACGGCGGAGGAGCTGGCCGACGCCCGCGCGCTGATCGAGGCCGCGACCGGCGGGGCCGAGCGCTTCCGCGATCGGATGATCGAGGCGATGCACGTCGAGCAGGCGCGGGCGCTGATCGAGCGGGCGGAGCGCTGAGCCACCCCTAGCGCTTCCGGATGGCTGCGTTTACATGGGCCGCCAACCTTCGATTCGACAGGATTTGGCGCCCCATGGACATCCCCCTCGGTCTGACCTTCGACGATGTCCTGCTGCTGCCCGCCGAATCCGAAGTGCTGCCGAGCCAGGCCGACACCCGCACCCGGGTCAGTCGCAGCCTGAGCCTCAACATCCCGGTCCTCTCCTCGGCGATGGACACGGTGACCGAGGGCGCGATGGCGATCGTGATGGCGCAGCTGGGTGGTATCGGCGTGCTCCACCGCAACCTGTCGATCGAGGAGCAGGTCGCCGCGGTCACGGCGGTCAAGCGCTTCGAGAGCGGGATGGTCGTCAATCCGATCACGATCCGGCCGGATGCGCCCTTGAGCGAGGCGCAGGCGCTCATGGAGCGCCATCGCATCAGCGGCATCCCGGTGACCGAGCCCGGCGGGAAGCTGGTCGGCATTCTCACCAACCGCGACGTGCGTTTCGCCGGCAATCCGGGCCAGCCGGTGCGCGAGCTGATGACGCGCGACAATCTCGCCACGGTGCGCGAGGGCGTCAGCCAGGACGAGGCGCGGCGCCTGCTCCACCAGCGCCGCATCGAGAAGCTGCTGGTGGTCGACGACGACTATCGCTGCATCGGCCTCATCACCGTCAAGGACATCGAGAAAGCGGTGCTCTATCCCGAGGCGACCAAGGACGAGGCCGGGCGGCTGTGCGTCGCCGCGGCGACCACGGTCGGTGACAAGGGTTTCGAACGCACCGAGGCGCTGATCGCCGCCGAGGTCGACCTGATCGTGATCGACACCGCGCATGGGCATAACCGCGACGTCGCGCGCGCGGTCGAGCGGGTGAAGGCGCGCTCGAACCGGGTGCAGGTGGTCGCCGGGAACGTCGCCACCGGCGAGGCGACGCGCGCGCTGATCGATGCAGGGGCGGACGGGGTAAAGGTGGGCATCGGACCCGGCTCGATCTGCACCACGCGCGTGGTGGCCGGCGTCGGCGTGCCGCAGCTCACCGCGGTGATGAACGCCGCCGAGGAAGCGGCCAAGTCGGACGTGCCGGTGATCGCCGACGGCGGCATCCGCACCTCGGGCGACATCGCCAAGGCTTTGGCGGCAGGCGCATCGAGCGTGATGATCGGATCGCTGCTCGCCGGCACCGAAGAGGCGCCGGGCGAGACCTTCCTCTACCAGGGGCGCGCCTATAAGTCGTACCGCGGCATGGGCTCGGTCGGCGCGATGGCGCGAGGATCGGCCGACCGGTATTTCCAGCAGGACATCAAGGACCAGCTCAAGCTGGTGCCCGAAGGCATCGAGGGTCAGGTGCCGTTCAAGGGACCGGCGCGCGACGTCATCCACCAGCTCGTCGGCGGCGTGAAGGCGGCGATGGGCTATACCGGCTCGCATACGATCGCCGAGCTACAGCAGCGCGCGAAGTTCGTTCGCATCACCAACGCCGGCCTGCGAGAGAGCCATGTCCACGACGTCGCCATCACGCGCGAGGCGCCCAATTATCCGACTCGGTGAGTTATGACTCCCGCCGCGCGTACCCAGGCGGCGATCGAGCTGCTCGACCTCATCATCGCCGCAGCGCGTGATGCGGGGGCGGCGGCGGACACGCTGGTCGCGCGCTATTTCGCCGAGCGGCGCTATGCCGGTTCCAAGGACCGGCGGGCGGTGCGCGAGCTGGTCTATGATGCGATCCGCCTCGCCGGCGAGCGGCCGGAAAGCGGACGGGCGGCGATGCTGCTGCTCGCCGGCCGCAATCCCGACGTCGCGGCCATGTTCGACGGTTCCAGGCATGGGCCGGCGCCGATCGCGTCGGGCGAAGCCGTTGCGGAGCCCGGGGTCGCGCCGCACTGGCTGGAGATCGTGCTGGAGCAATCCGGCATTCCGGAAGAGGAGCGCGCGGCGCTGGTCGCGCGTGCGCCGCTCGACGTCCGGATCAATCGCCTGCGGGCGCCTGCGGACCTTCCTGCCGGCGATGCAATCCCGGGATTGCCGGATGGGCTGAGGCTGGCAGCGGGCACGAACGTCGATGCCTCTGTCGGCGCAGTCGAGGTGCAGGATGCGGGAAGCCAGTTCGTCACGCTGGCGGCCCAGGCCCGGCCGGGGATGACGGTGGTCGATCTCTGCGCCGGCGGCGGCGGCAAGACGCTGGCGCTCGCATCGGCAATGGAGAACCAGGGACGGATTATCGCCTGCGACGTCGACCGGTCGCGCCTGTCCAAGTTACCACCGCGGGCGGAGCGGGCCGGGGTGACGATCGCCGAGATGCGCCTGCTCGATCCGGGGCGGGAAGTGGCGATGCTCGCCGATCTCCTCGACGGCACGGACGCGGTGCTGGTCGATGCGCCCTGCACGGGGACCGGCACCTGGCGGCGCAACCCCGAGGCGCGCTGGCGGCTGACTCCGGCGCGGATCGAGCGGCGCGTCGCGACGCAGGCGCATGTGCTCGATGTCGGCGCGGCGCTGGTGCGGCCGGGCGGAACGCTCACCTATGTCGTCTGCTCGCTGCTCGACGCCGAGGGCGCGGGGCAGGTTGAGGCTTTCCTCGCCCGTCACCCCGGCTGGACGACGGAACCGTTCTCGTTGCCTGTCGGTCGTCCGCGCGGTCCGGGCCTCCGACTCACCCCGCACCACGATGGAACCGACGGCTTTTTTGTCGCGCGGCTGATTCGCCCGTGCTAGCCTTTCGGCAAATGCCCCTCTGGGAGTCCGTCATGCGTTACACCTCGGTTGCGGCCGCGCTTGGCCTCACCCTGCTCACCGTCTCGACCGCGCTGCATGGCCAGCGGCCCGACGATCAGATCGATCCACGCTCGATGACGCTGCTCGAAAAGGGCAGGGCGGCGCGCGCGGCGGGCAATCTCCAGGGCGCGACCGATCTGATCGAGACGGCGCTCGCGGTCGATCCGCGCAACCGTCAGGGTTTCATCGTGCTTGCCGAGATCGCGCGGACGCAGAAGCTCGACGGCAAGGCGATCCGCCTCTACCGCGAGGCGCTGCTGCTCGAACCCAACGATGTCGCGGCGCTGCGTGGTCAGGGTGAGGCGCTGGTCGCCAAGGGAGCGGTCGAGCGGGCAAAGGAGAATCTCGCGAAGATCCGCAAGCTGTGCGCCAAGAGCGCCTGTCCGGACGCGACGACGCTTGCCGCCTCGATCGCCAAGGGGCCCCCGGTGACGGCAGCGCAGACGACGCCGGTCAAGCCGAACACGGTCGCGAAGAACTGAAGCCCCATTCCCTCATCCCGGCAGAAGCCGGGATCTCGTGCCGTATCGCGCCTTCGCCTGAGATCCCGGCGAAGGCCGGGATGACGGAATGGATTAACTCAGCGCGCGCGCCAGCGCCACGAATTCGTCGACGCTGACGGTCTCGGCGCGGCGGGTGGGATCGATGCCGAGCCGATCGAGCGTCTCCAGTGCGCCGGACACGCTGCGCAGGCTCTGGCGCAGCATCTTGCGTCGCTGGCCGAAGGCCGCGCCGGTCAGGGCCTCCAGCTTGCCGAGCTCGACACCCTCCGGCGCCTCGCGCGGCGTGATATGGACCACCGCCGACATCACCTTCGGCGGCGGCGTGAAGGCGGAGCGGTGGACCGGCATCGCGATCCGCGCGGTCGAGCGCCACTGCGCCAGCACGGCAAGGCGGCCGTAGGCATCGTCGCCGGACCTGGCGACGATACGGTCGGCGACCTCTTTCTGGAACATCAGCGTCAGGCTCCGCCACCATGGCAGCCAACTGGCCGACAGCCAGCCGACCAGCAGCGCGGTGCCGACGTTGTAGGGCAGGTTGGCGACGATGTGGGGCTTGCCCGCGAACAGCGCGGGCGCCTCGATCTCCAGCGCGTCGCCTTCGATCACCTTGAGCTTGCCCGGATAGGCGTCGGAAAGCTCGGCGAGCGCCGGGAGGCACCGGCGGTCGCGCTCGATCGCCGTCACCCCTGCGCCGGCGGCGAGCAGCGCGCGGGTGAGGCCGCCGGGACCCGGGCCGATCTCCAGCACCTCCTGTCCATCAAGATCGCCCGGCACCGCGGCGATGCGCGCGAGGAGCTGGCCATCGAACAGGAAGTTTTGGCCGAGTGCCTTGCTGGCGCTGAGGCCGTAGCGCGCCACGACCTCACGAAGAGGGGGGAGGGCGCTCAAGTCGGCTGGTGCTGGGCGGCGCGGCGCGCGGCCGCCTCGGCGGCGAGGCCGATCGCGGCGGTCATCGCACCCGGCTCGGCGATGTTCTGGCCGGCGATGCCGAAGGCGGTGCCGTGATCGGGCGAGGTGCGCACGATCGGCAGGCCCAGCGTCATGTTGACGCCTTCGTCGAAATGCAGCGCCTTGAGCGGGATCAGCGCCTGATCATGGTAGCAGCAGAGTGCCGCGTCATAGCCGGCACGCGCGCGGGCGTGGAACATGCTGTCGGCGGCGAAGGGGCCGACGGCGTCGATGCCCTCTTCGATCAGACGCGCGATCGCGGGTTCGATCAGCTCGATCTCCTCCCGCCCGATCGCGCCGCCTTCGCCCGCGTGCGGGTTGACGCCGGCGAAGGCGAGGCGCGGGCGCTCGATCCCGAAATTGCGGGAGAGGCCGCGTGCGGTCGCCTGGGCCTTGGCGACGATCAGCTCGATCGAGAGGTGGTTCGTCACCTCGGCGAGCGGGATATGGGTGGTGATCGGCACCACGCGCAGCGTCGGCCCGGCGAGCATCATCACCGCATTCTGCTTGGCGATGCCGCAGCGTTCGGCGACGAACTCGGTCTGGCCGGGGTGGGTGAAGCCGATGCGATAGAGCTGCGCCTTGGAGACGGGACCCGTCACCAGCCCACTCGCCGCGCCCGAGCGGGTGAGGCCGACCGCCAGCTCGAGCGATTCGAGCGCGCAGCGGGCCGAGTCGAGATCGGGCCGGCCGGGTGTGATCTCGCCTGCATCGGCGACCGAGATCACCGGCAGCGCCTCGTCGAACACCGCCGCCGCGTCCGTCGGCGAGTCGATCCTGCGGACCGGTCCCGACCATATCGCTTCGATCGCGCGCACGTCGCCCACGGCGAAGAACGGCGGCAGCCGGTGCGGCTCGCGCGCCGCCCAGGCCTTGGCGATGATCTCCGGTCCCACCCCGGCCGGATCGCCCATCGAGACGGCGAGCGGAGCGACGCGCATCGAGGGCTCCGCGTTCATGCCGTCACCGATACTCGACGACAGCGTCGCGCCTCAGGTCGCGCAACATGCGCTGGGCGCGCAGATTGACGCGCTGCTCCTCGAGCTGGGCCTGCACCTGCTCGGGATCGGGCATGGCAGCGGTCTGGGGGTCGTCGCGGCCGCACAGCACCAGCGTGCGCACGCCGTCCTGCGGCGAACCGAACGGCGGCGTCGCCTGGCCGACCTGGAGCTTCAGCAGGATGTCCTGGAGCTGCGGCGGCAGCTGGCGGATGGTGACCGAGTCGTTGTCGACCACCTCGGCGCCGATGTCGGCCGCCACCTTGGTCACGTCGCCGCAACCCCGGATCCCCTGGATGGCGGCGGCGAAGGCCGAGGTGCGTTGGGTTGCCTGCGCCTCGGTGGTGCCGGCCGGGAACTTGATCGAAAGCTGGCGGAGGTTCAGCCGCGCGTCGCGCGGATCGGGCATTCCGATCTTCCGCTTGTCGACGAGGTAGAGGATCGAGAAGCCGCCCGGCACCTCGATCGGTCCTGCAATCTGACCGATGTCCAGCTGGGTGGCGGCTGCCTGCAGCGAATCCGGCAGGGTCGCGAGTCGGATCCAGCCGAGATCACCCTGCTTGGCGCGCGTCGAGGCCTCCGAGAAGTTCGCCGCGAAATATTCGAACGGCGCGCCCTGGCGCATCTGCTGGATCATCTTCTGGCCGTTGGCGAAGACCTCCTGCTGCCGCTCGGGCGTGGTGGACAGATAGATTTCCTTGAGGTGATATTCCTCGACGCCCTGCGACGCCTTGAGGCGGTCGAGGATCGATTTCACCTCTTCGTCGCCGACGTTGATGAACGGCGCGACGCGGCTGCGCAGCAGGCGGTTCCAGGCGAGCTCGCCCTCGATCTGGCGGCGGAGCGAGCGGTCGGACGAGCCGACCGACCTGAGGTAGGCGGCGAACTGGGTCGGGGTCTGCTTGAAGTTGCGCGCGACGCGGGCGAGGCTCTGATCGATCTCGGCCGGCGTGACGGTGATCTCGCGCGACTTGGCCTCCTGGATCTGGAGCGTCTCGTCGATGAGGCCGCGCAGCACTTGCAGCTTCAGCCGATCGAGCTCCTCGGGGCTGGGCTTGTACTGGTTGAGCGCCAGGATCATCGCCACGCGCTGATCGACGTCGGTACCGGTGATCACCGTATCATTGACGATCGCGGTCGGCTTGCGGACGTTGGGGTCCACCTTGCCGAAGATCTGGAGGTTCGACGGCAGGTCGAGTCCGGTGCTCGGCGTCTCCTGATTGTCGTCCGGCACCGTCTGCGCCGCGAGCGCCCCCGCCGCGGCGAGGGTCGCGGCGATCGCCGCCGTCTTCAGAACAATGATCTTCACCAACTGCTGCTTTCCCGTAAGTCCAATAGGCGCACGTCGCGACGCTGCCTAAAATCAGATTGAGGCTGAACCGAGGCTTAGCGGCCCAGGTTCTTGAACGATAGGGTCAACAGGTAGCTGTTGCCGCGCCGCGCGTCGCCGGTGTTCTGATAATCGCGCTTCCATGTCAGGCCAAGTTTGAGACAATCGTCCTCATAGGCGAAGCCGAGGCGGTGGCGCACAGGCTCGAAGCCGTCGGACAGGGAGGTAGGATCTTCGGCGCGGTCGGTGAGGTCGACCGTCGCCGATCCGAATACCGACCAGAATCTCTGGAACTTCACGCGCCCGCCGACCCGCGCCTCTTCGCGATCCTGCAGATCCTCAAGCGTGTCGATGTTGCGGTTGAGGCGCAGATAACCGAGCAGCACATAAGTCTGGCGACCGCCGATCGTCGCGTCGATCTCGTTGCGCCGCACCGCGAAGTTGTCCTTGTCGAGACGGTAGCGGTGGGTGAGGCTGACGAAGTCGCGATAGCGGAGCGTCGTCCGGCCGACGATGTCGGAGAAGCGGTCGGACAGGCCGGTCCCGTCGGGCAGGATCGAGGGTCGCTGGCTCAGGCGGTAGCTCTGGCCGACGTTGGCGTCCAGCGCGAAGCCGGGAAGGTCGAGCGCATAGTCGAGCCCATAGGTGAAGCGCGTCGAATCCTCGAACCGGTCGTAACCGGGGAAGCGGTTGAGCGCGAACAGGTTCGAATCCTCGAGGTCGACCGCGCGGGCGTCCTCGTTGGGGATCGAGAGATTGGCGAGCTTGGGCGCGACCACCATCTGGATGCGCGGCGTGATCCGCTGGGTGCCGCCGAACGCGCTGCCGATGAACGGCCATTGCACGTCGACCGCCAGCGCGCCGATCGCGCGGGTCGAGAAGCCTTCGTCGCCGCGGTAGTTCTCCACCGCGGTCGAGAGCACGTCGCGCGTGTTGTAGACGTCGCCGCGGGCATAGGCGGTGAAGGTCACCTGCTGGCCCCAGTCGGTGACGCGCCTCAAGTCCCAGCGCATCGAGGCGAAGGCGCGCTGGGTGTCCTGGCCCTCGCTGCGGCTGAGGGCGAGGCTGTTGAGCTGGAGCTCGAAGCGGCCGCCGACGAGGCCGTCGTCAAAGCGGCGGCGATAGTCGATCTCGGGCAGGGCGATCGGCTGCATCCCCTGGTCGCCGGTGAGGCGCAGCGTCTGCACCGACCAGCCGGTGATCGCGAAATAGCTATCCGCATCGATCCGCTCGACACGCACGGTGCTGCGCAGCCGGTCGTCGCGCGAAATGTCGTAGCGGCGCAGGAAGGTGCGGTCGGTGGCGAGGCGGATCGACTCGCTGATGCTCCATTCGGGCGAGAGCTGATAACGGCCGGCGCTGTCGATATAGCCGCGGAAAGCGTTCTCGCTGCTGAGCGTCGTACCGCCCGAAGCGAGATCGTCGCTGCGCCGGCTGTAGGTGGCGTAGCCGCCGATGCGGAAGGCGCCGAGCGAATCGAGCTGGCGATATTCGGCCTGCATCAGCGGCAGCGCATCGGTGAAGACGTGCGGCGTGATCGTGAGATCGCGGCTGTCGCTGAAGTTGAAATAATAGGGGACGGCGATCTCGAGCCCGTTCACCCGATCAAGCCGGATGTCGGGCGTCAGGAAGCCGTCGTCGCTCTTGCCGCCGATCGGATGCGAGAAGGTCGGCAGCGGGATCACCGGCAGGCCGAACAGCGAGAGCTTGGCGCCCTTGTACTTGATGCGGCCAAGCGCGGGATCGTAGACGACGCGCACCGCGCTGATCTTCCACGACGGCTCCTTGGGGCAGCCGTTGGAAGCGACGACGTCGCAGGGGCTGTAGGCGGCCTGGTCGACGATGATGACGCCGCCGGCATCGCGGACGCCGCGGCGGGCGGCGATGCGGCCGCCCTGGTCGAGCACGACCAGCATGTTCTCGATCACGCCGTCCTTCAGCGTGTCGGTCAGCTCGATATGGTCGCCATAGGCGACATCGCCTTCGGGATTGGTCGCGGCGATGTTGCCGGTGGCGACGACCTGGCCGGACTTGCGGTTCCACACCACCTTGTCCGCGCGCAGCCGATTGCCCTCGCGGTAGAGGCGCACGTCGCCGGTCGCCGTCACCGTATCGGTATTGTTGTCATATTCGAGCGTGTCGGCGCTGAACTGGATCTGCTCGGGATCGGCCGGCGCCGGCGTTTCCGGAGGAGGCGCCGGCTGCACGGGGCGATCCTGCAGCTCCTGCGCGGTCGCCGGCAAGGCGAGAAGCGACAGGCCGAAAGCGCCGGACAACAACAGGGCGGTTCGGGTCACTTGACTAGGCGTCTCCACAACGGCCGGCGAACGGCCGGCGGCCGGCCCTATCGCAGGCCGTGGGCCATCGCAACGTCGGTCCGGCTTGCCCTCTTGGCGCATCGCCCTAAGAGAGCACAAGCTTTCCCCGCCGTATATGGCTCCAGCTGCTCATGGGACCTCAGATGAAGATTCACCTGCTCAACTCGCTGCCCGTCGATGTTTCGGTTCTGGCGCTGCCAGTCGCGAAGGACGGGCTGGGGCAGGCGAAGCTCGACATGCTCGACGATGCGGCGCGCCGGCTGGTGACAGAGGCGGCGGGCGCGGCCCGCTTCGACGGTGAAACGGGCGCGATCGGCGAGTTCTTCGTGCCCGGCGGCGGCGGCGTCCGCCGCGTCGCCCTGATCGGCATCGGCGCCGGCAACGAGCCCGACTGGGAGAAGGCGGGCGGCGCGCTCACCGCACGCTTCCTGGTCGGCGGCGTCACCCAGGTCGCGGTCGATTTCGCCAGCCTCGAATCAGCGCCGACCGCCAAGGCCGCGGCGCGCTTCGCGGCAGCGGTGGCGCAGCGCGGATGGCGCCACGACGTCTACCGCACCAAGCTCTCCGACAAGCAGCGCCCGACCCTGACCGAAGTGGCGCTGGTCCACGCGCCCGACGGCACCGATGCCGCCTGGAGCGCGCAGGATGCAGTGACCGAGGGCCTCGCCCTGACCCGCGCGCTGGTCACCGAGCCCGCCAACATCGTCTATCCGGAGAGCTTCGTCGCGCGCGTGCTCGCCTCGATCGACGGGCTGGGGCTGGAGATCACCGTGTTGGGCGAGGCCGAGATGACCGAGCTCGGCATGGGCGCGCTGCTCGGCGTCAGCCAAGGTTCGGTGCGTGAGGCGCGGGTGCTGGCGCTCAAGTGGAGCGGGGCGGGTGCAGGCGATCCGGCGCTGGCGCTGGTCGGCAAGGGCGTGACCTTCGACACCGGCGGCATCTCATTGAAGCCGGGCGCCGGCATGGAGGACATGAAGTGGGATATGGGCGGCGCGGGCGCCGTCGTCGGCACGATGAAGGCGCTGGCGCTGCGCAAGGCCAAGGCCAACGTCATCGGCGTGTGCGGCCTGGTCGAGAACATGCCCGACGGCAATGCCCAGCGTCCGGGCGACGTCGTCACCTCGATGTCCGGGCAGACGATCGAGGTGATCAACACCGACGCCGAGGGACGGCTGGTGCTGTGCGACGTGATCACCTGGGTGCAGAAGGTGCACAAGCCGGGGACGATCGTCGATCTCGCCACGCTCACCGGCGCGATGATCATCAGCCTGGGCAACGAACATGCCGGGCTGTTCGCCAACGACGATGCCCTCGCCGACCAGCTCCTCGCGGCGGGCAAGGCGAGCGGCGACCTGTTGTGGCGCCTCCCGCTGGGCGAGGCCTACAACAAGCTGATCGACAGCCCGATCGCCGACATGAAGAACGTCGGCCCGCGCGGTGCCGGGTCGATCACCGCGGCGCAGTTCATCCAGCGCTTCGTCGACGAGGGCGTCAAATGGGCGCATCTCGACATCGCCGGCATGGTGTGGGCGGACAAAGCGGGCACCACCTTCGACAAGGGCGCGACGGGATTCGGCGTCCGGCTGCTCGATCGGTTCGTGCGCGACAATTTCGAGGGTTGATGCAAGTCGATTTCTACCACCTGACCATCGCGCCGCTGGAGCGGGTGCTCCCGCGCATCGCCGAGCGGGTGGTGGAAGGCGGCGGGCGGCTGCTGATCGTGGCGGAAGGGGAGGCGCAGCGCGCCGGGCTCGACCGGCTGCTTTGGACCTACTCGCCCGAAAGCTTCCTGCCTCATGCTCAGGCCGGCAACGGAGACGAGAGCGCGCAGCCGGTCCTGATCGCCGCCGCCGCCGAGGCGGGAAATGGTGCGCGCAACGTCGCGCTGGCGGACGGGATATGGCGGGAGGAGGCGCTCGGCTTCGACCGGACGTTCCATTTCTTCGATGCCGACAGCGTCGCGGCGGCGCGGCTGGCGTGGAAGGAGCTCGCCGGCCGCGAGGGAGTCGAGCGGCGCTACTGGAAGCAGGACGAGAACGGCCGCTGGCAGCAGGCGGCGTGAACTTGCATTCCTTCGGTTAGCGTCGCTTCCCAACGCAATCGTCATTCCCGCGAAGGCGGGAATCCATTGCCGCTGAAGCCTGTGAATCCCGCTATGCTCAGCCAGAATGGATTCCGCCTTCGCGGGAATACGGTGGTTTAGCTCAACCAGATGACCTTAAGGCTGTTGGTTGCATTCGCCTCTCCCTCCGACTAGGGCGGCGCCAGTTTTCCACCATCACCAGACCACAGGAGCCGCACGGCCATGGCCGCGACCCGGACGTTCTCGATCATCAAGCCCGATGCCACCCGCCGCAACCTGACCGGCGCGGTCACCAAGATGCTGGAGGAGGCAGGCCTTCGCGTCGTCGCGTCCAAGCGCATCCGCATGACCAAGGAGCAGGCCGAGGGTTTCTATGCGATCCATAAGGAGCGGCCGTTCTTCAACGACCTCGTCGCCTTCATGACCTCGGGCCCGGTAGTGGTGCAGGTGCTCGAGGGTGAGAACGCCGTGCAGCGCAACCGCGACATCATGGGCGCGACCAACCCGGCCAATGCCGAGCCTGGCACGATCCGCAAGGAGCTTGCCGAGTCGATCGAGGCGAACTCGGTCCATGGCTCCGATTCGGACGAGAATGCCGCGATCGAGATCGCCTTCTTCTTCACGCCGGAAGAGATCGTCGGCTGAGGTCCATGCGCTCTGTGCTCCTGCGAAGGCGGGAGCATTGGATCGCGAACGACTCCGGTGAGGCCAAGGCTCCTGCCTGCGCAGGAGCACAGTTTATTTCTTCCTGAGCCCCGCCAATCGTCTCGCCTCGGTCGCCCAAAGCTGATCGAGGCGGGCGGTCGCGTCGCGAGCGCCGACGCGCTGGCGCAACAGTACACCCTTCAGCTTGAGGCCGCGGCCGCCGAAGGTCCGTCCTTCGGTCTCGAACACGACATCGTAGATCGCGCGGTCGGCGCCTTGGCCATTGTCGCCGCTGACCGCGGCTGCGATCAGCACCGGCAAGCGCCCCTGCACCCTGTCGGGGCCGCCGTCGGTCGCATCCAGCAGGGGCTTGCGGATCCATCCGGCCTCGATCCGCGGCTCCAGCACCGCTGTCTGCACCGGCGCGCCCAGCGCGCGCGGGAAGCTGACGTCGATGCTGGCGACGCCCGGATGCGTGGGATCGGCGAGCGTCAGGTCGTCGCCGTCCGGCTTACCGACGAAGGTAATGGTCGTGGCCCTGCGCGCCTCCTCGGCCTTTTCCGCCTGGCGTTCCGCCGCGGTCTCGCGCTTCTCCGACCAGCTCAGATACAGCGATCCGGCGGCGATCAGCACGCCGGCGACCGCCACCCCCTCGCCGATGCTGATCCAGCGGCGGCGGATTGCGCGGTCCTCGGCCTTCTCGGCTGCGGTCTTGGTCTCGCTCATCGTCCGCCCGCCTCCAGCAACCGGCGCGGCGCGACCAGCTCCCAGCTGATCGCGACGCGGTCGCCGATCCGGTCCCAGTCGGTATCGGGCCGGCCGACCCGCATCGCCACCCAGCCGGAGGGGCCGAGATAGGGCGGGGCATAGTAGAAGTCGGGATCGGCCTCGATCAGCATCGCCTGCTCGTCGCGGCCGGTGGTCTTGACCATCACCGCGGTCTCGCCGTCGTTGTGGTGGTTGTGCCAGATGTAGGCGAAGAACTTGCCCTTGACGATGTGGAAGCCGGGCGAGCCGTGCGACAGCCGCTCGGCGGTCTCGGGCAGCGCCAGCGCGATCGCGCGGAGGCGCTCCAGGTCGGCGGGATAGTCGGGGCTCATCGCATCACGAACTCGGCCAATACCTTGGGATAGAGCCGATGCTCCTCCTTCAGCACGCGCCGTGCAAGCGATTCGGGCGTGTCGCCCGGCAGGATGGGCACGCGCGCCTGACCCAGCACCTCGCCGCCGTCGAGCTCCTCGGTGACGATGTGGACCGAGCAGCCAGCCTCGCTGTCACCGGCCGCGATCGCGCGGGCGTGCGTCTCCAGCCCCTTGTAAATGGGCAACAAGGATGGATGGATGTTGACGATTCGCCCGCGCCAGCGCGCGACGAATTCGTCGGAAAGCAGGCGCATATAGCCGGCGAGCGCGATCACCTCGACGCCGGCGGACCGGAGTGCGGCATCGATCGCGGCCTCGCGCTCGGCCTTGCCCTTGGGTGCGGCGAAGGTGGCAATTCCCTGCTCGTGCGCCCAGGTGAGACCGGGCGCATCGGCCTTGTCGGAGGCGACCAGCGCGATCTCATAGGGACAAGCGGGCTCGCGAGTCGCTTCGGTCAGCGCCCGCATGTTCGATCCGCGCCCCGAGATGAGGACGCCGACCCTGCGTCTCACGAACGTGCCCCGGCGAAGCCCGGGGCCCAGTTGCTTGCGGTGGGAGGCTGGGCCCCGGCCTTCGCCGGGGCACGGATACTAGCCATGGTGCGTCGCGGACCAGTCGGCGCGAGCGCTCCAGGTGCCGGCGGAGCCGCGGACGGTGCAGCCGCGCTCGCCTGCCTCGACGGCGCCGATGGTGAAGACCGTCTCGCCGACAGCCTCCAGCGCTTCCCGGATCAAATCGGCCTCGGTCGGCGCCACCACCACCGCCATGCCGACGCCGCAGTTGAAGGTGCGTGCCATCTCCTCGGGCTCGATCGCGCCCTGCGCCTGGAGGAAGGCCATCAGGCGGGGCTGCTCCCAGGCATCGGCGTCGATACGGGCGTGGCAGCCTGCGGGGAGCACGCGCGGGACGTTCTCGAGCAGGCCGCCGCCGGTGATGTGGGCGAGGCCGTGGATGCGCTTCGCGCGCAAGAGCGGGAGCAGGCTGGCGACGTAGATCCGCGTCGGCGCCATCAACACGTCGATCAGGCGGACCTCATGGTCGAACAGGGCGGGGCGGTCGAGCTTCCAGCCCCTGTCGGCGGCGAGACGGCGCACGAGGCTGAAGCCGTTGGAATGAACGCCGGAGGAGGCGAGGCCGAGGATCACGTCGCCCGCCGCGACGCGGTCGCCGGTCAGCAGCGCGTCGCGCTCGACCGCGCCGACGCAGAAGCCGGCGAGGTCATAGTCGCCGTCGGCATACATGCCCGGCATCTCCGCCGTCTCGCCGCCGATCAAGGCGCAGCCGGCCTGGCGGCAGCCCTCAGCGATCGAGGCGATCACGCGCTCGGCTACTGCGACATCGAGCTTCCCACTTGCGTAATAGTCGAGGAAGAACAAGGGTTCGGCGCCCTGGACGATCAGGTCGTTGGCGCACATCGCGACCAGATCGATGCCGACGCCATCGTGTGCGTCATATTCGATCGCGAGCTTGAGCTTGGTACCGACGCCATCGTTGGCCGCGACCAGCAGCGGATCGGTGAAGCCGGCTGCCTTGAGGTCGAACACGCCGCCGAATCCGCCCAGCTCGGCATCGGCGCCGGGACGGCGGGTGGCTTTGGCCAGCGGGGCGATCGCCCGCACCAGCGCGTTTCCGGCTGCAATCGAAACGCCGGTATCGGCATAGGTATAGCTCGTCATATCGTGCGCCCTATCGACAAGCCGCTTGGATTTCCACGCCCGCTTCGCCAAAAGGGCGGCGCATGGCAGCGCGTCTTCCTTCCCTTCGCACGTCCGGACTGATCCTTGCGATGGCGCTGCTGACGGGCGGCGCGGCGCTCTACGCGCAGATCGAAGGGGGCGACCGGGGCGCGGCCCCGATCGACAGCTCGGGCGATTTCGAGGTCGGCGGCATCAGCGTCGACGTCGCCGCCAAGGACGCCGATACCGCGCGAATCAACGGCTGGCGCCTCGCGCAGCGCAAGGGTTGGACGCTGCTGTCGCAGCGGCTGACCGGCCGGCCGAGCCAGCTGGCCGACGGTACGCTCGATTCGATCGTGACCGGCGTCGTCGTCGAGAACGAGCAGATCGGACCGACCCGCTACATCGCCAAGCTCGGTGTGCTGTTCAATCGTGCCCGCGCAGGCGGGATCCTGGGCGTCGCGACCCAATTCACCCGCTCGGCGCCGATGCTGGTGATCCCGGTGATGTGGTCGGGCGGCACCGGCCAGGTGTTCGAACGTGCGACGCCATGGCAGCAGGCCTGGGCGCGCTACCGTACCGGCAACAGCGTGATCGATTACGTGCGCCCGGTCGGTACCGGCGCCGATCCCTTGCTGCTCAACGTCGGCCAGACCGAGCGGCGCGGGCGCGGCTGGTGGCGGACGATCCTCAACCAGTATGGCGCCAATGACGTGCTGATGCCGGAAGTGCGGCTCAACCGTCTATGGCCGAACGGGCCGATCCAGGCGGCGTTCTTCGCCTATCACGGACCCGACCGGCGGCTGCTGACCAGCTTTACGCTGCGGGTGGAGAACGGCGACGGCTTGCCGGCGCTGCTCGACGAGGGCGTGGCGCGGCTTGATCGCGCCTATCAGGACGCGCTTCAAGGCGGGCTGCTGCGTACCGATGCGCTGCTGTCGCCGCCGCCGATGCCGGAGGCGACTCCGACGCCCGAAGCGGCGATGCCGATCGAGGACCTGCCGATCGACACCGCCACTCCGGCGGGTGGCGGAACGTCGGTCGCGATTCAGTTCGACACGCCCTCGGCCGGATCCGTAAACGCGGGCGAGGCCGCGATCCGGAGCGTGCCCGGCGTGAGCTCCGCGACGACGATCAGCCTGGCGCTCGGCGGCGTCTCGGTGATGCGCGTGACCTACAATGGCGACGTGAATGTACTCAGGACCTCGCTCGAGAGCCGCGGCTGGAGCGTGCAGGGATCGGGCACGACGCTGCGCATCCGCCGCCGGGGAGCGGCGGCACCCGCGGCGCCGACGCCGACGCCCACCGCAACCTCAAGTCCCAACGGCGGATGACGCCGGATCAGTTCGACCTCCCGCTCCCCAAGCCCGCGGTCAACCGCGAGGACGAGTTTCTGGTCAGTGAATCGAACGCACGGGCGGTCCATGCGATCGAGCATTGGGGCACCTGGCCGGTGATGGCGGCGCTGCTGGTCGGTCCGCGCAAGTCCGGACGCAGCCTGCTCGCGCGCATGTTCGTCGCCAAGACCGGCGGCACGATGATCGACGATGCCGAACGAGTGAGCGAGACCGAGATCTTCCATGCCTGGAATCGCGCGCAGACCGAACGCCGGCCGCTGCTGATCGTCGCCGACGCGGCGCCGCCCGAATGGGCGGTGCGCCTGCCGGACCTGAGATCGCGACTGGCGGCGAGCCCGATGCTACGGCTCGGCCCGCCTGACGATGCGCTGATGCCCGAGCTGCTCCGCTACCTCTTCGATCGCCGCGAGCTCGACGCGCGGCCGGACCTCATCGCCTGGCTCGTGAGGCGGGTCGAGCGCAGCCATCTCGCTGTCCTGCGCGTTGTCGATCGCATCGAGGAAACGGCCGATCACCGGCGGACACGAAAATTATCGATTCCCATGGTACGCGCCGCCTTGTCTGAAGCCGGACTTCTGCCAGAGAGGGCCGGCACGCAGCCGACGGAGCTTCTGTGACTCACGCCGCCGCCACCGCCACCGTTCGCGAGATCGAGGACAGTCCCGCCGGGGACCGCAGCCGCTACTTCAACCGTGAACTGTCCTGGCTCGCCTTCAACCGCCGCGTGCTGGAGGAGGCGACCAATCCGGCGCATCCGCTGCTCGAGCGGCTGCGGTTCCTGTCGATCTCGGGTTCGAACCTCGACGAGTTCTTCATGGTCCGCGTCGCCGGCCTCAAGGGCCAGCAGCTCCAGAACGTCGAACAGCGCTCGCCCGACGGACTGACGCCCGGGCAGCAGCTCGCCGCGATCGTCGCCGAGGCAGACGCGCTGGTCGACAACCAGCAGGCGGTCTGGCGTGACCTGCAGCGCGAGCTGGAGGACGCCGGCATCGACGTGCTCGACGCCGAGGAGATCGACGGCAAGACCGGCGAATGGCTGGAAACGCATTTCCGCGAACAGGTGTTTCCGATCCTGACGCCGCAGGCGCTCGATCCGGCGCACCCGTTTCCGTTCATCCCGAACAAGGGGTCGAGCGTGGTATTCGATCTCGTTCGCCTGTCGGACGGCGAGCCGATCCGCGAGCTGGTGCTGCTACCGGCGAGCACGCCGCGATTCGTACGCCTGCCGGGCGGACGGGCTTGTTATGTGACGGTAGAAACTCTGCTTAAGCGATTCTCTGCGCAGCTTTTCCCTGGTTACGAAGTGAAGGGAGCCGCCTCCTTCCGCATCTTGCGTGACAGCGACATCGAACTGGAGGAGGAGGCGGAAGATCTCGTCCTCTATTTCCGCACCGCCATCAAGCGCCGCCGCCGCGGCCGGGTGATCCGGCTGGAGATGGAGACGGGGATCGGCGCGGAGCTGGAAGGCGTGCTCAAGGACGAGCTCGGCGGCAGCGACGCGATCCTGACCGAGACCGGCGGCTTCCTGGGCATCGGCGATCTCGCCATGCTGGTCGAGGAGGATCGGCCCGAACTCAAGTTTCCACCGTTCAGTCCACGTTTCCCGGAGCGCATCCGCGAATATGGCGGCGACTGTTTCGCGGCGATCAGGGCCAAGGACATCGTCGTCCACCACCCGTACGAGACGTTCGACGTGGTGCTGTCCTTCCTGCGCCAGGCGGCCTCGGACCCCGATGTGGTGGCGATCAAGCAGACGCTCTACCGCGCCGGCAAGCAATCCGCCGTCATCAATGCGCTGATCGCCGCGGCCGAGGCGGGCAAGTCGGTGACCGCCGTCGTGGAGCTGAAGGCCCGGTTCGACGAGGAGCAGAACCTGCTGTGGGCCTCGGCGCTGGAGCGCGCGGGCGTGCAGGTGGTCTATGGCTTCATCGACTGGAAGACCCACGCCAAGATCTCGATGGTCGTGCGGCGCGAGGGCGGGGGCTATCGCACCTACTGCCACTTCGGCACCGGCAACTATCACCCGATCACCGCGCGGATCTACACGGATCTCAGCTTCTTCACCGCCGATGCCCGGATCGGGCGCGATGCGGCGGCGGTCTTCAACTACGTCACGGGCTATGTCGAGCCGACCCATCTCGAGCTGCTCGCCAACTCGCCGCGCGACCTGCGTAACCGCCTGATGGAGCTGATCGACGGCGAGATCGCCAATGCCCAGGCCGGCAAGTCGGCCGCGATCTGGGCCAAGATGAACTCGGTGGTCGATCCGGCGGTGATCGAGAAGCTCTACGAGGCCTCGAACGCCGGCGTCGAGATCGACCTGGTGATACGCGGCATCTGCTGCCTGAAGCCCGGCGTGCCCGGCATGTCGGAGAACATCCGCGTCAAGTCGGTGATCGGCCGCTTCCTCGAGCACAGCCGCATCTGGGCGTTCGGCAACGGCAAAGCGCTGCCCAACGACGGCGCCAAGCTGTTCATCTCCTCGGCGGACTGGATGCCGCGCAACTTCGATCGGCGGGTCGAGTTCATGCTGCCGATCCTCAACCCGACCGTGCACGACCAGATCCTCGACCAGGTGATGGTCGCCAACCTGATCGACAATGAGCAGAGCTGGGAACTCCAGCCCGACGGCAGCTACGTCCGCGTCCATCACGGCCATAGCCGGCCGTTCAACCTCCACCGCTATTTCATGACCAATCCGTCGCTCTCGGGGCGCGGCGCGGCGCTCGATTCGGAGGCCGTGCCGAAACTGTCGCTACGCCGCCGCCGGACGCACCCCGAGCGTGCGTCGGAGCCGGTGGCCGGCGCCTGATGGCGACGCTGATGTTCCGTCGCGGCCGCGCGGAGAAGGCGGCCGTGTCCCAGACCGTGCGGACGGGGATCATCGACATCGGCTCCAATTCGATCCGTCTCGTCGTCTATGAGGGGCCGCAGCGGCTACCCGCCGTGCTGTTCAACGAGAAGGTGATGGCCGGTCTCGGCCGATCGCTGTCGGAGACCGGCGCGATCGACGCCGGCGCACTGGCCGCCGCCCGTCTTGCCCTCAAGCGTTTCGCTTGGCTGGCGCACGAGATGGAAGTGACGGAATTGCGCACCGTCGCGACCGCCGCGGTTCGCGACGCCTCCAACGGCGGCGACCTGATCGCGGAGGCCGAGAAGCTCGGGCTGACGGTCGAACTGCTGTCGGGCGAGGAGGAGGCGTTCGCCTCGGGCATGGGTGTGCTCTCGGCCTTCCCCGACGCCGACGGCATCGTCGGCGACCTCGGCGGCGGCAGCCTGGAGCTGGTACGCGTGGTGGCGGGGGCGATCACCGATCGCGTGTCCTTCCCGCTCGGCGTGCTGCGGCTGTCGGCGATCCGCGCCAAGGGCAAGGGCGCGCTGGAGCGCCGCGTCGAGAAATTGGTGCGGGAGGCGGGATGGAAGGGCAGGGGCAGCGACCTGCCGCTCTACCTGGTCGGCGGGTCGTGGCGGGCGCTGGTGCGGCTCGACATGCACCTGACCGGCTATCCGCTGCCGGTGATCCACAGCTATGCGATGACCGCCGAGGAGATCAGTCGGCTCACGCGCACGTTGAGCCATATCGAAAGGGGCAAGCTCAAGGCGATCACCAACCTGTCGAGCGCGCGGATACCGACGCTGGGCGATGCCGCCGCGCTGCTCGCGACGCTGCTGCGTCAGCTCGGCTGCGCCACCACGGTCGCTTCGGCGTTTGGTCTGCGTGAAGGGCTGCTGTTTACCCGCCTGCCGCAGGCGGTACGGCGCGAGGATCCGCTGATCGCAGCCGCGCGCGACGAAGGGCGGCGGCTGGGGCGGTTCGCCGAGCACGGCGACCTGCTCGATGCCTGGATCGCGCCGCTGTTCGAGAGCGAGGATGCCGAGCTCGCCCGGCTGCGCCACATGGCCTGCCTGCTCGCCGACGTCGGCTGGCGGGCGAACCCCGAGTTCCGGGCCGAGCGCGGCGTCGAGGTCGCACTCCACGGCAACTGGGTGGCGATCGACGCGCGCGGGCGGGCGATGGTGGCGCAGGCGCTGTTCACCTGCCTCGGCGGGGGGACCGAATCGCCCGATCCGATCGGCCGGCTCGCGCCGCATGACGAGCTGGCGCTGGCGGTGCGCTGGGGCCTGGCGATGCGGCTCGGCCAGCGGCTGTCGGGCGGCGTCGCCGCGCCGCTGGAACGCACGCGATTGGCGCTCTCGGAGGACACGGTCCGGCTGATCGTCCGGCAGCGGGACGGCGGCCTCTATGGCGAAGCGGTCGAGCGGCGGCACAAGGCGCTCGCTGCCGCTTTCGATCGCACCGAGCTGCTGGTAACGGAGTAGGCGCTAGAGTCGGATTCGGCTTATTGGATCTGTTCCCCGGCGAAGGCCGGAACCCAGCATCGGCGGACCAGGCGGCGGTATCCTGCCATCCGAACCGACTTGCGGCTGGCCCCCCGGCCTTCGCCGGGGAACGGCTTGCTTCAATCCCGCTGGATCAAACTCTAGCCGCAGCGCAGCGACCTGATCACGCCGCGCCGATCGATGTCGACGGTCAGCCGATCGCGACGGAAGTCCATCGTCACCGCCTCGCCCGGCCGCACGACGCGGACCGTGTCCGCGCGGCTGCGCTGGCGGAGCCGCGACTGGACTCGCGGCGTCATCTGTCGTCCGACGAAGCTCTGGACCATGCCGGCCCGGCACTCGCGCGGGCCCGGCAGCGGGGTCGGTCTGTGATCCATGCATCCCGACGCCAGCAGCGCGACCGCGACCATTCCCACCTTGCGCATCATGCCTCCTCCTCCGTTCGCGTCATCTTGAGCTTCCCGTTTCGCACGGTGAAGCCGAGCCGGCCCTCGACCAGGTCGAGCGCGTCGTGCCCGAACTGTTCATAGCGCCATCCTTCGAGAATGGGGAGCTTGTCGCGCTGACCGGCCGCGAGCGCCTCGAGCTCGTCGGTGCGGGCGAGCAGGCGGGCGGCGACGTTGATGTCGCGCGCGCGGATCTTGAGCAGCAGCTTGAGGAGATCGGCGACCAGCGCACCTTCCTTGCCGAGCGCCGGCCCCCGCTCGTCGCGCGGCGGCAGCTCGGCGGCACCCATCGGCTCGGCGGCGGCGATCGCCTCCATCAGCCGGCCGCCGATGTCGTTGGCCGCCCAGGAACCGGACAGGCCGCGCACCTTGGCGAGATCGGCCTGCTTCCTCGGCGGATTGGAGGCGAGGTCGGCGATCGTCTCGTCCTTGGCGATGCGGCCGCGCGGCAGGTTCTTGCCCTGCGCCTCCAGCTCGCGCCAGCGCGCGATCGCCTTCAGGCGCCCGAGCACCTCGGCCTTGCGGCTGGAGATGCGGACGCGCTGCCAGGCCTTGTCGGGGTCGTTGCGGTAGTTCTCCGGATCGGCGAGCCGCTCCATCTCCTGGTCGAGCCAGCCGCCACGTCCGGTCTTCTTCAGCCGCTCGAGCATCTTGGGAAAGATCCGCGAAAGATGGGTCACGTCGGCGATGGCATAGTCGATCTGCCGCGTGTCGAGCGGACGGCGGCTCCAGTCGGTGAAGCGGGCGCCCTTGTCGACGGCGATGCCGAGATAGGTGTCGACCAGGTTGGAATAGCCGATCTGCTCGCCTTGCCCGAGCGCCATCGCTGCGATCTGGGTGTCGAACAGCGGGTGCGGCGTCTTGCCGGTCAGGTTGTAGACGATCTCGATATCCTGCCCGCCGGCGTGGAAGACCTTGAGCACGTCCTCGTTGTCGACCAGCAGGTCGAGCAGCGGTTTGAGATCCAATCCCGGCGCCTTGGGGTCGATCGCGGCCGCCTCTTCGGTGCCGGCGATCTGAATCAGGCAGAGTTCGGGCCAGTAGCTGTTCTCGCGCATGAACTCGGTGTCCACCGTGACGAACGGCGCGTTGGCGAGGCGGGTGCAGAGATTGGCGAGGGTAGCCGAGTCGGTAATCAGGCCGTGAATGTGCATCGGCGGCCCATAGACCCTCCGCACGGGTTGACAAAGAGGGGAGGGACGGGAAAGCGCGGGCGCCTGTTCCGCCCTCCGTCCGTCATCCCGGCGAAAGCCGGGATCGCGTGCCACAAGGGTGCCGCCAAACAACTGGGAGATCCCGGCCTCCGCCGGGATGACGATAGAGAGAAGCCATGCACGCCTACCGCACGCACACCTGCGGCGAACTCCGCGAGAGCCATGTGGGAGAGGAAGTCCGCCTGTCGGGCTGGGTCCACAAGAAGCGCGACCACGGCGATCTCGTCTTCGTCGACCTGCGCGACCATTACGGCATCACCCAGATCGTCACCGAGGTGGACGGCCCCGCCTTCCAGGTGATCGAGTCGCTCAGGAGCGAATCGGTGGTGACGATCACCGGCAAGGTGACCGCGCGCGCGCCCGAGGTGGTGAATCCCAACCTGCCGACCGGCGCGGTCGAGGTCCGCGCGGCCGAGGCGGTGGTCCAGTCCTTCGCCCAGGAACTGCCGATGCCGGTGGCGGGCGATCAGGAGTATCCCGAGGACATCCGCCTTCGCTACCGCTTCCTCGACCTCAGGCGCGAGCGGCTCCACGCCAACATCATGCTGCGCTCGGCGGTGATCGCGTCGATCCGCCGCCGCATGATCGAGCAGGGCTTCACCGAGTTCCAGACCCCGATCCTGACCGCATCGAGCCCCGAGGGCGCGCGCGACTATCTCGTCCCGAGCCGCGTCCATCCCGGCAAGTTCTACGCGCTCCCGCAGGCGCCGCAGATGTTCAAGCAGCTGCTGATGGTGGCGGGATTCGACCGCTATTTCCAGATCGCGCCCTGCTTCCGCGATGAAGACGCCCGCGCCGACCGTTCGCCGGGCGAGTTCTACCAGCTCGATTTCGAGATGAGCTACGTCACGCAGGACGACGTGTTCGCCGCGATCGAGCCGGTACTGCACGGCGTGTTCGAGGAATTCGCCGACTGGCAGGGCAGGGGCCGCACCGTCTCGCCGCTGCCGTTCCGCCGTATTCCGTACCGCGAATCGATGCTGAAGTACGGCAGCGACAAGCCGGACCTGCGCAACCCCGTCCTGATCACCGACGTCTCGGAATTCTTCAAGGGCTCCGGCTTCAGCCGCTTCGCCTCGATGGTCGAGGCGGGCGATGTGGTCCGGGCGATCCCCGCGCCGAACACCGCGGAGAAGAGCCGCAAGTTCTTCGACGACATGAACGCCTGGGCGCAATCCGAAGGCTTCCCCGGCCTCGGCTATGCGACGCAGAAGGACGGCGTGTTCGGCGGCCCGATCGCCAACAACCACGGCCAGGAGGGCATGAAGGCGATCGCCGAGACGCTCGGGCTCGGCCCCAACGACGGCATCTTCTTCGCCGCCGGCAAGGAGGCGCAGGCGGCCAAGCTCGCCGGCCTTGCCCGCACGCGCGTCGGCGAGAGCCTCGAACTCATCGACCAGAGCCGCTTCGAGTTCTGCTGGATCGTCGACTTCCCGATGTTCGAGTATGACGAGGACGCCAAGAAGATCGACTTCAGCCACAACCCCTTCTCGATGCCGCAGGGCGAGCTGGAGGCGTTGGAAACCAAGGACCCGCTCGATATCCTCGCCTATCAGTACGACATCGTCTGCAACGGCGTGGAGCTGTCGTCGGGGGCGATCCGGAACCACCGGCCGGAGATCATGTACAAGGCATTCGAGATCGCCGGCTATGCCCGCGAGGACGTCGACACCAATTTCGCGGGCATGATCAACGCGTTCAAGTACGGCGCGCCGCCGCACGGCGGTTCGGCGCCGGGCATCGACCGCATCGTCATGCTGCTCGCCGACGAGCCCAACATCCGCGAGGTGATCGTCTTCCCGATGACGCAGAAGGCCGAGGACCTGATGATGGGCGCGCCGAGCTTCGTCACCGCGAAGCAGCTGCGCGAGCTCAACATCCGCGTGGTCGAGCAGCCGGGCGCGAAGGTGGCGCCGACGAGCGAGTTGGTGCGGCCGGAATGATTCCAAATACCGTCATCCCGGCGAAAGCCGGAATGACGGTCAAACCTTAACCGATCGGCAGCTCCGGCTCCAGCAGCCGGTGCAGATGCACCAGCACGTATCTCATCTCCGCATCGTCAACCGTGCGCTGCGCGGCGGCGCGCCAGGCCTTCTCGGCGCTGGCATAGTCCGGGAAGATGCCGACGATGTCGATCGCATTGAGATCGGCGAACTCGAGCGTCTGCGGATCCTTGACCCGCCCGCCGAAGACGAGATGAAGCTTGCTCATGGCGGGCTCCTTAGCGGCCCGCGCCTGCCATGCAACCGCTCAGGCGTTTTCCTTGCGCCCGCGTGCGGCGCCGACGGCGCTTTCGAACACCTTGCGCACGCCTTCCTTGGCAGCGTCCCGACCCGCGATCGAGGCGCTGAGCTGCTCCTTGCCGGTCTCGCGTGCCGCAGCGACGGCCGCCTTGGCGCCGTCGGCAATGCGTTTGCCGAGCGGCCGCAGCGCCTCCCTCTCGCGGTCGCTGCGCGGGATCAGCGCACCGGCGACCAGACCGACTGCGAGTCCGCCGGCGACCACCGCCACCGGGTTCGATTCGATCGCCTCGATGGTCGAGCGCGTACGCGATACCTTGGAGCGGGAAGCGGAACCGGTCTTCGTCTCGGTGGTCGCCTTGGCCATCGTCTGATCCTTACGTTGCGGGCGCGTGCCCGTGCTCGAACTCAACTCGCGTCGCCGCCGCCGGTTGCATCACTTGCGGCGGCGCGACAGCCAGCGTGCCATCGGCCGCCGCAGGATGACCAGCCCCAGCGCGCCGGCAGCGGCGAGGAAGGCCATCGGGCGCTTGCCGGCAAGCTCGGTCGCGCGGTCGGCAAGGCCGTTCATCACCTCGTCCGCCAGCGCGCCGGGCGAAAGCCGCGTCTTCAGCTCGTCGACGCGACCGAACAGTCGTTCGCGCGCCGCCGTCCGTTTCGTCTCGGCGAGCAGGAGCCGCGGGGATTCCTTCGCGTCCTTCACGAATCCGGCTCCAGCAGTGCGGTGAGCCGCGTCCAGGCGAGCCAGCCGAGAATGCCGGCAAGCGCCAGCGTCACCACGCCGACGATCGCCGTCGCGGCCAGCGGGCCGATCTCCGGCGCCAGCATCATCACCGCGCCCACCGCGATCGCGATCAGCGCGGTGAAGGCGAACAGCATGGCGAACGACCCCAGCAGCGCGATGTCGCGCACCTCCTTGGCCTTGGCCAGCGCGAGCTCGCGGAAATAGCCGAGCTCGGCCGCGGCATAGGCCTTGGCGTCCTCGGTGAGCTCGGCGAACACGCTGCCGATCGGCTCGTTCTCGCCGCGCTCCTCCTCGTCCATGCCGCTGCCCCCGTTTCGCGTGCCTCAGGCCTTGTCGCGGCCCGCGTCGAGGCTGGCCTGGAGCACGCGCGCGACCACGAAACCCAGCGCGGCTGCGGTGCCGATCGCGATTCCCGGCGACTTGCGCACGAACGCCCCGACGTCGCCGAAGATGTCGTCGACGTCGCGCTCGCGCACCTGCCCGGAGAATTTGGAGACGGCGCTCGACGCCTGCCGCGCGTAGCCGCCGAACTTCTCGCCCAGCTTCTCGTCGACGTCGCCGGCCGCCTTGTCGAGCAGCTTGGCGAATTCGTCGAGCGCGTCGGTGGCGCGCGCCTTGCCGTCGCTGGCCAGCACCTTGAGCTTCTCGCCGGCCTGGCCGCTGATCTTGCCCGCCTCGTCGCGAATCGCTTGGGTGGCCTTGCGCTTGCTGCCGCCTTCGCCCGCGCCCGCACGGTCGGCCGCATCGATCCGCGCCTGCACCGCAGGATCGGCCTCGAATTCGATGTCGCGCTCGCCGTTGCCGCTGGGGGGAGTGCCTTTGGCGCCGGTGTCTTCAGCCATGGTTTCGGACCCTTTCGTCGTTTCAGAGCGAGAACAAGCAGTCCGGCAAGCCGGTTCCATTGCTGCGCGGCGGAAGAGCCGATAGAGGCGCCCGCACGCATCCAGGCCGACCATGTAGGGAGCTCGTTACGTGACCGCAATCATCGACATCCACGCCCGCGCCATCCTCGACAGCCGCGGCAATCCCACCGTCGAGGTCGACGTGATGCTGGAGGACGGCAGCTTCGGCCGCGCGGCGGTGCCCTCGGGCGCCTCGACCGGCGCGCACGAGGCGGTGGAACTGCGCGACGGCGACAAGGCGCGCTGGCTCGGCAAGGGCGTCGACAAGGCGGTCGCCGCCGTCAACGGCGAGATCGCCGAGGAAGTGCTGGGGCTGGAGGCCGAGGACCAGGCCGAGCTCGACCAGGCGATGATCGAGCTCGACGGCACCGAGAACAAGGGCCGGCTCGGCGCCAACGCGATCCTCGGCGTCAGCCTCGCCGCCGCCAAGGCCGCCGCCGATGCGCGCGGGCTGCCGCTCTATCGCTACGTCGGCGGGGTCAACGCGCATGTGCTGCCGGTGCCGATGATGAACATCATCAACGGCGGCGAACATGCCGACAATCCGATCGATTTCCAGGAGTTCATGATCGTTCCGGTCGGTGCCGAAAGCGTCGTCGAGGCGGTGCGCTGCGGCTCGGAGATTTTCCACACGCTCAAGAAGAAGCTGCACGACAAGGGGCTGGCGACCGGCGTCGGCGACGAGGGCGGCTTCGCGCCGAACATCGCCTCGACCAGCGAGGCGCTCGACTTCATCGTCGCCAGCATCGAGGCGGCCGGCTACACGCCGGGCGACGACGTGATGCTCGCGCTCGACTGCGCGGCGACCGAGTTCTTCAAGGACGGTGCCTATCATATCTCGGGCGAGGGCAAGGTACTGTCGCCGATCGGCATGGCCGAGTATCTCGCCGATCTTGCCCAGCGCTACCCGATCTTCTCGATCGAGGACGGCATGGCCGAGGACGATTTCGACGGGTGGAAGGCGCTGACCGACATGGTGGGTGCCAAGGTCCAGCTCGTCGGCGACGACCTGTTCGTGACCAACCCGAAGCGCCTTGCGGACGGCATCGGGCGCGGCCTCGCCAACTCGCTGCTGGTCAAGGTCAACCAGATCGGCACGCTGACCGAGACGCTGGAGGCGGTGAGCCTGGCGCAGCGCTCGTCCTACACCGCGGTGATGTCGCACCGCTCCGGCGAGACCGAGGATGCCACCATCGCCGACCTCGCCGTCGCCACCAACTGCGGGCAGATCAAGACCGGCTCGCTGGCCCGCTCGGACCGGCTCGCCAAGTACAACCAGCTGATCCGCATCGAGGAGGAGCTCGGCGACGTCGCGCGCTATGCAGGCCGCAGCGTGATTCGCGCCTAAGTCTAAGCCCCTTCCTTTCAGGGGAGGGGTTGGGGTGGGGAGTGCGGCAGGCCGTTCGCTTGCGGATAGCCCCATCCCCAAACCCCTCCCCTGAAGGAAAGGGGCTTAGAGTATGACTCGCGCCGGAAATGCTTGATTCGGCATAAGGACTAGGCGAGAATTAACCATGCCCGTTGCCGTTCGTCATCGCGCTCGCGCCAAATCGCCGGTCAACGCCCTGCTCCGGCGGGCGGGGTTGCCCGCGGCGGCGCTGATCGTGATGGGGCTGTTCGCCTATTACGCGGTGCTCGGCCCCAACGGCATCCTGTCTTACCCCGAATATTCGCGCCAGCTCGAGAAGCGGCAGCAGGAATATGCCGCGCTGGATAAGAAGCGCGCCGAGCTCAAGAACCGCGTCCGGCAGCTCGATCCCAAGCGCGCCAATCCCGACATGGTCGACGAGATGGTCCGCAAGGAGCTCAACGTCGTCCATCCGGACGAGATCATCATCCCGCTCGACAAGAAGTAACGAAAGTAACGATCGCGTCCGCGCAACATTCGTAGCGCGCGACCGTTGCAGGAGGCGCGTCAACGCGCCTATACGCCCGCCATCCTCCCCAACCGGAAACGAGGTTTCCTGACCGTGGCCAAAGCCCCCGCGCGCAAATCCGCCGCTCCCTCCTCTCCGCCGATCCCCAATCGCGAGCGCCCCGCCGAGCCGAAGCGATACGAGGCTTCCAAGGAGGAAATGCTCCAGTTCTACAAGGACATGCTCCTGATCCGCCGCTTCGAGGAGAAGGCGGGGCAGCTCTACGGCCTCGGCCTGATCGGCGGCTTCTGTCACCTCTACATCGGCCAGGAAGCGGTCGCGGTCGGGCTCCAGTCGGGGCTCAGCGACGCGGATTCGGTGATCACCGGCTATCGCGACCACGGCCACATGCTGCTGTGCGGGATCCCGCCCAAGGACGTGATGGCCGAGCTCACCGGCCGCGCCGCCGGCATCTCCAAGGGCAAGGGCGGCTCGATGCACATGTTCAGCGTCGAGCATAAGTTCTACGGCGGCCACGGCATCGTCGGCGCGCAGGTGCCGCTCGGCACCGGGCTCGCCTTCAGTCACAAGTACAACGAGGACGGCGGCGTCTGCCTCGCCTATTTCGGCGACGGCGCGGCCAACCAGGGCCAGGTCTACGAGGCCTTCAACATGGCCGAGCTGTGGAAGCTCCCGGTCATCTACGTGATCGAGAACAACCAGTACGCCATGGGCACGAGCGTGAACCGCTCGTCCGCGGAGGACCAGCTCTACCGCCGCGGCGAGAGCTTCCGCATCCCCGGCATCCAGGTCGACGGCATGGACGTGCTCGCCTGCCGCGGCGCGATCGAGGAGGCGCTGGCGTGGGTGCGCGCCGGCAAGGGGCCGCTGATCCTGGAGATGAAGACCTATCGCTACCGCGGCCACTCGATGTCGGACCCGGCCAAGTACCGCAGCCGCGAGGAGGTCCAGTCGGTCCGCGACAAGTCCGATCCGATCGAGCACGCCAGGCGCGAGCTCGAGACGATGGGTGTCAGCGAGGATGAGCTCAAGAAGGTCGAACAGGATATTCGCAAGGTGATCAACGAAGCGGCCGATTTCGCCGAAAGCACGCCCGAGCCGGAGCCCGGCGAGCTCTACACCGACGTTCTGGTGGAGAGCTACTGATGGCGATCGAGCTGAAGATGCCGGCGCTCTCCCCGACGATGGAGGAGGGCACCATCGCCAAGTGGCTGGTGAAGGAAGGCGACACCGTCAAGTCGGGCGACATCCTCGCCGAGATCGAGACCGACAAGGCGACGATGGAGTTCGAGGCGGTCGACGAGGGTACGGTCGCCAAGATCCTCGTTCCCGAGGGGACCGATGGGGTGAAGGTCGGCACCGTGATTGCGACGATCGCGGGCGAGGGCGAGGAAGCGTCCGGCGGTGCCGTTCCCGCGGGCCAGCCGGCGGAGACGTCGAAGGCACCTGCCGCCGACAAGCCGGCGGACCAGCAGGCCGAGCCGACGCCCGAGCCGAAGCAGGTCGAGACCGGCGCGCGCGCGATATTCGAAGCGGCCAGGCACGACGCCGCCAGCGATCCCGAGGTTCCCGAGGGCACCGAGATGGTCAAGCAGACCATCCGCGAGGCGCTGCGCGACGCGATGGCCGAGGAGATGCGCGCCGACCCGCGCGTGTTCGTGATGGGCGAGGAGGTCGCCGAGTACCAGGGCGCCTACAAGGTCACCCAGGGCCTGCTCGACGAGTTCGGGCCGAAGCGCGTGATCGACACGCCGATCACCGAGTACGGCTTCGCCGGCCTCGGCACCGGCGCGGCGATGGGCGGGTTGAAGCCGATTGTCGAGTTCATGACCTTCAACTTCGCGATGCAGGCGATCGACCACATCGTGAACTCGGCGGCCAAGACCAACTATATGTCCGGCGGCCAGATGCGCTGCCCGATCGTGTTCCGTGGCCCCAACGGCGCCGCCAGCCGCGTCGCCGCGCAGCACTCGCAGAACTATGGGCCCTGGTACGCCAGCGTCCCCGGACTGATCGTGATCGCGCCCTATGACGCGGCCGACGCCAAGGGCCTGCTGCGCGCGGCGATCCAGACCGACGATCCGGTCGTGTTCCTCGAGAACGAACTGCTCTACGGCCGCACCTTCGAGGTGCCCAAGCTCGACGATTGGGTGCTGCCGATCGGCAAGGCCCGCGTCATGCGGCCGGGCAAGGACGTCACCATCGTCAGCTATTCGATCGGCGTCGGCGTCAGCCTCGAGGCCGCCGAGATGCTGGAGAAGGAAGGCATCGACGCCGAGGTGATCGACCTGCGCACGCTGCGCCCGCTCGACAAGGCGACGGTGCTGACGTCGCTCGCCAAGACCAACCGCATGGTGGTGGTCGAGGAAGGCTGGCCGACCTGCTCGATTTCGTCGGAGATCGTTGCGATCGCGATGGAGGAGGGCTTCGACGACCTCGACGCCCCGGTGCTGCGCGTGGCGAACGAAGACGTGCCGCTGCCCTATGCCGCCAACCTCGAGAAGCTGGCGCTGATCACCGCCGACAAGGTGGTCGCGGCGGTGAAGAAGGTGACGTACCGGGGCTGATGCCGGGTCGGGCCCGCGCCGGTTGGCCGGCGCGGGTTCGGGTTATTGGGTGAGGTGAGCGGTCGCGACCGCCTTCTGGAACAGCGCGGCCAGAGCCGCGGAGATGTCGCTGTTGGTGGTGACCTCATAATAGAGACCGGGTGACGCGCATTGAATCAGCGGCGGGCTAATTTTGTCGGTAGGCTGCAGATATGGATTCTTGACGTTGGTAACCGACCATGGATCCGATGCGGATTCAGGGAGATATTCGGTATATAGCACTGCGATCCGAATGCCGCGCGCTTTCACGGTGTCGCAAAGGGATGTCGGCAGAGGACCGATCGCGCGATTGTTGATGTTGCCATTGACGGCCTCGTCCCGCATGCCGTCGGTAATGATGAATAGGAGCGCTTGCGGAGTGTCGCCAGGAATATTGGTGCCTTCACCAGGTGTAACTGGCATCGTGTCCAACGAACCGTTGAAGGCCACGGTAAAGCTGGTGTTCGTATCATTGTCGTTCTTGCCGCAAATACGTTGGCTTTGCCTGCAATAGGTAGGAACAGTCGCATCACTGGCATGTGCCTTGACCGCAGTTAGGTCTGCCGTCACATAGCTGCCGTCGACCGGCATTGTTGGATAAACCCGCTGGTAAGCAGCATGAAAGCTGCTGATGCCCATTCGATATTTCGCGCCGTTGTCGGCCGAGATCGATTTCGCGACATCGGTCAGATCACCTACGGCCTTGTTGACGAGATCGGTGCGCAGAACGAGATTGTTCTTTCGCGCGATCGAGTAGTTGTCGGTCGTGGACCCGGTGATGTGACAGGCAAAGGCACAACCACCCGTCTTGGCTGTCATTGTATTTAGAGCGGCGGTCGTCGCTGGCAGCAGCATCGATTGCGACATGTCCAGCAGCAGGTAAAAATCGATATTCGGCGCCTGCGATGAGGTCGCGCTTGACGTGCCGCCGATCGTGGTCGTCACCATCTTGAGCAAGCCACCGAAGGCGTTCTGTGATTGGGCTGTATAGGAGACCACAGCAGTGCGCGTGTTGCTGGCGCCGACGGTGCCGGTGATCGCCACCGTGACGTTGGCCGGATCATAGGTCAGCCCCGGCAATGTGGACACCTGCGAGGTGAAGAACGACTTGGCGACGACCTTCACGTCGTCGTTGGTCCTCTCCATCATCGGCTTGCTGACGGCCAGCAGCGCGGCGGCGTCCGCTGCGGCGTTCATCTTGGTCTGGAGTCTCGCCGCGCGCGAATAGTCCACGACCATGCCGGTCGCCAGGGTCAGCGGGATCGTCGCGAAACCCATGATCATCAGCACATTGCCGCGGCGATCGAGAAGCAGCCGCCGCCACAGCGCGGCGATCGCGGAAAAGCGCGTGCGGGTCATGACGATCTCATCTTCACTAGGTTGGAGGCGCGGGGCCCCATGATGATCTGGTCGTGCATGTTGATCGTACCGATCAGGCTCGCCGCCACGATCGGATCGTAACGATAGTCGATCGCGGCGACGATCACGTAGGTATCCGGCTGCTTGATCTCGGCCGGCAGGTTGAACGCGCTGCCTTTCGACAGGCCGCTGACGTTTTTGCCCTGACTCCAGTCGACGGTGGCGACGAGCTTGTCGTCGATATGGATCTGGGAGACGGTGATCTTGCTGGCCGCGATGCTGTAGGGCGCCAGAACCTGGGCGCTGGCGTTGAGGATCGTCTGGACGTCATTCTGGCTTACCGAGGTGAACTGGCTCGTAAGATCGGCGACGGTCTTCGTCGTAGTGGTCACCTTGCGATAGGCGGACACGGCGTCGCTGAACTGATAGGAGCCGACGAGCAGCAGGATGAGGAAGGGCAGCACCAGCGCGAACTCGGTCAACGCGACGCCGCTGCGATCTTCGGCGAGCCGGGTCATTCGATATAAGGCTCCGTCTTGAACACGGAGACCGCAACAAGCAGCCGCTTTCCGTTTGCGGTGTTCGCCAGGTTGAAGCCGAACGGCGCGCTGAGTTCCGGCCAGAGATACATGATCTTGACGACGTTGATCGCGCCTTGCCCGCCCGGCTTGAACTCCCAGCTGTTCTTGACCGTCCCGTCGGAATTGTAGGTGATCGTCGGCGGCGACGTGTCGATGCCGTCGAAGCTGGTCGCCTGCCGCACATCGATCATCAGTTTCGCGCAGTCCATGAAGGACGGGAGCTTCGCGCAGACATTGGTCTTGAACTGCGACGCGGTCAGGCCGCTGCGCTGCACCTCGCCAGTGATCATCTGACGGACCGTCTTCTCCGCCGTGGTTTCCAATACCTGCTGGGCGAAGAAGGTGAGGCTGATCTGCAGGACGGCGACCATCAGCGCGGCGAACGGAGCCGCGATCAGCGCGAACTCGATCGCCGAGGCGCCGCGGCGATCGCGCACGATGCCGCCCGCCGCGCGGCCCATGCGCGGCGGCGGCCTCCGCCAGAGGGTAATCGTCTGCTGCCCCGGTTTGCCCATCGCACCGTGATATCGCATGGGCTTGCTTAAGAATTTCCCAAAGGCTGGAGGCGGCGCATGATGCGGGAAACGGGCATGTCGCCCGATGAGGCTGAGCGGCGGCTTGCCTTGGCCTATGCACCTCGCGAGCGGCGGGCCGCGATGGCTGCGCTGTTCGCGCTCGACGATGCCCTGGCGTCGGTCCTGCGGACGACGCGCGAACCGATGGTCGGACAGATGCGCCTCACCTGGTGGCATGATGCTCTGATCAGGCTCGACGATGCACCGCCGCCGGCCGAGCCGGTCCTGCAGGGGCTGGCGCGCGACGTGCTGCCGCTCGGCGTGACTGGCGCGGCGCTCGCGGAGATGGTGGCGGGATGGGAGGAGTTGTTCGAGCCCGATCCGCTCACGGACGACGCGATCGAAGCCTTTGCCAAGCTGCGTGGCGGATGCCTGTTCATGGCGGGCGGCGCGGCATCGGGCGATCCGCTGGAGGCAGCGGGAACGGGCTGGGCCCTGATCGATCTGGCGCGCCATGCCCGCGACGCGCGGCTTGCGGAACGTGCGCGCGCGCTTGCCGCGCCGCATCTCGCTCGGGTGAGCACAGTGCGCTGGAGCCGCGCCAATCGCGGCTGGGGTGCGCTCGCCCATCTTGCGCGGTTCGACGAGGCGAAACCCCTGCGCCGGGTCGGACGCGCGCTCTGGCATCGAGCGACTGGCCTCTAGCCGATATTCCCGATAGCTTCGCCGGAAGGGTCCTTTGAGGGGAGAGGGCGATGCTAAGATATCTGGCAGGCGTGGTGTCGGCATTGCTGCTGGTCGGGGCGGGAGTGTTCCTGTTCCGGTCGAGCGCCAGTCCGGAGGCGACGCCGGTCCCGCGGATGCTCGTCGCCGGCACGGCCGGACAGGATGCGCCCGCTGCCGAAACCGAACTGCCCGCGGCCTCAGCCAGGACGCGCGAAGAGAAACGCTTCGCGCGTTACGACAAGGACAAGAACGGCCAGGTCGCACGCGAGGAATATTTCGCATCGCGGCGCAAGGCCTTCGCGAAGCTCGACCGCGACGGCGACGGCAGGCTTTCCTTCGACGAATGGGCGGCGAAGACCACCGACAAGTTCGCCAAGGCGGACAAGGACGGCTCAGGCGTGCTAACGCCTGCCGAGTTCGCCGCCACCGCGGTCAAGCGCTCGCCGCAGCGACGGGTGCCGTGTCCGCCTCAGCGGCAGGACGAGGCGGATTGAGCCACGCCGCCAGCGCCGCGCGGGCGCGGTCGGTATAGAGGCGCTTGCGGTCCGCCTTCCTGACGCGGCCCTCGATCGGCGGGAACAGGCCGAAATTGACGTTCATCGGCTGGTAGGTCTCCGCCACCGCGGCACCGGTGATGTGATGCAGCAGCGCGCCGAGCGCGGTCTCGGGTGGCGGTGGCACAAGCGGCCGGTCCAGGATCTGCGCGGCCGCAAAGCGCCCCGCCAGCAGACCGATCGCGGCGCTTTCGATATAGCCCTCGCACCCGGTGATCTGCCCGGCGAAACGGATGTTGGGGCGTGTCTTGAGCCTTAGTGTCGTGTCGAGCAGCTCGGGCGAGCGGATGAAGGTATTGCGATGGAGGCCGCCCAATCGTGCGAACTCGGCCTTCTCCAGGCCAGGAATGGTGCGGAACACGCGCACCTGCTCGGCATGGCGCAGCTTGGTCTGGAAGCCGACCATGTTCCACAGCGTGCCCGAGGCATTGTCCTGGCGGAGCTGGACCACGGCATAGGGCCAGCGGCCGGTGCGCGGATCGTCGAGCCCAACGCCCTTCATCGGCCCGTAACGCAGCGTGTCGACGCCGCGTTCGGCCATCACCTCGATCGGCATACAGCCCTCGAAATAGGGCACGCCCTCCCATTCACGGAACTCGGTCTTCTCGGCGGCGAGCAATGCGGCGTGGATGGCGAGATACTGGTCCTTGGTCAACGGACAGTTGATGTAGTCGGTGCCGTCCCCCTTGTTCCACCGCGACTGGAACCAGGCGGCGTCCATGTCGATCGAATCGCGATGCACGATCGGCGCGATCGCGTCGAAGAAGGCGAGGGCATCGCTACCGGTCGCGCCGGCGATGCTCGCCGCAAGCGCGGGATCGGTGAGCGGACCGGTGGCGACGATGGTCGGGCCCGCCTCCGGCAGGCGTTCGATCTTCTCGCGGACGATCTCGATATTGGGATGCGCCTCGAGCGCGGCAGTGACGCCCTCCGAAAAGCCGTCGCGATCGACCGCGAGCGCCGAGCCGGCCGGCACGCGGTGCCGATCGCCCTCGGCCATGATCAGCGAGTCCAGCGTCCGCATCTCCTGATGCAGCAGGCCGATGGCGTTGTTATCGGCATCGTCGGATCGGAAGCTGTTCGAGCAGACCAGCTCGGCAAGGCTCGCGCCCTGATGCGCCGGTGTCGTCCCGCCGCCGCCGCGCATCTCGCTGAGCCGCACGCGCACGCCCGCCTGGGCGAGCTGCCACGCCGCCTCCGACCCCGCGAGACCGCCGCCGATGATATGGACCTGATGCTCGAACACGTTACCCAATGCGCTGCGAAGAGGAGCCGGACACTATAGGCATGAGCATCGGCGCAGGACAGACCCGATACCGCTGGGCGTTCGCGGCGGCGCTGGTGGCGGGGGCGGGCTACTTCGTGGCGACCCGGACGGGAGTCGACGGCACGGCGCTGATCGCCTGGAAGGGCGCCGGCGTCGGACTGCTCGCGCTGTGGGCGGCACTCAACGCGCGGAGCCATGACGGCCGGCTGATCGCGGCGGTGCTGGCGCTGGGAGCGCTCGGCGACGTCCTGCTGGCGGCGGTGGGGCTGACCGCAGGGGCGCTGGCGTTCCTCGCCGGCCATGTCGTCGCGGTCGTGCTCTATCTGCGCAGCCGCGCGCGGCCGTGGTGGCTGATGGTGCCGGCCGTGGTGCTGGCGCCTTTGGTCGCGGTCGTTCTCGCGGCCACGCCCGGTGCGGGGATCGCGCTCTACGCGACGGGCCTCGGCGCGATGGCGGGAGCGGCGCTGATCAGTCGCTTCCCGCGCGTCGTGGGCATCGGCGCAATGCTGTTCGTCCTCTCCGACTGGCTGATCTTCGCGGAGATGGGGGCGCTTGCCGGATCACCGCTTCCGGGCCTCCTCATCTGGCCGCTCTATTTCGCGGGCCAGGCGATGGTTGCAGGGGGCGTGGTCAGCTTTCTCGCGGGCGAGGCGCCCATACCAGCCAGTGACGGCAGAACAGCGCGGCGATCGCGCCGGTCATGGCGAGGGCGAATATGAATGGAGCGTCTTCCCGGCCGATCGGCACCAGCGGAATCCAGCCGGCGGCCATCGCGGCCCCCGCAAGTGCCCAGGCGACAGGAAGCTGAACCGCGGGGTTGCGCTCACCGAGCCAGCCCATCGCCATCGTGCCGATCGTGACCGGGATGAAGGCGACGATCGCTCCGATCACGGCGGAAAGCGGGAGGATCAGCAACGCGGGCATCAGGTTCGGGGTGGCCGCGACCGGTCCCGGCGAGGCCACCACGGTAGCCGCCGCCAGGTTTGCGACGAACACCGGACCCGCCGTGATGGTGGCGACGGCGCACCCGGTGAGATTCCGGAAGGCCATGATCCAACTCCTTCGATGGCGGGAAAGGCGGGCAGGGGGTGCCCGCCCGACCGGGCTCACGCGATCGCTTCGGCCTTCCCGCTCTCGGCGAGCCAGCCGTTCACCTTGCGTCCGAACTGCGCGATCGCGCCCATGTTGAAGAAATGCATCGCGCCCAGCACTACCACCGCGAGGCCGACCTTGCTGCTCAGGAAGCGGATCGCGTCGGTGATCGTCGTCGGTTCCTTGCCGAGGCTCAGCGTCAGGGTGATGAAGCCGATGTTGACCAGGTAGAAGCCGACGACCAGCAGGTGATTGGTCGACCGCGCCAGCTCGGCGTTCTGACCGAAGCACTGGATCAGGAACACGATGCCGTTGCGGCTCAGCGTGCGCGCAACCCAGATGGTGATGGCGATGGTGATCGCGAGGTATAGGGCATAGACGGTCTCGACCATGGAAGGTCTCCTTCAGGGATTTCGTGGCTTCTGTAATTTCCGAAGGATTGAAGCGGGCATCAGGGCGGGTGGGGCATGGCCGATCTCCCCTCAGTCGGCTTTCCGGCCGGGAATGAAGCGCGCCACCTTGCCGCCGAGCTTCATCAGCGCGACGAGGGTGGGCTTGGGCAGCACGCGTACCTGATCGTACCAGCTGGCGAGCGTGTCCATGAATTCGTGCATCCGCGTGATGCGATCGCGCAGCACGGGCGGGGCGGACTCGTCGGCCTTGAGCCGCTCGGCGAGGATGGCGAGATGGGCGATGGTGGGGTCGATCTCGCGCCGCTTGCGCTCGGCGACGATGCGGGTGAGCATCTCCCACAAATCGGTCTCGGCGACGAAATGGTCGCGGCGGTCGCCCTCGACATGGACGCGGCGGATGATGCCGTAGCCCTGCAGCTCCTTGAGCGCGGTCGAGATGTTCGACCGGGCGAGCGTCAGCCCCTCCACCAGCGCGTCGGCGGTGAGCGGCCGGTCGGCGAGGTAGAGCATCGCGTGGACCTGGCTCACCGAGCGGTTGACGCCCCAATGCGTGCCCATTTCCCCCCAGTGAAGGATGAAGGCGCGGGCGTCGGGATGGTCGAGCAGGTTCATGTCTTCTCTTTCTGTAAAAGCAGAAATAACGGATATGTAAGGTGCCGTCAATCGCATTTTGGCGCCTTGGCGTAACCTTCTCCGGGTAAGCGCGTTGGGCGCGTGGAAGAGGGACCCGGACATGCTCGACCATATCGGCCTCGCCGTCAGCGACATCACCCGCTCGCGCGCCTTCTATGAGGCGGCGCTGGCCCCGCTCGGCATCCGGACGATCCGTACCGAGACCAACACGCTCGGCAACACCGCGGTGCTGATGGGTGACGGCGAGATATTCTTCGTCATCGCCGATGGCGAGACGGTCAGCGATGCCTTGCACGTTGCCTTCGGCGCCGAGACGATCGAGGCGGTCGACGGCTTTCACAAGGCCGCGCTCGCCGCCGGCGGCCGCGACAATGGCGCGCCGGGTATCCGCCCGCAGTACGAAGGCCGCTACTATGCCGCCTTCGTCCTCGATCCCGACGGGATGAACATCGAGGCGGTATGCCATCTGGAGCGGACCGGTGACGATCTACACCATCGGCTATGAAGGGGCGACGTTCGATGAGGTCGTCGTCGCGTTGAAGCGTGCCGGCGTCGAGCAGGTGATCGACGTCCGTGCGCTCCCGCTGTCGCGCCGGCCGGGTTTCTCCAAGTCGGTACTGGCCGCCAGCCTGGCCGAGCAAGGCATCGGCTACGTCCATTTGAAGGCGCTCGGAACGCCAAAGCCCGGACGCGACGCCGCGAAGAGGAGCGACCGCGCGACGCTGGAAGCAGTCTATGCCGGTCAGCTCGCGTTGCCGGAGGCGCAGGCGGAAGCGGCGCGGATGCGGGCGCTCGCGGCGGAGAAGCGCTCGGCACTGCTCTGTTTCGAGCGCGATCCCGCGGTGTGTCATCGTACCCTGCTCCTCGCCGCGGAGGGGCAGGGGATGGCAGTGATCGACCTGTTCGCCTAACGCCTCAGCGCCTTGGCGATCGCCGCCTCGGCGATCGGGCGCATGATCGCATAGCCGGAGGCGTTGGGATGGACGCCATCCGCAGCGAGCCCGGGCTTCATCGATCCGTCCGGAGCGGTCATTGCCGTGTGGTAATCGGCATAGACGAGGCCGTTCGCGCGGGCGTAGGCGCGGAGCCAGCGGTTGAGCGCGACGATCCGCTGCGCCGGCCGGACGCCGGGCCGCCAGCGGAAGGCGCCGGCCGGGAGCACGGAACCGATCACGACGCGGACGCCGGCCGCACGCGCCTGCTGCACCATCTTGCGGATCTCGCGCTCGGTGTCGGCCTGGGTCATCGGCCCGGTATTGCCGGCGATGTCGTTGGTGCCGGCCATGATGTGGACCACCGCCGGCCTCAGGGCCACCACGTCCTGGGCGAAGCGGAGGCTCATCTGCGGCGTGGTCTGGCCGCTGATGCCGCGGTCGACGTGGCCGGGCGTGAAGAAGCCGGGATCGGTCCTGATCCAGCCCTCGGTGATCGAATCGCCCATGAAGACGACGCGGACCTTGGTCTTCGCGGCGAGCAGCGCCCGATTGTCGGCGCGATAGCGGCAGAGCCAGCCGAAGTCGGCCTCGCGCGACCATTTGCCGTCGGCCGGGCAGGTCGCCGGCGCCGTCTGCGCAGGCGCGGCCGCTTGAAGGGAGAGGATCGCGGCGCTAGCCGGCAACAGGAAGGCGAACCGAACCGTCATCGTCACGCTCCAGCGGAGAATAGGCGATCACCGCGTCGAGCGGCAAAGGCCCGTAGAGGTGCGGGAAGAGCTGGCCGCCGCGCGATTCCTCCCAGCGGATCGCTTCGCCCAGCGCCTCGAGGTCCACTGCGGCGACGTGGAGATGCTCCTGCCCTGCGAAATGCCTGTCGACCGTCTCGGTGAGCTGCCGCGCCGTCGACAGGTGGATATAGCCATCGGCGAGATCGACCGGCGCGCCGGCGAAGCTGCCGCCCTGCTCCAGCGCCGCCATCTGCTCGGCGGTCAGCACCTTGTAGGCGGTCACGGTCACTCGCCGCCCTCGGGGCCGGCGGCCAGGTCCTCGCCGGTGTCGGCGTCCGGGGTCGGGGCGCCGACAGTCGGACCGTCGGCCAGGTTCGCCTCGGCGTCTTCCTCGCTCTCCTCGATGCGGGCGGCGGAGACGACATGCTCGTTCTCCGCGACGCTGAACAGGCGCACCCCTGCCGAGCCACGGCCGATGACGCGGAGGTCGCCGAGCGGGATGCGGATCAGCTTGGCCTGATCGGTGACGAGCATGAGCTGCTGCGCCTTGGTCGCCGGGAAGCTGGCGACGACGGGGCCGTTGCGGGCGATGTTGTCGATGTTGGTGATACCCTGGCCGCCGCGGCCGGTGCGGCGATACTCATAGGCCGAGGACAGCTTGCCGTAGCCGTTGGCGCAGACGGTGAGGATGAACTGCTCGTGCGCACGCAGGTGCTCGAAGCGGTCGAGCGGCATGTTGGGCTCACCGTCGCGCTCCGCCTTCCACGGAGCATAGCGCAGATAATCCTCGCGCTCCTCCTGCGTTGCGCCCGAACGATGGAGAATCGACAGCGAGATCACCTCGTCGCCGTCCTTCAGCGTCATGCCGCGCACGCCGGTCGAGTTGCGGCTCTGGAACTCGCGCACGTCGCTGCCGGGGAAACGGATCGCCTTGCCCTGGCGCGTCGCGAGCAGCACGTCGTCGTTCTCATCGAGCAGCGCGACGCCGATCAACCGGTCGTCCTCGTCCTCGCCCTCGAACTTCATCGCGATCTTGCCGTTGGAGGGCACGTTGGTGAACGCATCCATCGAGTTGCGGCGGACCGAGCCCCGCGCGGTCGCGAACATGACGTGGAGCTTGCCCCATTCGTTCTCGTCCTCGGGCAGCGGCAGCACGGTCGAGATCGTCTCGCCGCTGGCGAGCGGCAGCAGGTTGATCATCGGCCGCCCGCGGGTGTTGGCGCCGCCCTCGGGCAGGCGCCACACCTTCATGCGGTAGACCCGGCCCAGCGTCGAGAAGAACAGCACCGGCGTATGCGTCGACGTGACGAACAGCTCGGTGACGACGTCCTCCTCCTTGGTCGCCATGCCGGCGCGGCCCTTGCCGCCGCGGTTCTGGGCGCGGAAGGTGTCGAGCGGGGTGCGCTTGATATAGCCTTCGAGCGTGACGGTGACGACCATGTCCTCGCGCTCGATCAGGTCCTCGTCCTCGATGCCGTCGGCGGCGGCGGCGATCTCGGTCCGGCGCGGGGTGGCGAACTGGTCGCGCACCTCGATCAGCTCGGTGCGCATGATCTCGTAGAGCTTGGCGCGATTGGCGAGGATCTCGAGGAACTCGGCGATCGAGCTGGCCAGCTCCGCCAGCTCGTCGCCGATCTCGTCGCGGCCTAGCGCGGTCAGGCGGTGGAGGCGCAGGTCGAGGATCGCGCGGACTTGGAGCTCGGACAGGCGATAGCTGTCGCCCTCCACTTCGGCCTCGACCGCCTCGACCAGGCGGATGTAGGGCGCGATCTCGGCAACCGGCCATTCGCGGGCGAGCAGGGTCTCGCGCGCAGCGGCCGGGTTCGGCGAGCCGCGGATGATCCGCACCACCTCGTCGAGGTTGGTGACCGCGATGACGAGGCCGAGCAACAGGTGCGCGCGCTCGCGGGCCTTGGCGAGCTCGAACTTCGAGCGGCGGGTGATCACTTCCTCGCGGAAGCGGACGAAGGCCTCGATGATGTCGCGCAGGTTGAGCAGCTCGGGTCGGCCACCGCGGATCGCGAGCATGTTGGCCGGGAAGCTGCCCTGCGCCGGCGTATGGCGCCACAGCTGGTTCAGCACCACCTCCGGCGTCGCGTCGCGGCGCAGGTCGATGACGATGCGCACGCCTTCGCGGTTCGATTCGTCGCGGATGTCGCTGACGCCCTCGACGCGCTTGTCCTTGGCGGCTTCGGCGATCCTCTCGACCAGCGCGTTCTTGCCCTGCTGGTAGGGGATTTCGGTGAGCACGATCGAGCGGCGGTCGCCGCGCTGCTCGAAATTGTGGCGCGAGCGCACGATGATCGATCCGCGCCCGCCCTCATAGGCGGAACGGCAGCCCGAGCGGCCGAGGATCAGCGCACCGGTCGGGAAGTCCGGCCCGGGGACGATCTCCATCAGCTCCTCGGTGGTGATCGCGCCATTGTCCATGTACGCGAGGCACGCGTCGATCACTTCGCCGAGATTGTGCGGCGGGATATTGGTCGCCATGCCGACCGCGATGCCGCCGGCGCCGTTGACGAGCAGGTTGGGGAAGCGCGCGGGGAGGACCGATGGCTCGCGCTCCGATCCGTCGTAGTTGGGGACGAAATCGACGGTATCCTTCTCGATGTCCTCGAGCAGCGAATTGGCCACCTTGGCCAGCCGCGCCTCGGTGTAGCGCTCGGCCGCGGGCGGATCGGGGTCCATCGAGCCGAAGTTGCCCTGGCCGTCGATCAGCGGCACCCGCATCGCCCAATCCTGCGCCAAGCGCGCGAGCGCGTCGTAGATCGCCTGATTGCCGTGCGGGTGGTACTTACCCATCGTGTCGCCGGTGATGCGGGCGCACTTGCGATAGGAGCGGTTCCAGACGTAGCCGCTTTCCTGACAGCTCCACAGGATGCGGCGGTGGACGGGCTTCAGGCCGTCGCGCACGTCGGGCAGCGCGCGCGCGACGATCACGGACATGGCATAGTCGAGATAGCTCGACTTCATCTCGTCGACGATCGAGATGGGGGTAATGTCGGAAGGGTCGGCGAGCAGCGTCTCGTCGGTCAAGTTCTGATGCTTTCAGGAATGTTGCAATGTCGTGTCGGCTCTAGCGACCGGCGAAGGCGCCAGCAACCCCCGCGCGCGTACACGCGCGTGCGCGCGAGGAACCGATCCGTTCAAAAGCGGTTCAGCGCGCGGAGGGCAAGTCCGGTCGGTCAAACGCTTGAACGGCGCGGGGCCCTTGCCTAGAGCGGGACGATTTTCCCGACAGAGGCCCGCTAGAGGAGACCTGATGATGAAGCTGATTTCGCACGCCGCGCTGGTTGCGGTCCTGACCGCCGGCGTCGCGGCTACTGCGGTGACCACGCCTGCCGTCGCGCAGAAGAAGAAGGAAAAGGACGCGGGGGCGCCGCAGCTCAACCTGTCCGAGGCGATCCGCAAGCCGGTCTCCGAGGCGCAGGCCGCGATCGCCGCCAAGGACAATACCACCGCGATGGCCAAGATCGCCGAGGCCGAGGCGATCGCCAAGACCGACGACGACCGCTATGTCGTCAATGCGCTCAAGCTGCCGATCATCGCGCAGGGCCAGGACCAGAATGCGCTGCTGCCGGTGCTCGATGCGCTGATCAGCAACCCCAAGACGCCGCAGACGGACCTGCCGCGCTATAATTATTTCCGCGGCGCGATCCCCTTCCAGAACAAGAAGTACGCCGACGCGCTGCCGTACCTCACCAAGGCCCGCGACCTCGGCTATCAGGACCAGAACCTGGCACTGCAGATCGCCCAGTCGATGGTCGAGACCGGCAATGTCGCCGGCGGCGTGGCCGAGATCGACAAGGCGATCAAGGCCGAGGAGGCCGCCGGCCGCAAGGCGCCGCAGGACTGGTACAATTATGCGGTCGCCAAGCTCTTCACCACGGGCCAGAAGGGCGAGACCGCGGCCTGGCTGCAGCGCTCGGTCAAGGCTTATCCGACGACGGAGAACTGGCGGAAGGTGATCCTGGTCTATCGCGACGGGCGCGAGGCCAAGGGCGGTCAGCCGCTCGACCGCAGCCAGCGGCTCGACCTGTTCCGCCTGATGCGCGCGACCAAGGCGCTTGCCGACCAGAGCGATTATCTGGAATATGCCAATCTCGCCTATCAGGCGGGCCTTCCCTATGAGACCAAGGCGGTGCTCGACGAGGGCAAGGCGACCGGCAAGATCCCGGCCACCAACGCCACCGCCACTCAGCTTCTCAGGGACGCCCAAGCCGCCATCAAGTCGGATGCCCCGCTTGCGACGATCGAGAAGCAGGCGAGCACCAGCGGCAAGGCTGCGATGAGCGCGGGCGACGTCAACCTGGCGCTCGGCAATTATGCGAAGGCGGTCGAGTTCTACAAGCTGGCGCTGTCGAAGGGCGGCGTCGACACGTCGGAAGCCAATCTCCGCCTGGGCCAGGCGCTGACGCAGGCGGGCGACAAGGCCGGCGCGCGGACGGCGTTCCAGGGGGTGACGACGGCGCCGCGCAGCGAGATCGCCGGCTTCTGGACCAACTGGATGGATCTGTCGCCGGCAGCGGCAGCGACCGGCGCCTGATCGGCAGAGACGGGGGCGGCCGCCGGACGGCCGCCCCGTTCACAGCACCGGGATGCCCGGCAACGCCTTCGAGGTGCGGATCGTCAGCGACGTCTTGACGTGGCTGACGTTGGGCGCCGGGGTGAGCTGCGTCGTCAGCAGCTCCTGGAAGGCGCGGAGATCGGTGGCGACGATCTTCAGGATGAAATCGATCTCGCCGTTCAGCATGTGGCATTCCCGGACCTCGGGGATGTGCGCGACATGCGCCTCGAACGCGGCCAGGTCGGCTTCGGCCTGGCTCTTGAGGCTCACCATCGCGAAGACGGTGATGGTGTAGCCCAGGCTGGCGGGATCGAGCGCGGCATGATAGCCGCGGATCGCCCCCTCCTCCTCGAGCGCACGGACGCGGCGGAGGCATGGCGGGGCGGTCAGGCCGACCCGTTCGGCGAGCTCCACGTTGGTCATCCGGCCGTCGTCCTGGAGCAGCGACATGATCTGCCGGTCGATCCGGTCGAACGCCATTCGTGATTGCCCCCCGATGATTGTTGCCGAATCAGCGCGACCAGCAATAATAAAATTTCACGCGAACGCAATTGTTCGACCCTGACAACACGCAATTTATCGCCTGCGACTTGCCGAAGATTACAGGACGGCTGGACTGTGCCACATTGCGACGTCCCAAAATGCGCCGTTCCTACGCGCCTGGCTGCTCATTAGAGATTTATTACGACGCGCGCTTCCACCAACCGGCGCGCGCAGGGGACCGAGTGCGCTTCGACGATATTCTCGATACGGTGCTGGCAGCCGGTCTCGATACGCCGACCGCGGCGCAGGCAGGATGGCGCCAGCTCGTCGACCTGGTCGCGCGGGGGCGGATTCCGGCGGATGCGCGTGCTATGACGGCGTTGATGGAGTTGAGGGATCAAGTGCCGTTGACGGTGCGGGCCGCGAGCGCGCGCGCGACGGCGGGCGCCCGTCCGCCGGCGGCGCTCGTCCGCCTGCTCGCGCTCGACGAGATCGCGGTATCGGCGCCCGTGCTGCGCTTCGCGACATTGCCTGCCGAATCGTGGATCGCGCTGCTGCCCGAATTGTCGCCGCAGGGGCGGGCGGTGCTGCGCCATCGCCGTGACCTCGATCCCAGGGTCGTGCGTGCGCTGGAGAGCTTCGGGCCGACCGATTTCGTGCTGCCGGCGGCGGATATGCCGTCGGCATCGGTGTTCCGTTTTGAGGCGGAGACCGCGACGTCCGGAAGCGGCGCGTCGGAGATCCACCTTTCTCGTCCTCCGCCCAACGATGAGTCCCTGTCCGGGATCGAGGCGCCGGAAGCTCCCACTCCCTCCGCGCCCGAATCCTTTCGTTCGGTCGGCGAGGTTGCGCAGGACCTGCCGGTGGTCGCGAGGGCCCGGCAGGAGCGCGAGGAACCCGGCGAGACCTTCCGCATCGCCGATGTCGTCGCACGGATCGAAGCCTATCAGCGCGAACTGGAGAATGTCGCGCGTCCCGCTGCCGCCGAACACGTCTCCGCTGCCGAGCACTTCGTGTTCGAAACCGACGAGACCGGGGCGATCCGCTCGGTCGAAGGCGTGGCGCGAGGTCCCCTCGTCGGGCTGTCTCTCGCCCATGCGGCTTCTCCGGGAGCGGCAGGTGTCGACGGGGCGGCCGCAGGTGCGTTTCGGCGGCGCACGCGTTTCGCCGAGGCGCATCTGCGCGTTGACGGACACGTCGACGCATCAGGCGAGTGGCGGATTTCCGGCACTCCCTCCTTCGATGGGCGCACGGGCCGCTTCACCGGCTATCGCGGCGAGGCGCGCCGCCCCCGGGCCGATCAACGGCCCGGCCGTGCGCCTCGGCCGGACGCGATGCGCCAGCTCGTTCACGAGCTGCGCACGCCGACCAATGCGATCGTCGGCTTTTCCGAGATGATCGAGCACGCGATGCTGGGCCCGGTGCCGGAGCCCTATCGGCATCACGCCCGGGCGATCCGTTCGGATGCGCAGGACCTGCTCATGGCGATCGACGATCTCGATACCGCCGCTCGTATCCAGTCGGGTGCGCTCGATCTCAGGCCCGAGCCGGTGGCGCTCGAACCGCTGCTGATCCAGATCATCGCCGATCTCGCTCCGCTCGCCGAGGCGCGTGCCGCGCGGATCGTGATCGACGGCGAACCGGGCGAGGCATTCGGTGACGGCGATGCGCTGCGGCGGCTGCTGGAACGGTTGCTGGCGACGCTGCTCGGCGCGGCCGGACCCGGCGAGAGGATCGTCGTACGCGCCGAAGAGGCGGGTATCCTGACGATCTCCCGGCCGGACGCCTTCGTGGGTCTTGCCGGCGACGCGCTGTTTTCGATCGACGATGAAGTCAACCCGGCTTCGCTTCTCGGCAGCGGCTTCGCGCTGCGGCTGGTGCGCAATCTCGCCCGCCAGATCGGCGGCAGCCTCGCAGTCGAGGACGACGCCTTGACTCTGCGCCTGCCCACGTCAGGACGCCAGACGGTGGACCAGGCGCGGCACAGCTGACGGTGAATGCGGGGGGAGCCTATTGCCCGCCGCTGCCCGCGCCGGGCGATCGCGTCCGGTGGCCCGCCGAATTCGGCCAGCGTTTCACCATCTTGGTCGACACCGAGGAGGAGTTCGACTGGAGCGCGCCGCTGGCCCGCGATGCGCGCTCGGTGCGCGCCGCCGCAGCGATCCCGACCGCCGCGCGCCGTTTTTCCGAGGCCGGAGCGGCGCTGACCTTCCTCGTCGATCATCCCGTCGCGACCGACCCTGCGTCGGCCGACCATCTGCGGACGGCGCTTGGCGAAGGATCTCATGCGATCGGCGCTCAGCTCCACCCATGGGTCAATCCACCATACGACGAGACAGTCAGTCCAAGGAACAGCTTCGCCGGCAACCTGTCCCACACGCTGGAGGCGGCCAAGCTCGACGTGTTGACTAATGCTATCACGAAGGCGTTCGGGCGGCCGAAGATCTATCGCGCCGGGCGCTACGGGATCGGTCCGGCGACGCTCGCGCTGCTGGCGGAGCGGGGTTATCGTTTCGACAGCTCGATCCGTCCGGGCTATGACTATTCGGGCGAGGGCGGCCCGAATTTCCTCGATCACGACAATCATGGCTTTCACACGCCCGAAGGGTTGATCGAGCTGCCGCTCACCTCCGTCTATACCGGCCGGGCCCGCAGCGGCGGGGCGGTATTGTACCGCGTTGCCGGAGCCGTTCCCAAGGGGCGCGGCTTTCTTGCGCGGACCGGCCTGCTGGCACGGGTGGCGCTGACGCCCGAAGCTATGCCGCTTGCGAACGCTCTGGAGGCTGTGCGGGTCGCCGCGGGGGAGGGGGTGGCGCTGCTCAACTTCAGCTTCCACTCGCCGTCGCTGGAGCCCGGACATACGCCTTATGTCCGCAGTGCGGAGGATCTCGCTGCGTTCTGGCGCTGGTGGGACGCGGTGCTGGCGCTGCTCGACCGGCTGGGGATTGCCTCCGCCGGTCTCGACGATCTTATCGCCGCGGCCGATGCGGCAACGCTTGCGCGCGTCTGACGCCGCCCTTATCGCAACGTGTCGCTGGCGGGCCTGTAGCTCAATGGTTAGAGCTGGCCGCTCATAACGGCTAGGTTGCGGGTTCGAGTCCTGCCGGGCCCACCAGCGCGCCGGATGAGGCGATGGCTTGGCCGAACCGCCATCCCTCGCTAAGGGCCGATCACGTCGGGGAGTAGCGCAGCCTGGTAGCGCATCTGCTTTGGGAGCAGAGGGTCGCAGGTTCGAATCCTGTCTCCCCGACCACTTACCGCCGTTAGCCGTCCTGACTACGCTGGACTGCGATTTCAACCAATTGCGGTCGGACGTCTGGAAGTGGCCGCAAGCGGACTATCGGCTTAAGGAACTCGATCCGGAATAACCGACGCCGGTCGATTTTTTATTATCGGCGATTCTGCAGGTCAGTCTTCGTGGTCCGCGGCCGGTCGTGGCTCAAGCCAACTGGCGATCCAGGTGGGCAGGAGCGTGCTAACTCCTTGAATCCCGAAGCCGAGATTGAACCAGTCCATGAATTTCTGTGGGTGCCAAAGCCATGGAACGCCTGCACTAGCCATGTAGAAGCAACCAAGCGTAACTATCATAGCGAGCACGACGCCCGAGATGGCGTGCGCGCGAGCCTTCACCATTAGCTCGCGCTCATCCAGCGGCTGGTTCACAGTCGCCGTGAATCGCGGCCCCAAGGCGCGAAGCAAAGCCGCGGCAACGATTGCGCCATAGAAGATCAGCCATCCGATCAGAAAGTCGGCGTCGATCCCAACTCCCGTCTTGGCCATCAGCACATAGCCCACGATCAGGGCCGCGATCACCAGCAGCGGCGTCCAGCGGAAGGCGCGCGGCTGCATCTTCATGAAGACGATGCGATCGAGCCGCGTCGCATAGACGAGGCGGTCCATTTTCTCGAGCAGGGTCATAGCGGTCGTTCTCCGGCCGCGGCGGCGCGGCGCAATGTATCGGCGACAGATTCGAAAGCGCGAAAGGAAAAGAGCAGCTCGATCGGCACGTCGAAATAGGCCGCGATCTTCATCGCGAGCTCCAGGCTGGGCTTGTAGTCGCCTCGCTCGAGATAGCCGATCGTTTGATTGTTCACGCCCACCGCCTCGGCAAGCTCGCGGCGGGACACGCCGCGCTCAGCCCGGAAAACAGCAATACGATTATATAAGTTTGTCATACGGTCGTCGCGAATCAAAGTATATATGTTGTGTTTACACAACGATTTCCATCGCGTCAACGGAGTTGAAACAGCGTAATCGCAGCAGGAGCTGGAAAATGAAGGCTTGCGATCCATCGAGGCGACGATGGCTTTCGGGATACCGCGCAAAGAGCGCGAAGGTCTGCAAATGGGCTCGCTCCTGCCGGGCCCACTGTGTTTAGGCTGCTTGCAGCCATCGGTGTTCGACTTGCCCGATTTCCTCCAGTCTGCGCAGGAGTTCGGCTGTCGGCGCCTCGCACAAAGTTCTATAAGACTGCACGAAGGCCGACCATTATTCCGCCGTCGAGCGCAGGCGGTAACCGACCCCCGGTTCATTGACGATCAGCCGCGGGCGTGCCGGATCGGCTTCGAGCTTCTGGCGTAGGTTCCGCACCACGATTCTCAGATAGTCCACATGCGTCTCATGCGCCGGTCCCCAGACGGTGCGGAGGAGATGGGCGTGGCCGATCACGCGGTCAGGGCGCTTGGCGAGTTCGGCCAGCACCTCATATTCCTTCGGGGAGAGATGGATCTCCTCGCCGGCGCGAAGGACGCGGCGATGGACGAGATCGATCTCGACCTCGCCGGCGGTGACACGGTCGCGCTCGGCCTGGGTTGTCAGGCGATGCCGAAGCGCGGTGCGGATGCGTGCGAGCAACTCCTCCGTATCGAACGGCTTGGTGAGATAGTCGTCGGCGCCGAGATCGAGCGCGGCGACCTTCTCCGCGGTATCCTCGCGCGCGGAGACGACCAGCACCGTCGCCTGCGAGCGCGTGCGCATGAGCTGGATCAGCTCCAGCCCGTCGCGGTCCGGGAGACCGAGGTCGAGCAGCACTGCCTGCGGTTTGTCGATGTCGAGCAGCGACAGGCCTTCGCGTGCGGTCGCCGCCTCCGCCACCTCATGTCCCGCGCGTTCGAGCGCAACGCGGAGCAGGCGGCGGATGGCGGCGTCGTCCTCGACGATCAGGACTTTGGTCGGCAGAACCATGCCCCCTGTTACGGGCGCGATGCCAGTCGGTCGAGCGCGCGATTGAGTGCGAGAACATTGACGCGCGGCTCGCCCACGAAACCGAGCAGCGGATATCGGGTCTCGCGCGCGATCAGCTGGCGCACCGCGTCCACCGGCATCCCCCGCGCCTTGGCGACGCGCCCGGCCTGGAAAAAGGCCGCCTCGGGGCTGAGATCGGGATCGAGCCCCGAGGCGGAGGCAGTCACCAGATCGGCGGGAACCGATTGTCCTGGTGAGGAGGTGTTGGCGGCCAGATCGGCCTTGACGCGATCGACGAGCGCCTGGCTGGTCGGGCCGAGGTTCGAGCCCGACGAGGCGAGCGCGTCATAGCCCTTGCCGGCCGCGGACGGCCGCGGGTGGAAATAGCCGGGCGCGGCAAAGGCCTGACCGATCAGCTCGGAGCCGATGACCTTGCCGTTCTCTCGGATCAGGCTGCCGTTCGCCTGGTGGGGGAAGACGAGCTGGCCGATGCCGGTCAGCACCACCGGATAGGCGAGGCCGAGCAGCGCGGCGAAGAGGAGCGTCAGCACGATCGCCGGACGAAGCGCGGTCTTGAGGTCTGTGAGCATGGGTCTGTCCTCAGGCGAGGTGAAGGCCGGCAACGGCCAGGTCGATCAGCTTGATGCCGACGAACGGGGCGACGAGGCCGCCGAGGCCGTAGATGGCGAGGTTGCGCGCGAGCAGCGGGCCGGCGCCCATCGGCTTGTAGGTGACGCCCTTCAGCGCGAGCGGCACCAGCAGCGGGATGATCAGCGCGTTGAAGATGATCGCGGAGAGGATCGCCGACTGGGGGCTGGCGAGCTCCATGACGTTGAGCACCCCGAGCCCTGGATAGAGCGCGACGAACATCGCCGGGATGATCGCGAAATATTTCGCGACGTCGTTGGCCACCGAGAAGGTGGTGAGCGCGCCGCGGGTCATCAGCAGCTGCTTGCCGAGGCCGACGATCTCGATGAGCTTGGTCGGATCGCTGTCGAGGTCGACCATGTTGCCGGCCTCGCGCGCGGCCTGGGTGCCGGTGTTCATCGCCACGCCGACGTCGGACTGCGCGAGGGCGGGGGCGTCGTTGGTGCCGTCGCCGCACATCGCGACCAGCCGGCCGCCCTGCTGCTCTCGGCGGATGAGGGCGAGCTTGTCCTCCGGCGTCGCCTCGGCGAGAAAGTCGTCGACCCCGGCCTCGGCGGCGATCGCGGCGGCGGTGAGGGGGTTGTCGCCGGTGATCATCACCGTGCGGATGCCCATACGGCGCAGCTCGGCAAACCGCTCGCGCACGCCCGCCTTGACCACGTCCTTGAGCGCGATTGCACCGAGGAGATGGCCGTCCTTGACCACCGCGAGCGGCGTGGCGCCGGCGCGCGCGATCTCGTCGGTGACGCGCTTGAGCTCGGCCGCCTGCGGGGTATTGGCCAGCGCCGGCACTGCCCTCAGGATCGAATCGACCGCACCTTTGTGGATGAGCGCGCCGTCGATCTGCACGCCGGACAGGCGGGTCTGGGCGGTGAAGGGGATCACTGTCGCATCGGCGGGCAGGGTGCGGGCCGGGATCGCGTGCCGCTCACGGGCGAGGGTGACGATCGAGCGGCCCTCCGGCGTCTCGTCGGCGAGGCTGGCGAGCATCGCCGCGTCGGCGAGCACCGCGGTGTCGACGCCGGTGAGCGGGCGGAACACGCTCGCCTGGCGGTCGCCGATGGTGATCGTGCCGGTCTTGTCGAGCAGCAGCACGTCGATGTCGCCCGCCGCCTCGACCGCGCGGCCCGATTTGGCGAGCACGTTGAAGCGGACGAGCCGGTCCATGCCGGCGATGCCGATCGCCGACAGCAGCGCTGCGATAGTGGTCGGGATCAGCGTGATCAGCAGCGCCGCCAGGATCGCCACCGGCACCTGGCCGCCGGCATAGCTGGTGAAGCCCGGAATGGTCGCGACGGCGATCAGGAATATGATGGTGAGCCCGACCAGCAGGATGGTCAGCGCGATCTCGTTCGGCGTCTTCTGCCGCTCGGCGCCCTCGACCAGCGCGATCATGCGGTCGAGGAAGCCTTGACCCGGCTCCTGCGTCACGCGCACCTTGATCCGGTCGGAGATGACGCGCGTGCCCGCCGTCACCGCCGAACGGTCGCCGCCCGCCTCGCGGATCACGGGGGCGCTTTCGCCGGTGATCGCGGACTCGTTGACCGAGGCGACGCCCTCGATCACCTCGCCGTCGGCGGGGATGAGATCGCCGGTCTCGACCAGCACCGTCTCGCCGCGACGGAGCAGGGCGGCGCCGACCATCTCCCAGGTCTCGCCGGAGCCGGTCAGGCGCTTGGCCTGGAGCTCCGACTTGGTGGCGCGCAGCGACGCCGCCTGGGCGCGGCCGCGTCCTTCGGCCAGCGCCTCGGCGAAGGTGCCGAACAGGACGGTCAGCCACAGCCAGACGATGAGCTGCGCCTGGAAGCCGAACGGCAGATTTTCGCCGCCGATCAGGAGCAGGGCGGTGAGCAGCAGCGCGACGACCGCAGTGGTGAACAGCACCGGGTTGCGGATCAGCTCGCGCGGGGAGAGCTTCCTGAAGGCATCGCCGATCGCCGGAACGACCAGGCTCGCCGAGAACATGGAGGTGGGTGCGGTCATTTGAGATCTCGCTTGAACCCCTCTCCCGTTGGGAGAGGGAGGGCCCCGCTCGGCGAAGCCGAGTGGGAGGGTGAGGGCGAATGCCGGCGAGCAGTGAGGTGATCACCCTCATCCTCCCGCCGCTTCGCGGCTCCTTCCCTCTCCCAAAGGGAGAGGGACCGTGGTACCGGGCCGCGCATCAGAAGAGCTGGCCGCGGATCATCGCGAGGTGATCGGCGATGGGTCCGAGCGCGAGGCTGGGGAGGAAGGTGAGGCCGCCGACGATCAGCACGATGCCGACGAGCAGGCCCACCCAGAGCGGTCCGGTGGTCGGGAAGGAGCCGGCGGATTCGGGCGTGTACTTCTTCGCCGCGAGGCTGCCCGCGATGGCGAGCATCGGCACGATGATGAAGAAGCGGCCAATCCACATCGCGACGCCGAGCAGCCCATTGTAATAGGGCGTATTGGCGGTGAGGCCGGCGAAGGCCGAGCCGTTGTTCGCGACGCCCGAGGTGAAGGCGTAGAGGATCTCCGAGAAGCCGTGCGGCCCCTTGTTGAGCGGCCCGGCCAGCCCGGCGTCCAGCACCGACGACAGCGCGGTGAAGCCGAGGATGACGAGCGGCAGCACTGCGATCGCCAGCACGGCGAGCTTGACCTCGCGGCTCTCGATCTTCTTGCCGACATATTCGGGCGTGCGGCCGACCATCAGCCCGGCGACGAACACCGCGAGGATGGCGAACAGCAGGAAGCCGTAGATGCCGGCGCCGACGCCGCCGATCACCACCTCGCCGAGCTGCATGTTGAACAGCGGGATGAGGCCGCCAAGCGCGGTGAAGCTGTCGTGCATCGCGTTGACCGCGCCGCACGAGGCCGCGGTGGTGACGGTGGCGAACAGGGCGCTCGCGGCGATGCCGAAGCGGACTTCCTTGCCCTCCATGTTGCCGCCGGCGACGCCGAGGTTGTGCAGCACGGGATTGCCGACCGCTTCCTGCCAGTAGACCACCGACGCGCCGGCGGTGAACAGGATCAGCATCGCGGCGAGAATCGCCCAGCCCTGGCGGGTGTTGCCCACCGCCTTGCCGAACGTCCAGGTCAGGCCGCTGCCGATCGCGAAGATCGACAGCATCTGGACGAGGTTGGTGAGCGCGTTGGGGTTCTCGAACGGATGCGCGGAGTTGGCGTTGAAGAAGCCGCCGCCGTTGGTGCCGAGCATCTTGATCGCCTCCTGCGAGGCGACGGGCCCGACCAGCAGCGTCTGCTTGGCGCCTTCGAGCGTGGTCGCGTCGATGGTGGCGGCGAAGGTCTGCGGCACGCCGTTCGCGATCAGGAACAACGCGTAGACGATGCAGATCGGCAGCAGCAGGTAGAGCGTCACCCGCGTGCAATCGGCCCAGAAATTGCCGATCGTCGCGGCGCTGCGCCGGGCGAAGCCGCGGAACAGCGCGAAGGCGAGCGCGATGCCGGTCGCCGCCGACAGGAAGTTGTGGATGGTGAGGCCGAGCATCTGGCTCAGGTTCGACATGGTCGATTCGCCGCCGTAGCTCTGCCAATTGGTGTTGGTGGTGAAGCTGGTCGCGGTGTTGAACGCGAGATGCGGCGACAGCCCGGCCAGCCCCTGCTGGTTGAGCGGCAGCACTCCCTGCAGCCGCAGCACCGCATAGGTGAACAGCAGCAGCATCAGGTTGAAGAGCAGCATGTGCAGCGCATAGCGGCGCCAGCTCTGCTCCGCGGTGGGGTCGATGCCGGCAAGCTTGTAGAAGCCGCGCTCGACCGGGCCGAGCACGGCATGGAGCGGCGTGCGGCGCCCTTCGTACAGCGCGAACAGCCACATCCCTATCGGCTTGGCGATAGCGACGACGAGCGCGACGAAGAGGGCGATCAGGAACCAGCCTTGGGCGGTCATGACGACGGCTCCCGGTCAGAAACGCTCGGGCCGCACGAGCGCGACCACGAGGTAGAGGAGGAGACCGAGGGCGGTGAGCCCGGCGAGCGCGAGGTGGACGGTCATCGCGTCACGCCTCGTCGCACAGGCGGGTATAGGCGATCGTCGCCGCGAACAGCCCGCCGACCACGGCGAGCCAGAGCAGGTCCTGCATCGGATGAGTCCCGAAGTGATGCCGTCAGACGGCGACGGCCGGCGGATCACCTAGTGCGACGGGCCGTTAAGGTTCGACGGCGAAAGCACGCGCGCGGCATTAAGAAACCATAAGCATCGATACGGCCGCGTAGCGTTTCAGCCGTCAGGGGGGTAGGAGCGAGCGATGGTGCCGAACGATACCCGTCCATCTCCCGACGCGCTGCTCCGTGCTGCCGCGCGCGAGGAGCGAGGCAAGCTCAAGATCTTCCTCGGCGCGGCGCCCGGGGTCGGCAAGACCTTCGAGATGCTGCGCGAGGGCGCCGAGCGGAAGAAGGCGGGCGCAGACGTGGTCATCGCTGTGGTCGAGACCCACGGCCGCGCCGAGACCGCGGCGCTGCTCGAGCCGTTCGAGGTGATCCCGCGCCGGGTGATCGACTATCAGGGTCACAAGCTCGAGGAGATGGACCTCGATGCGGTGCTCGCGCGGCGCCCGGAGCTCGCGCTCGTCGATGAGTTCGCCCACACCAATGTCGAGGGCAGCCGTCATCCCAAGCGCTGGCAGGACGTCGCGGAGCTGCTCGATGCCGGGGTCGACGTCTACACCACGCTCAACATCCAGCACGTCGAGAGCCTCAACGACGTCGTCGCGAGCTTCACCAAGGTGCGCGTGCGCGAGACCGTACCCGACAGCGTGTTCGAGGGCGCCGAGATCGAGGTGGTCGACCTGCCGCCCGACGAGCTGATCGAGCGGCTGAAGGACGGCAAGGTCTATATCCCGGCCGAGGCAAGCCGTGCCCTCGGCCACTTCTTCTCCAAGGCAAACCTGTCCGCCTTGCGCGAGATGGCACTGCGCCGCGCCGCCCTCAGCGTCGACCAGGCATTGCTGGAGGACCTCGATGCGCGCGCCTTGCCCGGCACCTATGCCGGCGGCGAGCGCGTGCTGGTGGCGGTGAGCGAGCTGCCGGGCTCCGACACGGTCGTTCGTGCGGCCAAGCGGCTTGCGGATGCGCTGCGGGCACCGTGGCAGGCGGTCTATATCGAGACGCCGCGCGCCGACAGTTTCGACGAGGCCGCCAAGCGTCGCATCGCCGACACGCTGCGGCTCGCCGCCAGTCTCGGCGCGACGATCGCGACCGTTCCCGCGGAAAGCGTGATCGAGGGATTGACGCGTCACCTTCAGGGTATGCGCGCGACGCAGCTCGTGCTCGGCAAATCGGTCAGGAGCTGGTGGTTCGAGCTGCGCCATGGATCGGTGGTCAACGCGATGCTGCGTGCCGGCGATGGCCTCGCCGTCCACGTCATTCCGGCACAGGCGGCGGCGCCGAAACCCGGCACCGTGCGGCAGAAGGGCAAATGGGGGCGGGCGCTCGATCATCTCGTCATCATCGGGTTGGTTGCCGCAACCACCTTGCTCGCGCGTGTCACCGAGCCGTTGATCGGGGCAGGCGGCATCGATCTGCTGTATCTGCTGCCGGTACTGTTCGCGTCCGGCCGCTACGGGCTGCGGCCGGGCCTGGTCGCGGGTTTGCTGGCGGGACTGGCCTATAATTTCTTCTTCCTGCCACCGCTCTACACCTTCACCGTCGCCGATCCGCAGAGCGTGCTGACGATGTTCGTGCTGATCGGCATCGGTGCCTTCACCGCCAATCTCGCCGGCCGGCTGAAATCGCGTGCCACGCTGGGAGCGCGCAGCGCCGAGGAGAATGCCGCCGTCGCCTCGTTCGGCCAGACGCTCGCGCGCACCTCTGACTGGGAGGCAACCAGCCGCATCACATGCGAGGAGATCGCGCGGCTGCTCGAAGTCGACGTGGTGCTGCTCAACGAACGCGACGGAGCGCTGGTGCCGGTCGCCGGCTATCCGGGAACGGCCTCGCTGGGGCCGGTCAACCAGGCGGCCGCGGAGTGGAGCTGGAGCCGCGGCGAGCCAGCCGGTGCAGGCACGGCGACGCTCAATGCCGCCGACTGGCAGTTCCATCCGCTCAAGACTGCGCTCGGCGTGCTCGCGGTGATCGGCCTGTCGCGCGAGGACGGGCGCGATCCGGTGGCCGCAGAGCGCGCGGTGCTGCTGTCGACACTGCTCGGCCAGGCGGCGCTGGCGCACGAGCGGCTGAAACTCGAGGACCAGGTCCGCGAGGTGAGCGTGCTCAAGGAGCGCGATCGGCTGCGTGCGGCGCTGCTCTCGTCGATCGGCCATGACTTGCGTACGCCGCTGACGACGGTTGCCGGGACCGTGGAGGCGATCGCCGTTCAACATTCGGACGACCCTAACGTGCCGCTCGCCAAGGCAGAGATCGCGCGGTTGAGGCGCTTCCTCGACAACCTCCTCGACATGGTGCGGATCGATACCGGCGCGCTCAAGCTTGCGCCCGAGCCGACCGATCTCACCGACGCGGTCGGCGGGGCGGTGCATGATCTCAAGGATCTGCTGCGCGGCCGGCATATCGACCTCAAGGTGCCGGCCAACCTGCCGTTCGTGACGGCGGACCCGACCCTGCTCCACCATATCCTCATCAACCTGCTCGCCAATGCCGCGGTACATGGCGGCGACGACGGGACGATCGCGATCGAGGGGCGGCGCACGCCCGATGCGGTGCTGCTGTCGGTGCGCGACCGGGGGCCGGGGCTTCAGGCCGGCAGCGAATCTCGCGTGTTCGAGACCTTCGCGCAGGGCCGCGGCAGCGACCGCCACGGCGGCAGCGGCCTCGGTCTGGCCATCGTCAAGGGCTTTGCCGACGCGATGGGGATCGACGTGAACGCCAGCAACGATCCCGACGGCGGCGCGGTGTTCACCCTGCGCTTCACCGGAATCGCCCTCGCAGGCGCTCCGGTACCGCCGGAGGAAGGACCGGAATGAGAAAGGGCGCTTTCCCTTGGGGAAAGCGCCCTTCCAAAAAAGCCGGTTCCGGACGGGAGCCGCCCGGACGCCGATTACATGGCGTTGGTCGTTGCCGCGTCCTCGACGTTGTCCGCAGCTTCGTGCAGGTTATCGGCGGTGTTCTCGAGAGCCGCCTCGGTGCTCTCGTTGGTCGCGTTGTCGGCCATCGCCTCGAAGTTGTCGGCGGTCGCCTCGATGTTCTCCGAGGCCGCCTCGGCGTTGTTCTCGGCGGGGGTCGACGTGTTGTTGCAGGCGGCCAGAGACATCAGGCCGGCGGCAGCAGCGACAATGAGAACCTTCTTCATCAGTTGCTCCCAAGCAATATGGTTCGCGGCCGGCCCGATTGCCGACGCGAAGCTGCCGCAATAACGGGTGTGGTCGACGCGTCAACGACGAAATTCATGTGACAGCAAGCTTCGGGCGCGAAATTTTGCCCTGCCATGGTACAGAAAAGGCCTTAATTTCCCGATCTGGGCGTAACCGAACCGATCTCTTCGGGAGCGTTGGCGACGATCGCCAGCATCGTCGTCCAGGCGGCGACGTTCTGGCGAAGCTGCTTCGGATCGATGAGGTCGAGCGTGTCCTCGGGCGTATGGTGCCAGTCGAAATAGCGCACGCCCGACTGGTTGAGGTCGACCGCGGCGACGCCGGTGGCGAGGGTCGGGCCGATGTCGGTGCCGTCCCCGCCGACGCCACGGCCGCGGGTGATGCCGAGCGGCGCGAGTGCCGAAGCGAGCCGGTCGGCAACCGGCCCGGCGCTCTCGGGCAGGTTCACTTCGAAGCGCCAGATATTGTCCGCACCAAAGTCGCTCTCGCTGGCGGTGGCGTGTTTCTCCTTGGCATGGGCCTCGGCATAGGCGCGGCCGCCAAAGCCGCCCGGCTCCTCGGCGCCGAACCAGACGACGCGGATGGTGCGCCGCGGTTTCACGCCCGAATCCATGATCCGCTTGGCGGCGGCCGCGGTGATTGCGATCCCCGCGCCGTCGTCGATCGCGCCGGTGCCGAGATCCCAGCTGTCGAGATGCCCGCCGATCAGCACGATGCCGGCGTTGGGGTCGGTTCCTGGCACCTCGGCAATGACGTTGCCTGATTCGGCCTCGCCCGCCATGCGCGGCGTCAGCACCAGCTTCATCGTGACGGGCCCCTTCGCACGGGCGAACATCCGCTCGAGATTCTCGGCATCGGCGACTGACAGCGCCGCGGCCGGGATCGGCGTCACGCCCTCGGCCCAGTTGGTGCCGCCGGTGTGCGGCCCGCGGCCGTGGTCGGTGCCGATCGAGCGGATCACCGTCGCCACCGCGCCCTTGCTCGCAGCGACGCTGGGACCGACGAAGCGCGCCGGGCCATATTGGCCATAGCCCGAGCCGTCCTGGGTCGGCTCCATCTGGTTGGAGATGAAGGCGATCTTGCCCTTGAGGCTGCCGTCGGGTGCGGCGCGCAGGTCGTCGAACGTCCGGAAATAGACGACTTCCGCAGTCAACCCTTCCGGGGGAGTCGCTCCCGACCGGCCGAGCGCGGCGAGCTTCAGCGGCTGCGGGAAGGGCGCGACGATCTCTGCCTTCTCCTCGCCGCGCAGCCACACCGGCATCCGATAGGTCTCGATCCGCACATTCTTGAAGCCGAGCGCCTTCAGCTTGGCGACCGACCAGGCCCGCGCCCGCGCCTCCGCCTCGGTCGCCGCGAGGCGGGGACCGACCTCGGTCGTGATCCCCTCGACGATGTCCCAGGCGACGTCGTCCTTGAGCGCCGCATCGCGCAGCTTGGCGACCGCGGAGTCGGCCGGCGGGGCGATGCGCTGGGCGTCGGCGGGTTGGATGATCAGGGTGGAGGCGGCAACGGCCGCGAGCAGGGACGGAATGCGCATGGGGCGTGTGCTATCGACGTCCGGCGCGTTTGCAAGTGACAAGACGCATCGCTACATCGCGCTACGCATTCCCGACCGCATCACAACCAACTTCCGACGGAGTTCCACGCCGCCATGGCCGCGCAATACGCCTTTGTCATGAAGGACATGACCAAGACCTTTCCCGGCGCTCAGAAGCCGGTGCTCAGCAACATCAACCTGCAATTCTATCAGGACGCCAAGATCGGCATCGTCGGCCCGAACGGCGCCGGCAAGTCGACGCTGATGAAGATCATGGCCGGCATCGACACCGACTATTCGGGCGAGGCGTGGCCGGGCGAGAACATCACCGTCGGCTATCTGCCGCAGGAGCCGCAGCTTGATCCGACCAAGAACGTGCTCGAGAACGTCAAGGACGGCGCGCGCGAAGTGGCCGACATGGTCGACCGCTTCAACGCGATCTCCGCCGAGATGGGCGACCCCAAGGAGGACACCGACTTCGACGCGCTGATGGAGGAGATGGGCGAGCTCCAGGCCAAGATCGACGCGGTCGATGGCTGGACGCTCGACAACCAGCTCGAGATCGCGATGGAGGCGCTGCGCTGCCCGCCGGGCGACTGGTCGGTCGAGAACCTCTCGGGCGGCGAGAAGCGCCGCATCGCGCTCACCCGCCTGCTCATCCAGAAGCCGTCGATCCTGCTGCTCGACGAGCCCACCAACCACCTCGACGCCGAGAGCGTCGAGTGGCTGGAGAACCATCTCAAGGAATATCCGGGGGCGGTGCTGATGATCACCCACGACCGCTATTTCCTCGACAACGTCGTCGGGTGGATCCTCGAGCTCGATCGGGGCAAGTATTTCCCCTACGAGGGCAATTACTCGACCTATCTCGAGAAGAAGGCCAAGCGCCTCGAGCAGGAGGAGCGTGAGGAGTCCGGGCGCCAGAAGGCGATCAAGGACGAACTCGAATGGATTCGGCAGGGCCCGAAGGGCCGCCAGACCAAATCGAAGGCGCGTATCGCCAAGTTCGACCAGCTCGTCGCCGCGCAGGAGAACCGCACGCCCGGCAAGGCGCAGATCGTCATCCAGGTGCCCGAGCGCCTGGGCGGCAAGGTGATCGAGGTCGAGAACGTCTCAAAGGCCTATGGCGACAAGCTGCTGTTCGAGAATCTCTCGTTCACGCTGCCCGCCGGCGGCATCGTCGGGGTGATCGGTCCGAACGGCGCCGGCAAGTCGACGCTGTTCAAGATCATCACCGGCCAGGAGCAGCCCGACAGCGGCAGGATCGAGATGGGATCGACCGTGCGCCTCGGCTATGTCGATCAGAGCCGCGACGATCTCGACCCGTCGAAGAACGTCTGGGAGGAGATTTCGGACGGGCTCGACTATGTGAAGGTCAACGGCCACGACATGTCCACCCGCGCCTATGTCGGGGCGTTCAACTTCAAGGGCCAGGACCAGCAGAAGAACGTCGGCAAACTCTCTGGCGGCGAGCGCAACCGGGTGCACATCGCCAAGATGCTGAAGCGTGGCGGCAACGTGCTGCTGCTCGACGAGCCGACCAACGACCTCGACGTCGAGACGCTGGGTGCGCTCGAGGAAGCGATCGAGAATTTCGCGGGCTGCGCGGTGGTGATCAGCCACGACCGCTTCTTCCTCGACCGCCTCGCCACGCACATCCTCGCGTTCGAAGGCGACAGCCATGTCGAGTGGTTCGAGGGCAATTTCGAGGCCTATGAGGAGGACAAGCGCCGCCGCCTCGGCGATGCCGCCGACCGCCCGACGCGGCTCGCGTACAAGAAGCTGACGCGCTGATGCCCTGAGAGCCGGGCGGCCTCAGCCGAGGCCGCTCGTCTCGATGATCAGGCCGGCGATGGTGGCAGCGCTGATCGGGGCACCGAACGGCATCTCGCGCCGTTCGGTATAGGCTTCGCCTTCCGGCGCCCAGAGCTGATGAATCCGGGCGCTTTTGACGTCGACCACCCAATATTCCGGCACGCTCTCGCGAGCATAGATCTTTGCCTTTCGGCCGAGATCGTTCTTGAGCGTGGCGTCCGCCACCTCGATCACCAGGGTGAGCGAGGCGAGAGGTATCAGGCCCATGCCTTCTGGTTCGCGCGTAACGGCGATGTCGGGCTCGGGCACGTTGTGCGGCGGCATCGCCACCGATCCCTCGACCAACGCTTCCATGGGAGGCGTAAGCGTATCGAGAGCGTCGGCGAGAATCCTGAAAAGCCGCGACTTGATCCGCGCATGGGGGCGATGCTGCGCGTTCATGTATACGATTTCCCCCTCGATCAGCTCGGTCCGGCCATAAGCGTCGAACGCTCCCGCTTCGTCGAGCATGAGGTAATCCTCGACGCGCAGCTTCACCGGCTTCCATTCGGTCGTGAGGGGAATGGCCTCCGTCATGCCAATGAGCTTACCAGCTCGCCCACGCGATTGCCATCGCTCGTCAGGCGGTGAACCGCTTGGTGAATCCCTTGACCGGCCGCTCATGGACCGGATGCACGTCGATGTCGTCGACCCTCGCCAGGCGCGGGCCTTCGCGGCACGCCTCGACGAACACGGCGAGCGCTTCCTCGTCGCCCGCGGCCACGGCCTCGACGCGGCCGTCCGACAGATTGCGCACCCATCCGGTGATGCCCATCGACTGGCCCTTGCGGATCACCCAGTCGCGATAGCCGACCTGCTGCACCCGCCCGCTGATCAGCAGCCGCAGCATTTCCTTTTGCGCTTGCATTCCACTCCCCGTACCGGGGCGGGTCCCGGCGACCAGCCCGAACCCACGCTAATTCAATGATTTCGGCGGGGGAGGGGGACATGCGTCATTTCAGCGCATGTCAGGCAGCACCCGGCGCAAAATGTGACAATACGGCGACAAAACGAGCCGGCCGGGTCAGCCACGCCTGGTCCGCGCCGTGTCGAGCGCCCACGCGCCGCCGCCGGCCGCCGCCAGGAACAGGAAGACGAAGCAGTAGAGCAGGATCGCTTCGCCGCCGTTGACGGACGGAAAGAAGCTCTTGGGCGCATGGACCAGGAAATAGCCGACGGCGGACATGCCGGAGAGCAGGAAGGCCACCGGCCGGGTGAACAGGCCGAGCACGATCAGCGCGCCCCCGACCAGCTCCAGCGTACCGGCCACGTAGAGCAGCGGGTTGAGCGGCATCGGGAACGGCGGGATGCCGAAGAACTTGGAGGTGCCGTGGTGGAGGAAGGCGAGTCCCACCACGATGCGCATGACGCTGAGCAGACGGTCGGACCAGCTTGCGGGGATCGGCATCGGACATCTCCGGATCGTTTCAGATGCGCATCGTCCCACGCGCCCGCGGGCCGGTCAATCGGCCCCGGAGAAACGATCGGTTGCCGGTTCGAGGCGCTCAGTCGCGGACGTGCGAGGAGCGGCGCGGGGCGGCGTCCCCCCGGTCCTTCGTCAGGGATAGGCGATCGCCATCACCTCATATTCACGCTCGCCGGCCGGAAGGGAGACCCGGCGCAGGTCGCCGACCGCGGCACCGCGCAACGCCATGGCCAACGGAGCATTCCAGCCGATACGCCCGGCGCCGGCATCGGCTTCGTCGTCACCAACCAGCGTGAGCGTGCGCTGGTTGTCGTCCTCATCGGCGATGGTGATCGTCGCGCCGAACCACACGCGCCTGCGATCCTCCTGCGCGGCCGGGTCGATCACCTTGGCCGCCTTCATCCGTTTCGAGAGCCAGCCGAGCCGCCGATCGATCTCGCGCAGCCGCTTGCGGCCATAGATGTAATCGCCGTTCTCGGAACGGTCGCCGTTGCCCGCGGCCCAGGCGATCGTCTCGACCAGCTTCGGACGCTCCTCGGCGAAGAGCGCGTCATATTCGGCGCGCAAGGCGGCGAAGCCGGCAGGGGTTATGTAGTTGGGACGATCCATCGATCCGTCACTACGCCATTCCGGACAAGACCGGAATCGCGATGCTCGATCCTAGCCGGGCCGCCGCTTGCCGAGATACCAGCTCAGGTTGTTGGGGCCGCGGCTGCGGGCGTGCTGGGGGTTCATGAGGTCGTAGACCACTGCATTCTCGAGCACGCGCTGGACGTAGTTCTTGGTCTCGTAGATCGGGATCTTCTCGATCCAGTTGACCATGTCGACGCCGGGCGTGCGCGGGTCGCCGTTGGCGGCGAGCCATTTGTTCACGTTGCCGGGTCCGGCGTTGTAGGCGGCCACCGCCAGCGGATAGCTGTTGTAGAGCCGGTACATGCGGTCGAAATAGCTCGACCCCAGCATGATGTTGTAATCGGTGTCGGCGGTGAGCGACGCGGGATTGTAGCTGAGTCCCAGCTTGCCCGCCTGCTCGCGCGCCGTGCCCGGCATGAGCTGGAGCAGCCCGCGCGCGCCGGCGTGGCTGATCGCGGTCTTGTTGAACTGGCTCTCCTGCCGCGCGATCGCATGGACGATCGTCCAATAATCGTTGCTGGCGGCGGGGACGCGGACGCTCGGATAGCCCGCGGCGGTATAGTCGCTGAGCCCGTTCTGCAGCGCTGAACGGCCCACCATCACGCCGAGGTCGGGCCGGTTGATTGCCTTGCTGAGCTCTGCGGCCAGCAGGTGATCGGTGTCGGTAGTGGCGTCTGCGGCGATCTGGCGGATGAAGGCGCTCTGATCCTCCCAGCGGCCGAGCGATCCCAGCAGCCTGGCCGCGCGGACCGTCTCCTTCGCGGCGAAGGCGGAGCGGGTATCGGGCGCGACGTTGACCGTGGCGATCGGTGCCGGCGCCCGCAACGCCCGGCCCAGCCGCTCGGCGGCGAGCTGACCATAGAAGAGGTCGGAATAGCCGGCGGCGCGGGTATAGAAGTCGTTCGCGCGCGGATCGCCGGCGGCCTCGGCGGCGCGGCCGGCCCAATAGAGACCCTTGGACTGGGTCGTCGGGCTCTTCGAGCCGAGCGAGTAGCGCTCGAACATCGCGATCGCGTCGCGCGGACGGCCGAGGTTCTGCATCGCCGCGGTGCCGGCAAGCCATACCAGGCTGGTGTAATCGTCGCGCTCGCCCAGCGACTTGCTGCTGACGTCGGTCTGCGGCGGATAGGCGTCGTCGACCTGACGGGCGATATCATAGGCGGTCTGGTATTGACGGTCGGCATAGGCGCCGCGCGCGTTGGTCAGCAGCACCTCGTACCATTTCTCGGGATGGGTCGGCAGGACCCTGAGCTGGTGCGGCCGGGCGAGCTGGGCGCGGGCGGTCGGGCTCGCATTGTTGTTGCGATACCAGGTCGCACGGTCGGCGAGGAAGCCGGCGTCGTTCAGCGCCGAAGCCTCGACCGCGGCGCCGCGCGCCATCGCGTCCGGCGCGTCGGTGCGATAGGCGAGCCGCGCGGCGAAGATCGCCTGCCGCGCCGGCGAGGTGTAAGGGAGCTGACGCTGCGCCGCGCTGGTCGCGCCCTGCCACAGCAGCATGTCCATCCGCGCGTCCTGGTCGTCGGGACCGAAGCTGCCGGCGAACTGGCCGAGCAGCAGCGATTCGTCCGCCGGGCGCAGCACGCCCTTGCGCCACGCCTTGCGCGCCTGCTCGGCGGCACGGTCGCGCTGGCCGATCGCTGCGAGCGCCATGGCGTAACGGACGTGACCCGCGCCGGTCAGCGGCGGGAAGCGATCGAAGAAGCGGACGGTGAGGCTCGGCGAATCCTGCCCGGCCGAGGTCTCCGCCGCGGCGCGTCGGCTGGTCTCGCCAGGCCAGCCGGGGTGTGCGAGCAGGAAATTGGCATAGGTCGAGAAACCGAGATTGTCCGACTGCTGGAGCATCTTCCACTGATCGATCGCCGAGAGCAGCGCCGCGGAGGAGGAACCGCCCGTCGAGGCGTAGCTTTGCGTCGGATAGCTCGGCGTCACCGTTGGAGTCGGCGTCGGAGCGGGGGTGCCGTAGACCTGCGAGGGAAGCAGCTGCCGCGGCGCCGACGCTGGCGTCGAGCCGGTGTTGAACTGCGGCGGCAGGAGCTGTTGCGGAACGGCACGCTGATGGAGGCCGGCGGCGACTGCCCCTCCCGATACGCACGCAAGCAACAACGCGCTCTTGGATACCCACCCGAGCATACTGGACATGATACGGAATCCCAACGTATCTGCCACCCCACAATTCATCGCTCGAAGGCTGTTCACCGCAAAAATGTTCTCCGGCTCGATTCCTGCACTGGTGACGCCGTTCCTGGGCGGCGCTTTCGACGAAGCGGCTTATCGCACGCTGGTTGAATGGCAGATTGCCGAAGGGTCCTCGGCGCTCGTGCCGTGCGGCACTACCGGCGAGGCGGCGACGATGCCGATGGACGAGCATTTCCGCGTCGTCGGCATCTGCGTCGAGGCGGCGAGGGGCCGCGTGCCGGTGATCGCTGGCGCGGGATCCAACGACACGCGCGTCGCGATCGCCAACATCCGGGCGGCGAAGGAGGCCGGCGCCGACGCGGCGCTGATGGTGCCGCCCTATTACAACCGGCCGAACCAGGACGGCATCTTCCGTCATTTCGAGGCGGTGACGGCCGCCTGCGACCTGCCGATCGTGCTCTACAACGTGCCGGGCCGCACCGTGACCGACATCAAGCCCGAGACGGTAGCGCGGCTTCGGGGTGCCTTCCCGAGCATCGTCGGCATCAAGGACGCGACCGGCGACATGCCGCGCGTGTCGCAGCACCGCGCCTCATGCGGGCCGGACTTCGCCCAGCTTTCGGGCAATGACGACATGGCGATCGCGTTCAACGCGACCGGCGGGCGGGGGTGCATCTCGGTCACCGCCAACGTCGCGCCGCGGCTGTGCGCCGAGTTCCAGGCGGCGACGCTCGCCGGCGATTATGCCAAGGCGCTCGCGCTCCACGACCGGCTGTTCCCGCTTCATGCCGCGCTGTTCAGCGACGCGTCGCCGGGGCCGGTCAAATATGCGCTCAATCGCGTGAAGCCGGAGATTTCGGCCGAGCTGCGCCTGCCGATGACCCCGCCGTCGGACGCGAGCCGCAAGGCCGTCGACGCGGCGCTGGGGTTCGCCGGGCTGGTCTAGCCGACGTAGACGAACGCGCGGCGGCCTGAGAGCAGCGTCACCTCGACGCGGCGATAGTCCGCCACCTCATAGGCGTCGGCGCGGGGCAGGTCGTCCGGGCCGATCGCCAATGCCTGGCCCTCGACCATGTCCGCCGCGGCGCCCGTCTCGCGCAGGATCGGGTGCTCGGCGAGGCCGCTGGTGCGCACCACGCCTGGATCGCCGATCGCCAGCATCTCGATGCGGTAGCCGGGCAGGACATCGGGTGCGGCGGCGAGCTCGCGGCCGAATACCGCCTGCTGCACCTCCGCCTGGCGCAGCGTACCATAGGAGAACAGCCAGATCGTCCCGTCCATCGCACCTTTCCTTCGCGCCCTCATCCGCCTACATCGCCCGGCCTTATGGCCCGTCCCCGCCCCGATACGTTCGACAAGAGGAAGATCGTCGCCGAGAACCGGCGCGCGCGCTTCGAATATTTCATCGAGGACGTGTACGAGGCCGGCCTTGCCCTGACCGGCACCGAGGTCAAGTCCCTGCGCTTCGGCGAAGGCTCGATCGCCGAGGCCTATGCCGAGATCCGCGACGAGCAGGCGTGGCTGGTCAACGCCAACATCCCCGAGTTCAGCCACGGCAACCGCTTCAACCACCAGCCGAAGCGGCCCCGTAAATTGCTCCTTCATGAGCGCGAGATAAACCGCCTCCATGGTGCGGTGGCGCGCGAGGGAATGACCCTTGTGCCGCTCAGCATCTACTTTAACAGCCGGGGGCGGGCGAAGGTCGAGCTCGCGCTCGCCAAAGGCAAGAAGGCGCATGACAAGCGCGATACGATCCGGGAACGGGACTGGAAGCGAGAGCAGGGAAGGCTCCTGCGCGAGCGTGGCTGAGCCCCCCTCGGACAAGCCGCGCAAGGACTGGCTCGCCCGCTGGATCGGGCGCCACCTGCCGACGCGCGAACAGCTCGAGCGGAGCCGGCTGCTGCGTCCCGTCGCCCATCGCGTGCTCGCCCCCGCGCTGTGGCGCTTCACCCGGCGATCGGTGCCGCGCGGCACCGCGCTGGGGCTGTTCGTCGGCATCTTCCTGATGATTCCGGGGCTGCAGATCGCCGGCGCGGCGCTGCTGGCGCTGCCGTTCCGCGCCAACGTGCCGATCGCGGTGGCGATGACGTTCCTCAGCAACCCGGCGACGACGCCGCTCATCCTCTATGCGTCGGTCTATATCGGCAATCTGCTGCTCGGCCGCACCGCCGACGCGTCGGGGTTCATGGCGCTCGTCAACGCCCATGCCGGCCTCTCCGAATGGACCGCCTGGCTGTTGTCGGAAGCCGCGCCGGCGCTGCTGCTCGGGCTGAGCGCGATCGCCGGCGGCTGCGCGCTGCTCGGCTATGCCGCCGCCGCGCTCGGCTGGCGCTGGTGGATCGCGCACAAGTGGCGCCGGCGCCACGGCACGCGCACTTCCGCCTTAACGCGTTGACGGGCCGTATCGCCGGGGTAAGACAGTAGCCATTCGTCCGGGAGGGGGCTTCCGGACCGTCCTGTCTTCCGCACGAAAGGCTTCGCCATGCGGCTTTCCGCCATCGCCACCTTGCTTCTCGCCGGTACCGCGCTCGCCGCGGGCGCCCATGCCCAATCGACCGTCGCACCGGCGAACGAGCCGGCGACGCCCGCCGGCGCGCCCGAGATCGGCACCTTCGGCCTCGACACCTCCGGCATGGACCGCAGCGTCGCGCCGGGCGACGATTTCTACGACTATGCCAACGGCACCTGGGACAGGCGGACGCAGATTCCCGCCGACCGCGCCTCGTACGGCATGTTCCATGTGCTCCAGGACCGCTCGCTCGAGCAGACCCGCGCGATCCTCGAGGAAGCGGCCAGGCAGCCGGGCAGCAAGATCGGCGACTATTATGCGAGCTTCATGGACGAAGCCGCCGCCGAGGCGAAGGGCATCGCGCCGATCAAGCCGTGGCTCGCGGCGATCGCCGGCGCCAAGGACAAGACCGCATTGGTGACCGAGGCGGCCAGGCTCCAACGCGCCGGCATCGGCGGCTTCTTCGGCATCGGCGTGACGCAGGATGCCAAGGAGCCGGAGAAATACATCGTCATGGCCCACCAGTCGGGCCTGACGCTGCCCGACCGCGACTATTATCTGAAGGACGATCCCAAGCTCGAGAGCATCCGCACCGCCTACAAGGCCTATCTCGCGCAGCTGCTGACGATGGCCGGCGAGGCCAATGGCGCCGCACGCGCCAACGCGGTGTTCGAGCTCGAGAAGCAGATCGCCGCGGTCCATTGGACCCGCATCGAGAACCGCGACGAGGACAAGACCTACAATCGCTGGCTGACCGCCGATTTCGAGAGCAAGGCGCCCGGCTATCCCTGGCACGCCTATGCCGCCGCGCTCGGCGTGCCGGCGCAGCCCTATTACATCGTCTCGCAGCCGTCGGCGGTGACGGCCGAGGCGAAGATCTTCGCCGCCACGCCGGTCGAGGTGCTGCGCGACTTCTACACGATCCGCGTGCTCGACGGGTTCGCGCCCTACCTCAACGCCGCGTTCGACAAGGCGGAATTCGCGTTCAACGGCACCATATTGTCCGGCCAGCCCGAGCAGCGGCCGCGGTGGAAGCGCGGCGTGGCGCTGGTCAGCGCCGGGCTGGGCGAGGCGGTCGGGCAGGTCTATGTCGCCCGCTATTTCCCGCCGGAATCGAAGGCCGCGATCGACGAGCTGGTCAAGAACCTCCGCGCAGCGATGGGCGAGCGGCTGCAGAAGCTCGAATGGATGGCGCCGGAGACCAAGCAGAAGGCGCTGACCAAGCTCGCCGCCTTCACGCCCAAGATCGGCTATCCCGACACGTGGCGCGACTATTCGGCGCTCCGCATCGATCGCGGCGATCTGGTCGGCAACGTCGCGCGGGCCAGCGAGTTCGAATATCAGCGCGACCTCAACAAGCTCGGCAAGCCGATCGATCGTGGCGAATGGTTCATGACGCCGATGACGATCAACGCCTATGCCAACCCTCCGATGAACGAGATCGTGTTCCCGGCGGCGATCCTGCAGCCGCCGTTCTTCGATCCCCATGCCGATCCGGCGATCAACTACGGCGGCATCGGCGCGGTGATCGGTCATGAGCTCAGCCACCATTTCGACGACCAGGGCCGCAAGTACGACCCCAGCGGCAAGCTCGCCGAATGGTGGACGCCGCAGGACGTCGCGCGGTTCAAGAGCTTCACCGACAAGCTGGTGAAGCAGTACGACGCCTATGAGCCGCTACCCGGCCAGCACGTCCAGGGCGCGCTGACGCTCGGCGAGAACATCGCCGATCTCGCCGGCCTGACCGTCGCTCATGAGGCGTACAGGAAATCCTTGAACGGCAAGCCGGCGCCGGTGATCGACGGCCTGACCGGCGACCAGCGCTTCTATCTCGGCTGGGCGCAGGTGTGGCGTTCCAAGTATCGCGAGCCGATCCTGCGCCAGCAGCTCCTCAGCGACCCTCATTCGCCCGGACCGGAGCGTGTCGCGACGGTGCGCAACCTCGATCCCTGGTACGACGCCTACAAGCCGAAGCCGGGCGAGAAGCTCTACCTGGCACCGGATCAGCGCGTCCGCATCTGGTGACGGCGCCAATGGCTTGACGGGGGAGCGGAGGCGCCGACAAGGGGCCGATGGCCACGCTTCCGCACTCGTCCGGGCAGTCCGAACGTCCCTCCGCCGCGCTGCCGCTCGTCGTCGCGGTCGGCGCTGCGGCCGCGGCGGCGGCTGCGATCCTGCTGCTCGTCGGCGACCGGACGCTGGCGATCGGGTTCGGCGCGGCAGGCCTGGTCGTCGCCGCGGCCGTCTTTGCCGCGTCACGGCTGATCCGCACCGCCACCGCCGTTTCGGCCGAGCCGGACTGGAATGTCGCCCATGCCCTCGCCGCAACGTCGGCGGAGGCGGTCGCGGTCACCGACCGTGCCGGGCGCATCGTCTGCGCCAACGACCGCTACGAGACGCTGTTCGGCGGCTATCCGACCCCGCCCAACCTGCCGCTGCCCGAGGAGGAGGTCGGGCGGCTCGGCACCGCCGGCCGTGCGGCCTGGCGCGACGGGGAGGGGCGAACCGCGCTGATCGTACGGGACGAGCGCGTCGAGGTGACCGTCGGCCGGATCGGCGACGAGATGCTGCTGTGGCGCTTCAAGATGGCCGATGCCGTCAACGTGGTGGCGATCGCGACGGCGGCCATCGCCGGCCCCAACGGCGATCGGCTCGGGGCCGCGGGAATCATGGCGGGCTTGCTCGGGCCCGACGGGCGGGTGCGCACCGCCAATCGTGTGCTCCGCGCCCGCGCGATGGGGCATGAGGAGGGCGCGATCGAGGGGCGCGATTTCGCCCGCTTCCTCATCACCGACAGCGCGGGGCTGGTCCGTTTCGAGCGCGAGGGGCTGAGCGGCAATCCGCTGCGCGTGCTGCAGGTGCCGTTCCTCGACGGCGATGACGCGCCGATGCTGGTGGTGCTGCTCGACGAGGAGCCGCAGATCACGGTGCCCGCGATCGGATCGAGCGCGGCGAGCCATGTCCGCAGCCTGATCGCCCTGCTGCCGGTCCCGCTGGCGCTGATCGACCGCGAGGGTCGGTTCCTGCACATGAACGATGCCTTCACCCGGGTGGCCGGCGCGAAGACGTCGCCGCCGCCGCTCTATCCGGGCGACCTGGTCGTGCGTGACGACAAGGCGGCGCTGGCCGATGCGATCCGTCGCTTTGCCGGCGGCGCGGCGCATTCGACGCAGCTGCCGGTGCGCTTCGCCGATCGCCCCGACGAGCCGGTTCAGATCGGCCTCGCCGGCGCACGCGGGCTCGGCGAGGCGGCGGTGCTGATGAGCGTCAAGGACGACGCCGAGGAAGGCAAGCTCAAGGACCAGGTCGCGCAGGCGACCAAGATGCAGGCGGTGGGCCAGCTCGCGGGCGGCGTCGCGCACGACTTCAACAACATCCTGACCGCGATCATCGGCCACTGCGACCTCATGCTGATGCGCCATACGCCGGGCGACAGCGACTACGACGACATCCAGCAGATCCGGATGAACTCGAATCGGGCGGCGGGCCTGACGCGCCAGCTCCTCGCCTTTTCGCGCCAGCAGACGCTGCGGCCGCAGGTGCTGCAGCTGCCGGACGTGATCTCGGAGGTGTCGAACCTCCTGAAGCGCCTGCTCGGCGAGACGGTGCGGCTCGTCGTCAACCACGGCCGCAACCTCGGGCCGGTGCGGATCGACCCGGGCCAGCTCGAGCAGGTGGTGATCAATCTCGCCGTCAATGCCCGCGATGCGATGCTCGCCAAGAACCCCAACGGTGGCGGCACGCTGACGATCGAAACGATGGCGGTCGGCCCATCGGAAGTGCGCGGCATGGAGGACGACGTGCTGCCGGTGGGCGATTATACGGCGCTCCGCGTCTCCGACACCGGTACCGGCATTCCTGCGGACGTGCTGCCCAAGATCTTCGAACCCTTCTTTACCACCAAGGAAGTGGGGAAGGGCACCGGCCTCGGGCTTTCGACCGTCTATGGTATCGTCAAGCAGTCGGGCGGCTATATCTTCGCCGAGACCCCCCGCAGCGGCGGGGCGGCCTTCACCATCTATCTGCCGGTCCATTCGGCCACCGCTGCGCCGGCTCCCGCACTTGCGGCGGTGTCGCCGAAGGCGAAGCCGATGGACACCTGGGGCAGCGGCACCATCCTGCTCGTCGAGGATGAGGACATGGTGCGCGCCGTGGCGGAGCGCGCGCTGACGCGGCAGGGTTACCAGGTGGTGACCGCGGAGAACGGCGAAGCGGCCCTGGAGCTGCTCGCGCAAATGGAGAGCGCGCCCGACCTGCTGATCTCCGACGTCGTAATGCCGACGATGGATGGACCGACGATGGTGCGGCGCGCCCGCGAGCGCTATCCCAACCTCGCGATCCTGTTCATGTCCGGCTATGCCGAGGAGCAGCTTCGTCGCTCGATCGACATCGACCGTGTCGCCTTTCTGCCGAAACCCTTTTCCGTTCAGCAGCTTGCCGAAGCGGCGCGCGAGGTGCTTGCCGCGAAGTGACTAGCCATGACGCGGCTGATCGCTTAGGAAAACCGGAATGTCGCGTCCGCAACAAATCCTCATCGTCGAGGACGAACCCTTGATCGCCATGATGCTCGAGGATTTCCTCGATGCGCTGAACAAGGGTATCGCGGGAACGGTCGACACGGTCGACGCAGCGCTCGACCGGATCGCCGCGGGCGGGGTCGACGCTGCGATCGTCGACATCAACCTGCGCGGAGGCGAGACGAGCTGGGCCATCGCCGATACGCTCGACGCGGCGGGCATCCCCTTCCTCTTCGCTACCGGCGGCACGGACGATTCGATCATCGAGCGCCACCGCAACCGGCCGGTGCTCACCAAGCCGTTCACGATGGACGGGGTGGAAAAGGCGCTCGTGAACCTGATCGTCGAGGTCTAGGTAGCCGACATCAGGTGCGCAGGCGCTCGATCGCCTGCGCGAGCGCAACGTAGAGCTTGCCCATATCCGACGAGAGCAGCGTGACGCCGAGCGGCGACCCGTCGCGCAGCGCCAGGATCTGGCGCAGCATCGCCTCGAAATCATGGATGTAGCGATTGACCTGCTCGCGGAAATCGCCGTCGCTATCGTAGAGCCGCAGGATCTCCCGCGCCTCGCTTGCATCGAGCAGGCGTACCGCGCGCCGCGTGAAGACGCCGCGGTCCCCTTTGAGATACGCGGCCCAGGCACTGTCCGACACTTCGTGCGAGAAGCTCTTGGTGATGTCGATCGAGGCGGAATTGAGCGCCTCGACCAGCAGCGACATGCGGCGTCCGAAACCATCCTGGTTGGCAGCCTCGCGATCGGCTCGCTCGGCGTCGATCCGCGCCTCGAGCTCCGCCGTGGTCTCGCTGATCGTCATGAGCTGCTGCGCCAGGTGCTCGGAGGCACGCGTCGCCGCGGCGACCGCGCCTTCCGACGCCTCCGCCAGCTCGCCCAGCGGCTGCGGGAGCGCACGGGCGAAGGCGCGGCGGACGGCCTCGGCGCTCTCCGCCTCGATCGCGTCCGCCGCGTCCGGGATCACCTGCGTCAGCACGCCCCGCGCGTTCTCGGCGGCGCGCGAGGCGGTTTCGCGGATGCGGGCGAGCGCATCGACGAGCTGCGGCGCTGCATCCTCGGCGAAGCGGCGGGCCTTGGCGATCGCTTCCTCGACCACCGCGTCCATCGTCATCGCCTTGTCGTGGCCGGCGTCGAAGGTTTCGTTGAGCGTCGCGGTGATCTCGGTCAGCTTCTCGCGCTCGGCGGCGACGAGGCCCGCTACGGCATTGACCGCATCGTGCGTGCTCTCGGCGGCGGTGACGAGCGCCAGCAGCTCGGGCTTGGCGCTGCCGACCAGCGAGCGGCTGGCGGCGATCTTCTCCTCCAGCCGGCTCAGCGCGCCGGGGAGGGTCTCGTCGATCTCGCGGGTCGAGGCGTCGAGCGCGGTCAGCAGGTCCTCGGTCGTCGCGATCAGCGTCCGCGCCACGCCCTCGCCGTCGCGCATCGACTCGGTCAGCGCGCCCGCCGATCCGGAGAGCGCACTGATCGATGCGGCCAGTTCCTGGCTCTTGGCGAGGCCGTCGGCGTGCAGCCGGTCGAGCTGCCCCGACGCGCCCTCGACTCCGACCGAGAGGCTGGCGAACAGCGAGTCGGTGCGATGCTGTTCCTCGCCGAGCCGCGCGGTGATGCGGTCGACCGCCGCCTCGACATCTTCCAGCCGGTGGCGGAGCGTATCGGCGCTTTCGTAGCTGGCCTTCTCGATCGCGGCCTGGCTGGCGCTCAGCATCGCCAGCATCGCGTCGCCCTGCGCGGCGATGCCCTTGCGCGCCTCGTCGATGGCCTGGGCGGCACGATCGAGCACGGCGTCGACCGCAGCCGACATCTCGCCCGCGGCATCGTCGAGCCGGGCGGCGGCGGTCTCGCTGGTCGCCTCCATCCGCTCGAGATGCGCGGCGAGGCGGGCGGCCGCGCCGCTCGCGACCTCGTCCGCGGCGCGGCCACGTTCGGAAAGCGTCGCCAGATGTCCGCCGAGCTCCGCCGCCTTCTGGCTGGCCGCCAGTCCCGCGGCGTTGAGCGCCTCGGCCATGCCGGCGGTTTCGGCCTGCGCCTTGGGCAGCGAATTGAACACGACGTTGAGACTCGCCTCGGTCGTCTCGGCCGATTTGACCAGCGATCCGCCGATCGTCTCGAGGATGCGCGCCTCGGCGGACAGCTCGCCGCCGATCGCCCGCAGCCGCTCGGACGCGGCGTCGCCGATCGCGACGAGCGAGTTCGCCTGCTCGGCCAGCGCGCGGCGATTGGCCTCGATCCGGTTGGAAAGCGCTGAGATCGTCTCATCGAGCCGTGCCGCCTCGCTCCGCATCGCACGCGCGGTGGCACCGAAGCGGCGTGCCTCGGCACGACTCGTGCGGAGGAACAGCAGATAGAGCGTGGCGGCGAGGAGCGGCGGCACGCAAAGCGCCGCGATGAACTCGGCAAGCGCGACCGGCGCCATCGGCAAGGCCCCGCGCGAGAACCACGCCATCGCGACCACCCAACCCAGCGATAGCAGCACCAGCAGGACTGCGACGATCCGTGCAAAAGACGAGGGCGCCGGCTGTTCCGCCGCCCAGTCTTCCGCCTCCGCAGCCGTCTGCGACTCGCGCCAATTCTCGTCTGTGGCGGACAATGCGGTCCCCTCGTCCTCGTCAGGACGCAGATTCACGATACGCGTACCCCCGATCACGGTCATTCGGAGATGTGTATCACGTTTCGTCCGGTTCGTAAGCGGGGGCGCGGAAACCCGTCGTTAAGCATATGCGCCTAGTTCCGGGCGCATGGCCTATGATCCTGGTGCAATCGACGCGACCTTGGCGGCGGCGGTGGGCGACGAGCCCGCGCTGATCGCCGAGTTGCGCGAAGCCTTTCTCGACAGCGCGAAGAACAATCTGGCGACGATCGAGAAGACGCGCGACCACGCTGTGTGGAAGGACGCCGCGCTGCGGCTCAAGGGGCTGGCAGCGAGCTTCGGCGCGATCCGGCTGATGGCGCTCGCGGGCGAGGCGGCCGATCGCCCCGGCGATCCGGAAGTGCTGCGCAAGATGAAGCGGGCGATCGAACGGCTTTAGCTGCGAGCGCCATCAGCCGGATCAGCGATCGGCCTGATCATCGCTTCCGGCTCAGCTCACGCGTCGCTTCGTCCAATCCGGCGAGCGTCAACGGGTACATGCGGTCGTTCATCAGCTCGCGCATGATGCGGACCGACTGCGAATATCCCCATTGCTCCTCCGGCACCGGATTGAGCCATACCGCGGCGGGATAGGTATTGGTCAGCCGATGCATCCACACCGCGCCGGCTTCTTCGTTCATATGCTCGACCGATCCGCCGGGATGGGTGATCTCATAGGGACTCATCGACGCATCGCCGACGAACACCAGCTTATAGTCGTGGCCGAACCTGTGGAGGACGTCCCAGGTCGGCGTGCGCTCGGTGAAGCGGCGGCGGTTGTCCTTCCACACGCCTTCGTAGACGCAGTTGTGGAAGTAGAAGAATTCGAGGTTCTTGAACTCGCTGGTCGCGGCCGAGAACAATTCCTCGCAGAGCCTGACGAACGGGTCCATCGATCCGCCGATGTCGAGGAACAGCAGCAGCTTGACCGCATTGTGCCGTTCCGGCCGCATGTGGACATCGAGCCAGCCCTGCTTGGCCGTTCCGGTGATCGTCGCGTCGAGATCGAGCTCCTCGGCTGCCCCTTCGCGCGCGAAGCGGCGCAGGCGGCGGAGCGCGATCTTGATGTTGCGGGTGCCGAGCTCGCGCGTGTTGTCGAGGTTGCGGAACTCGCGGCCTTCCCAGACCTTGAGCGCGCGCTTGTGCGTGCTCTCGCCGCCGATCCGAACCCCTTCCGGATTGTAGCCCGCGTTGCCGTAGGGTGAAGTGCCGCCGGTGCCGATCCACTTGCTGCCGCCCTGGTGGCGGCCCTCCTGCTCGGCGAGGCGCCGCTTCAGCGTCTCCATGATCTCGTCCCAGGAACCGAGCGACTCGATCTTCGCCATCTCCTCGGGCGTCAGATACTTCTGCGCGACCGCCTTCAGCCACGCCTCGGGGACTTGCGTCGCCTGGGCGCCGAAGGTCGTGGAGATGCCGCGGAACACCTTGGCGAAGACCTGGTCGAAGCGGTCGAGCAGCCCCTCGTCCTTCACATAGGTCGCGCGGGCGAGATAATAGAAGGCTTCGGGCGTGCGCTCGATGACGTCGCGATCGAGCGCTTCGAGAAGCACGAGATGCTCCTTGAGGCTGGCTGGGATACCGGCCGCGCGCAGCTCGTCGAGGAAGCCGAGGAACATGGCTTCTTCTACGGCTGAAGCTCGTAGAGCGTCCAGTCGGTTCCGGAGAGCCCGCGCGCGCGCGCGCTCGCGATCGGCCGATAGCGGCGGCTGCAGAGCGCGACGGCGGCGGGGAAGCTCTGCCCCTCGAACCGATCGATGAAGACGAAGCGTGCCGGCGGACAGTCGGCATCGACGATCGTCAGCGGATAGCGCTGGTGCTCGGCGGCGACGCGGATCACCGCGAGCCCGGTCTCGCGGTCGAGCCGCAACGTCGCGCCGTCCGGCGAGCGCGCCATCATCGCCCGCACGGCAGCGCCGGGATCGCCGCGCTGATTGGCGATGAGCACGCCGTCCCGGGCCAGGCTCGTCACGGTCAGCGCCGCCAGCGCGGCACCGCTTGCCCAGCGCTTCCACCCCTCCGAGACGAGGCCAAGGCCGATCACTTCGCCGATCAGGATCAGAAGGGCAGTGCCGGCGAGAAGATAATAGCGCGCAAAGCCGACATTGCCGGTATGCAGGATGGCGATCGCGAGAGGGAATCCGACGATCGCCAGCCGGTGGAAGGCGAGGCGCGACGCGCCGAGGCGGGGCGCGAGCAGCACGAGGAGCACGGCCAGGATCGGCAGCCAGACGCCGCTCTGCGCGATACCGACGGTATAGCCGACCATCTCGCCGACGCCGTGGAGATAGGCAGGCAGGGTGAAGGGATCATAACGCCCGAAGGTGAAGCCGTCCTTGCTCGCAAGCGCCGCGCCGATGATCATGCCGAACAGGATCGCCAATGTGACCAGCGCCGGCCCGAACAGCCGCAAGGTGGTGCGGACGGCCTCCTTCCATCCGGTACGCCGCCAGACTGCGAACGAGACCCAGCCGACGAGGGCACAGACGCCGAACACGATGGTGAGCTGCGACAGCGCGCCCAGCCCGAAGCACCAGGCGAGCCCGCGGCGGGGCGGCACCGTCTCGCCCGCCAGCCAACGATCGACCAGCAGCACCGCGACGAGCAGCGCGAGCAGCATCGGCGCATAGCCGCGCGCCTCCGACCCCATCGTCACCAGGATCGGCGAGATGGCGAACAGCCAGGCCGTCGTCAGCCCGATCGCCGGTCCGCGCCGCGTCCCGATCCGTCCGGCGACCCAGATCGCGATCGTGCCGGTCGCGATCGACAAGGCGCGCGCCAGCACCGGCGGCGCGGCGAGGCCGACGAACTGGAGCCACAGCGAATTGAGATGATGGTTGTTGTCGTGGTTGATCTTGAGGAACACGCCGAGCGGCGTACCCGTGTCGTGCGCGAGGGTCGCCGACCACGCTTCGTCGAGCCACAGCGAGCCCTGCGCCGAGGCGACCCGCAGCGCCAGTCCCAGCGCGACGATGGCGCCGAGCAGCAGCGGAAAGCGGCGGTGGAGTTCCCCCCTCGGGCCCATCGTCGCCAGCATGGGTTGCTCCGCCGCGTGGCGCAAGTTCGGCATGACCCGCGGCCGACGATCAGCGCCCGGGCTGCCGCTTCGCCATGAACGCCAGCCGCTCGAACAGCATCACGTCCTGTTCGTTCTTGAGCAGTGCGCCGTGGAGCGGCGGGATCGCCTTGGTCGGATCGCGGTTCTGCAGCACCTCGAGCGGCATGTCCTCGTGGAGCAGCAGCTTGAGCCAGTCGAGCAATTCGCTGGTCGAGGGCTTCTTCTTGAGGCCCGGCACGTCGCGGATGTCGTAGAACACGTCCATCGCCTTGCCGACCAGCAGCTTCTGGATGCCAGCGAAATGGACGTCGACGATCCGCTGCATCGTCTCGCGGTCGGGGAACTTGATGTAGTGGAAGAAACAGCGGCGAAGGAACGCGTCCGGCAGGTCCTTCTCGTTGTTCGATGTGATGACGACGATCGGCCGTTCGGCGGCGCGCACCGTCTCGCCGGTTTCGTAGACGTGGAATTCCATACGATCGAGCTCCTGGAGGAGGTCGTTGGGGAATTCGATGTCGGCCTTGTCGATCTCGTCGATCAGCAGGACGGGCACCTCAGGCGAGGTGAACGCCTCCCACAGTTTGCCCTTGCGGATATAGTTGGAGATGTCGTGGACGCGCGGATCGCCGAGTTGGCCGTCGCGGAGGCGCGCGACGGCGTCGTACTCGTAGAGACCCTGCTGCGCCTTGGTGGTCGACTTGATGTTCCACTCGATCAGCGGAGCGCCGACCGCCTTGGCGATCTCGTAGGCGAGCACCGTCTTGCCGGTGCCGGGCTCGCCCTTCACCAGCAGCGGCCGCCGGAGCATGACCGCGGCATTGACCGCAACCTTGAGATCCTCGGTGGCGACATAGCTCTGGGTACCGTCGAACCGCATTCCTGCCCGTCCTTTTCAAAGATCGGGTATGCAGTAGAGGGTTGCCGCGCCTCAGCGCAAGCGTTCAGCGGTGATGGCGGCGGGCATCGGCGCGGGCTTCGAGCAGCTGCCACAGCGCACGGTGCTGGGCGAGCGTCTGATTGGCGCCGAACAGCATGGCGCGCTCGAAGGCCGGGGTTTCGGCCAGCGCCGCGACCACGGTCGCGCTGTCGCGGGCGACGGGGAGGGCGCTTTCCACCAGCTGCAGCCCCAGCCGGCGCGCGGCGGCATCGAGGACATGGCGGATCGCCGGCCAGTCGAGCACCAGCGCCATTGCGGAGCCGATCGCGACGCCCGCGCGATCGGAGCCGGCGAGCATGTCGAGCGCGTGACGCTGGCCGGTAATCGCGGCCTCGCTTTCGGCCTGGCCCGGTGTGCTCGGCAGCGGACCGGCGGCTGCGACGAGGCGGACGATGCCGGCGCGCTCCTCCGTGAAGCCTGTCGCCGCTTCGCCGAGCCACGCTTCCACCACGGGATGGTCGGCGCGGCCCTGCGCGTGCTCGAGTACGCCGGGGTGGCGGGCGTGGAGCATACACCAGCAGTGGGCGGCATCGGTCAGGTCCCGGGTCGCCGAGCTGCCGCCCGCCAGCGTGGCGACGAACGGCTCGACCGCGCTACCCTCCGCCGCGACCAGCGCAGTGAGCGCCTCCCATGCCTCGCCGAAGCGTGCGCCCTGTGCAGAAGTCAACGGCATAGGCTCCCGAACCTGAAGTGTCTGCCGGCGCAGCCGGCGTCCACTCCTTCATCGGGTAAAAGCCTATACCGAAGGACGTAAAGACGCGGTTGATCGCGGGTTAAGCAAGCGTTCGCACAGATGAAGAAAGGGCCCGTTTCGGCGGAAACGAGCCCCCTGGAGGTCTGCCATGCGAAATTGCAGCGTGCTCCTGCGAAGGCAGGAGCCCTGGATCATCTGCCGACCCGCTTGCGGCCTGGCCTCCTGCTTTCGCAGGAGCACTGATACGGTTCAATCTCAACCGGACAGCCTGCAGCGGGCGCTTCCGGATCATTGATCGAGGAACGAGCGCATCTTGCGGCTGCGGCTCGGATGCTTGAGCTTTCTCAAGGCCTTAGCCTCGATCTGGCGGATACGCTCGCGCGTCACCGAGAATTGCTGGCCGACTTCCTCCAGCGTGTGATCGGTGTTCATGCCGATGCCGAAGCGCATCCGCAGCACGCGCTCCTCGCGCGGCGTCAGGCTGGCGAGGACCCGGGTGACCGTCTCCTTGAGGTTCGCCTGGATCGCGGCGTCCACCGGAATGACGGCGTTCTTGTCCTCGATGAAGTCGCCGAGGTGCGAATCCTCCTCGTCGCCGATCGGCGTCTCGAGGCTGATCGGCTCCTTGGCGATCTTCATCACCTTGCGCACCTTCTCCAGCGGCATCGAGAGGCGCTCGGCCATCTCCTCGGGCGTGGGCTCGCGGCCCTGCTCGTGGAGGAACTGGCGGCTGGTGCGCACCAGCTTGTTGATCGTCTCGATCATGTGGACCGGGATACGGATGGTTCTTGCCTGGTCCGCGATGCTGCGGGTGATCGCCTGGCGGATCCACCAGGTCGCATAGGTCGAGAACTTGTAGCCGCGGCGATACTCGAACTTGTCGACCGCCTTCATCAGGCCGATGTTGCCCTCCTGGATCAGGTCCAGGAACTGCAGGCCGCGGTTGGTGTACTTCTTGGCGATCGAGATCACGAGGCGGAGGTTGGCCTCGACCATCTCCTTCTTCGCGATCCGCGCCTCGCGCTCGCCCTTCTGCACCATGTTGACGATGCGGCGGAACTCGCCGAGGGCCATGCCGGTCTGCTGCGAGATCTCGGCGATCTCGGCGCGGATGCGGTCGACCGCCGCCGCCTCGTTCGCAACGAAGGCGGCCCATTTCTTGTCGAGACCGGTGACCGACTGCAGCCACTGCTCGTCGAGCTCATGGTCGACGTAGCGGTCGAGGAAGTCCTTGCGGCTGACCTTGTGACGCTCGGCGAGGCGCAGCATCTGTCCGCCCAGCGCGGTGAGGCGCCGATTGAAGCTGTAGAGCTGGTCGACGAGATACTCGATCTTGGCCTGATGGAACTGGACGCTCTCGACCTCGGCGGTCAGGTCCTCGCGCAGCTTCTGGTACTTGCGCTCGTCCGCGGGCGTGAGCTCGCCCCCGGCCGCCATCGCGCCCAGCCGCTGCTCCTGCATCCTGGCGAATTTCTTGTAGATGCCGGTGATGTTGGCGAACTTCTCGAGCGCGGCCGGCTTGAGCGTCTCCTCCATCTGGGCGAGGCTGAGGGTATTGTCTTCCTCGTCGTCGTCCGACGGGCGCGGGGTGCGCCGCTCGGTCATCGACTCCTCGTCGTCCTCGTCCTGGACCTCCTCGACTTCGTCCTCTTCCTTGAACGAGGGACCGGCGGCCGCCTCGCTGATCTCGCCATTGTCGTCCTCGGCGCCCTCGACCTGCTCGGCCGACGGTCCCTTGGACAGCATCGCCTCGAGATCGAGGATCTCGCGCAGCTGCATCGTGCCCTCGTTGAGCGCGGTCGACCAGCCGATGATGGCGTTGAAGGTGATCGGCGATTCGCACAGGCCGAGGATCATCGTGTCGCGGCCGGCCTCGATCCGCTTGGCGATCGCGATCTCGCCCTCGCGCGACAGCAGCTCGACGGCGCCCATCTCGCGCAGGTACATGCGGACGGGATCGTCGGTGCGATCGATCGTCTCCTTCTTCTTGACCGCTTCGAGCGTCGGGACCTGTTCGCCGTCGGAATCGCCGCCGTCGACCTCGTCGACGCTGTCGTCCTCGACCTCGCCGTCCTCGCCCGCGTCCTCGTTCTCGACGACGTTGACGCCCATGTCGTTGAGCGCCGACATCACGTCCTCGATCTGCTCCGAGGTCATCTGATCCTGCGGCAGCATCTCGTTGAGCTGGTCGACGGTGATGTACCCGCGCTTCTTGGCGCGCGCGACCAGCTTCTTGATCGAACCCTCGTTGAGGTCGATCAGCGGCGCGTCGCCGACATCAATCGTAGTATCGTCGCCGCTGCCGCCGCCGTTAACCTTGGCCATCAATTTCCCTCGGTACCTTCGGAAGTGTCTTTGTCGTCCAGCATCAGATTTGCAAGTCGCAGCTGAAGCGCCTGCTGCTCTCTGACCAAAGCGATCTGCCGTTCGAACGCTTCATCGGTGAAACGCTCGCCAAGCCTCGCCGTTGCCTCTGCGAGCGCAGCATCGACCCGCGGGCGCGCGATCATCACCGCGATCGCCTCGTCCAAGTCGCTGTGCGCGCGGACGTCATCCCATTCCTTCTGGGTGAAGGTGAAGGGCATGCTGTCTGCGCGCAACAGGTCTGTTGCAATTTCACCAAAGCCGGACTGCGCCAATATGGTGAGCACGCGCGACTGATCAAGCGCATGATCTTCAAGGGCAACATCCACGACCGCCTCGAACAGCCGCCCGAGCGCGCCGCCGGCAAGCTTCAGCGAGCCCAGCACCTCCATATGGCGCGCGATCTCGGCCGGGTGACGGATCAGGCCGGCGAGCACCGCCTTGGCGAGCACCGGGTCGATCCCGCTGGCGTTGACGGCACGCGCGGTGGGGGAGGGCGGCGGCGCCGGAGGCTGCCACCTGCCGGCGCGGGCGTCGCGCACCCGCGGCGCGAAGGCGCGGGGGGGCGGCGCGAAATGGGCGTCGAAGCGGCGGCGGAACTCGGCGAGATACTCCGAGCGGACGGCGGCGTCGCCGATCGTGTTGGCGAGGTCGCCAAGACGGCGCTTGAGGCCGGCGCGCTGCTCGGGCGTGTCGAGCGGCTCGGCGGCAAGCTCATGGGCCCAAAGACGATCGACCAGCGGCTGGGGCCTCGTCAGCAGCGCCTCGAACGTCGCGGCGCCGCGGGTACGGACGATATCGTCTGGATCGAGCCCGTCGGGGAGCGTCACAAAGGCGAGGCTACGGCCCGGAGCGAGCATCGCCAGCGCGCGATGGGCGGCGCGGATCGCCGCCTTCTGCCCGGCCGCGTCGCCGTCGAAGCACAGGATCGGCACGTCGGCGATCCGCCACAGCCGGTCGAGCTGGGCCTCGGTCAGCGCGGTGCCGAGCGGCGCCACCGCCTCCTCGAACCCGGCCTGGGCGAGCGCGATCACGTCCATATAGCCCTCGACCGCGATGATGCGGCCGGACTTGCGCGCGGCGGGGAGGGCGCGGTCGAGATTGTAGAGCGTGCGGCCCTTGTCGAAGAGCGGGGTCTCGGGGGAATTCAGGTATTTGGGCTCGCCCTCGCCGACGATGCGGCCGCCGAAGGCGACCGGGCGGCCGCGCGGGTCGCGGATCGGGATCATCAGGCGGCCGCGGAAGCGGTCGTAAGGAAGCTTGTCGTCGACCGCGATCAGCAGGCCGGCCTCGACCAGCATCGCGTCGCCATAGCCCTTGAGCGCATCCTTGAGCTTGCCGCGCGAATCGGGAGCGAAGCCGAGGCCGAATGCCTTCGCCGTCTCCGGCCGGACGCCGCGGCGATCGAGAAGCGCGCGCGCCTCGGCGCCGGCGATGCCGTTCAGCTGATCGGCGAACCACTGGGCGGCATCGGCCATCGCCTCGTGCAGGCCTTTGGCGCGTTCGGCGCGCTCTGCCGACTGGCGGTCGGGCGCGGGGACGTCCATGCCGGCGGCCTGGGCGAGCTCCTTCACCGCGTCCATGAAGGGCAGGCCGCGCTGGTCGGTCATCCAGCGGATCGCGTCCCCGTGCGCGCCGCAGCCGAAGCAGTGGTAAAAGCCCTTGTCGTCGTTGACGTAGAAGCTCGGCGTCTTCTCGTGATGGAAGGGGCAGCAGGCGCGCCATTCCTTACCGGCGCGCTGGAGCTTCACCGACTTGGCGACCAGCCCGGACAGGTGCGTGCGGGCGCGCAGCTCATCGAGGAAGGCGGGGGTGAGACTCACCTGCGCATTATATCATGCCCTCATGCCGCAATCGCGGGTCGGGTGGCAAGAGGTACACCTCAGATGGCAACCCCGGAGCGCTCCCGTTCGAGGGCGACCCACGTCGCGCGCCGCAAAGCGTCAAGGCGCCGAAGCGCTTGGCAAGGAGGAGCAATCCGCCCCTTCGCCGCTTGCCGGCCCCGGTGCATAGCCAGCCGCACCCCCATCGGCGTTCAAAAGGCGATAGAGCTGCGGCGAGAGGTCCGGCGGTAGCGTGGATTGGAAGTAGAAACTGACGGATGCGCCACTCTGCCACATCGAGAAGGATCCCGAAGGTCCCCATAGGAGCGTGTTGTCCGAACGGCAGCTGGGCGACCAAATCGAGAGATTTTTGTCGAGCTGTATCTTCTCGATGTCGGAGAAGCTCATGCCGACGCCTGTAAGGCCCTTCGCGACATAGAGCATTTGGAAACTGCCTACGCTCTTGGTGCCGTATGACGATGACGAATTCGGCCATCCCGGCGAATTGGGCAGATCCCGTCCGGGTATTATCGTCACGACATAGGTGTAGGCGGTTCCGGCGGGCGCACGCGCAACGTCGCACGGGTCTATCCCACCTGGGCAGTAGACGGTGACTTCTAGGTCGCCGCCACTGGGAGTCGCCGCGTTGCCGGAGTTCAAGCTGCTATTGATCGGACCCAGAGCGACGCCGCCGAGGCTGAGCGTGTCGAGGTTGCCATACGCGAGCTTGCGGGCGGGCGTAGGTGTGGGTGTTGGGGACGGCGACGGCGACGGTGACGGAGAAGGTGATGGAGAGGGGGTAGGTGTGGGTGTCGGCGTGGGCGTTCCCGGCCCTCCGGAACCATCGGAATCACAGGCCGCAAGCTGCACGGCCAATGCGATCATCGCCAACGCCGGAAATCGCCTCATCGTTACTCCTCCCTCAGGCGCCGAACAGGCGACGTTTATGGCTCAGGCGAGCGCCGCCTTCACCAACCCGCTCGCCTTGCTCATGTCGAGCGTGATGGCGTGGCGGGCCTTCAGTTCGGCCATCACCCGGCCCATGTCCTTCATGCCCGAGGCACCGAGCTCGGCCTTGATCGCCTCGATCACGGCCTTGGTCTCCTCCTCGCTCATCTGCTGGGGCAGGAAACGCTCGATCACCTCGACCTCGGCCTGCTCGGCGGCGGCGAGCTCCGGGCGGTTGCCCTTCTGATAGAGCTCGATCGATTCGCGGCGCTGCTTCACCATCTTCTGCAGCACCTCGACCACCAGCGCATCGTCGTCGGCGGGAGCGCCGCCGGTGCGCGCCTCGATGTCGCGGTTCTTGATCGCCGACTGGATCAGGCGGATCGCGGCGGTGCTCTGCTTGTCGCCCGCCTTCATGGCGGTGACGAGCGCGGTCTTGATGTCGTCTCGAATCATTGCACCGCCATAACCGCCAAGCCCGGTTGACGCGAGGGGGGAGGGGGGCTACGCGCCGCCACTTAGCGACATCGCCAACCCAGTCAGGAGTGCCCGCCCCCAATGGCCGACGCCAACCCCAGCCGCGCGCCCGCAGGAGCCACGGGCGTTCTCGTTCTCGCGAGCGGGGAGATCGTCTGGGGCCGCGGTTTCGGCGCCGAGGGCGAGGCGGTGGGCGAGGTGTGCTTCCACACCGCGATGACCGGGTATCAGGAGATCATGACCGACCCGAGCTTCGCGGGGCAGGTCATCACCTTCACCTTCCCCCACATCGGCAACGTCGGCGCCAATCCCGACGACGTCGAGGCCGACGAGCCCCACGCGCTCGGCATGATCGTGCGCGAGGACCCGACCGCGCCCAGCAACTTCCGCGCGGCCGAGAACCTCGATTCGTGGATGAAGAAGCACGCGCGCATCGGCCTGGCCGGCGTCGACACGCGTGCGCTGACCCGGCGCATCCGCGGCGGCGGCGCGCCCAACGGGGTGATCGCCCATTCGGCGAGCGGGGCGTTCGACGTGCCCCTGCTGCTCGACATGGCGCGGAGCTGGCCGGGGCTGGAGGGCATGGACCTCGCCAAGGAGGTCTCGACCGAGACGCATTACGGCTGGCAGGGCGGCATCTGGCGGCTAGGCTTCGGCTATGGCGGTGAGGGCGGCGAGGCGGAGCGGCCGCACGTCGTCGCGGTCGACTATGGCAGCAAGCGCAATATCTTCCGTAATCTTGTCAAGGCCGGGGCCAAGGTTTCGGTGGTGCCGGCGACCGCCAGCTTCGAGCAGATCATGGCGCTGGAGCCGGACGGCTTCTTCCTGTCGAACGGCCCGGGCGATCCGGCCGCGACCGGGGAATATGCGGTGCCGGTGATCCAAAAGCTGCTGGAGACCGGCAAGCCGCTGTTCGGCATCTGCCTGGGCCATCAGCTGCTGGGGCTCGCGGTGGGGGCTGAAACCACCAAGATGTTCCAGGGCCACCGCGGCGCCAACCATCCGGTCAAGCGGCTGTCCGACGGCGCGGTCGAGATCACCTCGATGAACCACGGCTTCGCGGTCGAGCGCGAGAGCCTGCCGGAGGGCGTGCGCGAGACGCATGTGAGTTTGTTCGACGGATCGAACTGCGGGCTGGAGCTGACGGACCGGCCGGCCTTTTCGGTGCAGTACCACCCCGAGGCGAGCCCGGGGCCGCAGGACAGCTTCTATCTGTTCGAGCGGTTCGTGGGGATGCTGCGGTGAGCGGTGTGGCTATCTCTCCCTCTCCGCGTTGGGGAGAGGGCCGGGGTGAGGAGGCGCGCGCGTGAGCGCGCGCTCCTGGCTGGTTGGGTGGGGACTCGATAGCGGCGGTCACCCTCACCCGACCCTCTCCCTCAAGGGAGAGCGCTTTTTGTGTGGTTCATCGATTCCGCGCGATCGCCAGCGCCGTTCTGATCTCCTCGGCCGGCGTGCGGTCGCGGCGAAGTTGCCGTGCGACAGAGATCAGTCTCTTCTCGCTCACGTCGGGCCACCCTCACCCAACCCTCTCCCTCGAGGGAGAGGGCTTTCATGGTAGCAGTTCATGCCTAAGCGTACAGACATCTCCTCCATCCTCGTCATCGGCGCGGGGCCGATCGTCATCGGTCAGGCGTGCGAGTTCGACTATTCCGGCACGCAGGCGATCAAGGCGCTCAAGGAGGAGGGCTATCGCATCGTCCTGGTCAATTCGAACCCGGCGACGATCATGACCGATCCCGAGCTGGCCGACGCGACCTATGTCGAGCCGATCACGCCCGCGGTGGTCGCCAAGATCATCGAGAAGGAGCGGCCGGACGCCGTGCTGCCCACCATGGGTGGGCAGACCGCGCTCAACACCGCGCTGGCGCTCGCGCAGGACGGGACGCTCGAGAAATTCGGCGTCACCATGATCGGCGCCGACGCCGAGGCGATCGACAAGGCCGAGGACCGGCTCAAGTTCCGCGAGGCGATGGACAGGATCGGGCTCGAATCCGCCCGCTCGGCGATCGCGCACAGCGAGGCCGAGGCGCTGGAGGGGCTGGAGAAGGTCGGGCTGCCCGCGATCATCCGCCCCTCCTTCACGCTGGGCGGGACCGGCGGCGGCGTCGCCTACAACCGCGAGGAGTTCGTCGAGATCGTGCGGCACGGACTCGACGCGTCGCCGACCACCGAGGTGCTGATCGAGGAATCGCTGCTCGGCTGGAAGGAGTATGAGATGGAGGTGGTCCGCGACCGCGCGGACAACGCCATCATCGTCTGCAGCATCGAGAACATCGACCCGATGGGCATCCACACGGGCGATTCGATCACCGTCGCGCCGGCGCTGACGCTGACCGACAAGGAATATCAGATCATGCGCAACGCCAGCATCGCGGTGCTGCGCGAGATCGGTGTGGAAACCGGCGGCTCCAACGTCCAGTTCGCGGTCAATCCCCAGGACGGCCGCCTGGTCGTGATCGAGATGAACCCGCGCGTGTCGCGCTCCTCGGCGCTGGCGTCGAAGGCGACCGGCTTCCCGATCGCCAAGGTCGCGGCCAAGCTGGCGGTCGGCTACACGCTCGATGAGATCGACAACGACATCACCGGCGCGACTCCGGCCAGCTTCGAGCCGACGATCGATTACGTCGTCACCAAGATCCCGCGCTTCGCCTTCGAGAAGTTCAAGGGCGCCGAGCCGGTGCTGTCCACCGCGATGAAGTCGGTGGGCGAGGTGATGGCGATCGGGCGCAACATCCACGAATCGCTGCAGAAGGCGCTGCGGGGGTTGGAGACGGGGCTTTCCGGCTTCAACGACGTCGACCGGTTGATCGGCGCACCGCGCGAGGAGATCGAGGCGGCGCTGGCGGTGCCGACGCCCGACCGGCTGCTGGTCGCGGCGCAGGCGCTGCGGGAAGGCTTCTCGGTCGCCGACATCCATGCGATCGCCAAATACGACCCGTGGTTCCTGGAGCGGATCGCGGAGATCGTCGCCGCCGAGGACGAGGTCGCCAGGAAGGGCCTGCCGCGCGACGCCGAGGGGATGCGGCGGCTGAAGGCGATGGGCTTTTCCGACAAAAGGCTCGCCTATCTCGCGGTCAAATCGGCGGGGCTGCGCGACCGCTTCGCCGCGCGCGGCGGGCTGATCCATGAGGCGGTCAAGGCCATGACCGGCGGGGTCAACGAGGCCGAGGTGCGCGCGCTGCGCCACAAGCTGGGCGTACGGCCGGTATTCAAGCGCATCGACACCTGCGCGGCCGAGTTCGAGGCCAAGACGCCGTACATGTATTCCACCTATGAGGCACCCAGCTTCGGTGCGCCCGAGGACGAGAGCCAGCCGTCCGACCGCAAGAAGATCGTCATCCTCGGCGGCGGCCCGAACCGGATCGGGCAGGGGATCGAGTTCGACTATTGCTGCTGCCACGCCTGCTTCGCGCTGGCGGAGGCGGGCTATGAGACGATCATGGTCAACTGCAACCCGGAGACGGTGAGCACCGACTACGACACCTCCGACCGGCTCTATTTCGAACCGCTGACCGCCGAGGATGTGCTGGAGATCCTGCATGTCGAGCAGTCGAACGGCTCTTTGGCCGGCGTGATCGTCCAGTTCGGCGGCCAGACCCCGCTCAATCTGGCGCGCGCGCTGGAGGAGGCGGGTGTCCCCATACTCGGCACCTCGCCCGACGCGATCGACCTCGCCGAGGATCGCGAGCGCTTCGCCAACCTGGTCGCCAAGCTGGGCCTCAAGCAGCCCGCCAACGGTATCGCACGCAGCCGCGAGGAGGCGGTCGCGGTCGCCGAGCGCATCGGCTACCCGGTGCTGATGCGGCCGAGCTACGTGCTCGGCGGGCGGGCGATGGAGATCGTCGATTCGACCGTCCAGCTCGACGATTACATCCAGACCGCGGTGCAGGTGTCGGGCGCGTCGCCGGTGCTGATCGACCGCTACCTGCGCGACGCGATCGAGGTCGACGTCGACGCGCTCGCCGACGGCACCGACGTCGTCGTCGCGGGGGTGATGCAGCACATCGAGGAGGCGGGCGTCCATTCGGGCGACTCGGCCTGCTCGCTGCCGCCGTACAGCCTGCCGGACGAGATCGTCACCGAGATCGAGCGCCAGACCGATGCGCTGGCGCGGGCGCTGGGCGTCAAGGGGCTGATGAACATCCAGTTCGCGGTGAAGGACGGCGAGGTCTATCTGATCGAGGTCAATCCGCGCGCGAGCCGCACCGTGCCCTTCGTCGCCAAGGCGATCGGCGCGCCCATCGCCAAGCTCGCCAGCCGGGTGATGGCGGGCGAGAAGCTCGCCGATCTGCCGAGGATCGACCGTGACATCGCCCATGTCGCCGTCAAGGAGGCAGTGTTCCCGTTCAATCGCTTCCCCGGTGTCGATCCCGTGCTCTCACCGGAAATGAAATCGACCGGTGAAGTCATGGGAATCGATCGCGATTTTGCCGTGGCCTTCGCCAAGGCGCAGCTCGGCGCAGGCACGGTGCTGCCCGACGGCGGCACATTGTTCGTCAGCGTCAAGGACAGCGACAAGCCGGTGATACTGCCGGGGGTACGCATCCTTGCCGACCTCGGCTTCACCGTGATCGCGACCGGCGGCACCGCCGACTATCTGATCGCGAACGGCGTCGAGGTCGAGCGGGTCAACAAGGTGGCGCAGGGGCGGCCGCACGTCGTCGACCGGATCCGGGACGGGGACATCGACCTCATCTTCAACACGACCGAGGGCTGGCAGAGCCTCAAGGACAGCCAGGAGATCCGCAAATCGGCGCTGTCGGGGAGGATTCCCTATTTCACCACGGCGTCGTCGAGCGTGGCGGCGGCGCGGGCGATCGCGTCCCTCCGGACCACGTCCCTTGAAGTGCGTCCTCTGCAAGCCTATTATTCGCAGTCGCACAATTGATCCCCACAACCGGTGTTAATGTGCGGGCGGCCCGAATGTGGGACGTCTGACGAGGACGTGTTGAAGGAAAAGGGCGAATGGCCACGGTCGAGAAAATGCCGATGCTGGCGGAGGGGTATGAGAAGCTCACCGCCGATTTGAAGCGCCTCAAGGAAGAGCGTCCGCAGATCGTCGACGCGATCGAGGAAGCGCGCGCGCACGGCGACCTTTCCGAAAACGCCGAATATCATGCCGCCAAGGAACGCCAGGGCCAGATCGAGGCGTCGATCGCCGACATCGAGGACAAGCTTTCCCGTGCGCAGATCATCGATCCGACCGAGCTGTCGGGCGACAAGGTGGTGTTCGGCGCGACGGTGACCTTGCTCGACGAGGACGACAAGCCGATCAGGTATCAGATCGTCGGCCAGACCGAGGCTGATGCCAAGACCGGCCGCATCAGCTACAACTCGCCGCTGGGCCGCGCGCTGATCGGGCGCAAGGTGGACGACGAGGTCGAGGTGACGGTGCCGTCGGGCGACCGTTATTACGTCGTCTCGAAGATCGAGTTCATCTGACGTCTGTCCGGGGGCGATGATGGGCGGCAGCCTGCGCGTCGCTCCCGTCACCTGGGCGATCGTGGCGGCGACGGTGGTCGTCAGCCTGCTCGCCCAAGCGACGATCGGGAACGTCAACGCGGCGCTCTATGCCGGCTTCGTGCCGGGGCGGGCGAGCCTGGGGTTCGCGGGTGATATTCCCGGGCTGTTCCCGGTCGTGCTGACGCCGCTCAGCGCGACGCTGATCCACGGCGGCGTGCTCCATCTTGCGATGAACATGGTGATGCTGGTCGCGACCGGCGTGATGGCCGAACGCGCGATCGGGAGCCGCGGGATGCTGGCGCTCTATCTGCTCGGTGCCTATGCCGCGGCGGCGGGGCAGTGGCTCGGCGATCCGTCCTCGCCGGTGCCGATGGTGGGGGCGAGCGGGGCGGTATCCGCAGTCATCGGCGCCTCGTCGCTGCTCTACGGGCGATCAAGGGCGCGGGCGATCGGACCGGTTCCGGCCGGCGCGGTGCACATGCTGTGGCTGCTCGCGGCGTGGACGGTGCTCAATCTCGCCTTCGCCTTCATCCTGGCCAATGCCGGGGTGGGGATCGCGGTCGCGGCGCATATCGGCGGATTCGTCGCCGGCCTCGCACTGGCGCGGCCGCTGCTGATGTGGCGGTGGCGGGGGAGTTAGGCCGGCGCGAACTCGCCACGCTCGTCCATCACCCACAAAATGCCGTCGCGGATCGCGAAATAGGCGCCGCGCAGCGTGAGCTTGCCCGCCGATTCGCGTTCGGGGATACAGGGGAAGGTCCGGAGATTCGCGATCGAGACGCGGACCGTCTCCAGCTCCATCGCGCGCACCGCCTCCGGCGTATTGCCGAACTCGGCGAGGATGCGGTCGCGCGCCTCGTCGAGCAGATCGACCCAGTGCGCGATGAAGCCGCCTTCACCCGGCGCCGCGCCCTCGAACCGGCGCGACAGCGCGGCCGCGACGCCGCCGCACATGCCGTGGCCCATCACCACGATCTCGCTCACCTCCAATTGCGTCACCGCGAATTCGAGCGCCGCCGAGACGCCGTGGCGGCCGCCGCCGAGCTCGAACGGGGGCACGAGGTTGGCGATGTTGCGCACGACGAAAATCTCGCCGGGCGAGACGTCGAAGATCTGCCCGGGGTCGACTCGGCTGTCGGAGCAGGCGATCACCATGGTCCGGGGGCTCTGGCCTTCGGAGAGGCGGGCCCAGCGCTGGCGCTGCTGGGACCAGCCGCGGGCGCGGAAGCGGTAATAGCCGGCGATGAGATTGTGGAAGTCGCTCATGGTGCGCCTTTTGCATCGCCGCGCGGGGCTGGCAAGGCGGGCGCGGCATCGCTATCTGCGCCGGCATGAACGACATGTCCCCGCTCGCCCGGGAGCCGCGCCAGCGCAAGCCCGACTGGATCCGCGTCAAGGCCCCGACCTCGGCCGGCTTCGCTGCGACCCGCGCGCTGATGCGCGCGAAGAGCCTCACCACCGTGTGCGAGGAGGCTGCCTGCCCGAACATCGGCGAGTGCTGGACCAAGAAGCACGCGACGGTGATGATCCTGGGCGACACCTGCACGCGGGCCTGTGCCTTCTGCAACGTCAAGACCGGAATGCCGCGCCGGGTCGATCCCATGGAGCCCCAGAACGTCGCCGACGCCGCCGCGCAGATGGGGCTGCAGCACATCGTCGTCACCTCGGTCGACCGCGACGACCTGCCCGACGGCGGCGCGAGCCAGTTCGTGAAGGTGATCGAGGCGATCCGCCGCACCAACCCCACGACCACGGTCGAAATCCTGACGCCCGACTTCCGCAACAAGCACGAGGCGGCGGTCGAGGCGATCGTCGCGGCGCGGCCCGACGTCTACAACCACAACCTCGAGACGGTGCCGCGGCTCTACCCGACGATCCGGCCGGGCGCGCGCTACTATGCGTCGCTCAGGCTGCTGGAGAGCGTCAAGAAGCTCGATCCGTCGATCTTCACCAAATCCGGCATCATGCTCGGCCTGGGCGAGGAGCGGCTCGAGGTCCATCAGGTGATGGACGACATGCGCTCGGCCGACGTCGATTTCCTGACGATGGGGCAATATCTCCAGCCGACGCCGCGCCATGCCAAGGTCGCCGACTTCGTGACGCCGCAGGCGTTCGACGCCTATGCCGCGATCGCGCGGGCCAAGGGCTTCCTGCTGGTCGCATCCTCGCCGCTGACGCGGTCGAGCTATCACGCCGGCGACGATTTCGAGCGGCTGCGCGCGGCGCGCGAGGCGAAGCTTGCCCAAGCACGCTGAGACCCGGCAGCTTCCCTATACGCCCGAGCAGATGTTCGACCTGGTGGCCGACGTCGGCCGCTATGCCGAGTTCCTGCCCTGGGTGACCGCGATCCGCGTGCGCTCCGACAGCGCGACGCAGATGGTCGCGGACATGATCGTCGGGTTCAAGGGACTGCGCGAGACCTTCACCTCCAAGGTGGAGAAGGTGCGGCCGGAGCATATCCACGTCGACTACCTCGACGGGCCGCTCAAGTATCTCCACAACGACTGGCGCTTCCGGCCGGACGGACAGGGCGGCACGCTGGTCGAGTTCGCGGTCGACTTCGCCTTCAAGAACCGGGTGTTCGAGATGCTCGCGGGGCAGGTGTTCGACCGGGCGCTGCGCAAGATGATCGGCGCGTTCGAGACACGTGCGGCCGCGCTTTACGGCGCCGGCACCGCGACATCGGGCGCGAGCGCTCCCGGCAGCAGCAAGGACAGCGCGCACAGCGCCGCCTGAAGCCGGACGCCGCCCCGGCCGAGGTCGCCGAACTCGCGCGTATCCGCCACGACATGGTCCGGATCGGCGCCCTTCTCGGCACGGGCGAACACCACCGTGCCGACCGGCTTCTTCTCGCTGCCGCCGCCGGGTCCGGCGATGCCGGTGATCGCCACCGCGACATCGGCGCCGGTCGCCTCCAGCGCGCCCTGCGCCATCTGCCAGGCGACCGCGACCGAGACGGCGCCGAAGGTCTCGATCACCTCGCGGCCGACCTTGACCAGCGTGGTCTTGGCTTCGTTCGAATAGGTGACGAGCCCGCCTTCGAACACGTCGGACGAGCCGGCGATCTCGGTCAGCGCGGCGGAGACGAGGCCGCCGGTGCAGCTCTCCGCGACGGCGACGCGGCGGCCGGCGGCGCGGTTGGTGTCGAGCACCTGACGGGCGGCCTCGACCAGCTCGGTGGGAAGAAGCGTGTCGGTGGTCATGGCCTGGCTGCCCCCGGCCGGCAGATGACGAACCCGCCCGCCGGCGGGTTCTTGCGCTGGGCGAGCTCCGCGACCGTCACGATCAGCGAGACGGTGTTCTGCGCCGGCAGAGGATCGATCAGCGTCAGCAGCCGGTCGATCGAGGCGCAGTCGGCAGGCTTCAGGTCCTTGACCAGCAGCGGCGCGAGCAGCGAGCCGACGAGCGGACGGGCGAAGTCGTTCTGCAGCATCTGCGCGCTGTCGGGCGGCAGCAGCTTGGCGAGCGCCGCGCGGGCGATCGGCCAGGCGCCGTCGCCGTTCACGGCATATTTGGCGGCGAGCCGGTCGGCGGGACGGCGGAGATAGGCGCCCGCCGGCAGCGACGGCGCGCACATCGACGCGGTGAGACGAATGAGATCGGGCGCGACGGTGGCGACCACCGCCTCGGCCTCGCGCGGGGAGACGCAGACGGTGGCCGGCGCGGCAGCCTGCGCGGCGGTCGCGGCGAGCGTGCCCGTCCAGAGCGCGGCAAGCGCAGCGAACGATTGGAACGGCATCAACGGACTCCTGGGACCCGAACGGTCGCGATGGCCTGTGCGGCGATCCCCTCACGCCGGCCGGTGAACCCCAGCCTTTCGGTGGTGGTGGCCTTCACCGAAACCTGGCGCTCGTCAAGCCGCAACAGCGTCGCGATGCGCGCCCGCATCGCCGAACGGTGGGGGCCGACCTTGGGCTCCTCGCAGATCAGGGTGAGGTCGACGAAGTCGATCACGCCGTCTTCGGCGCGGACCAGATCGGCGGCGTGCTCGAGGAACTGGCCCGAGGCGGCGCCGCGCCACTGCGGATCGCTGGGGGGGAAATGGGTGCCGATGTCGCCCGCGCCGATCGTGCCGAGCAGCGCGTCGGTGATGGCGTGGAGCGCGACGTCGGCGTCGCTGTGGCCGGAAAGGCCGCGGTCGTGGGGGATCAGCACGCCGCCGAGCCACAGCTCCTCACCGGCTTCGAGCCGGTGGACGTCGAATCCGGTGGCGCTGCGGGAGATCAGGCCCGCGCCGAGTCGCGCCTCGGCGGCGGCGAGGTCGGCCGGGTAGGTGAGCTTTTCGAGCATCGGATGTCCTTCGACCATGACGACGTCGTGGCCGGCGGCCCGGAGCACCTGGGCATCGTCGGTCGCCTCGGCGTCGCCGGGCCATGCGGCGTGGGCGTTCAGGATCGCGGCATAGTCGAACGCTTGCGGGGTCTGGATGCGGTGGAGGCCGGCCCGGGGGATGGTGTCGCCGAGCGATTCGTCGCCGAGCGCTAGCGTGTCGGCGACCGGCAGCACCGGGACGGCGCCGAGCGCACGATCGAGGGCTGACGTCAGGCGATCGATGACGTCGGCAGGGAGGAACGGGCGGGCGGCGTCGTGGATGAGGACGCGGTCGGCGCCATCGAACGCGGCGAGGCCGGCGCGGACCGAGTCGCGCCGAGTGGCGCCGCCGGTGACGAAGCGGACGTGCGGGGCGGCGGAGCGGAGCTGCTCCTCCTGGCCTTCGCCAATCACGACGAGCAGCTCGTCGATCGCGGGATGCGCGCGGAAGGCGGCGATGCTGTGCGCCACCACCGGCTTGCCGCCGAGGAGGACGAATTGCTTGGGCATGTCGCCGCCGAGGCGCGATCCGGTGCCGGCGGCGACGATGAGGGCGGCGGTGCGGGCCATGCGCGGGCGCCTAGCCGATGCGCGAGGCAGGCGCCAATAGGTTGGTTCACGCGAAGACGCGAAGACGCGAAGAAGAAGGAAGATTTTGTTCGCGCAGAGAGCGCAGAGGTGGTTCGTTTGCGCCGCCGTCTCGCGTCAGCGAGACCTTTCAGCCTTTATGCGCAACAAGCTTGAAGGCCGCTGGCGCGGCTGGATGCGCGGCAAGCGACGTAACTCCGCGCTCTCTGCGCCTCTGCGCGAAAAATCCTTCTTCTCCTTTCTTCTTCGCGTCTTCGCGCCTTCGCGTGAACCCCTTCTTCCTTGCCAATCCGCACTTGTCGCACTATCGGCTCATGCCTAATTTTCAGGCACATCATGCAGACGCTCGCCCCCATCCAGATCGGACCCGTCCGGATCGATACCCCGGTGCTGCTCGCGCCGATGACGGGGGTGACCGACCTGCCGTTCCGTCGCATGGTGCGGCGGCACGGGTCGGGGCTCAACGTCACCGAGATGATCGCAAGCCAGGCGGCGATCCGCGAGACGCGGCAGTCGATCCAGAAGGCGCTGTGGGACCCGATCGAGGACCCGGTGTCGATGCAGCTGGTCGGCTGCACGCCCTATGAGATGGGCGAGGCGGCGAAGCTGGCCGAGGACAAGGGCGCCGCGATCGTCGACATCAACATGGGCTGCCCGGTGCGCAAGGTCACCAACGGCGACGCAGGCTCCGCGCTGATGCGCGACCTCAAGCTTGCCGCCGAGCTGGTCGATGCGGTGGTGAAGGCGGTGAAGGCGCCGGTGACGCTCAAGATGCGGATGGGCTGGGACCATTCGAGCCTCAACGCTCCCGAGCTCGCGCGCATCGCCGAAGACCTTGGCGTCAAGATGGTGACGGTCCACGGGCGCACCCGCAACCAGATGTACAAGGGTTCGGCCGACTGGGCCTTCGTGCGTCAGGTCAAGGATGCGGTGGCGATCCCGGTGATCGTCAACGGAGATATCTGTTCGATCGAGGATGCGCGGACCGCGCTCGACCAGTCGGGCGCCGACGGGGTGATGATCGGCCGCGGCGCCTATGGTCGGCCGTGGCTGCTCCGGCAGGTGATGGACGCACTGGAAGGCCGCACGCCGCGTGCCGACCCCAGTCTCGATGAACAATATTCAACCATCGTCGAGCATTACGACGAGATGCTGAACCTCTATGGCAAGGAGGTCGGCACCAATGTCGCGCGCAAGCACATCGGCTGGTACACGCGCGGCCTCCACGGATCGGCTGAGTTCCGCAACCGCGTCAACCAGGAGCCGGACCCCGCCGTCGTCAAGGCGATGCTCGCCGAATTCTACGCGCCGTGGACCACGCGCGCCGCCGCGTGACTCCCGACGCGCCAGGCTTTGCCGAGCTGTTCGCGGCACTGCCGGTGGCGGCGATGCTGGTCGATCCGGAGGGGCGGATCGCGCGCGCCAATGCTGCCTGCGAGACCTTGCTCAACTTCTCCGAGCGGGCGATGATCGGCCAGGACGTCGACGTGCTGGTCCGCTTTCCCGAGGCGCACGCCGATCGGCGGCGCGGGCGCATGTTCGCGGCATATGACGTGGATGTCGGGATCGGGCGGGTCGGACGGCTGCGCGTCGACCTGCTCGAGAGCGAGGTTCCGGACCGGCCGGGCTGGCGGATCGTGACGATCCGGCAGAGCCCGGCGGCGCGCGGGCACACCAGCGATCGTGCCGCGGGCGCGAGGGCGGCGATCGGCGCGGCGGCGATGCTGGCGCACGAGATCAAGAATCCGCTGTCGAGCATCCGCGGCGCCGCGCAGCTGCTCGCCGAGAGCGACGGAGCGGGGGAGCTCACCATGCTCATCACCACCGAGGTCGATCGCATCGCCGCCCTCATCGACCGGATGCAGGACTTTACCGACACCCGGCCGCTGACGCTCGCGCCGACCAACATCTATCCGCTGCTGGGGCACGCGCGCAGGGTCGCGCTGGCGGGGTTCGGGCGCAGGGTGACGCTCGACGAGCGGTTCGATCCGTCGCTGCCGCCGGCGTTGGTCGACGGGGACGCGCTGCTGCAGGTGGTGCTCAACCTGCTCAAGAACGCGTGCGAGGCGGTGAGCGAAGTGGCGGCGCCGCGCGTCACCGTTGCCACCGCCTACCGCCACGGCATGTCGGCGAGCGCCGCCCCGGGGCGTCCGCGCCAGCCGCTGCCGATCGAGCTCACGGTGATCGACAACGGTCCTGGTGCCCCCCCCGACATCGCCGAGCATCTGTTCGAGCCGTTCGTATCGGGCAAGGCGGAGGGGCGTGGGCTCGGGCTGCCGCTGGTCGAGAAGCTGGTGCGCGACATGGGCGGGATCGTCCAATATGCGCGGGAGGGCGAGCCGGAGACGACGGTGTTCCGCCTATTGCTGCCGAGGGCCAGGAATGAGTGAGGGTCATATCCTCGTCGTCGACGACGATGCCGCGATCCGCACGGTCGTCGGACAGGCACTGCGGCGCAAGGGGCACCGCGTCACCACCGCCGCCAGCCTGGCCGAGCTCCGGCGCGCGCTGGCGGGCGAGCTGCCCGACGTGCTCGTCACCGATGTGGTGCTGCCCGATGGCGACGGCATCGCGATGGTGCCGGAAGTGCTGGCCGCGCACCCGCGGCTGCCGGTGATCGTGCTGTCGGCGCAGAACACGCTTTCGACCGCCGTGCGCGCCAACGAGGCAGGGGCCTATGATTATCTGCCCAAGCCGTTCGACCTCGATGCGCTGAGCCAGGCGGTGGCGGGAGCGCTCGCGCGCGGGCGGCGGGGCCCGGGCGACGTCATGGCGCCGGCGGAGGAAGCGGTGCCGATGATCGGCCGCTCGCCGGCGATGCAGGAGGTCTACCGGATCATCGCCCGGGTCGTCTCGAACGACCTCACGGTGCTGGTGTCCGGCGAGTCGGGCACCGGCAAGGAGCTGGTCGCGCGGGCGATCCACGACCTGGGACCGCGGCGACATGCCCCCTTCGTCGCGATCAACATGGCGGCGATCCCGCGCGAGCTGATCGAGGCCGAGCTGTTCGGGCACGAGCGCGGTGCCTTCACCGGCGCGGCGGCGCGCAACGCCGGGCGGTTCGAGCAGGCCGCGGGAGGGACCCTGTTCCTCGACGAGATCGGCGACATGCCGATGGAGGCGCAGACGCGGCTGCTGCGCGTGCTCCAGTCGGGCGAGTTCACCACCGTCGGCGGCGCGCGGACGATCCGGGCGGACGTGCGGATCGTCGCGGCGACCAATCGCGATCTTGCCGCGCTGGTGGCGGCAGGAGGATTCCGCGAGGATCTCTACTACCGGCTCAACGTGGTGCCGGTGACGCTGCCGGCCTTGCGCGAGCGGCGACAGGACATCGCGCTGCTCGCCCGCCACTTCCTCGATCGCGCCGCCGAGGACGGGCTGCCGCGCAAGCAGATCGGGCCGGACGGGATCGCCGCGCTGGAGGCGCACGACTGGCCGGGCAATGTGCGCGAGCTCGAGAACCTGATGCGCCGCCTCGCGGCGCTGAGCCGCGACGAGTGGATCGGCGCGGCGGAGATCGCCGCGATGCTGAACAGCGGACCGGTTGCCGGCGCCGCCATCGATCCGCAGATCGAGGCGGCGGTACGCGGGCGGCTGGCGGCGATCGCGCGCGAGGAACCGGCGCGGCTCGACGACGGCACGCTCTACGACCGCATCATCGCCGAGGTCGAGCGGCCGCTGATCGCGGCGATGCTGGAGCGGCACGGCGGCAACCAGCTCCGCGCGGCGCGGGCGCTCGGGATCAACCGGAACACGTTGCGCAAGCGGCTCACGGACCTGGGGCTGGCGGGCGACGTGCGATCAGGCGGATCGGACACGCGGTAATCATCACGATTCTGTGTTTTGCAGGCAACAGTGATGGTGTAGACGTGCAACGATGACTGCCGCTGAGCCGATTGCCGAAGCGTCCGCCGCCCCGCGGCGCTTCACGATCACGCCGGCAATCGAGCTCATGGTGTTCGGCGTCGCGGTGGCGGTGGCGATCGTGAGCTGGCTGGTGATCAGCGGCGACAGCGAGACGCCGCGCCTCCTGAGCCCGCCGCTGGTGGCGCTGCTGCTCGTCGCCAACCTCGTCCCCGGCGTCGCGCTGCTGGTACTGATCGGCCGGCGCATCGCCCGCAGCCGCGCGGCGCGTCTGCCGCTGGCGGGGGAGGGACGGCTGCACGTACGGCTGGTCGCGCTGTTCTCGGTGCTGGCCAGCGTGCCGATGATCCTGGTGACGATCTTCGCCTCGTTCCTGTTCCAGTTCGGCGTCGAATTCTGGTTCTCCGACCGCGCGCGCGGGATGCTGGAGAATGTCCAGAGCCTCGCCCAGCAATCCTATCAGGAGATGCTGCGCTACGTGGACAACGAGAACCTGGCGATGGCGAAGGATCTCTCGTCCTTCCTGCTCGTCGACAAATTGCCGATCGACAGCAGGGAGTTCCAGGGCAATTTCGCCACCCAGGTGCTTTATCGCAATCTTTCCGAGGCGGTCATCTTCTCGATCACGCCCAACGGGCAGCTGGACGCGCTGGCGCTGGTCAACCCCTATGACCGGCCGCTCGAGAAGGACATCGACGCTTCGGTCATCGCACAGCTCAAGGCCGGAAAGCCGAGCGTCGTGGGGACGAGCAGCGAGCGGACTCAATCGGTTACGCAGATTCCGGGAACCGACCTTTACGTCTATGCCGCACGCGTCTCGGGCGCGCAGGAGATGGCCGCCCGCATGAACCGCGCGAAGGCGGTGCTTGGCGACTATCAGGCGCTCCTCGCGCGATCGCGAAGCCTCCAGCTCCAGTTCAATGCCGCATTGCTGGCCATCTCCCTCCTCATCGTCGGCATCGCCGTGTTCGTGGCGCTGGCGGTCGCGGACCGGCTCGTCCGGCCGGTCGGTGAGCTGGTCGATGCGGCGCAGCGGGTGGCGGGCGGCGACCTTGCCGCGCGCGTGCCCGAACCCAAGTCGCGCGACGAGATCGGCGTGCTCGCCAACGCCTTCAACCGCATGACCGGGCGCCTCCAGGAGCAGACCGGCGCGCTGGTCGAGGCCAATGCCGAGGCGGAGAGCCGCCGCGCGCTGATCGAGGCGGTGCTGGCGGGCGTCACCGCCGGCGTGATCGCGATCGGCGAGGATCGCTCGATCCGCCTGTTCAACAGCTCGGCGCTGGAGCTGCTGCGGCCCGGCGCGATCCCGCTCGGCCGTCCGCTGGCCGAGGTCGCTCCCGATCTCGATGCCCTGCTCGACGGCGAGGCGCGCGAGGGGATCGTCCAGCTCACCGCCGGCGGGGAGGCGCGTACGCTCGCGGTCAAGATCACCCGCGACGAGGACGGGCACGTCCTCACCTTCGACGACATCACCCAGCAGCTCATCGACCAGCGCCGCGCCGCCTGGTCCGACGTCGCGCGCCGCATCGCGCATGAGATCAAGAACCCGCTGACCCCGATCCAGCTCGCCGCCGAGCGGCTGCAGCGGCGCTACGGCAAGGTGGCGGGGGAGGGCGATTCGACCTTCGCGCGCCTGACCGACACCATCGTCCGCCAGGTCAGCGACCTCAGGCGCATGGTCGACGAGTTCTCGTCCTTCGCGCGGATGCCGAAGCCGGTGTTCCGGCGCGAGTCGCTGCTCGATCTCGCCCGCCAGGCGGTGTTCCTGCACGAGGTGGCGCATCCCGCGATCCGCTTCGGCCTCGCCTACGACGATCCGCCGCCGAGCCTGGTGTGCGACCGGCGCCAGATCGGCCAGGCGCTCACCAACATCGTCAAGAACGCGGTCGAGGCGGTCGAGGCGCGCGAGGGCGACGACCTGTCGCAGGGGGAGGTATCGGTCAAAATCGCGAACGAGGGCGAGCGCTGCATCGCCATCCGCGTCACCGACAACGGCGTCGGTCTGCCCGCCGAACGCGATCGCATCGTCGAGCCTTACATGACCACGCGCAGCCGCGGCACCGGCCTTGGCCTCGCCATCGTCAAGAAGATCGTCGAGGAGCATTTCGGCACCATGACCTTCGCCGACCGGACAGAGGGCAGCGGGACCGTGGTCACGCTCACCTTCGACGCCGTGATGCTTTCCAGCCTCGCCGACGCGCAAGCCGAGGACGCCGATCCTTCCGATCCCAGCCCTGCAACCCTGACACGCCATCGGACCAACGCATGACCCTCGACATCCTCGTCGTCGACGACGAACTCGATATCCGCGAACTCGTTTCGGGCGTGCTCGAGGACGAAGGCTATGAGACGCGCACCGCCGCCGACAGCGACACGGCGCTGGAGGAGATCGCGGCCCGCCGGCCGAGCCTGGTGCTGCTCGACGTGTGGCTGCAGGGTTCGCGGCTCGACGGGCTCGAGCTGCTCGACGAGATCAAGCGGCGCGATCCCTCGATCCCGGTGCTGGTGATCTCCGGCCATGGCAATCTCGACACCGCGGTGGCGGCGATCCGGCGCGGCGCCAGCGACTTCATCGAGAAGCCGTTCGAGGCCGAGCGGCTGCTCCTCCTCGTCGAACGAGCGACGGAGACCGAGCGGCTGAAGCGTGAGGTGGCGAGCCTGCGCGCGACGGTGGGGCGCGAGACCGATCTCACCGGCAGCTCGACCGCGATCAACGCGGTGCGCGCGACGTTGAAGCGTGTCGCCTCGACCGGCAGCCGGGTGCTGATCATGGGCGGCGCGGGGGTCGGCAAGGAGGTGGCGGCGCGGCTGCTCCACGGCTGGAGCACGCGCGCCAACGGACCGTTCGTGGTGGTGAGCGCGGCGCGCATGACGCCCGAACGCGTCGAGGAGGAGCTGTTCGGCATCGAGGAGGCCGGCGACCTCGTGCGGCCCGGGCTGCTCGAGCAGGCGCATGGCGGCACGCTGTTCCTCGACGAGATCGCCGACATGCCGATCGCGACCCAGGCGCGGATCCTGCGCGTGCTGACCGACCAGAGCTTCACCCGTGTCCGCGGCACCCGCATCGTCAAGGTCGACGTGCGCGTGGTCTCCGCCACCTCGCGCGACCTGACCGTCGAGATTGCGGAGGGCCGGTTCCGCGAGGACCTCTACTATCGCCTCAACGTGGTGCCGGTGACGATCCCGACGCTGGCCGAGCGGCGCGAGGACATTCCGGCGCTGGTCGAGCATTTCGTCGCCCATTACGCGAACGAGCGCCGCGTGCCGACACCCGAGATCGCGGCCGACGCGATAGTGGCGCTGCAAAGCTACGAATGGCCGGGCAACGTCCGTCAGCTCCGCAACGTCGTCGAGCGCACGGTGATCCTGGCGCCGGGCAACCGCATCGGCCGCATCGACCTCGACCTGCTGCCGCCGGAGGTGCTGGGCGGCACGCCGGGCGGGGACGGGGGCATGACCGCGACTGTGATCATGGGGGCGCCGCTGCGCGAGGCCCGGGAGAGCTTCGAGCGCGAATATCTGCGCGTCCAGATCCGGCGCTTCTCGGGCAACATCTCGCGGACCGCGAGCTTCATCGGGATGGAGCGGTCGGCGCTGCACCGCAAGCTCAAGCTGCTTGGGATCACCGAGACGCGGGAGGAGTAGAAGCTGCAGGAGAGTTGTCGAGCGGCGGAGAATGAACTATATTCGGTCCGAATTAGGACCAGTGAGTAGTCATGCGATATTCCGCACAGATCAAGCCGATAAGCTATCTGAAAGCCAACGCTGCGGAGGTTCTGCTGAACCTGACCGAGAAGCGTGAGCCTATGGTCATCACCCAGAATGGCGAAGCCAAAGCGGTCATCCAAGACGTCGCATCCTTCGAACAGACGCAGGAGACGCTCGCGCTCCTGAAGCTGCTCGCGATAGGCAATCAGGACATTGAAGCGGGCAAGACCAAGCCGGCCCGCGCTGTTGTCGAGCGCTTGAGATCGAAGCCGCCCGCTCGCTGATGACCGAGGAGCGGTTTGAGGTCGAACTGACTCGAGGCGCGGAGGACGATCTCAAGGAGATCTATGGCTATCTGGTCGAGAACCGTTCGGTCGATGAAGCCGATGCGCTCCTCGAAGCATTCCTCGACAAGATCCTGACCCTGGAACGGTTTCCGTTGCGGGGTGCCATCCCCAAGGAATTGGACGCGCTCGGCATTCGCGAATTCCGGCAGGTTCTGCTCGAGCCTTATCGGCTGATCTACCGCGTCATTGCCGGCAGGGTCTTTATTCTTGTCATAGCGGACGGCCGCCGCGACATGCAGGCGCTACTGGAACGACGTCTTCTGGGCCGGTGACAAGCATCGAATCCTCCTACCCATTGCCGGTTGAGGACACAGGCCCTAGATTGCGTCCCAACAACAATCGCGGAAAAGCCGCCAAGACCAAGGAGCCAATCGTGGCCGACAAGCAGACCTCCCTCCAGGATCTCTTCCTCAACGCGCTTCGCAAATCGAAGACCCCGGTGACGATGTTCCTCGTCAAGGGCGTCAAGCTCCAGGGCATCGTCACCTGGTTCGACAATTTCTCGGTGCTGCTGCGCCGCGACGGACAGTCGCAGCTCATCTACAAGCACGCGATCTCGACGATCATGCCGTCGGGGCCGCTGGACGTCGCCAGCATCGTCGAAGCGGTGGGAGAAAATCAGCACAAGCAACCGCTTCTGCAGGAGATTTTCCTGAACGCAGTCCGCCGCCAGCAGGAAAATGTCACCATGTTCCTGGTCAACGGCGTGATGCTGCAGGGCTCGATCGCGGCGTTCGACCTGTTCTGTATGCTGCTCCAGCGCGAAGGCTTGTCGCAGCTCGTCTACAAGCACGCGGTGTCGACCATCCAGCCCGCCAATCCGCTCAACCTCGCCGACGAGCAGGCGAGCGACGCCGAATAGCGGCGTGTCGACCGGCTTCGATCGTGACGCGCAGGATTATGCGCGCGGCGCGCGCGCCGTGGTCGTGCTGCCCGATCAGGGCAGCGCGAGCCGCGACGCCGACGCGCGGCTGGAGGAGACCGCGGGCCTGGCGCTTGCGATCGGGATCGAAGTGCGCGCGAAGATCGCCTTCCGCGTGCGCGCGCCCAAGCCGGCGACGCTGATCGGCAGCGGGCAGGTCGACCAGCTCGCCGAGATGGTGGCGGCCGACGAGCTCGGCCTCGCCGTGTTCGACGCCGCGCTGACGCCGGTGCAGCAGCGCAACCTCGAGACCGCGCTCGGCTGCAAGGTGATCGACCGGACCGGGCTGATCCTCGAGATTTTCGGGGAGCGGGCGCGGACGGCCGAGGGCCGGCTCCAGGTCGAGCTGGCGCACCTCGACTATCAGGCGGGTCGGCTGGTGCGGAGCTGGACCCACCTCGAGCGCCAGCGCGGCGGCTTCGGCTTCCTCGGCGGCCCGGGCGAGACGCAGATCGAGGCCGACCGGCGGCTGATCCGCGACCGCATGGCGCGGCTCAGGCGCGAGCTCGACCAGGTGAGCCGCACGCGCGGGCTGCACCGCGAGCGGCGCCAGCGCGCGCCATGGCCGGTGATCGCGCTGGTCGGCTATACCAACGCCGGAAAATCGACGCTTTTCAATCGCCTGACCGGCGCCGACGTCATGGCGGAAAACCTGCTGTTCGCGACGCTCGACCCGACGCTGCGGCAAATTTCCTTGCCTGGGATCGACAAGGCGATCCTGTCCGACACGGTGGGGTTCGTCTCCGAGCTGCCGACCCAGCTCGTCGCGGCGTTCAAGGCGACGCTGGAGGAAGTGGTCTCCGCCGACCTCCTGATCCATGTCCGCGACATCGCGCATCCCGACAGCGAGGCGCAGCGTGCCGATGTCGAGAAGGTGCTGGGCGAGATCGGCGTCGCCGAGGCGACCCCCAGGATCGAGGCGTGGAACAAGCTCGACCTGCTTTCGTCCGAACGCCGGGCGGAGATCGCGGCCGAGGCGGCGCGGCGCGACGAGGTGGTGGCGGTGTCGGCGCTGAGCGGGGAAGGGGTCGACGCGCTGCTCGCCACCGTCGCCGAGCATCTGACCCGCGGGCATCGGCGCTACACGATCGCGCTCGACGCGAGCGACGGGGCGGGGGCGGCGTGGCTCCACCAGCACGGTGACGTGCTGGAGCATGAGATCGAGGGCGATCGGGCGGTGTACGAGGTGCGGATGGCGCCGCGCGATTACGAGCGTTTCTCTCTGCGGCACGGGTAAAATCCGGCGGGACAAGGGGAATCCGTACTCCTGCGAAGGCAGGAGCCCAGGATTACGGTCGCCTCGCTTGCCGCCAGGGCTCCTGCCTTCGCAGGAGCACCGATAGCGCTCTAGGATGTTTCCGGTTGAGAATGACGATCTAATCCGTGCCGGACAGACTCTAACGCACAGAAAACAGCGCCGCGCCGTGCGGCGGCACCGTCGTCTCGATGTGGCTGGTGACCGCCCCGAGCTCCTTGCCTGTCCACAGGTCGTGGAGCCGACCGCCATCGAGGCCGATCCGCCGCAGGGGGACGGTCATCCGTGCCGCCTCCGGCCCGTCGGACAGGTTGAACATCGCGACATAGGCCGTCCGGCGGTCGGGCGAGCGCGCGGTCCACAGGCACTGGTGATCGGCGAAGTACCAGGGCCGGTTCCCAATGCTGTGCTGGTTGACCGCGATCACCTCGCGGTTGGTCAGCAGGCTCAGGGTCCAGTCGTCGAGATGGCGCAGGTCGCCGCCCATGATGAGCGGCGAGCGGGCGATCGACCACAGCGTCATCAGCGTCCGCTGCTCGTCACGCGTGAACCTGGTGTCGCGCTCGCCCATCGCGAGCCGGCCGAGCGGCAGCATGTCGGCATCGGGCCAGGAGCCGGGGCCGCAATAGGGGCTCCAGTTCTCGAGCCGGGTGAACTGGGCCTTCAGCATCGGCCATTCGTCCCAGAAATCGTCGCTGATCCGCCACATCTGCGCGTGACGACGGACGTGCGGGCCGCGCACCACCGGCGTCTCGCCGGGCGAGAGGCTGAGGATGATCGGCCGGCCGCAGGCGAGGATCGCCTTGTGCGCCGCCTCGATCTCCGGCGCGTGCGCGTCATAGGGGCGGCTCATGTCGTCCATCTTGACGAAATCCACGCCCCAGCGCGCGAACAACGCGAAGACGCTGTCGTAATAGGCCTGGGCGCCCGGCCTGGTCATGTCGACGCCGAACATGTCGGGATTCCACGGGCAGACGCTGGAGCGGTCGGCGATGTCGCGGGCGCGGACACCTCCGCCGCCCAGCACCGGCAGGTTGCGCTCGACCGCGAGCCGCGGAATGCCGCGCATCAGGTGGACGCCGAACTTGAGGCCCAGCGCGTGGATCTTCGCCGCGAGAGGGGCGAAGCCGGCGCCGTTCGCGGTAGAGGGGAAGCGGTTCGGTGCCGGCACCAGCCGTCCATAGGCATCGAGCGCGGGAACGGGATTGTCATTGTAGCGGTAGCCCGTGGCGCCGGGTTCGTACCACTGGATATCGATCGTGAAGACGTCATAGCCGTGCGGCTTCAGCTTCGCCGCCATGATCGCGGCATTCTCCAGCGCCTGCGCCTCGGTGATGGTGGTGGCAAAGCTGTTCCAGCTGTTCCAGCCCATCGGCGGCGTCGGTGCCAGGGACGCCTTCGGCGATCTTGCCGCCGATCCGGCGCCCACGGCGGCCATGGCAAGCCCCGCGGGAGCAAGCAGCGCCGCACGGCGCGACAAACCGAAATCCGTCATTCATTCCCCCCTGATGCCGCCGCACCCGCTCAGCCGGCCTGTTTCACCTTCTGCCACAGCGCTTCCTGGCGATCGAGGCCGAGCGTCGGAAACGCCGCACCGGCCTCCGCCTCCATGGCGCGGAAGCGGCGCTCGAACTTGGCGTTGGCATAGCGAAGCGCGGCCTCGGGATCGATACCGAGCTTGCGCGCCCAGTTGACCACGGCGAACAGGAGGTCGCCGATCTCCTCCGCCTGGTCCTCGGGTGCGGTGGCTTCCACTTCGGCGAGCTCCTCGTCGATCTTGGCGCGGGCGCCGGCCGGGTCGGGCCAGTCGAAGCCGGTGCGGGCGGCGCGCTTCTGGAGCTTCTCGGCGCGGGCGAGGGCGGGGAGGCCGATCGCGATGCCGGCGAGCGCGCTCGCGTCGGGCTTGGCGGCGCGTTCCTCGGCCTTGATCGCTTCCCAGAGGTGATGGCCGCCCTCGGCCAAATCGCCGAAGATGTGAGGATGGCGGCGCTCCATCTTGTCGCTGATCGCCGTCACGACGTCCTGGAGGTCGAACAGACCGGCTTCCTCGGCGATGCGGCTGTGGAAGACGACCTGGAGCAGAAGATCGCCGAGCTCGTCCTTGAGGTCGGCCATGTCGGCGCGCGCGATCGCGTCGGCGACCTCATAGGCTTCCTCGATCGTATAGGGCGCGATCGTCGCGAAGGTCTGCGCCACGTCCCATTCGCAGCCATGCTCCGGGTCGCGCAGCCGCGCCATGATCGCCACCAGCCGCTCGATCATGCCCGTTTCCTCGAATTCGCCTATGGATCGCTCGTGCTCGGCGGGCTTTAGACCGCCGGAGAATGGTGTCCAGTCCATAAGGCCGGCGTTGGCAGGGACGTCATGGGATCAACTTCGCGCCGGCACGGTCCAGAAATAGATGGTGCGGCCGTCCACCTCCTGCGTCTTCTCGGGCTCCCAATCGCCCATGCGGAAGGCGTGGCTGACGATGCGGGTGCCGGGCTTGAGCTCGGCAAGCAGGCGGGGGCGGAGCTTCTCGTTCAGCGAATCGAGCAGATAGAGCGTCACCACCGTCGCCTCGCTGAAATCGGTGGTGAAGAGATCGGCCTGGCGAAAGCTCACTTCGTCGGTGACGCCGGCGGCTTTCGCGTTGGCATTGGCTTCGGCGATGCGTTGAGGATCGATATCGATGCCGACCGCCTTCACGTTGAACTTCCTCGCAGCAGCAATCGGAATACGGCCATCGCCCGAGCCGAGATCGTAGAGGACGTCGCCGTCTCTGACGCCGGCCATCGTCAGCATCGCGTCGACCACCTCAGGCGGGGTGGGGACGAAGACGACGTCGGGCAAGCGCGAGGTGGGCGCGGTCTGCCCGGACCGATCGGCGAGCGTGGTTCCGGCATAAATGGCGCTGCCGCCGACCAGCAGCGCCACGATCGGGATGACTATGGCTTTCATGGAAGATTCTCCATTGCGGGTTGAGGAACGGGACGCAGGAAGGCGAGCAGCACCGCGCCGGCGGCGAGCACGCCGACGCCGAGCAGCGCGCCCGCGCCGGTATGCGCGAGGCTCGCGTAGAACAGCCACGCACAGGTCAGGCAGAAGATCGCGGGTAGGACCGGATAGAGCGGCACGCGGAATGGCCGCTCGGCATCCGGCTCGCGGGCGCGCAGCACGAACAGCGCACACCCGACGAGCAGCAGGAACAGCCAGAAGACCGGGGCGGTATATTCGAGCGCGAGGGTGAAACCGTCGCGCGCAAAGGCGCCGCCTGCCACCAGCAACAGTGCGATCGCGCTCTGGGCGAGCAGTGCATTGGCGGGGGTCTCGCGCCCGGTGCTCCAGTGGCCGAGCCAGCCAAGGGCCGGGAAGCTGCGGCCGAGCGCACAGGCGGTTCGCGCGCCCGTGATCGCAGTGGCGTTCGCCGAGGTGAGCGCGGAGATCGCGACGATCAGGCTGACGAGGACGGCACCGGCATCGCCCAATCCGAGACGGAGGACGTCCGCGGCGACCGCATCCGACGCTGCCATGCCGTCGAGGCCAAGGGCGCGGAGATAAGCGGCATTGACGACGAGATAGAGGAGGGTGACGATGCCGAGCCCCAGCACCATCAGATGCCCCAGGCGGCGCGGCGGACCCTGGACTTCGGCGGAGACGTAGACGGCCTCGTTCCAGCCGCCGTAGGTGAGCAGCACGAAGACCATCATCAGGCCGATCGTGCCGCCGGAACCGGCAGCGGGCGGCGGTGGGCCGCGCGCCTCGGGCACGAGCATCAATCCCGCAATGACGACGAGGACGAGGCCCGACACCTCCAGGACGGTCAGCCAGAGCTGGACCTGCGCACCGGCCTGGACGCCCGCGAGGTTGACCGCCGTCACCAGAAGCACCGCGAGCACGGCATAGATCGCGGAGGACCACGGACCGAGATCGAGGATCTCGGTCATATAGTCGCCGAACACATAGGCGAGCAGCGCAATCGATCCGGTCTGGATCACCGACAGTCGCGCCCAGGCATAGAGGAAGGCGATGCGCGAGCCGAAGGCGCGGCCGAGATAGTGATAGTCGCCGCCGACATGGGGAAAGGCGGCGGCGAATTCGGCGTAGCAGAGCGCGCCGACGATCGAGAGCACTCCGCCCGCGATCCACGCAAGCATCATCACGGCCTCGGTCCCGGCGGCGCCGGCAACGAGCGACGGGGTGCGGAAGATGCCGGCGCCGACGACGATGCCGATGGTCAGGGCAAGGACATGGCGGCCGCGCAGCAGCCGGCGCGGCATGGCGAAGGCCGCAGCCCGGTCCTGAAAGGCGGTCGGGTCGTCGCGCATGAGCTCCTGACCGGGCGCGTCACGGCTTGGAGCGCGGCGCCACTGAGGCGAGAACCGCAGAAATGGGATCAGGTTCCGGAAGACCCGACGTCGGAAGCGCGACGCAGAGGCTTCGAACCGAGATCGATCGTTATCGAAATCCGCCCGGCAGAGGGGCCATCAGGCGCCAAGCAGACGATGTCCGCAGCGCGAACGTTAGATCGATAATATACATTATGTAAATCATGAGCCAGTTTCGATGCAGGGCGCTACTAGCGTCCGTTCCTGTCACGTTTCGGCTCGAGTACCAGCGTTCGCCCCTCCACGCGCCAAGATCCGAGCCGCGACAGGAAGTTCATGCCGAGCACGTCGGTGCTGCCGAACGCCGGCGATACCACGACGCCGAGATCGTGCGTTTCGAGGCCGCCGACGCTGACCCGCTCCGCGCGGCCGCGCTCGGCGGTGACGCTGCCGTTGGCGGTGTTGATCACCACGGGAAATCCGCCGCCGCCGACCTTGATCCCGGCGTTGCGCGCGGTTTCCTCCGACAAGGCCGTGATCGTGGCACCGCTGTCGACCAACATCCGCTTGGTATGATCGTTGAGCGTCACCCGCGCCCAGAAATGGCCGTCTTCGCTCATGGTGATGCGCACCGTGTCGCCGACCACTTCCTGATCGCCGAGCCCGAGCCGTTCGGCGGCGGCGGTCACCACCGTCTCGATCTGCTGGCGATACATCAGCGCGATCGCGATGAGCCCGATGATTGCACCCCAGGCGATCAGCGAGCGGACGATCGTGCCCAGCGAGGCGCGCTGCGCCATCAGTGCGCTCACCGCCAGCACCAGCGCGCCCAACGCCCAGATGTAATTGGCCGAATCGAGGCTCACAGCACGATCTCCAAGCCATCGTAGCCCGGCTCGACGCCCAGCGGCAGCTCGGCGGCCAGTGTCGCATAATCCATCGAATGGTCCATATGCGTCAGCACGGTACGCCTGGCCCCGAGCTCGGCCGCCCAGCCGACCGCCTGGTCGAGCGTCGGATGCGTGGGATGCGGGGCGCGGCGAAGCGCATCGACGACCCACAGGTCTAGGTTCTTGTAAAGACTTCGCATATCGGCAGTTAAGATATTGAAATCCGTTGCATAGCCTGTCGTCGACCGACCATCGGTGAACCGCAGGCCGGCCGAGACGATGTTGCCGTGCGGCTGATCGACGACGGTGATCTCGATGTCACCGATCCGGAGATTGTCCGGCAGCAGCTGGAGGTCGATCGTCGCGGGATAGCCATGTCGGCCGGCGACGACATAGGCGAAACGCTCCTGCAGCACCGCCGCCGTCGCGGCGCGCGCGTAGCCGGGCACCGGACTGCCGCGCACGTGGAAGATCTGGCGGACGTCGTCGATGCCGTGGGTGTGATCGGCGTGGTCGTGCGTCCAGATGACCGCGTCGACCGTGCTCACTTGTGCGGCCAGCAGCTGCTCACGCAGGTCGGGACCCGTGTCGATGAGGATGCGTGTGGTCGCGGTCTCGATCAGGATCGAGACGCGGGTGCGGCGGTTCCTGCGATCGGCGGGGTCGCAAGCGCCCCAGTCGTTGCCGATCCTCGGCACGCCGGACGAGGTGCCGCAGCCGAGGATGCGGACCTTCACGCGGCCGCCGTCTTTACGAACAGCTTGTGGAAGTTTGCGCGCGTAACCTCTGCCAGTTCCTCGGGATTTTCGCCGCGGAGGTCGGCGAGGAAGCGGCAGGTGTCGGCGACGAACGCCGGCTCGCCGGTCTTGCCCCGATGCGGCACGGGCGCGAGGAAGGGCGCATCGGTTTCGATCAGCAGCCGTTCGCGCGGCAGCCAGGCGGCGGTTTCCTGGAGGTCGCGGGCGTTCTTGAAGGTCACGATGCCCGAGATCGAGATGTAGAAGCCGAGGTCGAGCGCCTTGCGCGCGAAATCGCCGCTCGCCGTGAAGCAATGGATCACGCCGGGGAAGGCCCCCTTCCCCAGCTCGTCGGCCAGGATCGCGGCGGTGTCCACCTCGGCGTCGCGGGTGTGGACGACGATCGGCAGCCGCGTCTCGCGGCAGGCGGCAAGATGCGCGCGGAAGCTCGCCTGCTGCCGTTTGCGGTCGCTGTGGTCGTAGTAATAGTCGAGGCCGCTCTCGCCGATGCCGACCACGCGCGGATGGCGCGCGCGCTCGACCAGCTTGGCGGTGTCGACGTGGGCGTGCCGGTCGGCCTCGTGCGGGTGGATGCCGACGGTCGCCCATACGTCCGGCTCGCGCTCGGCGGTGGCGAGGACCGCGTCCCACTCGCTCTCGCGCGTCGCGATGTTGAGCATCGCGACCACCCCGGCGTCGCGGGCGCGCACGAGCACTTCGGGCTGCTGCTCGGCCAGTCCCTTGTAATTGAGGTGGCAATGGCTGTCGGCGAGCCTCATGCCGCCCCGCCGAGCTCGAGCCGCGGGAACACGCCGCTCGGCGGCGGTAGCGGCGTCCTCGCCGCGATCGGGCGCGCCAGCGCGGCGAAATCGCGCGCGTCCGCCCCTTGTCCCAGTAGATTCAGCAGCTTGTCGGCGCTTCCCGGGATCGCCCAGCGTGTCATCAGCGCGATGCGGCGGATCGCCTCGGCGGCATAGTAGAGGATGGTGTCGGCGCGCGCGGGATCGGTCTTGCGCACGCTCCACGGCGCCTGGTCGGCGAAATACTGGTTGGCGTCGCGCGCCGCCGCCCAGATCGCGTCGAGCGCGGCGTGGATGGCGAGATCGGCCATCGCGTCGTGCATCCCGCGCTCCGCCGCGGCGACGCTCTCGATCAGCGCCTCCTCGGCCGCGGTCGGCTCGCCCGGTTGCGGCACCTGCCCATCGCAGTTCTTGGCGATGATCGACAGGCAGCGCTGGGCGAGATTGCCGAGATTGTTGGCGAGATCGGCGTTGCAGCGGGTGACGATCGCCTCCTCCGAATAGCTGCCGTCCTGGCCGAAGCTGACCTCGCGCAGCAGGAAATAGCGCAAGGGGTCGACGCCGAAGCGGTCGGCGAGTTCCATCGGGTCGGTGACGTTGCCGAGCGACTTCGACATCTTCTCGCCGCGATTGAGCAGGAAGCCATGGCCGAACACCCGGCGCGGCAGCGGCAGCTTCGCGGACATCAGGAAGGCCGGCCAGTAAACGGCATGGAATCGCACGATATCCTTGCCGATCAGGTGCAGATCGGCCGGCCAGTATCTGGCGAGCGGATCGGCCGCGTTCGGATAGCCGATCCCGGTGAGGTAATTGGTGAGCGCGTCGACCCAGACGTACATGACGTGGCCGGGACTGCCCGGCACCGGCACGCCCCAGTCGAAGCTGGTGCGTGAGACCGACAGGTCCGAGAGCCCGCCTGAGACGAAGGCGACCATCTCGTTGCGGCGCGCCTCCGGTTGGACGAAATCCTTATTGTCTTCGTAGAGGCTTAGAAGTTGTTCCTGATATTTGCTGAGACGGAAGAACCAGGTTTCCTCGGCAGTCCATTCGACCGGCGTACCCTGGGGCGAGAGCTTCTGGCCGCCCTCCCCTCCGACCAGCTCATTCTCGTCGTAGAATGCCTCGTCGCGGACCGAGTACCAGCCCTCGTAGCGGTCGAGATAGAGGTCGCCGGCGGCCTCCATCGCGCGCCAGATCGCCTGGCTGGCGGCATGATGATCGGGCTCGACGGTGCGAATGAAGCGATCGTACGAGACATCCAGACGATCGCACATCGCCTTGAAATAAGCCGACATCTCGTCCGCAAGAGCGCGGGTCTCGATGCCGCGGGCGCGGGCCGTCTGGACCATCTTGAGGCCGTGCTCGTCGGTGCCGGTCTGGAAGCGCACGTCGCGGCCCGCCTGGCGGTGATAGCGGGCGATCGCGTCGGCGGCGATCGCCTCATAGGCATGGCCGATGTGCGGGCGGCCGTTGGGATAGCTGATGGCGGTGGTGATGTAATAGGGGTCGGCCATGCCGGGCATCTAGTGCAGCCCGCGGCCGGGGGGAAGAAGCAGCCGATGTGAAACAAGGTGTCGCCGATGTTGACACTCGGCGTGCCCGCATTTTCTCTATTCCAGGCGCAGAATGTCCAAAGGGGCTAGCGAGGAGCCAGTCTCGCGACGAGGCCGCCCATCTCGAAGCTCGTCGTCGCGGCGTCGAGCGATTGGGCGAGCGAGATGCGGGCGAGCTCGGTCGCGGCGGCATAGGCGTCGAGGGCGTCCTTGAGCGCCGGGCCGGCGAGAGTGCGGGCGCGCTCGGCGATGAAGGCGGGGACGCGTTCGAGGAAGGCTTCGTAGCGCGGCTGGGCCGACTTGAGGCCGAGCGTGCGGGCGAGGCGGACGCGGCGCGCGTTGGAAGGGTCCCCGTCCGCGGCGATCGCGGCGAGCTCCTTCTCCAGCCCGCCGAGGTCGAGCCCGGCGAAATGCAGCGCGCGGCCAGGGGAGCCCTGCCCTGCCCTGACCAGCGCCGTGATCTCGGCCGCGCTCGCCTCGGGAAGCTCGGCGCGGAGCACTCCCGCGACCTCTTCGTCGCTCAGCGGATCGAAGCGGAGCAGGCGGCAGCGCGAGCGGATCGTCGGGAGCAGGCGGCCCGGGGCGTGGCTGACGAGCAGGAAGATCGTGCCGGCGGGCGGCTCCTCGAGGTTCTTGAGCAGCGCGTTGGAGGCGCCGGGGCGCTCGAGGTCGTCGATCGCGTCGATCAGGATGACGCGGCGGCCGCTGAGCGCCGGCTTGGTCGCCAGCATCGGCTGGAGCGCGCGGACCTGCGCGATCGGGATCGAGCGGGCGATGTCCTGGTCGGGCTTGTCGGGGTCCTTGGGAAGGCGCGTCATCTCGCGATAGTCGGGATGCGCGCCCGCGGCGATCAGGGTGGCGGTGCGATTGTCCGCCGGCACGTCGAGGCCGGGCGGGAGCGTGCCCGGGGCAGCGGCCTCGGCAAGGAGGCGCGCGGCGGCAGCGCGGGCGAAGCGAGCCTTCCCCACCCCTTCCGGGCCGGCGATCAGCCAGGCGTGGTGGAGCTGGCCGCCGGCGAGCGAGGCGAGGAAGGCATCGATCGCGGCCTGGTTGCCGACGAAGGGGGTCACGGGTGCATCCGCCCACACCCCTCATGCCGGACTTGTTCCGGCATCCACGAAGCCGCTTGCTCCTCGGCTCGAGGCGCGGTGGACTCCGGCACAAGGCCGGGGTGACGGTGGAGTTGGGGTGAGCGCGGGAGCATCACGCCGGCAATAGGTCTGTCAGCTCTGCCAGCAGGCACGCGGTCACCGCCTCCGCATCGCCCGATGCGTCGACCAGCCGCACCCGTTCCGGCTCGCGCTCGGCGATGCGGCGGAAGCCGGCGGCGACGGCGGCATGGAAATCCGGCCCGCGCGACTGGAAGCGGTCGAGCGCGCCGGCGTCGCGGATCGCGGCGCGCGAAGCTCCCTCGTCCTGGCCGAGCTCCAGCACCAGCGTTCGGTCGGGCAACAATCCCTTCGAGCCGAAGCCGTGCAGCGCGAGGATCGCGGCGTCGTCGATGCCCTGTGCGCCCTGATAGGCACGGGTCGAATCGACGAAACGGTCGGAGATCACCCAGACGCCGGCCTCGATCGCCGGACGGATTGTCTTCTCGACATGATCGGCGCGCGCCGCCGCGAACAGCAAAGTCTCGCTGTGCGCGCTCCACCGCGCGACCTCGCCGCCGAGCAGTAGGGTACGCACCGCCTCGGCGCCCTCGCTGCCGCCGGGCTCGCGCGTCACCAGCACCTCGAGGCCGCGACGGCGGAGCGCGGCGGCGAGCCGTGCGGCCTGGGTCGACTTGCCGGCGCCCTCCCCGCCTTCGAGGCTGATGAAGCGCCCGGCGGTCACGCCCCGAACAGCGACTTGAGCCCGGCCCAGACGCGGCCGAAGAAGCCCGCTTCGCCGACGTCGCTCGCGGCGACCAGCGGGAGGGTCTGCAGGCCGCCATCGGGCGTCTGGACGACGAGGTCGGCGATGTGCTGGCCGGCCTTGATCGGCGCCTTGACCGGGCCGTTGTAGACGACCTTGGCGCTGACATTGGGCGAGGTGCCCGCGGGCACGGTGATGGCGAGGTTGCGCGGGGCGACGAGGCCGACCTCGCCCGCGTCGCCGAGCTGGACCTCGGCGGTCGACACCTGCCTACCCTTGGCGACGAGCGGCTTCGACGTCCAGGCGCGGAAGCCCCAGTTCATGAACTTGACCGATTCGTCGATGCGTCCGTTCGAGCTGGTGAGCCCGGCCAGCACCAGGATCAGGCGTCGCCCGTTCTGCTCGGCCGATCCGGTGAAGCCGTAGCCGGCCTCCTCGGTATGGCCGGTCTTGAGGCCGTCGGCGCCCTGGACGCGGCCCAGCAGCGGATCGCGGTTGGCCTGGGTGATGTCGGCGCCGCCGCCCATCGTCTTGCCCCAGGTGAAGCTCGGCAGCGAATAGAACCTCTTGTAGAGCTGGGGATGCTCCTCGATCGTCGCCTGGGCGACCCTGGCGAGGTCGCGCGCGGTCACATAGGTGACGCCGCCGTCGGGCCAGCCGTTCGAGGTGCCGAAGTGGCTGTTCCTGAGGCCGAGCCGGCGCGCGCGCTGGTTCATCAGGTTGACGAAGGCTTCCTCCGTGCCCGAGATCCCCTCGGCCAGCACCACGCAGGCGTCGTTGCCGGACAGGGTGACGATGCCCTTCAGCAGATTCTCGACGCTGACCTTCTCACCGGGTGAGAGAAACATGGTCGAACCAGCTGCCGGGCCATGCCATTTCTGCCAGGTTTCGGGCCGAACCTCCATGATCTGATCGAGCTTCAGATCGCCCTTCTTGATGAGATCGAAGGCGACCAGCACGGTCATCATCTTCGCCATCGATGCTGGCGGCATCCGGCGGTCGGCATCCTTCACGTAGAGTTCGGCGCCCGACGAGAGATCGATCATGTAGGCGACCGGCGCGGTCGTCTGGAACGGCGGCGCCGCGGCCACGGTCGGATAAGCGATCGCGACCGCGAGAACGGGAGCGATGGCGGCGGCGAGATAGTTGCGGGTCATGGCACTCACTAACATGCGGGGGTGGATCAATTCATGCGGACGATGCGCGCGTCGGGATAGCCCTGCCGCACGGCGGCGGCGCGACCGCGGCCGGCGGATGCGGCATCGGGGAACGGGCCGAGCCGGACGCGGAACAGCGCGCCGGCCGGCTCGACGGTGCCGCCGATGCTGCTCGCCAACGCGTTGGCACGGGCGCGGCTGGAGAGCGCGGCGACCTGGACATAATAGCCGGCGACGTGGCGCGGCGCGGGTGTGGAGGCCCTGGCCGGGACTTTCTTTGGAGGTGGTGCGGGCCTTGGCGATGGTGTGGGCGGGCTCGGCGAAGCAGCGGGCGGCACGGACGCGGTGGCGATGGGCGCCGTCGCACCCGACGGCGGACCGAGCCGCTTGCGCAGCGGGACCAGCAGCGCCTTCGGGGCATCGCTGCGGCCCGATGCGGCCTTGCCCGCGCTCAGCAGCGCCATGTCCTGCGGCGGCGGCGTCACGCGCCGCACGCGCACCGGCGCCCGCTCCCCGGCGATGCCGAGCGCCGACGCCGCACCGGGCGACAGCAGCGCGAGCCGGCCGGGGGAGCCGTTGCCGGTCACCACCGCGAGGATGGTCCTGCCGCTGTCGAGCGCCGTCACCTCAACATAGCTGCCGGACGGCAATGTCGAGCTCGCGATCGAGACACCGCCAAGCTCGGCGAGGCCGGCATAACCGACCTCGTCGTATCGGACTTCGCCGGGCTTAGCCTGCGACGAGCCGCGCGGGCCGTCGCCGGGCGGCTCCTGGAAGGCTGCCGCGTCCTGTGGCTGCACCTGGGCGGCCGCCTGGCCCGTCGCGAGAAGGAGAAGGCCGGCGCCGATCGCCATCAAGCCCCTCCCCTTCAGGGGAGGGGTTGGGAGCGCGGCAATGCCGCGGGCCGGCTCCCCTGCGGGCAGGTCCCACCCCAACCCCTCCCCTGAAGGGGAGGGGCTAAAGTGTTGCCCATCTATCCTAGCGCATGATCTCATCGGCGAGCAGCCCTACCGAAAGCGCATAGAAATTCGAGCAATTATAATCGAGGATCACGCGATAATTGCCGGTGAGGAGATAGGCGGTGCGCCCCGGCCCGTCGGGCTCGAGCAAGGTCGCCAGCACGTTATCCGCCGGCCATCCCCTCCCCTGCGGCACCAGGCCGAGCGCGCGCCATTCGCGCATCGTCTTCCAGCGGCTGTGGCGCTCGTGGACCCGCGGGCAGCGCGGACTGACCGTCGAGGTGCCGAGTGCGGCGCGGTTGAGGCTCCCCGGCACCGTCACCGCGAAGCCCCAGGGCTGGCCGGGACGCCAGCCGGCATTCACGAAATAATTGGCGATCGAGGCGAGCGTATCCGCCTCGCTGCTCCAGATGTCGGTGCGGCCGTCGCCGTCGCCGTCGCGGGCGAGGCGGAGATAGACCGACGGCAGGAACTGCGGGCCGCCGAACGCGCCGGCCCAGCTGCCGATCAGGCGCGAGCGCGGCACGCCGCGGTCGATCATCTTGAGCGCGGCGATGAACTCCTCGGTGAAGAGCTGGCGGCGGCGGCCCTCATAGGCGAGCGTCGCCAGGCTGCGCGGCAGGTCGAAGCCGCCCATCACCCGGCCGTAGTTGGTCTCGTGGCCCCAGATCGCGACCATGATCTGCTCGGGGACGCCGGTCTCCGCCTCGATGCGGGCGAGCCGGCTGCGCGAGCGCCGGTAGGCGGCGCGGCCGGCGGTGATGCGCGCGGCATCGACGTGCTGCGCCTTGTAGGGGGCGAAGGGCGGGATCGGCGCGTTGGGCGCAGCCTCGGGCTGGCCGCGGTCGAGCTGGATCACGCGCGGGTTGTAGGTCAGCGTCGGCGCCACCGAATCGAAGGTCGCCGGCGAGACACCCTCGGCGATCGCCCTCGACCGGATCGATCGTAGGAAGTCCTGGAGCCCGGCGCTATCGTCCTGCGCGCTGGCCGTTCCTCCGGCGAGCGCGGCACAGGCGAGCGCGATGGTGAGACCCAGATGACGCAGACGCACGCTAACCCCCGACATGCGGCATGTGTGCCACAGCCGGCGGGGCGCGCGAAACCCCCAATCTCCCGCGACTTGCACAAATGGCCGCAGGGCCGGTAAGCGGGCGCACCGCTTGCGCGGAGAAGTGGCCGGGTGGCAGCCCCGCATCGGGCGAGGAAGAGTGGCCGAGTGGTTTAAGGCACTGGTCTTGAAAACCAGCGACGGCGCAAGCCGTCCGTGGGTTCGAATCCCACCTCTTCCGCCATTCGCCGCCGTTGCCGTCGCTTCCTAATTTTAAGCCGCCCCCGCTACGCCGCTCAATCCCGGAATGACGACTTGTGAGACTTGGGCGCCGGTCAGCTTTCGTTCGCCGTACCCAGACCAGCACTCTCCGGCGAGCCCATCACTCGGGCCATTGACGATGCAGTATAACATATCATAGGCGCGCCCTTGAATGAGGGTGGAGCAACAAATTCATGCGTCTGACTAATAGTCGAAGCGCAGCCGCGCTGCTGGCAACAGCGGCGATGGCGCTTGGAGCTCCGGTGCCTGCTTTGGGTCAAGAAGTCTCCAGCGAGCCAAGAGAGCGCGAACGGGAAAAGCGCGAACGGGAACGTTCCGCTGACATCATCGTCACCGGCCGCTCGCTCGAGACCGAAGAGACTGTCTTGCCGGTGCAGGTGCTTGCCGGCGACGAGTTGGCGCATCGCCGCCAGGGCGGTCTGGGCGAAACGCTCGCCGGGCTGCCGGGCGTCCACCTCGACAATTTCGGTGGCGGCGCCTCGCGCCCGGTGATCCGCGGGCAGACGCTGCCGCGCATCGAAGTGCTGACCGATGGCGCCAATCTCTTCGACGTGTCGTCGATCTCGCCCGATCACGCCATCACTACCGATCCGCTGCTGCTCGATGCGATCGAGATCCAGCGCGGGCCGGCCGCTATCCGCTTTGGTGGGAACGCGACCAACGGCGCGATCAACCTGATCGACAGTAAGGTGCCCAAGGCGGTGCCGATCAGCAGGCTGACCGGCGCGACCGAGGTGCGCTACGGGACCGGCGACGAGGAGAAGACGGTCGTCGGCCGCGTCACCGCTGGCATCGGCCAGTTCGCAATCCATGCCGAGGGCGCGCGCCGCAAGGCCGAGGACTATGACGTTCCCAATGTCTATGGCTCGGACAAGCTGCGCGATTCCTTCGCCGAGAGCACGAGCTATTCCGTCGGCGCGTCGTGGATTACGTCCAAGGGCTATTTCGGCGCCGCCTATACGCGGATGGAAAGCGACTATGGGCTACCCGGCCATAGCCATCTGAACGGCGTCTGCCACACGCACGGCCTGGATCTGCATTGCGAGGCCCATGGTGGGTTCGACGACCCGTTCGGGGGTTCGGACGATCATACCGCCTATATCAAGCTGCGCAGCGACCGTGTCGACGTGCGTGCCGACTACGACGACCTGCTGCCGGGCTTCTCCCGCACGCGTCTGCGCCTTTCCTACACGGACTATGCGCATGACGAGGTCGACGGCGATCTGCTCTTCACCCGCTATACCAACGAAGTCTGGGACGGACGCCTGGAACTGACCCACAGGCCGGTGCTCGGCTTCACCGGCACGCTGGGCATCCAATATACCGACGCCACGTTCAGCGGCATCAACGTCGAAGACCTGCACGTGCCGTTCCCCGATAACGCCTATGGGACAGTCCCGCCTTATTATCACCTGACGGAGAACATCGGCGTGTTCCTGAGCGAGCGCCGCTCGTTCGGAGCGCTTGATGTCGAGATCGCCGCCCGCAAGGACTGGCGCACGATCCGGGTCGCGCGACCCACATTCTTATTCACCCTGACGCCCGAGATGGAGGCGATCTACGACGAGATCTTCGGGGATTATTACGGGCCCAACTGGAAGCAGGCGATCGAAGACGAAACGATCGAATCTTTCCTGAGCAGAAATCCTCCCGCCAGACATGATCCGTTCTCGGCGTCGATCGGTGCGACCTGGAACATCGGCGATGGCTTTGCCGCGGCGCTGTCGCTCGGTCATACCGAGCGCGCGCCAAGCGTCCGCGAACTCTATGCGCGTGGCAACAATCTCGCGACCAACAGCTACGAACTGGGCCTCGCCGTCGGCAATCCGGTTCTCGAGGAAGAGGGCGTTTCGGCCGAGGATGTTCTGGAGACCACCGATTCTATCAATCTGACCTTCCGCAAGACCGGCGGCCCGCTCGAATTCGAAGTCGGCCTGTTTTATCAGGATATCGGCGACTATGTGTTCGCGCGCTTGATCGAGACCGAGACCGAGACAGGCATCCCGCATAATTTCCTGATCTACACGGCGGCGGATGCGCGCTTCGCCGGCATCGACGGGCAGATCAGCTATCGGTTCACGCCAGCGTCGCGCATGACGGTATTCGGCGACTATGTCGATGCCAAGCTGAAGTCCGAGAATGATAACCTGCCCCGCATCCCACCGGGCCGGCTTGGCGCACGTTATGAACACAGCGCCGGTCCGCTGTCGGGTGATGTCGAATATTACCACACCCTCGCCCAGACCCAGTTCGCGTCCTACGAAACGCGCACGCCGGGCTACGAGATGGTCAATGCGACACTAAGCTACCGGTTCGATCTGGGTCAGGCCAAGGCCGTCGAATTCTATGTGCGCGGCACCAACCTGCTCAACGAACTGGCGTATGCCCATACGTCGTTCGTGAAGGACCAGTCACCGCTGCGCGGCCGCAGCGTAGCGATCGGCATGCGCCATACATTCTGACATTTTGTGGCGGCGAGCACCTGCTCGCCCGCCCCTTCGTCCACATCGCTCTCGAAATCCTGCGACATTGCCAAAATCGCTATGGCAGGCTCCGCGGCATCTCGCTCCTGCATGAGGACGGCATCCGAGCGGTGCTCCAATCGAAGCAGGCCGCTGCGATACTGGGCCTGTGCCTGATATTCTCAATGGCGGTGGTCGGTTTCAGCAGCCGGAAGCGGCCCTTCGGTTTCCGGAGTTTCCGCAATTTCGCGATCAGGGACGCGGTGGCCATCATCGCCTGCCTGCTCCTCGTGTGGGGCTTCAGCACGTTGGCCCGCGCGGGAACACTGGGCCCGATGGGAGCCTCGGAATGGATCGCCGTGGGGGTAGGCTCCTCCTCATCGTCGCTGTCCTCGGCATCCTCGCCACGACGAGTGCTCACACGCGCGCCGACCTCATCGACGACGATGTGGCTGCCGAAGACCTGCGCGAACGCGGCCGGTTGCTTCTTTACAGCTTCGTCTGGATGATTGCCTGCGGGCTGTTGTTGATCGTGCTGGGCCTTGCCGCTTCTACCTGATCCTCATGCTCGGTGGCGGCTGGGCGATGCTGGCCCATCTCGGCTTCGTGGCCGCGCCTGCACCGCTCGACTGGCTGACGATGATCTTCATGCAAATGTTTGTGGCGACCTTTATCGCGGCGGGGCGGAGGCAACTGCTCACGCGCTGAATGCGAGTGCTTACGGCAGCTATCGGCCAGAGGAGCCGCCGTCCATCGGCGTTCATGCGCACTGCAAGAACCGATTGCGATGTAAAATCAGTCGAGCTAGCTTATAACCGATTGCATAACACAATCAGAATCGCGCGCGTGCCGCGTGAGGAAAGGAAGCGGGATGGCTAAGCTCGTGTTTGGGATGAACCAGTCCCTGGACGGCTACGTCGACCATATGGCGTTTGCGCCAAGCCCTACGCTCTTCCGCCATTTCATCGAGGAGGCTCAGGAGCAGGCAGGCAGCGTGTACGGTCGCCGAATGTATGAGGTCATGCGTTATTGGGACGACGAGCATCCTGAGTGGGATGCAGAGGAACGCGCCTTCGCGGCGGCGTGGCGAAAGCAGCCGAAATGGGTCGTCTCGCGCTCGTTGAAGTCGGTCGGTCCTAACGCCACGCTTGTTGAGGATGATCTGGAGGGCGCAATCCGGGAGCTGAAGACCGCGCGCGCCGGGGAGATCGAAGTTGCCGGCCCAGCCTTGGCGCGAAGCCTCACCGAACTCGGCCTGATCGATGAGTACCGCATTTACCTGCACCCGGTTGTGCTCGGCCACGGCAAGCCGTACTTCGCAGGGCCCCGGCCGCCGCTCCGCCTTATGGCCAATGATCGGATTGGCGAGGACGTGATCAGGTTGACCTACGTCCCTGCCTGATCCGGTGTTTCGCCGGACGGAAATCGCCGCCGAAGTCCGGTTTGGTTATCGTGACGCTACAGCGCGGGAGTGACACTGCAGGAGCAGCGCTCATCTTCATCGGGCGCGGTCTGCCGTTCTGCTTCGCTCATCGCTCGATCACCCGATCGACCAGACCCGCGATGCCGCCGTTCACGCCGAGGTCGCTCGACGCGACGCCGCCTGCATCGCCGACCAGGCGCAGCGTCAGCCTGGTGTCGAGCGGGCCGCCGCCGCGGGCCTCGCGTGGGGGCGGGTCGAGGCGGAGGGCGCGCACGCTCGCACGCTCGATCGGCACGAAGGATCGCTCGAAGCGCTCACGCCGAACGGCGGAGCGAAGCGTCTGGGGACGTTTCGCCAAGTCCGGCATGTCGGCAGCGGCGACGGGGATGAAAGCCCTGCGCGTCGCGGCAGGACGTAACGCGGACGCGACCCTTGCCGGCGCTCGGGCGGTGAGATTGGGTACGGCGACCGTCCGGTTCTTCAGCGCAACGCCCTCGCCCTGCGGTGAAACCGGCGCCGCGAGCATGACCGCGATGATCCCTGACAGAGCGCAAACCAGCATCCACCGTTCCCTCTGGTGAACGGTATAATGCTGACGCAAGTCATTCGATCCCGCAAGTCCTTAAACGGCCGCGAGTTTTTGTCGCCGCCGCGAACCGGCCCCGGCTCGCGGCGGTATGGTCGGAAGCTTACTTCTTGCCGAGGCTGAGGCCGCCGAAGCGCTTGTTGAAGCGCGCGACCTGGCCGCCCGCGTCGAGCAGCTGCTTGTTGCCGCCCGTCCACGCCGGGTGCGCGAGCGGGTCGATGTCGAGCTGCATCGTGTCGCCTTCCTTGCCCCAGGTGGAGCGAGTCTCGAACACGGTGCCGTCGGTCATCTGCACCTTGATCATGTGGTAATCGGGGTGGGTATCTTTTTTCATGGTATTCAAGGCTCCTGTCGGCGGCTGGTTTCCGACCAGCCAAAAAGGAAGGCGCGCCCCTACAGTGACGCGCGCCCAATGGCAAGTTTCGTCAACAAGCCGCCATCCCGGCGAAAGCCGGGACCTCGGGCGGAGGCGCGACTCGCATGGAGATCCCGGCTTCCGCCGGGATGACGGATTGAGCGGGTGCGTCCCCGCCCCTCCCCGTCAGGCGCTCGGCGGATCGGCGATCATCGCGGTGAAGTTGGCCTGCGCCGCCACCTGGCTATCGATCAGCGCGCGGCCAGCGAACTTGCAGACGGTGGCGCGCTTCTGGACGAACTCGACCTCGAGGCGGAGCAGCACGCCGGGTTCGACTGGCTTCCTGAACTTCGCCTCGTCGATCGCCATGAAATAGACGAGCTTGCCCGAGCCGGCGAGACCGAGCGATTCGACCGCGAGTACCCCGGCGGCCTGCGCCAACGCCTCGACGATCAGCACGCCGGGCATGATCGGGCGGCCGGGAAAATGGCCCTGGAAGAAGCCCTCGTTGATTGTCACCGCCTTGATCGCGGCGATCGACCGGTCGGGGATCAGCTCCTCGACACGGTCGACCAGCAGCATCGGATAGCGGTGCGGCAACGCCGCCATCACCCGCGCGATGTCGAGCGGCCCGATGGAGGCGGTGCCGGCTGGAGCCGCTTCGCTCACCGGCCCTGCGGCTGCGGACGCGCCGGGGTCGTCGAAGCCGCCGGAGCCGCCGCGGCCGGGGCTCCCGCCGCCGCCTGCTGCTGGCCGGGCTGCCAGTTGGCCGGCGGGGTGATGCTGACCGACGGGACGAGGCGGTCGAGCTCGGCGGTGACGTCGGCGGTGATGTCGGTCGCCGGCTGGGCGAACAGCGCCGCGTCCGGGCGGAGCAGGAGCTGCACGTTCTTGCGGGTGGTCGCGGCGGTCACCGCGGGGGCGAGCTGCGCCTGGATCTGCTCGAGCGCATAGGCCTGGGCGCGTTGCGCCGGGGCGGTCAGGCGGGCGAGCTCCTGGTTGCCGGCGGTCTCCCTGGTCTGGATCGTCTGAGCCTGGGTCCGCAGCGTCGCCTGGGCGGCGTTCGCCTTACGATCCGCCTCGAACTTGGCGTAGAGCGGCTGCAGCTCGGCCTGGATCGCCTTGCGGCGGGCCTCGGCCTGGTCGATCTGCGCCTTGTAGGTGGTCTGGATCTGCTGCTGCGCAGCGGTCCACGCCCTGCTGCGCGCGACCGCAGCCTCCGGATTGGCGACCGCGATGCCAGCGACCTGGGCGGCGGCCGGCGCGACCAGCGCGACGGTGCCGGGAATCGCCGCCGCGGCGGCGAGCAGAATCATCTTGAACGTCTTCATCAGAACTGAGTCCCTACGTTGAAAGTGATGAGCTTGGGATCGTCGCCCTTCTGGGTAAGAAGGGCCCTGGCGATGTCGATACGCAACGGACCGAACGGCGAATTCCAGTTGACGCCGAAGCCGACCGATAGGCGCGGCTTCGCCGAATTGCCGAGGTATTCCTCGTAGAAAGGTTGGATCGTCGAGGTGAGGACCGTGTTCGCGCTGTCGCCCACGCACGGGCCGCCCGCCGTCGCCGACGAGCCGACGGCGCAGGTGGTGACGGTGCTCGTGCCGGGGATGGTGTAGAGCTGCCGGCCTTCCGAATCCCTGATGTAGTCGACGAGGGGCAGCAGCGTCGGCGAGCCGTCCTCGTTGTAGAGCAGGTTGCCGCTCGCGTCGCGCGCCTGCGGGAAGGAGGCGGTCGGCAGCGGCCGCTTGAGGCCGAACAGCGCGCCCGCCTGGAGATAGATCGACGGCCTGAGGCCCATCTCGCGCGCGCCGGCGCCGAGCGGGATCTCGAGCTCCGCACGGGCGAGATAATAGGCGCGGCCGCCGAGGGCGTCGTCGGTGATCTGGTCGCGGTCGGTGATCAACGCCTGATCGCCGGTCGCCGCCGAGCCGCTGTACTGATAGCGCAGCACCCGCGGGCCGACGCCGCGGATGTCGAAGCCGCGGAACTGCGGCTCGCCCAGGTAGAAGCGGTCGGTGATGCGGACGCTGTCGACTCCCGGACCCTTGTCGCCCTCCAGGCTGTGGATGTAGCCGCCCTCGCCCACGACCGAGAAGATGAAGCCGCGGCCGACGCTCCAGAACTTGGAGCCTTCGGCGCGGCCGCGGACGTAGCGCACGTCGCCGCCGAGGCCGGCGAAGTCGGCGCTCAGCGAGATGCGCTGGCCGGCGGTCGGTCGCAGGCGGCTGTTGAGGCTGTCGTAGGAGATCGACAGGCCGACCATCGACGTCATGCGGTTGCCGATCGCCTCGCAGAGATAGCGGCCGGCCTTGAGCGGATCGCAGACGCCGTTGGTGTAGAAGGTATCCCTGTCGAGGCCGACGTCGTCCTGGCTCAGCGTATAGCGGCCCGACAGCGTCCAATACTCGGTAAGCGGCACGCCGGTCGCGATCTGGAAGCCCGTCGAGACGTTCGAATAGGTCGTCTGACGATCGTCGCCGATGTAGTTGAAGGCATTGTAGTCGCGGCGGAAGATCGTGCCGCCGAGCGCAATGTTCTTGTCGAACAGATAGGGCTCGGTGAAGCCGAGCTCGACCGACTTCGAATAGCTCGAATAATTGACCGAGGCGCGAAGGTCCTGCCCCTTGCCGCGGAAGTTGCGCTGGCGGATCGAGGCCTGGAGGATGAAGCGTTCGAGGCTGGAGAAGCCCGCCGACAGGGTAAGCTCGCCGGTCGCCTTCTCCTCGACGTTGGCGCCGAGCACGATACGGTCGGGCGATGAGCCCGGCTGCTGCGTGATCTCGAACTTGTCCTGGAAATAGCCGAGCGAGTTGATGCGGTCGGTCGAGCGCTTGACCAGGAAGGTGTTGAAGGCGTCGCCCTCGGCGAGACGCATCTCGCGGCGGATCACCTTGTCCTGGGTTTGGGTGTTGCCGGTGATGTCGATCTTCTCGACATAGGTGCGGTTGGCTTCCTTGATGTGGAAGTTGAGGGTCATCGTCAGCGCTTCGCGGTCGCGCTGGAACTCGGGATCGACCTCGGCGAAGGCGTAGCCGAACGCGCCGGCCGTCTCGCTCAGCGAGTCGACGGTGTCCTCGACCTTCTTGGCATTGTACCAGTCGCCCTTCTTGAGCCCGAGCGACGCCGCCATGCGCTTGTCGTCGAAATCGCGGATGTCGCTGTCGACGGTGACGTCGCCGAACTTGTAGCGCGGCCCTTCCTCGACCACGTAGGTGATGATGAAGTCGCGCTTGTCGGGCGTCAGCTCGGCGACCGCGGAGATCACGCGGAAGTCGGCATAGCCCTCGGTCAGGTAGAATTGGCGGAGCTTCTGTTGGTCATAGGCCAGGCGGTCCTGGTCGTACGACGTGTTCGACGAGAAGATGGTGAGGAGGCGCGCCTCCTTGGTCGCCATCTGCTTGCGGAGCTCGCCGTCCGAGAATTTCTCGTTGCCGATGATGTTGATCTGGCGGACCTTGGACTTGGGGCCCTCGTGGATCTCGAAGATCACGTCGACGCGGTTCTGGTCGAGGCTGACCTGCTTGGGCTCGACGGAGGCGCCGAAGCGGCCCTGGCGGCGATAGAGCTCGATGATGCGCGCGACGTCGGCGCGGACCGCGGTGCGCGTGAAGATCTGGCGCGGCTTGAGCTTCAACTCCTTCTCGATCTTGTCGTTCTTGAGCCGCTTGTTGCCCTCGAGCACCACACGGTTGATGATCGGGTTCTCGCGGATGCGGATGACGATGTCGCCGGTGACGGCGCCGTCGATCTGGACATCGGCCAATAAGTCCGAGGCGAGCAGGTCCTTGATCGCCTGGTCGAGCGTCTCGTTGGTGTAAGGCTGGCCGACGCGCAGGCGGGTGTAGCTCAACACCGTCTCCGGCTCGACGCGCTGCGAACCTTCGACTCGCAGCGAGCGGATCACATGCTGCGGCGCAGGCGCCGGCGCGACGGTCGTGACGACCGGCGGCGGCGGGGTCTGCTGGGCGGGCTGCTGCTGTTGCGCGGCAGCCTGGGCATGGGCGGCAAGCGGCACGCCGGCCAGCATCGTGCCGGCGAGCAGCGCAACGGCACGCATGGAAGTCGTCGAAGCCAAGTTCGGTGTCACCTAATCCCACCCCAGAAGGAAATCTCTGCCCGCAGGCGCCGCGCCCCCGCGCGGCCCCTGCCCTAAGCGCCCCGGCCGATCAACCCGCCAATCCATGAACCAAGTCGTTGAAAGTGACCAGCAGCATCAGTGCAAGGATCATCGCCAGCCCGCCGCGAAAGGCCCATTCCTGGACCTGCGGCCCGACCGGCCGCCGCCTCACCGCCTCGACTGCATAGAGAAGCAGATGCCCCCCGTCGAGCACCGGAACTGGCAAGAGATTGATGAATCCCAGATTAATCGAGATGAGTGCGACCAGCCCGACGAACGGCTCCCAGCCGAGCGAGAGCTGCTGTCCGGCGACCTGGGCGATCTTAACCGGTCCGCCGAGCTCGGCCACCGAGCGGCGGCCGGTGATGATCTGACCGAGCGTATCGACCATCATCCGCACGATCTCGACGGTGCGCTCCACGCCCACCCGAGGCGCATCGAGCAGCGATACGGGCACCCGCACCGGCGGGCCGGAGAGGACGCCGAGCATCCCGATGCGATAATCCGTGCCGAAACGGTCGGTCTCGTGACGGACGGCGAAGGTCACCGGCAGCACGAGCGTCTCGCCCTGGCGGTCGACCGTCAGGACCGCGCCTTCGCCGGGACGGAGCGACACGTAGCGGGCGAGCTCGTCGAACCGCTCGATCGACCGACCGTCGACGGCGGTGATGCGGTCACCCGCCCGGAGGCCCGCGGCCGCCGCGGCGCTGCGCGCGGTCACTTCCTGCACCACCGGCGGCGTGCGGCTGTCGCCATAGGCATAGGCGAAGCCGGCGAGGATCAGGATCGCGACCAGGAAATTGGTGATCGGTCCCGCCGCCACCACGATCGCGCGCTGCCACACCGGCTTGGCCTGGAAGGTGCGCGCGCGCTCGGCGGGCGGGAGCTGGAGCCATTCGGCCGAGGGCTGGCCGGCCGGGTTCATGTCGCCGGCGAACTTGACGTAGCCGCCGAGCGGCAGCCATGCGAACTTCCAGCGGGTGCCGCGCCGGTCGGTCACTCCGAAAATCTCGCGCCCGAAGCCAATCGAGAAGACCTCCGCCTTCACCCCGAACAGGCGGCCGGCGAGATAATGCCCGAGCTCGTGCACGAACACGAGCGGACCCAGCACCAGCAGGAATGCGGCGATGGTCAGGAGAAAGCCGGGGGTCTCGGTCAAGCTACGAATATCCTCTACACGCCAATCTTTACACGGCCACCGGCTATTCTGCGCGCCTCTGCGTCGACGTTCAACACGGCATCGAGGCTGTCCGGCGCACCCGGATCGTAGCGACCGAGGGTATCCTCGACGATTGCGGCAATTTCGAGGAAGCCGATGCGGCGGTCAAGGAAGGCGGCGACGGCGACCTCGTTGGCGGCGTTGAGGATCGCCGGGCGGGCGCCGCCGGCTTCCAGCGCGGCGCGGGCGAGCCTCAGCGCGGGGAAACGCACCGGGTCCGGCGGCGCAAAATCGAGCCGGCCGATCGCGACGAGGTCGAGCGGCGCCATCGGGGTCGCCATCCGCTCGGGCCAGGCGAGCGTGTGCGCGATCGGCACGCGCATGTCCGAGGGGCCGAGCTGGGCGAGCAGCGAGCCGTCGCGATATTCGACCAGCGAATGGACCACCGACTGGCGGTGGACGATGATCTCGAGACGGTCGGAGGGCATGGCGAACAGATGATGCGCCTCGATCAGCTCGAGGCCTTTGTTCATCATCGTCGCCGAATCGACCGAGATCTTGGCACCCATCGACCAGTTGGGATGCGCGACCGCCTGTTCGGGCGTGATCGCGCGCATCGCCGTCAGGTCCCAGTCGCGGAACGGGCCGCCGCTCGCGGTGAGGATGATCCGGCGCACCGCGTCGCGGTTGCCGGGCTCCAGGCACTGGAAGATCGCATTGTGCTCCGAATCGACCGGGAGCAAAGTGGTGCCGCCGGCCGCGGCGGCGGCGGTCATCACCTCGCCGGCGGAGACCAGCGCCTCCTTGTTGGCGAGCGCGACCGCGCCCCCCGCTCTGATCGCGGTCATCACGGGCCTCAGGCCGGCGCAGCCGACGATCGCGGCCATCGTCCAGTCGGCGCCCATCGCTGCCGCCTCGCACACGGCATCGGCGCCACCGGCGGTGGCGATGCCGGTGCCGGCGAGCGCATCGCGGAGCGCGGGCAGGCAGCTCTCGTCGGCGACGACGGCAAGGCGGGCGTTGGTGCGGATCGCCGCCGCCGCCAGCCGCTCGACGTCGCAGTTGGCGGTGAGCGCGAGCACCTCGAACGCCTCCGGCGTGCGTTCGACGAGGTCGAGCGTCGAGCGGCCGACCGATCCGGTGGCACCGAGGACGGTGACGGTCTTCATCCGAACCACTTCGGCAGCCCTACCAGCAGCGCGGCAGCCGGCGCCACTGCGACCAGCCCGTCGAGGCGGTCGAGCAGCCCGCCATGACCAGGCAGGAGATTGCCCGAGTCCTTGACCCCGGCGCGGCGCTTGAGCCAGCTCTCGTAGAGGTCGCCGGCTTGGGCGAGCAGTGCCAGCATCGGCGTCGCCGCGGCGAGGTGGAACGGCAGGCCGGCCCAGACATGCAGCGCGAAGGCGAATAAGGCCGCGGCGATCACGCCGCCGATCAGGCCGGCCCAGGTCTTGTTGGGGCTCAGGATCGGCGCCAGGCGGGGACCGCCGATCATGCGGCCGGCGAAGAAGGCGCCGATGTCGGTCGCCCACACCAGCGCCATCGCCCAGAAGGCGAGCAGCAGCCCGTCGTCCTGCTCGCGCAGCAGCAGCAGCGCCAGCACCGGCACGCCGATGTAGAGGATGCCGCCGCCGATCGCGCTGCGCCGGGTCGCGGCGGCGGCGAAGAAGGCGGCGCCGGCGATCAGCCCCAGCACGAAGAAGCTCGGCCCGGCGGCGAGCGGCGCCGGCGCCATGATCGCGAGCGGCACCGACAGGCTGAACTGCGCGATCCGCCGCTCGCGCCGGGTGCCGCCGCGCAGCGCCGCCCACTCGACCGTCATCAGCAGCGCCATTACCACCAGCACCAGCCAGAAGGCGAAGCCGCCCGCCCACAGCGCCGCCATGGCGAGCGCGACCAGCACGAGGCCGACCACCGACCGGACGGCGAGATCGGACATGTCAGAGCCCGCCGAACCGCCGCTGCCGCCGCCCGAACGCCGCAACCGCCTCCGCCAGCGCGGCGTCGTCGAAATCAGGCCACAGCGTATCGACGAACAGCAGCTCGGCATAGGCGGCCTGCCAGAGCAGGAAGTTGGACAGCCGCTGCTCGCCCGAGGTGCGGATGAGAAGGTCGACCGGCGGCAGCGCGCCGCTCATCAGCTCGGCCTCGAATGCCGTCTCGTCGATCGCCTGCGGGTCGAGCTCGCCCGCGCGCGCCCTTTCCGCCAAGCGGCGGGCGGCGCCGGCGATCTCCGCCTGCGCGCCGTAGTTGAGCGCGATCACCACGGTGGGGCCAGGGTTGTTGGCGGTGCGGGCGAGCACGTCGTCGATCATCCGGACGAGATCGGGCGCCAGCGCGCGCCAGTCGCCGATGATCGCGAGGCGTACGCCTTCGCGCACGAACTCCTCGATGTCGGACTGGATGAAGCGGCGGAGCAGGCCCATCAGTTCGCCGACTTCCTCGGCCGGGCGGCGCCAGTTCTCCGAGGAGAAGGCGTAGAGCGTCAGATATTCGATGCCCATCTTGCGCGCGGCGCGCGCGACGCGGCGCACCGCCTCGACTCCCTTGCGGTGCCCGGCGATGCGCGGCAGATGCCGCGCCTTTGCCCAGCGGCCGTTGCCGTCCATGATGATCGCGACGTGGCGGGGTGCGGTCGCGCTGCCGGGCATGAGAGCAGTCGCCACTTCAGCCCCTCCCCTTCAGGGGAGCGGCTGGGGTGGGGGCTATCCGCGGGCGAGCCGGCTTGCGGCACTCCCCCACCCCCAACCCCTCCCCTGAAGGGGAGGGGCTTGAGAAAGGTACGTTCCTCACTTGCCGAGGATTTCCTTCTCCTTGGCGGCCGTGGCGGCGTCGATGTCGGCGATCGTCGCGTCGGTGAGCTTCTGCACCTCGGTCTCGTGGCGCTTGCGCTCGTCCTCCGAATAGACGCCCTTCTTCTCGTCGGTCTTTAGGCTGTCCATGCCGTCGCGGCGGACATTGCGCACCGCGATGCGCGCCTTCTCGGCATATTGGCCGGCGAGCTTGGCGAGCTCCTTGCGGCGCTCCTCGGTCAGGTCGGGGATCGGCAGGCGCAGCGTCTGGCCGTCGACGATCGGGTTGAGACCGAGACCGGCCGAGCGGATCGCCTTGTCGGCGGCACCGACGTTCGACTTGTCCCACACCTGCACCGACAGCATACGCGGCTCGGGCGCGGAGACGGTGGCGACCTGGCCCAGCGGCATGTTGCTGCCGTAGACCTCGACGGTGACCGGATCGAGCAGCGACGTGTTGGCGCGGCCGGTGCGCAGGCCCGCGAGGTCGTGCTTCAGCGCCTCGAGCGCACCGGCCATGCGGCGCTCAAGGTCGGACTTGTCATAGGCGGCCATGGGGATGTCCTCTCAAGGCTGGTTCCGGACGATGGTCGAGGTGCCCTCGCCGCGCAGCACGGCGGCGAGATTGCCTCCGTCCCGGATGTTGAACACGACGATCGGGATGTCGTTGTCGCGGCACAGCGCGACCGCGCTCGCGTCCATGACCTTGAGGTCGTCGGCGAGCACGCGGTTGAAGCTCAGCGTGTCGTAGCGCTTGGCGGTGGGCACCTTCTTCGGGTCGGCATCGTAGACGCCGTCGACGCTGGTGCCCTTGAACAGCGCGTCGCAGCCCATCTCGGCGGCACGGAGGGCGGCGGTGGTGTCGGTGGTGAAGAACGGCAGGCCCGTGCCCGCCGCGAACAGCACCACCCGCCCCTTCTCCATGTGCCGCATCGCGCGGCGGCGGATATAGGGCTCGCAGACCGAGGCCATCGGGATCGCCGACTGGACGCGCGTGTCGACGCCGATCTTCTCCAGCGCATTCTGCATCGCCAGCGCGTTCATCACCGTTGCCAACATGCCCATGTAATCGGCCGAGGCGCGGTCGAAACCCTGCGCGGCGCCGGCGAGCCCGCGGAAGATGTTGCCGCCGCCGACCACCATGCAAATCTCGAGCCCGGTTTCCTTCGCCGCCTTCACCTCGCCGGCGACGCGCTCGCACATGGCCGGGTCGATGCCGAACTGGCCGCTGCCCATCAGGACCTCGCCCGACAGCTTGAGGAGGATGCGGTTGAAGCGCGGGAGAGTCATGAAGCCCTTGTTTTTCCTGAGCGGCAGCGAAGCGGCGCGGACCTTAGAGGTGCCGCGTCGCGAAGGGAAGCGTGTCACAACATCCTCTCCCTTGACGGGAGAGGATAGCGAAGCTTGCCAGCTTGCTGGCTAGCGCAGCTTGGAGAGGGAGAGCGGCTGCAGCGCAGCCGCGCGGTCGCCATCGCGACCGCCCCCTCACCCTCCCACCGGCTACGCCAGCGGGCCCCTCCCTCTCCCACAAGGGGAGAGAGGGGAAGAGCAGGTTACTTCGTCTGCGGCACGCCCGAAGCCGCGGCGACCTCGGCGGCGAAGTCGCTGGCTTCCTTCTCGATGCCCTCGCCGAGCTGGAAGCGGACATAGTCCTTGAGCACGATCGACGCACCCGTATCCTTGCCTGCCTTGGCGACGACGTCGGCTACGGGCGTCTTGCCGTCCATCACGAACAGCTGGCTCAGCAGCGCGTTCTCCTTGGCGAACTTCTTGATCGAACCCTCGACCATCTTGGCGACGATGTCGGCCGGCTTGCCGCTCTCCGCCGCCTTTTCGGTGGCGATCGCGCGCTCGCGCTCGATCACATCCTGGTCGAGGCCGCTCTCGTCGAGCGCCAGCGGGAAGGCCGCGGCGATGTGCATCGCCAGCTGCTTGCCGAGCGGTTCGAGCACGTCGACGCCCGCGTCCGACTCCAGCGCGACCAGCACGCCGATCTTGCCGAGGCCCGGTGCGACCTGGTTGTGGACGTAGGGGATCACCGCGCCCCGTGACACCTCGAGGCGCCGGGCGCGGCGCACGGCCTGGTTCTCGCCGATCGTGGCGATGTTGTTGGTCAGCACTTCCTCGACGGTCTTGTCGCCGAGCGGCGCGGCCTTGATCGTCGCGAGATCGTCGCCGAGCTCGAGCGCGACCGCGGTCACGTCGCGCACGAACGTCTGGAACTGGTCGTTCTTGGCGACGAAGTCGGTCTCGGAGTTGACCTCGACGACCGCGCCCTTCGGTCCGGCGACGGCGACGCCGACCAGACCCTCGGCCGCCGTGCGGCTCGATTTCTTGGCGGCAGCGGCGAGGCCCTTGGTCTTGAGCCAGTCGAGCGCGGCGTCCATGTCGCCGTTCGTCTCGGTCAGCGCCTTCTTGCAATCCATCATGCCCGCGCCGCTCTTCTCGCGCAGGTCCTTCACGGCAGCGGCAGTGATCTCGGCCATGTTCGTTTTCCTCAAGTCTGAAAGTCAAATCCGTTCGCACTGAGCCTGTCGAAGTGCCGCCCTTCTTCCGCTCGCGTTGCAGAAGAAAGACAGTGCTTCGACAAGCTCAGCACGAACGGTGGAATGGGCTTGTCGAAGCGCCGTCTCAGGCGTCGATCTGGCGCTCGCCCTCGAGCGCGGTCTCGGGCTCGCTGGCCGCGGCCGGATGCTCCGGATCCGCGCCCGCGTCCTCGCCGCGCTCGGTGCCGACGTCGCCCAGCGCCTCCTCGGCCGGCGGCTCGTCGAGCGCGCCGAGGTCGCGGCCCGAGGCCACCTGCGCCTGCTGGCCGCCGCGGGTGGCAGCGATCGCCACCGCCTCGCAATAGAGGCGGATCGCGCGGCTCGCATCGTCATTGCCCGGCACCGGGAAGGCGATGCCGTCCGGCGACACGTTCGAATCGAGGATCGCGACGACCGGGATGCCGAGCGTGTTGGCCTCCTTGATCGCGAGCTCCTCCTTGTTGGCGTCGATCACGAACATGACGTCGGGCACGCCGCCCATGTCGCGGATGCCGCCGAGCGACAGCTCGAGCTTGTCACGCTCACGGGTGAGCTGCAGCACTTCCTTCTTGGTGAGGCCGTGCGTGTCGCCCGACAGCTGCTCCTCCAGGCTCTTGAGGCGCTTGATCGAGCCCGAGATCGTCTTCCAGTTGGTGAGCATACCGCCCAGCCAGCGGTGGTTGACGAAATGCTGGCCCGAACGGCGTGCCGCTTCGGCGATCGGCTCCTGCGCCTGGCGCTTGGTGCCGACGAACAGCACCTTGCCGCCTGCAGCGACGGTCGATGCCACGAACTCCAGCGCGCGCGCGAACAGCGGCACGGTCTGCGAAAGGTCGAGGATGTGGACGCCGTTGCGGTCGCCGAAGATGTAGGGCTTCATCTTCGGGTTCCAGCGATGCGTCTGGTGGCCGAAGTGCGCGCCCGATTCGAGCAGCTGCTGCATGGTGACGACAGGTGCCGCCATAGGGATAGACTCCTTCCGGTTGGTCCTCTGGGAAGCGATGACCTGACGAGCGCGAGCGCCGGCCGGGCACCGGGTTATGAGCTTCCCATGCGGGGTTGAGGCGGCGCCCTTAGTCCAAACGCCGTCTCGGTTCAAGCGAACATTATGGCTTGACCTGCGAACATCAAGAGAACATAACGTGACTCAGTTGAGAACGACGGCAGCGGCACGCCTGCAAGTGCAACCGATGCCGGCCTCAAGCGTCTGGAATCACTGGATTCCGGCGCGGAACAGATTTGGATGGGAGCCAAGGGTAAATGGCGGTCATTGCATTTCTCGTGTTCGCAGCCGCGTTCGTCGCGGCGTGCTGGACGATCTGGGCGACCGTGGCGCCCGAGGCGGGACGGATCGTCGACCTGCTCGTGCATGGCCCTGCCCTGCCCCCGCCCGTCCTGGCGCCGGTGCCGCCGCGCGGCGGACTGCGGCCGGCCGTCAGGGCGCAGGCGGCGGTACGGCCGGCGCCGCTGCGCGCAGCCGCCTGACGCGGCGATAGGACGCGACGCTGAACGGCAGCGAGGCGAGATAGAGCAGGCTGAGCACGCTCAGCGCCTGCCAAGGCGCCGACACCAGCGCGGCACCGATCGCGACCACCACCACGATCGCCTCGAAGCGGATGTTGCGCCTGAGGCGGAACGACGACCAGCTGTAGGTGGCGAGGCTCGACACCATCAGCAGCGCAACCAGCATGAGCCATGGCCCTGTCAGCCAAGGCGAACGGAGCATCGGCTCCTCGGTCCACAGCCACAGATAGATCGGAAGCAGCGCGAGGCCCGCGCCGGCCGGCGCCGGAACGCCGGTGAGGAAGCCGGCGGACTTGTGCGGCTGGTCGGTGAGGTCGATGCGTGCGTTGAACCGGGCGAGGCGGAGCGCGCAGAACACGGCGTAGAGCAGCGCGCCGATCCAGCCGAAGCGCGGCGCGTTGGTCAGCGACCAGAGGTAGAGGACGAGCGCGGGCGAGACGCCGAAGCTGATCGCGTCGGAGAGCGAATCGAGCTCGGCGCCGAACCGGCTCTCACCGCGCAGCAGCCGAGCGATCCGCCCGTCGATCCCGTCGAGGATCGCCGCGATCATGATCATCAGCACCGCCTGCTCCCATTGGCCGGCGATGGCGAAGCGAACGGCGGTGAGGCCGGCGCAGAGGGCAAGCGCGGTCACCGCATTGGGCGCGACCGAGCGCAGCGGGATGCCGCGTGCCTCGCGCCGGCGGCGCAATCGTCGGCGCGCTTCGGCGTCGGTCGCCATTATTGCGCGACGCCGAGGACCGGCTCGACGCCCTTGCGGCCGATCACCGTCTCCCCCGCCACCGCGCGCTGGCCGAGCGCGACCTGGCAGGCGACGTCCTCGGGCAGATAGACGTCGACGCGGCTGCCGAAACGGATCAGGCCGATACGCTGTCCGGCGACGACGATGTCGCCCGGCTTGGCGAAGGTGACGATGCGCCGCGCGACCAGCCCGGCGATCTGGGTGAAGCCGACACGCGTGCCGTAGCGGTCCTCGACCACGAAATGCTGGCGCTCGTTCTCCTCGCTCGCCTTGTCGAGGTCGGCGTTGAGGAACTTGCCTGAGATGTAGACGACCTGGCGGATCGTGCCGGCTACGGGCGTGCGGTTGATGTGGACGTCGAACACGCTCATGAAGATCGACACGCGCACGCGCGGCGCGTCGCCCAATCCGTTCTCCCCGGCCAATTCGGGCGGCGGCGGCACGCGCTCGATCATCGTGACGAGGCCGTCGGCGGGCGAGACGACCAACCCCTCCCCCTGCGGCGTCACCCGCACCGGGTCGCGGAAGAAGGCAGCGACCCAGATCGTCAGGCCGATGAACGGCCAGGTGAGGACGGGCAGGAACAGCCAGGCCACGAACGTGACCGCCGCGGTGATCAGCACATATTTGCGCCCCTCGGGATGGACCGAAGGGAAGCGCCACTTGACCGTCGTGGTACCGGCGGCGGGCTTGTCTAGGGAGGTCATCGCGCAAACCTAACCACATGGCGCATCGCATACAACGCCGCACCGCTTGATCGCTCCGATCCTTCTGCCTAGGGCGTTCGCCAATCCTCCCCCTCAAGACAGGAAGCGAGCATGGCGAAGATCAAGGTGAAGACGCCCGTCGTGGAGATCGACGGCGACGAGATGACGCGGATCATCTGGGAATGGATCCGCGAGCGCCTGATCAAGCCCTATCTCGACATCGATCTCGACTATTACGACCTCGGCATCCAGCACCGCGACCAGACCGACGACACGGTGACGGTCGACAGCGCGAAGGCGATCCAGAAGTATGGCGTGGGCGTCAAGTGCGCCACCATCACCCCGGACGAGGCGCGCGTCGAGGAGTTCGGGCTCAAGAAGATGTGGAAGTCGCCGAATGGCACTATCCGCAACATCCTGGGCGGCGTCGTCTTCCGCGAGCCGATCGTGATGCGCAATGTTCCGCGCCTGATCCCGGGCTGGACGCATCCGATCGTGGTCGGCCGCCACGCGTTCGGCGACCAGTACAAGGCGACCGACTTCAAGGTGCCTGGCGCAGGCAAGCTGACGATGAAATGGCAAGGCGCCGACGGCCAGGTGATCGAGGAGGAGGTGTTCGACTTCCCGGGTGCCGGGGTGGCGATGGGGATGTACAATCTGGACGAATCGATCCGTGACTTCGCCAGGGCCAGCCTCAACTACGGCCTCAACCGCAAGTGGCCGGTGTATCTTTCGACCAAGAACACCATCCTCAAAGCCTATGACGGGCGGTTCAAGGACATCTTCCAGGAGGTGTTCGAGAAGGAATTCAAGGCGCAGTTCGACGAACTTGGCATCGAGTATCAGCATCGCCTGATCGACGACATGGTCGCCTCGGCGCTCAAGTGGCACGGCGAGTTCGTGTGGGCGTGCAAGAACTACGACGGCGACGTCCAGTCGGACCAGGTGGCGCAGGGCTTCGGCTCGCTGGGGCTGATGACCTCGGTGCTGATGACGCCGGACGGCAAGACCATCGAGGCCGAGGCGGCGCACGGCACCGTCACCCGCCACTATCGCCAGCACCAGCAGGGCAAGGCGACCTCGACCAATCCGATCGCGTCGATCTTCGCCTGGACCGGCGGCCTCAAGTATCGCGGCAAGTTCGACGACACGCCGGACGTGACCCGCTTCGCCGAGACGCTGGAGAAGGTATGCGTCGAGACGGTCGAGAGCGGCCAGATGACCAAGGATCTGGCGATCCTGATCGGGCCGGAGCAGCCGTGGATGACCACCGAGCAGTTCTTCGAGGCGATCCGCGTCAACCTCGAGAAGGCGATGGGGGGCTGGGCCTGATTTTTGTTCGCGCAGAGGCGCAGAGAGCGCAGAGCGGGAGCTGCTCGTGACAGCGAGACTGCCTGCATCCGTGATGTGATGGCCGCCACGCGGCCGGTTGCACCTCTGCGTCGTCTGCGACTCTGCGCGAACAAAAACTCCGCGGCTCCGCGTGAATCTCTCTTCTTAAGGCGTCAGCCCCTTGCCAGCTCGATCATCCGGCGTGCGATCTCGCGCTCGCCCATGATGGTGTGGGTGGCGCCGTGCTCGCCCAAATGCGCGACCTCCTCGTCGCGGTGGGCGCGGGCGACGATGGTGAGGTCCGGATTGAGCCGCCGCGCCTGCTCGACGATCTGACCCGCCTCGAACGCATCCGGAATGGCGACCAGCAGCACCCGCGCTTCCTCGATGCCGGCACGAGCGAGGACGTCGGGGTCGGCCGCGTTGCCGACGATCATCTCGGCGTTAGCGCCTTCGAGCAAGGAGCCGATGTCGCTCTCGGCCTCGATCACCACCAGCCGTCCCTTGTCGATCCCGGCGCCGACCAGCGTGCCGACGCGGCCATAGCCGACCAGCACGACATGGCCCTTCTGCGGCGGCGCCGGCGATGCGGGTACGGTCTCCCGCTGCGGCGCGAGCCGATCGACCAGCACGAACAGGAGCGGGTTGAGCATGATCGACAGGATCGCGCCGGCAAGGATCAGGTCGCGCGCGTCGGCAGGCAGGATGCCGAGCGACGAGCCGAGCGCGGCGAGGATGAAGGAGAATTCGCCGATCTGCGCGAGGCTGGCGGCGATGGTGAGGCCGGTACGATTCGGCCGCCCGAAGGCGCGGACGATGGCATAGGCCGCGACCGACTTGCCGATGAGGATGATCGCCAGCGTCGCGAGCAGGGCGAGCGTGTCGGTGACGACGATCGCCGGGTTGAACAGCATCCCCACCGAGACGAAGAACAGCACCGCGAAGGCGTCGCGCAGCGGCAGCGTCTCCTCGGCGGCGCGCTGGCTGAGCGGCGATTCGGCAAGGATGATGCCGGCGAAGAAGGCGCCGAGCGCGAACGACACCCCGAACAGCAGCGCCGCCCCCGCCGCGAAGCCGAGCGCGACCGCCAGCACCGCCAGCCGGAACAGCTCGCGCGAGCCGCTGTGCGCGACCCAGTGCAGGATCCAGGGCACCACGCGGCGGCCGACGATCAGCATGAAGGCGATGAAGGCGGCGACCTTGCCTCCCGTCAGCAGCAGCGCCGGCCCGATCGCCTGCCCGCCCGAGGCCAGCGTCGGGATCAGCACCAGCGCGAACACCATCACCAGGTCCTCGACGATCAGCCAGCCGACCGCGATCCGCCCACGCTCGGTGTCGACGATCCGGCGCTCGTTCAGGGCGCGCAGCAGCACCACCGTGCTCGCCACCGACAGCGCGAGCCCGAACATCAGGCTGCCGCCGGTCGGCCAGCCGAGCAGATGGCCGAGGCCCCAGCCGAGCAGCACCGCACAGGCGATCTGCCCGATCGCGCCCGGCACCGCGATCCGGCGGACCGACAGCAGGTCCTTGACCGAGAAATGGAGGCCGACGCCGAACATCAGCAGGATGACGCCGAGCTCGGCCAGCTCGTTCGCCAGCCCCTGGTCGGCGACATAGCCGGGCGTGAACGGGCCGACGGCGATGCCGGCGAGCAGATAGCCGATCAGCGGCGACAGCCTCAGCCGCTGCGCGATCGCGCCGAAGACGAAGGCCAGGACGAGCCCGACGACGACGATCCCGATCAGCGGCGTGACATGGTGCATGGCCAAAAGGTTAGGCACGCGAAGCCGCGATTGCGAGCCGGCAGCAACTTTTTGTCATGCGGCACTGGCGCCATGGGCATTTCATCCGCAACAATGGGACATGCCGCTGCCGCTCAACTCCACCGCCTTCAGCGATTCCCTCGTCGTGCTGGGAGCGGCCGGCCTCGTCATCCCCGCTTTCGCGCGGTTCCGGATCAGCCCGGTGATCGGGTTCATCCTGGTCGGGATGCTGGTCGGCCCTGCCGGGCTGGGCCGCTTCGTTCCCGAGTTCCCCTGGCTCTACCACCTCACCATCACGCACCAGGAATCGATCGAGCCCTTCGCCGAGCTCGGCATCATCCTGCTGCTGTTCGCGATCGGGCTGGAGCTGTCGCTCAAGCGGCTGTGGGCGATGCGCGGCATGGTGTTCGGCGTCGGCGCCGCGGAGCTGTTCGCCTCCGCCGCGGTGATCGGTACTGCCCTCTATCTGTTCGGCGAGGGCGTGGACGGCGCGATCGGGCTCGGTCTGGCGCTGGCGCTGTCGTCGACCGCGCTGGTGCTGCCGCTGACCGGCACCGAGAGCCGCGTCGGACGCGCGGCGTTCGCGATGCTGCTGTTCGAGGATCTGGCGCTGGTGCCGATCATCTTCCTGCTCGGCGCGCTGGCGCCATCGGCCGGCGGCGAAGGCTGGGCGGGGCTCGCCCGGGTCGCGCTGCAGGGCGCGCTGGCGGTGGCGGCGCTGTTCGTCGTGGGACGGCTGGTGCTGCCCCGCCTGTTCGGCCAGGCGGCGCGGACCAAGAGTCCGGAGTTGTTCCTGGCGACCAGCCTGATCGTCGTCATCGCCGCGAGCCTGGTCACCGTGGCGGCCGGGCTGTCGCCGATCGTCGGCGCGCTGGTCGCGGGCATCCTGATCGCCGAGACCGAGTATCACAGCGAGGTCGAGGTGATGACCGCGCCCTTTCGGGGGCTGGCGCTCGGCGTGTTCCTGATCACGGTGGGGATGCGGCTGGACCTCGGCGTCGTCGCCGCCGAATGGAGCCGCTTCCTCGTCGCGATCGTCGCGGTGATGCTGGTGAAGGTGATCGTCACCGGCGCGCTGCTGCGTCTCTCCGGCAGCGGCGTCGGCACCGCGGCCGAGACCGCCGTGCTGATGGCGAGCCCGTCGGAGACCACGCTGATCGTGCTCGGTGTCGCGGGCGGCGCCGCGCTGATCCAGCCGGAGACCGCCGCCTTCTGGACCACCGTCACCGCGATCGGGCTCACCATCACGCCGCTGCTCGCCAAGGCCGGCCGCACGATCGCGCGGATGCTGGAGGACCGAGAGGAGATCGGCGAGCCCGAGGTGGCGGAGGCGCCGGGGACGGTGATCCTCGGCTTCGGCCGCGTCGGCCACACCGTCGCGGACATGCTGAAAGCCCACGGCAAGCCCTATCTTGCGATCGATGCCGACATCGATGGGGTGATGGCCGCGCGGCGGGAGGGGTACCATGTCATCTTCGGCGACGTCGCGCGCAGCGAGCTGGTCGACCGGCTGCGGCTCGGCCATGCCGACGCGCTGATCCTGACGATGGACGATCCGGTGCTGACGGTGGCGCTCACCCGTCGCGTGCGTGCCTGGGTGCCGCACCTGCCGATCGTCGCCCGCGCCCGTGATGCCGCGCACGCCGTCGAGCTCTACAAGGCCGGCGTCACCGATGCGGTGCCTGAGACGCTGGAAAGCTCGCTCCAGCTCGCCGAGGCGGTGCTGGTCGACATCGGGGTGGCGATGGGGCCGGTGATCGCCTCGATCCACGAGAAGCGGGACGAGATGCGCAAGAGCATCAAGGAAGCGGCCGGACTCGACCGCGAACCGCGCATCCGGCGGGTGCGATCGGATGCTTCAGGCTCGATTAATCCCGCCTGAGGCTGCATCCGTCGCACTTGGAGCGCGGGAACCGATTATGCGAAGCTATCGTTCCCTAGCCAAAGACTGGAGAATTCCTGAATGAAGATTCGTCGAATGAAAGCCCTGAGCTGTCTCTTCCTGGCGGGTATCGCCGCCACTCCGGCGGCGCTTGCCGCGCAGACCGCCCCTGCCCCCGCGCAGGCGGCCGCCGCCCCGGCGGTCGGCGAGACCGTCTATGATTCGACCGGCGCGGTGATGGGCACCGTCGAGGCGGTGTCGCCGCAGGCGGTGGTGATCAACACGGGCGCCGTGACAGTGCCGGTACCGCCGACCTCAGTCGGCAAGGATGCCAAGGGCTGGCACATGGCGATGACCAAGGCCGACCTGGAGGCCGCGGGCAAGCAGGCGCAGGCGCAGCAGCAGGCGCAGCTCAAGACCGCGCTCACCCCCGGCGCGCAGGTCCGTGCCAGCGACGGCACCACGGTGATCGGCACGGTCAAGGCGGCGGACGACCAGTTCGTCACGCTGACCAGCCAGGCCGGCGGCCGCGAGGTCAAGCTGCCGATCGCCGGCTTCGGCCTCGGCCCGAGCGGCGTCGTGGTCGGCATGACCGCGGAGCAGTTCAACGCCGCGGTCGGGGGCGCGGCGCCCGCCGGCGCCCCGGGCGCGGCCCCGGCTCCGGCGCCGAGCAACTGAGGGTGATGGAGGGGCGGTGCCTTGGGGTGCCGCCCTTTCAACCAGCCTCACTGCGCTCCTGCGAGGGCAGGAGCTCTGGATGTCTGGATGGTGAAGACGTCGCTCGCGGACAGAGCTCCTGCCTTCGCAGGAGTTCGGATGGACGCTATGCGTTACATCGGCATAGAGCGCGATGATCCGCCTTACGCCGCCGCCTTCTTGCCTCCTTCCAGCACCGCCTTCACCGCCGCAATCGCCTCGGCGCCCCTGTCCCCGTCGGGACCGCCGCCCTGGGCCATGTCGGGACGGCCGCCGCCGCCCTGCCCGCCCAGCGCCGTCACCGCCGCCTTGACCAGCTCGACCGCGTTCAGCCGGCCGACGAGATCATCGGTCACGCCGACCGCGACCGAAGCGCGGCCGTCGTTGACCGCGACCAGCGCCGCCACGCCCGAGCCGACGCGCGCCTTGGCCTCGTCGACCGCGCCGCGCAGGCCCTTCGGCTCCAATCCCTCGACCACCTGGCCGACGAAGTTGACGCCGCCGACCTGCTCCGGCCCGGCCGCGTCGGCCTTGCCGCCGCCGCCGAGGGCCAGCGCCTTCTTCGCCTCGGCGAGCTCGCGCTCCAGCCGGCGCCGCTCCTCCAGCAGCGAGACGACGCGCGCCGGCACCTCGTCGGGCGAGGTCTTGAGCGCGGCGGCCGCCTCCTTGAGCTTCTCGTCGCGGGCGGAGAGCCAGGCGCGCGCCGCCTCCCCCGTCAGCGCCTCGACACGGCGGATGCCCGAGGAGACCGCGCCTTCGCTCACGACCTTGAACAGGCCGATCTCGCCCAGCGCGTTGACGTGGGTGCCGCCGCACAGCTCGAGCGAATAGGTGCCGTCGGCATCCTCGCCCATGCTGACGACGCGGACCTCGTCGCCGTATTTCTCGCCGAACAGCGCCATCGCGCCCATCGCGATCGCGTCGTCCGGGGTCATCAGCCGCGTGGTGACGACGCCGTTGGAGCGGATCTGCGCATTCACGTCCGCCTCGACCTGGGCGAGCTCGGCCGGAAGCATCGCGGTCGGGTGGCTGACGTCGAAGCGCAGCCGGTCGGGCGCGACCAGCGAGCCCTTCTGCGCGACATGGGTGCCGAGGCGCTCGCGAAGGGCCGCGTGCAGCAGGTGCGTCGCCGAGTGATTCGCGCGGATGCGTGCGCGGCGGTCGAGGTCGATGACGAGCCTGACCGTATCGCCGACGCGAAGCTCGCCGCTCTCGATCGTGGCGAGATGGCCGTGGAGCTTGCCGACATGCTTCTGCGTGTCGCCGACCACGGCGTGCATCCCGTCGCCGTCGATCGTGCCGGCGTCGCCGACCTGGCCGCCGCTCTCGGCATAGAAGGGCGTCTGGTTGACGACGATCTCGACCGTGTCGCCCTGTCCGGCCCGCTCGACGCGCGCGCCGTCCTTGACCAGCGCGACCACCTCCGCCTCAGCGACGTCGCTGGCATAGCCGGTGAACTCGGTCGCGCCCTTGTCCTCGGCGATGTCGAACCAGATCTCCTCGCTCGCCTTGGCGCCCGAGCCCTTCCAGGCGGCGCGGGCGGCCGCCTTCTGCTCGGCCATGGCGGCGTCGAAACCGGCGCGGTCGACGGCGATGCCCTGGGTGCGCAGCGCGTCCTCGGTGAGGTCGTAGGGGAAACCGAAGGTATCGTAGAGCTTGAACGCGGTGGCGCCGGGCAGCGTGTCGCCTTCGCCCATGTCCTGCGTCGCCTCGTCGAGGAGGCGCAGGCCATTGGTCAGCGTCTGGCGGAAGCGCGTCTCCTCCTGGAGCAGCGTCGCCTCGATCAGCGGCTGGGCGCGGACGAGCTCGGGATAGGCGGCGCCCATCTCGGCGACCAGCGACGGCACCATGCGGTGCATCAGCGGCTCCCTGGCGCCGAGCAGGTGCGCGTGGCGCATCGCGCGGCGCATGATGCGGCGAAGGACGTAGCCACGACCCTCGTTGGCCGGCAGCACGCCGTCGGCGACGAGGAAGCCCGAGGAGCGCAGGTGATCGGCGATGACGCGGTGGCTCGCCTGGTTCTCGCCGGTCGTCGGCGTGCCGGTGAGCGCGCCGCTCTCGGCGATCAGCGCCTTGAAGGTGTCGGTATCGTAGTTGTCGTGGACGCCCTGCAGCACCGCGGCGATGCGCTCCAGGCCCATGCCGGTGTCGATCGAGGGGCGCGGCAGGTCGCCGACGATCTCCTCATTCTCCTGCACGAACTGCATGAAGACGAGGTTCCAGATCTCGACGAATCGGTCGCCGTCCTCGTCCGGCGATCCGGGCGGGCCGCCGGGGATGCGCTCGCCGTGGTCGTAGAAGATCTCCGAGCAGGGCCCGCACGGGCCGTCGGCGCCCATCGCCCAGAAATTGTCCTTGGTCGGGATGCGGATGATCCTGTGGTCGGGCAGGCCCGCGATCTTTTTCCACAGGTCGAACGCCTGGTCGTCGGTGTGGTAGACCGTCGCCGTCAGCTTCTCGGCCGGGATGCCCCAGGTCTTCGTCAGCAAGGTCCAGGCGTGAAGGATCGCCTGTTCCTTGAAATAGTCGCCGAACGAGAAATTGCCGAGCATCTCGAAAAAGGTGTGATGCCGGGCGGTGTAGCCGACATTGTCGAGGTCGTTGTGCTTGCCGCCGGCGCGGACGCACTTCTGAGAGCTGGTAGCGGTCGAATAGGGGCGCGTCTCGAGGCCGGTGAAGACGTTCTTGAACGGCACCATGCCGGCATTGACGAACATCAGCGTCGGATCGTTCTGCGGCACCAGCGGCGCCGAAGGCACGCGGGCATGGCCCTGGCTCTCGAAATAGTCGAGGAAGGATCGGCGGATGTCGTTCGTCGAGGTCATGGGCGCGACTTAGGGGAGGTTCGGCCTTCTCTCAACTCCTCACCGTCATTCCTTTTCCTAAGCGTCCTCCCGGCGAAAGCCGGGATCCAGAGCCGCGGGCCCTATCGCTTGTGACTCTGGATGCCGGGTCAAGCCCGGCATGACGAGATGGGGGCGCCGCTGCCTCACCCCAGCGGCGCGTCGATCGACCTCGGCGGCTCGCTGAACCATTTGGGGCCCGCCTCGGTCATGTGGAAGCAGTCCTCCAGCCGCACGCCGAACTTGCCGGGGAGGTAGATGCCGGGCTCGTTCGAGAAGCACATGCCAGGGGCAAGACGGGTCGTCTCACCATGGACGAGGTTGACCGGCTCGTGGCCGTCGAGGCCGATGCCGTGGCCGGTGCGATGCGACAGGCCCGGCAGCGCGTAGCGCGGGCCGTAGCCCCAGCGCTCGTACTGCGCGCGGACCGCGTCGTCGACGCTGCCGGCGGGCGCGCCGAGCTTCGCCGCGGCGAAGGCGACCTGCTGGCCCTGGCGGACCTGGTCCCACACCTTGCGCACCTCGGCCGAGGCGCTGCCCTTCACGAAGGTGCGCGAGACGTCTGACTGATAGCCATGGACGGTGCAGCCGCAGTCCATCAGCAGCACCGCGCCGTCGCTCATCCGCTGCGGCTTGCGGCTGCCGTGCGGATAGGCGGCCGATTCGCCGATCAGCGCCATCGAGAATTCCGGACTTCCGCCGAGCTTGCGCGTCGCGGCGCTCATCAATGCGGAGATGTCGGCCTGGCTCATGCCGGCCTCGACCCGCTCCCAGGTCCAGCGATAGGCGGCGATGGTGACGTCGGTCGCCTTCTGCATCAGCGCAATCTCGGCCGGCGACTTGATCATGCGGCAGCCGCGCACCACCGGGTTGGCGGAGACCGGCTTCGACGCCGGCAGATCGCGCGCCAGCGCGTCGGGGATGAAGAAGCGCACCGTCTCCTCGATCCCGACCGGGCGGCCGGCGAGCTTGCGGTCCCTGAGGACACCGGCGACGATGGCGAGCGGATCCTCGTCCTCCTGCCACACGCGGACCTCGGCCGGGACGGCGAGCGTCTCGCGCATCCGCGGTTCCTCGAAGAAAGGCGAGACGATGCACGGCTCCCCCTCGACCGGCAGCACGGCGAGCAGCGCCCGCTCGCTGCGACCCCAGCGGATGCCCGTGAAATAGACGAGGCTCGATCCCGGCTCGACCAGCACCGCGCCGATGCCGTGCGCCCGCATCAGCGCCTGCGCGCGGGCGAGGCGTCGGTCGCGCTCCTCGCGCCCGATCGGCACCGCATCGCCGGTGATGTCGCTGAGCGCCGAAAGGTCGGGATCGGCGGCGCGGAGCAGGCCCGGTGTCGCGAGCAGCGGCAGCGCGGCGACGGCCCGGACGAGGCGACGGCGGGTCAGGATCATGGGTGCAAGCGATAGGGCGCTTGACCGCGGCGCCGCAATCCCCTTCCTTCCGGCGAGGTTCCACGGGGGAGAAGCATTTTGGCCAAGCGCCTGACCACCTTCATTCTGATCGGCCTGGTGCTGGGTCTCGTCGTCGGATGGATCGTCAACGCGACGTTCGATGCCGGAACGCCCGAATCGGCGGCGACGCTCAAGGAGATCGCCAAATGGTTCGGCATCGTGACGCAGGTGTTCCTCCACCTCATCAAGATGATCATCGCGCCGCTGGTGTTCGGCACGCTGGTGGTCGGCATCGCGCACATGGGCGACACCGGGGCGCTGGGACGGGTGGGCCTGAAGTCGCTCGGGTGGTTCATCTGCGCGAGCCTGATGTCGCTGACTTTGGGCCTGATCATGGTCCACATCCTGCAGCCGGGGCTCGGCCTCAACCTGCCGCTGCCGCCCGCCGGCGCAGGCAGCGGGCTCGACAAGAGCAAGTTCGACGCCGCCGAGATCATCACTCACATCTTCCCGAGCTCGATCGTCGAGGCGATGGCGACCAACGACATCCTGCAGATCGTGGTCTTCTCGGTGTTCTTCGGCGTCGCGATCACCGCCGTCGGCGAGCGCGCCGCGCCGCTGGTCAAGGCGGCCGAGGCGCTGACGCAGGTGATGCTGCAGGTGACCGACTATGTCATGCGCTTCGCCCCCTTCGCGGTGTTCGCGGCGGTGGCGGCGACGCTGATCGAGCGCGGCCCGGGCGTGATCGGCAAGCTCGCCTATTTCATGGGGTCGGTGTATCTCGGCCTCGGCCTATTGTGGATCGCGTTGGGGGTGCTGGCGCTGCTGTTCGTCGGCAAGCGGACGCTGCAATTGTTCCGCTATATCCGCGAACCGGTGCTGGTCGCCTTCTCGACCGCCTCGTCCGAGGCCGCCTTTCCGCGCACGCTGGAAGCGCTCGACCGGTTCGGGGTGCCGCCGCGCATCGCCAGCTTCGTGCTGCCGCTCGGCTATTCGTTCAACCTCGACGGGTCGATGATGTACATGACCTTCGCGTCGCTGTTCATCGCCCAGGCCTATGGCATCCACCTCGACCTCGGCACGCAGATCGCGATGCTGCTGACGCTGATGATCACGTCGAAGGGCATCGCCGGCGTGCCGCGCGCCAGCCTGGTGGTAATCGCGGCGACGCTCAACCAGTTCAACCTGCCCGAGGCCGGGCTGCTGCTGGTGCTGGCGGTGGACCATTTCCTCGACATGGGACGATCGGCGACCAACGTCGTCGGCAACGCCGTCGCAGCGAGCGTGGTGGCGCGCTGGGAAGGCGGGCTCGATCCGGCCGAATCGCCGGTGATCGAGCCCAGGCCGGCGCCGACCGGCGGCGGGCCGGTGGAGGATAGCGACAGCTTTCGGCAGGGGTAAGCCGGTGTTCTCGTTCCCGCGAACGAAGCCTGCGACGGCTTAAGCATAGGCATAAGGCCCCCCGGCCTCGAGCGCGGACTGATAGGCCGGGCGTGCGTGGATCCTGTCCAGCCACGCGATCGTCGCCGGACGCGAGGCGTCGAGGCCGGCGCGGTCGCGGGCAGCCTCCAGGGGATAGCTCATCATCACGTCGGCGGCGGTGAAGTCGTCGCCGGCGAACCAGGGGCGGCCCGCGAGCTCGTTCTCGATCCAGTCGAGATGGACGTCGATCATCGGCTGGAAGCGTTTCGTCGCCGTCGCGCCCAGCAGCGGCACGCGGCTCAGCACCAGCTTGGCGAACAGCACCGGCATCAGCGATCCCTCGGCGTAATGGAGGAAATGGCGGTAGCGCAGCGCCGAGTCGCGATGCGCCGGCGCGCCGAGCCGGCCATCGGCGTGCTCGACCAGATATTCGACGATCGCCCCGGTCTCCGCGACCACCCGTCCTTCGTTCTCGATCACCGGGGACTTGCCGAGCGGGTGTACCTTCCTGAGCGCGAGCGGAGCGAGCAGCGTCGCCTTGTTCCGCTCGTAACGCTTGACCTCGTAGGGAAGCCCCAGTTCCTCGAGCAGCCACAGCACGCGCTGCGACCGCGAGTCTTCAAGATGATGGACGATGATCGCCATGGTGCTCCCCCCTTCTAGCGTGTCGCCGACCATATCCATGCGGCGGCGGGGAAGTCGACGACATTGCCATGACGATAGCGCGACACCGCTGCGGCGAGGCGATCGAGCAATGCCGGCTGCGCTTCGGGAGGCGCCTCGCGGATCAGCCGCGCTGCGGGGCCGATGCGGCGGAAGAAGGCGACCGCATCCGTAACCGGGTCTTCGCCCTCGCCGGCGAGATAGGCATAGTCGACCGGAGTCGCGATCGGGTTGCGCCATCCCGCCTCACGGAGGATCGCGGTGACCCGATCACGGTCCGCGAACGCAAATGGTCCGGGCCCGGCATCGAGCGGCGGCGGCGCATGGCCGAGCACGGCGGCAGGAATCTCCTCCGCCCAGGGATTGAATTTGCGGTCGCGAAAGCAGGAGAAGACGAGACGCGCGCCCGGCGACACCGCCGCGCGTAGCCGGGTGAAGGCTGCGACGGGATCGGCGAAGAACATCACGCCATGGCGGGAGACGATGAGATCGAAGGGCGCACGGCGCTCGGCCACGTCGAGCGCATCGCCGACGACGAAGGCGAGATTGGCGTGGCCCTGCGCACGAGCGGTCGCGGCTGCGATGAGCTCGGCGGACAGGTCGATGCCGAGCACTTCCGCATCGGGGCGGGCCGCCGATAGCGCGAGGCTGGTGCCGCCGGCACCGCAACCGATGTCGGCGGCGCGGAAACGGTCCGGCGGCACCGCGGCGAGGATCGCTGCGTCGAGATGCGGCGTGAACGCGGCGAAGCTGCGGTCGGTGCGGCGCCATTCCTCGGCCCAGGTCCGGCCGACGGTGCCGGTCCATTCGATTGCTTCGGTCATCCATTCTCTCCTCGGCGAGGTCGGCTACTCAAGGAGGCTGGCCCTTGAACTGCCCGTCAAGGCAGGCACTAGGGCAGGCTCAGGTCGCGATACAGGGATTGGAGGTGGGTACGCGCCTCAAGCCGGTTTGCCTGTGGAGAGCCCCCACCCCAACCCCTCCCCTGAAGGGGAGGGGCTTATTTGCTGAATGCCGACCCATCTTGGACAAGCTCGGAACGAACGGAAATGTGGAGCCGGCTTGAATTCCGAGGGTGTTTCGGCATTCGAAGGTTCCGAAAGTTCCGGGAAAACGACATATCACCGCCCCTTCCCCAAACGGAAAAGGCCCGCCGCGCGGGCGGGCCTTTCCGGGAGCTTGCGGCGCCGGCCTGCACGTCCGCAGGCTGACGTCGCGAAACTGCTGCCTCAGAGATCATCGTCCCCTGCGTCGTCGTCGGTGCCGCCGACCATCATCTCCTCGGCGACCTGCTCGGTCCGGCCGCGGATCGCGGCTTCGAGCCGGGCGGTGATCTCCGGATTCTCCTTGAGGAAGGTCTTGGCGTTCTCGCGACCCTGGCCGATGCGGACGCTGTCGTAGCTGAACCACGCGCCCGACTTCTCGACGAGGCCGGCCTTGACGCCGAGGTCGAGGATCTCGCCGATCTTCGAGATGCCCTCGCCGTACATGATGTCGAACTCGACCTGCTTGAACGGCGGCGCAACCTTGTTCTTCACCACCTTCACGCGCGTCGTGTTGCCGACGATATCGTCGCGATCCTTGATCTGGCCGGTGCGGCGGATGTCGAGGCGGACCGAGGCGTAAAATTTGAGCGCGTTGCCGCCGGTGGTCGTCTCCGGATTGCCGTACATCACGCCGATCTTCATGCGCAGCTGATTGATGAAGATCACCATGCAGCGCGAGCGGCTGATCGAGCCGGTGAGCTTGCGCAGCGACTGCGACATCAGCCGCGCCTGCAGGCCGACGTGGCTGTCGCCCATCTCGCCCTCGATCTCGGCCCTGGGCACCAGCGCCGCGACCGAATCGACCACCAGCACGTCGATCGCGTTCGAGCGCACCAGCGTATCGGTGATCTCCAGCGCCTGCTCGCCGGTGTCGGGCTGCGACACGATCAGCTCGTCGATGTCGACCCCGAGCTTCTTGGCATAGACCGGATCGAGCGCATGTTCGGCATCGACGAACGCGGCGGTGCCGCCATTCTTCTGGGCTTCCGCGATGACGTGGAGCGCGAGCGTGGTCTTGCCCGAGCTTTCGGGCCCGTAGACCTCGATCACGCGGCCGCGCGGCAATCCGCCGACGCCGAGCGCGATGTCGAGCCCGAGCGACCCCGTGGAGATCGCCTCGACCTGCATCGTCTCCTTCGAGCCGAGCCGCATCGCGCTGCCCTTGCCGAACGCGCGATCGATCTGCGCCAATGCGGCGTCGAGCGCCTTCTGACGATCGGAATTGATGGTTGCCATGCCGGTATCGATGACCTTCAGGTTCGCTGCCATTGGGAAGCTCCGTCGCTAGGGCATCCACGCGCCCGGTTCAATGTCTTGCGGGCTTCTGTATCGCATTTGTTCCAACGGAACAAGGGTGGAACAAACTTTTTCCGCAAGGGCCCGGCTCCTGCCCTGCGGTTGACCGGCCAGCCGCCGCTGCGACATCGCGATACCATGACGACATCGACCCAAACCACCGCCGTCCGCGCCGGACTGATCGGCTACGGCTATGCCGGCAGGACCTTCCACGCGCCGATGATGCTGGCGACGCGCGGCCTGACGCTGGCGGCGGTCGTATCCGGCGATCCGGCCAAGGTCGCGCGCGACCTGCCCGACGTCGAGGTGGTCGCCGACCCGCAGGCGCTGATCGCACGGAATGACATCGAACTGGTCGTCATCGCCTCTCCCAATGCGAGCCATGCTCCCCTCGCCGCCGCGGCGCTGGGTGCGGGCAAGCATGTGGTCGTCGACAAACCCTTCACGCTCGACCTCGCCGAAGCGCGGGAGGTGGTGGCGCTTGCCGAGGCTCAGGGGCGGCTGCTGTCGGTGTTCCATAACCGGCGCTGGGACAGCGATTTCCTCGGCGTGCGGCAGAGTATCGAGAGGGGGCTGCTCGGGCGCGTCACCCATTTCGAGTCGCATTTCGACCGCTTCCGGCCGCAGGTGCGCGAGCGCTGGCGCGAGGCGCCCGGACCGGGGAGCGGAATCTGGTTCGATCTCGGGCCGCATCTCATCGACCAGGCGCTCCAGCTGTTCGGCCCGCCGCAGCGCGTACAGGCGGACCTGGCGATGCAGCGCAGCGGCGCGCTGACCGACGACTGGGCGCATGTCGTGCTCGATTATGGCACGCTGCGGGTGATCCTCCACGCCGGGATGATGGTGGCGGGCGGCAGCAGCCGGTTCGTCGTGCACGGAGAGAAGGGCAGCCTGGTCAAGCGCAAGCCGGACCAGCAGGAGGCGCAGCTGCTCGCCGGGATGGCGCCGGGCAGCGCCGGATGGGGCGCGGACGAGGACGAGATGCTGTTCTACGACGGATCGAGCCGGGAGCGGCGGATCGCGGCGCCCGCTGGGAATCAGCTGCGCTTCTACGCGGGAATCGTCGATGCCGTGCGCGGGGCTGCACCGAACCCGGTGTCGCCGATCGAGGCATTGGCGGTGATGGCGACGATCGAGGCCGGTCTCGAGTCGTCAAGACAGGGACGCACGGTCCAATTGGCGCTGACGGAGAAGGAACGCGCGGAACTGACCTCCGGACATGAAATCTGACGGTCGCTAGTCGGCCCGCCCCCAGCGCGTCCAATCGAGCATGTCGGGCGTCACCCAGCCGTAGACATAGTTGAGGAGGAACAGTCCCCACAGGATCGTCGCGACGATCGTCACGCGGAGCGCGACGCGGCTGGGGCGGAAGACGTGGGGCGCGCTCTCGGCCTGGCCGGGGACCAGCTCGGCGCCTGCCTCGTGCGCGGTGCGGACGCCGAACGGGAGCACGAGGAACACCGAGAAGGCCCAGAACAGGAAATAGATGGCGAGCGCGGATTTCCAGTTCATCGCGCGCGTCCTTTACGCCTCGATCACCAGCACGTCGACGACCGGCTTCTTGCCCGTCCAGCGCGTCGCGACGCGGCGGACGGCGAGGCGCAGGGCTTCGCGGAGGTTGTCGAGGCCCTTGCCGCGGCTGCCCTTGACCGCCCCGCTGGCGGCGTCGACCGCCTCGTCGAGGAACGGATCCTGGTCCTCCTCTACCGGCACGCCCTGGAGCCGCACCTGGGGCTGGCCGATCAGCGAGCCGTCCTTGCGGACCGCGACCGCGACCGAGATCTGGCCATAGGCGGCGATGCGGCGGCGCTCGTTGATGGTGGCGCCGTCCGCCGGCAGGATCACGTCGCCGTCGAGCGCGAGGCGGCCGACCGGCGCCTCGCCGATCTTCTCGGGCGTGCCTGGGGCGAGGCGGATGATGTCGCCGTCCTTCTGCAGCACGGCGCCGGGGACGCCGTTCTCGATGGCGAAACGGGCGTGCTCGGCGAGGTGGCGCATCTCGCCATGGACCGGCATCACCAGCTGCGGGCGGATCCAGCGGTACATCGCCTGGAGCTCAGGGCGGCCGGGATGGCCGGAGACGTGGACGAAGGCCTGGCGATCGGTGACGATCTCCACCCCCGCGGCGGCGAGCTTGTTCTGGATCTCGCCGATCGCGCGCTCGTTGCCCGGGATCTGCTTGGAGGAGAAGACCACGGTATCGCCGCGATCGAGCCTGATCGGGTGGCTGCCGTCGGCGACGCGCGCGAGCGCGGCGCGCGGCTCGCCCTGGCCGCCGGTGGCGACGATCAGCACCTGGCTGCGCGGCAGGTCCATCGCCGTCTCCCAGTCGACCGTCTCGGGGAAGCCCTTGAGATAGCCGACCGAGCGGGCGACGCGCAGGATGCGGTCGAGCGAGCGGCCGGCGACGCACAGCGTGCGGCCGGTGTCCTTGGCGACCTCGCCCAGCGTGGCGAGGCGCGCGGCGTTGGAGGCGAAGGTGGTGACGAGCACGCGGCCCTTGGCGGCCGAGATCACCTCGTCGAGCCCGGCGCGGACCTCGGACTCGCTGCCCGACGCCTCGGGGTTGAAGACGTTGGTCGAATCGCAGACCAGCGCGAAGATGCCCTTGTCGCCGATCTGGGTCAGCTCCTCCGCGGTCGAGGGCGAGCCGAGCAGCGGCGTCTCGTCGATCTTCCAGTCGCCGGTGTGGAAGATGCGGCCGTGCGGCGTCTCGATCAGCAGCGCGTTGCCTTCTGGGATCGAGTGCGCGAGCGGGACGTAGGTCACCGCGAACGGGCCGAGCTGAACCTTGCCGTCCTCGCGGACGACGTGGAGCTTGACCTGGTCGGAGATGCCCTCCTCATCGAGCTTCTCGCGGATCAGGCCGGCGGTGAACGGGGAGGCGTAGAGCGGAACGCCGAGGTCGGCGGCGAAATAGGGCAGCGCGCCGATATGATCCTCATGCCCGTGGGTCAGGAAGATGCCGACGAGGTCGTCGAGCCGCTCCTCGATGAAGCTGAGGTCGGGCAGTAGCACGTCGATGCCGGGATAGTCGGGGTCGGCGAAGGTCACGCCGCAATCGACCATCAGCCACTTGCCGTTACAGCCGTAGAGATTGACGTTCATGCCGATCTCGCCGGACCCGCCGAGCGCGACGAAGAGGAGTTCGTTGTTGGGATTGGTCACTGATATCCTTTTGGAATGTCGTCGCCCCGGCGCAGGCCGGGGTCGCTAAGTAATGCGCGAATACGCTGAAATCTGGCGGCCCCGGCCTCGGGTCCCATCAAAGTAGTACCTTGATGGGTGCCCTGCGCCGGGGCGACGGTGCTACTTCATATGGGCCCGCTGCCACACCAGCGCCAGCCCCTGGAGCGTGAGGTCGGGCTCGTAGACGTCGAACACGTCGATATGCTTCTCGAACAATATCGCGAGGCCGCCGGTGCTGATCACCTTGGCGGGGCGGCCGATCTCCGCCTTGGTGCGGGCGACCAGCCCCTCGATCATCGCGACATAGCCCCAGTAGATGCCGATGTTCATCTGGTCGACGGTGTTGCGGCCGATCACGGAAAGATTGCCCTTCGGCGCCTCGATCGCGATGCGGGGGAGCTTGGCAGCGGCGTTGACCAGCGCGTCGAGCGACAGGTTGATGCCCGGCGCGATGATCCCGCCCTTGTAGGCGCCCGAATAGTCGACCACGTCGAAGGTGGTGGCGGTGCCGAAGTCGATGATGATCGCATCGCCCGGATGGTGCCGGTGCGCGGCGATGCAGTTGAGCGCACGGTCGGCGCCGAGGTTCTGCGGCTCGTCGACGTCGAGCGCGAAGCCCCAGCCGCCCTCCCCCGCGATCATCGCCTCGCCGCCGAAATATTTGCTGGCGAGCATCTGGAGGTTGTGGAGCGCGCGCGGGACCACGGTGCCGATGATGACGCCGGTCACCGCCGACCGGTCGAGCCCCTCGAGCGCGAGGAGCTGGCTCAGCCACACGGCATATTCGTCGAAGGTGCGGCGCGGATCGGTGGCGATGCGCCAGCGCGCCCGGATCGCGTCCGGCCCCGGCGGCGCGTCGAGGTCGATCAGCGCGAAGACGACGTTGGTGTTGCCGGCATCGATCGCGAGCAGCATCTGGACCCTCTCGTCAAAGCAGGAAGACGTCGCCTGCGTGCATGACATGCCGGGCGCCGTCGGCCAAGCGCAGGATGAGCGCGCCCTGGCTGTCGAGCCCGTCGAACAGGCCGTCGACGGCGGTGCCGTCGGGCAGGCGCGCGGTGAGAGCGGTGCCGGCCGGATGGGCGCGCTCCAGCCAGCGCTGGCGGATCGGGGCGAGCCCCTCCCCCCGCCAGCGCGCGAGCCAGCGGGCGAAGGATTCGGCGAGCGTCTCGGCGAAGACGGCGGGGTCGACGGTGGTGCCGTGGTCGGCGAGGCTGGTGGTCGCCCGTTCGGCGAGGCCGGGGTGATGCGCGAGGTTGACGCCGCAGCCGATCACGACGGTGTCGCCGGCGCGCTCCAGCAGGATGCCTGCGAGCTTGGCGCCGTCGAGGAGCAGGTCGTTGGGCCATTTGAGATTCAGGCCACCCTCACCCTTCGCGCTCGGCTGCGCCGAGCGGGCCCCTTCCCTCTCCCAACGGGAGAGGGAGGAAGCGGCGAAGCCGCGGAAGGGTGAGGGTGATATGTGCGTCGAAACCGCCTCCTCCACCGCCACGCCTGCGACCAGCGCCAGCGTCGGAGGCGGCGGATCGGCGGGGCGCAGGCGGACCAGCGTGCTGCCGTAGAAATTGCCGGGTTCCGACACCCACGCCCGGCCCTGCCGCCCGCGTCCGGCGGTCTGGCGCTCGGCGCGGAGCCACCAGCCCTCCTCCGCCCCGCCGGTGGCGAGCGCGAGGAGGTCGGCGTTGGTCGATCCCGTCTCGGCGACGGTGCGGATCGTCGGCGTCAGAACAGCGAGCTCGCGGCCGCGCTCGTCCAGTGGCCGAGCGGCGCCAGCAGGAACCAGCCCACCGGCGACACCAGCACCGCCGCGACCACGATCAGCCCGCCCTCGATCACGCTGCCGCGCGGGAAGGCCTCGGCCGGCGCGTCGAAATACATGACCTTGACGATGCGCAGATAGTAATAGGCGCCGATCACCGAGGCGACGAAGCCGGCGACCGCGAGCGGGAACAGCCCCGCGCCGACCGCGGCGTCGAACACCGCCAGCTTGGCGTTGAACCCGAGCAGCGGCGGGATGCCGGCCAGGCTGAACATGAAGATCGCCATCGCCAGCGCCAGCCCCGGCCGCGTGCGCGACAGGCCGGCGAGGCTGTCGATCGCCTCGACCTGCTGCCCCTCGGCGTCGCGCATCTGCAGCACGACGATGAAGCTGCCGAGCGTCATGGTGATGTAGACCGTGAGGTAGAACAGCACCGCGGCGACGCCCTGCGGCGTGCCGGCGGCGAGCCCGACCAGCACGAAGCCGACGTTGTTGATCGACGAATAGGCGAGCAGCCGCTTGACGTTGCGCTGCCCGATCGCGGCGACCGCGCCGAAGATGATCGAGGCGAGCGCGGCGAAGATCACGATCTGGCGCCACTGGCTCTCGGCCGGGCCCATCGCCTCGATCGCGACGCGCACGCTGAGCGCCATCGCCGCCACCTTGGGCGCCGAGGCGAAGAAGGCGGTGACCGGCGTCGGCGCGCCTTCGTAGACGTCGGGCGTCCACATGTGGAACGGCACCGCGGCGAGCTTGAAGGCGAGGCCGGCGAACACGAACACCAGACCGATCAGCAGGCCGGTCGAATGGCCGCGCTCATAGGCGGCAGCGACCAACTCGAAATTGGTCGAGCCCGAGAAGCCGTAGACCAGCGAGATGCCGTAGAGCAGGATGCCCGAGGCGAGCGCGCCCAGCACGAAATATTTGAGGCCAGCTTCGGCCGAACGCCCGTCGCGGCGCATGAAGCTCGCCAGCACATAGGCGGCAAGACTCTGCAGCTCGAGCCCGATGTAGAGCGACAGCATGTCGCCCGCCGAGGCCATCACGCCCATGCCGATCGCCGACAACAGCATCAGCACCGGATATTCCGGGCGCAGGTCGTCACCGCTGGTGCGCTGGAAGAAACCGGGGGCGATGATGATCGACACCGCGGTGCCGGCGTAGATCAACACCTTGGCGAAGGCGGCGAAGCCATCGGCGCGGTAGAGGCCGTCGAAGGCGACCGCGCCGCTCGACGACGGGCCGATCAGCGCGATGCCGGCGCCGATCAGCACGGCGACCGCGGTCCAGCTCACCGCACGGGTCGAGGCCTGGCCGCCCCAGGCGGCGACCAGCATCAGCACGAGCGCGCCGATACCGAGCACGATCTCCGGCAGCGTCAGCAGGGTCTGGTGGGCGAGCGACATCAGTGCGCCTCCCCGTGCGAGGCTTCGGCCCCATGCGCAGCTTCAGCAGCGTGCGCGGCGGGCACGGCGGCGGGGTTGCCGGGGGTCGGCAGGGAATCACCGGCCGGCTTGGCGCGCTCGACGCGGGCGAGCAAAATGGTCACATCGTTGCGCATCGGCGCGAGGAAGCTCTCCGGATAGACGCCCATCCACAGCACCACCGCGGCCAGCGCGCCGAGCATCGCCAACTCGCGGCGGTTGAGGTCGGGCATGGCCTTGACGTCGTCGTGGACGAGCTCGCCGAACACGACGCGGCGGTAGAGATAGAGCATGTAGGCGGCGCCCAGGATGATGCCGGTGGTGCAGACGAGCGTGATCCAGGTCGACACCTGATAGGTGCCCATCAGGCTCAGCACCTCGCCGACGAAGTTGCTGGTGCCGGGCAGGCCGACCGAGGCCATGGTGAACAGCATGAACAATACGGCGTAGCGCGGCATGTTGATGGCGAGGCCGCCGTAGCGGGAAATCTCGCGGGTATGGAGCCGGTCGTAGATCACGCCGACGCACAGGAACAGCGCGCCCGAGACCAGGCCGTGGCCCAGCATCACCATCATCGCGCCCTCGATGCCCTGCTGGTTGAAGGCGAACAGGCCGATGGTGACGATCGCCATGTGCGCGACCGATGAATAGGCGATCAGCTTCTTCATGTCGCTCTGCACCAGCGCGACCAGCGAGGTGTATACCACCGCGATCGCCGACAGGCCGAAGATCAGCCAAATCAGCTCAGCCGACGCCTCCGGGAACATCGGCAGCGAGAAGCGCAGGAAGCCGTAGCCGCCGAGCTTCAGCAACACGCCCGCCAGGATCACCGAGCCCGCGGTCGGTGCCTGCACGTGCGCGTCGGGCAGCCAGGTGTGGACCGGCCACATCGGCATCTTGACGGCGAAGGAGGCGAAGAAGGCGAGCCACAGCCAGGTCTGCGCCTGGACCGGGAAATCGTGCGTCAGTAGCGTCGGGATGTAGGTGGTCCCCGCCTCCTGGCTCATCCACAGCATCGCCACCAGCATCAGCAGCGAGCCGAGCAGCGTGTAGAGGAAGAACTTGTACGACGCGTAGATGCGGTTGGCGCCCCCCCAGATGCCGATGATCAGGTACATCGGGATCAGGCCGCCTTCGAAGAAGATGTAGAACAGGAACAGGTCCTGCGCGGCGAAGGTGCCGATCATCAGCAGCTCGGTCGCGAGGAACGCGGCCATGTACTCGGGCACACGCTCCGCGATCGCGTCCCAGCTCGCGCCGATGCAGATCGGCATCAGGAACACGCTGAGCATGATCAAGAGCAGCGCGAAGCCGTCGATGCCGAGCGCCCAGGCGAAGCGCCCGAACAGCGGCACGTTCTCGACGAACTGCCACTGCGCGCCGCCGACGTCGAAATTGGCCCAGAGCACGATCCCGAGCGCGAGGTCGACGAAGGTCGCGATCAGCGCGATCCAGCGCGCGGTGCCGGCATTGACCAGCAGGCAGGCGACCGCGCCGAGCGCGGGCACCAGCAGCATGAGGGAAAGGATGCCGCTCATCGCGCCACCACCCAGGTCACCGCCGCGACCAGGCCGAGCAGCATCACGAACGCATAGGTGTAGAGATAGCCCGACTGGAGCCGCGCGGTGACGGTGCTGCCGCGCGCCACCGCCCAGGCGACGCCGTTGGGGCCGAAGCGGTCGATCGTGCCTTCGTCACCGCCCTTCCAGAACAGGCGGCCGATCGCGAATGCGGGCTTCACGAACAGCACGTTGTAGACCTCATCGAAGTACCATTTGTTGAGCAGGAAGCGGTAGAGGACGCGGAACATCTCCGCGAACTGCGCCGGGAACTCGGGCGCGCGGATGTAGGCGAGCCAGGCGATCAGCAGGCCGAGCAGCATCACGATCGTCGCCGAGAGCTTCACCAGCACCGGCACCTCGTGCATCGCGTGCATCAGATGCTCGTTGAACGCGACCGCGCCGTGCCAGAAGCTCTCGCCGGCGGTCGGCTCGATGAAGGCGCCGTGGAAGATGAAACCCGCGAGCACCGCGCCGACCGACAGCAGCGCCAGCGGCAGCAGCATCGTCCACGGGCTCTCGTGCGGGTGGTAGCCGGCGGTGCCCTCGTGCAGGTCGTGCGCGCCGGGTTCGTCGACATGCTGGTCGTGACCGGCACCCTCATCGACACCGTGATGGCCGTGACCCTGCGCGTCGTGGACGGCGTGCTGGATATGCTCGCTGTTCGCCCAGCGCGGCTTGCCCCAGAAGGTCAGGAACATCAGGCGCCAGGAGTAGAAGCTGGTGAGCAGCGCCGCGAACACGCCGACATAGTAGGCGAGCTGGCTGGTGCCGCCCGCGGCCCAGGCCGCCTCGATGATCGCGTCCTTCGAGTGGAAGCCGGCGAAGCCGATCGCGGGGTTGCCGAACACGGCGGGGATGCCGACGCCGGTGATCGCGAGCGTGCCCGCCATCATCGCCCAGAAGGTGATCGGGATGTGCTTCCGGAGACCCCCGTAGAAGCGCATGTCCTGCTCATGGTGCATGGCATGGATCACCGAGCCGGCGCCGAGGAACAGGAGCGCCTTGAAGAAGGCGTGGGTGAACAGGTGGAACATCGCCGCGCCGTACGCGCCGACGCCCGCCGCGAAGAACATGTAGCCGAGCTGCGAGCAGGTCGAATAGGCGATCACGCGCTTGATGTCGTTCTGCACCGTGCCGACGGTCGCGGCGAACAGGCAGGTCGCGGCGCCGATGAAGGTGACGAAGCCCATCGCCGCCGGCGAGGTCTCGAACATCGGCGACAGGCGGCAGACCATGAACACGCCCGCCGTCACCATCGTCGCGGCGTGGATCAGCGCCGACACCGGGGTCGGGCCCTCCATCGCGTCGGGAAGCCAGGTGTGGAGGCCGAGCTGCGCCGACTTGCCCATCGCGCCGATGAACAGGAGGATGCACAGCACCGTCATCGTGTCGAAGCGGTGGCCGAGGAAGCCGATCGTGCTGCCGGCCATGTCCGGCGCCGCCTCGAGGATCGCCGGGATCGAGATCGTCCCGAACACGAGGTAGGTGCCGAAGATGCCGAGCATGAAGCCGAGGTCGCCGACGCGGTTGACCACGAACGCCTTGATCGCGGCGGCGTTGGCGCTCGGCTTCCTGAACCAGAAGCCGATCAGCAGGTAGGAGGCCAGGCCGACGCCTTCCCAGCCGAAGAACATCTGGAGGAGATTGTCCGCCGTCACCAGCATCAGCATCGCGAAGGTGAACAGCGACAGATAGGCGAAGAACCGCGGCTGATCCGGGTCCTCGTCCATGTATCCCCAGCTGTAGAGGTGGACGAGCGCAGAGACGCTGGTGATCACCACCAGCATCACCGCCGTCAGCGCGTCGACCCGGAGCGCCCAGGCGACGTCGAGCGTGCCCGACCTGATCCAGGTGAACACCGGCTCGACATGCGCCTCGGCGTGACCGCCGAGGAAGCCGATGAAGATCGGCCAGGACAGCAGGCACGACACCAACAGCCCCGCGGTGGTGATCGCCTTGGGGAAGGTCGTGCCGAACGCGCGGTTGCTCAGCCCCGCGACGGCGGCGGCGAGCAGCGGCAGGAAGACTATGACGGCGATCGCACTCACTGCACGTCGCCCCAGCGGAGGCCGGGGCCGCCATCCACAGGCGTACCCCAAGCAACATGGCGGCCCCGGCCTACGCCGGGGCGACGGGTGGTATGGATCTGCATCACCCCTTCATCCGGTTGACGTCGTCGACCGAGATCGTGCCGCGGCCGCGGAAATAGATGACCAGGATCGCGAGACCGATCGCCGCCTCGCCCGCGGCGACGGTCAGCACGAACATCGCGAACACCTGCCCCACCAGGTCCTGGAGATACGCCGAGAAGGCGACCAGGTTGAGGTTCACGCTCAGGAGGATGAGCTCGATCGCCATCAGGATCAGGATCAGGTTCTTGCGGTTGGCGACGAGGCCGAACACGCCGAGCCCGAACAGGATCGCGGCGACGACCAGATAGTGCGTGAGGCCGATCACAGCTCCACCCCCTGCCCGACGGGCGCATCGACGTTGCGGACCGCGTCCCTGGAACGACGGTTGATCTGGCTCGAGACCTTCTGCGGACGCGTGTCGCGGCGCTCGCGGTGGGTCAGCACGATCGCGCCGATCATCGCCACCAGCAGCACCAGGCCGGCGCCCTCGAACACGAACAGGTAGCGCGTGTAGAGCAGCCGCCCGATCCCCTCGATGTTCGGCACCGCTGCGTCGATCGGGGCGGCGCGCGCGGCGAGGTCGACGCCGCCGGCGCTCCACGCGCCCGCGCCGATCACCACCTCGGCCGCGACCACCACCGCCAGCGCCAGTCCGAGCGCACCGTAGCGCACGAAGCCGGCGCGCAGCTCGGTGAAGTCGATGTCGAGCATCATCACCACGAACAGGAACAGGACCGCGACCGCGCCGACGTAGACGATCACCAGCAGCATCGCGATGAACTCGGCGCCGACGAGCACCATCAGCCCCGCCGCGTTGAAGAAGGCAAGGATCAGCCACAGCACCGAATGCACCGGGTTGCGCGACGTGATCGTCAGCGCAGCCGACACGATCACGATCGCGGCGAACAGGTAAAAGGCGATAGCCTGGATCACGAAATCACCTTGCCCCCTAGGCCCCGTTCGCCCTGAGCTTGCCGAAGGGCGGCCATCCGCGAGCGTTGCGCTTGGGGATGGGCGGGCTTCGACAGCCCCGGATCAAATCCGGGGCCGAACGGAAGAGAATCGAAAGTCACGGCGCGCTTACCGATAGGGCGCGTCGGCGGCAAGGTTCGCCGCGATCACGCTCTCCCAGCGGTCGCCGTTGGCGAGCAGCTTGGCCTTGTCGTAGATTAGCTCCTCGCGCGTCTCGGTCGCGAACTCGAAGTTCGGCCCCTCGACGATCGCGTCCACCGGGCACGCCTCCTGGCACAGGCCGCAGTAGATGCACTTGGTCATGTCGATGTCGTAGCGCGTGGTGCGGCGGCTGCCGTCGTCGCGCGGCTCGGCCTCGATCGTGATCGCCAGCGCCGGGCAGATCGCCTCGCACAGCTTGCACGCGATGCAGCGCTCCTCGCCGTTGGGATAGCGGCGCAGGGCGTGCTCGCCGCGGAAGCGGGGCGAGATCGGGTTCTTCTCGAACGGGTAGTTGATCGTCGCCTTGGGCTTGAAGAAATACTTCAAGGTCAGCCAGTGGGCTTTCATGAACTCCCACAGGGTGAACGAGCGGACGACTTGGGCGAGGCTCATGCCGCACCTCCGTAACGGGTCAGCATCAGGAATCCTGAGACGAGGACGACGAAGAACAGCGACAGCGGCAGGAATATCTTCCAGCCGAGACGCATCAGCTGGTCGTAGCGGTAGCGCGGCACCGTCGCCTTGACCCAGCTGAAGATGAAGAAGAAGCACCAGACCTTGATCAGGAACCAGATGATCCCCGGCACAAGATAGAGCGGCGCCCAGTCGAACGGCGGCAGCCAGCCGCCCCAGAACAGGATGGCGTTGAGCGCGCACATCAGGATGACGTTGGCGTATTCGCCGAGCCAGAACAGCGCGAAGCTCATCGACGAATATTCGGTCTGGTAACCGGCGACGAGCTCCGATTCCGCCTCGGTCAGGTCGAACGGCGGGCGCGCGGTCTCGGCCAGCGCCGAGATCAGGAACACCACCGCCATCGGAAACAGGAGGGGGTTGAAGCCGAAACCGTTGACGAAGCCGTACAGCCCCTTCTGCGCCATCACGATCTGGCTGAGGTTGAACGAGCCGGCCCACAGCACCACCGAGATGAGGACGAAGCCGATCGCGACCTCATAGCTCACCATCTGCGCGGCGGCGCGCAGCGACGAGTAGAAGGGATATTTGGAGTTCGACGACCAGCCCGCGATGATCACCCCGTAGACGCCCATCGACGAGGCGGCGAGCACGTAGAGCAGCCCGACGTTGATGTCGGCGAGCACGACGCCGGCCTGGAACGGGATCACCGCCCACACGATCAGCGCGACGGTGAAGGTGATGATCGGCGCGAGCAGGAACAGGCCGCGGTTGGCCGACGACGGGACGATCGTCTCCTGCAGGAAGACCTTGAGGCCGTCGGCGAAGCTCTGCAGCAGGCCGAACGGGCCGACGACGTTGGGGCCGCGGCGCAGCGCCATCGCCGCCCAGATCTTGCGGTCGGCATAGATGATCATCGCCACCGCCAGCATCAGCGGCAGCGCGATCACCAGGATGCCGACGATCGTGGAGACGAACCACGCCCAGCCGAACGGCAGGCCGATGGTGTTCTGGAAGAAGGCGGTCATTGAATGCACCTATGTGCTCCTGCGAAAGCAGGAGCCCAGGATTGCGGAGCGGATCGCGCGAGGCTCAGGGCTCCTGCTTTCGCAGGAGCACGGGTCATCTGTTCAGTCACTCCGCCGCCTCCGCGAACTCTTGGCCGTGGATCAGCTCGGCCGAGCAGCGCTGCATCGTCGGGCTCGCGCGGCAGATGGCGTTGGTGAGGTAGAAGTCGGCGATCGGATAAGTCACCGGGCCGCTCGCCTTGGCGGCGAGCTTCGGCGGCGCCCAGTCGTAGCGGACGAGACCTTCCTGTCCCAGCGCCGGCACCGCCTCGGCCATCGCCGCGCGCAACTCGTCGAAGCTGTCGAACGGCAGCGTCGCGCCGAGCTTCTCCGACAGCGCGCGCAGGATCGCCCAGTCCTCGCGGGCATCGCCCGGCGGGAAGACGGCGCGGTCGCCGCGCTGCACCCGGCCCTCGAGGTTGACGTAGGTGCCCGGCTTCTCGGCATAGCTGGCGCCGGGCAGCACCACGTCGGCGTGATGCGCGCCATTGTCGCCGTGATGGCCGATGAAGACCTTGAACGTCCCCTCGAACGCCGAATAGTCGACCTCGTCGGCGCCGAGGAAGAAGGCGAGCTGCGGCTTGGCCGCGACCACATCGGCGATCCCGCCCTTCTGCGCAAAGCCGAGCATCAGCCCGCCCATCCGCGCCGCGGCGGTGTGGATCACGCCGAAGCCGTTCCACGCCGTGCCGTCCTCGAGCGTGCGGACTAGCTTCATCGGCCCGGCCAGTGCGAGCGCCGCGCCTTGCGCCGTCTTGAGCGAACCCGGACCGGCGATGACCAGCGGCCGCTTGGCGTTCTCGAACGCCTGCACCACCTGCTCCGGCAGCTTGGCCAGCAGGCCGAGGTCGTCGCCCAGCCATTCGAGCCTGTAGGTGAGATCGACCTCGGGGCCGATCGCGAACACCTTCGCGCCCTTCTTGATCGCCTTGCGCACGCGCGTGTTGATCAGCGGAGCCTCCCAGCGGAGGTTCGAACCGACCAGCAGGATCGCGTCCGCCTCCTCGACCCCGGCGATGGTGGGGTTGAAGGCGACGGCACCGAGGTTGGTCACGTCATAGGATAGCCCGGTCTGCCGCCCTTCGAGCAGGGTCGAGCCGAGCTGATTGACTAGCACCTTGGCCGCGAACATCGTCTCGCAGTCGACCTGGTCGCCGGCGATCGCGGCGACGCTGCTGCCGGCCTGGATCGCGGCGATCGCGTCGAACGCCTCTTCCCAGCTCGCCGGCTGGAGCTTGCCCTCGCGGCGGACATAGGGCCGGTCGAGCCGGTGCCGGACGAGCCCGTCGACGGCGTGGCGCGTCTTGTCGTGCGCCCACTCCTCGTTGACGTCCTCGTTGATCCGCGGCAGCGCGCGCAGCACCTGGCGGCCGCGGCTGTCGAGGCGGATATTGGTGCCGACGCCGTCCATCACGTCGATCGCAAGCGTCTTCTTGAGCTCCCACGGCCGCGCCTCGAACGCATAGGGCTTCGAGGTCAGCGCGCCGACCGGGCAGAGGTCGACGATGTTGCCCGACAGCTCGCTCTTGAACGCCTCTTCGAGATAGGTCGTGATCTGCATGTCCTCGCCGCGATAGATCGCGCCGACTTCCTCGACCCCGGCGACCTCCTCGGCGAAGCGCACGCAGCGGGTGCACTGGATGCAGCGGGTCATGACCGTCTTGACGATCGGGCCCATGTATTTCTCGGTGACCGCGCGCTTGTTCTCGTCGTAGCGCGAATGGCCGCGGCCATAGGCGATCGACTGGTCCTGCAGGTCGCACTCGCCGCCCTGGTCGCAGATCGGGCAGTCGAGCGGATGGTTGATGAGCAGGAACTCCATCACCCCTTCGCGCGCGGCCTTGACCATCGGCGAGGTGGTGAACACCTCCTGATTGTCGGCGGCGGGCAGCGCGCACGACGCCTGCGGCTTCGGCGGCCCCGGCTTTACCTCGACCAGGCACATGCGGCAGTTGCCGGCGATCGACAGCCGCTCATGGTAGCAGAAGCGCGGGATCTCCTTCCCCGCGGCCTCGCACGCCTGGAGCACGGTCGCCCCGGCGGGGACCTCGACTTCGATACCGTCTACTTTCAGCTTGGGCATTACTCGGCAGCCTCTTGCATCGGGGCAGCGCCGGCGCCCTGATGCTCGGCGATGCGGCGCTCCAGCTCAGGGCGGAAATGGCGGATCAGGCCCTGGATCGGCCAGGCCGCCGCGTCGCCGAGCGCGCAGATGGTGTGGCCTTCGACCTGCTTGGTGACCTGCTGAAGCGTGTCGATCTCGCTGACGTCGGCGTCGCCGGTGCGCAGCCGCTCCATCACGCGCCACATCCAGCCGGTGCCCTCACGGCACGGCGTGCACTGGCCGCAGCTCTCGTGCTTGTAGAAATAGCTGATGCGGCTGATCGCGCGGACGATGTCGGTCGACTTGTCCATGACGATCACGGCCGCGGTGCCGAGGCCCGAGCCGACGCCGCGCAGCCCGTCGAAGTCCATCGGGCAATCCATGATCTGCTCCGCCGGCACCAGCGGCACCGACGATCCCCCCGGGATCACCGCCAGCAGATTGTCCCAGCCGCCGCGGATGCCGCCGCAATGCTCCTCGATGAGCTGGCGGAACGGGATCGACATCGCGTCCTCGACCACGCACGGCTTGTTCACATGGCCGCTGATCTGGAAGAGCTTGGTGCCCTTGTTGTTCTCGGCGCCGAAGCTCGCGAACCATTCGGGGCCGCGGCGCAGGATGGTCGGCGCGACCGCGATCGATTCGACGTTGTTGACCGTGGTCGGGCAGCCGTAGAGGCCCGCGCCCGCCGGGAACGGCGGCTTGAGGCGCGGCTGGCCCTTCTTGCCCTCCAGGCTCTCCAGCATCGCGGTCTCTTCGCCGCAGATATAGGCGCCGGCGCCGCGGTGGACGAACACGTCGAAGTCGTAGCCCGACCCGCACGCGTTCTTGCCGATGAAGCCGCGGTCATAGGCCTCGGCGACGGCGGCGAACAGCGTCTCCGCCTCGCGGATATATTCGCCGCGGATGTAGATGTAGGCCGCCCGCGCGCGCATCGCGAAACCGGCGACCAGCGCGCCCTCGATCAGCTTGTGCGGATCGTGGCGGATGATCTCGCGGTCCTTGCACGACCCCGGCTCGGATTCGTCGGCGTTGATGACCAGGAAGCTCGGCCGGTCGGGACGCGGCTCCTTGGGCATGAACGACCATTTGGTGCCGGTCGGGAAGCCCGCCCCGCCCCGCCCGCGCAGGCCCGAGGCCTTGATGCGGTCGATGATCGTGTCCTGCCCGAGCGCGAGCAGCGCCTTGGTGTTGTCCCAGTCGCCGCGCTTGATGGCGGCGTCGACGTTCCACGGCTGGTAGCCGTAGAGGTTGGTGAAGATGCGGTCCTTGTCTGCCAGCATGGCCTAGCGTCCCTGCCCCACCAGCTTCTCGGCGAGGAAATAGGCGATCACCGCGACCGCGAGGCCGACGACGATGCCGAGGATGGCGCCGATCACCTTGATCGCGAACACGACCACGATGATGCCGATGATGATCGCGATGATCGCGCCCATCACCATTCGCTCCGATAGTCGTGGTTCTCGGTGACCATCGCCTTGAGCGTGGTCGGACCGCCGAGCGGCTCGACGGTGTGGCGGCCCGGCTCCTGCGTGCCGGTCTTGGGCTGCTCGCCCCGCGCCAGCGCGTCGAGGATCGCGGTCATGCGGTCGTAATCGAGGTCCTCGTAATTGTCATCGTTGATCTGCACCATCGGCGCCGACGCGCAATTGCCCATGCACTCGACCTCGGTGAGCGTGAACAGCCCGTCCGGCGTGGTCCTGCCCTTGGCGAGGCCGTAGTTGCGGCAGGCGGCGAGCACGTCGTCCGACCCGCGCAACATGCACGGCGTCGTGCCGCACACCTGGACGTGGAAGCGGCCGACCGGCGCCAGGTTGAACATGGTGTAGAAGGTCGCGACCTCGAACACGCGGATGTAGGGCATCCCGAGCTCGCGCGCGACGAACTCGATCACCGGGACCGGCAGCCAGCCCTGGGTGTCGGTCTCGGCGCCGACCTGGCGCTGGGCGAGGTCGAGGAACGGGATCGACGCCGACTGCTGGCGGCCCGGCGGATAGCGGCCGACGATCTCGGCGGCCTTGGCGCGGTTTTCCTCGGTCCACGCGAACGCGCCCCAGCGCGCGCGGGTCTCGGATTCGTCGGGGATATGGGCGGCTTCAGCCATCAACGCGGTTCCGTGGGAGCTGCCGGCGGCACGGGCGGCGTCGCCGGTCGATAGATCGTCTGGGCGGCGCTGACCTTCGCGATCAGCTCGCCGGCGAAATCGATCTCGGTGGTCGTATCGGCCGGAAGGCCGCCGGTGCAGCGCATGGTGAGCACCACCGCATCCTCGTTCACCTCGAACGGCTTGACCCGCGTGCAGCCCTTGAGCGGCGCGATCGTCTCGGGCTTGAGCAGGCCCATGATGCCGTTGATGTCGGTGGTGGCCCCCGGCGCGACGATCGGCGTGAGCGCCGCGGCATTGCCGTTGGCGGCGACCGCGAGCAGCGTCTTGACCTTGGCGACGCGCGCGCGGGCGACGTCCATCGACACCGACGGCGGCGGCGGAGCGGGTGGTGCAGGCGGGATCGCCCGCTGCTGCCCGATGGCGAATGCGGCAAATGCGACGAGGCCGATCACCGGTCGCACTCCCCGAACACCACATCGATCGCGCCCAGGATCGCGGTGGTGTCCGCGAGCATGTGGCCCTTCGACATGAAGTCCATCGCCTGGAGGTGGCTGAACGCGGTCGGGCGGATCTTGCAGCGGTAGGGCTTGTTCGAGCCGTCGGCGACCAGATAGACGCCGAACTCGCCCTTGGGGCTCTCCGTCGCGACATACACCTCGCCCGCCGGCACGTGATAGCCCTCGGTGTAGAGCTTGAAGTGGTGGATGAGCGCTTCCATCGAGCGCTTCATCTCGCCGCGCTTGGGCGGCACCACCTTGCGGTCGGTGCTGGCGATCGGGCCCTCGGGCATCTCATTGAGGCACTGCTTCATGATCCGCGCGGACTGGCGGACCTCCTCGACGCGCACCATGAAGCGGTCGTAGCAGTCGCCGCGCGTGCCGACCGGCACGTCGAAGGTCATCCGGTCGTAGACGTCGTAGGGCTGCGACTTGCGCAGGTCCCAGGGGATGCCCGAGCCGCGGATCATCGGGCCGGAGAAGCCCCAGCGCACCGCGTCCTCGCGGCTCACCACGGCGATATCGACGTTGCGCTGCTTGAAGATGCGGTTCTCGGCGACCAGGCTGATCGCGTCCTCGAACAGGCGCGGCAGGCGGGTGTCGAGCCAGTCGGCGATGTCGGTCAGCAGCTTCAGCGGCACGTCCTGGTGGACGCCGCCGGGGCGCAGGTAATTGTGGTGCATCCGCGCGCCGGACGCACGCTCGAAGAAGTTGAGGCAGTCCTCGCGCAGCTCGAACAGCCACAGGTTCGGCGTCATCGCGCCGACGTCCATGACGTGGCTGCCGAGGTTGAGCATGTGGTTCGAGATGCGGGTCAGCTCGGCGAAGAACACGCGGAGATACTGCGCGCGGATCGGCACCTCGAGGTCGAGCAGCTTCTCCACCGCGAGCACGAAGCTGTGCTCCATGCACATCGGCGAGCAGTAATCGAGCCGGTCGAAATAGGGCAGCGCCTGGGCGTAGGTCTTGTATTCGATCAGCTTCTCGGTGCCGCGGTGGAGCAGGCCGACGTGCGGATCGACGCGCTCGACGATCTCGCCGTCGAGCTCCAGCACCAGCCGCAGCACGCCGTGCGCCGCCGGATGCTGCGGGCCGAAGTTGATCGTGTAGTTCTGGATGGCGACGTCGCCTTCGCTCTCCGGCTCGCGCACGGAAGCGGCGGTCTGCTCCATCATCTGGTCGACGGTATCAGCCATGGGCTACGCTCACTGGTTCTGCCCCTTGCCCTTGGTCGGCACGACGGCGCGCTTGCGAGGCTTCGGCTTGGCGTCGGCCTCGGGCTTGCCGGCGCCGGTGTCGGCGGTGCTGTCCTTGGTCTTGGCGCGCTTGGCCCTGGGGGTGACGGGCTTGGAGGCCTTCGAACCCGCCTTCCGGATCTCGTCGGCGGTCACCGGCGAGGGCGCGCCCTTCTCCTGCGGCACCGCGGGCGCGGGAGGCGGCGGCGGGGTCGGCGCGGGCTTGCCCTGCGGCGTGTCGCCGGGGCCGGGGCCGGTCGCCTTCTCGTCGCCCGGCAGCACATAGGCCGCGCCTTCCCACGGGCTCATGAAGTCGAAGTTGCGGAAGTCCTGCGCCAAGCTGACCGGCTGGTAGACGACACGCTTCGCCTCCTCGGAATAGCGCAGCTCGACATAGCCCGAGAGCGGGAAGTCCTTGCGCTGCGGATGGCCGCGGAAACCGTAGTCGGTGAGGATGCGCCTGAGGTCCGGATTGCCCGAGAACAGCACGCCGTACATGTCGTACACCTCGCGCTCGAGCCAGCCGGCGTTGGGCCACAGCGAGGTGACCGACGGCACCGGCTTCACCTCGTCGGTGGTGACGCGGACCTGGATGCGATGATTGCGGGTGAGGCTCAGCAGGCAGTAGACCACCTCGAACCGCTCCGGGCGGCTCGGATAGTCGACGCCGGCGATCTCCATGCACTGCTGATATTCGAGGCCGGGCGTGTCGTGCAGCGCGGTCATCGCCGGCACCAGCGCCTCGCGATCGACATAGAGCGCGACCTCGCCGACGCGGTCCTGCGCGTGCAGCAGCTTGTCGCCGAGCGTGGCGGCAGCCGCCTCGATCACGCCGTCGTTGGTCAGATAACGGGGTGCCGGCGCCCTCACCGCTCCAGGCTCCCGATGCGGCGGATCTTCCGCTGGAGCTGCATCACGCCGTAGAGCAAAGCCTCGGCGGTCGGCGGGCAGCCGGGGACATAGATGTCGACCGGCACGATGCGGTCGCAGCCGCGCACGACGCTGTAGCTATAGTGGTAATAGCCGCCGCCGTTGGCGCAGGAACCCATCGAGATGACGTACTTGGGCTCCGACATCTGGTCGTAGACCTTGCGCAGCGCCGGCGCCATCTTGTTGCAGAGCGTGCCGGCGACGATCATCACGTCCGACTGGCGCGGAGACGCGCGCGGCGCGGCGCCGAAGCGCTCCATGTCGTAGCGCGGCATGTTGACGTGGATCATCTCGACCGCGCAGCAGGCGAGGCCGAAGGTCATCCACCACAGCGAGCCGGTGCGCGCCCACTGGAACAGCTCCTCGGTCGAGGTGACCAGGAAGCCCTTGTCGGTGAGCTCGGTGTTGATGTCGTCGAAGAACGCCTGATCCGGTGCGGCGTTCTCGGTCGGGAACGCATTCTCCGACGGCGACAGGATCACTCCCATTCGAGCGCTCCCTTCTTCCAGGCGTAGATAAGACCGAGCGCGAGCTCGGCGATGAAGATCATCATCGATACCCAGGCGACCCAGCCGAGGTCGAACACGGTGACCGCCCAGGGATAGAGGAACGCCGCTTCCAGATCGAAGACGATGAACAGGATCGCGACCAGATAGAAGCGCACGTCGAACTGGCTGCGCGAATCCTCGAAGGCGGGGAAGCCGCACTCATATTCGCTGAGCTTCTCCGGTGTCGGCTGGTGCGTGCCGGTCAGGCGGGCGACCAGCATCGGCAGGACCACGAAGGCGCCGGACAGCAGGATCGCCACTCCCAGAAACAGGAGGATCGGAAGATATTGCGACAGGTCGACCAAGGGCGTTGCTCGCAGGTGCGAAATGGATGGGGGGCTCCTAGACCCTGACCCCTAGCCGGGCAAGGGTTTGAGGGGTGAGAATGACTCGCAATTAGATCGCTTTGTTCCCTCTCCCATCGGGAGAGAGAGGGAGCCACGAAGCGGCGGAAGGGTGAGGGTGACTGCGCCACGTGAAGTCACCCTCACCCTTCCCACTCGGCTACGCCGAGCGGGCCCCTTCCCTCTCCCAGAGGGAGAGGGAGCTTATCGCAGCGCGTTGGCGAGCAGCTTGTGGAGCCGCGAATGGAGCACGTCGTTGCCGGCGAGCACCTGGCCACGCTCGAGCGCGCGGTCCTGGCCGCGGAAGTCGGTGATGAAACCGCCGGCTTCCTTGATCAGGATCACCCCGGCCGCGATGTCCCACGGCTGGAGACCGCTTTCCCAGAAACCGTCGTAGCGGCCGGCGGCCACCCAGGCGAGGTCGAGCGTGGCCGAGCCGAAGCGCCGGATGCCGGCCACCTCGGGCGCGATTGCGCCGAAAATGCGGCTCCACTCGGCGAAGTCGCCGTGGCCGAGGAACGGAATGCCGGTCGCGATCAGCGCCTCGGAGAGGTCGCGCCGCGCCGACACGCGCAGCCGCTGGCCTTGCAGCCAGGCGCCGCGCCCCTTCTCGGCCCAGAAGCCTTCGTCGGTGAGCGGCTGATAGACCATGCCGTGGGTGATCTCGGGCCTGCCGCCGGCGCTGCGCGGATCCTCGACCGCGATCGCGATCGCGAAATGCGGGATGCCGTGCAGGAAGTTCGAGGTGCCGTCGAGCGGGTCGACGATCCAGCGCGGCTTGTCGGGATCGCCCTCGATCGTGCCGCCCTCTTCGGCGAGAATACCCCAGTCGGGCCGGGCCTTGCGCAGTTCCTCGATGATCGTCTCCTCGGCCCGCTGGTCGGCGAGGCTGACGAAGTCGGCGGGCCCCTTGCGGCTCACCTGGAGGTGCTGGACCTCGTTGAAGTCACGGCGAAGCCGCGGCGCCGCCTTGCGGACCGCGCGCTCCATGATCGTGATGAGGCCGGAATGACTAACCAAGACGATGCTCCAAAACCCCTCTCCCATCGGGAGAGGGAGGGGCCCAAAGCGTCAGCTTTGGGAGGGTGAGGGTGAGTACGGACCGTCCGATCGCCCTCACCCAACCCTCTCCCAAAGGGAGAGGGCTTTTAGTCCGCCCTACGGACGTAGGTCTGCTCGTACACGTCGACGATGATGCGCGTGCCCGAGGTGATGTGCGGCGGCACCATCACACGGACGCCGTTGTCGAGCAGCGCCGGCTTGTAGCTGGACGAAGCCGTCTGGCCCTTCACAACCGCGTCGGCCTCGACGATCGTCGCCTCGATCGTGTCGGGCAGCTGGACGTTGATCGGCTCCTCGTCATAGAGCTCCATCACCACGTCCATGCCGTCCTGCAGGAAAGCGGCGGCATCGCCGAGCAGGTCGCGCGGCAGCGTGATCTGGTCGTAGGTGTCCTTGTCCATGAACACGAGGCTGTCGCCGTCGGCGAACAGGAACTGGAAGTCCTTGGTGTCCAGCCGCACGCGCTCCACCGTCTCGGCCGAGCGGAAGCGAACGTTGTTCTTGCGGCCGTCGCGCAGGTTCTTGAGCTCGACCTGCATATAGGCGCCGCCCTTGCCGGGCTGGGTGTGCTGGATCTTCACGGCGCGCCAGATGCCGCCTTCATATTCGATAATGTTGCCGGGACGGATGTCCACGCCGCTGATCTTCATGGGGATCTACCTGATGGAAAGAGCGAAGGCGCCCGCGAGCGCCGTGGCGCGCCCCTTAGCGTCCCGGCCGGTTTCCGACAAGCAGCGGATAGGGATCGACCGGCTCGCCCTGCCACCAGCCGTCCTCCGGTCTCATCCGCGAGATGCCGAAATGGAGATGGTAGTTGCCGGCCCCGGCATTGCCGGTGTCGCCGACGAAGGCGATCCGTTCGCCCGCGCGCACCTGCTTCCCTTCGGCGATGCCCGGCGCATAGCCGGCGAGGTGGGCGTAGTAATAGCTCCAGCGCCCGTCCGGCGAGCGGATGTAGAGGGTATGGCCGCCCGCGCTGCTGTCGAACAGCTTCTCGACCGTCCCGGCCGCCGCGGCGAGCACCGGCGTGCCGGCCGGCGCCGTGATGTCCGTGCCCTGGTGCGGCCGCCCGCCGCCGTCACGCGACTGGCCCCAGGTGTCGGTGATCTCGGCCAGCGAGACGCCGGCGACCGGCACGACAAGCGCCGGCGCGCCTTCCGATGGGGCGGGCGCGGGCGGCGCGGGCGCGATCGTTCCGTCGGTGAAGTTCACCATCAGGGCCAGCGCGAGTCCCAGCATCAGCACGAACGCCAGGATGAGGCGCAGCACCGCCTTGCGTCGAGTCCCGAGCCGGTCCCGATCCGAGAGCGGCGTCGCGGTCACGGCCGGAACTCCACCGGCGTGCCCGGCTTCACCATCAGCGCCAGCCGCGCGGCATCCCAGTTGGTCAGGCGGATGCAGCCATGGCTCTCGGTGCGGCCGATGTTCTGCGGCTCCGGCGTGCCGTGGATGCCGTAGTGCGGCTTCGACAGGTCGAGCCACACCACGCCGACCGGCCCGTTCGGCCCCGGCGGCAGCATCTCGGCGTCGTCGCCCTTCTTCGCATCCCAGAACAGCCTGGGATTGTAGTGGAACCGGGGATTGGTGTCGGCGCCGTTGATCTTCCACCTGCCGATCGGCAGCGGATCATGCTCCGATCCCATGGTGGCGCCGAACTGCGCGACGAGCCGGTCGCCGCCGTCGAACACTTTGAGCACGCCCTCCGACTTGTCGACGACGATCTTCGCGGCGCTCGGCTGGCGCGCGTCGACGTTGAGGTCATTGAGCGTGCGGCGCCATTCGGGCTTGAGGTCGGCGGGATAGTCGCGCGACATGGGGAGCACGTTGGGCACGACGATCGGCGTCCCCGGCCGCAGCATCGTCTCGCGGCTGTTGAGCTCGAGCAGCACCTCCGGCGCGGTGTGGAACATCTCCGCCAGCTTCTCCATCGGCGAACGATAGGCGAGCGAGGGCATCTTCGCCTGCTCACCATAGTCCTTCGGCGTCGGATTGATGAACGGCCCGGCGAGCATCTCGGCGGTGAGCGCGATCCGCTTCTCCGGCCGGATTGCCCGATGCGGGTAGAGCGCGCGGAGCGTCGCCTGGTCGATCCTGCCGGTGATCTTGAGCCTGCGCGATTGCTGGAAGCCGCGCAGCGCCGCCTTGAGCGACTGCCCCTCCCGGCCGTCGAGGATACCCGACGAGAAGCCGAGATGGTCGAGGATCACCTGGATATGGAGGATGCTGCGATCGAGCGGCGGAGTCCGGGCGGCCGCGGGCGTTGCGAACAACAGGGCCAAGATCGCCGCAAACATCCGCATCCAATTGACTCCGTTCAACAATAGGAGTCGTTGAACGCCCGAAACCAACCTATGTTGCGTCAGGTCGAACCAAGTATCTCGGCCAAAGCTCGCATCGCCGCGACTTCATCGCCGCCCCAAACCGCGTGCGAGACGGCGAGAAAATCGGCGCCGGCCGCGACCAGCGGCGCCGCATTAGCCGGCGTGATCCCGCCGATCGCGACGCAGGGGATTTCGAACAGGGTCGACCACCAGGACAGAATGGAGGGGTCGGGCCGATGCCGCGTCTCCTTGGTCGCGGTCGGATAGAAGGCGCCGAACGCGACATAGTCCGCCCCCGCCTCCCCCGCTTCCATCGCGAGATGACGGCTGTCGTGGCAGGTCACCCCGATCTGCGCCGACGGGCCGAGCACCTGCCGCGCCTCGCGCGGATCGCCGTCCTCCTGCCCGAGATGCACGCCGTCGGCGCCGAGCCGCCTGGCGAGGCTGATGCTGTCGTTGACGATGAAGGCGACCTCGCGGTCGGCGCAAATGCGCTGGAGCGGCTCGGCGAGGCGGGCGGCCTCATGCTGGTCGACGTCCTTCACCCGGAACTGGAAGGCCGCGACCGGGCCCGCCTCCAGCGCACGGGCGAGGCGGTCGGGAAAGGCGCCCGTCACGTCGAGCGGGGAGATCAGGTAGAGCTGGCACGGCGGCTTCCTGTCGTCGCGTTCGAAGCGCGCGGCGAAATCCGGGTCGAGTGCGTTGTCGAAACCATCGTCGTCTTCGCCAAGGGCCTGCATGTCGCGCTCCGAGATCCGTATCGGCTGCTCCGGCTGGATGTACCGGCACTGGCGGGGCGCCTTCTATCCCGAGACGCTCGCCGTCAACCGCTGGTTCGGCTTCTATGCCGAACATTTCGATACGGTCGAGATCAACAACAGCTTCTACCGCCTGCCCACGGCCGAGACCTTCGTCAAATGGAAGGACCAGGCGCCGAGGGACTTCCGCTATGCGGTGAAGGCCAACCGCTATATCACCCAGGCCAAGCGGCTGAGGGACTGCAAGGAGCCGCTCGCGCGGATGATCGCGCCGACGCGCAGGCTCGGCGACCGGCTCGGCCCGATCCTCTACCAGCTGCCGCCGCGGTTCCGGGTCAATCTCGAGCGGCTGGAGAGCTTTCTCAAGCTCCTGCCGCGCGATCTCATTCACGCCTTCGAGTTCCGCGACAAGAGCTGGCTCACCGAGGAGGTGTTGAAGCTCCTGGAGCGCTACGGCGCTTCGTTCTGCGCGCACGACATGCCCGATCTGGCGACACCGCGGTGGGCGGTCGGGCCGATTGCCTATGTCCGATTCCACGGCGGCGGCGGCAAATATTGGGGGCGCTATTCCGACGAAGCGCTGCTCGGCTGGACCGACTGGATGATCGCCCGGACGCGCGAGGGCCGCAGCGTCTGGGCCTATTTCAACAACGACGCCCACGCCGACGCCATCCACGACGCACAGACGCTGAAGGCGACGGTGCGGCAGGCGATAGATCAGTGATAAACCGTCATCCCGGCTAATCGACCACCGCGATCAGGAAGCCGTCCCATTTCTTCGCACCCACCGTCTGGATCGCGGTGGCGGAGAGGCGCGGTTCGGCGGCGACGGTTTCGAACAGGCGACGGGTGCCGACGATCCTCTCGTCACGACTGTCCGCATCGAGCAGCCCGCCCTCGCGCACGACATTGTCGACCACGATCGTCGTGCCGGGCCGCGACAGGCCGATCGCCGCCTGCACATAGGCGGCGTTGTTGACCTTGTCGGCGTCGATGAAGACGAAGTCGAACGGGCCGGTGAGCCCCTTCAGACCGTCGAGTGCCGGGCCGACGATCACCTCCACCTTGTCCGCCAGGCCCGCACCCGCGATGTTCGCGCGGGCGACGTCGGCATGATGCGCATCGACCTCGAGCGTGGTCAGCCGCCCGCCCTCCGGCAGCGCGCGGGCGAGCCAAATCGTCGAATAGCCGCCGAGCGTGCCGACCTCGAGGATGCGCCGCGCTCCCGCCATCCGCGCGAGCAGGTGGAGGAACTTGCCCTGCACCGGCGCGACGTCGATCGCCGGGAGCCCGCCCGCCCGGTTCGCCGCCAGCGCGGCGTCGAGGACCGGATCGGGGCCGAGCAGCTGCCCGGCGATATAGTCGTCGACGTCGCGCCAGCGGTCTTCGGCCATGCCGCGGTCACTCCTCGTTCCTGTAGATGCGCACCAGCTTGTCGAGCATCGCCAGCGCATCCTCGCGCTTGCGCTGGAAGGTGTTGCGGCCGATGATCGAGCCGTTGCCGCCGCCGTCGCGGATGTCGCGCGCGTCCTGGTAGACCGCGTCCTCGCCCTTGGCGGCGCCGCCCGAGAAGACGACGATGCGGCGGCCGTTGAAGCAGGCCTTCACGACATGCTTCACCCGGTCCGACTGCTTCGACCAGTCTGCACTCTCATAAGCCTTCTGCGCATCCTTCTGCTCGATGTGCGCGGAGGGCAGCTTGACCTTGATAACGTGCGCGCCGAGCAGCGCCGCCATGTGCGCGGCATAGGCGCCGACGTCGAGCGCGAGCTCGCCGTCCTTGGTGAGCTTGCCGCCGCGCGGGTACGACCAGATCACGGTGGCGATGCCGACCGACTTGGCCTCGGCGGAGAGCTCCTTGATCTCCTCCATCATCTCGAAGATGTCGTCGGCGCCGGGGTAGATGGTGAAGCCGATCGCCGAGCAGCCGAGCCGCAGCGCGTCGTCGACGCCGCCGGTCACCGCCTGGTTGATCGAGGTCGCCCACGAGTTCGAGGAATTGAGCTTGAGGATCGTCGGGATCTGCCCGGCGAAGGTGTCCGCCCCCGCCTCCAGCATCCCGAGCGGGGCGGCATAGGCCGAGAGGCCCGCGTCGATCGCGAGCTGGTAATGATAGTGCGGGTCGTAAGCCGGCTCGTTGATCGCGAAGCTGCGCGCGGGACCATGCTCGAAGCCCTGGTCGACCGGCAGGATGATGAGCTTGCCGGTGCCGCCGAGGCGTCCCTGCATCAGGATACGGGCCAGATTGGCCTTCACGCCCGGATTGTCGGATTCGTAGTTGGCGAGAATGGCCCTCACGATCGGCGTCATCATTGTCTCCCCTCTATGTTCCTTGCCGCGGCTGATAGTCAGCGCCTCGCCCGTCCGCAACGCGCCTAAACCGGAAATTCCGCGCTACCGGCAAGCTTCGGCTTGATTTTGCTGCAACGCAGCGCATCTGCGAGCGATGCACGCGCCGCCCCATCGACTTTCGCCCGGCCTCACCCTGCTGATGGCGATCGCCTGCGGCGTGATGGTGGCCAATCTCTACTATGCCCAGACTTTGATCGACATGATCGCGCCCGACGTCGGCCTGTCGCCGGCGGTCGCGGGCGGCATCGTCACGCTGACGCAGCTCGGCTACGGGCTCGGGCTGGCGCTGATCGTGCCGCTGTCGGACATCGTCGAGAACAAGCGGCTGGTGATCGTCGCCACCGTCGGCGCCGTGCTCGGGGCGATCGGCGTGGCGGCTTCGGGCAACGCCGGGCTGTTCCTGCTGGCGTCGCTGATCGTCGGCACCTGCTCGGTCGGCGTGCAGGTGCTGATCCCGTTCGCCTCCCATCTCAGCAGCCACGAGCGGCAGGGGCGCACGATCGGCATGGTGATGAGCGGCCTTTTGACCGGCATCATGCTCGCGCGGCCGGTGGCGGGCTTCATCGCCGCGATCGCGGGGTGGCGCGCGGTGTTCGTCGTCTCGGCGATCGCGATGGCGACGATCGGCGCGGTGCTCGCGGCGAAGCTGCCGCAGCGCCGGCCGGCGGTACGGATGAGCTATGGCGCGATCCTGGCCTCCAGCTTCGGGACCTTCGGCCGCTATCGCCAGCTGAGGCTGCGCACTGCCTATCAGTCGCTGCTGTTCCTGGCCTTCAACCTGTTCTGGACCGCCGCGCCGCTCACCCTCTACCGCGAGTTCGGCGCGAACCACGCCGAGGTGGCGCTGTTCGCCCTCGCCGGCGCCGGCGGTGCGCTGGCGGCGCCGATCGCCGGACACCTCGCCGACCATGGCAAGCTCAAGGCGACCACCTTCGCCGCGCTGCTGCTGCTCACCCTCTCCTTCCTCGCCGCCGACCTGGTGGTGGCGGCGGGCAGCGTCATCGCCTTCGCGGTGACGGCGGTGCTGATCGACGCGGCGGTGCAGCTCAACCAGATCACCGGCCAGCGCATCATCTTCGGCCTCGCGCCCGAAGCGCGCGGGCGTATCAACGCCGCCTATATGACGGTAATGTTCCTGATCGGCGCGATGGGCTCGCTGATCGGCTCTGCAAGCTACGAGCGCGGCGGCTGGGGCCTCTCGGCGCTGATCGGGGCCGGGATAGGCGCCGTGCTGCTGGCACTGTTCCTGACCTTCGACCGCCGCGCCGACGCTTGACGGCTGCCGGGCCCCCGCTCACAAACGGCGGCGGAGGGGGGCCTCATGAAGACATTGTCGATGCTCGGGCTGGCGCTGCCTGCCGCCCTGTTCGCCACGGCGGCGTCGCCGGAACGCGTGCCTTCGCAGCCCAAGGTCGGGATGCTCGCGCCGAATTTCGAGCTCAAGCTGGTCGACGGCAGCAAGGTGACGCTCGACGAGCTGCGCGGCAACGTCATCGTGCTCAACTTCTGGGCGACCTGGTGCGTGCCATGCCGGGAGGAGCTGCCGCTGCTCGACCGCTATTACAACCTCCAGCGCTCGCACGGCCTCAAGGTCTTCGCGATCACGACCGAAGGATCGGTGCCGCTCTACAAGCTCAAGCCGTTGTTTGCGAAGATGACAATCCCTTCGGCGCGCGGCATCAAGGGACCTTACGACTCGCTCGGCGGCGTGCCGACCAACTTCGTGATCGGCCGCGACGGCCGCGTGCGTTACGCCAGGGCCGGGGCGTTCGACCTGGATGCGCTCAACGCGATCCTCGTCCCGCTGCTCAACGAACGCGCGCCGTCGAGCTGACGCGGCGCGCGCGTCAGAGATCGAGCCAGCGACGCAGTGCTTCGTCCACCAGCCTGAGCATATCTTCGTCGAGGGATCCGATCGTGCCCAGCACCCTGTCCAGCGAGAAGGTGTAGATCCAGTCGATCTCGACCTCGCTTGGACGTGCAAGGCCGTTTTCAGGTGTTGGCAGGATCAGCGGACGTCCGCCCTGCGGACCTCGTACCGTGGAGGTGACCGGACACACCGTCACCTTGTTCGCGATGGACAAGGTGCTGTCGCGCTGAACGACGATGCAAGGGCGCTGCTTGCCGGCAGGCGTGTTCGGCTGTCGAACGATGACGACGTCGCCGCGCCTCACAGCGGGGGGCCCTTCGGCCCCCAGTCATAGCCGCCGTCTTCCTCGTCCAGCGTCGCCAGCCACGCGTCCGTATCGGAGTCGCGCGCGATGCGGTCGACGTCGGTCTCGTGCGCCGCGATCACGGCGGCGGCGCGGCGCATCTGCTCATCGATCGAATCGCGATCGAGCCGCTCGACGATCCAGTCACGGACGATCATGCTCTTGGTGCGACCGACTGCGCGCGCGTACCGGTCGAGCTTGCGTTCGACATCTTCCGGCAATCGCACGCCCAGCATGGCAGCCTCCGTTAAACAAGTTTAACATAGGCCTCGCGGATCAATGCGTCAATGCCGCCACGCCGGGCAGCTCCTTGCCCTCCATCCACTCCAGGAACGCGCCGCCGGCGGTCGAGACGAAGCTGAACTGGTCGGCGACGCCGGCCTGGTTGAGCGCGGCCACCGTGTCGCCGCCGCCCGCGACCGAAACCAAAGACCCTTCCTTGGTCAACGCCGCCGCGGTCTTGGCGAGGCTGACCGTCGCGGTGTCGAACGGCGGCGTCTCGAACGCGCCGAGCGGGCCGTTCCACACCAGCGTGCGGCAGGTCTTGAGCACGTCGGCCAGCGCCTCGGTCGCGGCCGGACCGACATCGAGGATCATCTCGTCTGCGGCGACTTCGTGCACGTTGACAGTGCGCGTCGGCGGGTTGGCCCTGAACTCCTTCGCCACCACCACGTCATAGGGCAGGTGCACGGTACAGCCGGCGCGGTCGGCGGCCTCCATGATCTCCTCGGCGGTGCCGGTGAGGTCGTGCTCGGCGAGCGACTTGCCGACGTCGACGCCGCGCGCTGCGAGGAAGGTGTTGGCCATGCCGCCGCCGATGATGAGATGATCGACCCTGGCGACCAGATGCTTGAGCACGTCGAGCTTGGTCGAGACCTTCGCCCCGCCGACCACCGCCGCCACCGGATGCTCGGGGCTGCCGAGCGCCTTGTCGAGCGCATCGAGCTCGGCCTCCATCTGCCGGCCGGCATAGGCGGGCAGCTTGTGCGCCAGCCCCTCGGTCGAGGCATGGGCGCGGTGCGCGGCGGAGAAGGCGTCGTTGACGTAGAGGTCGCCGAGCGCGGCGAGACGGTCGATCGTCTCCGGCGCGTTCTTCTCCTCGCCGGGGTCGAAGCGGGTGTTCTCGAGCACGCCGATGTCGCCGGGCTGCATCGTCGCGATCGCCTCGGCCGCGTCCTGGTCGTCGATGAAGCGGACCGGGCGGCCCAGCACCTGCTCATAGGGCTTGGTGACCAGCGCCAGCGACATCTCGGGATTGCGCAGCCCCTTGGGCCGGCCGAAGTGCGCGAGCACGATCACGATCGCGCCCTTGTCGGCGAGCTCGGTGACAGTGGGAATGGTGGCGCGCAGCCGCGTGTCGTCGGTCACCGTGCCGCCGTCCATCGGCACGTTGAGATCCTCGCGCACCAGCACGCGCTTGGCCGTGACGTCGCCGAGATCGTCGAGGGTCTTGAAGGGTCGGGTCATGATTCGATCCTGATCGGGTCACCGACGACGATGATGCCGCCGGCGACGACAAAGGCTGAGACGCCGCCGCGCCAGTCCGGCCTCAGCGCGGCAAAGAGCCCCGGCGCAACCGCATCCATCCGCTCGCACGGGTCGGTCTCGCCGGTGACTTCGAGCACCACGTCGGCGCCGATGCGCAGCCGCGTGCCGCTGGCCTGCGGCAGGTCGAAACCGTCCACCAGCAGGTTGGCGCGCCGTTCCTGCCAGGGAATGCTCGCGCCGACCTCGGCGGTCGCCGCCTGCCAGTCGCCGCGCTCGATCAGCGTCACCTGGCGCTTGTAGGGTCGTCCCTTCACGCCGCCGCGGTGATCGCCGGCGATGCCGCCCTCGATCGACACCTCGATGCGGTCGAGCGTCTCCATCGGCGCCTTGGGCGCCGCGTGGCGGGCGATGCCGGCGAGCACGCCGGTCATCACATCAGCTTCGCCATCGCGCCCGCGGTGTCGACCATGCGGTTGGAGAAGCCCCACTCATTGTCGTACCAGCTGACGACGCGGACGAGCTTGCCCTCGATCACCGCCGTCTCCAGGCTGTCGACGGTCGACGAGGCCGGCGTATGGACGATATCGACCGAGACCAGCGGGTCCTCTGAATAGACCAGCACGCCCTTGAGCGGCCCGCTCTCCGCCGCGGCCTTGAGGATCGCATTGACCTCCTCCTTGGTCGTGTCCCGCTTGGGCACGAAGGTGAGGTCGATCAGGCTGCCGTCCGGCACCGGCACGCGCACCGACGATCCGTCGAGCCGGCCCTTCAGTTCGGGCAGCACCTCGCCCACCGCGCGCGCGGCGCCGGTGGTGGTCGGAATGATCGACATGGCGGCGGCGCGGGCGCGGCGCAGGTCCTTGTGGATCTGGTCGAGGATCTTCTGGTCGTTGGTATAGGCGTGGACCGTCGTCATCAGGCCGCGCTCGATGCCGATCGAATCGTTCATCACCTTGGCGACCGGCGCCAGGCAATTGGTGGTGCACGAGGCGTTGGAGACGATCGTATGCTCCGCGGTGAGCTTGTCGTGGTTGACGCCATAGACGACGGTCAGGTCCGCACCCTTGGCCGGGGCGGAGATCAGCACCTTCTTCGCGCCTGCGTCGATATGCTTCTGCGCGCTGTCGCGATCGGTGAAGAAGCCGGTGCATTCGAGCACCAGGTCGATGCCGTTGGCCGCGTGCGGCAGCTTGGCCGGGTCGCGCTCGGCGGTGACGTGGATGCGCTTGCCGTCGATGATCAGGTCGTTGCCGTCGGCCGCGACCTCGCCCGGGTACTTGCCGTGGACCGAATCGCGGCTGAACAGCCAGGCGTTCGACTTGGCGTCGGCGAGGTCGTTGATCGACACCAGCTCGAGCCCCGTGTCGCCGCGCTCCAGCATCGCGCGCGCGACGAGGCGGCCGATGCGTCCGAAACCGTTGATGGCAACCTTCACCGTCATGCCGTCCACTCCTTCACCTTGGCGAGGACCTGGGGCGCGATCTTGTCGGCCGTCAGTCCGAAATAATCGTAGAGCGCCTCCGCCGGCGCCGAGGCGCCGAAGCGGTCAATGCCGAAGCGCAGCCCGTCGAGGCCGGTATAGCGTTCCCACCCCATCGTCGTTCCAGCCTCGATCGATACGCGGAGCGGGCCCTGGGGTAGGATGTCAGCGCGGTACTCGGGCGATTGCGCATCGAAGCGCGACCAGCAAGGCATGGACACGACATCGGCACCGATGCCCGCCGCTTCAAGCCTTTCGGCGACCACGACCGCGATCTCGACTTCCGAGCCGGTGGCGATCAGGACCACCTTGCGGTCCGCCTCGGCGGCTTTCAGGCGATAGGCGCCCTTCGCCGCCAGCATCTCGCCGTCGCGGCGAAGCTGCGGCAGGTTCTGCCGGGTCAGCGCGAGCAGCGACGGCCCGTCCTCGTTCTCCAGGCTCGCCGCCCAGGCCTCCGCGGTCTCGACGACGTCGCAGGGGCGCCACACCTCCAGGTTCGGGATCGCGCGCAGCGCCATGAGATGCTCGACCGGCTGGTGGGTCGGCCCGTCCTCGCCGAGCCCGATCGAATCATGCGTCATCACATAGACGACGCGCGCGCGCTGCAGCGCCGACAGGCGGATCGCCGGGCGGGCATAGTCGGAGAAGACCAGGAAGGTGCCGCCATAGGGAATCACGCCCCCATGCAGCGCCATCCCGTTCATCGCCGCGCCCATCCCGAACTCGCGGATGCCGTAATAGATGTAACGGCCCGCATAGTCGTCGCGGGTCAGCGGCCCGGTCGCGGCGGTCTTGGTGTTGTTGGAGCCGGTGAGGTCGGCCGAGCCGCCGACCAGCTCGGGCACCGCCACGGTGAGCGCGTCCAGCGCCAGCTCGGAGGCCTTGCGCGTCGCGACCTTCTGCGGCTCGGCGAACAGCTTGGCGATATGGCCGGCGATGCCGGTGTCGCCGGGAAGATCGCCCGCGATCCGGCGCTGGAATTCAACCCGTTTGTCGTAGCTTGCGAGTCGCTTCTGCCATTCAGCGCGAGGCTCGGCGCCACGCCTGCCCGCAGCAAGCCAGGCTTCGCGCACGTCCTCCGGCACCTCGAACGGTGCCGCGGTCCAGCCGAGCTCGACGCGTGCGGCCGCCACTTCGTCCTTCCCGAGCGGCGAGCCGTGCGTCTTGGAGGTGCCCTGCTTGTTCGGCGCGCCCTTGCCGATGATCGTGCGGCAGCGGACCAGCGACGGCCGCGGATCGGCGAGCGCCGCGTCGAAGGCGGCGGCGATGCTCGCCGGATCGTGTCCGTCGCACGCGACCGTATGCCAGCCGGTCGCGGCATAGCGCGCCGGAATGTCCTCGTCGGTCGACAGCGAGGTCGGGCCGTCGATGGTGATCCTGTTGTCGTCCCACAGCACGATCAGCCGTCCGAGCTTCAGATGCCCGGCCAGCCCGATCGCCTCATGGTTGACGCCCTCCATCAGGCAGCCGTCGCCGGCGATCACCCAGGTGCGGTGGTCGACCAGATCGTCGCCGAACCCGGCATTGAGGTGCCGCTCCGCGATCGCCATGCCGACCGCCATCGCCAGCCCCTGCCCCAGCGGGCCGGTGGTGCATTCGACGCCCGGCAGCTCGAAATTCTCCGGATGGCCTGCGCAAGGGCTGCCGAGCTGCCGGAAATTGCGGATATCCTCGATGGTGGGGCGCGCGTAGCCGGTCAGGTACAGCAGCGAGTAGATCAGCATCGATCCATGCCCCGCCGACAGCACGAAACGGTCGCGGTCCGGCCATTTGGGATCGGCGGGATCGAACTTGAGATAGCGGGTGAACAGCACCGTCGCGACGTCGGCCATGCCCATCGGCATCCCCGGGTGGCCGGAGTTGGCCGCCTCGACCGCATCCATCGAGAGCGCGCGGATGGCGTTGGCCTGGGCGGTGAAGATCTGATCCATGCGCGGTCCTGGCAGCGGGTGACACCGGCGACTCGCCGGCCGCGCTGCCTTTGCGCGGGCAGACCCCGCCGCGTCAACCGCGGCCGAACTTGCCGCGCCGCAATCCTGGGGCTACATCTCCGGAATGGCGGACCAAGCGCCTGAAATTGCACTGCGCAGGATCGAGGACGCGCTGGCGCGGATCGAAACCGCCGCGGCACGGCTGCGTACCGGAACGCCGGGGCTCGAACGTCGGCACGAGCGCCTGCGCGAACGCGTCCAGGCCGCGATCGCCGCGCTCGACGAGATCATCGCGCGGGAAGACGAAGGCTGATGGCCGAGGTCCAGCTCATCATCGGCGGCCGCAGCCACGTCGTCGCCTGCCGCGACGGCGAGGAAGCCGAGCTCGAGGCGCTGGGCCGCCGGCTCGACCGCCACGCCGACGCCGCCGCCCGCGCGGCCGGGTCGCCCGGCGGCGAGCGGATGATGCTGTTCGTCGCGCTGATGCTCGCCGACGAGCTCGTCGAGACCGAGCGCACCCGCAGCCGCGGCGACGGAGACGTGGCCGCCGTGCTGGAACATATCGCCAAACGGCTGGAATCCCTCGCGACAGCCCTTGAGAATGGTCCCGTGCAGGTCTAGATAGGGCAATGGCGGGCACTGCCCGGTACGAGCCTCCAAATATCCCTGAGGCTATTCATCATCCATGGGGGCTGTCCCTGCGCAGATCCTGGTCTGTCGTACATGGTCCCCACCTGACGTACCGTGCGTCAGAGGATATCGTGGCACACGGCCACGGCGGTCCCGCCACCCCTTCCCGAGAGCATTTCCGATGAGCGATGGGAAGCGCGCCCTGCGCGCCCGGATGCGTGCCGAGCGCGACGCCTTCGCGATGGCGAGCGACGCGGTGATCGCGCCGCCGCCCGAATATCTCGCGCGCCTGGCGCCAGGGGTGATCGTCGCCTCCTACATCCCGATCGGCAGCGAGGCGGACCCTTCCCCGCTCGCCGCCGCCGCGCGCGACGCCGGCGCCACGCTGGCGCTGCCGCACGTCGTCGACCGGCAGGGCGAGCTGCGGTTCTTCGCCTGGCGCGACGGCGACCCTCTCCACCCCGGCCCGTTCGGCCTGCGCCAGCCCGCCTGCGGCGGCGAGGCGCTGGCGCCGGCGATCATCCTGACCCCGCTGGTCGCGTTCGACGATTCGCTCAACCGGCTGGGCCAGGGCGCCGGCCATTACGACCGCGCCTTCGCCCGCTATCCCGATGCGTGGCGGCTCGGCATCGCCTGGTCGGTGCAGCGCCTGCTCGCGATCGACACCGATCCCTGGGACGTCCCGCTCCACGCGGTCGTCACCGAACAAGGACTTCTGCCGTGACTCCCGAAACCAAGCCGAGCTGGCGCAAGCCCGCCGGCATGTTCGCCCTGCTCGCCTATATCGCCGTCTGGGTGGTGCTGGTCACCAGCTTCTCCGGCGCGATCGGCGCGCTCGCCTGGCCGCTGCAGCTGGTCATCTATCTCGTCGCCGGGATCGTCTGGATCGCACCGCTGAAGCCGCTGCTGATGTGGATGGAGACGGGGCGGTGGCGCGCCTGATTCCCGGTATCCAATGCCGGGAATGGCGCGAGTGACGGGGCTCGAACCCGCGACCTCCGGCGTGACAGGCCGGCGCTCTAACCAACTGAGCTACACCCGCGTATCGCTGCGAGAGCGCGGCACCTAGAGCCCGCCCTGACCCCTGTCAACCGGTGTTTGGCCCCCTTTTCTCACGCGCAGCCGCGGCCCCTCGCTGTCGCCGTGCACCAGCGTGCCGTGCTCGAACAGGAAGCCGGCGATGTCCGGCTTGCCGGCGGCGTTCAGGATCGTCTGGATGATGATGAGCAGCGGCACCGCGAGCAGCGCCCCCGGCGTCCCCCATACCCAGCCCCAGAAGCTCAGCGAGATCAGGATCAGGATCGGGTTGATGGTCAGCCGGTGCCCGACGACGAACGGCGTCACCGCATTCGCCTCGAGCAGATGGCAGCCGACCATGACGGCGGCGGGCAGCAGCGCCCACCACAGGTCGTCGAAGGTCATCAGCCCGCCGAGCGCGAGCAGCGCCGCCGCCAGGATCGGCCCGAAATAGGGGATGTAGTTGAGCAGCGCGACCACCCCGCCCCACATCAGCGGCGTCGGCATCCCGATCAGGTAGAGCGCCGCCGCGACGATCAGTCCTAGCGACACGTTGATCGCGGTGATCGTGCCGAGATAGGCGGAGGTGTCGTCGACCACGTCCTGGATCACCCGCGCCGTCGCGAGCGCGCCGCCGAAGCTCGTCCGGCTGGTGATCCACTTGCGCCGCGTGCGCGTCCAGCCCGCCAGGAAGAAATAGACCACCAGCACGCCGTAGAACATCTCGATGAACGCCGACGGCGCCGAGGTTGCGAACAGCTCGACCACCGAGCGCGGCGGCGCGGTCGGCGCCACCACCGGCTGGCGCGAGGGCACCTGCGCCATCTGCCTGAGCGTCTTGTTCACCAGCTTCTCGAGGTTCGAGTAGAAGTCGATCACCGGCGCGATGTTGGTCTGGATCTGGTCGAGCCGCTCGGGAAGGATGCGTACCCACTGCCAAGCCGGCACCACGATCGAGGCGAGCGCGATGTTGACCGCGATCAGGAACAGCAGGACGCAGATCAGTGCGGCGACGCCGGAAGGGACATGGTGCTCCTCCAGCCATTCGAGCAGCGGCACCAGCGCGATCGCGACGACGATCGCGGCGGTGGTGGGAAGGAAGAACGACGACCCGGACTGAAGCGCGAAGGGCACGGCGATGACCAGGCCGACCCCGGCGATCAGCGTCAGCCCGGCGAGCAGGCGGTCGCGCCGCAGGACCTCGACCTCCTCGGCGTCTCCCTTGCCGTGCGGCGGAGACGGCGCTGCCGCGGCGGTCGCCTCGACGATCGCGTCGGCCTCGGCTTTGCTGATCTTCGCCGGCTTTTCGTCCACGCAACGCACCTTTCGGCCGGACTGTAGCGGCAATTCCCCCTCGGAGAAAAGCGGGCTAGCCTCACGCCATGACCGAACACCTGCTCGTCATCGACGAAGGCACCACCTCCACCCGCGCGATGCTGTTCGCCGCCGACGGCCGCTGCCTCGCCACGGCGCAGGAGGAATTGGAGCAGCATTACCCCCGCCCCGGCTGGGTCGAGCACGACGCGGCGGAGATCTGGGACAGGAGCGCCCGCTGCGCCGCGGCGATGGTCGAGCGCGCCGGCGGAGCGGAGCGGATCGCGGCGATCGGCATCACCAACCAGCGCGAGACGGTGGTGTTCTGGGACAGGAGCACCGGCGAGCCGCTCGCCCCCGCGATCGTCTGGCAGGACCGGCGCACCGCCGATCTCTGCCGCCGGCTCAAGGATCGCGGCGAGGAACCCGGCGTGCAGGCGCGCACGGGGCTGCTGCTCGATCCCTATTTCTCCGGCACCAAGATCGCCTGGGCGTGCGGGCATTGGCCGGCGCTGCGCGAGGCAGGCGAGCGCCTGGCGGTCGGGACGGTCGAGAGCTGGCTCGTCTGGAAGCTGACCGGCGGTCTCCATGTCACCGACGCCACCAACGCCTCGCGCACGCTGCTGATGGGCCTCGGCAGCGGCCAATGGGACGACGGCCTCACCGAGCTGTTCGACGTGCCGCGCCGGGCCTTGCCGGAGATCGTCGACTGCGCCGGCCGCTTCGGCACCACGGCGCTGTTCGGCGGCGCGATCCCGGTCTGCGGCCTCGCCGGCGACCAACAGGCGGCGACGATCGGCCAAGCCTGCCTCGCCCCCGGCGACAGCAAGGGCACGTTCGGTACCGGCGCCTTCGTGCTCACCCAGTACGGCGCGCGCGTGCCCGTCTCGCGCCACCGGCTGCTCGCGACCGTCGCATGGCAGCTCGGCGGGCGCCGCGCCTATGCGCTGGAGGGATCGGTGTTCGTCGCCGGCAGCCTGATCAAATGGCTGCGCGACAGCCTCGGCCTGATCGCGACGGCGGAGGAGACCGCGGCGCTGGCCGCGAGCGTCGCGGACAATGCCGGCGTCTACTGCGTCCCCGCCCTCTCCGGGCTCGGCGCGCCGTGGTGGGAGCCGGACGCGCGCGGCAGCCTCTCCGGCCTGTCCTTCACCGCGACGCGCGCGCACGTCGTCCGCGCCGCGCTGGAGGCGATGGCGCACCAGGCGCACGACCTCAAGACCGCCTTCGCCGCCGACGGCGCCGACTGGTCGTGCCTCCGCATCGACGGCGGCATGGTCGCCAACGACTGGATGGCGCAGGACATGGCCGACATGCTGGGGATCGAGGTTGAGCGCCCGGCGTTCGCCGAAACCACCGCGCTGGGCGCGGCGATGCTCGCGGGCGTCGGCTGCGGCCTGTTCGCGAGCCTCGAGGAGGCGGCGGCGATGCGCGGCCGCGTCGAGACCTTCACGCCCCGGCTCGGCGCTGACGAGCGACAGGCGCGGCTCGACGGCTGGGCACGCGCGGTGCGGAGCGTCGTCGAAGGAGCGCGCTGACGCGCTTCAGCGCCGGTTCAGCCGGAAAGGCGTTCGCTGCCCCCAGCTTCGGGAGTCAAGCGCATGATCGTCCTGACCGCCTTGCTGTTCAGCTTCGCACCGACCCAAAGCGCGCACTTCACCCGCACCGGCTCGCCGGTCTTCGCCCCGCCCCCGCCGATCGCGACATCGCCACCGCCGCGCCGCTCACCGACGTCGCGCGTGCGCGAGTGGACTATCGAACAGCGCTATTGCGAGAAGCGCCGCCACGGCTCGTGCATGATGAGCGCGCCGGACCTGCTCAAGCCCGACGTGGCGCCGAAGTTCGAACGGTAAGGAGGTCGCTCTCCGGAAGCGATTGCCATTGGCAACTCGAGGCACCGTCGCTCCATCCGTCATGCCGGACTTGTCCGGGATCCAGGGTCACGAGCGGCGTCGCTTGCAACTCTGGATCCCGGATCAAGCCCGGGATGACGCCGGAGTTTGGCTGCAGGATCCGACCAATCCGTCCAGACCGTTGGCGGCATTGAGCCTACACCCTAAGCCGCTTCCTGCCCCGCGAACATCGCCTTCAGCTCCTTCTTCAGGATCTTGCCGTTGGCGTTGCGCGGCAGCGTCTCCTTCACGAAGCGGACCGCCACCGGCACCTTGAATGCCGCCAGCCGGTCGCGGACCCATTGCTGGAGCTCGGCCTCGCCCGCCTGCATCCCCGGCGCGAGGTGCACCACCGCCACCGGCTCCTCGCCGAGCGTGCGGTGCGGCACGCCGATCAGCGCCGCGTCGGTCACCGCCGGATGCGCGTAGAGCACGTCCTCGACCTCCGACGAATAGATGTTCTCGCCGCCCCGGATGATGATGTCCTTGGCGCGGTCGACGATGTAGCAGAAGCCCTCCTCGTCGAGCCGCGCGAGGTCGCCCGTGCGGACCCAACCGTCGATGAAGGTCGCCGCGGTCGCCTCGGGCTTGTTCCAATAGCCCTTCACCACCATCGGCCCCCTGGCCCACAGCTCGCCGACCTCGCCGACCGGCAGCTCGCGCGGATTCTCGTCGTCGACGGTCATGATCCTGAGGTCGGCCACCGCGACCGGCGGGCCGCAGCTCGTCGGCCGGTTGAGATAGTCCTCGGCGCTGTGGCCGGTGACGGTCGCCATCGTTTCGGTCATGCCCCAGCCATTGCCCGGCAGCGCGCCGAATTCGGTGTAGATGCGCTTCACCAGCTCCGGCGCCGAAGGGGCGCCGCCATAGGCGATCGATTCGAGCGACGAGAGATCGTACTTGTGGCGATCGGGATGCTCGAGCAGCTGCCACGCGATCGTCGGCACGCCGCCGGTCACGTGGACCTTTTCGCGCTCGATGATCTCCATCGCCGCGACGGGGTCCCATTTGCGCATGAAGATCAGCGTGTTGCCGACGGCGACACAGCCCATCAGCGCCGCGCTGCAAGCCGTCACATGAAACAGCGGGATCACTGCCAGCACCGTGCGCGGCTCCGGCAGCGCAGGCTCCTCGCCACGCCTGAGCGACGAGCGCGCCGCCGAATAGCCGCTGGAGAGGATGTTGGTGCAGATGTTGCGGTGGGTGCCGAGCGCCCCCTTGGGGTGGCCCGTGGTGCCGCTGGTGTAAAAGATCGTGGCGTCGTCGTCGGGTGCGAGCTCGACCTGGGGCAGCGCCGCCGGCGGCAGGTCGGCCCACGCCGAGGTCGGGCCGATCAGGTCTCCGAGCGACGCCGCGATCCCGTCCAGCGGTCCGCGTGCGCGGGTGACGACCACGCGCTCCAGATCGGGCAGCCGCTCATAGCAGTCCTTGAGCCGCTCGTGCCGCTCGCCGTCGACGAACAGGATCCTCGATCCGGAGTCGCTCAGGCCGTATTCGAGTTCGCCGCCCGTCCACCAGGCGTTGAGCGGCACACAGATCGCGCCGATGGCGGTGATCGCGAAGAAGATCGTCGGCCATTCGGGCAGGTTGCGCGCGGCCAGTGCCACCCGGTCGCCCTTCCCGACCCCCATCTCCCGAAGCTTCGCGGCAAGGTGCGTGACCGCCTTGAAGTTGGCGGCGTAGGTGACGCGTTCGCCTTCGTAGATGGTGAAGACGCGGTCGCCATGCAGCTGCGACGCCATGATCAGCAGGGCGAGCGTCGGCGGCGAATGCTTCCACACCCGCGTCGGCACGCCGCGGATGTCGACCGTCTCCATCTCGAACTTGGCGCCGGGCGCAGTGAGCAGCGCCTCGGCCTGCTCCATGCTCATCTTCGGCCAGCCGGGGGGAAGCGGGATCAGGGGCTCGGTCGTCACATCACTCTCCACTCGAAAGTCGGGTTTGGGCGTGGTCACCTCTTGCCAAGAAGGTTAGTGTTGATTCGCGCCGCGCTCAAGGCAATAGAAGCGCCTCGTCGGCCGGATACGGCTAGAGCAATGATTCGAAACACTGGTATGGAGGGAAGATGGAGCTGGCGCGGCCCGAGGATCATGGCTTCGACCGCACCCGCCTGGCGCGAATCGATGCGCTGCTCGACGAGCGCTACGTCGCCTCGGGCAAGCTTCCCAACGCCCAGATCCTGATCGGCCGCGACGGCGGGATCGTCCATTTCGCCAGCCTCGGCGCCGCGCGCGAGGGCGGTCCGCCGATCGACGAGACCAGCCTGTTCCGCATCGCCAGCATGACCAAGCCGATCACCTCGATCGCCCTCATGATGCTGGTCGAGGAGGGCAAGGTCGCGCTCGACACGCCGGTCCACCACGTCCTGCCCGAGTTCAAGGGCATCGGCGTCTACGACGGCGGCGGCGCCGGCGTGCCCTTCGTCACCCGCCCCACCGCCGAGCCGATGCGGGTAGTCGACCTGCTACGCCATACCTCGGGCCTCACCTACGGCTTCCAGAACCGCTCGAACGTCGACGCCGCCTATCGCGAGGGCAAGATCGAGGCGTGGCACGGCAACCTCGACCTCGACGGCTTCGTCGCGGCGCTGGCCAAGCTGCCGCTCGAATTCTCGCCCGGCGAGGCATGGAACTATTCGGTGTCGACCGACGTGCTCGGCGCGATCGTCCAGCGCCTCGCCGGCAAGCCGCTGCCGGAGGTGTTCCGCGAGCGCATCTTCGCGCCGCTCGGCATGGACGACACCTTCTTCCACGTTCCCGAGGACAAGCTCCACCGGCTGACCGACTGCTACACCTTCGTCGCCGGCAAGGGCCGTATCATGTACGACCGCGCCGACGCCTCGGCCTGGGCCAAGCCGCCGACCCTGGCATCGGGTGGCGGCGGGCTGGTGTCGACCGCGCTCGACTATCACCGCTTCTGCCGCATGTGCCTGAACGGCGGCGAGCTCGACGGCACCCGCCTCGTCTCGCGCAAGACGATCGAGCTGATGACGCTCAACCATCTCCCCGACAAGTCCGACCTCGCCACCATGTCGCGCTCGCTGTTCAGCGAGACCACCAACGCCGGCACCGGCTTCGGCCTCGGCTTCGCCGTCACCCAGGACGTCGCAAAGTCGATGATCCCCGGCAGCGTCGGCGAATATTATTGGGGCGGCATGTTCTCGACCGCCTTCTTCATCGATCCGGTCGAGCGCATCACCATGGTGTTCATGACCCAGATGTCGCCCTCCAACACCTACCCGATCCGGCGCGAGCTCAAGACGCTGATCTACTCGGCGCTGGCCTGACCTTTTGAGGAGAGAAGAACCGATGACCTCCCTGATCCGCACCGAACGCCACAACGACGTCCTCGTCATCATCTCGGACAACCCGCCGGTGAACGCGCTCGGCGCCGCGGTGCGCCAGGGCCTCGACGCCGGCATCAAGGAAGCCGCCGCTGATCCGGCGATCAAGGCGGTGGTGATCCGCTGCGACGGCAGGACCTTCTTCGCCGGCGCCGACATCACCGAGTTCGGCAAGCCGCCGGTCGAGCCCTGGCTGCCCGCCGTGGTCGACGCGATCGAGGCGCTCGACAAGCCGGTGGTGGCGGCGATCCACGGCACCGCGTTCGGCGGCGGTTGCGAGGTGGCGCTCGGCTGCCACTACCGCATCGCCGTGCCGTCGGCGAAGCTCGGCACGCCCGAGGTGAAGCTCGGCCTGCTTCCCGGCGCGGGCGGCACCCAGCGCATCCCGCGCGTCGCCGGCGTCAAGCTGGCGCTGGAGATGACCGCGCTCGGCGACCCGATCTCCGCCGAGCGTGCGCTCGATGCCGGGCTGATCGATCGCCTCGCCGGCGAGGACAGCCTGGAGCCCGATGCGGTCACCTTCGCCCGCGAGGTCGCCGACTGGCGCCCCCTGCCCCGTGCTTCCGAGAAGAGCGTGACGCCCGATCCGGAAGCGGTCGAAGCCTTCAAGAAGGCCAACGCCCGACGCTTCCGCGGCTTCGAGGCGCCGTTCGCCAACATCGCCTGCGTCGAGAAGGCGGCCTCGGGCGCGAGCTTCGCCGACGGCATCGCCTTCGAGCGCCAGGAATTCATGAAGCTGATGATGGGCACCCAATCGGCCGCCCAGCGCCACATCTTCTTCGCCGAGCGCAAGGCGGCGAGGATCGACGGCATCCCCGAGGATATCGAGCTGCGCGACATCCGCCGGGTCGGCGTGATCGGCGCCGGCACGATGGGCGGCGGCATCAGCATGAACTTCCTGTCGGTGGGTATCCCGGTGACGATCGTCGAGATGGCGCAGGAGGCGCTCGACCGCGGCACGGCCACGATCCGCAAGAACTACGAGGCCACCGCCGCCAAGGGCCGCCTCACTGCCGCACAGGTCGAGAAGGCGATCGGCCTCCTCACTCCCACGCTCGATTTCGACGCCCTCGCCGACTGCGACCTCATCATCGAGGCGGTCTATGAGAGCATGGACGTCAAGAAGGAGGTGTTCGGCAGGCTCGACAGGATTGCGAAGCCCGGCGCGATCCTCGCCTCCAACACCAGCTATCTCGACATCGACGAGATCGCCGCGGCGACCTCGCGGCCGCAGGACGTGCTGGGAATGCACTTCTTCTCGCCGGCGAACGTGATGAAGCTGCTGGAGGTGGTGCGCGGCGCGAAGACCGCACCCGACGTGCTGGCGACGGTGATGGCGCTCGCCAAGACGATCCGCAAGGTCGCGGTGGTCGCCGGCGTCTGCTTCGGCTTCATCGGCAACCGGATGCTGATGCCGCGGCAGGTCGAGGCCAACAAGCTGCTGATGGAGGGCGCCGGCCCCGAGCAGATCGACAAGGTCCATGTCGGGTTCGGGATGCCGATGGGCCCTTTCCAGATGAGCGACCTCGCCGGCGTCGACATCGGCTGGCACCGCGATCCCACGCGCATCGAGAGCATCCGCGACGCGCTCTGCGCCGAGGGCCGCTGGGGACAGAAGAAGGGCGCGGGCTTCTACGACTATGACGAGAAGCGCAATCCGACGCCGTCCCCACGCGTCGCCGAGATCATCGAGGAGTTCCGCAAGAAGACCGGCACGCCCCAGCACGCGGTGACCGACGAGGAGATCGTCGAGCGCACGCTCTACCCGATGGTCAACGAGGGTGCGAAGATCCTCGCCGAGGGCATGGCCCAGCGCGCGTCCGACATCGATGTGGTGTGGATCTACGGCTACGGCTGGCCGGTCTACCGCGGCGGGCCGATGTTCTGGGCGAACACGGTGGGGCTCAAGACGATCGTCGAGGGGCTGGAGAAGCACGGCTTCGAGGTGGCCCCACTGCTGCGCGAGAAGGCGGAGAAGGGGGAAGGATTTTGATGGAAACCCAAATCTCTCTCTCCCCTCTGGGGAGAGGGCTAATGATCCGCACCGCCCAAGAAACCGTCGCCGCCATTGCGGCAGGCGAAACCTCCGCCCGCGCCGAGGTCGAATCCGCGATCGCCCGCATCGAATCCGGCGACGCCGTCATCAACGCCGTCGTCGTCCGCGACTTCGACCGCGCCCGCGCCGCCGCCGACGAGGCCGACCGCCGCATCATGGAAGGCGAGCGCACCCCGCTGCTCGGCCTGCCGATGACGGTGAAGGAAAGCTTCGACGTCGCCGGCCTGCCGACGAGCTGGGGCTTCGTCGAGCACCGCGACTATGTGGCGACGGCCGACGCGGAGGCGGTGAAGCGACTCAGGAATGCCGGCGCGATCATCCTCGGCAAGACCAACGTCCCGCCCGCGCTCGCAGACCTGCAGGCGGACAATCCCGTTTACGGACGCACCAACAACCCCCACAACCCCGACCGGGTCGCCGGCGGCTCCTCGGGCGGCTCGGCCGCGGCGCTGGCGGCCGGCTATGTCGCGCTCGAGCTGGGCTCCGACATCGGCGGTTCGATCCGCGTCCCCGCCGCCTTCAATGGCGTCTGGGGCCACAAGCCGACCTATGCCGCCCTCTCCTCCGAAGGCCATCGCTTCCCCCGCACCGACGGCGCCCGCGCGGCGATGGCGGTGATCGGCCCGATGGCGCGCGATCCCGACGATCTGGCACTGGCGCTAGACATCCTGGCCAGCCAGCCGCTCCCCAGGCCCGCCCAGCGCGAGCCCGGCGAATGGCGCTTGCTGGTACTCGACGGCCATCCGTCGGCCAAGGTCGCCGCGCCGATCCGCGCCGCGCTCGACGCCCTCGCCCGCGCCTTCGAGCGCGCCGGCGCGCATGTCGACCGCGACAGCCCGCTGCTGCCCGACCTCGCCGAGCAGCACCGCCACTACATGCACATGCTGAACATCGCGATCACCCGCGGCGTCCCGCCGGAAGGAAAGCCGGCGCCGACGCTGGCCGAATGGTTCGACCTCCACGACCACCAGGCCCGCAACCGCCGCCGCTGGAACCACCTGTTCGCCGACTATGACGCGGTGATCACCCCCACGCTCGGCGTCACCGCCTTCCCGCACGACCCGACTCCGCTCGCCGAACGCCAGCTGGTGATCGATGGCGAACCCACCCCGTTCGGAGCGCAGTTCGCCTTCCCGGGCCTCGCCACCTTCCCGATGCTGCCCGCGACCAGCGTGCCGATCGCCGTCGACCCCGATGGCCTGCCGATCGGCGTCCAGCTGATCGCCGACACGCTCGCCGACCACACCGCGATCGCCGTGGCCAAGGCGGCGCACGACCTGATGAGGACCTGAGAGATGACCGACCTCGACACCTTCCGCGCGGAGACCCGAGCCTGGCTGGAGGCGAACTGCCCGCCCTCGATGCGCCAGCCGGCACGCGGTGAAGCGGACATCAACTGGGGCGGCCGCAAGGCGGATTACTCGAAGAACCCCGACCAGAAGCTCTGGATGGACCGCATGGCCGATCGCGGCTGGACGGTCCCCGACTGGCCGAAGGACTATGGCGGCGGCGGGCTCTCCCCGGCCGAGACGAAAATCCTCCGCGAGGAGATGGCCCGCCTCAAATGCCGCAATCCGCTCAACAGCTTCGGCATCTCGATGCTCGGCCCGGCGCTGCTCAAATACGGCACCGAGGACCAGAAGCTCGAGCACCTGCCGAAGATCGCCCGCGGCGAGATCCGCTGGTGCCAGGGCTATTCCGAACCCAACGCCGGCTCCGACCTCGCCGGCCTCCAGACCTCGGCAGAGGATGCCGGCGACCACTATGTCGTCAACGGCCAGAAGGTGTGGACCAGCTACGCCGACAAGGCCGACTGGATCTTCTGCCTCGTCCGCACCTCGAAGGAGTCGAAGCAGGGCGGCATCAGCTTCCTCCTGTTCGACATGGAGAGCCCGGGCGTCTCGACCAAGCCGATCCTGCTGATCTCCGGCTATTCGCCCTTCTGCGAGACCTTCTTCGACAATGTGAAGGTGCCTAAGGCGAACCGCGTCCACGACGAGAACAAGGGCTGGGACGTCGCCAAATACCTGCTCGGCCACGAGCGCGAGATGATCTCGAGCATGGGCCTCGGCTCGGCCGCCGGCAACCCGCTGGTCGAGGGCGCGATCGCGACCATCGGCCTCGACGCCGACGGCCGCCTCGCCGACCCGCTGCTGCGCGCCCAGATCGCGCTGTTCGAGGTGCGGGCCAAGGCCTTCACGGCGATGTCCGAGCGGTTCGTCGACGAGCTCAAGGCCGGCAAGGCGCATCCCGCCCAGCCCTCGATGATGAAATACTACGGCACCGAGCTGAACAAGGCGCGCCACGAGCTGATGATGGTGGCCGGCGGCTCCGACGCGCTCGAATGGGAAAGCGACGCATCGCACCATGGCGGGGCGGCACGGGCGTGGCTCAGGACCAAGGCCAACTCGATCGAAGGCGGCACCAGTGAGATCCAGCTCAACATCGTCGCCAAACGGATCCTGGAACTGCCCGGAGCCTGACAAACTTTAGCCCTCCCCCCTTTGGGGAGAGGGTTGGGAGAGGGGATGAGGTCTCACCGAGACCGGCGCCTGCGGCACCGCCCCTCTCCCCAACCCTCTCCCCGGTGGGGAGAGGGAGCAGGAGACGACAATGCCCCTCTACCTCAACGACGAACAGACGATGCTCCGCGACACCGCGAAGGATTTCGTCGCCGAGCACGCTCCGGTCAGCCATCTGCGCAGCCTGCGCGATGCAAACGACCCGACCGGCTTCAGCCGCGATCTGTGGAAGCAGTTCGCCGAAATGGGCTTCACCGGCATTCTCATCCCGGAGGCGGACAACGGCGTAGGCCTCGGCCATGTCGAGGCCGGCGTGGTGTTGGAGGAGATCGGCCGCAACCTGTCGCCTTCACCTTTCCTCACGACCGCCGTCGCGGCGGTCGAAGCGTTGAAGGGCACCGTCCACGCCGCCCGCTGGTTCCCCGGCATCATCGCCGGCGACGCCGTCGCCGCCCTCGCGATCGACGAAGGTCCAAAGCATCTCAATTATTTCGCCATGAAAGCAGAGCGTTCGGGTAATGGCTTCAAATTGAATGGCAGGAAACAGTTCGTCACCCACGGCCACGTCGCCGACGTCATCATCGTCGCCGCCCGCACCGCCGGCGCCCCTGCGGACATGGACGGCCTCACCCTGTTCGCCGTGCCGAAGGACGCCGCCGGCCTCGCCGCCACGCCCGAGCGCCTTGCCGATGCGAGCCTCGCCGCCCGCCTGGAGTTCGATAACGTCGAGGTCGACGCCGACGCCGTGATCGGCGAGGTCGACGCCGGCCGCGATCCGCTCCGCCGGCTGATGCGCGCCGCCCGCGCCGGCGCCGCGGCCGAGCTGCTCGGCGTCGGCGGCGGCGCGATGGACATGACGGTCGGCTATCTGAAGGAGCGCAAGCAGTTCGGCGTCGCGATCGGCAGCTTCCAGGCGCTCCAGCACCGCGCCGCCCATCTCTATGCGGAGATGGAGGTCGCCCGTGCCGCCACCCTCAAGGCGCAGCAGCTGCTCGACGCCGGCGACGAGCGTGCGGCGGAGGCGGTCGCGGTCGCCAAGGCGATGACGGGGCTTGCCACCACGCTCGCGGTGCAGGAAGGCATCCAGATGCACGGCGGCATCGGCATGACCGACGAGTTCGACATCGGCTTCTACATGAAGCGCGCCCGCGTGCTCGCGGAGATGTTCGGCGACGTCAATTTCCATGCCGACATGCTCGCCAGGAACGCCGGCTATTGACCTCTCCCCGTTCGCCCTGAGCTTGCCGAAGGGCCGTCCTCCTTCCTATCGAGGGCGCGAAAGAACGGTGCTTCGACAAGCTCAGCACGAACGGATTGTGGATGGCAGACCCCGAAATCTCTGACGAAACCCCGAAACCCCGCCGCACCGACGCGGAGATCGTCGCCGAGCTGGTCGTCCTGCTCGACGTGGAGGAACTCGACACCGATCTCTATCGCGGCTCGCGCCAGCCGGGCGGTCGCGGCCGCGTATTCGGCGGTCAGGTGATCGCGCAGGCGCTGCAATCGGCGCAGCGCTCGGTCGGCGAGGGCAAGATCGCCCACTCGCTCCACGCCTATTTCATGCGCCCCGGCGACGAGGATTTCCCGATCATCTACCGTGTCGTGCGCGATTTCGAGGGCCGCAGCTTCGCCACCCGCCGGATCATCGCGATGCAGCGCGGCCAGCCGATCCTCAACATGGCGGCCTCGTTCCAGCTTCCCGAGGACGGGCTCCACCACCAGGATCCGATGCCGGACGTGCCGCCGCCCGAGGATCTCAGGAACGAGCAGGCGCTGCGCCGCGAGGCGATCGACGAGATCCCGGAGCGGATGCGCCCCTTCTTCCTGCGCCGCCGCCCGATCGAGATCCGTCCGGTGACGCCGCGGCTATGGCATAAGCCCGAGAAATCCGCGCCCGTCTATCAGAGCTGGTTCCGCGCGATCGCACCGCTGCCCGACGATCCGGCGCTGCACCGCGCGGTGATCTCCTATGCCTCGGACATGGCGCTGCTCGGCACGGCGATGCTGCCGCACGGCGTCACCTGGATGTCGCACAACATGCAGACCGCCAGCCTCGACCATGCCGTATGGCTGCATGAGCCGGCGCGGGCGGACGAGTGGCTGCTCTACGTTACCGACAGCCCCTGGGCCGGCCACGCCCGCGGCTTCAACCGCGGGAAGATCTACAGCCGCGACGGCCGCCTCGTCGCGGGCACCGCCCAAGAGGGCCTCATCCGGCTGCGCGGTTAGCCTGTCCGGATGAAACCGATCGTGCTCCTGCGAACGATCACGGACACACCGCCAGTCGCGTGAGCTCCTGCTTTCGCAGAGGCACTTTCACTATTGTAAACCGGAGAGGACGGATCTTTGGCGGCATTGGGTACACACCCTAAGGCGTGATCACGTTATCGTCATCCCCGCGAAAGCCGGAATCCAGGGTCGCGAGCGAGGGCCCATTTGGCTCTCGATCCCCGCTTTCGCGTGGATGACGACTCAATCTCAGTTGATCCTGCTCTAGCCCCAAGAAAAAGGCCGCCGGAGAACCGGCGGCCCGCAAACCGGCTAGCAGCCGGAATTCTCAGTTGCTGTCGGAATCGTCGTCGTCGTCATCGACCGCGAGGATGATCGCACCGGCGCCGATGGCGAGAGCGCCGACGACGGCGGCCCAGGCTCCGGGAGCAAGCCGCGACTTGCCGTCGATCTGCGAGGACGCGCGAACCTGCGGCGCATTGGCAACCGAAAGCTTCGCTGCCGGATTGGCAAGCGCCGGCGTCGCGATCAAAGACAGCGCGATCGCAGCGGATGTCATAAGCCTGATACGCATAATGAAGTAACCCCTTCGACGGTTTAACCCTCAGGCGATTCGTAACGCAACTCACCCGCTTGGGTTCCATAAGGTCCATGCGAGCATGGGTGCAATCATCTTCTGCACCGCACAAAGCTATCCCAACAACGACGACCGCGCAAGTTCACTGGGCAAAAGAAAATCGCCCGGCGATTGAAGGATGACCTTCACCACCGGACGATCCCTCAGGCCGCGTCCACGGACGCGGCCGAATTCATGCAACCGTCGGATCAGTTGCTGTCCGCGTCGTCGTCGTCATCGGCGATGATGACGATGCCGGCGATGATCGCCACAGCCGCGAGGCCGATCCACACGCCCGACGCAAGGTGCGACGCCTTGTCGGCGGGCGACGACGCGCGAACCTGCGACGCCTTGGCGACCGACAGGCGAGCCGCCGGATTCGCGAGCGCCGGAGCGGCGATGAGAGACATGGCAATGGCGGCTGACGTCAGAAGTCTGGCGCGCATAGAAAACAGCCCCTTTCGAGAGAGATAACTCGGATGATGATCGCGTACACAGTTACAGGCTCGGATCCTGCCGGACCGTCGCGTCGACGCCCGGCCTCGGCCGAACGACGCAGTCCGCTTAACGCAAAGCAGCTTCCACCACAAGCTTGCTAGGGATCGACATCCCGAATTCGACACGACCGGTCGCGAAATCGCCACTTGGCGCTGTATCCTGTGAGAGATCGACGCGCGACTTGCCGGTATTAGTGCGGAGAATAACCTTCGATCGTTACTGTCCTTTAATAATCGGCGCCGAATCGGATCGATCCGTCGGATCGACCCTACACCGCCGGCTTGCCGAATTCCTGCCGCGTCACCGGATGGCTCGACGAGAGACCGCCATCGACGATGATCGCCTGGCCGTTGACGTAGCCGGCGTCGTCGGACGCGAGGAACAGTGCGGCGCGCGCGATCTCCTCGGGCACGCCATAGCGCCTGAGCGGATTGAGCCGCCCGACCTTGTCGAGCTTGCCGGCCTCGCGCGCATAGTCGAACACGCGCTGCGTCATCCCGGTCTCGATCAGGCCCGGACAGATCGCGTTGACGCGTACGTTGGTGCCCGTGAGCTGCTGCGCCGCGGTCTGGACCAGATTGATCACCCCCGCCTTGGACGCCGAATAGGCCGGCCCGCCCGCCCCCGAGCGGATGCCGGCGACGCTGGCGGTGCAGACGATCGCGCCCCTGCCGCGCTTGATGATCTCCGGAGCGCCATGCTTGATCGCCAGGAACGGCCCGATCAGATTGACGCGCAGCACCTCGGTCCACAGTTCGACCGAGGATTCGAAGATGCCGGCCATGCCGCCGGCAATGCCGGCATTGGCGTAGATCACGTCGAGCCCGCCATACCGCTCGACCGCCAGCGCGACGGTGCGCGCGACGTCGCCTTCGCTGCCGGCGTCCATCCGGATCGCCGTTGCCGTCCCGCCCGCGGCCGCGATCAGCTCGACCGTCTCGTCCACCGCCTCGGTCCGGTCGGCGGCGACCACCTGCCCGCCTTCCGCCGCGAACAGCCGGGCCGAGGCGCGGCCGATGCCCGATCCCGCGCCGGTGACGATGATCGACCTGCCCGTGAAGCGCGCCATCAGATCGTTACCCCGCCGTCGACTACCACCGCCTGCCCCGTCATGTAGCGGCTCGCGGGCGAGGCGAGATAGACCACCGCGCCGGCGATATCCTCCGGCTCGCCCAGCCGGCGCAGCGGCGTCTGCTCGGAGCTGCGCTTCTCCGCCTCGGGCGTGTCCCACAGCGCGCGGGCGAAGTCGGTCTTGATCAGTCCCGGCGCGATGCAGTTCACCCGGACATTGTCCGGCCCATATTCGACCGCATAGTTGCGCGCGAGCTGGAAGTCGGCCGCCTTGGAGACGTTATAGGCCCCGATCGCCGGCGATCCGCGCAGGCCGCCGATCGACGAGACGATGACGATCGACCCGTCGCGGCGCTCGCGCATCTCGGGCGCGACCATCTGGATCAGCCAGTGGTTCGACAGGATGTTGTTGTCCAGGATCTTGCGGAACTGCTCGTCGGCGATCCCCGCCAGCGGTCCGTAATAGGGATTGGACGCGGCGTTGCAGACGAGCACGTCGATCCGGCCGAACGCCTGCCGCGTCCGGTCGACGAGGGTCTGCAGCGCAACCTTGTCGGAGATGCTGGCCGCGACGGCGATCGCGGTGCCTGCACCATGCTCGGCGTCGATCGCGGCGGCGACGGGATCGCAGGCGTCCTGCTTGCGGCTCGAGATCACCACCTTTGCGCCATGGGCGGCCAGCGCCTCGGCCGAGGCCCTGCCGATGCCGCGCGACGATCCGGTGACGATCGCGACCTTGCCGGTCAGGTCGAATAATCTCATCCTGTTCGTCCCTCTCCTTCTCCCTCCGTCATCACGCTTTCGCTGGGATGACGGATGCCGGTTCCGTCAAACCGCCCCCGCCTTCTCGGCGAAGCCCCACGCGCTCCGCGCCAGCTCCGGCACGCGCGTCGCCGCCAGCGCCGCCTGTGCGTTCGAGGCGTTGCCGTCGAGGAAGCGCTTCTTGATCCCCTGGACGATGCCCATCAGCCGGAACTGGCCGAACGCGAAATACCAGTTGAGGTCGGGCACGCCGTCGAGCCCCGCCTTCCCGCAATAGCGCGCGGCCATCGCGTCCATCGTCGGAATGCCGTCCCGGCCCGCCAGCCCGCCGATGTTGGCGGCGCCGTTGGCCGGCATCTCCCAGCTGATCAGGAAATAGCTCAGGTCCGCCATCGGATCGCCGAGCGTCGACAGCTCCCAGTCGAGCACCGCCTTCACCCGCGGCGCGTCGGCGGCGAAGACCAGGTTGTCGATGCGCAGGTCGCCGTGGACGATCGACGTGCGCCGCTGCTCGGGAATGGTGCGCGGCAGCCATTCGATCAGGCGTTCGGCCTCGGGGATGTCGTCGGTCTGCGCCAGCCGGTACTGCTTGGTCCAGCGCGTGACCTGGCGCTCGAAATAATTGCCCGGCCTGCCGTAATCGCCGAGGCCTGCCACCTCATAGTCGATCAGATGGAGCTGGGCGAGCCGGTCGACGATCTCGCCGTAGATCGCGGTGCGCTGCTCGGGGGTGCGGTCGGGCAACGCACCGTTCCAATAGGTGACGCCCTCCACCAGCTCCATCACGTAGAAGGCGGAGCCGATGACATCCTCGTCCTCGCACAGCCCATGGGGCCGCGCGACCGGGAAGCCGGTCGGATGCAGGCCGGAGATCAGCCGATACTCGCGGTCGACCGCATGGGCGGACGGCAGCAGCGGCCCGAACGGCTTGCGGCGCAGCACATAGGGTCCGCTGGGTGAATCAATGCGATAGGTCGGATTGCTCTGACCACCTGGGAACTTGGCATAGGTGAGCGGCCCCTCGAACCCCGTCACGTTCGCTGCCATCCAGGCGGCCAGCCGCGCCGCATCGAGATCGCTGACCTGCTCGAGCTCGGTCCGCCGCTCCGCCATCACGCGAACTCGATCACCGACCGCACGCTGTCGCCCTGGCGCAGCTTGTCGAACGCGTCGTTCACCTCCTCCAGCCCGATCCGCTCGGCGACCATCGTGTCGAGGTCGAGCTTGCCGTCGAGGTAGAGCCGCACCAGCCGCGGCATGTCGATCGGGAAGCGGGTCGATCCGGCCAGCGAGCCCTGGATCTTCTTGGCGCTGAGGAAGGTCGGCCCCGGCAGGTTCACCGTCACCCCCGGCGCGATCATGCCGAGGATCGTCGCCGTGCCCCCGCGGCGCAGGATCGTCCAGGCAAGCTCGGCGGTGTTGCCGCGCCCGACCGCCTCGATCGCATAATCGACCCCGCCGTCGGTCAGCCTCAGCACCTGCCCGACCAGGTCGCCGGCATTGGCGTCGAGCGCGTGCGTCGCCCCCATCTTCAAGGCGATCTCGCGCTTCTCCGCCACGGGATCGATCGCGACGATCGTCTGCGCGCCCGCGATCTTGGCGGCGTTGATCGCGCTGAGCCCGATGCCGCCCGCCCCCACCACCGCGACGCTGTCGCCGGGCCGCACGTCGCTGTCGCGGAAGATCGCGCCGGCGCCCGTCATCACCGCACAGCCGAGCAGCGCCGCGCGGTCGAGCGGCATCGCCTTGTCGATCGCGACGCAGGCGTTCTCGTGGATCAGCATCCGCTCGGCGAAGGCGGAGAGGTTGAGGTAATGCGCGATCGGCGTCCCGTCGGCGAGCTTCAGCCGCGCCTCGGCGCCCTCCGGCCGGCGCACCGAGGCGTCGATGCACAGCGACGGCCGGCCCGAGACGCAGAACTCGCAGCTCCCGCAGAAGGCGGTGAAGAAGCTGACGACATGGTCGCCCGGCTTCAGCCGCGCGACGTCGCTGCCGACCGCGAGCACCACGCCCGCCGCCTCGTGCCCCGGCACCGTCGGCAGCGCGTGCGGATAGACGCCGTCGACGAAGTGGAGGTCGGACCGGCACACCCCGCACGCCGCGGTCTGCACCAGCACCTCGCGCGGGCCGGGGTCGGCGACGATCACCTCCTCGATCACGAGAGGCTGCTTCGGCTCGAACAGGACGGCTGCTTTCATGTGTCTCTCCTATCCGTGCTCCCGCGAAGGCGGGAGCCTAGGCCGCGGGCGACAGCCTTCGTGACCCTGGGCTACCGACTCACCCCCACGTCCCCGCTCGACACCGCATCCGCCCGATACTCCCCGTACTTCCCGAACTCGTGCCGCGCGATCGCCCGGTTGTGCACCTCGTCGGGCCCGTCGGCGAAGCGCAGCGTCCGCACGCTCGCCCAGGCGCTCGCCAATCCGAAATCGTCGGACACCCCGCCCCCCCCATGCGCCTGGATGGCGTCATCGAGGATCTGCAGCGCCATCGACGGCGCCTGCACCTTGATCATCGCGATCTCGAGCTGCGCCGACTTGTTGCCCGCCTTGTCCATCATGTCCGCCGCCTTGAGGCACAGCAGCCGCGTCATCTCGATGTCGATCCGCGCCCGCGCGATGCGCTGCTCCCAGACCGAATGGTCGGCGATGCGCTTGCCGAAGGCGACGCGCGACAAGAGCCGCTTCGCCATCGCCTCGATCGCCGTCTCGGCCACGCCGATCGTGCGCATACAGTGATGGATGCGCCCCGGCCCCAGCCGCCCCTGCGCGATCTCGAACCCCCGCCCCTCGCCGAGGAGGACGTTCTCGACCGGCACGCGCACATTCTCCAGCACCACCTCGCCGTGCCCGTGCGGCGCATGGTCGTAGCCGAACACCGACAGCATCCGCTCGATCCGGACCCCCGGCGCGTCGAGCGGCACCAGGATCTGGCTCTGCTGGGCATGGCGCTTGGCGTCGGGGTTGGTCTTGCCCATCACGATCGCGATCTTGCAGCGCGAATCGCCCACCCCCGACGACCACCATTTCCGTCCGTTGATGACGTAATGGTCGCCATCCCGGACCATCGAAGTCTCGATGTTGGTCGCGTCCGACGATGCCACCGCCGGCTCGGTCATCAGGAAGGCCGAGCGGATCTCCCCGTCCATCAGCGGCCTCAGCCACCGTTCCTTCTGCTCGCGCGTGCCGTAGCGATGCAGCACCTCCATGTTGCCGGTGTCGGGCGCCGAACAGTTGAAGCATTCGCTCGCCCAGCCGATCCTGCCCATCTCCTCGGCGCATAACGCATATTCGAGATTGGTGAGCTGCGTGCCCTCGAACGCGAAGCTGTCGTCGACATGAGCCTGCCCCGAATGCGGCGGCATGAAGAAGTTCCACAACCCCTGCGCCCGTGCGATCGCCTTCACCTCCTCGACGACGGGGATCACCTTCCAGCGGTCGCCTTCGTCGTGCTGGCGGCGGTATTCTTCCTGGCGCGGCCGGATGTGCCGGTCGATGAAGTCCTTCACGCGATCACGGAAATAGGTCTCGCGCTCGCTCAGCGTGAAGTCCATGGCGCCTCTCCTCAAAGCTCGCGTCGTTCTCGTGAACGGCCATACCCGATTTTCGGTAACGCCTGTCAAGCGTCCCGAACGCTCCCGCGGAAAAAGACGCTTTGGTTTCAAAAAACCCCTGCTAGATTGAGGAGATGAACGCCCCGGACCCGATCCGCGCGGCCGAGGAGGGGGGAACGAAGCGGTTCCGCGCCAAGCGTGACGCCATCCTCGCCGCGGCCGCCGAAGCCATCAACGAGCAGAGCGCGAAGGGCATGACCTTCGCTGACGTCGCCGCGCGCGTCGGGCTCAACACCACCAGCGTCACCTATTATTTCCGCCGCAAGGAGGACCTGGCCACCGCCTGCTTTGAGCATACGCTCGAGCGGCTGCAGGACATGCTGGCGACCTCGATGGCGGAGCCGACGCCCGAGCGCCGCGTCGCCAGGTTCCTCGCCATCAACATGACCCGCCTCGCCGCGATCCGCCGCGAGGAGGAGAAGCCGCTGGCGGTGCTGTCGGACCTGCGCGCGATGGAGGGCCCGGGCCGCGACCAGCTCCTCGCCGGCTGGCGCGAGGTGTTCAGCCGCACCCGCCTGCTCTGGGGCGAGCCGGCCACCCGCGCGATCAAGGACCTCAACGGCGCCCGCGCGCATGTGCTGCTGGAGAACAGCTTCTGGCTGTCGGCCTGGCTCGCCCGTTACGAGCTCGACGAATATCCGCGCGTCGAGCAACGTATCATGGACGTGTTCCGCACCGGCCTCGCCCGGCCGGACGCCGCCTGGGCGCCGACGCTGCTCGACCTGACCCACGACGAGAGCGAGCCCGGCCGCGCCGCCTTCCTGACGGCGGCGACGCGCCTCATCAACGAGCTCGGCTATCGCGGTGCCTCGGTGCACAGGATCGCGAGCGAGCTCAACGTCACCAAGGGCAGCTTCTACCACCATCTCGACGCCAAGGACGAGCTGGTCACCGCCTGCTACAAGCGCAGCTTCGACACCATCGCCGACGCCCAGCGCCTGGTGCACGAGCGCGGCGGCACCTTGTGGCAGATGTTGCAGGACGTGATCGCGACGCTGCTCGACGTGCAGTTCTCGGAGCACGGCCCGCTGCTGCGCACCACCGCGCTCTCCGGCCTGCCCCCGCGCGAGCGGCAGACGATGATCGACCGCTCGAACCGCATCGCGCGCCGTTTCGCCGGCATGATCTCCGACGGCATCGCCGAAGGCTCGGTCCGCCCGGTCGACCCGCTGGTCGCCAGCCAGCTGCTGATGGCGCTGCAGAACGCCGCGTTCGACATGCGCAAATGGGCCGGCACCATGCCCCGCGAACGCGCGGTGGCGATGTACGCCTCGACGCTGGCGTTCGGCCTGTTCGACGATCGGGCGGCGGGATAGCCTTCACGCCCTCAGCAACGCAAGGACAGTGCTCCTGCGAAGGCAGGAGCCCAGGAGGCAGACGAGACGCTTGAGGCCTGGACTCCTGCCTTCACAGGAGCACGAACGCCAGCGCCCGGAGCCGCCAGTTGGAAAAGGACAGGCGCGCCTCCCCGAACTACGACTTCGCCGCCTCCTGCCGCTTCAACAACACGCCCGCGCGCCAATAGTGGAAGATCGCCCACGGCGTGATCGCCGCGAAGAAGAACATCGCGTACCGCAGCGATTCCGCGCCGAAATGCGGCTTCAGCGCATCGCTGATCGCTCCCACCAGCGGCGGCCCGAGCCCCAGCCCGATCAGGTTGTTGACCAGCAGCGCGATCGCCGCCCACAACGCGCGCTGCCGCAGCGGCGCCTCCGCCTGGATCAGCGCGAAGGTGGGGCCTAGGTAACAGGCCCCGAACGTCACGCCGACGAGATAGATCGCCACCGCCACCACCGGATCGCTCGACAGATAGAAGGCGACGGTGAACGGCAGCGCCACGGTCTTGAGCGCCGCCACCATCCACGCCTGGCTGTGCAGCCCGTGTCGCCGCGCCAGCCGGTCGGCCAGCTTGCCGCTCGCCAATGCGCCGACCGCGACCAGCACCGCCGCCACCGGCGCGATCATCGTCGCGATCTGGAGCTTGTCGAACCCGTAGGAGCGGATGAGGAAGCTCGGCCCGAACGCGGTATGGCCGTAGCCGATCGTCGAGGTGATGGTGAACGCCGCCACCAGATGCAGCGCCGCGCGGTTGCGCAGCAGCGAGGTGAAGCCCTCGACGAGCGTCGGCCTGGCGCCCGGCTCCATCGCGAGCTGCGCGTCGGACAGGCCGCGCTTGGGCTCCGGCACCACCAGCCACACCACCAGCGCGAGCAGCAGCCCGGGCAGCCCGATCACGAACATCGCGGTCCGCCAGCCGTAGAAATGCGCGACGGTGCCGCCGATGATCGTCCCGAACGCCGCCCCCAGCCCGACGCCGAGCGAATAGACCGCCATCGCCCCCGCGCGCTTCTCGGGCGGATAGAGGTCGGCGATGATCGAATGGCTCGGCGGGCTCGACCCCGCCTCGCCGATGCCGACGCCGATCCGTGCCGCGAGCAGCTGCCAGAAGTTCATCGCCAGCCCGCCGAGCGCGGTGAACCCGCTCCACACCGCCAGCGCGATCGCGATGATGCGCACGCGGTTGGTGCGGTCGGCGAGCCACGCCACCGGCACGCCGAGCCCCGCGTAGAAGATCGCGAAGGCGAAGCCCGCGAGCAGCCCCATCTGGAGGTCGCTGAGCCTGAGGTCCCGGATGATGTCCTCCTGGAGGATCGCCAGGATCTGGCGGTCCATGTAGCTGAAGAAATAGGTGAGCGTCAGCAGCGCGAGCGTCAGTCCCCGTCGGCGGATCGCCAGGCTTCGTTCCAGCGGCGCGGTGATCGAGGGGGTCGCATCCATGGCTCACGCTTCTCCGGGGAGGGAAGAGCCCCGGCGGCGGGGCTCCGATAAGGCTCAGAACCTCGCGCTGACGCCGATCTTGAAGCTGCGCCCGAGCGGATTGCCGATGAACGGCTCGTAGCTGTAGTCCTCGCGGGCGAACGGCGGGTCCTGGTCGAAGATGTTGTAGACGCTGCCCAACAGGTCGACGCGGTCGGTCACCCCCACCCGCAGCGTGAAGTCGGCGGTGGTGAAGCTGTCGATGAAGGCGCCGCCGGTGACGCGCTCGCCGCCGAGCGCCGGGTTGGGCCCGAACACGCCGGTCGTCGTGATGTCGGCGCGCTGGTCGTAGAGCCCGTCGATGTAGGTGACCGTCAGCCGCGCATCGACCGGACCCGAGCCGAGCTCCAGCCAGCCCTGCCCCTTCCATTCGGGCACCGGGTAGAGCGTGGTCTGGTAGTTGAGCAGCCCGACGCCGTCATAGCCGCTCTGCACCAGCGTCCCCTCGACGAAGATGTCGCTGATCCGGTTGGAGATGGTGTAGGTCGCGCTGCCGCCGATCTCGAAGCGGACGTCCGATCCGAACATCGCGTTGCTGCGGTAGCTCGCCATGACGTCGATCCCCGAATTGGTGATCGACGCGCCGTTCTGATACTCGGTGCGCACGCGCGAGATCGCGGTGCGCGCGGTCGAGGCGGTGCACGGCCCGGTCGAGAAGGTGAAGCGGTCGGCCAGCCCCTGGTTGGCCGCGCAGGTGTTGCCGCCGGTGCTCGGGAACAGCGTGTTGACCATCGCGATCAGCGGATCGGCGACGATCACGTCCTCGATCTCGTAGCGATAATAGTCGACGCTGGCGTTGAACCCGCCGAAGCTCAGCAGCACGCCGCCGCCGTAGTTCTTCGAGGACTCGGGCTTGAGGTTCGGATTGCCGAACACGTCGACCGGGCGGAAGGCGGTGTCGATGATCTGCAGCGAGGTCACCGCCCCAGCGTCGAGGTTGGGCAAGGTCGGCGCGCGGAAGGTGGTGCCGAACCCGCCGCGCAGCGCCAGCCACGGCGTCACCTGCCAGCGCGCGCGGATCTGCGGATCGAAGGTCGAGCCGACGCCCGTGCCATAATCCTCGTAACGCGCGGCCAGCTGCAGGTTGAACGCGTCGAACACCGGCACCTGCAACTCGCCGTAGAGCGCCCAGACGTCGCCCGCGAGATCCGAATTGCGGTTGGTGCCGAGGAAGCCGAGCGCCCCGGTCGGCGCCGATCCTCCCGAGCACGCCGCCGGGTCGGTGTTCCCCGTGACCGGCGTGTCCCGGCACGGCATCGTCGCGAGGTTGTTGTTGACGCCGTAGCGGTTGTTGATCGTCGTCCTGCGATATTGCGCGCCGACGCCGAACTGCACTTCGCCGCCTGGCAGGCTGAGCCCGGTCCCGCCGCTCAGCGACGCCTCGCCGACCAGCAGCTCGGTGTCGACCCGCGTCGACGATCGCACGAAGAACCAGTCGGTCAGCTCGTCGCTGTTCGCCGGCCCGTTGGCGTTGGGATTGACCGCCCCGGTCGCCGGGTTGACCGACACCGCATTGCCGAACGGATTGAGCCACAGGCAGCCGTTCGCCCCTGGCGTGGTGCCGGTGCAGTTCGGCCCGCCGAAGCCGAGCAGCGCCCGCTGCACGCGATCGCCGAAGGCATCGTAGCCGTCGATGTAGCGGTAATAGTCGTGGTAGGTGAAATTGACGTTGTAGTTGAGCCCCTCGGCTACCTCGCCGCGCAGCTCCGCGGTGACGCGGAAGGATTCGCTCTTACGCATCCCGCGCGACGATCCCGGCGCATCCTCGTCGCCCAGCGTCGACGGATTGCCGCCGAGCAGATAGGGCCGGAACAGCAGCGTCGGGAACAGCACCCCGATCCCCGCCGGCGTCCCCGGATTGGCCGCGCGATAGGCGACCAGCCCCGGATTGTTGCCCGGCACGAAGAACCCGCTCTGCGTGATCGCCCCGCTCGCCGGCGACGGCGGCGCGGTGAGCAGGTAGCTCGGTGACGTGAGATAGTGCGGAACGGTTGTGCGCCCGTAGAGCGCGGTGATCTCGAACGTCGTCTTCGGCGCCAGGTCGACCTCGAAATCGACGAACCCCTGCCCGCGCTTCTCGAGCTCGACCAGCGCGTCATAGACCGAATATTGGTTGTAGCAGCGCGCATCCTGCCCGACGAAGCCGCCGAGCGAGGTGCAGGACCGATCCGCCGCGATACCCGACGCCGGCGCGCCGGTCGGCCCCAGGAACAGGAAGTTCGCCGGGTTGCCGCCGCTGGTCCAGCCGCCCTGCGGGTTCACGTCATAGGGCTGGATCGCGAAGTCGCGGTGCTTGGCGAGCAGCTGCCCGCGCTTCTGGAAACCCGCGGCGACGAGGAGCCGATAGCCGTCCCCCTTGTGCCCGTAGCTGATCGAGGCGTCGATATCGCCGTCCGAATCGTCGATGAAGCGATAGTTGCCCGCGACCTGGAACCCCTCCTGGTTGGTGCGGGTGATGAAGTTGACCACGCCCGCGATCGCCTCCGAGCCGTAGGTCGCGGCGGCGCCGTCCTTCATCACCTCGACCCGCCCGATCGCCGCCTGCGGCAGCAGGTTGATGTCGACCGACGGCACCCCGTTGCCCGCGGTGGCGAGCCGCTTGGAGTTGAGCAGCACCAGCGTGCGCTGCGGGCTGAGGCCGCGCAGGTTGACGGTGGCGATGCCCTCCGCTCCCTGCGAGCGGCTGTCGAACTGGTTGGCGTCGCCCAGCGACGCGCTCGACGTCGGCAGCGCCTTGACCAGGTCGAGCGCGGTCGGGTTGCCCTGCTTCAGCAGCTCGGCCTGGCCGATCACGTCGACCGGCAGCGCCGCATCCTCCGGCGTGCCCTGGATCAGCGATCCGGTGACGATGATGTCGGGGGCGTCGGCCTCCGCCTGGTCCTGCGCCGCGGCGGGCGCCGCCGCCAGACCGATAACCCAAAAAGCGCACGCACACAGCAGATGCGGTTTGGTCATATCTCTCTCCCTAAGGCCGGCGCACCTTGGGCGGCGCCATACCCTAATCTCGAATAGATTCTCCTCATACCGTTACGTCAAGCATTCTTCGCGTTGTAAAACGCTACGGATTTCATTGGTGGCGAAAAGGACACGAGTCGCCACCCGGTTCGCTGCCGCCGAACCGGGTTTTTGAAACAAAGTATTTCCGGGAATGCCTCGGCCTCAGTAGCCGCTCAGCCGCGCAAACCGGTCGCGGTGCCAGGCGGCCGTGCCCCACATCTGCTCGAGCACGCGCATCCGCTTCAGATAGAAGCCCGCGTCATATTCGTCGGTCATGCCGATGCCGCCGTGGAGCTGGATCAACTCGCGGCTCATCAGGTTGCCGACCTCATTGGCCTTGGCCTTGGCGAGCGAGGCGGCCTGGCGCGTGTCGCCGCCGCGGTCGAGTGCCTGGAGGCCCGCCTCGACCGCCGAGCGCATCAGTTCGATGTCGCTGTAGAGTCCGGCCATGCGGTGCTGCAGCGCCTGGAAGGTCGCCAGCACCTGTCCGAACTGCACCCGCTGCTTGAGATAGGCGAGCGTGGTCTCGAACGCCTGCCCCGCCATGCCGAGCATCTCCGCCGCCGCCAGGATCGCCGCACGGTCGAGCACCGCGTCGAGCAGCCCGTCGCCGCCCTCCGCCAGCTTGTCGGCGGCCGCATCGGCGAATCGCACCTCGGCATGGCTGCGGAAGTCGGCAAGATGCCGCCGCGACCGGACGACCCCCTCCCCGTCCTCGACCAGATGGAGCCCGTCGGCCGCCGCGACGACGAACAGCCCCGCGCTGTCGCCTTCGGCCACGAACGCCTTGGTGCCGCTCAGCCTGCCGTCCTCGACCCGCGCCGCGATCGCCGCCGGATCGTGCCGCGGCCCCTCGCCGACGGCGATCGTCGCCACCACCTCGCCGCTCGCGATCCGGGGCAGGAAGCGCGCCTTCTGCGCCTCGCTGCCGCCGAGGACGATCGCCGACGCCGCCGCGGCGGAGGCGGCGAGCGGGCTGGCGGTGAGCGTCCTGGCGGTCTCCTCGATCACCAGCCCCAGGCTCAGCCAGCCGAAATCGCTGCCGCCATAGGCTTCGGGAATGATGATCCCGGTCCAGCCCATCCCGGCCATCGCGCCATAGACCGACGGGTTGTATCCCGCTGCCCCGTCCGCATCGCGCACCTTGCGCCACGCGGCGACGGGGCTCTCGTTGCTGGTCCAATCGCGCGCCATGTCGCGCAGCATCGTCTGCTCTTCGCTGAGAACGGCCATGTCAGTCCCTCTCCAAACTCCTACCCGTCATGCCGGACTTGTTCCGGCATCCACCGCGCCGCACACGGGAAGCCCGAGCCTCTTGTCCAGCGCCGGCGGCCCGGTGGACCCCGGCACAAGGCCGGGGTGACGTCTGTTGCGCGCTATTGGTGATCCAGCATCCCCAGGATGCGCTTGGCGATCACGTTGTTCTGGATCTCGGTCGATCCGCCGTAGATCGTGGTTGCCTTGCCGAACAGCCATGCCCGGGTGGCGGTGAGCTCCTCGCCGGTGAAGCCCTCGCCTTCCCAGCCGAGCCCCTGCAGCCCCGCGATCTCGATGATCAGCTCGGCCCGCTCCTGCCCCAGCCTGGTGCCGATCGTCTTGAGGATCGACGACACCTCCGACACCCCGCCCGCCGCCTTCGATTCCGCCTGCACCCGCATCGCGGTGAGCAGGAAGGCGCGCCAGTCCATCTCGAACCGGGCGATCCGGGCGCGCAGCTCGCGATCGGCGATCAGCCCGTCCTCGTCCGTCCCGACGTACTTCTTGGCGAGCTCCGCCAGCAACGGTCCGCCCGGCATCAGCCGCGCGCCGGCGCCCGACAGGTTGGTGCGCTCGTGCTGGAGCAGCCGCTTGCCGATCGTCCAGCCCTGCCCCTCCTCGCCGACGCGGTCGCTCTTCGGCACCTTCACGTCGGTGAAGAAGGTCTCGCAGAACGGCGACATGCCGCTGATCATCCGGATCGGCTTCACTTCGACGCCGGGCGCCTTCATGTCGATCAGCAGGAAGCTGATGCCGCCCTGCTTCTGGCTCTTGTCGGTGCGCACCAGGCAGAAGCATTTGTCCGCCCATTGCCCGCCCGAGGTCCAGGTCTTCTGCCCGTTGACGAGATAATGATCCCCCTTGTCCTCGGCGAAGGTCTGCAGGTTGGCGAGGTCTGACCCGGCGTTGGGCTCCGAATAGCCCTGGCACCAGCGCACTTCGCCGCGGGCGATCGCCGGGATATGCTCGCGCTTCTGCTCCTCGCTGCCGTACTCGAGCAGCGTCGGGCCGAACATCATCACGCCCATGCCGCCGATCGGGTTCCACGCGCCGATCCGCGCCATCTCCTCGGCCAGCACCTTCGCCTCCGCCCGGCTGAGCCCGCCGCCGCCATAGTCGCTGGGCCAGGTCGGGACGCCCCAACCCTTCTCGCCCATCGCCTTCTTCCAGGCGGCCTCCTCGGGCGACAGCTCGGTCGGTCCCTCGACCGCCGACATCGCATTGTCCTTGCCCTTCAGCGACGGCGGGAAATTCTCCGCCAGCCATGCGCGGACATTCGCGCGGAATTCGTCCAACGCGCTTGCCGTCTCCGGTTCAGCCAGGGTCGCCATTGCCTCTCCTATCCCTGGAACCGCCGAACCGCGCATATGGCAACTTCGGCGACACCTTGTTCCACTTCCGCCCGCAGCCGGACCGCGGCGCGGAACCATGTTTCGAAACTGCGGTACGGAGAGCGCGCCGTCAAGAGCGATCCGCCATCCTCGCCTCCCCCGCGTCGTCCCGGCGAAAGCCGGGATCACAAGCGAAGGCGCGACGCGGCCGGAGATCCCCGGCTTGCCAGCACTCGTCCGAGTAGGAAGGTCGTGCTCCTGCGAAGGCAGGAGTCCAGGCCTCACGGACGCACAGGATCGATCATCCAGGGCTCCTGCTTTTGCAGGAGCACGGTGGTGGCTTCAATCTGATCGAAACCCGCTCTAAACAGCGCGCGCCAGGGAGAGCTTTCACATGCGTTTCGAACATCGCGCGGTGCCGATCGCGCTGGCGGCGGTGCTGATCGACACGATCGGCTTCGGCATCGTCATGCCGGTGCTGCCGACGCTGCTGATGCAGCTCGGCCATACCGACATCGAGCACGCCACGCGCGTCGCCGGCTACATGCTCGTCGCCTTCGCGGGGATGCAGTTCTTCGCCGGGCCGGTGCTCGGCAATCTCTCCGACCGGTTCGGACGGCGGCCGGTGCTGATCTATTCGATGCTGTCGTTCGGCGTCGACTATGCGCTGATGGCGTGGGCGCCGACGATCGCCTGGTTGTTCCTGGGCCGCGCGATCGCCGGCGCGGCGGGCGCGGTCTACGGCCCCGCCGGATCGGTGATCGCCGACGTGACCCCGCCGGAGAAGCGCGCCGGCACCTTCGCGCTGATCGGCGCCGCCTTCGGCCTCGGCTTCATCATCGGGCCGGCGCTCGGCGGGCTGGTGTCGGGCTGGGGCGTGCGCGCGCCGTTCGTCGTCGCGGGGCTGCTCGCGCTGCTGAATGCCGTCGTGATGATCTTTGCGATGCCGGAGACGCTGAAGCCGGAGAACCGTCGCCCGTTCACCCTAGCCGACGCGCACATCGTCGGCGCCTTCCGCCCGCTGTTCCATGCCGGCGTCGCCGGGCCGCTGCTGCTGGCGACCTTCCTCTTCCAGCTCGCGCACATGGTCTATCCCTCGACCTGGAGCTTCTGGGCGACCGCGCGCTTCGGCTGGGGCCCGCGCGAGATCGGCTGGAGCCTCGCCTTCGTCGGCATCATGAGCGTGATCGTCCAGGCCGGGCTCACCGGCCGCGCTGTCAAGGCGCTCGGCGAGCGGCGCACGTTGCTGATCGGCATGGCGAGCTCGGCGATCGCGTTCACCGGCTATGTCTTCATCACCGCGGGCTGGCAGGCCTATGCGCTGTTCGTGGTGAGCTCGCTGCAGGGCTTCGTCATGCCGTCGATCCAGGGGCTGCTCTCGCGCATGGTCGACGCGACGCGGCAGGGCCAGCTTCAGGGCGGCATGGGCAGCATGGGCAGCGTCTCGCTGATCCTGGGCCCGCTGATGCTGACGCAGGCGCTGGCGTTCGGGATCGACCATGGCCTCCCCGGCGCGGCCTTTCTGCTGGCGGCGGTGCTGACGCTCGCGGCGGCGGCGATCGTGGTGTGGAAGGTGCTGGGCCATGTGCCGCCGAAGGAGGCGCCGGCCGCGGTCGCCTGACGCTCGGCGGCGTGCCGGGAGCAGGAGGCTAAATCTCCTTCCCCGGCCGCCGTGACAGCCCGACGTCGAGATGCGCGCCGGCGTCGAGTTCGATCACCTCGCCGGTGATCACCCGGCTCGCCGGATCGAGCAGCATCGCGATCGGGCCGGCGATGTCCTCCGCGGTGGCGGCCATCGCCATCGGGACGCTGGCCGCGATCCGCTCGTTGAGCGCCTTGAGCCCCTCCTCGCCCAGCCGGTTGGCGAACCAGCCGGTGCCGACGTAGCTCGGCGCCACCGCGTTCACGCGGATCTTCGGCGCGAGGACGCGCGCCAGGCTCCTGGTCATGGTGATGAGCGCCCCCTTCGACGCCGCATAGGCGACCGACGAGCCGATCCCGTGCACGCCCGCGACCGAGGCGACGTTGACCACCGCGCCGTGCGGCCCCTCGCGCATCGCGGGCGCGCAGGCGCGGATCATCTGGAACGCGCCGATCAGGTTGAGCCGGTAGATGTCGATGAAGTCCTCGGCGTCGAGCGCCTCCAGGTCCTCGTGCGGCGCGAACTTGGTCTTGCCGGCGTTGTTGACGAGATAGTCGATCCGTCCGAACGCCTCGACCGCCGCCCGGGCCAGCGCCCGGCACTCGCCATCGTCGGCGACATCGGCCCGCACCGCGATCGCCCCGTTCCCCACCTCCGCCGCCAAGGTCTCGGCCGCATCGCGACTCGAGGCGTAATTGACGACGCAGCGGACACCCCGCGCCGCCAGCACCCGCACCACCGCGGCCCCGATCCCGGTGCCCCCGCCGGTGACGACCGCAACCTCTCCCGCCATGCTCACCTCCATTTTTTTCGAAAATCGCGTATGGCATTCCTCACCGCTTCCGCCTAGCTCTCCCCGAAACGAAGGGGAGAGCCATGCCCACCGCTGCCGACCTGCTCCAAAGCAGCTTCGCCACCCTGCCCGACCTGATCGCCGCCCATGCCCGCGAGCATGGCGGCAAGCCGGCGCTGATCCAGGACGACCGCAGCCTGAGCTACGCCGAGCTCGACGAGGTGATGGATCGGATCGCCGCGGCGCTGCAGCGGGACGGCGTCCGGCAGCGCCAGGCGGTCGCGATCGCCGCGGCGATGTCGATCGAATATGCCTGCGCATTCCTCGGCGCCTTGCGGGCGGGAGCGGTGCCGGCGCCGATCGCCCCGTCTTCGACCGGCGAGCAGATGGCGGCGATGGTCGCCGACAGCGGCGCCCCGATTCTCTACCTCGACGCCGATGCCGCGGCGACGCTCGGCGACAGGCCGATAGCCGCCAAGCGCGTCGCGCTCGACGACAGCGACGCCGGCATGGCGCACGAGGGGTTCATCGCACCGGAGGGCAGCAGGCCGCAGCCGGTCGAGACCCTGCCCGACGATCCGTTCAACATCATCTATTCCTCCGGCACCACCGGCACGCCCAAGGGCATCGTCCAGCCGCACCGGATGCGCTGGGCGCATATCGCGCACAATGCGGCGGCGGGGTTCGGCGAGGCGGTGACGATGATCGCGACGCCGCTCTATTCCAACACCACGCTGGTGAGCTTCCTGCCGACGCTCGGCTGGGGCGGCACCTGCGTGCTGCTCGGCAAGTTCGACGCGCTGAAGTTCGTCCAGGCAGCGGAAAGGCACCGCGCCACCCACGCCATGCTGGTGCCGGTCCAGTATGCGCGGATCATGGCGCTGCCGGAGTTCGACCGCTTCGACCTCTCCAGCTTCCGGCTCAAGACCTGCACTTCCGCTCCCTTCTCCGCCGCGCTCAAGGCCGACGTCCTCGCGCGCTGGCCGGGGCTGCTCGTCGAATATTACGGCATGACTGAGGGCGGCGGCACCTGCGTGCTGATCGCCAACATGTTCCCGGACAAGCTCCACACCGTCGGCCGCCCGATCGAGGGCCACGACATCCGCCTGATCGACGACGACGGCCGTGAGGTGCCGGTCGGCGAGATGGGCGAGGTGGTCGGCCGTTCGCCCGCGATGATGACCGGCTATCACGGGCGCAGCGAGGCGACCAGCGCCGCCGAGTGGTTCGATGCGGAGGGCAACCGCTTCATCCGCCACGGCGACGTCGGCCGCTTCGACGAGGACGGCTTCCTGACGTTGCTCGACCGCAAGAAGGACGTGATCATCTCGGGCGGCTTCAACATCTATCCCTCGGACATCGAGGCGGTGATGGCGGAACACCCCGAGGTCGCCGACTGCACCGTGGTCGGCGTACCGTCGGAGGAATGGGGCGAGACGCCGGTCGCCTTCTTCGTCGCCAGGCCCGACACCCGCCCCGATCGCCAAGCGGTGATGGACTGGGTCAACACGCGCGTCGGCAGGACGCAGCGGCTGCGCGGCATCGAGATGCTGGACGAGCTGCCGCGCAGCGCGATCGGCAAGGTGCTGAAGCGCGAGCTGCGCGACCGCTACCAGGCGGCCAAGGAGGAAGCGGCATGACCGCGCTCGCCGAACTGCTCGCCGGCGCCGAGCCGGCCCAGAGCGGCTTCCGTGTCGAGGTCCCGCCGAGCTGGCTCCAGGGCCGCACCACCTACGGCGGCCTCTCCTCGGCGCTGGCACTGCACGCGGCAAAGCTCAGCGACACCGATCTGCCGCCGCTGCGCTCGGCGCTGATCGCCTTCGTCGGGCCGCTGTCCGGCACCGTGACCGTCACCGCCGAGCGCCTGCGCCGCGGCCGCAATGCCGCCTTCGTCGAGGCGACGATCCGTTCGGAGGCGGGATTGGGCTATCGCGCCACCTTCGTGTTCATGGCCGACCTGCCCTCCAGCATCGCCCACGACGAGACCATTGTCGCGCCGCACGCGCCACCTCCCGCCGGCGCCGAGCTCTACACCGGGCCGCCCGGGTTCTTCACCGGCAACTTCAACTTCTACGACATGAAGGCGCATGTCTCGGGCGCCGAATGGCTGCGCTGGGGCCGGCTGCGCGAGCGCGAAGGGCTCGATCCCGAGACGCACCTGATCACCCTCGCCGATGCGCTGCCGCCCGCCGCCTTCGCGCTGATCCGCGACAACAAAGTGACGATGAGCTCGATGACGTGGATCGTGAACCTGCTCCGGCCGCGCCCTGTCACCACCGACGGCTGGTGGCTGCTCCATACCCGCTCCGAGCGGGCGGTCGGGGGCTATTCGAGCCAGCGCATGACGATGTGGAACGCCGATGGCGTGCCGGTGGTCGAGGCGATGCAGGGCGTGGCGGTGTTCGGATAGGATGAATGCTGCGACAAGTTGCGACAATCTCGGCGGGGCCTGACACACGCCAGCGACACCGGCCGTTCATATCTCCGACAGCGGGACCGATCGCGGCCCGTCAGCGAAAGGATTGCCCGCAATGAAGCCTCTGTTCCTCCTGGCTGCGCTCGGCGCCACGGCGCTCACCGGCGCCGCCTTCGCCGCGCAGACCGCGCCTGCCACCGCCGTCGTCAAGCCGCTCAAGGGCGATGCCGACAAGGACGGCAAGGTGACCCGCACCGAATATCTGGCCAGTGCCGAAGCACGCTTCGCCAGGCTCGACGCCAACAACGACGGAGCGCTCACGTCCGACGAGTTCCACGCCGGACACGGCAAGCTCGGCCGTCGCTTCGGCCGGACGCCCGGCCTGATGCCGCCAGGTTCGCCGCAGGCGATGGGTCGGGGAATGGGCGGACAGATGCTCGACCGCCTCGATGCCGACAAGGACGGCAAGATCAGCAAGGCCGAATTCGCCGCCCAGTCCGGCGAGCGCTTCGGGCGCATGGACACCAACGGCGACGGTCGAATCGACGCTGCCGAGCGTTCCGCCACGGCCAAAGGCGCCCGGCGCGGCGGCCGCGGTCTGAACCGGCTCGACCGGGACGGCGACGGCGTGATCACCCGCGCGGAGTATGATGGCCAGGCCGATCAGCGCTTCGCCCGGCTCGACACCAACGGCGACGGCTTCATCGATGCCGCCGAGCGCCAGGCGGCGATGTCGCGTATGGGCCGCGGCCGCTCCGGCGGCGACGCGCCTCCCCCTCCGCCGCCGGCCCCCGAGGGCAATTGAGCGCGGACGCCAGCGCCGGGCCGGTCACCCTCCTCGCCCGGCCCGGCGCTGGCCATGGCGCGACGATATGGTAACTGCCATGGAGATGTCCGCCGAACTTCCCCACCTGCTGCTCGTCGACGACGAGCGTTCGATCCGTGAGCCGCTTGCGCAATATCTGACCAAGCAGGGCTTCCGCGTGACCCAGTCGGGCGACGCGGAGAGCGCCCGCGCGCGGCTCAACGCCTATGCGATCGACCTGATCGTGCTCGATATCATGATGCCGGGCGAGGACGGCCTGTCGCTGTGCCGCCACATCCGCGCGACCAGCGACACGCCGGTGATCCTGCTCACCGCCCGCAGCGAGGAGACCGACCGGATCGTCGGGCTCGAGATGGGCGCCGACGATTATGTGGTGAAGCCCTTCTCGCCGCGCGAGCTCGCCGCGCGCATCCGCGTGGTGTTGCGGCGCGTGGCGGCGGGCGGGGTGCGTCAGCATGGGCCGGAGGCAGGCTCCTACGCCTTCTCCGGCTGGGTGCTGAAGACGGCGGAGCGCACGCTGATCGACCGGGAGGGCGTCGCCGTCCCGCTCTCGACCGGCGAATACAACCTGCTGCTCGCGCTGGTCACGCGCCCGCGCCAGGTGCTGACGCGCGACCAGCTCCTCGATCTCACCCAGGGACGCGAGGCCGCCGCGTTCGACCGCTCGATCGACAACCAGGTCAGCCGCCTCAGGAAGAAGATCGAGACCGATCCCAAGAACCCGACCCTGATCAAGACCGTGTGGGGCGGCGGCTACACCCTCGCCGCCGAAGTCACCAAGCTGTGAGGTTCGGCCCGCGCAGCCTGCCCGGCCAGCTTGCGCTGCTCGTCGCGGTCGCGCTGTTCGTCGCGCAGGCGATCAACTTCGGTATGCTGCTACGCGAGCGTCGGATGCTGCGCTTCACCGGGATCACCGGTCCGACGACCACCCGTTTCATCGATGCCTTCGAGCGGCTCGGCAATGGACGTCCGCTCACCGATATCCGCCCGCGCGGGAAAGTCCGCCTCGTCGCCGACAACCCGGTGGCACCCAGATTGCCCTCCGCACCGGACGTCGAAGCGGCAATCCGCTCGGGTCTCATCGAAGCGGGGGTTTCGCCGGGACGAATCGCTACGGGCATCCGGCCGATCGCCCCCGACGACCCGCGCTTCGAGCACATGCGCCCGGATCAGGCCCGTCGGTTCCTCCGCAGCGGCGCCGAGCTGGTGGTGGCGGTCGAGGCGCCGAAGCGAGGATGGCTGACGCTTTCGGTCCCATGGCCGCGGACCGAGCGCGGGCTGATCGCGCAGCTCATCGCGCAGACGCTGATCCTCTACGGCATCGTCCTGCTCGCGGTGCTGTGGATCGGGCACCGCATCGCCCGCCCGCTGCGGGCGCTCGCCAGCGCCGCGCGCGACTTCCATCCCGGCGACGGCGCCTTGCCGGTCGAGGAGCAGGGGCCGAGCGACGTCCGCGCGGTGATCGCCGCCTATAATGCGCTCAGCAAGCGCGTGGTGGCGATGCTCGACGAGAAGGACCGGATGCTCGGCGCGATCGGGCATGATCTGCGCACCCCGCTGGCGGCGCTGCGCGTCAGGATCGAGTCGGTCGAGGACGAGACCGACCGCGCGCGGATGGCCGACACCATCGACGAGATGAACCGCACGCTGGAGGACATCCTCTCGCTCGCGCGCCTCGGCCGCCCCAGCGAGCCGCCGGTCGAGGTCGACCTCGCCGCGCTGGTCGACGCGGTGGTCGAGGATTTCCGCGACCTCGGCCATGACGTCGTGGCCGAGGAGTCCCCGCGCCTGCCGATGCGCCTCAGGCCCGCGCTGATGCGGCGCGCGGTGCGCAACCTCATCGAAAACGCGGTCAAATATGCGGGCGGCGCGGAGGTGACGCTCCGCCCGACGGCGCAAGGCGCGCGGATCGAGGTGCTCGACCGCGGTCCCGGCATTCCACCCGACAAGCTCGCCGCGGTGTTCGATCCCTTCACTCGCCTCGAAAGCTCGCGCAACCGCGAGACCGGCGGCATCGGCCTGGGTCTCGCGCTCGCCCGGGCGATCGTGGAGGAAGCGGGCGGCGCGATCGCGCTCGCCAATCGCGAGGGCGGCGGACTCGCCGCCACGATCGAGCTCCGGCGCAAATGAGTGGACCGCCGGCGCAACCCTGGCCCCGCTCGACCGTTCCCGCGCGACCATGCGTGGAGATCGCAAATGCGCGACAGGAACAAATTGGAGCAGCAGCCGGGTCACGCCGCCGCAGAACAAGGAACGGTCGTGCTGGACGGGCCGAACGGCGTCGCGATCACGATGACGCCGGAGGCGGCGGAGCAGACCGCGCGCAACCTCGAACAGGCGGCCGACGAGGCACGGCGCCAGCGCGGAGTGCAGCGCTGATCCGGTTTCGCTACATCGGCCCGCGATGATCAGGGTCGCGAGCTACAACATGCGCAAGGCGATCGGCACCGATCGCCGCCGCCTCCCGGAGCGGACGCTCGAAGTGTTGCGCGAGATCGACGCGGACGTGATCGCGCTGCAGGAGGCCGACCGCCGCTTCGGCCGGCGCGAAGGGGTGATCTCGCTCCATCTGCTCGAGGAGCACAGCCCGTGGAAGGCCGTTCCCTTCGGGGTGCGCGCGCACAGCATGGGCTGGCACGGCAACGCGCTGCTGGTCCGCAAGGACGCGATCGTCGCCGATTGCGAAGCGATCCACCTGCCCGCTCTCGAACCGCGCGGCGCCGTGATGGCCGACGTCAGGGTGAACGGGATCATGCTCCGGGTGGTCGGTATGCATCTCGACCTTTCGGGCCTGTGGCGGCGACGGCAGGCCCATGCGATCCTCACCCACGTCGCGACGGCCGCCACGCAGCACCCGACGGTGCTGATGGGCGACCTCAACGAGTGGAGCCGCCGGTCCGGCTGCCTGCGCGACTTCAACCGTGATTTCAGCGCCGCGGAGACCGGGCCGAGCTTCCACGCCCGCCGGCCGGTCGCGCGGCTGGACCGGATCATGGTGTCGCGCGACCTGAGGGTGACCGGCTGCGGCGTGCATTCCAGCGCCGCGTCGCGCACCGCTTCCGACCATCTGCCCGTATGGGCCGAGCTCGCGCTCGCCTGACCCGATGCTGGCCTTGGCACGCCTGGGGAGCTAACCGGAGATCATGCGCGAAAAGGAATTGAGGCTGGCGCTGATCTGCTATGGCGGCATCAGCCTCGCCGTCTACATGCATGGCATCACCGGCGAAGTCTGGCGCCTCGTCCGCGCCAGCCACGCCTTCCACGAAGGTTCCGAACGCGCCGGCGGCAGCCAGGGGGTCTATCACGCGCTGCTGGACGAGATCGCCGACAGCGCCGAGTTCCGCGTGCGCGTGCTCGTCGACATCATCGCCGGCGCCAGCGCCGGGGGGATCAACGGCATCTTCCTGGCGCAGGCGATCGCCGCCGGACAATCGCTCGACCCGCTCACCCAGATGTGGTTCGACTATGCCGATGTCGAGGCGCTGCTCGATCCGGACGCCGCGCCCAATCCCTTTTCCAAGCTGTGGGCGGCGCCGATCGCCTGGATGGCGGCCGGCCGCGACGCGATCGCCGCGACGGTCGAGCCCGCGACCCGCGAGGAGGTCGGCCGCAAGCTCCAGCGCTTCGTCCGCGCGCGCTGGTTCGAGCCGCCGTTCGGGGGCAAGCGCTTCACCCACATGATGTTCGATGCGCTGGACGCGATGGCGGCGGGTCCGAAAGGACCGCGCCTGCTGCCGGAGGGACAGCCGCTCGACCTGTTCGTCACCGTCACCGACTTCCGCGGCCATCCCGAACGGCTGCGGCTCAATTCCCCGCCGGAAGTGGTCGAGACCGAGCACCGCTTGATCTTCCCTTTCTCCGACGAAGGCCAGGGCAGCTGCGGCGAGTCGATCGAGCTCGCCTTCGCCGCACGCGCGACCTCGAGCTTTCCGGGAGCCTTCCCGCCGCTCCGTCTCGCCGAGATAGACGAGGTGGTGGCCGAGCGCGGGCTCGAATGGCCGACCCGCCAGGCCTTCGTCGAGCGCGTGCTGCCGCGCCATGCCGCCGCCAATGCCGCCGAGAGCGCGGTGCTGATCGACGGATCGGTGCTCGCCAACGCCCCCTTCCGCCCCGCGATCGACGCGCTGCGCGACCGCCCGGCCAAGCGCCAGATCGATCGCCGCTTCGTCTATGTCGATCCGGTCCCCGGCTTCCATTTCTCGCTGGGCTCGACCGCCGCCGAGCAGCCCGGCTTCTTCCAGACCATCATCGGCGCGCTGTCGGAGCTGCCGCGCCAGCAGCCGATCCGCGACAATCTCGACGCGATCGCGGCCCGCACCGCACGGATCGAGCGGATGCACGCGATCCTCGAAGGGCTGCGTGCCGAGGTCGAGGGCGCGGTGATGAGCATCTTCGGCTACACGCTGTTCCTCGACTATCCGACCACGTCGCGCCTCGCGGCCTGGCGCCGCCGCGCCCAGATCGCCGCCGCGAAGAATGCCGGCCTGTCCTATTCGGCCTATGCGCGGCTCAAGCTGGTCGACGTGACGGCACTCACGGCGGATCTGCTCGAACGCGCCGGAGGAGAGACGAGTCCGGACCGCCGGCAACATCTGCGCGACCGCGTCGGCGCGGCGATCGCCGCACGAGGCGTAACCCCGGCCACTGCGGGCGAGCTTTCAGTGAACTCGGCGATCGTCCATTTCCTGCGCGCACACGACCTCGGCTTCCGCATCCGCCGGCTGCGGCTGCTGGCGCGGCGGCTGACCGAGATGGACATGGGCGGTGACGACCAGCGGCTCCAGCCGTTCCGCGACGCGCTCTACGAGAGCCTCGCCCGCTATCTCGATCTCCAGGACAGCGACCGGCACAAGGCACTGCGCGATCAGGTCCGCCATCTCGGCGAAGACGCCGGCCCACTGCTCGACGCGCTCGCCGCCGCGATGGACCTTCCCGGCATCGACGCCGAGACCGACCGCCGCCTGTCGGAAGGCTTTTCCGCTCTGCCCAAGGAGCTGCGCCGGCCGTTGCTGCTCGCCTATCTCGGCTTCCCCTTCTTCGACATCGCCACGCTGCCGCTGCTCCAGGGCGAGGGGCTCGACGAGTTCGATCCGGTCAAGGTCGACCGCATTTCCCCGGACGACGCCAAGGCGATCCGGGCGGGCGGCGCGGCGGCGACGCTGAAGGGCACCCAGTTCAACAATTTCGGCGCCTTCTTCAGCCGCGCCTATCGCGAGAACGACTATCTGTGGGGCCGCCTCCACGGCGCCGACCGGCTGATCGACATCGTCGTCTCCACCCTGCCGCCCAACGTCAGCCTGAAGCCGGGCCGGATCGCCGCGATCAAGCGCGCCGCCTTCCTCGCCATCCTCGACGCGGAGGAACCGCGCCTCGCCGCGATTCCGGGCCTTTTCGAGCAACTGCGCCGGGAGATCGGCTGATCGGGGTGGCCATTTGCCGCAGACGCACATAAGGTCCGCGCTCATGCAATTCCTCAAGACATTGCTGATCGTCCTGGTCGTCGGCCTCGCGGTCGCCTTCGCGATCAACAACTGGACGACGGTGCCGCTGTCGCTGTGGGGCGGGTTGGTCGCCGACGTGAACCTGCCGCTGCTGATGCTGATCTGCTTTCTCGCCGGGCTGGTGCCGATGTGGCTCGCTTGGCTCACCACCCGATGGCGGCTGCGCAATCGTCTCGCCACCACCGAACGCACCGTCGCCGATCTGCGCCAGGCGACAGCCGCAGCGGCGCCGCCGCCTTCGTCCCCTGCGATCGAGGAGGACGCTCCGCCGCCCCCGGGGGCCCTGCTATGAGCCCGCTGTTCGTCGCCCTCGACACGCCGGATCTGGGTCGCGCCAAAGCGCTGGCGACGCGGGTGCGCAACCACGTCGGCGGCATCAAGCTCGGGCTCGAATTCTTCCTGGCCAACGGCCGCACCGGCGTGCGCGAGATGGCCGACATCGGCCTGCCGGTGTTTCTCGACCTGAAGTTCCACGACATCCCGAATACCGTCGCGAAAGCTATCCAGGCGCTCCGTCCGCTGGAGCCGGCGATCCTCACCGTCCACGCCGCCGGCGGCCGCGCGATGATGGAGGATGCCAAGGCCGCCGCCCCGCTCGACACCAAGGTTGTGGCGGTGACGATGCTGACCAGCCTCGACGGCGACGACATGACCTCGATCGGCCTCAAGCCCGATCCGCACGAGCAGGTGCTGCGCCTGACCGAGCTCGCCCGCTCGGCAGGGATCGACGGCATCGTCTGCTCGGGCGAGGAAGTCGGTGCGGCGCGCAAGCTCTGGCACGACGGCTTCTTCGTCGTGCCGGGCGTGCGTCCGCTCAACAGCCATGCCGCCGATCAGAAGCGCGTGGTCTCCCCCCGCCAGGCGCTCGACTCCGGCGCCTCGATCCTGGTAGTCGGCCGCCCGATCACCCAGGCCGAGGATCCCGACCAGGCGGCGCGGGCGATCGAGGCGACGCTGTAGCGCGGCTCAGGCGGCGCCGGTCACGATCGCCAGGAACTCGCCGAACTCCATCCCCGCGACGAAGATGGCGACGGCCGACGCCAGCATCAGCAATGCGTGCGTCAGGCGCTTGCGCTGTTCGAAGAAGCGCACGATCTGATCGATATCCATGGCTCCGAACCTACCCTCCTTCGCGCTTCGAGAAAATCATCATTGCGACGGCGAGCGCACGGGCTATCCCGCCGCGATGTCATCCGACCTCACGATTCGTCTCGCGACACGCGAGGACCTGCCCGGCCTCCATCCGGTGATCGAGCGCGCCTATCGCGGCGACAGCGCACGAGAGGGGTGGACCCACGAGGCGGACCTGCTCGAGGATCCGCGCACGAGCCTCGATGTGCTGGAGGACATCATCGTCAACCCCGATCAGCGCCTGCTTGTCGCCGAGCGCGGCGACGGCACGCTGATCGGCTGCGTCTCGGTGACCGGGCTCGGCGACGGCCTCGCCTATCTCGGCCAGCTCTGCGTCGAACCGCGCTTCCAGACCGGCGGCGTCGGCAAGCTCCTGATCAGCGCCGCCGAGGACTATGCGCGCGGCGAATTCGGCGCCGACTGCATCGAGATGACGGTGATCGATACCCGCGCCGAGCTGATCGCCTATTACGAGCGCCGCGGCTACGCCCGCACCGGCGAGCGCTGCGACTTCCCGATCCGGCTCGACCCTCCGCTGTTCATGGTCGTGCTCGAAAAGCCGCTCGCCTGATGCCCGCCAGCGCCAAGATCTGCGGCCTCTCGACGCCCGAGGCCCTGGCGGCCGCCGTCACGGGCGGAGCGAGCCATGTCGGCTTCGTCATGTTCCCGCCCAGCCCACGCCATCTCTCCTCGGAGCGTTTGGCGGCCCTGGCGGCGCGCGTGCCGGCGCATGTGACGCGGGTCGGCGTGTTCGTCGGTCCGGACGACACGCTGCTCGACAGCGTCGCGCCATGGCTCGACGCTTTCCAGCTCCACAAGGTCACCCCCGAACGCGCCGCCGCGATCCGCACCCGCTACGGCCGCGACGTGTGGGCGGCGGTGCCGGTCAAGACCCGCGCCGACCTCGATGACGCGCGTGGTTTCCGCGGCGCTGCCGACATCATCCTCTATGACGCCAGGACCCCCGACACCGCCGCGCTGCCCGGCGGCATGGGGCTGCGCTTCGACTGGACGCTGCTCGACGGCTTCGCGCATCCGCTGCCGTGGGCGCTCTCGGGCGGGCTCGACGCCGGCAACGTCGGCGAGGCGATCGGCAGGACGGGCGCGCGGCTGGTCGACGTCTCCTCGGGCGTCGAGAGCGCGCCCGGCGTCAAGGATGTGGACAAGATCGCTGCTTTCCTTCAAGCGGTCGCCCGCTCATGACCGCGCCCAATTCCTATCGCGCTCAGCCCGACGAGACCGGGCATTTCGGCCAGTTCGGCGGCCGCTACGTCGCCGAGACGCTGATGCCGCTGATCCTCGATCTCGAGCGGGAATATCGCGCCGCCAAGGACGATCCCGCCTTCCAGGCCGAGTTCGACGGGCTGATGAAGCATTATGTCGGCCGCCCGAGCCCGCTCTACTTCGCCGAGCGGCTGACCGCGCATTACCGTGAGGGCGCCGCGGCGGGCATGGGGGCCAAGATCTATTTCAAGCGCGAGGAGCTCAACCACACCGGCGCGCACAAGATCAACAACTGCATCGGCCAGATCCTGCTCGCGCGCCGCATGGGCAAGACGCGGATCATCGCGGAGACCGGCGCCGGCCAGCACGGCGTCGCCACCGCTACCGTCGCGGCGCGCTTCGGCCTCCCCTGCACGATCTTCATGGGCGCCAAGGACGTCGAGCGGCAGAAGCCGAACGTGTTCCGCATGAGGCTGCTCGGCGCCGAGGTGGAGCCGGTCACCTCCGGCGCGCAGACGCTCAAGGACGCGATGAACGAGGCGCTGCGCCACTGGGTCGCCAACGTCCACGACACCTTCTACATCATCGGCACCGCCGCCGGCCCGCACCCCTATCCGGAGCTCGTCCGCGACTTCCAGGCGGTGATCGGCAAGGAGACGCGCGCGCAGATGCTGAAAGCGGAGGGGCGCCTCCCGGACTTGCTGATCGCGGCCGTCGGCGGCGGGTCGAACGCGATCGGGCTGTTCCACCCCTTCCTCGACGATCCCGAGGTCGCGATGCTCGGCGTCGAGGCGGCGGGGCACGGCATCGAGACCGGCCGGCACGCCGCCAGCCTCACCGGCGGCGCGCCGGGTATCCTCCACGGCAACAAGACCTATCTCCTCCAGGACGAGGACGGCCAGATCACCGAGGCGCACTCGATTTCGGCCGGGCTCGACTATCCCGGCATCGGCCCGGAGCACAGCTGGCTGCACGAGAGCGGCCGGGTCGAATATCTGCCGGTCACCGACCGCGAGGCGCTGGACGCGTTCCAGCTCTGCTGCAGGCTCGAAGGCATCATCCCCGCGCTCGAAAGCTCCCACGCGCTGGCGGCACTGGAGGCCAAGGCACGGGAAATGCCGGCGGACCAGATCATCGTCGTCAACGTCTCCGGCCGCGGCGACAAGGACATCTTCACCGTCGCAGAGGCGCTGGGGGCGGGGATATGACCCGCCTCTCCGCCGCCTTTGCTACGGGCCGCCCGGCCCTGGTGACCTTCGTCACTGCCGGCGATCCCTCCCCCGCCGCCACGCCGGCGGTCCTCGACGCGCTGGTCGAGGGCGGCGCCGACGTGATCGAGCTCGGGATGCCGTTCACAGACCCGATGGCCGACGGCCCGGCCATCCAGGCGGCGAGCCTGCGCAGCCTCGCCGCCGGCACCACCACCGCCGACGTCCTCGCGCTGGCCAGGGGCTTCCGCGATCGGCACCCGGACACGCCGCTGGTGCTGATGGGCTATGCCAACCCGATGCTCCGCCGTGGCGCCGAATGGTTCGCCGATGCCTGTGCGACGGCCGGAGTCGACGGCGTGATCTGCGTCGACATCCCACCCGAGGAGGACGACGCGCTCGGCCCCGCGCTCAGGGCAAAGGGAGTCGCGTTGATCCGCCTCGCCACGCCGACCACCGACGCCGCCCGCCTGCCCGCCGTGCTGAACGACGCCGAAGGCTTCCTCTACTACGTCTCAGTCGCCGGCATCACCGGCCTCCAGCAGGCCGCGCAGGAGTCGATCGCCGCCGCCGTCGCGCGGCTCAAGGCCGCCACCGCGCTCCCCGTCGCGGTCGGCTTCGGCATCCGTACGCCCGAGCAGGCGCAGGCGGTCGCCCGCGTCGCCGACGGTGTGGTCGTCGGCTCCGCGATCGTCGATCTCGTCGCCCGGCACGGCGCGGATGCATCCGGCCCTATCCGCGACTATATCGCCTCGCTCGCGGCCGCGATCCGCGCCGCAAGGAAGGAACCCGCATGAGCTGGCTCAGCCGCGTCCGCAACGCCATTTCCGCCGTCGTCACCCGCGGCGCCCAGACCACCGACAACCTCTGGCACAAGTGCAAGGGGTGCGGCCAGATGGTGTTCCTGAAGGAGCTGGAGGAGAATCTCCACGTCTGCCCGCATTGCGAGCATCACGAGCGCATCGGCCCGAAGCTGCGCTTCCAATATCATTTCGACGAGGGGAGCTGGCAGGTGCTGCCCAGCCCGAAGGTGGCGGAGGATCCGCTCCGCTTCCGCGACTCCAAGCGCTACGTCGATCGCCTCAAGGCCGCACGCGCCGCGACCGACGAGCAGGACGCCTTCGTCAACGCGCTCGGCACGATCGACGGGCACAAGGCGGTGATCGGCGTGCAGGATTTCGCCTTCATGGGCGGATCGATGGGCCAGGCGGTCGGCGAGGCGTTCGTCGCCGGCTGCGAAGCGGCGATCGCCAATGGCGCGCCGTTCATCGTCTTCACCGCCTCGGGCGGCGCGCGGATGCAGGAGGGCATCCTCAGCCTCATGCAGATGCCGCGCTCGACCGTCGCGATCGAGATGCTGCACGACGCGGGCCTCCCCTATATCGTCGTGCTGACCGACCCCACGTCGGGCGGCGTGATGGCCGCCTATGCGATGCTGGGCGACGTCCAGATCGCCGAGCCCAAGGCGACGCTCGCCTTCACCGGCCGCCGCGTGATCGAGAACACCATCCGCGAGAAACTGCCCGACGATTTCCAGACCTCGGAATATTATCTCGACCACGGCCTCATCGACATGGTCGTGGCGCGCAAGGAGCTGAAGGCGACGCTGGCGCGGCTGGTCGGCTATCTCGGCACGGAGCGGAAGGCGGCATGAGCGATCAAAAGCCCTCTCCCCTCGGGGGAGAGGGTTGGGAGAGGGGACGATGTCTCACCGGGACCGCCCGCCTGCCGCACTGCCCCTCTCCCCGAAGGTGAGATGGCGTTAGATAGATGGACTTCGCCGTCTCCACCGATCCCGCCGTCCAGGCCCATCTCGACCGCCTGTGGGCATTGTCCCCCGGCGCCGACATCCTCGGTCTCGCCCGCGTCTCCGAGCTGCTCGCCCGACTCGGCGACCCGCATCTCGCGCTGCCGCCGGTGTTCCACGTCGCCGGCACCAACGGCAAGGGCTCGACCTGCGCCTTCCTCCGGGCCGCGCTGGAGGCGGACGGCAAGCTCGTCCACGTCTACACCTCGCCCCACCTCGTCCGCTTCAACGAGCGTATCCGCCTCGCCGGCACGCTGATCGACGACGCCGCGCTCGCCACGCTGCTCGGGCGCGTGCTCGACCGCGCCGAAGGCATCGGCGCCAGCTTCTTCGAGGTCACCACCGCCGCCGCCTTCCTCGCCTTCGCCGAGACGCCGGCCGATGCCTGCGTGATCGAGGTCGGCCTCGGCGGCCGGCTCGACGCCACCAACGTCGTCGCCGACCCGGCGGCGTGCGGCATCGCCCAGCTCGGCATCGACCATCAGGCCTTCCTCGGCGACACGATCGAGAGCATCGCCTATGAGAAGGCCGGCATCGGCAAACCCGGCCGGCCGCTGGTGATCCAGCCGCAGAGCTTCAACGTCCACGCCGCGATCGCGCACGGTGCCGGTGAGGCAAGGATCATCGCCGGTGGCGAGGACTGGTCGTTCCGTATCGAGGACGACGCCGGCCTCTCGATCCGAGACCGCCTCGGCAGCATCCGTACCCCCGGTCCCGCGCTGATCGGTACGCACCAGCACGCCAATCTCGCGCTCGCGATCGAGATGATCCGCAGCCAGGATCGCGTGCCCGTCGCGGAAGAGTCGCTGCGTACCGCTCCCCTTGCCGCGCGCTGGCCGGCGCGGATGCAGCGGCTCGCCGACGGTCCGCTTACCCGCCGTACGAAAGGCCCGGTGTGGCTCGACGGCGGCCATAATCCCGCCGCCGCCGAAGCGGTCGCCGCCGCGCTCGCCGCCCAGCTCGGCGGCCGCCAAGTCCACCTGATTATCGGTATGCTAGCCAACAAGGATGCGGCCGGCCTGCTCGCTCCCTTCGCGCCGCTGGCCCGCTCGCTGACCGCGGTGCCGATCCCGGGCCACGAGCATCACGCGCCCGAGGTCCTCGCCGATCTCGCCCGGGACTACGGCATCCCTGCCGACACCGCGCCGGACGTGCCCGCTGCGCTCGATGCCGCACCCGCCGGCACTACGCTGATCCTCGGCTCGCTCTACCTTGCCGGCATCGTGCTGGCGCTCAACGACGAGCCGCCCACATGATCGGCTTAATTGCGATTGACTTGCAATAGCAGACGATGAACATTGGACCGGCGCCATCAGCGGAGCCGATTCCATGACGACCACCCGTTCCTTCCAAACGCTGTTCCAGCCGCTCCCGCCCGATGATCCCGGCGCGCGGCTGATCCTGTTCGGCTTCCGCCAGATGGGCGCGCGCGGGCTCGACGACGCCTGCGTCGCGCACAGCTTCATGACCGCGTTCGGCAAGGATTTCCGCCGCCCGCTCGTCCTGCTGCGCACGCTGATGATGGAGCTGTCGACCGCCACCACCGGACCGATCCAGATCGCGCCCTGGTGCTGCGCCCGGCTGACTCCGGCCGAGGCGGGCATCCTCGACGTGCTGCGGACCTGCCTCACCAATGAACGCACCGCCGGCCTGCTGCTCGCCGACGTGCTCGGCACGCGCGACGCGGCCGGCCCGCTCGCGACCGCGACCGCGCTGGCGATCGCATTCGCCGACCTGGGGCTTCCGCTCGGAGGCTAGAATCTATCCTGATGAAGCGGAATTGTGCTCCTGCGGAAGCAAGAGCCCTGGATCATGGGTACTGCGCTTACGGCCCGGGCTCCGGCCAGGAGCACTGACACTGTTTCTTTCCCTCCGTCATCCCCTTCTTTCCCTCCGTCACCCCGGCCTTGTGCCGGGGGCCACCGGGAGGCAAGCGCTGGACAAGAGGTTCGAGCTTCACCGTGAGGCTGAGTGGCCCCCGGCACAAGGCCGCGGTGACGGAGGAAGAGCAGGACAACTCGCAGATATTCGGCGCTCTGCGCCGGCGAGGCGCCGTAGAGCCGAACCGGATAGCCGTCGGCCTGTCGCCTCCCTTGCAATGTAGGATTTCGCCTGCTTGGCTCGCCCGGTCCGAGCCGCGCAAGCGCCGGTCCGCTCTTTGATCCTGTCGATCTCATCCATGTCGCGCCACTGCCGCGTCGCTGCCGCGTCCGTGTCGCGTTGCTGTCGCGTCCCTGGCGCGTCGCCGCCGCGTCAGCGGCGCAATCCCGTCGCGTCTGCGCAGCGTTCAAGGCGTATCGGCTCGCAAACACAATGACCTCAGTCAATTTAGTCAACATTTTCGGGGATCCTGACACCGGAAGTCCTCATCCGGAGGGGGGCGATCTACCCGTGACTTTCGTGACCTTCGACGGATTTCCGCGGGTTTCCGGCGCCTGTCCTGAAGCCCCTCGAGCACGCGGCGACGTGCGCTTCAATGCACAGCACGGCGCATGGCACCCGCGCTGTACCGCGATCACGCCGAGACAGAGAGGATCATGCCGGCGCACCCTCTCGCGCCTTGCCGGCGTCTTCGCGGGGTATGGATGGCGGCTCGGCTCCGACCTGCCGGATGCTGTCGACCACGAAGCCGCGCTTCCACAGCAGCCACAGCAGCACCATGCCCGGCACCGCCACGAGCGTGGTCATGATCCAGAAGCCGACCCAGCCGAACGCGTCGGCGGCATAGCCGGCCGGTGTCGACAGCCACGTCCGCCCGACCGACGCGAAGGACGAGAGCAGCGCGAATTGCGTGGCCGTATAGGCCAGGTTCGACAGCCCCGAGAGATAGGTGACGAACACGGCGAGACCCATGCCGCTCGTCACCTGCTCCGTCGCAACGGCGATGGTGAGCCAGGTTGTCGAATGCCCCTGTGCGGCCAGGACCGCGAAGGTCAGGTTGCTCACCATCATGAGCACGCCCGACGCGAACAGCGCGCGACCCATGCCGAGCCGCGCCATGAACGGCGGCGCCAGCGCCACGCCCACGATCAGCCCCCAGAAGCCGACGAGCTTGTTGATCGCGACGAACTCGGTGTCGGTGAAGCCGAGCTCGACGATCATCGGGTTCAGCATCGCCTGCCCCATCGCGTCGCCGAGCTTGTAGATCAGCACGAACAGCAGGATCAGCACCGCGCCGCGGCGGGCGAAGAACTCGCGGAACGGTCCGACGATCGTCTCCTCCAGCCACCGGCCGAAGGACCGGCGCGGCTCGGTCCCGATCGCGCGCTCGTGCAGCCCCGGCCCTGCCCACAGGGCAGCGAGCAACCCCGGGATCACGCACAGGCCGGTCAATCCATAGGCCATCGCCCACCCGAGCCCGAGCGCCTCGGGCGAAGCCATCGCGATCGTGCCCACGCCCGCGAAGAAGGCGCCGAGACGGTATCCGAACTGGTTGTTGGCGGTGCCGTAGGGCAATTCCTCGTCCGAAAGGATCTCGATACGATAGGCGTCGATGACGATGTCCTGCGTCGCGCTCAGGAAGGCGGTGACGATCGCCCAGAAGGCGAAGACGCCGAGATGCTTCTCGGGCGCGCTCGCTCCCAGCATCCAGATCGCGCCGAACAGCAGCGCCATGATCAGGAACAGCCACGCCCGCCGCTGCCCGACCAGCGCCGAAAGAACCGGCAGGCGCACGCGATCGATCAGCGGGGCCCACAGGAACTTGAGCGTATAGGGCGTCGTCAGGCCGACCGCGAAGCCGATCGTCTTCTTGTCGATTCCGACCTTGGCAAGCCAGAAGGTCATCGTGCCGAGCAGCAGCGCGAGCGGGAATCCGCTCGATATGCCCAGCAGCAGGGCCGCGATCGGTCGGGGACGGACGTAAGGCGCGATCGTCCTCAGCAATCCCCGTTCCATGCGCGCCCCAACCCATGTCGCCATCCACTTGCTCCCCGCCCGCAACCGCGCGACACTAGCGCAAAAGATCGGGAGAGGAAGGATGAACGCGCCCACCCGCGGCCAGCTCGCGCTCGCCGCCCGACTCGCCGGAGGCGGCAGCCGTGCCGCCGATGCGGTCAGCTACGTCGATGCGACGGTCTACACGTCCCCGGACGTGCTCGCCGCCGAACGAGCGCGCATTTTCGCCCGCGCGCCGCTGGTGATCGCGCCTTCGGCACTGCTCCCGGAGCGCAACATGGCGGTGCCGCACGACGGCTTCGGCAAGCCGCTGCTCGTCACCCGCGACGGCAATGGCGAAGCGCATGTCCTGCTCAACGTCTGCCGCCACCGCGGCACGCGGCTGGTGGAAGGGCAGGAATGCGTGAAGGCGCCGCGCCTCGTCTGTCCCTATCACGCCTGGAGCTATGCCCCCGACGGCCGCCTGATCGGCGTGCCGCGTCCGGAAACCTTTCCCGGTCTCGACAAGGCCGAATACGGCCTGAGGCGCCTGCCGACCTACGAGGGCGGCGGCCTGATCTGGTTCTCCTTCGCCGAGGACGCGGACTTCGCCGAGCCGCGCGCGCTCGCGCGGGATTTCGAGGCGTTCGATCTCGCCGGCCAGCATCTGTTCCGCCGCCGCACCCATGACGTCGCCGCCAACTGGAAGCTGATCATGGATGCGTTCCTCGAGAGCTATCACGTCGCCCGCCTCCATTCGGAGACGATCGGCAAGTTCTTCAAGGACGGCGTCTCCACAGCCGATACGATCGGCCCGCACCAGCGCTCGGCGGTCGGCCGCGACGCCGACGAGGCGGCGCTCTCCTCCAGCGACTGGGGGGAGCTCCGCCGCGCGATCACCTTCACCTATCAGATGTTCCCCGGCGCGGTGCTCGTCGCCAGTCCGGACTACATCAACCTGATGGTCCTGATGCCGCAGTCGGAAGGCCGCGTGCTGGTCGAGGATTTCATGTTGATCCCCGAAGCCCCCGCCACCGACAAGGCACGCGATCATTGGGAACGCAGCTGGGCGCTGCTCGACGGCCGCGTGTTCGGCGCGGAGGATTTCCGCGCCGCCGAGCTGGGCCAGCAGGGCCTCGCATCCGGCGCGGTCGATCGCATCACCCTGGGCGGCCTCGAACGCGGCATCCGCATCTTCCACGACGCGGTCGAGGAGCAGCTTCGGGGATAACGGAGAATGTTCCCGAAGATGCAAGACCGCTGACAGGATCGTTCGCCTTAGAATCTTTTCCGAATACCCAGTCGGATGGTACGGCCGAGGGGATCGATCTCATCGCGGCTGAAGCCGGCTGGAGTGCTGCCGTCGCTCAGCGTAACCCGCCGGTAGCTGTCGAACAGGTTCTGCACATCCAGCGTGATGCGCAGGTTCGAAAGCAACGAATCCTTTTCCGCCTGCGCCATGAGTCGCTCGGGTTCGATGAACATGCCCAAGTTGAATTGCGTCGTCGACGGATAACGGAAATCGTTCCGCCCGCCCGGTGACGCGGTGTTGCGAACATAGGCGGCGCTTTGCCAGTTCCCGTTCAAGGTCGCGCCGATGCCGCGCTTGCCGGCGACCAGCTGAATCGAGACGTTATGCCGCGGCTGGGCACCATCGCCGCCCAGCCTGTCGAACACCGGGATCCCCGGACGGATCAACAGCTCGCTTCTGAGCTGCCAGCGATGGTTGATCGACAAGCTCAGCTGAACAGGGTCCGCTATTCTGGCCAGCGGCGCGCCAGTTCCGGCGGGGCGCGCTCCCTTCGGCCGCCGTCCCGTCGACAGGCGCAGGACCAGCGACGTGGTGAGCTGCTCGCTCAGGTCCCGCGTTATGTTGATCGGACGCGCATCGACCGAGACGAGGCGGCCAGACGCATCGCGCGTGATCCGCTCCGGAAAGGCGGCCTCGACCGCCGGCGTGAATGTCGGGAACGAGCCGACGCCGCCGTCGGCGACCTGCCGCTGGTATCCCAGGTTGATCGTCGCGACCTGGCTGCCGAACGGGCGCAGCATTCCGTTGAGTGAAAGGTTGCGCCGGCTTCCGCGCCGAAGGTCCGGATTTCCTCCGGTGATCCAGACCGGCTCGGCCATTTCCTGACGGATGAAGTCATAGACCTGGGTAATGGTCTCGATCCGCGGGCCGTCGAGCAGATCGACGCTCGGCGCCATCTCCTCGTAGCTGAACGAACCGCGGAGCTGGAGAATGGGGACCGGCGACCAGATCAGCTTTCCGGTGAACCGCGGCTGCGGTCTGACGCTCGTGCCCAGCTCCACACCGCCCGACAGATCGGCCGACAGGTCCCCCAGCGGGGCGAGGACGTCCGCGCTGCGGCTGGCGATCGGAATGCTGATCGTTTCCTGGATGGTGAGCCGGTCCCGCTGCGCCGCGCTTCGCAAGCTCGTGCCGGCGGCATCGTCGATACGGCTGTTCACCGAATTGCTGCGGTTCGCGGCGATCGAAAGATTGGAGCTCACCTGCCCGGCCGGAAGCGAGAGGATGGTCTTGGAGACGTTGAGCTGGACATTCAGGCTCTCGTTCGTCGATCGGTTCCGGTCGACCAGCAGCAATGTCCGCTGCCAGGGACCATAGGGATTGAACGACGGATCATTCCGGTCGATCAGGTCCTGAACCGCGCCGGCATCGATCCCGCGCTCGAAAGTGCCGTTGGACCAGCCGCGCAGATAGTTCGCGATGACCGTGGTCTGCCACTCGCCGATCGCCCCGGACAGCGACAGCGACAGGCCCAGCGTCTCGGTCCGCTGGGTGTTGCGCAGCGCCCGAGCGCCGTCGAGACCGCGTATGAGCGCGACATCGTCGGCGAAGGGAGACCAGGGATTGTCCGCCGGCAGCGTGACCGCGGCCGTCGCGAGCCCGTGGAGTTGCGTGCTGCTGCCGGTGGTCGCGTTGATATTGAGCGAGCCCGAAAACGTCCCCAACGGGCGGGTGACGCCTGCGTTGAACGACAGCGAGCGGCTCGACGGCAGCAGGCTCTCATAGGCGTTCGGATCGCCCCATCGGACCGTATCCGCGGTTGCGGCGAAATCGTCCAGCGCGGGCGGGTGGAACACCGCGCCTGGCGGAATGCCTGCGATCATGATCGGTCTGCCCGCCAGCAGGCTGAGCTCGGGATCGATCTCGCCTCCGTTCGCGCCTTCGATGTGACCGGCGAGGTCGACGGGGGCGCCGCGCGGGATCCGCCGCTCGCTTTTGAGCAGGCTGCTGTCGCGCGAGATCTGCGCCTGCGCATTCCACTGCGTCGGCCCGTCGATCACGACCCGCCCGACCGACAATCGCTCGCTGTCGCGCCCGCCGGCCGTCGGCAGGGTCAGACCGGCTTCCGTATGCCAGCTGGAGAACTTCTTCTTCAGCACCAGGTTCACGACCCGCTGATCGGACGGATAGCCGTATCGGGCTGCAGCCTCGGGAGGCAGGATGGCGAGACGGGCGAGCGCCTCCGGAGGAAAGCCGGTGATGCCGGCCGCCGTGCCGATCCGCTTCCCGTTCACGAGAAGGACCGGCTGCTGGTCGTTGATCAGCGGTTTGATGTTCTGGATCAGCTCGCCGATGCTGTCGGCGCCATAGATGCCGATCTCGCTTTCGTTGAGCTCGGCTTCCGGAGCCACGACCGCGTCGCCATAGCGGGCGGTCACGACGATGTCGTCCGCCGCGCCGGCGATAGTGGCGGATGATCGTCCACTCCCCTTCTCCTGATCGGCAGGGCTCGGGGATACGTCGGCTTGCGGCGGCGTCTGCGCGCAAGTGGGGCCGGCAACGACGGACAGGACCACCAGCCCCGCCAAATGAGCCCAATCCAGGCCGCGCGCCGGCCGGACGTCACCGAGATCGCGAGTTCTGCGTCCCTCGACGAGCCCACGGCTGATGTCGGCCAGTCGATGGGTAAGACGAATCATACGCGGTCACTTCGAGCATAAGGCCCGCATTTCCCTAGCCAACCGCGCCGATGGCAACTGTCGCGAGGGCTTCCGACCTCGACTCCCGGCGAGCGCCGGTTCAAAAATTTGGGCGCCCTAGGGGGCGCCCAAGTCATGGGGAGTACCGTTGCGAAAGAACCGGTCCGTCACGAAGACGATCAGGGATCGACAACGCTTCCGTTCGACGGCGAGATCAAGTGGACATCGCCGATCACCGTGCAAGGTGCCGACCCGCCGCCGCCCGGCAGCGACGCATTGACCGACAGGATCTTGGTCACGTTGTTCCACGTGCCGCCGATGGTGCCGGAGCATCCGCCGGGCGTGATGGTGGAGACATCGACGTTGCTGATCGACAAGGTGCTGGTCGCGCCGTCGAACGTGACCGGATAAGGCGTGTTGTTGAAGGTTATGGTGCTGCACAGACCGAACGCTCCGCCGGAAAGGCTGGGCGTGGCGGTAGCGCTGTGTCCATCCGGTGCGACAGACACTTCCAGCGTGAGGTCGCAGGTCAGCGCGATGCCCTTGTTTACGTCCACCGTTCCCTGCAGGATCCAAGGGCTGGGATAGGTCGTTCCATCCGGGCTGTAGGTGTCGGCATAAGCGGTCTGCGCGCTTAAGAGCGCCACTGAGCCCATGCACAATGCCACGATCTTCTTCATGGTTTCCTCTCCTAAACACCACGGGTTATTATTTGGATAGCGCCCTATTCGTTAAGAGGGCATTTCTAAGATCGACAAAATTTACAATGATGTCAAGAAAGTTTTTTGTCATTATAGTATAATTTAAAGGCTCCTCTCTTCAGAAAACATGCATTTTCTGAATCTATCCTATATTGTAATTGGTATACTGTATTATATACTAGAATTTCTTCGCCATACTGAATCCAAATATGCGAGGATCAAGCGTGAATACATTGGTAGTCAAGCCAGTGTCATCGCTGTTCGTGAAGAAATCCGTAATAGGCGTCTTGTTGAAGACGTTCTTCACATAGAACTGCAAGGAAAGGTCCCATTTCGGCTGATCCAGCGTCACCGCCAGATTGGCGTTGTCCCACGCCTTGAGACGATCATATTCGGTGTTGTAGATGCGCGCGTAGCTCTTCGACTGACGATAATAGTCGCCGCGGAAGGTCAGCTCCCAATCGTCGATGAAGAACGTGTATTGGGCGCCGACATTGAAGGTCAGACGCGGCGAATTGGGCAGTTCGTTGCCGCCCAGATCAGCATAAAATCCGCGTCCGCTATTGGGGGCGCCGCTGCCGCCTTGGGCAATGTTCAGTCCGATGGTGTCAGGATTGTAGGGAGCGAAAGGATCATAGGTGAAGCCAAAGAACCGATCGTAAGGAACGACACCGGGCGCGGCCGGATTGAAGGACCCGACCCGTGACGATCCGGGGCACAGCGCGGCGAGTGCGGTCTGCTGAAGCCCGACCAGCGGCGAAGCCAGAATCCTTTCGACCAGGACGCGCGGCGCGATGCAATTGGACGGTACCTGGATCCACGGGCGGAGCACCATCCAGTCGGGATCGCCCTGGGTGCGATCCATGACATCGATCGATTGCGAACCTTCCTTCAGCCGCGTCCGGAGATAGCCGAGCGTGGCATCCATCCGGAACGCGCGCGACGGGCGCCAGGCCGCCTCGAATTCCAGGCCCCAGCTCGTCGCATTGAAATTCTCGTTATAGGCGATGCGGTCGACGATCTGGGAAACCTGATAATCCTTGTAGTCGTAGAAGAAGCCGGTGGCGTTCAGCGTGATTTTCCCGCCGGCGAAGCTGTTCTTGGTCCCGATTTCGAAGGCGTTGACATATTCGGGCCGGAACGTCTGCGGCAGGGGCAGATATTGCACGACGGAAGGGTTGAAATCGACCCGCGGCGGATTGGTGCCGCCGCCCTTGTACCCCCGCGCGGCGGAGAAATAGACCAGCGTGTCGTCGGTGAAGCCAAGCTCCGGTTTCCAGTCGAGCACCAGCCGGCCGGTGAACTTGTCCCACCTCTGCTCGATATCGGGCAACGCCGGATAGCCGCTGTTCACGCGGCCGCCGGTGGTCCCGCCCGGAAAGGCAGTTTCGGTGCCGCCGCCGAGCAGCAGCTGGCTCGGTATCTGCGAGGAAATCTTCTTGTCTCGCGTATAGCGCAACCCTGCGGTGAGCTTCACGTTCCGCGCGACGTTCCAGTAGAGTTCGCCGAAACCCGCCCATGACTTGGTCCTGATCAGGTTCCGGCTCAGGAAATAATTATGCCCCTGGTCGTTGAGCGCGTTCAACGGATTGGGATCGACGTAAACGCACTCCCTCCCCTCAAATCCGAGTTCGCAGGGACGCAGTGAGTTGGTATTTCCATTCCTATTATAGAACCACTGCGACAACATTGTGAAAATGTTGTTGAATACGTAATAATCGTCCTGAGATTTGAAGTCGAGGTAATTGGCGCCGACGTTGAAGTTGACCGGACCGTCATAGGACGATTGCAGCCGCAATTCCTGCGTCCACTGGCGGTTGCGCGACCGGCTGATGTCGATGGACACCATCCGATCCGAGCACCCAAGCTGCGGATCACAGAACTGACCGCCCGGCGTCGGTCCCGGAAAGGCGGTGGTATCGATCGGCCGATTCAGCGCGTCCACGAGCGGCTGCGTGGAGCTGTTGAACAGCGGCGCCGAAACGAAGCGGTTGTAGTCCTGCGAGGAATAATAGCGATCGCGCGTATAGGCAGTCTGCGACACCAGCTTCAACCCGTTGGCCGGCTCGAACTCCACATTGAACTGGAAGATGTCGTTCTTCGCGCGGAACACCGGATCGTAGCTGGTGGATATCTCGCGCAGGTCGCGCGATTGCACCACGTCCGCGAACGGATCGCCCGCGCTGACCGCATATACGGCCCGGCGAGGAGCGGGCCCGGGCGCAAAGCCCAGGCTGATGCCGCCGGCGACCCCGAGGAACACCAGGCTGTTGCCGTTGGGCGCGCCATAGGCGGCATCGTCGTAGAGCGATCCCGGCAGGCACCCCTGGCTCATGCGCCCGCGCGTCACCAAATTTGTGACGTTGACGTTCCCCACCCGCTCCGGTCCCGGATCACGCGTGCAGAGCTGCTTGCCGGTGCGCGAGCGGTCGTCGTCCTCCTCGAAATGCTGCCAGATCGCATTGACGCGGAAATTGTGGCTCGGCTCCCATTGCACCGAAGCACGCGTCGACCAGAGATCGCGGCCATTCACGCGATTTCCGGTGAAGCTGTTGTAGTCGAAGCCGTCGCGCTTGGTCATCTGGCCGGCGACACGAACGCCCAGCGTATCGGTGACCGGCACGTTGATCATGCCCCACAGGCGCCGGCTGTCGTAATTCCCCACCTCGGCTTTCACCTCGGCCTCGAACTCGGCGCTCGGCAGCGCAGGGATCAGGTTGACCACGCCGCCGGTCGCGTTGCGGCCGTAAAGCGTCCCCTGCGGGCCGCGCAGCACCTCCACGCGCTGCATGTCGAAGAATTCGGATTCGAACAGCCGGTTGCGGATCATCGGCGTGTTGTTGAAGCTTACGGCCACGGCCGGGTCGGTCGACGCCGAGATCGCCTTGGTCCCGATCCCGCGGATCGAGAAATTGTACATGCTGAAATTGCTTTTGGAGAAGCTGACGTTGGGAACGGCGCGCAGCAGCTCCGAACCGCCCTCGATCTTGTGATCGGCGAGCGACTGCGCCGAAAAGGCGGATATCGCGATCGGGACGTCCTGGAGCCGCTGCTCCGTCTTTTGCGCGGTGACGACGATGTCGTTGGCGGAATCATATTCGTCCGCCGGCTGCTGCGGAGCCTGCTGCGTCCCGGCCGCGACACCATCCGTCTGCGCCTGCGCATGTGCCGTCGCCGAACAGGACATGGCCACCAATGAAGCGCCCACGATCAGATGTGCACGAAATCCCGTAGATTTCATTCCCTCCGTCCCCTCCCTGTTACGGCTTTGCCCTGGCGGGCGGCCGTTTTTTCACCATCCGTCGAGTCGCGGCTGGTGGATGGAGCCTTCCCCTTATGTACATTGATGTCAACACGAAATAACACTGATGTTAATGTTCAATCCACTTCGCCCGCCTGCGACAAAATGGCTGGTTATCAGGGTATTAGGTATCAGGCTCGGGCCGTAGGTTCGTTATGGATCGACCGGCGCTGCCGTCCGCGTGACTAGCCGGCTAACGGATGAAATCGTGTTCCGTCCCCATAACGCCGATCTCTGCCGACGCGACGGCACCGTCACGGCTTATCGTAGAGTGATTGACGGAATAATCTCATCCTCTAGTGGATACATCCAAAATATGGGACATATGGCCCAGAATCCCGGAGGTGCGAATGATCAGTCGCCACGCTGGCTCCCGTATCGTCAAGATTCTCGCGGCGCTGACCTTCGCTGTCGGCGGCGGGGCGGCGCCGGCGCAGGACCCGCCGCGCGAGTGGACCGATCCCGACACCGGTCACCGCGTGATCCGCATCTCCGACCAGCCGGGCAGTTCGAGCCTCTATTTCAACTACAACGGCTACACGCCGGAGGGCGACAAGCTGCTGATCTCGACCCCGGCCGGGATCGCCGCCTACGACCTCAAGGCGCGCAAGCTCTCGACGGTGGTGACGATCAAGGGGCCGTTCCGGCTGCTCTTCACCGGCCGCAAGACGCGCTCGGTCTATTATCAGGTCGCACCCGACGGGAGCCGGCCCGGCCCCAAGACGATCTATGCTGCCGACATCGACACCGGCAAGGTCCGCAAGGTCGCCGAGGTGCCGAACGGCGAGATCCAGACGATCAACGCCGACGAGACGCTGCTCGGCGGAGTCGAGACCGATCCCAGCTCCGGCGCCGAGGCGCTCAAATATTTCCGCCAGCGCGACGCGCGCTTCGATCAGGCGGACTATCGCGCCTCATGGCCCGACGGGCGGCCGATGACCTACGCCGAATCGAAGGAGGTGCGCCTCAACGAACGGCTGGAAGCGAAGATTCCGATGACGATGTTCGTCATCGACACGCGCACCGGCCGGCAGCGCACGGTCTACAGCTCGACCGACTGGCTCAACCACCTCCAGTTCTCGCCGACCGACCCGGGCCTGCTCATGTATTGTCACGAGGGGCCGTGGCACAAGGTCGACCGGTTGTGGCTGATCCGGGTCGACCGGCCCGATGCCAGGCCGCTCAAGCTGCACCGGCGCACGATGAACATGGAGATCGCCGGCCACGAATGGTTCAGCCGCGACGGTAAGACCGTGTGGTACGACCTGCAGACACCGCGCGGCGAGGATTTCTGGGTCGCGGGCTACGAGATCGCGACGGGCAGGCGCAGCTGGTACCATCTCCAGCGCAACGAATGGTCGGTGCACTTCAACAGCTCGCCCGACGGCACGATGTTCGCGGGCGACGGTGGTGACAGCGAGATGGTCGCGCACGCGCCCGACGGGAAGTGGCTCTACCTGTTCAAGCCGAACGGCATCCCCGACGTGGCCGGGATCAAGGCACCTAATTCGGGCGCGCTGATCCACCCCGGCTATTTCACCTCCGAGCGGCTCGTGAACATGAAGAACCATGATTACCGGCTCGAACCCAACGTGAACTTCACGCCGGACGGCAAATGGCTGGTGTTCCGGTCGAATATGTTCGGACCGACCGAGGTCTATGCGGTCGAAATCGCTAAGACGCGGCAATAGGCCTTAATCAGCAAGCGCCTGACCCTTATCCTCACACGTCTCCTGTGCTCCCCTCGACGCGTGGCTTCGTTGCCACGGTTCGGCGCTTCGGCGAGCAATGTTTCCTAACACGCTTGACACCGCCTGCCCTGCGGGAGCATCGCTCAATTAATGATATTATAGACTACAATGTGAGACATTGCTGACAGCCCTGCCGAGACGGGGCGAGTGGGAGGTTGCGATGAGAGAGCGTGGATTCACCTGCGGTGCGGCTCTGCGGCTCACGGTTTCGATGGGGGCGATGGCACTCGGGCTGGCGAGCGTGCCCGCTTTCGCGCAAGAGACGCCCCCAGCCCCGGCCGATCAAGACGCCGCGCAGACAGCAGCCGCCACCACGCCCGACGACCAACAGGACCAGAGCCCGGACATCGTCGTCACCGGCTTCCGCGGCTCGCTGGAGAATGCGCTGCGCATCAAGCAGAGCTCGGCGGGCGTGGTCGATGCGATCAGCGCGCAGGACATCGCCGACTTCCCCGACGCCAATCTCGCCGACTCGCTCCAGCGTGTGCCCGGTATCTCGATCGAGCGCGACGGCGGCGAAGGGCGCGCGATCACCGTGCGCGGTCTCGGCGGCGACTTCAGCCGCACCCGCTTCAACGGGCTCGAGGCGATCTCGGCGACCACCGGCTCGACGCTGGGCGCCGGCATCAACCGCGGCCGCACCTTCGACTACAGCGTGTTCGCGTCCGAGCTGTTCAGCCAGGTAGTGGTCAACAAGACCCAGTCCGCCGAGGTCGACGAGGGCTCGCTCGGTGCGACCGTCGATCTCACCACCGGCCGGCCGTTCGACAAGCCCGGATTCCAGGCGGCACTGTCCGCGCAGGCGGCTTATTACACGATCAACGACAAATGGGCGCCGCGCATCGCGGGCCTGATCAGCGACACCTTCGCCGACGACCGCATCGGCGTGCTGTTCTCCTTCGCCTGGAACAAGCGCAGCGTGCAGGAGGACGCCTATTCCAACACCAGCCTGTCCGACTTCACCGACATCAACAACGGCTTCTGCCCGATCGTGCCGGGCACGCCGACGACGCCGGTCAACCCGCTGGTCGGCACTGCGCCGCGTGCGTCGCAATGCATTCCCGCGTCGGGGCCCAATCCGGGTTCCTCGCCGGACGCCTACAACGCGATCAACCAGCCGAACGTCTTCATGGCCCGCCTGCCGGGCTACGGCCGCTTCCTCAACGACCAGGAGCGGCTCGGCCTGACCGGCGCGATCCAGCTCAAGCCGACCGACCACATGCAGATCACGATCGACCTCGCCTATTCGCGGTTCGACCAAAAGAAGACCGATCTCGCCACCAATCCGATCAGCCTCAATCGCGGCAACGGCTCGCCGCCCGCGGGGACGTCCTGGACGGCCGCGCAGCTCGCGGGCCGTCCGAACATGAAAATCCGCGACGTCGAGATCAACGACGCAGGCGAGGTCGTTTACGGCGTATTCGACGACACCGACTTCGGCGTCACCAACAGCTACGACGTCTCCTCGACCTATTTCTGGCAGGCCAACGGCCGGATCGACCAGGATATCGGCGAAAAGGGCAAGCTCAGCATCCTCTACGGCCAGTCGCGTTCCTATTTCGACAACCCCTATTCCCGCCTCGTCACCTTCAGCCGCTTCGACGGCGACGGCTTCGTCTATGACGCGCGGGACAACCGGAAGACGCCGACCCTCGACTATGGCTTCGACGCGACCGATCCCAACAACTGGCAATATGCCAACGGCTACGACAACATCCGCCAGTTCCGCGCGACCGTCGACAACCAGTTCAAGACGCTGAAGGTCGACTTCCGGTACGAGCTCAACGACGCGCTGACCTTCAAGACCGGCATCGCCGGCAAGCGCTTCAAGTTCGCCTCGACCCGCGAGCAGCGCATCGCCTCGCAGAACCTGATCCCGCCGCTGCCTGCCGGCATGACCATGGCCGACATCAGCAAGGTGGTGACGGTCGACGGCATCGGCATCCCCGACGGGTCGACCAACTCCTTCGTGGTGCCCGACCTGTTCCAGATCATGCAGACCTTCAACGTCGACTGCGAATGCGTGAATCAGTTCGGCGACTTCCGCATGGGCAGCGTCGGCACCGGATCGCAGGGCGACAACCGCTCGGTGATCGAGCAGGACGTCAGCCCCTATGCGCAGCTCGACTACAAGTTCGATCTCGCCAACGGCATGATCGTGCGCGGCAACGCTGGCGTGCGCTACGCCCATACCGACCAGACCTCGGTCGGCTATGTCGGGGCCGGCGTCCTCGCCCGCGTGAACCGCAGCTACGACAACTGGCTGCCGGCGGTGAACCTGGCGGTCGACGTCACGCCCAAGCTGACCGCGCGTCTCGCCTATGCCAAGGCGATGTCGCGCCCGTCGCTCAGCTTCCTGACGCCGGGCGGCGCGATCGGCACCGCGCAGATCCCGTTCACCGCGACGGTCGGCAATCCCGATCTAGAACCATATCTCGCCGACAATTACGACGTCAGCGTCGAATGGTATTTCCAGCAGGGCGCAGTGCTGTCGGCCGCCTATTTCCACAAGGATATCAGCAACTTCGTCCAGCAGATCACCACGACCATGCCCTATGCGGAGGCCGGCCTGCCGCTCGAGCTGCTGTCGCCGACGCAGGACCCCAACACGCCGACCAACGTCACCACCTACCGCAACACCGCCGGCGGTAAGATCGACGGCTTCGAGATCTCGTACCAGCAGCCGTTCACCTTCCTGCCGGGCTTCCTCAGGCACTTCGGCGCGATCCTGAACTACACGCACATCAAGTCGAACATCTCCTATGTGCTGACGACCAGCGCTGCCGGCCCGACGATGCAGGCGCCGCTGATCAACGTGTCGCCCAACTCGGCGAACGCGACGCTCTATTACGAGGACGACAGGTTCTCGATCCGCGGCTCGCTCGCCTATCGCGACGAGTATCTGCGCATCATCCCGGTCCGCGCCGGCCTTGCCGACACCGCCGGCGCCTACAGCAGCACCAACATCGACGCCTCGGCGAGCTACAAGCTCACCGACCGGCTCACGCTGACCGTCGACGCGATCAACCTCACCAACCAGCCCACCAGCTATTGGGACGGCGAGGATCGACGCGATCAGCAGGTCTACAGCTCGACCGGCCGGCAGTTCTTCTTTGGCGCGCGGTACAGATTCTAAGGCGGCTCCTCACCGCGGGAGGCGGGGCTTCGGCGCCGCCTCCCGTTATTGAGGCTTCTGGGAGGAAGGGTCATGCGAAAGGCTGCGCTCGCGATACTGCTGATGCTGGGAACGGCGGCGGCCGCCGATCCCGTGCCTCCTCGGGTCCTGATCGCCAGCGATTCGACCGCGGCGAACTATGCATCGAGCCAGTTCCCGCAGATGGGCTGGGGCATGTTCCTGGGCTGCTCGCTCGATCCGGACATCGCGGTGGTCAACAAGGGGCGGGGCGGCCGCAGCACCCGCACCTTCCTGTCCGAAGGCCTGTGGTCCGCCCTGCTCGCCGAGGTGCGCCCCGGCGACACCGTGCTGATCCAGTTCGGCCACAATGACGAGGACCTGACGAAGCTCTATCGTCACACCGACGCGAATGGCGAGTATCGGGCCAATCTGGAGCGCTTCGTGCGCGACGTACGGGCGCGGCAGGGCGATCCGGTACTGGTGACCCCCGTCGCCAGGCACGCGTTCCGCGACGGCCATATCCGCGCGACGCACGGCGATTATGCCAAGGCGGTGATCGCCGCCGCCCGCGCCACCGGTACGCCGCTGGTCGATCTCGACGCCGATAGCCGCGCCTTCTTCGACCGGCAGGGCGAAGCGACATCGGCGCGCTATTTCATGATCTACACTCCCGCCGACCACATCGCGCGGTTCCCCGAGGGCCATACCGACACCACCCATCTCAACGAGCTCGGCGCGCGGGCGACGGCGCGCATCGTCGCCAATGCGCTCGCCAGGCTGAAGCTGCCGGTATCGCGCCGTGCCCGTCCTGCCGATCCCGGGGCGGCCGTCGCACGCGGCAACGCCTCGTGCAGCTAGGCGGTGCTTATGGTGAGATCGCGGACCCGGAGATGACTCTTGGTGGTGCGCAACCCGAAATGCCCGTGCGTGTAGGGCCGGGTGTCATCGAGCGCGAACAGCGTCCTGCCGTCGCACTCGACGGCGATGTGGGTGCCGTCGGCGATCAGGCGCAGGCGAATCCAGCGATTGGGCTCGAGCAGCGCGCCCCGGTCGGAACGATCGTGCCGCGGCAGGATCGGCCGGTCGCCGACGCGGCCGACATAGCGGCGCAGGCGCGTGGTGGTGTTCCGATTGCCGCCGATGCCGACGTAATAGGTGCGCAGCGTGTCATATTCGGCAAAGGTGCCGCTGCGCGGCCGGGCAAGCACCGATCCGTCGGGCGCGGCGGGGTCGCACGCCATCCAGAAGGCGTTGACGTCGCTCACCGCATCGTTGGGACCGCCCTCGGCGACCGCCAGCACCTGATAGTCGATCGTCACCGGCGTGCGCAGCTCCGGCCGGAACCACAGGGTGATGCCCGCCGGCGTATCGATGTCGAGGATGCCGCTGGCGGCATGCACCCGTGCCGGCCGCTCGGCCTCGATCGCCCATCGGCCGAGGCCGCTGCGAAAATCGTCCCGCAGGAACCGCTGTCGCGCCCTCGCGCCGCCGATCGTCGGCACGGCGACGAGGGCACCGATCACCATGCGCCGGGAGAAGGCTGTCATACTCGCATCTTACTTGCACAATATGGAATATAAAAGCATATTGTGGGATGATGGCGCGTCAACCCGCCGTCCAGACATCCTTAGAGGGAAGGCGATGCGTGTCAGGGGGCGACGGCACAATCGAGCGGCGCGATGCTGACGCCCGTGCTGTCGCGGCGGGAGGTGAGCGGCACGCTCGCGGCGGGGCTGGCCGCCCTGCCCTTCGCCGCGCGCGCGGCGCAGCGGTTTGACGTCCGCGACTTCGGCGCGCGGGGGGACGGCGCCACGCTCGACACCGACGCCGTCAACCGCGCGATCGACGCCGCTGCGCGCGCCGGCGGCGGTACGGTGACGTTCGGCGCGGGGCGCTATCTCTGCTTCTCGATCCGCCTGCGGAGCCGCGTCACGCTGCTGCTCGATCCCGGCACGGTGATCGAAGGCGCCGACCCGGCGGTCCACCCCGGCCGCTACGACGATCCCGAGCGGGGCTCGGACGGCCTCTACCAGGATTTCGGCCACAGCCATTGGCGCAACAGCCTGATCTGGGGCGACGGCGTCGAGGACGTCGCGATCGTCGGACCGGGGATGATCCACGGCAAGGGGCTCACCCGCAACGGCCCCGGCGCCCGCTGGACCCGCGGCGCGGGCGAGCGGCCGAACTCGATGGCGGGCATGTCCGCCGCCGAGATCGCCCGGCTGGAACCGGCGTTCGAGGCGATGCGCGGGCTCGGCAACAAGGCGATCGCGCTCAGGAACGCCCGCAACGTCCGGCTTTCCGGCTTCACGGTGCTGCTCGGCGGGCATTTCGCCGTTCTCGCCACCGGCGTCGAGAAGCTGACGATCGATCGCCTGACGATCGACACCCAGCGCGACGGGATCGACCTCGACTGCGTGCGGGACGCTACCGTCTCCAGCTGCCGCATCAACACGCCCAACGACGACGCGATCGTGCTGAAGAGCAGCTTCGCGCTCGGCCGGATCGTGCCGACCGAGCATGTCGTCGTGCGCGACTGCACCGTGTCGGGCTATGACGTCGGCACCATGATCGACGGCACGCACGGACGCGCCACGTTGCTCGCGCCCGACCGCGACGGCCCGACCGGGCGCATCAAGCTCGGCACGGAGAGCAACGGCGGCTATCGCCACATCCTGATCGAGCGCTGCCGGTTCGAGCGGTCGCGCGGGCTGGCGCTGGAGACGGTCGACGGCGGGGCGATGGAGGATGTGACGGCACGAAACCTCGTCATGAGCGAAGTCACGACCGCGCCGATCTTCCTACGGCTCGGCGACCGCCGGCGCGGCCCCCTTGGCACGGGAGTCGGATCGACCCGCGGCATCGTCATCGCGGACGTCGATGCGGTCATGGCCGAGCACCGCTATCCGGCGATCATCGCCGGGCTGCCGGGACATCCGGTGCGCGACGTCGCACTCCGGAACATCCGCCTCGCCTTCCCCGGCGGCGGCACCGCCGCGGACGCCGTGCTCCGGCCGGCCGAGCAGGCGGAAGCCTATCCCGAGCCGAGCATGTTCGGCCCGCTGCCCGCCTGGGGGCTGTGGATGCGCCATGCCGAGGGCATCGCGATCGACCGGCTGACGATGGAGACGACCGGCCCGGACGCGCGGCCCGCGATCGTGACCCAGGACGTAGCGCGCATCGCCGTCACCGATACGCCGCTCTGGTCCAGCGCCGTCCACCTCCCGTCCGGGCCAGCCTGAGGAACACGCCATGACGATCCACGCCTTCCGTATGCAGCTCAAGCCCGGCACGGTCGACGAATACCGCCGCCGCCACGACGAGATCTGGCCCGAACTCGCCGAGCTGCTGCGCGAATCCGGCATCTACGACTATTCGATCTTCCTCGACGAACGGACGCTCGCGCTGTTCGCGGTGCTGAGGCTCACCGACGACAACCGCCGCGACGCCCTGCCCGACCATCCGGTGATGCGCCGGTGGTGGGACTATATGGCGCCGCTGATGGAAGTCGAACCCGACAACCGCCCGGTCGAATGGCCGCTGGTGCCGATGTTCCACTTGGATTGACCGCGGCCTCGCCCGCGACCCGCATAGCTTCAGGAGTGAAAGAGAGTTTATGGCAGCCTTGACCCATTCGATCCCGCGATCCCAGGTGATCGATGCGATCGACCGGCTGATCGGCAATCTCGTCAACCTGCACGACGAGACCGGCGAGTTCCTGCTCCGCCTCGACGACGGCCGCGTCATCGACACCAAGGGCTGGAACGACTGGGAATGGACCCATGGCGTCGGGCTGTTCGGCCTCTACCGCTATTGGGAGCAGACCGGGAGCGACCGCGCGCTGGACGTGATGCTCGACTGGTTCCGCGACCGCTTCGCCGCGGGCACGCCGACCAAGAACATCAACACCATGGCCCCGTTCCTGACGCTCGCCAACCTCTACGAGCATACCGGCGACCAGACCTACCTCCCCTATCTCGACGCCTGGGCCGAATGGCTGATGGCCCCCGACGGCCTGCCCAAGACCGAGGAGGGCGGCTTCCAGCACATCGTCTTCAACGACGAGAACCCGGGGGAGTTGTGGGACGACACGCTGATGATGTCGGTGCTGCCGCTCGCCCGCATCGGTCTGCTGCTGGGGCGGCCGCATTATGTCGAGGAGGCGAAGCGGCAGTTCCTCGTCCACGTCAAATATCTCGCCGACCGCAGGACCGGCCTGTGGTACCACGGCTGGACCTTCGACGGCCGCCACAATTTCGCCGAGGCGCTGTGGGCGCGCGGCAATTGCTGGGTGACGATCGCCATCCCCGAGATCATCGAGATGCTCGATCTGCCGGAGGGCGACGCCTTCCGCACCTTCCTGGTCGACGCGCTGACGGCGCAGGTGAGGACGCTGGCCGAGCACCAGCACGAAAGCGGGCTGTGGCACACGCTGATCACCGATCCGACCAGCTATCTCGAAGCATCCGCGACCGCCGGCTTCGCTTATGGCATCCTGAAGGCGGTGAGGAGGCGCTACATCTCCGCCGACTATGAGGCGGTGGGGATCAGGGCGATTGAGGGCGTGCTCGCCAACATCGACGACACGGGCGAGCTCAGGCAGGTGAGCTTCGGCACCGCGATGGGCGACACGCTCCAGTTCTACAAGGACATCCCGCTCACCTCGATGCCTTACGGCCAGAGCCTGGCGATCTGCGCGCTCGCGGAATTCCTCCGCACCTACATCTGACGACGGGACGGGAGAGGATCATGGCGCAGCCGCAGGCACAACCGTCCCCCGACGCGGCGCGCCCCGTCCGGTTCATCACCTATCTGGCCTATGGCTCGAACGACTTCCTCGGCGCAGGTTCGATGGCGGTCATCTCGGGGTGGGTGCTGATCTTCTACACCACTGTCTGCGGCCTCAGCGCGGGCGAGGCGGCGACGATCTTCGCGGTGGCGCGCATCCTCGACGCGATCACCTCGCCGCTCATCGGCCATATCTCGGATCATTTCGGCGGCACCTGGCTCGGCAGGAGGTTCGGGCGACGGCGCTTCTTCATCCTCGCGGCGATCCCGCTGATGCCGGCGTTCGCGCTGATGTGGCTGCCGGGGCAGAGCTTCCTCTACTATCTCGTCACCTACGTCCTGTTCGAGATGGTCTACGCGATGGAGATCATCCCGTACGAGACGCTCGCCGCCGAGATGTCGAACGATTACAAGGTGAAGGCGAAGTTCGCCGGCGCGCGCATCCTGCTCGGGCAATGCTCGGCGATCCTGGCGGGGTTCCTGCCGCTGTGGATCATCAACTACCTCGGCCGCGAGAGCCCGAACACCTTCTTCTACATGGGGCTGATCTTCACCGCGCTGTTCATGGCTACGGCGACGATGCTCTATCTGTTCAGCTGGGAACGGCAGCGGCCGGCGGCAATGGACGCGGCGAAGCCCTCGGCCGGCGGCGTAGGGCAGTCGCTGCAGGGGCTCTATCGCAACCTCCTGTCGACGATGCGCATCCGCGCCTTCCGCCTGCATCTCGGCATGTATCTCGGCGGGTACATCAGCCAGGACATCTTCAACGCGGCCTTCACCTTCTTCGTGATCTTCGCACTGGCCGGCTCGACCGCGCTCACCTCCGGCCTGCTGGGGCCGCTCTACATCGTCCAGCTCGTCGCGGTGATGCTGGCGATCAACGTCGCGCTGAGGGCCGCGCCCGGCCTCGCCTACCGCCTCGCCGCGCTGAGCTTCGGCGTCGGGGTGCTGCTGCTGATCGGCTGCTGGTGGGCCGGGATCACTGCGCAGAGCTGGCTGCTGTGGGTGCCGATCGTGTTCGCCGGGCTCGGCCGCGGCGCGCTCAACTACATCCCCTGGGCGACCTACAACTACATGGCCGACGTCGACGAGATCGTCACCGGCCAGCGCCGCGAGGGCAGCTTCGCCGGGGTGATGACCTTCGTGCGCAAGGCGACGCAGGCGGCGGCGGTCGCCGGCGTCGGCATCATCATGGAACTGGGCGGCTTCCAGTCCAAGGCGGCGGTGCAGACGCCGGAAGCGGTCCGGACCATCGCCTGGGTGCTGGGAGTCGGCACGCTTGCGGTGCTCGCGCTCGGCATCCTCGTCTCGCTGCGCTTCCGCCTCGATCCGAAGACCCATGCGGTGTTGATGCGCGAGATCGAGCGTCTGCGCGCCGGCGCCACCGCGCCCGAGAGCGCGGAAAGCCGGGCGGTGGTCGAGGACCTGTCGGGCTGGCGCTACGAGCAGCTCTGGGGCCGCAACCCTGTCGCGAGGACGGGGCGATGAGCTCCACCGGCATCGACCGACGGACTCTGCTCGCAGGAGGCACCGCGCTCGGCGTTGCCTCGGTTGCGGGAGACCGATCGAGGCTCCCGTCCGGCTTCGCGCGTTTCGCGATCTGGCCCGGGCCGGCGCCCGGCGGCGAGAAGGTGACGGTGGTGGAGGAGGAACGCCTCCGAACGCCGGACAGTCCGCAGGACGACACCGCCTTCACCCATCTCACCCGCCCGAGCCTCACCCTGTTGAGGCCCGCGCGGCCCAATGGCGCGGCGCTGCTGCTGGTGCCTGGCGGCGGCTACCGGCGCGTCGCGATCGGCCATGAAGGCTATGCCATCGCCCGGCGCTTCGCCGCGGCGGGCTACAGCTGCTTCGTGCTGCTCTACCGCCTGCCCGGCGACGGCTGGGCGGCCGGTCCCGACGCGCCGCTGCAGGACGCGCAGCGCGCGATGCGGCTGATCCGCTCGCGCGCGGCGCGGGACGGATTCGACGGCGGGCGGATCGGCGTGCTCGGCTTCTCGGCTGGCGGCCACCTCGCCGCGCGTCTCGCCACGCAGCCGGATCTCGCCACCTATGCCGCGGTCGACACCGCCGATGCGCTGCCGGCACGGCCGAAGGTCGCCGGCCTGCTCTATCCGGTCGTATCGATGGCGGACGGGCTCGCGCACATGGGTTCGCGCACCGAGCTGCTCGGTCCCCACCCAAGCGAGCAGCGGATCGCCGCCTATTCGGCCGATCGGCTGGTGACCGGCGCGATGGCGCCGACTTTCCTCGCCCATGCCGTCGACGACGTGACGGTGCCGGTCGGGAACAGCCTCGCGCTGTTCTCCGCGCTGCAGGCGCAAAAGGTGCCGCGGGAGCTGCACCTGTTCGAGACCGGCGGGCACGGCTTCGGCCTGCATTTGCCGGACGGCACCCCTACGCCCTGGCCCGAGCTGTTCGTCGCCTGGGCCCGGCGGCACGGCATGAGCTGAGCGGAATCGGACGCAGCCGGCTGGCATATCTCCAGAATAATTCACATACTGAGGTGCATTGCGATACGCTAAGACCCAAATCACAAGGCCGCAGCGACCCCAGGAGATGAAGTCCATGCAAGACGAGACGCTCGAAAAGAGCGCCCCCGCCGCGAAGGGCGCGCAGACCCTGATGCGCGCGCTCGATATCCTCGACGAGATCATCGAGGGTCCGGCCAAGGTCACCGATCTCGCGCAGAAGCTGAGCCTCAGCCGCGCCACCACCTATCGCCTGGCGCAGGCGCTGCGCTCGCGCGATTATCTGGCGCCGACGCGGGACGGCTACTCGCTCGGGCCGAAGCTCCTCCAGCTCGGCTCGCTGGCGCTAGAGCAGACCGATTTCCTGCGGATCGCGCGGACCCACATGGAGCGGCTTTCGGAGCAGACCGGCTTCTGCGTGTTCATCGGCAAGCGCGAGGGCGACTGGTCGCGCCATCTCGACCGTGTCACCGGCCGCCAGCGGCTCAGGGTCTCCACCGCGCCCGGCGACCGGCGCTTCATCACCGAAACGGGTCTCGGCAAGGCGCTGCTGCTCGACGAGGACACTGCGTCGCTGACACGGCTCTTCCATGAGGGCAAGCCGAATGCCGGCGAGGCTCAGCTGAACGCCTTCCTGTCCGCGATGGAGGTCCACGCCAAGCGTCAGCTCGTGATGCACGAGAGCGAGCTGGACGATGGCGTCCGCTCGGTGGCGTCGCCCGTGCGCAATACGAAGGGACAGATCATCCTGGCGATCAGCATCGCCAGCGCCGCGCACTATCTGACCGACGAGGTCACCGCCGCAATCGCGGGGCCGGTGCGGTCGACCGCGATCGATCTCAGCGCCGCCTTCGGATATCCGCGTCCGGAATAATCCGGATCGGCATTCCGCCGCGCAGCCCACCGGCAACTCACGCCGCCAACTTCTTGCGATCGAGCAATCGATCGATCGGCTGGCGCCGCCACCCGGCGGTGCTGGCCGTGGAAATGGGCTGTCCGTCGACCTCCGGACCAGTCTAGTTGCAGACCAATTGTCATGACCACACCTAGAAATTGGCATATACTAATCCTTGCCTGCGCCGCGGCACGCTGTTAGGCCAACAGCAATTATCGATCGTGGGTGGAGGATATGAGGGCGGCCTGGTTGGGCATAGCGGCATGTCTCGCGGCGCTCCCGGCGGCCGCTCGCGACCGGCTGGTGCGTGATCGTCAGGGCTATGCCGAGGCTGTCGCGGCGCTGCGCCCCGGCGATCGCCTCCTGCTCGCCGACGGCGAGTGGCGTGATTTCGCCATCCGCTTCTCGGCCGCCGGCACGCCCGATCAGCCGATCACCCTTGCCGCGCAGCATCCCGGCAAGGTCGTGCTCGCCGGCCGTTCCAGCCTCAGCGTCGCGGGGCGGCACCTCGTCGTCTCCGGGCTGGTGTTCCGCGACGGCCACGCGCCCGGTAAAGCGGTGATCGAGCTTCGCGACGGCAAGCGCTGGGCGGAGCATGTGCGGCTTACCGGAATCGTGATCGACCGCTTCAATCCGCCCGGCCGCGACCGCGCCGACCATTGGGTGTCGCTGTTCGGCAGCGACAACCGCGTCGACCACAGCCACTTCGTCGGCAAGACCAATGCCGGTGCGATGATGGTGGTGGTGCGCGAGGCGGGATGGCCGCTCGCCAATCGTCACCGCATCGACCACAATTATTTCGGTCTGCGCCCGCCGCTCGGCCGCAACGGCGGCGAAACGATCCGCATCGGCACCAGCGCCGAATCGCAGAGCGACTCCGGGACGATCGTCGAGAACAATTATTTCGAGCGCTGCGACGGCGAGGCCGAGATCGTCTCGGTCAAGTCGGGCGGCAATATCGTCCGCCGCAACATGTTCGTCGCATCGCAGGGCGCGGTCGTCCTCCGCCACGGCCACGGCAACCTTGTCGAGCGCAACATCTTCCTCGGCCGCGGGGTCAAAAGGACCGGCGGCGTGCGCATCATCAATGCCCGCCAGACCGTGCGCGGCAATTATATGGAGAGGCTCGCCGGCACCGACTTCACCAGCGCGATCGCGGTGATGAACGGCGTGCCCACCTCGCCGCTCAACCGCTATGCGCCGGTGACCGACGCGCTGATCGCCAACAACAGCGTGATCGAGGCGGCGCGGATCACGCTGGCGATGGGCGCGGACCGCGAGCGCACCGTGGCGCCGCGATCGACGCGTTTCGTCGCCAACCTGATCGTCAACCGGGGCGACGATCCCTTCCGCACGGAAGGCGCGATCGACGGCATCCGCTTCGAGGATAGCGTCCAGCAGGCGGGCCGGCGGGGACCGCTCGAGCTCGACATCGCCCAACGACCCGTCCGTCTCGAGCGCGCGGCCAACGGGCTGCTGTACCCCGCCGACCCGGCATTGACCGCGATCGGCGCACCGCGCGACCTCGCGCCGTTCGATCGCGAGGCGGTGGGGGTGGACTGGTATCCGAAACCGGCGACGACCGAGACGACAAGGGAGGAGAGTTGATGCGCATGATGAGGCCGGCGATCGCGTTGGCGCTGCTGGCGACGGCGGCGCCGGGGACGGCGATATCCGCAACGGTAGGTCAGGCCGATACGGCAGCCGCTCCGGTGCTGCTCGATCCGCGGGGCATGGCCGCGATGGCCGGAGAAGGCGCACGCTATCCGCTGTTCGCCGCCGAGCTGCGCCGCGTCCGCGCCGAGGTCGATGCCGCGATGCGCCGGCCGATCGACGTGCCCGTTCCGAAGGACCCCGGCGGCGGCTTCACCCATGAGCAGCACAAGCGCAACTACATGCTGATCTACGGCGCCGGGCTGCTCTACCGCGTCACCGGCGAGCGCGCCTATGCCGACTACGCCCGCACCATGCTGCTCGCCTATGCCAAGCTCTATCCCACGCTCGGCAAGCATCCCGCCGCCTCCAACGAGGAATATGGCAAGCTGTTCTGGCAGAGCCTCAACGACAGCGTCTGGGTGGTCTATGCCGTGCAGGGCTACGACGCCATCCGCGACACGCTGACGCCGGCCGACCGCGGGGCGATCGACGACCGGGTCTTCCGCCCGATGGCGAGATTCCTGTCGGAGGAGCAGGTCCGCGTCTTCGACCTGATCCACAACCACGCGACCTGGTCGTGCGCGGCGGTCGGCATGGTCGGCTATGTGCTGCGCGACCACGCCCTGGTCGACAAGGCGCTGAAGGGCAGCGACCTCAGCGGCAAGACCGGTTTCCTGCGCCAGGTCGACCTGCTGTTCTCGCCCGACGGCTATTACACCGAGGGTCCCTATTACCAGCGCTACGCCCTCCTGCCTTTCGTGCTGTTCGCGCGGGTGATCTCGGAGAACGACCCGAGCCTCAAAATCTTCCAGTACCGCGACGGCGTGCTGGTGAAGGCGATCACCACCGCGATCCAGCTCACCCAGGACGGCTATTTCTTCCCGATCAACGACGCGATGCCCGACAAGAGCCTCAAAACCGACGAGCTCTATCAGGCGGTCGCGATCGGCTATGGCGTCACGCAGGACCCGGCCTTGCTGTCGATTGCCGAGTGGCAGGGACGGACGGTGCTGAGCCCCGACGGCCTCACGGTGGCGCGCGACGTCGCCGCGGGCAAGGCCAAGCCCTTCCCCTTCGCGTCGGCGCTGTTCCGCGACGGACCGGACGGCAGCCAGGGCGGGCTGGCGGTGATGCGCGCGGGCGCCTCCGACAAGGGCCAGACGCTGCTCGCCAAGAACAGCGCGATGGGCATGGGCCACGGCCATTTCGACAAGCTCAATTGGCTCCTCTACGACAACGGCCATCCGATCGTCGTCGACTATGGCGCGGCGCGCTTCCTCAACGTCGAGAGCAAGAGCGGCGGCCGCTACCTCAAGGAGAACGAGAGCTGGGCGAAGCAGAGCGTCGCCCACAACACGCTGGTGGTGAACGAGACCAGCCAGTTCGGCGGCAAGTGGAAGGTCGGCCAGACATTGGCACCCAGGCAGGTCTTCTTCTCGGGCGACGGCCCGACCAAGGTCAGCACCGCCGAGATGGCAGGCGCCTGGCCGGGCGTCACCTTCCGCCGCACGCTGGTGCAGCTTCCCGTCGCCGGCATGGCGAGCCCGCTCGTCGTCGACCTGATGAGCGTGAAGGGCGACGGCCAGGCCACCTACGACCTGCCGCTCCACTACAACGGGCACATCACCGACGTCGGCTTCCCGATCCGCTCCAACGTCGCGGAGCGGCCGGTGCTCGGCAGGCAGGCCGGCTATCAGCACATCTGGGTCGACGCGACCGGAACGCTGCCCGCGGGCGGCGGAGCGCTCACCTGGATGACGGACGACCGCTTCTACACCTATCGGATGCTGCCGCCCGCCGGCGCGCAGGTGATCCTGGTCGAGAGCGGCGCCAACGATCCCAACTTCAACCTGCGCCGCGAACCGCTGCTGATCGAGCGCGTGACCGGCAAGGACGTGCAATTCGTCAACCTGCTCGAGCCGCACGGCATCTACGATCCCTCGGCCGAGACCACGGTCGGCAGCAGCAGCCGGATCGCGGCGCTCCGCCATGCCGGGGGCGATGACGGCGACCTGATCGCGATCGACCTGGTCGGCGGCGGCACGATCACGCTCGCCATCGCCGACTCCGCCGATCCCGCCGCGACGCACCGCGCGACGATCGACGGCCGGACGGTCGAGTGGAAGGGGCATTTCGCCCGCTTCGACGGCGCCGCCAAGTGACCCGCCCGATCCGGGGCCTGCGCTGGTTCGTGATCGGCCTGATCGCGCTGGCGACCGTCATCAACTACATCGACCGCAACGCGCTGGCGGTGATGTGGCCGGCGGTGTCGAAGGACATCGGCGCCGACAAGGCCGATTACGCGCTGCTCGTGACCGCGTTCATGATCGCCTATGCGGTCGGCCAGTCGCTGTTCGGGCGGCTGCTCGACGTGATCGGCACGCGACTGGGATTCGTCGTCTCGATCTTCGTCTGGTCCGCCTCGATCGCTGCGCACGCGCTGGTCCGCTCGATCGGCGCGCTGGCGATGCTGCGCGTGACGCTCGGCGTCAGCGAAGCGGGGACCTGGCCCGGCGCGGCCAAGGCCAACGCGCTCTGGTTCCCCCAGCGCGAGCGGGCGCTGGCGCAAGGCATCTTCAACTCCGGCGCGGCGATCGGCGCGATCGTCGCGGCGCCGCTGGTCGCCTGGCTCTACTCGCTGTTCGGATGGCAGGCGACCTTCCTCGTCGTCGGCCTGCTCGGCTTCGCCTGGCTGCTGCCGTGGCTATGGCTCTATCGCGGCGACCCCGATGCGCATCCCTGGCTGAGCGACGCCGAGCGCGCGCACATCGCCGGTGACGCACCCCGCGAGGCAAGCGAGGATGCGGGCGCGCCGGGCATCCTCGGCCTTCTCCGTTTCAAGCAGAGCTGGGCGATCATCCTGTCGCGCTTCTTCCTCGATCCGGTGTGGTGGCTGTTCGTCTCCTGGCTGCCGATCTACCTGTCCGAGACCTTCCATTTCAACGTGCAGCAGATCGGCCTGTTCGGCTGGGTGCCGTTCGTCGGCGCGATGCTGGGGAGCCTCGGCGGCGGCTGGCTGTCGGGAGCGCTGATCCGGCGTGGCTGGCCGGTGCTGCGCGCGCGGCTGGTCGCGATCACGCTCGGCGGCGCGATCATGCTGCCGGCGCTGCTGCTGACGATGACGGCGGCGAGCCCGCTCTACGCGGTGCTGCTGATCGCGGTGATCCTGTTCGGCTTCCAGATCGCGATCAACAACATCCAGACGCTGCCGAGCGATTACTTCGCCGGCGGCGCGGTCGGCACGCTCGCCGGGATCGGCGGCACCGCCGCGGTCGCGGGGACGCTCATCACCACCTGGCTGGTGCCGGTCATGACCAAGCAGGGCTATGCGCCGATCTTCGCGCTGGGCGCGGCGATCGTGCCGCTCGGCGTGCTCGCGGTGTGGCTGCTCGGGCGCAGCCGCCCTGCTCCCTCTTCCATCTCACCATCATCGAAAGGGTTCGACGCATGAAGCTCAAGGACAAGGTCGCGATCGTCACCGGCGGCGGGCGGGATATCGGCCGCTCGGTGTCGTTGCGGCTGGCGGCGGAGGGCGCGCGCGTCGTCGTCAACTATCGCAGCGATGAAGCGGCCGCAGCTGCGACGGTGAAGGAGATCGAAGCCGCAGGCGGCGCCGCGCTGCTGGCGCAGGGCGACGTGACAGACGCGGACGCGGTGGCGGCGCTGGTCGATGCGACGACCAAGGCATTCGGCGAGCGCATCGACGTGCTGGTCAACGTCGCCGGCGGCATGGTCGCGCGCAAGACGCTGGCCGAGATGGACGCCGCCTTCTTCGACACGGTGATGGACCTCAACCTGCGCTCGGCCTTCCTGGTGACGAAGGCGGTGCTGCCCCACATGGGCCAGGGCGGCGCGATCGTGAACCTGTCGTCCCTCGCCGGGCGCGACGGCGGCGGGCCGGGTGCGACCATCTACGCCACGGCCAAGGGTGCGCTGATGAGCTTCACCCGCGGCCTCGCCAAGGAGCTCGGGCCGCAAGGCATCCGCGTCAACGCGCTCTGCCCGGGACTGATCGGCACCAGCTTCCACGACATCTTCTCCAAGCCCGAGGGCCGCGCCGCCGTCGCCGGCAACACGCCGCTGCGACGCGAGGGGAACCCCGACGAGGTCGCGGCGGCGGTTGCCTTCCTGGCGTCCGAGGAGGCGTCGTTCCTGACCGGCGTCAACATGGACATCAACGGCGGCCTGTTCTTCTCGTGAGGAGGTTCGGCACGAGGGTGATATTCGGAACAGCGGCGGTGCTGTCGCTGGTCGCAAGCGCCGCCGCGGCACGGACCGGCCCGCGCGAGCGCACCGATGCGCCGCCGATCGGCGCCTACAAGATCATCCTGGTCGGCGACTCCACCATGGCACCGGGCAGCGGCTGGGCGTCGATGTTCTGCGCCGAGCACGTCAAGTCGTCGATCGCCTGCCTCAACCTCGGCCGCGGCGGCCGCTCGACGCGCAGTTATCGCGCCGAAGGATCATGGGATCTCGCCATGAACGAGGTGAAGGTACCCGGCTATCGCAAGACCTGGGTGCTGATCCAGTTCGGCCACAACGACCAGTCGACCAAGCCCGAACGCTGGACCGACATGGCCACCGAATTCCCCGCCAATTTGAGGCGCATGGTCGAGGAGGTGCGCGCGGCCGGCGCCGAGCCGGTGCTGCTGACGCCGCTGTCACGCCGGACATTCCGTGGCGGCAAGCTCGACAACACGCTCGAGCCCTGGGCGGCGGAGGTCCGCAAGGTCGCGGCCGCGCTGCAGGTGCCGCTGGTCGACCTCAACGCCCATAGCGCCGTGCTGGTGCAGAAGCTCGGGCCGGTCGAGGCGGCCAGGCTGGCGATGGCCGAGCCGCAGCCCGAGGAGCTGGCGGCGGCGCAGGCAGGCACCACGCTCGAGCCGCGAGCGGCCGAGCAGGCGCGCCAGCCCGATCCGCCGCACACCGCCACCGGTCCGCGCGGCAGCTACGGGCGCAAGTTCGACTACACCCATGTCGGCGATACCGGTGCGCGCGTCTTCTCCGCGATGGTCGCCGATGATCTCGCGGCCGTGGTTCCGGAGCTGCGCAGCCAGCTCGTGCCCTGACTCGGCGCGCCGCAAGCGCGCCCCTCATTCGACTGAACGGTCCGCAAACTGGTATGGACATTGCCGTCCCATCGGTATTGATAATCGCCTTGACAATTGGTCGGGCAAAAGCGCATCGACAGGAATAAACATAATCGGGAGGATGGATGATGGGTATCGTGCGGCTCGGTAGCGTTTCGTCGAACGCATTTGCGCGGCGGACCCGAATCGCGTTGCTGACCGGCGTCGCCGGTATCACCTTCGGCGTGGCACAGCCGGCGCTCGCGCAGGAGGCGAATCCCGCTCCTTCGACGCAGACGACATCCGGTCAGCCATCCACCGCCCCGACCGAAGAGCAGCAGGAGGACATCGTCGTCCGCGGCATCCGCGAGACCATCCAGACCTCGATCAACGTCAAGCGCACCGAGACCGCGATCGTCGACGCGCTGAGCGCCGAGGACATCGGCGACCTGCCGGCGCTGTCGATCGGCGAGGCGATCCAGACGATCACCGGCGCCACCACCCACCGCGAGAAGGGCGGCGCGACCGAGATCGCGCTGCGCGGCCTCGGCTCGTTCCTCAGCAACACCACCTTCAACGGCCGCGAGGCGACCAACGGCAGCGGCGACCGCTCGGTCAACTTCAACCAGTTCCCGTCCGAGCTGATCAACGGCATCAAGATCTACAAGTCGCAGCAGGCGAACCTGATCGAAGGCGGCGTCGCCGGCACGATCGAGCTCGGTACCTTGCGCCCGCTCGACTATGGCAAGCGGCTGATCCAGGCCGAGGTCAAGGCCAACTACAACCCCTATCAGGACCGCATTACCGGCGCGAGCGCGTGGGGCTGGCGCGGCACCTTGAGCTACGTCGACCAGTTCCACGCAGGCGCGCTCGGCGACATCGGCATCGCGATCGGCGTCCAGCGCAACGACGTCAACAATCCCGAGGAGACGGTGGCGGCGAGCTCGACTTGGCTCGCCTGCGATCCGACGCGTCCCAGCACCGCCAGCTGCAACCAGGTGAGCCGCGAGCAAGCCGCGGCGGGCGCCCCCTTCTACCTCGCGCCCAACTCGCTGACCTTCCGCCAGATCACCGAGGAGGACAAGCGCGATGCCATCATGGGCTCGGTCCAGTGGCAGCCGTCGAGCCGGCTCGATATCAACCTCGACTTCCAATATTCGAAGCGCGACTACACCGAGGACCGCCACGACCTCAACATCTCGGAGGCGACGCGCAACCTCCACAACGTCCAATATGACGACCAGCACCGGCTGCTCTACGCGGAGGGCAATTCATCGGTCGAGGCGAACGGCAACTATCTCACGCGCGACGAGAAATATGTCGGCATCGGCGGCAGCGCGACCTGGCGCGCGACCGACCGGCTGACGCTGAGCAGCGACGTCTCCTGGTCGCGGACCGAGCGCAGCACGATCGAGCGCCAGACGCGCCTGCGCACCGATCCGCTCGACATCGACGGGCAGCGCACGCCGGTCAACAACCAGCGCATCCCCTGGGTCTATGACGCGCGTGGCGGCTTCGCGACCGCGGTCAGCTTCGATCCGCGCTTCGATCCCAACGACTGGTCGCTGTTCAGCGACGATGCGCGCTTCCGCCGCGACGACGAGGAGAAGACCGACGACATCATCGCCGCGCGCTTCGACGCCGGCTACGACCTCGACGGCTTCCTCAGCAAGATCGAGGCGGGGCTGCGTTTCTCGCACCGCCGCTACACCGCCTACGACGACCGTGTCGAGCTGACCCAGGACGACCGCGCCCTCGACCGCGCGGTCAGCCTCGCCTGCCGCCGGCCCTTCCCGCAGCGCGACTATCTGTCGGGCGCGCCGGTCCAGTCGATCACCAGCTGGGCGACCTACGACACGCTCTGCCAGTTCCGGAACTATCTCGGCACCGAGGATCCGGGCCCCAACGACGACCTCCGCTCGGTCACCAACGCCGACGTGCGCGAGAACGTCTGGGCCGGCTATGTCATGGCCTCGTACAAGGGTGCGCTCGGCAGCCTGCCGGTGCGCGGCAACTTCGGCGTGCGCTTCGTCGACACCCGCGTCACCTCGATCGGCCTGCGCGCTGGCCTCGACGTGATCCAGAACCCGGACGGCTCGATCAGTCTCGATGAGAACGGCGACTTCGACACCGTCCGCCTCACCAATCATTATTTCCGTGCGCTGCCGAGCATCAACGCCAACTTCGACCTCGCCCGCGACGTGATCCTGCGCGCGGCGGTCTATCGCGCGATGTCGCGCCCGGCGCCGAGCGATCTCGCCGCCGGCCGCTCGATCACGCTCGAGGACGGCACCGATTTCGACAGTATCGCCGACGCGATCGACAACATCCTTGCGGAGGGCAGCCCCGGCCTCAAGCCGATCATGTCGTGGAACGGCGACCTCGCGCTCGAATGGTATCCGAACAAGGACACGATGCTGGCCGGCACGATCTACTACAAGCGCTTCGCCGGCGGCTTCCTGCCGGTCGCGATCGACGAGGACTTCGAGATCGGCGGCGAGACGGTGACGGTGCCGGTCACCCAGCGGATCAACAGCGACGCGAAGAGCACCGTCTACGGGCTGGAGATCACGCTCGCCAACCGCTTCTCCTGGCTGCCGGCGCCGTTCGACGGGCTTGGCACCAAGATCAGCTACGATCACGCGCTGTCGAACTTCAAGAACTACGACATCCGGCTCGGCGACGTGCTCGATTCGGTGACCGGCACGGTCACGCCCGGCATGATTCCGCCGGCTAACCTCAACGGCTATTCGAGGGACGTGCTGTCGGCGCAGCTCTATTACCAGGTCGGCGGGCTGTCGCTGCAGGCGATCGGCAACTACCGCTCGGGCTATTACCAGGACTTCATCGGCGGCAATTCGCAGCTCCGCTTCGTCCGCGCGGCCGAGACGCTGGACCTCCGGGCCTCGTACAACATCAACCGCAACGTCTCGCTGCGCTTCGAGGCGCTCAACCTGTTCGACGAGCCCAAGGTCACCGACATGCCGGTGCTCGGCAGCAGCCGGCAATATCACTATTACGGTTCGAAATATTTCATCGGCCTGCGCGTTCGCCTGTGAGCGAGGCGCACAATTGGCCTGTCACGCGCTTGATGTTTGATCCGGCACCGGTATGACAATCGCCCACGCATAGGAGGACGACGACAGGCATGGCGGAGCGCCGGCTCTTTCAGGAAATCGCGCAGCGTATCGCGGATTTGGTCGACCGCGGCGAGTTCCCGCCCGGCTCGCGCCTGCCGGGCGAGCGCGAGCTTGCCGAGCGCTTCGGCGTCAGCCGCGTCACCATCCGCGAGGCCGAGATCGCGCTGCAGGCGACCGGCCTCGTCCGCATCAAGACCGGCTCGGGCGTCTACGTCACCGACGCCGCCATGACGCGCACGAGCGAGTTCCCGCCGATCACCGCCTTCGAGCTGACCGAGGCGCGGTCGCTGTTCGAGGCCGAGGCGGCGGCGCTCGCGGCGCCGATCATCACCGACGAGCAGATCGCGCGGCTGGAGCGGCTGCTCGCGGAAATGTCCGAAGACGACGACGAGGACAGCGATCGCGCGACCGACGCCGATCGCGATTTCCACCTGACGATCGCCTCGGCCTCGGACAATCAGGCGATCATCCATGTGATCAGCAGCTTGTGGCGGATGCGCACCGAGATCGCGGAGGTGCGCACCACCTACGCCACCGTCTGCCACCACGACGGACCGACCCGGCACCAGGAGCATGTCGCGATCGTCGAGGCGCTGCGGGCGCGCGACCCGCAGGCCGCCCGCGTGGCGATGCGCCAGCATTTCGGGCGGCTGCTCGAGGCAATGATCGATGCGACCGAACAGCGCGAGCTTCAGGAACTACGCCGCAAGTCCGAGGCCAGCCGCGCCCGTTTCCTGATGAGCGCGCAGCTGTCCTGAGCCGGCGTATTTACGGCTTCTTATCGCCCTGGCGTAGGTCGCAGGGCTTCAGGACAGGCGCCGGAAACCCGCGGAAATCCGTCGAAGGTCACGAAAGTCATAGGTAGAACGGGCCCTGTCCGGATGAGGCCTTCCGAGGTCGGCCCCTTCCCAAAAATCTTGACTAAATTGACTCAGGCTATGTGTTTTGCGGGCCGATGCGCCTGGGACGCGGGATAGGCGCGGCACGGAAAAGAATCGACGGGATCAAAGAGCGACCCTGCGCTTGCGCGGCTCGGACCGGGCGAGCCAAGCAGGCGAAATCCTACATTGCAAGCCGCGCTGCCGTGTACGCAGCTTCGCCCCGACGACGATTACCACTGAAGGCGTGGCGCTGATTCGAGCCTTGCCATCCTCATGCTTGTTGTTTTTATAAGATATATATGCTTTTAATCTTCCTACATAGTATCGGGTGTGGCGATAGGAGTAGCGATGAGCGACGGCAGCAACGAGGGCGGCACGAAGCTCAGGTCCCGCGCCTGGTTCGATAACCCTCACAATCCGGACATGACCGCGCTCTACGTCGAACGTTACCTCAACTACGGCCTCAGCCTCGCCGAGCTCCAGTCGGGCAAGCCGATCATCGGCATCGCCCAGACCGGCAGCGACCTCGCCCCGTGCAACCGCCATCATCTGGTGCTGGCGGAGCGCGTGAAGGAGGGTATCCGCGAGGCGGGCGGCATTCCGCTCGAATTCCCGACCCATCCGATCCAGGAGACCGGCAAGCGTCCCACCGCAGGGATCGACCGCAACCTCGCCTATCTGAGCCTGGTCGAGACGCTCCACGGCTATCCGCTCGACGGGGCGGTGCTGACGATCGGCTGCGACAAGACCACCCCCGCCTGCCTGATGGCCGCCGCGACGATGAACATCCCGGCGATCGCGCTGTCGGTCGGGCCGATGCTCAACGGCTGGTACAAGGGCGAGCGCACCGGATCGGGCACGATCGTGTGGAAGGCGCGCGAGCTGCTCGCGGCCGGCGAGATCGACTACAAGGGCTTCATCGCGCTGGTCGCCTCGTCCGCCCCCTCGACCGGCTATTGCAACACGATGGGCACGGCGACGACGATGAATTCGCTGACCGAGGCGCTCGGCATGTCGCTGCCCGGCTCGGCGGCGATCCCCGCTCCCTATCGCGACCGCCAGCAATGCGCGTGGGAGACCGGGCGGCAGATCGTCGAGATGGTCCATGGCGACCGCAAGCCGTCCGACATCCTGACCCGCGCCGCCTTCCTCAACGCGATCCGGGTGAACTCGGCGATCGGCGGCTCGACCAACGCGCCGATCCATCTCAACGCGATCGCCCGCCACATCGGCGTCGAGCTGACGCTGGCCGACTGGGAGGTGCATGGCGCCGACGTGCCGCTGCTCGTCAACCTCCAGCCGGCGGGTGAGTATCTCGGCGAGGACTATTACCGCGCCGGCGGCGTGCCCGCGGTGATGGGCGAGCTCCTTCGCGCCGGCCTCATCGACGGCACCGCGCTCACCGCCAACGGCCGCACCGTCGCGGACAATGTGGCGGAGGCGCGGATCGAGGACGAGGCGGTGATCCGCCCGCTCGCGGCACCGCTCAAGCCCGCGGCCGGCCTCACCGTGCTGTCGGGCAATCTGTTCGACGGCGCGGTGATGAAGCTGTCGGTGATCTCGGACGAGTTCCGCGCGCGCTACCTGTCCGACCCCGCCGATCCCGAGGCATTCGAGGGCCGCGCCGTCGTGTTCGACGGGCCCGAGGACTATCACGCGCGCATCGACGACCCCGCACTCGGCATCGACGAACGCACCGTCCTGATCATGCGCGGCGCCGGCCCGATCGGCTATCCCGGCGGCGCCGAGGTGGTGAACATGCGCCCGCCCGCCGCCCTCATCCGCGCCGGCATCCATGCCCTGCCCTGCATCGGCGACGGGCGCCAGTCGGGGACGAGCGGCAGCCCGTCGATCCTCAACGCCGCGCCCGAGGCGGCGGTCGGCGGTGGGCTCGCGCTGGTGCGCACCGGCGACCGCATCCGCATCGACCTCAGGCGCCGCCGCGCCGACATGCTGGTCGACGAGACCGAGCTCGCCCGCCGCCGCGAGGAGACGGCGGACGTCGAGGCCCGGCTGATCCCCGAATCGCAGACCCCCTGGCAGGAAATCCATCGCGACCTGATCGGCCAGTTCGACACCGGCGCGGTGATCGAGAGCGCCGTCAAATATCAGCGCATCGCCCAGACCCGCGGCCTGCCCCGCGACAGCCACTGACCAAAGAGGACGAGAGGATGACCGCAATCCGCCCGATGACGACCCGTTTCCTTGCCGCCGCCGCTGCCGCCGCGCTCGCGTTCGGCGCCGCCACGCCCGCCGCCGCGCGCGACCTGTGGACCAAGGCCGAGGCGAAGCGCTGGTACGACGCCCAGCCCTGGCTGCTCGGCGCCAACTATGCCCCGGCGACCGCGATCAACCAGCTCGAGATGTGGCAGGCCGACAGCTTCGATCCCGCGACGATCGACAAGGAGCTCGGCTGGGCCGAGGGCCTCGGCATGACGACGATGCGCGTCTTCCTCCACAATCTACTGTGGGAGAACGATCCGGAGGGGCTCAAGAAGCGCATCGACATTTTCCTGACGATCGCGGCCAAGCACAAGATCAAGCCGATGTTCGTGCTGTTCGACAGCTGCTGGGATCCCAACCCGGTCGCCGGCAAGCAGCATCCGCCGATCCCCGGCGTCCACAATTCGGGCTGGGTGCAGGGCCCGGGCGCGGCGCGGCTCGCGGACACCGCCCAGTACGACAAGCTCGAAGCCTATGTGAAGGACATCGTCGGCAGCTTCGCCAACGACAAGCGCGTGCTCGCCTGGGACGTGTGGAACGAGCCCAACAACGAAGGCGGCGGCAATTACAAGCCGACGCCGAACAAGAAGCAGCTCGTCGCCGGCCTGCTCGGCAAGGTGTTCGACTGGGCGCAGTCGGCCAATCCCAGCCAGCCGCTGACCTCGGGACTGTGGATCGGCGACAGCTGGGACCGCGCCGAGACGCTGGATGCGGTCGAGACGATCCAGATCGCACGGTCCGACGTTCTGACCTTCCACGACTACAACTGGCCGGAGAAGTTCGAGCAGCGGGCGCGCCAGATGCTGAGCTATGGCCGTCCGGTCATCTGCACCGAATATATGGCGCGCGGCGCCGGATCGACCTTCGACGGTTCGCTGCCGATCGCCAAGCGGCTCGACATCGGCATGGTCAACTGGGGCTTCGTCGACGGCAAGACCCAGACGCGGCTGCCGTGGGACAGCTGGAAGAAGCCCTACACCTTCGACGAGCCGACCGTCTGGTTCCACGAGGTGCTGCGCGCCGACGGCACGCCCTATCGTCAGGCCGAAGCCGACATGCTGCGCGCCTACAGCGCGGCGCCCAAGGGCGTGGTGCCGTCGCTGACCCGCAAATAGGCGCGGGATCGGCTCTAGCCTCGAGTTCGATCAGGCTTGCACGCGCGACCTTTTCTAAGCCCCTCCCCTTTAGGGGAGGGGTTGGGGTGGGGCAGCACCGCAAGCAGGTCGCCCGTGGATAGGCCCCACCCCTAACCCCTCCCCTGAAGGGGAGGGGCTTGCACATTCCAGCGATTCAACCCTATCGAAGCCCATGTCTAGCCATAAATAATACTTGTCATATAAATCAGTTTGAGACATGTAGAACCGATAATCGGCCCGAACGGGCCTTGTAGGGAGGAGAGAGTATGATCCGCAAATCCACGTTGCTCGGCGCGTCTTCGGCGGCGGTGCTGCTGTGCGCATGGGCCGCTCCTGCGCTGGCGCAGACCGAGCAGACACCCCCGCCCGCCCCCGCCGAAACCGGCGATCAGGCGGACACGTCCGAGGATATCGTCGTCACCGGCATCCGCGCCAGCCTGGCCCGCGCCGCCGAGATCAAGCGCGATGCGCCGCAGGTGGTCGACTCGATCGTCGCGCAGGACATCGGCAAGTTCCCCGATCCGACCACGGCGGCGGCGCTCCAGCGCGTGCCCGGCGTCCAGGTGACCGTCGGCTCCAACAACGAGATCGTCAATCCGCTGATCCGCGGCCTCGATGACATCCTCACCACGCTCGACGGACGCGAGATCTTCACCGCCGAAAGGCGCGGCTTCGCGTTCCAGGACCTGCCGGCCGAGGCGCTGGCGCGTGCGGACGTCTATAAGTCGAACACCGCCAACCTGATCGAGGGCGGCGTCGCCGGCATGATCGACCTGCGCCTCAACAAGCCGTTCAACTACAACAAACCGACCTTCGCGGTCAGCGGCAAGCTCAACTATGCGTCGAACGCCGAGAAGCTGAGCCCGCAGATCAGCGCCCTCGCCACCGACCGCTGGGACACCGGCATCGGCGAGATCGGCGTGCTGCTCAACGTGTCGTGGTACGACATGAAGTTCAACCGGCCGGTCAACTATGTCGCGGAGCGGCGTTCGGGCGACCATCTGAATGGCGGCGACGGGTACGCGATCCCGATCTCGACAGGCGGCCTGAACGAGTTCGGCAGCTATTCGCGCCCGCAGGCCAACGGGTCGATCCAGTGGCAGGCGACGCCGGAGCTGCAGCTATATGTGGACGGCCTCTATTCCGCCTATCGCGGCAAATTCTCGACGGCCTTCTACGAGTATCAGCTGTTCAATTCCGATAGCGTCTCCGATATCGGCACCGACGACAACTGCTTCACCGCACGGGTGAACGGCGACGGGTTCAACGCCAACTCCGATCAGGTCCTGAACAACGAATACACCGATCAGCAGCTCTGCAACCTGACCTCGGGCCGGTTCCACAACACCAACTCCTTCACCAGCACGCAGGCGAAGAACCACAAGACCGACAGCTATCTCGCGGCGTTCGGCGTGAAGTACGACGCGGACCGGGCGCATCTGGCGCTCGATCTTTCCTATCAGGAATCGATCGTCAACAATGAGACGTTCATCGTCGACACCGGCAAGAAGGTGGATTCGGTGTCGCTCGATCTGACTGGCTCGGATCATTCGCCGGCCGTGACGGCGCCGGGCAATCCGATGATCGATCCGACCGGCTACACCTTCTTCAACGGCCTGTTCCAGGATTATCTGCGCGCGAAGGGCGACCTGTTCGCCGCCAAGCTGGATGGCAGCTACGACGTCGGCGGGATCATCAAGACGATCGAGTTCGGCGGCCGCTATGCCGATCGCGGCGCGCTGTACCAGCAGGTGCAGCTCGGCGTCGGCGCCCCGGGCGGCTCGGGCAACACGCCGGTCACCGCGGCGGGCGTTCCGGACGATTTCTTCGTGCGCGCGCCGGGCATTCCCCAGATCAACGGCGGGGCACCGTTCCTGATCCCCAGCCGTTCCTATCTGCTGTCGGACGAAGGGCAGGCGCTGTTGCGCGACTATTTCGGCGCGCCGGAAGGTCGGCCGCCGTTCGACCCGACACGCCGGTTCGAGGCGAACGAGAAGACCTACGCCGCCTATGCGCAGGTCGGATATGAGATCCCGCTCGGCGGCGCCATCAGCGTCGATGGCAAGATCGGCGTCCGCTATACGCGCTCCGATCGCGACATCACCGGCACAGGCGTCGTCGACGGCGATCCGGTGACGACGACCGCAAGCAAGAGCGATACCGACTGGCTGCCCAATGCCAGCGCGCGCATCCAGTTCGGCGGCGGCCTTCAGGCCCGATTCACCTATGCCAAGACGCTGGCGCGACCGGCGTTCGCATCGCTCAATCCGGGCCTCAACTATATCGTCTCGACCAATCCCAACATCCGCAACAGCGGCTCGGGCGGCAATCCGAACCTGCTGCCGCAGATGTCGGACAGCTTCGACGCCACGCTCGAATATTATTGGTCGTCGGGCTATTTGGCGATCGGCGGCTATTATCGCGACATCAAGAACCGCGTCGTGAACGGCGTTGATGTCGAGACGATCAACGGCATCGAATATAATATCTCCCGGCCGCGCAACGTCGGCCGGGCGAAGCTCAAGGGCATCGAGGTCAGCGCCCAGACCTTCTTCGATTTCCTGCCGGGCGACCTGGCCGGCTTCGGCGCCTTTGGCAACTTCACCTATGCAGACAGCGAGATCGGCGTGGGCGACGACCTGTCGGGCTTCCCGCTCCAGGGCGTGTCGAAATACAACTTCAACCTGGGCCTGCTGTACGACCGCCACGGCATCTCCGGCCGTGTGGTCTACACCTATCGCTCGAAATATTTCGACGAGGACCGCAGCGGCGCGGGCGACGTGCGCCCGGTCGGCACCGACACCTGGCTGAACTACGTCCGCCCCAACGGCCGCCTCGACTTCAGCCTCGGCGTCGACGTGACACCGAATCTCACTCTGACGGTCGAGGGCACCAACGTGCTGCGCTCGCGCTACCAGAGCTACATCAACGACAGCTATTTCATCCGCGATACCCGTACCGACGACAGTATCTACGCGGTCGGCTTCCGGGCGCGCTTCTGATGAGACGGCTCGGCCTGGCGGTGGCGGCAATCCTTGCCGCCACCCCGGCTCATGCGGACAATCCGCAGTTCCAGGGCGCCGATCCGCACGCCGTCATGATCGGCGGCGAGCTCTGGATATTCCCGACCGGCGGCCCCAGCGGAAGCTGGACCGCCGACCGGTTCGGCGCCTGGTCCAGCGGCGATCTCGTCCACTGGAAGAGCCGCGGGGTGCTGATCCGCCGCGACGCGATCGAGTGGATCGACGACGACGGCGCGCCGGAGCATTTCCTGTGGGCGCCCGCCGTCGCGACGCGGAACGGCAAATGGTATCTCTACTATTCGGTGGGTCCGCAGAATCCGACGCCCAGCCGGATCGGGGTCGCCGTCGCCGATCGTCCGGAAGGGCCCTATCGGGACAGCGGCAAGCCGCTGCTGACCGGCGGCAACGGGTTCGAGGCGATCGACCCGATGGTGTTCATCGATCCCAGGACGCGGACGCCCTATCTTTACGCCGGCGGCAGCGCCGGCGCCACGCTCCGGGTGTTCGAGCTCAAGCCCGATATGGTGACGATCGCCCGCGAGGTGCAGGTCGACCAGCCGCCCCAATTCACCGAAGGGGCGTTCATGCACGAGCGGAACGGGCTCTACTATCTCTCCTACAGCCACGGCAAATGGAACGGACCGAGCTACTCGGTCCATTATGCCACCTCGCCGTCGCCGACCGGCCCGTGGACCTATCGCGGACCGATCCTGACCGGCGACGCGAGCCATCAGGGACCCGGCCACCACAGCTTCGTCCGGCGCAACGGCGAGTGGCTGATCGTCTATCACCGTTGGGAACGACCGCCCGGCGAAGGCCCCTATCGGGGCGAGCGCCAGGTCGCGATCGAGCGCGTCCGCTATGCAAGCGACGGATCGATCCTGCCGATCAGGATGACGGACGGAAGGAATTCGCCGCATTGATCGGCCTTGGCGGCAACGAACCGGACCCGCTTGCCCGTCCGCTGATTGAAAGGAGCCCGATATGCGCATCGACCGTCGCAGTCTGCTGATCGGAGGCGCCGCGCTCGGCACGGGCGGGGCGAGCCTCGCGTTCGCGCAAAGCATGTCGCCCAATTCGCTCAACGCGAAGCTCACTGGAGATCTGACGCCGATCCACGACCCGGTCATCATCCGCGAAGGCGACACCTACCATGTGTTCGGCTCCGGCGGGTGGAGCAAGCGGCCGTCGGTGACATGGCGCGTGTCCAACGATTTGGCGAGCTGGCGCGACAACGGTGATCCGTTCGATGCGGTGCCGGCGTGGGCTAAGGCGGCGATCCCCAAAGCCGAAAGCATGTGGGCGCCCGACATCTCCCATGTCGACGGCCGATTCCGCCTCTACTACGCCGTCTCGACCGGCGGCAGTATGCGCTCCGCGATCGGCTTCGCCACGACAAGGACGCTCGATCGCAACTCCCCGGACTATGGCTGGACCGACCACGGCATGGTGGTCGAGACCTTCGAGGGCGGCACCTACAACGCGATCGACGCCAATTTCGTGATCGACGCCGCGGGCGATCACTGGCTCGCATTCGGCAGCTACTGGAGCGGCCTCAAGCTGATCCCGCTCGACAAGGCGACGGGCAAGCCCCGGCCCGGAGACAGGACGATCCACTCGATCGCCTACCGCCCCGCCCCTACCGGCGGCGACAACCCCGTCGAGGGCGCCTTCATCTTTCAGCACGACGGCTGGTACTATCTCTTCGCCAGCTACGATTATTGCTGCAGGAAGGAAGCGAGCAACTATTACGTCGCCGTCGGCCGCTCGAAGCAGGTGACCGGTCCCTATGTCGGCCGCGACGGCAAGGCGATGATGGACGGCTACGGCACCGCGGTGATCGTCGAGCGGCCATGGGCCTCCTCACGCTGGCGCGGCCCCGGCCATTGCGGCCTGTATCGCGACGGCGACCGCGACCTGATCGTCTATCACGCCTATGATACCGAGCATGGCGCCGTCCCGACCCTGCGCATCGCCGAGCTCAGCTGGAGCGCCGACGGCTGGCCTTCGGCGCTGACCTGATCCTCCGCTCGCCGGCGCATCCAGAATTTGTCGGGATGAAACGGGATCGTGCTCCTGCGGAAGCAGGCGCCGTGGATCACGGGCCTATCGCTTGCGGCCAAGGCTCCTGCCTTCGCAGGAGCACAATCCTCGCGTCTGTCCGCGCTATGATCGAGGGGAGAGCACCGCCCTCGGAGCCGCCGAGAACGGCCTGCTTCCGAGGGGATGACATGGTGGGCGCGGCAAGGATTGAACTTGCGACCCCTGCGGTGTGAACACAGTGCTCTACCACTGAGCTACGCGCCCGAAACGGGAAGCGGGCCTTTAGGCGGGGGCGGACCTGCTGTCCAGCCCCAAGCCGCGCGGCCCGCGGATAAAATCAGTTCACCGAGTCCTTGAGGCCCTTGCCGGCCTTGAACTTGGGCTGGGACGAGGCCTTGATCGTCATCGGCTCGCCGGTGCGCGGGTTGCGGCCGGTCGAGGCCTTGCGCTTGCTGACCGAGAAGGTGCCGAAGCCGACGAGGCGCACTTCGTCGCCCTTCTTGAGCGCACTCGCGATCGCGTCGAACACCGCTTCCACGGCGCGGCTGGCATCGCCCTTGCCGAGGCCCGATGCGTCAGCGACCTGTCCGATCAGTTCCTGCTTGTTCATGCCCTGGAATCCCCCGTTTACCTGATACGCCGAAAAGAATCGCGGCCGCCGGCCGAACGATCAATAAGGCCCGCTCGAGCGGCCGAGTCAAAGGATTTTCGGCATCTTTCCGGCCGAACGGAGCCGAAACGATGTCGAAATCCTTAGTGATGCACGGCCTCGCCCGCCGGCGGAACACCCTGCGGCGGTTGCGTAGCAAGCTCGTCGGCCTCGCTCCAATCGATCGGCGTGACCGGCTCGACCAGCGCGAGGCGCAGCGCCTCGTCGACGTGCTTGACCGGTACGATCTCCAGCCCTTCGCGGATGTTGTTCGGGATTTCCGCCAGGTCCTTCTCGTTCTCGATCGGGATCAGCACCGTCTGGATGCCGCCGCGCAGCGCCGCGAGGAGCTTTTCCTTGAGCCCGCCGATCGGCAGCACGCGGCCGCGCAGCGTCACCTCGCCGGTCATCGCTATCTCGCGCCGCACCGGGATGCCGGTCAACGTGGAGACGATCGAGGTGACCAAGCCGATGCCGGCCGACGGCCCGTCCTTGGGCACCGCGCCCTCGGGCAGGTGGACGTGGATGTCCTTGCGGCCGAACAGGCTCGGCTTGATGCCGTAGCTGGGCGAGCGCGCCTTGACGAAGCTGAACGCGGCCTCGACCGATTCCTTCATCACGTCGCCGAGCTTGCCGGTGGTCTTGATCGCGCCCTTGCCGGGCACGGTCACGCTCTCGATCGTCAAGAGCTCGCCGCCGACCTCGGTCCAGGCGAGGCCGGTGACCGCGCCGATCTGATGCTCCTCCTCGCCCAGGCCGTGACGAAACTTCTGCACGCCCGCGAACTCGGCGAGGTTGTCGGGCGTGATCGTCACGCTCTCCGCCTTGCCTTCGAGGATGCGGCGCAGCACCTTGCGCGCGAGCTTGGCGATCTCGCGTTCCAGCGTGCGCACGCCCGCCTCGCGGGTATACTTCTGGATCAGCGCACGCAGCCCCTCCTGGGTCAGCGTGAACTCGCCGTCCTTGAGCCCGTGCGCCTCGACCTGCTTGGCGATCAGGTGCCGCTCGGCGATCTCGACCTTCTCATCCTCGGTATAGCCCTCGAGCCGGATGATCTCCATGCGGTCGAGCAGCGGCTGCGGCAGGTTGAGCGTGTTCGCCGTCGTCACGAACATCACGTCCGAAAGATCGATGTCGATCTCCAGGTAATGGTCGTTGAACTTGTTGTTCTGCTCGGGATCCAGCACCTCGAGCAGCGCCGAGGCGGGGTCGCCGCGGAAATCCTGGCCGAGCTTGTCGATCTCGTCGAGCAGGAACAGCGGGTTCGACGTGCCGGCCTTGCGCAGATTGGTCACGATCTTGCCCGGCAGCGAGCCGATGTAGGTGCGGCGGTGGCCCCGAATCTCGGCCTCGTCGCGCACGCCGCCCAGCGACTGGCGGATGAACTCGCGCCCGGTCGCCTTGGCGATCGACTTGCCGAGCGAGGTCTTGCCGACGCCGGGCGGGCCGACGAGGCACAGGATCGGGCCCTTGAGCTTGTTGGTGCGCGCCTGGACCGCGAGATACTCGATGATCCGGTCCTTGACCTTCTCCAGCGCATAATGGTCCTCGTCGAGCACCGCCTGCGCGGCAGCGATGTCCTTCTTGATCTTGGACTTCTTGCCCCACGGCAGCCCGAGCAGCACGTCGAGATAGTTGCGCACCACCGTCGCCTCGGCGCTCATCGGCGCCATGGTCTTGAGCTTCTTGAGCTCGGACGTAGCCTTGGCGCGCGCCTCCTTGCTGAGCTTCAGCGTCGCGATCTTCTGGGTGAGCTCGGCGACCTCATTGCCGTCGCCGTCCTCGCCTTCGTTGCCGAGCTCGCGCTGGATCGCCTTCAGCTGCTCGTTCAGATAATATTCGCGCTGGGTCTTCTCCATCTGGCGCTTGACGCGCGAGCGGATCTTCTTCTCCACCTGCAGCACGCCGAGCTCGCCCTCCATGAAGGCGAACACCATCTCCAGCCGCTTCTGCGGATCGGTCTCGACCAGCAGCGCCTGCTTGTCGGCGACCTTGACCGCGATGTTGCCCGCGACCGCATCGGCGAGGCGCGAGGGATCGTCGAGCTCGGAGAGCTGCACCGCGGTCTCGGCCGGGAGCTTGCGGTTGAGCTTGGCGTAGTTCTCGAACTGCTCGACCACCGAACGCATCAGCGCCTGCACCTCGGAGCCGGTCGCCTCCTCCCCCTCGACGCGGGTCACGGTCGCGACGAGGTGATCGCCCGCGCTCTCCAGCGTCTCCAGATGCACGCGCTCCTTGCCCGCCACCAGCACGCGCACGGTGCCGTCGGGCAGCTTGAGGAGCTGCATCACTTCGGCGGTGACGCCGGTGTCGTAGAGGTCGTCGCGGCCGGGATCGTCCTCGGACGGATCGAGCTGCGCGATCAGCAGGATCTCCTTGTCGCTCGCCATCGCGGATTCGAGCGCCGCGACCGACTTGTCACGTCCGACGAACAGCGGCACGATCATATGGGGGAAGACGACGATGTCGCGAAGGGGAAGAACGGGGTAGGACTGCTTCATGGAAACTCCGGGTGGCCCAGAACCGGGCCGATCTCCTGCTTTATATGGTGCCGATGCCGGGCGCATCAATCCGCCGTCGGAACTATGACACAGCCCGAGGACCGCGAGGCCGCGCATTCGTCCCTGCCGTCACCGAAGTCGAAAGTCCGTCCCATGCGTCTCCATTCCCTCGCCGCGCTGGCGCTGCTCACCACATCCTCGGCACTCGCCGCGCCCGAAAAGGGCAAGCCCGAAGTCACCGCGCTGACGCAGCGATCGGGCGGACCGGTCGACCCGGAGCAGGCGAAGCTCCAGCTCGACACCGTCGACCTCGCGATCGAGGTGTTCCCCGACAAGGAGACGATCGCCGGTGTCGCCACGCTCGCCTTCACCGCCAAGGCGCCGCTCACCCGGCTGCTGATCGACCTCGACCGCAACCTGCCGGTGAGCGCCATCGCGATCGACGGCACGCCGCTGAAGCCCGGCGCCTGGACCAATCCGGAGGGCCGGCTGTCCGTCAGCCTGCCCGCCCCAGTTCCGGCAGGCGGAAAAGTCACCGCCAGGCTCACCTATGGCGGCACGCCCCATGTCGCCGTCCGCGCGCCGTGGGACGACGGCATCGTCTGGGCGAGAACCAGGGATGGCCGCCCCTGGATCGCCACCACCACCGAGGGATCGGGCTGCGACCTGTTCTGGCCCTGCCTCGACATGCCGAGCGGCGAGCCCGATCGCGTGGACCTGCACATCACCGTGCCCAAGGGGCTGAAGGCGCCGTCCAACGGCGTGCTCGAGGGCGTCGACACGCTGCCCGACGGCCGCACGAGGTGGAACTGGAGCGTCAAGCACCCCAATACCTATGCGATCGCGCTCAACATCGCGCCCTATGAGCTGATCGAGGGCGACTACAGGAGCCGCTTCGGCAACACGATCAGGATGCAATATTGGTACCTGCCGGGCGAGGAGGCGCAGGCCAAGGGCCTGTTCGCCGAATTCGCGCCGACGCTCGACTTCTTCGAGACGCTGATCGGCCCCTACCCCTTCGGCGACGAGAAGATGGGCGTGGTCGAGACCCCGCACCTCGGCATGGAGCATCAGACGATCAACGCCTACGGCAACGGCTACAAGAAGGCGCCCGAAGGCTTCGACTGGCTGTTCCATCACGAGTTCAGCCACGAATGGTTCGGCAACCAGCTCACCGCCGCCAACTGGGACGATTACTGGCTGCACGAGGGTTACGGCAGCTACATGCAGCCGCTCTACGGGCTGTGGCGCGAAGGCCAGGCCCGCTACGCCGCGATGATGGCGACCCAGCGTGCAGGCATCCGGAACAAGGCGCCGATCGTCTCCGGCCAGGTTCGCACCGAGGAGGAGGTCTATGACGAGGACAAGGGCGGGCCGGGCGGCGACATCTACAACAAGGGGGCGTGGATGCTCCACACGCTCCGCAGCCTGATCGGCGACAAGGCCTTCTTCGAAGTGACGACGCGGGCCGTCTATGGCCGCCCGGATCCGCGACCGGGCAACTTCAAGCCGCGCTTCGGCTCGACCACCGAGTACCGCCGGATCGTCAACGAGGTGACCGGCAGGGATTACGGCTGGTTCTTCGACGTCTACCTCAGCGAGGCGGCACTGCCCGACCTCGTCGAGAGCCGTCGCGGCGACACGCTGACGCTGGCGTGGAAGACGCCGGGCAACCGGCCCTTTCCGATGCCGGTCGAGGTGCAGATCGGCTTCGACGGGCCGGTGAGGACCGTGCCGATGACGGACGGCACCGGTACGCTGGCCGTGCCGGCAGGCGAGCACATCATCGTCGACCCGACGGCCAAGATCCTGCGCCGTTCGCTCGCGATCGAGGCCGTGCAGGCACAACGGCGGGCTGAGGCGCAATAGCCGTTGCGGCCCTATCAATTGCGGATCGATCGCGGCGACGCTATAGGGCCCGCGTCGGAAAAGGCAGACTTGGTTTGGTAAGCCCAAGTCCTTTCGGTAACGAAAGCTCTGGTCTCTGGCCTCGTGCATGAGATCCCCGCGACGAACATCGGGCGCTGCCCAGCGCCCCTTCGTTCGTCCGTGTGGTACTCGAACCCGAGGAACGCTCCGGTCGAACATCGACGAGGAGTAGTTCATGCGCGATCACCACCCGGCCCTCTATGATGTCGTGATTGCCGGGGCGGGCCCCGTCGGCCTGTTCCTCGCCTGCGAGCTGCGTCTCGCCGGCCTCTCGGTCCTGGTGCTGGAGCAGGCCGAAGACCCGCGCTCCCCTCTGAAGCGGCTTCCGTTCGGGATGCGCGGCCTTTCGGCGCCCACCCTCGAGGCCCTTTACCGTCGCGGGTTGCTCGACGACATCGCCGCGGCGCAGCGTGCGGACGACGCCTCGGGCGGCACCACCGTGGCCGCCGCGCATTGGATGCAGCAGCCACGCCGCCCGGCCGGCCATTTCGCCGGCATCCAGTTCCATCACGACGACATCGACACCTCGAGATGGCGGTATCGCTTGCCAAGTCCGGCGGGCGTCAGCCTGGCGGTCGCGATGGAGACGCTCGAAACCGTCCTGACCGCCCGGGCCGGCGCGATGGGGGTCGAGATCCGCCGCGGCCTCCCGGTCGAGGATCTCGATCCCTCGGACGGGGACGTGACCGTTCGCGCCGGTGGCGAGACCTTCCGCGGACGCTGGCTCGTCGGCTGCGATGGCGGCCGCAGCACGGTGCGCAAGGCCGGCGGCTTCGAATTCGTCGGCACCGATCCCGAGTTCACCGGCTATTCCGTCGAGGTCGAGATGGCCGATCCGGATGCGCTCCGCGTGGGTCGCCACTACACGCCGACAGGCATGTACACCTATGCGCGGCCCGGAACGATCGCGATGGTCGAGTTCAATGGAGGCGCTTTCCACCGGTCCCGGCAGATCACGCTCGATCACCTGCAGGCGGTGCTGCGCCGGGTGTCCGGCACGGACGTCACCCTGACGGCGCTCCGGCTCGCCACCACCTGGACGGATCGCGCCTGCCAAGCCACGGCTTACCGCAAGGGGCGGGTGCTGCTCGCGGGCGACGCCGCGCACATCCATTCTCCCTTGGGCGGCCAGGGGCTCAACCTCGGGCTCGGCGACGCGATGAACCTCGGCTGGAAACTGGCTGCCGCGATCCGTGGCGATGCGCCGGCGGGCCTGCTCGACAGCTATCTGAGCGAACGGCATCCGGTGGGCGCGCAGGTTCTCGACTGGTCGCGCGCCCAGGTCGCGCTCATGCGGCCGACCCGGAGCACGCGCGCGCTCGAAGCCATCATCCGTGACCTCGTCGAGACCCGCGACGGCGCGACATATTTCGCCGAGCGCGTATGGGGCGTTTCGCTCCGCTACGATCTCGGCGGCGACCATCCGCTCGTGGGCCGCAGCGTTCCTGACTTCGAGTTGGCCGACGGCAGGAAGACCGGCGAGCTCCTGCGCGAGGGCAAAGGCCTATTCCTGGACTTTGCCTCTCGCGCACCGTTTCAGGCGCTGGCAAGGCGCTGGAAGGGGCGGATCACCTATGTCGCGGCCGATGCCAAGGATCGGCTGGGCCTGAGCGCCGTGCTGGTGCGCCCCGACGGATTCGTTGCCTGGGCCAGCGGGACCGCCCCCGACGAAGAGGAAGCCGCTCAGGCCGCCTCGCGATGGTTCGGCGCGCCGAAGGAGCTTCGCGAATCCGCCTAGGGATTGTCCGCTCCAGATCGAATCGTCATTCCGCGAAGGCGGGAACGACGGCGGCTCAAGCTCAACCGGATCGACTAGGCGGCGTCGCCCGCCTTTTCCTTCTCTTTCTTGGCATAGACGCGCACCGGCTCCTTGGTGCCGGCGACGACGTCCTTGTCGATCATCACCTCGTCGACGCCGTCCATGCTGGGCAGGTCGAACATGGTGTCGAGCAATATGCCCTCCAAGATCGAGCGCAGGCCGCGCGCGCCGGTCTTGCGGTCGATCGCCCGCTTGGCGGTCGCGACCAGCGCGTCCTCGGTGAAGCCGAGCTTCACCTCCTCCATGTCGAACAGCTTCTGATACTGTTTGACCAGCGCGTTCTTGGGCTCGGTCAGGATCTTGATCAGCGCCTCGGTGTCGAGGTCCTCGAGCGTCGCGATCACCGGCAGGCGGCCGACGAACTCGGGGATCAGGCCGAACTTGAGCAGATCCTCGGGCTCGACGCTCTTCAGCACCTCGCCGGTGCGCCGCTCCTCGGGCGCGGCGACGTGCGCGCCGAAGCCGATCGACTTGCCCTGGAGGCGGTCGCCGATGATCTTGTCGAGGCCCGAGAAGGCGCCGCCGCAGATGAACAGGATGTTGGTCGTGTCGACCTGCAGGAACTCCTGCTGCGGGTGCTTGCGGCCGCCCTGCGGGGGCACCGAGGCGGTGGTGCCCTCCATCAGCTTGAGCAGCGCCTGCTGCACGCCCTCGCCCGAGACGTCGCGGGTGATCGAAGGATTCTCGGCCTTGCGGCTGATCTTGTCGATCTCGTCGATGTAGACGATGCCGCGCTGTGCCCGCTCGACGTTGTAGTCCGACGCCTGGAGCAGCTTGAGGATGATGTTCTCGACGTCCTCGCCGACATAGCCCGCCTCGGTCAGCGTGGTCGCATCCGCCATGGTGAACGGCACGTCGAGGATGCGCGCCAGCGTCTGCGCGAGCAAAGTCTTGCCGCAGCCGGTGGGGCCGACGAGCAGGATATTCGACTTCGACAGCTCGACGTCCGCACCCTTGGCGCCGTGGTTGAGGCGCTTGTAGTGGTTGTGCACGGCAACGGAGAGCACACGCTTGGCGCGGTTCTGGCCGATCACGTAATCGTCGAGGACGTCGCAGATCTCCTGCGGCGTGGGCACGCCGCCGTCCTTCTTCGACACCAGCGCGGACTTGGTCTCCTCGCGGATGATGTCGTTGCACAGCTCCACGCACTCGTCGCAGATGAAGACGGTGGGGCCCGCGATCAGCTTGCGCACCTCGTGCTGCGACTTGCCGCAGAAGGAGCAATAGAGGGTGCTCTTCGAGTCGCCACCGCTCAGCTTGGTCATTCAATCACCTCTTGCGCGCGAAGATACTGGCGCGTCCAACATTCGGGCACGCATCCTAACGCGCCTACGTAAACCCACAATGAAAAATCCGTTGCAGTCACCTTAGCTGGGGATCGCGGCGCCGCAGCTCGTCGACCATCTCCTGCGCCTCCTTGAGATGGAGACCGGTGGCGTCGCGTACAAGCTTGACGGCGTTGATCACGTTGCCGTCGCGCAGCTCGACCCAGACCTTCATCTCGACGTCCGGCGGCAGCGTCACCGGCGCCTGGACAGACGCGGCAGGCGGAGCCGGCGGCACGATGGCGGCAGGCTGCGCCGGGCGCGGCGGCACCCCCAGATCGTCGCGCCGGCCCCGGCGTCGCGACAGCAGCAGCGCGAGCAGGCCGGCAGCGATCACCGGGAGCAGCAGGATCAGCGAATGTATCAGCGAGAAACTGCCCATCGGCCGATCCTTGCGCGCTCTCAGGCGGCCTGGGCGGCGTCTTCGGCCGGCGTCGGGCGCTTGTCGAACACCTCGTCGACGATGCCGAAGGCCTTCGCCTCTTCCGCCTCGAGGAAGGTGTCGCGGTCCATCGCCCGCTCGATCTCCGTCAGCTCCTTGCCGGTGTACTTGGCGTAGAGATCGTTCATCCGCTTGCGGATGCGCAGGATCTCCTTGGCCTGGATCTCGATGTCGCTGGCCATGCCCTGGGCGCCGCCCGAGGGCTGGTGGACCATGATCCGGGCGTTGGTGAGCGCGACGCGCATCCCCGGTTCGCCCGAGGCGAGCAGGAAGCTGCCCATCGACGCCGCCTGGCCGATGCACACCGTGCCGACTCGTGGGCGGATGTACTGCATGGTGTCGTGGATCGCCATGCCCGCCGTCACCACGCCGCCCGGCGAGTTGATGTAAATCCAGATGTCCTTCTTCGGGTTCTCCGATTCGAGGAACAGCAGCTGGGCGGTGATGAGCGAGGCCATGTGATCCTCGACCGGGCCAGTCACGAACACGATCCGCTCGCGCAGCAGGCGCGAGTAGATGTCGAAGCTGCGTTCGCCGCGGCTCGACTGCTCGATGACGATAGGGACAAGGGCGCTCATAGGATCGTGCATGACAGTCCGCTCTGAAAGGTGGACGCCTTACATCGGCGTTCCACTTTCCCGACGCAAGGGGAGAACAAGGTGAAACCGATGGGTGTAGTCCCCGTTTCCGCTTGGCAGAAGGCTAGGTCGAGGGTCCCCGCACGGCGAGATAGGCCAGCCGCCGTACCTCGCGGCGGCCGCGGACGACGGTGTCGAGGATCAGACCCGCCGTGGCGCTCAACGACGCCAGGATCATCAGGCCGGTCGCCAGGATCGCGGTCGGGAAGCGCGGGACCAGGCCGGTCCGGGCGTAGGTGACCACCAGCGGGATCGAGAGCAGCACCGCGACCAAGGCGAGCAGGCCGCCGATCAGACCGAAGAACAGCATCGGTCGCTCGATGCGGTAGAGCGTGACGATCGTATTCAGGATGCGCAGCCCGTCGCGCCAGGTGTTGAGCTTCGATGCCGAACCCTCCGGACGGGCGAAATACGGCGTTTCGACCTCGCCGACCGGCATCTTGAGCTCCAGCGCATGAACGCTGATCTCGGTCTCGATCTCGAACCCGCCCGACAGCACCGGGAAGCTCTTCACGAAGCGTCTTGAAAAGACGCGGTAACCCGAGAAGATATCGGTGAAAGTTCGTCCGAACAGTCGGGCGAGGATGCCGGTCATCAGCCGGTTGCCGAGCACATGGCCGCGCCGGTACGCCTCGGCCGCCTCGTGCACGCGGGTGCCGACCACCATATCGAGGCCGTCCTCGAGCAGGCGGGCGACCATCTTCGGCGCAGCCTTGGGATCATAGGTCGCGTCGCCGTCGGCCATCACATAGACGTCGGCGTCGACGTCGGCGAACATGCGGCGGACGACGTTGCCCTTGCCCTGCATCCGCTCGCCGCGGACGATCGCGCCGGCCGTCTTCGCCACCTCGACCGTGCGGTCGCGCGAATTATTGTCGTAGACATAGATGGCGACGCCGGGGAGCGCGTCGCGGAAGCCCGCGATCGTCTGCGCGATCGCGGCTTCCTCATTGTAGCAGGGCAGCAGGACGGCGATGCGTGGCTGGTTCAAGTCGAAGCCCCCAAGCCTTCTCCCCTTGTGGGAGAAGGATACCGTAGCTTAGCGGCGCCAGCCGCTTAGCGGAGGTTGGATGAGGGGTAAGCGGCTTCGCAGAAGCCGCGCGGTCGCAAGCGCGACCGCCTTCCCCTCACCCAGCTCCGACTAGGGCCGCGCAAGAGCGCGACCCAAGTCTGCGCAACCCTCTCCCACAAGGGGAGAGGGAAGAAAAGATTAAGCCTCCGCCTTCTTCTTGGCCGGAGCCTTCTTGGCAGCGGGCTTGGCTTCCGCCTCGGCAGCTTCGGCCTTCTTCGCCGGTGCCTTCCTGGTCGCCGCCTTCTTGACCGGCTCCTCGGCGACCAGCTCGGCCTCTGCGACCGCTTCGCTCAGCGATTCGTCCTTCTTGGCGGCCGCCTTCTTCGCGGGAGCTTTCTCCTCCTTGGCGGGAGCAGCCTTGGTCGCGGCCTTCTTCGCCGGCTCCTCGGCCGTCGCAACAGCCTTCTTCGGCGCCTTGCGCGGCTTCGGGCTGTCGTGGTCGTGGGCGTGCGTGCCCGAAGCGAAGCCGTCGTCGCTCTCGATCGCGGCCTCGAGCTCCTCGCGGGTCACCTCGCGGTCGGTGATCTCCGCCTTGTCGAACAGGAAGTCGACGACCTTGTCCTCATAGAGCGGGGCACGCAGCTGGGCGGCGGCGAGCGGCTCCTGCTGGATATACTGGACGAAGCGCTGGCGATCCTCCGGGCGGTACTGCGACGCCGCCTGCTGGACCAGCATGTTCATCTCCTGCTGCGTCACCTCGACGCCGTTGGCCTGGCCGATCTCCGACAGGAGCAGGCCCAGGCGCACGCGGCGCTCGGCGATCGCGCGATAATCGTCCTTCTCGGCCTCGAGCTCGGCCTTGGCCGCCGCGACGTCCTCCTCATGCTCCGCCTCGTGCTGGAGCTGGTGCCAGATCTGGTCGAACTCTTGGCTGACCATCGTCGGCGGCACCGGGAAGTCGTGTCCGGCGGCGAGCTGGTCGAGCAGCTTGCGCTTCATATAGGTGCGGGTGAGGCCGTTGAGCTCCTGCTCGGCCTGTCCCTTGAGGATGCCGCGCAGCTGCTCGAGGCTCTCCAGGCCCAGGTTCTTGGCGAGATCGTCGTCGATCCTGGTCTCGCCGGGCGTCTTCACCGCCGTGACCTTGACGTCGAAGGTCGCGGGCTTGCCCTTCAGCTTCTCGACCGGATAATCCTCGGGGAAGGCCACCTCGACCGTCTTCTCGTCGCCCGCCTTGACGCCGACGAGCTGGTCCTCGAAGCCCGGGATCAGCCGGCCCGAGCCGATCTCGATCGACATGTCGGTGCCGGTGCCGCCGTCGAAGGCGACGCCGTCGACCTTGCCGGCGAAGTCCATCACCACCAGGTCGCCGGTCTTGGCCTCGTAGCTCTTGGGCGCCTCGTCGAAGCTCTTCGACTGGCCGGCGAGCTCAGCCAGCCGCTCGTCGATCTTCGCCTCGTCGACCGGAACGGTCAGCCGCTCGAGCTTGAGGCCGTCGATCGACGGGGTGGGCACGTCGGGCAGCACCTCGAGCTCGATGGTGATCTCGGCGTCCTTGCCGGCCTCATAGTCGTCGTTGAGGCGGACCGCGGGCTGGGTGGCCGGGCGCAGCTTGAACTCGCTCACCAGCGACTGCACGCCGTCCTGGATCGAGCTGTTGAGCGCGTCCTGCGCCAGCGCCTCGCCATGCATCTTGCGGATGAGGTTCACGGGCACCTTGCCGGGGCGGAAGCCGGGCATCCGCACCTGCGGCGCGACGCGCTTCACTTCGGCATCGACCTTGGCGTCGATGTCCTTCGCGGTGATCGTCAGCGTATAGGCGCGCTTCAGGCCCTCGTTCAACGTCTCGACAGTCTGCATGGGATGGGGTTGCTCTCGTTCTTCTCTCGGGAATCGGATCAGGCGGCGTCCTGCCAGCGCGTGCGTGGGAACGGGCTGGTGCGGGCGAAGGGAGTCGAACCCCCACATCTTTCGATACCAGGACCTAAACCTGGCGCGTCTACCAGTTCCGCCACGCCCGCATACGGGACACCGCCGGTGTGCGCGCGGCTCTATAGCAAAGGCGCGCGCGGGCGCAACCACGGCGGTCGGGCAAACGTTGGATCGGCGAAGGAGACGCCCGAAATGCCCGTCGAACCGCCGATCCCCGGCCCCGATGCCCCGCCCCCGCCCGGACCGCCGCCGGCACCGCAGCCGGGCCAGCCGACCACCCCGCCGCCCGAGACTCCGCCGCAGCCGGCTCCGGGCCGGCCCGACGCGCCGCCGCCGGAGGTCGACCCGCCCGGGCCCGATATCGACGTGCCGACGCCGGGCAGCGATCCCGGCGTGCCGCCGATCCAGCCGATTGCCTGAAGGAGCAACGTCATGAGCGACCGTGAGCGCGATCCCCACCCCGACAGCCCGCCGGAGAGCGGCCACGACGAGCGCAGCGACATCGAGCAGGCGGTCGAAAGCCGCAGCGACGAACTCAGGCGCCGGGGCGCCGACTCCGATTCGCCGCTGGAGCCGACAGTGTCGCCGGACAGCGCAGGTGGTGCCGGCGGCGAGGTGAAGAACCAGGGGGATGCGGGGCAGTAACGCATAGGGTCCTCCCCGGCACGGGGAGGATCTTGGTCAGATCCGCGCCGAATCCATGATCCTGCGCGCTTCGCCGATCCCTGCGTCGAAATAGTGGATCGCAGGCGCAGCGTAGGTGATGAGGTAGAGCCTGCCGCCGATGATCGCCGCCCGCCCCTCGCCCTTGCGGCGGACCTCCTCGTCCTGGACGACATAATGGTAGGTGAAGCGCACGCCGCTTTGCCCCAGGAAGGTCGCCGGCTCGACCGAATCGACCGCGAACAGCGAGGTCTTGAGGATGATGCGGTGCGATCCCTCGACCAGGCCGACGATCTCCGGCGGCAGCATCCCGGCGCGGAACTTGGGGAGCGGCTCGTCCTTCTTGCGGCGCTCGCGGTAGATCGCCTCGCCGGGCGCGATGCCGGCGAAGAAGGACAGCTCGTTGAGCGACATGCCGTCCTGGGTCCAGCTTTCCCCCTTCTTCGACGGGCGGGCGCTGGCGCGGTTCCAGTCGCCGACCGGCGTCACCTGCATCGTCGCCTTGACGACGCCGACCGGCTGGCCGCCGATCATCCGCTTCCAGCCGGCCTCGGCCGCCACCGGCTGCATCGCGATCGCGACGGCGAGCGCCGCCTTCGTCCATGTCCGCCCAATCCGCATCGTCACACGCCCCCTGCCAGCGCGGCCATCATCGCGCGGTCGCCCGCGTCCGGCTTCATCGTCACATAGTGCCTGAGCATCGCCTGCCCCTCCGCGGTCGCGCCGGTGCGGAGCAGCGCGAGGCCGAGCCCGCGCCGCGCCTCGGGCAGCGTCGAGCCCGCGGCGAGCGCCTGGCGGTAGAAATCCGCCGCCTTGGCCATGTCCGCATCGGTGCCGCGCGAGCGGTAGAGCTCGCCGCGCGCATAGAGCAGGTCGGCGGTCCAGCCGCCGCCTTGCGCCAGCTCGTTCAGCAGGAATTCGGTCGCGCCGAAGTCGTTGAGCTTGATCTGGTCGTCGATCAGCGCCGGCCACCAGGGCGCGAGCGCGGCGCGGTACTCGGCCTCGCCGGCGCGGTCGCCGGGCAGCGCCCTGGCCGCCGCCGCGAGATAGGCGACGCGCGCGGCGCTGTTGGGGTGGGTGGCGAAGAAGCCGCCGTTCTTGTCCTTCTTCGATTTGCGCCGGCGCTCGGCGGCGGTGGCGTCCTGCTCGGCGCGCAGCTGGCTCCAGATTCTCGGCGCCTCGCCTGGAGCGTAGCCGGCGGCGGACATCGCCTTCAGGCCCAGCACGTCCGCCTCCTGCTCCATCTCGCGGCTGTTGGCGAAATAGCCGCCGAGCTGGCCGACCTGGCCCAGCAGGCCGATCCCGTAGGGGAGGAAGGACAGCCAGGCCATGGCGTCGGTCCTGGCGCGGGCGTCGCGGAAGCCGCGGAGCTGATGGCGCTGCTCGAAATGGGCGAACTCGTGGCCCAACACCGCGGCGAGCTGCGCCTCATTCTGCGTCCGCAGGAGCAGGCCGGTCCACACCTGCATCATGCCGTTCGGGGCCATGTTGGCGTTGAAGAAGGGCGTGCGCACGATGTAGATGCGCGCGGCGCGGCACTTGTCGTCGCCGACGGTGCGGCAGAGCACGCCCCTGACATAGGCGTTGAGCGCTGCATCGCGCACCACGAAGTTCGAGGTCTTGAGCTCGCGCTCGGCCTCCTCGACCTCCATCCACAGGCCGCGCTCGTCGGTGCCCTGCGGCTGGTAGCCGTCGATGGTGGGGGCGGTGGCGGCGTCGCCCGTGTGGACCTGGGCCTGGACCGGCGGGGCGAGGAGCGCGGTGGCGACTACAAGACCGGCCCACCGCCTCCTCCCCGTTCGCCCCGAGCTCGTCGAAGGGCCACCGTGCCGCGAGCGAATCGCTTGGGACTTTCGCCCTTCGATAAGCTCGGGGCGAACGGGAGCGGGGAGAATTGTCACCTCACTTCGCCGCCGTCACCGCGGGCTGGGCCCCCGCCCGCCCCGGGAAATCCTCGAGAAGCTGTGCGACACGCTTCGTCGCACCGTCCGCCTCGCGCACGTCGCCGCCCATCCTGAGGTCGGCATTGATCCAGACCAGCTCGCCGGTCCTGAGGTCGACCAGCCCCGCATAGCCGATGTGAACGCCGGCCTGCTGAACGATACAGAAGCCGACCAGGCACCCCAGGAAGCCCGCCGCCTGCGCCGCCTTGCGACCCGCCGAGCCGTAGCTGTCGAACATGTAGAGAAAGAGGCCATAGTCGCCGCCGCCGATCTCGCCGAGGCGCGCGATGCCGGGGCCGAGCGTCCAGTTGAAGTCGGCGCGCTTGGTGGGCAGGCGGTTGCCGGCGAACAGCTTGTGCTGGACCACCGCGTCGACCACGGCGCGGAACAGTGCGCGATAGTCGGCGAACAGAGCGCCGTCCTCGCCCTCCGGCTCGGGCATCGGCTTGATCTCGGCGCCTTCGGTCATCGGGCTATGGTCGAGCGCGTCGGCGATGTTCCTGCGCGCCGCCTGGGTCCAGTCGGCATTGGGCTCGTTGAGGCCGCCGGTCGACTGCTCGCCGACGCGCACGTCCGGCCGGAACACCAGGATGCGGACCGGTCCGTCCTTCGGGAAAGCGAAATCCTGCCTGGAGGCCGAAGCCTCGGTCCCGAACTGGGCGTGCGCCGGCATCGCCGGAACGCCGGCAAGCGCGACCAATGCCGCGAGCACGTAGCGCCACATGATGACATCCCCTCCACGCCGTTCCCCAACGGCGCGAGACGGCATCCTATCGAGCGGGATGGGATTGCCAAGGGGGATCGTGCGCGGGCCACCAGAACCGTCATCCCGGCTTTCGCCGGGATGACGGTTCTGGCTCAGTCCAGCGCTTTCTTCAGCAGCTCGTTGACCACGCCGGGGTTGGCCTTGCCGCCCATCGCCTTCATCGTCTGGCCGACGAAGAAGCCGAACAGCTGCTGCTTGCCGGCGCGATATTGTTCGAGCTGGCCGGGGTTGTTGACGAGCACGTCGGCGATCACCGCCTCGATCGCTCCGGTGTCCGACGTCTGCTTGAGGCCGCGTTCCTCGACGATTTTCGCCGGATCGTCGCCGGTCTCCAGCATCACCTCGAACACCTGCTTGGCAAGGCTGCCCGACAGCGTGCCGTCGGCGACCAGGGCGAGCAGCTCGGCCGCCTGATTCGGCGACACCGGCGATTCGGCGATGTCCCTGCCGAGGCGGTTGAGGGCGCCGAACAGCTCCGAGGCGACCCAGTTGGAGGCCTGGACGGGCGCGGCGCCCGCCTCCAGCAGCGCGTCGAACCAGCGCGCGGTCTCGACCTCCGCGGTCAGCACGCCGGCGTTGTAGGGGGTGATCCCCAGCCCCTCGTAGCGCGCGCGCTTGGCGTCGGGCAGCTCGGGGAGGCTGGCGCGGCATTCCTCGAGGAACGCGTCCTCGAGCTCGAGCGGCAGCAGATCCGGATCGGGGAAGTAGCGATAGTCGTGCGCGTCCTCCTTGGAACGCATCGACCGCGTCGTGCCGGTGTCCGGATTGAACAGCCGCGTCTCCTGTACGATCCTGCCGCCCGCCTCGAGCACGTCGACCTGGCGCATCGCCTCATGCTCGATCGCCTGCATGACGAAGCGGACCGAGTTGACGTTCTTGGTCTCGGTGCGGATGCCGAACGGTTCACCGGGCCTGCGGACCGACACATTGACGTCGGCGCGCATCGAACCCTCTTCCATATTGCCGTCGCAGCTGCCCACGTATCTCAGAATCGATCTGAGTTTACGCAGGTAGGCTCCCGCTTCAGCAGGAGAACGCATGTCCGGCCGGCTGACGATCTCCATCAGCGCGACGCCCGAGCGGTTGAGGTCGACATAGCTGCGGGTCGGGTGCTGGTCGTGCATCAGCTTGCCGGCGTCCTGCTCGACGTGGATGCGCTCGACGCCGACGGTCTTGGTCGCGTCGTCGACCTCGATCTCGATCGCGCCCTCGCCGATCAGCGGGTGGTAGAGCTGGCTGATCTGATAGCCCTGCGGCAGGTCGGCGTAGAAATAGTTCTTGCGGTCGAAACGAGACCATCTGTTGATCTTCGCCTCGATCGCCATGCCGGTGCGCACCGCCTGGCGGATGCACTCCCTGTTGGGAACCGGCAGCATTCCCGGCATCGCCGCGTCGACCAGGCTGACCTGGGTATTGGGCTCGGCGCCGAAGGCGGTCGAGGCGCCCGAGAACAGCTTGGCGTTGGAGGTGACCTGGGCGTGGACCTCCAGCCCGATCACGACCTCCCACTCACCGGTGGCCCCCTGGATGCGATATTCTGCAGACATGCCGTCCCCATATGGCGTCGACGGATCGTTGGAAAGCCCGGTCCCGCGGCCTTGCCCTATGGAGATCCGTCCGAATGCACCAAGGAGAGCATCCTTACCACCAGGCTTCCGGCCGGGCGGTGAAGCCGGCGCGCTGCTCGATCGCGAGACCGGCGTCGAGCACGCCCTGCTCGTCGAGCGGCTTGCCGATGATCTGGAGGCCGAGCGGCAGGCCGGCGGCGTCGAGGCCGCCCGGCACGCTCATCGCCGGCAGGCCGGCGAGGCTCGACGGCACGGTGAAGACGTCGTTCAGATACATCGCGATCGGATCGGCGCTCTTCTCGCCCAGCGCGAAGGCGGCCGAGGGCGCGGTGGGGGTCAGCAGCAGGTCGCAGCTTTCCCAGACCTGCTCGAAATCGCGCGCGATCAAGGTGCGGACCTTCTGCGCCTGGGTGTAATAGGCGTCGTAGAAGCCGGCCGAGAGCACATAGGTGCCGATCATGATGCGACGCTTGACCTCGTCGCCGAAACCGGCCGCACGGGTCGCCGCATACATGTCCTGCAGGCCAGCGCCGTCGGGCAGCTCGCGCTGGCCATAGCGTACGCCGTCGTAGCGGGCGAGGTTCGACGACGCCTCCGCCGGCGCGATGATGTAATAGGCCGGCAGCGCGTATTTGGTATGGGGCAGCGATACCTCGACCACCTCGGCGCCGGCATCCTTCAGCCAGTCGATGCCCTGCTGCCACAGCGCCTCGATCTCGGCGGGCATCCCGTCGACCCGATACTCCCTGGGAATACCGATCCGCTTGCCCTTGAGATCACTCGACAATCCCGCTTCCCAGCGTGGCACGTCGAGCTCGAGCGAAGTCGCGTCCTTGGGATCGAAGCCGGCCATCGCCTCCAGCAGGATCGCGCAGTCGCGCACGTCGCGCGCCATCGGGCCGGCCTGGTCGAGCGACGAGGCGAAGGCGATCACGCCCCAGCGCGAGCAGCGGCCATAGGTCGGCTTGATGCCCGAGATGCCGGTGAACGCCGCCGGCTGGCGGATCGAGCCGCCGGTATCGGTGCCGGTCGCGCCCGGGCACAGCCGCGCCGCGATCGCCGCCGAACTGCCGCCCGAGGAACCGCCCGGTGCGAGCGGGGCGTTGCCGCCGTCGCTGCGGCGCCAGGGCGAGACGACGTTGCCGAAATAGCTCGTCTCGTTGGACGAGCCCATCGCGAACTGGTCCATGTTGAGCTTGCCGAGCATCCCCGCGCCCGCGCGCCAGAGATTGCCCGACACGGTCGATTCGTAGGTCGGCGTGAAGCCTTCGAGGATGTGGCTGGCCGCGGTCGCCGGCACGCCGGCGGTGCAGAACAGGTCCTTCATGCCGATCGGCACGCCGGCCAACGGCTTCGGTTCCTCCCCTGCTGCACGTGCATCGTCGGCGGCCTTGGCGGCGGCGAGCGCGTGATCGGGGGTCTCCACCAGGAAGGCGTTGAGCGCCTTGGCCGCGCCGACGCGGGCGATGAAGGCATCGGCCACCTCGCGCGCGGAGAAGTCGCCTGCGCGGACGCCGTCGCGGATGGCGGCGACGCCGAGATCGGTGAGCTCGGCCATTATTCGATCACCTTCGGCACGGTGAAGAAGCCATGCTCGGCCTGAGGCGCGTTCGCCAGCACCTGGTCGCGCACGCCGCCGTCGGTGACGACGTCGTCGCGCAGGCGCAGGTGGTTGGGGATGACGGCGGTCATCGGCTGCACGGACGAGGTGTCGACCTCGCCCAGCTGCTCGATCCAGCCGAGGATGTTGGCAAGCTCGGGAGCGAGGCGTTCGGCCTCCTCCTCGGTGATCGCGATGCGCGCCAGGCTCGCGACCTTCTTCACGGTGGCAATGTCGATGGACATGGGGAGCGCGGCTAGCACCCGCCCCCGCCGCAGCGCAACCTCGGATGCGCACCGGCGATTGCGCAATGAGCAACCATGAGGCACGGCGGTTGCGATTGCAGCTTTCATTAATATGCTGCACTGCACAATGGAGTCACCGGGGTGGCCAGGAAATTCCTCTATGTCATCGCAGGACTGATCGTGCTCGCCATCGCCGCCACCTTTGCCTATCGCCTGTTCGGCGTGCAGCTGCTCCGGCAGGCGATGGTGCCGGGCACGTCGTTCCAGGCGCAGCCGGCGATGGCGCGGGGCATCTATGCCCGGCGCGACATGTGGATCGCGCGACCCGACCTGCCGGGCAATCCCGCGCTGTGGACGCCGGCCGGCATGGCGCCTGCCAAAAACCCGCCGGCGGCGGTGTTCTTCATCCATCCGACCTCGTACCTCGACCGGGCGCGCTGGAACGCGCCGCTCGACAATAAGGAGGCGAACGATCGTGCCGCGCTGTTCCTGCGGGGTCAGGCGAGCGCGTTCAACGGCGTCGGCGGCATCTGGGCGCCGCGCTATCGCCAGGCGACGTTCGGAGCCTTCTTGACCAACCAGGCGGATGCCGGGAGGGCGCTGGACCTCGCCTATCGCGACGTGACGCTGGCGTTCGACCGGTTCCTGGAGGAAGCGGGCGACCGGCCGATCATCCTGGCGGGGCACAGCCAGGGGGCGCTCCACCTGACGCGGCTGCTGCACGAGCGCATCGCCGGGACGCCGCTCGCGAAACGGATCGTCGCGGCCTATGTCGTCGGCTGGCCGGTGTCGCGTACCGCCGACCTGCCGGCGCTCGGGCTGCCGGAGTGCGCCGCGGCCGACCAGACGGGCTGCATCCTGTCGTGGCAGAGCTTCGCCGAGCCCGCCGATCCGTCGCTGATCGTCGATACCTTCGATGCAACCGACGGCTTCACCGGGGCGCCGCGCAAGAGCACGCCGATGGTCTGCACCAATCCGCTGACCGGCACGCCGGACGCGGCGGCGCCGGCGGGCGCCAACCTCGGTACGCTGTTCCCCAATGCCGATCTCAGCGGTGCCTCGCTGCAACAGGGCAAGGTGCCGGCGCGGTGCGACGGGCGCGGGTTCCTGCTGATCGGGAGCGGGCCGGACGTGGGGCCCTATGTGCTGCCGGGGAACAATTACCACGTGTTCGACTACAGCCTGTTCTGGGCGAACGTGCGCGCGGATGCGGAGCGGCGGCTGAAGGCGTTCCAGGCGGGGAAATAGTCCGGCATGACGGTGAGGCATGATCACTACGAACCCTCAAGAATTCCGCGCGGCCCTCCCCGACGGAGGACGACTGCTCGGCCTCGACGTCGGCACGAGGACGATCGGCACGGCGCTGTGCGACGCGGGCTGGAGCTTCGCCTCCCCTGCCCCACTGATCCGGCGCACCAGGTTCACCGCGGACAAGGCGGCGCTGACGGCGATGCTGGCGCCTCAGGCGGTGAAGGGGGTGGTGATCGGCCTCCCGCTCAACCTCGACGGCAGCGATTCCCCACGCACGCAGTCGACGCGCGCCTTTGCCCGGAACGTCGAGGATTGGGGCCTGCCCATCCTCTTGTGGGACGAGCGCTGGTCGACCGTCGCGGTCGAGCGGACGATGATCGAACAGGATCTTTCCCGGGCCAAGCGGGCCGAGCGTGTCGACAGCCTCGCTGCCGCGCACATCCTGCAGGCGGCGATCGATGCCCTGGTGAACGTCTAAGCAGATTGCGCGGAAACCTGACCCATCACCGGCACCCCGGACTTGTTCCGGGGTCCACCGGGCAACCAAGGGCTGTTTTCGAAGGTCAAGCTGGACCCTCAGCGCCAGTCTTCGTGGAGGCGTGGATGCCGGAACAAGTCCGGCATGGGTTTGTTGCAGGCCGCCCTAGACGAGCTTGAGGACGATCGCGCGGAGCAGCGAACGGTCGATCGGCGTGTCGAAGCGGCAACCCATCATCGCGCCGTCGCGCCACACCACGCGCGCGGCGACGGGAGCGCTGCCGTCGAGGCTGAGCCGGACCGACGCGCCGGGCTTGCGCGGGCGATCGCCCTCGATGCGGCAGCCGTAGATCGAAAGGTCGCGCAGGATCGCATCGCATGGCTGACCCATCACGCGATGGAGGCTGACCCATGAAACCGGTGTCGGCACGCGAGGCGCGGCACGCCGTTCGACCGGCGTGGGTTGATCCGTCATGTGCACTGCATTGGAAGCCATGCTCTTCTCCCGCCGCACTGTGCTGCGCCAATGGTAAACGGCTGGTTAATGGCCGCGGGGCTCGCCTGCGTTCCACCCGATAATATCGCAGCGATCGCCAGGCAGCGAATCGACTGGTCAATAGCCGATCTTCAATTATATCGCCACCACAACGACCGGCCTTGGGGAGGTGCCGACAATGCATGCGATGAGCATCACCGAAGTTTTCCTAATCGCGATGCTGATCATCTTCACGCTGCCTTATCTCGTCTGGCGCGTGCTGCGCACCGATTATTATGCGCCGCTGGTGGTGGTTCAGATCATCGGCGGCATCCTCCTGGGGCCCGGAGTGCTCGGGGCGGCCTTTCCTTCCTATTACGCCTCTGTCTTCACGCCGCAGGTGATCACTGCGCTCAACGGCATCGCCTGGTGGGCGGTGATGATGTTCGTATGGATCGCCGGCATCGAGCTGGACCTGCACCTGGCATGGGTCAAACGGAAGGAGACCGGGATCACCGCCGCCTGCGCCCTGTTGGTGCCGCTGCTGCTCGGCGGCGCGGCGGCGGCGCTGCTGCTGCGTTCGGACGGGTGGATGGGGCCGAACGGCAACTGGTGGCAGACCACGCTCGGCATCGGCATGGCGTGTGCTGTCACCGCCCTTCCCATCCTCATCCTGCTCATGGAGAACCTCGCGATCCTGCGCGAGCCGCTCGGGCAGCGGATGCTGCGCTACGCCAGCCTGGACGACGTCGCGATCTGGGGCGTGCTCGCGCTGATCCTGCTCGACTGGGAGCGGATCGGGCGGCAGGCGGCGTTCCTGATCGCCTTCGTTCCCGCCGCGATCGGTGCGCGGGCCCTGCTGAAACGCGTGCCGGTGCGCGATCGCTGGCACATCGGGCTGGTATGGCTCGCGCTGAGCGGGTTCGTCGCCGACTGGGCGGGGCTGCATTACATGGTGGGCGCGTTCCTGGCCGGCGCGGTGCTCGATGCAGAGATGTTCGGGCAGGAGGCGATGGACCGGTTCCGTCACACCGTCCTGCTGACGATGATGCCGGTATTCTTCCTGTCGACGGGGCTGCGCACCACCTGGGAGGTCGGCGGGTTGGCGGTGTTCGGAGCGGCGGCACTGCTGCTGGCCGCATCGGTAATCGGCAAGCTCGCCGGCGTGCAGATCGCCGGGCGCATCCTCGGCTGGGGCAAGGGCGAGGCGTGGGTGATCGGCTGGCTCTTGCAGACCAAGGCGCTGATCATGATCATCTTCGTCAACGTGCTGCTCGACAAGGGGATCATCGCCAGCACCACCTTCACCGCGCTGCTGCTGATGGCGGTAGCGAGCACGATGCTGACGGTCCCGATCGTGGCGCCGCGCCTGCGCCGCGCCCCCGAGCTGATCGCCAAGGCGTGAGGCTTGCCGGGCGCCGGCCCAGGCGCTAGCGGTCGGCTTTAATGCCAGCATCCGATCACCGACCCGCCGCGCTCCTCAAGGGGCGCGAGGCGTTTCCGCACAGGCATCTCGTCGGCATCGCCGGCCTCCAGCCGCACGAGATCATGTTCCTGCTCGACGAGGCCGAGCAGTGGATCGACGCCAACCGCACCCGCGCCAAGGGCGACGGGCGGCTGGCGGGGCTCACCCAGATCAACGCCTTCTTCGAGAACTCGACGCGCACGCTTTTGTCGTTCGAGATCGCGGGCAAGCGATTGGGCGCCGACGTCGTCAACATGCACGCCGCCCAGTCCAGCGTGAAGAAGGGCGAGACGCTGATCGACACCGCGGTGACGCTCAACGCGATGCGCGCCGACGTGATCGTGATCCGGCACATGAGCTCGGGCGCGGTGCAGCTGATCGCCGACAAGGTCGACTGCCCGGTGCTCAACGCGGGCGACGGGCGGCACGAGCATCCCACGCAGGCGCTGCTCGACGCGCTGACGATCCGGCGGCGGCGCGGGCGCGTGGAGGGGCAGCGGGTGGTGATCTGCGGCGACGTGCTCCACAGCCGCGTCGCGCGGTCGAACATCCTGGCGCTGACGGCGCTGGCGGCGGAGGTGCGGGTGTGTGCGCCCTCGACGCTGATGCCGCCAGCGATCGAGGCGTTCGGCGTCGCGCCCTTCACCGACTTCGACGCCGCGCTGGAGAGGGCCGACGTGGTGATGATGCTGCGCGTCCAGAACGAACGGATGTCGGGCGGCTTCATCCCCTCGACGCGCGAGTTCCATGCCCGCTACGGCCTCACGCCCGAGCGGCTGGCACGCGCCAAGCCCGATGCGCTGGTGATGCATCCGGGGCCGATGAACCGCGGGGTCGAGATCGCCTCCAGCGTCGCAGACCATCCCAGCCGCTCGGCGATCACCGAGCAGGTCGAGATGGGGGTGGCGGTGCGCATGGCCTGCCTCGACGTGCTGACCCGGGCCGAGCGCGGCGTGGAGGGCTGGGCATGAGCCGGATCGCCTTCACCAACGCCCGCATCGTCTGCCCGGCGACCGGCATCCGTCATGGCACGCTTCTGATCGAGAGCGAGACGATCGTCGCCGGCGAGGACGTACCCGCCGACGCGGCCGTGATCGACTGTGCCGGCAGGACGCTGGCGCCCGGCATCGTCGATCTCGGCGCCTTCGCCGTCGACAAGGCGGCGTGCCGCGACGGCGGCGTGGTCCGCGTCGCGCTGATGCCCGACCAGTCGCCGGTGCTCGACGATCCGGGCATCGTCCGCCGCGCCGCGACAATGGGCAAGCCGGAGCTGTGGGTCCATCCGCTCGGCGCCGCGACCAGGGGGCTGGCCGGCACCGACCTCGCCGAGATGGCGATCAACGCCTCGGCCGGCGCGCGCGCGGTGGCGACGGGGCGGCGCTGGATCGCCGATTCGGGGTTGATGCGCAAGGTGCTCGCCTATGCGCGTGACTGCGGCCTGGCGGTGATCAGCCACGCCGAGGATGCGAACCTCACCGGCGATGCGGTCGCCACCGACGGGCTGACCGCGACCCTGCTCGGCCTTCCCTCCGCGCCCGCGATCGCCGAGGCATTGGCGATCTCGCGCGACCTGATGCTGGCCGAGGAGACCGGCGCGCGGCTTCATTTCCGGCAGGTCACGACGGCGGCGGGCTTCGACCTGATCCGCGCGGCCAAGCGGCGCGGCGTCGCCGTCACCTGCGGCATCACGCCGGCGCACCTGCTGCTGTCGGATATCGCGGTCAGCGACTTCCGGAGCTTCGCGCACCTGTCGCCGCCGCTCCGGAGCGAGGCGGATCGCCAGGCGTGTCTGGCCGCGCTCAGGGACGGGGCGATCGACGTGCTCGCGTCCGGCGACGATCCGCGCGGACCCGAGGAGAAGCGCCTGCCCTTCGCCGATTCGGCGCCCGGCGCGGCGGGCACGCGCACCCTGCTCGCGCTGGCGCTCGGCCTCGCGCGCGATGCGGTGATGCCGCCGGACCGGCTGTTCGCGCTGCTCGCCGCCAATCCGGCAAGGGTGCTGGGGCTGGAGACGGGCACGCTGGAGCCCGGCCGCCCCGCCGACCTGATCCTGTTCGACCCGGATACGCCATGGCAGATCGACGCCGAGGCGATCGGCAACACGCCGTTCGACGGCCTGCCGGTGCAAGGCCGGGTGCTCCGGATGTTCAAGGGCGGGAAGGAAATCCTGGCCTAGAGGCGCGACTTAGCCCCTCCCCTTCAGGGGTGGGGCAGTGCGGCAGGCCGTTTTGCTCGCGGATAGCCTCCACCCCAACCCCTCCCCTGAAGGGGAGGGGCTTAATGAGGTTCAGCGCGCGGCCATCTGCACGCCGCCGCCGTGGCGGGGCCTGGACCAGCTCGCGATCGTCTCGCCTACCGTGCCGCGCACGAAACAGCGGCCGCCGATACGCTTGATGTCGGCGCAGAGCCGCACCGCGTCGGCGCGCGTGAAGCCGCCGACCGAGAGGCGGTAAAAGCTGGCGCCGTTCACCGTCGCCTGCATCCCGTGCGGCTGCAACGACGAGAGTGCGGCGATGCGACGGCCCAGTCCACCCCACTTCTCCCGGGCGACGGCGGCATTCTCATAGGCGCCGAGCTGAACGAAATAGCTGCCCGCGGCGGGAACGAAGGACCTCGCCGGCCTGGCCCTGGCGACGACCGTCGGCTTCGGCGCCGCCGTGGCATGCAATCGCTCGGCCGACGCGACCGGGATCGCCTGGACAATCTCCTGATGCGGCGCGAACGAGATGCCGACCGCGGGAGCGGACGTGGCGCCCTCGCTCGCCGGCGGTGCGGCAGAAGCCTCTGCGGCGACCTTGGGCGCCTCGCCCGTGCCCGGCATGTAGGCGTCGACCGGATCGACCACCTGCGCGACCGCGGCCACAGCGCGCGAGGTCACGCCGAGGGCAAGCTGCCGCGGCTGGCCGGCGTCCTCGACCGGCGTCACCCCGAGCAGCGCGGCGACCTGGTCGGACGCCGAGCTCGGGCGCGCGAAGGCGGCCCATTGCACGATGCGCTTGTCGACCTCGGCCGGCGACACGTCGAGCGCGGCGACGGTCTTGGCGTCGCTCCAGCGGCCGGCGAGCGCGAGGCTGAGCGCGAGGTTCTGGCGGGTCTTGGCGTCCGCCTCCGGCCCGCGCGCGGCCGGGATCAGTATCTCGACCGCGCCGACCGGGTCGCCGGCCAGCGCCAGCGCGAGGCCGCGGTCGGCCGGAGTGATGCTGCCCTGATGCGCATCGAGTGTCTCGCGCGCCCCACCCCAGTCGCCGGTGCCGATCTGCGCCAGCGCGAGATGCAGCGCCGCGGCGCCGTCGGCGGGATCGAGCGCCAGCGCGTCCTTGAGCGCCTCGCCGGCCGAGACGAAGCGGCCCGCCATCAGATAGGCCTGTCCCAACAGCGTTCGATAGCCCGCCTCGCGCGGCTGCAGCGCGACCGCGGCCTCCGCCGCCGTCACCGCCTGCGCGGCCTTGTGCCTGGCCAGCGCCTTGGACGCGATCTGGGCCTGCTCGGCGGCGCGGCGCGGGGCGCCGGTGTCGCTCGCGGCGGTGACGGCGATGCTGCCGGCGAGCGTCACCCCGGCGAGCGCGGCGGCGATGGTGATGCGGAACGTCATGCTACCCTCTCAGGCCTTATCGGGGCGGGAGAGCTGGCCGACCAGCGGCTCGACCTCCGGAAGCGAAGCGATGAAGGCGTCGAGCGCCTCGGTGACCAGCGCCTGCGCGGAGCGGTTGCGGCACGCCGAGGCGAGGCGGAGGCGCAGGTGGCGCTCAGGGTCGAGACGCAGCGTGAACGCCGCCTTGGGCTTGCCGGCGCGGACCTCGCGCTGGATGCGCGCGGCGGTCGCGATCGAGACGGGGCGGACCTCCTGCTCGGCGCGGACGGCCGGCGCGGGCGCCGGCTCGGCGACGGGTTCGTCGAACTCCCGGCGGAGCGCCCGGCGCTCGACCAGCACCGGCGGCACCGGCGCCTCGGCGGGCGGCTCGATCGAGGAGAGCAGCGGCTGCACCGGCGCGGGCGCGGGGAGTTCCGGCACGTCGCCCATGTCGTTCCAGCCGAGGTCCTCCAGGCTGAGCCCGGTGCCGTGGAAGCCCTGCGGCCGCATCGCCGGCCGCGCCTGCCCCTTGCGCGCGAGCAGCCCCGAGGAGAGCGAGGCCAGCGGCTTGCTGTTTCCGATCGCAGCCATGTCAGCTCACCACCCGGCGGCCGAAGCCGCCCTGAGGCCGCGCCGCGGGGAAGCCACCGACGCCCTGGGTCGGCGCGGCGAACACGGTGCGGCGGAAATTCTTCTCGAGCCGGTCGGAGACATAGGTCCACAGCGCCTCGACCTCGGCGGCGGAGCGGCCCTGCGGGTCCACCTCCATCACGGTGCGGCCGTCGATCATCGACGCGGCGAAATCGGTGCGGTGGTGCAGCGTCACCGGCGCGACGGTGCCGTGTTGCGACAGCGCGACCGCGGCCTCGCTGGTGATGCGCGCCTTGGGCGTCGCGCCGTTGACGACGAAGATCAGCGGCTTGCCGGCGCGGTCGCACAGGTCGACGGTGGCGCCGACCGCACGCAGGTCGTGCGGGCTGGGACGGGTCGGGACGACCACCAGCTCGGCGACCGCGATGACGCTCTGGATCGCCATCGTGATCGCCGGCGGCGTGTCGATGACGGCGAGGCGGAAGCCCTGCTGGCGCAACACCTCCAGATCGGCGGCGAGCCGCGCGACCGTGGTCTGGGCGAAGGCCGGGAAATCCGTATCCCGCTCGTTCCACCAGTCGGAAAGCGACCCCTGCGGGTCGATGTCGATCAGCACGACGGGGCCTGCGCCCGCCATCTGCGCCTGCACGGCGAGATGTCCGGAAAGCGTCGTCTTTCCGGACCCACCCTTCTGCGATGCCATCGCGAGTACGCGCATTGCCACCCCTGAGCCCACCTGTTCCTGGATGCCGGCAGTGCCATGCGGTCCGATAAGAACCGGTTAATGCGCCGGAGGCGATTTCCGGCGGCGTGTGGTTAAGAGAAGCTTTGCCAATTGCGGGGCAAAGGGCATTATCCCTTGAGCCAGGAGACGCGGGCGATGAGACATGCATGGTTGGGTGCGGCGGTGCTGGCCGCCGGTCTGGCGGTGCCGGCGGCCGCCGACGTGAAGGCGGGCGTCGAGGCCTGGTCGCGCGGCGAGTACCGGAAGGCGGTCGAGGAATGGCGCGGCCCGGCGCTGGCCGGCGATCCCGACGCCCAGTTCAACCTGGGACAGGCCTACAAGCTCGGGCGCGGCGTGCCGGTCGATCTGGCGATGGCGGAGGAATGGTACCGCAAGGCCGCGCAGCAGGGCCATCTCCAGGCGCAGGACAATTACGGGCTCGCGCTGTTCCAGAACAACAAGCGCGACCAGGCGCTGCCGTGGCTGGAGAAATCTGCGGGGCGCGGCGAACCGCGGGCGCAATATGTGCTCGGCACCATGTACTTCAACGGCGACTCGGTGAAGCGCGACTGGGTGAAGGCCTATGCGCTGGTGACGCGCGCATCGGCCGCCGGGCTGCCGCAGGCGTCGAGCGCGCTGGCGCAGATGGACGCCGCCATCAGCCTCGCCGACCGCCAGCGCGGCACCGAGCTGGCGCGGCAATATGAGGCGCAGGCCCGGCGCGCGCAGACCACCAGCGAGCTTGCCGCGAGCGAGGACCGGCCCGTCCGCCCGATCGCGTCCGCGCCGGTGCCGCCGTCGCGGACGCCGGAGCGCGTCGCGGCGAACGATAGCCGCCGGGCGAGCCCGCCGCCGCCACCGCCGCAGCGGCGGGACGAGCCCCACCCCTCCCCTGCCCCGCGCGCCGACGGTGGCTGGCGGGCGCAGCTCGGCAGCTTCCGCGAGACCGGCAATGCGCACGGCCTGCTTGCCACGCTCCAGCGCAAGGGTGCGGTCGGCGGGCTCACGCCCTATTTCGTGAAGGCGGGTCCCTTGACCAAGCTCCAGGTCGGCCCTTTCGCCAGCAGCGCCGCCGCCGCCCAGGCCTGCGGCACCATTAGGCGCGCCGGCAGCGAGTGCGTGCCGGTGCGGAAGTAACGGCTCAGGCCTTCAGCGTGTCGTAGACGACCACCTTGCGCCACAGGTGGCTGCACCGGGCGACGAATTGCTGATGGATAGGATGATCCTGGTAGATCTTCTGGTCGGCGACGCTGTCGAAGAACATCAGCTCCGACACGTCGTAGCTGGCATCGACCACGTCGCGCGCTTCGGTCGGCGCGGGAACGCCGATATGGAGCCCACGGATGACCTCGATACCCGCAAGCGTCCGCAATCCCGCAATCAGCTGCTCGCGATCCTCGGCGGAACCGGGATTCTTCAGCCAGAACAGGACATGATGGATCAGCGTCGTGGAAATAGGCGTTGCAGCCGCCACGCCGAGGCCCGCCGCGGCGGCTGCGCCGCCCGCCGCTATCACCGTCATAACGCTCCTGCGATCGGTTTCCATTGCATCCATCTTCCCGCTGTCTTCCCAGGTTAGGGTGAAGCGCCGCCGGCGACAATCCTAATCCTCTACCCAATCCCGCCGGCCGATCCCCTGCGCCCACAGCAGCGCCGTCAGGTCGCCATGGTCGATCCGGGCCCCGGCGGCTGCCGCGACGATCGGCTTGGCGCGATAGGCGACGCCCAGGCCCGCCCTGCGGATCATCGCGAGGTCATTGGCGCCATCGCCGACAGCCAGCGTCGCCTCGGGCGCGAGGCCGCGCTCGGCGATCGCGTTCACGAGCGCCGTTTCCTTGGTCGAGGAATCGACGATCGGCTTCTCAACCGTGCCGGCGAGTCTGCCCTCGGCGATGACGAGCCGGTTGGCGATGGCGCGATCGAAGCCTATCTCGACCGCCACCGGATCGGCGAAGCGGGTGAAGCCGCCCGACACCAGCACGGTCCAGGCGCCCCGCGCACGCATCGTGCGAACCAGCGCCCTGGCGCCCGGCATGATCCGCACCCGCTCGGCGAGGCAGCGGTCGATCGTGCCCTCGTCAAGCCCCTCGAGCAGCGCCACGCGCGCATCGAGCGCCTGGGCGAAATCGAGCTCGCCGCGCATCGCCCGCTCGGTCACCTCGGCGATCCGAGGCTTGATGCCGGCATAGTCGGCGAGTTCGTCGATGCATTCGACGGTGATCATCGTCGAGTCCATGTCGGCGACCAGCAGCGCCTTGGCCCTGCCCTCCGCCGGCTGCACCACCACGTCGGTCGCGGCAAAGGCGCCCTCCAGCGCACCGCGGGCGATTTCCGGGTTGTGCGCGAACGGAAGGTCGGCGGCATCGCCCTCGTCCAGCCATCGCCACGTCTCCGGCGCGCAGCCGGCGACGGCGAGCCGATCGGCTGCTTCCGACAAATCTCCCGCCGAAAGCTTTCCGGCTGCTATCAACGTCGCAATGAACACGCCTGACCTCCCGCTGCTGGCGCTCATCGCAGGACCGACCGCGAGCGGCAAGTCGGCGCTCGCGCTGACGCTGGCCGAGCGGCATCGCGGCACGCTGATCAACGCCGATGCCAGCCAGGTCTATGCCGACCTGCGTATCCTCTCCGCCCGCCCGAGCGTAGAGGAGGAGGCCCGCGCGCCGCATCGGCTGTTCGGCCATGTCGACGGCGCCGATCTCGGCTATTCCGCCGCGCGCTGGGCGGAGGAGGCGAAGGCGGCGATCGACGAGACGATCGCGGAGGGGCGGCTGCCGATCCTCGTCGGCGGCACGGGCCTTTATCTACGCACATTGCTCGACGGCATCGCGCCGGTGCCGGAGATCGATCCGGGCATCCGTTCCGAGGTCCGCGCGCTGCCGGTCGCCGAGGCCCATGCCGCGCTCGCCGAAGCCGATCCCGCCGCCGCCGCGCGTCTCCGGCCCACCGATACGACACGCGTCGCCCGCGCGCTGGAGGTGGTCCGCTCGACCGGCCGGCCGCTCGCGGCCTGGCAGGCGGAGCGGGGCGTCGGGATTGCCGGCGATTACCGCCTCATCCCGCTCGTCCTGCTTCCCGATCGCGCATGGCTGGTGGCGCGCTGCGATGCGCGATTCGAAACGATGATGGATCAGGGCGCGGTCGAGGAGGTGGAGGCGCTGCTCGCCCGCGGCCTGCCCGAAACCGCGCCGGCGCGCCGGGCGATCGGCGTGCGCGAGATCGGCGGTTGGCTGGCCGGGCTTTCGACGCGCGAAGAAGCGGTGGCTCGCGCCCAGGCGGCGACGCGGCAATATGCCAAGCGGCAATATACCTGGTTCCGCCACCAGCCGCCGGTCGGCTGGCGCCGGACCGACGAGACAGAAACATCCATCATTCTGGAAGAATTTGAAATAAGATTACCATGATAAGCGTTGACACGCAGTTTTACTGCTACTAGCAGGCCGCCTCCACCCGGTGCTATGCACCTTCCGAAGAAAGGACCGAACCGTGGCAGAGAAAAGCGGAGCCGATATCCTGGTCGAGGCGCTCGGCGATCTCGGCGTGGAGGTCGTGTTCGGCTATCCGGGCGGGGCGGTCCTTCCGATCTACGACGCGTTGTTCCAGCAGAAGAAGATCCGGCACATCCTCGTCCGCCACGAGCAGGCGGCGACCCACGCCGCCGAAGGCTATGCGCGCTCGACCGGCAGGCCGGGCGTGGTGCTGGTGACATCGGGGCCGGGCGCGACCAACGCGGTCACCGGCATCACCGACGCGCTGATGGATTCGATCCCGATGGTGGTGATCACCGGCCAGGTGCCGACCGCACTGATCGGCACCGACGCCTTCCAGGAGGCGGACACCGTCGGCATCACGCGGCACTGCACCAAGCACAATTATCTGGTGAAGGATCCGGCGACGCTGGGGGCGACGATCCATGAGGCGTTCCACATCGCTACGTCCGGCCGTCCCGGCCCGGTGGTGGTCGACATCCCCAAGGACGTCCAGGTCGCGACCGCACGCTACGCGAGGCCCGGCCCGATCCAGCACAAGACCTATCGCCCGCAGGTGAAGCCCGATCTCGCCGCGATCGAGACGGCGGTCGACATGCTCGCCGCCGCCGAGCGGCCGGTGCTCTACACCGGCGGCGGGGTGATCAACGCCGGGCCGGCGGCGTCGCAGATGCTGCGCGAGCTGGCGAAGATCACCGGTGCGCCGGTCACCTCGACGCTGATGGGGCTCGGCGCCCTCCCCGCCTCCAGCCCGCAGTGGCTCGGGATGCTGGGGATGCACGGCACCTATGAGGCGAACTGGGCGATGAATCAGGCCGACCTCGTCATCGCGATCGGCGCTAGGTTCGACGACCGCGTGACGGGCCGGCTCGATGCGTTCAGCCCGAACAGCCGCAAGGTCCATATCGACATCGACCGATCCTCGGTGAACAAGACGGTGCGGATCGACCTGGCCGTGATCGCCGACGCCGGCCATGCGCTGGAGGCGATGGTCAAGCTGTGGAAGGCGCGCCAGCACCCCAAGCCCGACCTCGGCGAATGGTGGGCGCGGATCGACGGCTGGCGCGCGGCCAAGTGCCTCGATTTCGTCGAGAGCGGCGAGGCGATCATGCCGCAGCGTGCGATCCGTGCGCTCTACGAGGCGACGAAGGATCGGGCCCCGATCATCTCGACCGAGGTCGGCCAGCACCAGATGTGGGCGGCGCAGCACTTCGGATTCGAGGCGCCGAACAAGTGGCTCACCTCGGGCGGGCTCGGCACGATGGGCTACGGCCTGCCCGCCGCGATCGGCGCGCAGCTTGGCAACCCCAATGCGCTGGTGATCGACATCGCCGGCGAGGCCTCGATCCAGATGAACATCCAGGAGCTGGCGACCGCGACCCAGTATCGCCTGCCGGTCAAGGTGTTCATCCTCAACAACGAATATATGGGCATGGTCCGCCAGTGGCAGGAGCTGACCTACCAGTCACGCTATTCGGAGAGCTACTCCGACGCACTGCCCGACTTCGTGAAGCTGGCCGAAGCCTATGGCTGGAAGGGCATCCGCATCGAGAACCGCGGGGAGTTGGACGACGGCATCGCCGCGATGCTGGCCCATGACGGGCCGGTGATGGTCGACTGCCGCGTGGCGAAGCTCGCGAACTGCTTCCCGATGATCCCCTCGGGCGCCGCCCATACCGAAATGCTCCTCCAGGCCGCCGAGGTTTCCGGCGAAATGGACGACGAAGCCAAGGCGCTGGTCTGACCCCATGCACATCAAGGAAGAAACCGCCGAGCGGCATACGCTCGCCGTGATCGTCGACAACGAGCCGGGCATCCTCGCCCGGATCGCCGGCCTGTTCACGGCGCGCGGCTATAATATCGAAAGCCTGACGGTGTCGGAGATCAGCGTTGACGATCTCATCAGCCGCATCACCATCGTCACCTCGGCGTCGGCGCCGGTGATGGAGCAGATCATCGCCCAGCTCGAGCGGCTGGTGCCGGTGCACAAGGTGACGGACCTGACGGCGCTCGGCCCCCACGTCGAGCGCGAGCTGGCGCTGGTCAAGGTGAAGGGCACGGGCGACCATCGGATCGAGGCGCTGCGCCTCGCCGAGGTCTATCGCGCCCGGGTGGTCGACGCGACCACCTCCAGCTTCGTGTTCGAGGTGACCGGCGCGATCGAGAAGATCGACAAGTTCGTCGAGCTGATGGATGAGCTCGGCCTGGTCGAGGTCGCCCGCACCGGCATCGTCGCCATCGCCAGGGGGGCGGAGGCGGCTTAGCGAAATTCCCCTCTCCTCTTCGGGAGAGGGAGGGGCCCGTCGCACAGCGATGGGAGGGTGAGGGTCCCTGCCCTCTCGGCCCCACATCACCCTCACCAACTCCGACTGGCCAGCAAGCTGGCAAGTCTCCGTATCCTCTCCCGCCGGGAGAGGAGCAGAAGGGGAATTGAAGAAATGCGTGTCTATTACGATCGCGACGCCGACCTGAACCTGATTACGGCCAAGAAGATCGCCATCCTCGGCTACGGCAGCCAGGGCCATGCCCATGCGCAGAACCTGCGCGATTCGGGGGTGAAGGAGGTCGCGATCGCCCTTCGTCCCGGTTCGGCCAGCGCCAAGAAGGCCGAGGACGCCGGCTTCGAGGTGATGGCGAACGCCGATGCGGCCAAATGGGCCGACATCCTGATGGTGCTCGCGCCGGACGAGCATCAGGCCGCGATCTACGCCGCCGACCTGCACGACAATCTCCGTCCCGGCGCGGCCATCGCCTTCGCGCACGGCCTCAACGTCCACTTCGGCCTGATCGAGCCGCGCGCCGACATCGACGTGATCATGATCGCGCCCAAGGGGCCCGGCCACACCGTGCGCAGCGAGTATCTGCGCGGCGGCGGCGTGCCCTGCCTCGTCGCCATCCACCAGGACGCCTCGGGCAACGCGCACGACGTCGCGCTCGCCTATGCCTCGGGCGTCGGCGGCGGCCGCTCGGGCATCATCGAGACCAACTTCCGCGAGGAGTGCGAGACCGACCTGTTCGGCGAGCAGGTCGTGCTGTGCGGCGGCCTCACCCACCTGATCCAGGCCGGGTTCGAGACGCTGGTCGAGGCCGGCTACGCCCCCGAGATGGCCTATTTCGAGTGCCTCCACGAGGTGAAGCTGATCGTCGACCTGATGTACGAGGGCGGCATCGCCAACATGCGCTACTCGATCTCGAACACCGCCGAATACGGCGACATCACCACCGGTCCCCGCATCATCACCGAGGAGACCAAGCGGGAGATGAAGCGCGTGCTCGCCGACATCCAGGGCGGACGGTTCGTCAGGAACTTCGTGCTCGACAACCGGGCCGGCCAGCCAGAGCTCAAGGCCGCGCGCAAGCAGGCCGCCGCGCATCCGATCGAGAAGATCGGCGCCGAACTTCGCGCGATGATGCCGTGGATCGGCGCCAACAAGCTGGTCGACAAGGACAGGAACTGACGATCGGCGTCGTCAAGCTGCCAATCGTCATCCCGGCTTTCGCCGGGATGACGATTGTGGTTGATTACCCCTTCATCGAGGGAGTCGTCTCATGCGCCGCATCCTGCTTGCCGTCACCGCAGTTATCGCGTTCACCGCGCCGATCATCGCCCAGCAGGGGATGCAGGCGCCGGGTTCCAGGAACCCCGCCGCGATTACCGGCGGCACCTATCAGGCCGATCCCGGCCATACGTTGGTGCGCTGGCAGGTCGACCATCTCGGCTTCTCGCCCTATTTCGGCATCTTCGGCAGCGTCACCGGCACGCTGACGCTCGATCCCAAGAACCTCGGCGCGGCCAAGGTCGACGTGACCATCCCCGTCGCCAAGGTGACGACCGCGAGCGAGGGGCTGACCGCGCACCTGCTGCGCCCGGGCAAGGACGGCGGCAAGCCCGACTTCTTCGGCTCCAATCCCGCCGACGCGCGCTTCGTCTCGACCAACGTGACGGTCAACGGCCAATCGGCGACGATCACCGGCAACCTGACGCTCAACGGCGTCACCAAGCCGGTGACGCTCGCCGCCGAATTCTACGGTGCGGGCAAGATGCCGGCGCAGATGGGCGGCAAGGAGAACGTCGGCTTCACCGCGACCGGCACGATCAAGCGCAGCGATTTCGGCGTAACGATGGGTATCCCGCTCGTCTCGGACGAAGTGAAACTCGACATCGCCGCCGCTTTCGAGAAATAGAAGGACGAGCGGGGGAAGGCCGCCCTGACCTCGGCCGTCGTCCCGGCTTTCGCCGGGATGACGGCAATTGGCGCTGGACAGCTTCCCTCGGCTATGGCTAACGCAGTCGGCATGACGCAGGCGCTTCGCCTCTCGCTGCTTCTTCGACTTACGCGCCCTTAGGCGCGATCCTCGCCGCGCGCCCGTAGGCGCCGCGACCCGCCTAAGGGCCAGATCGACCCGACCGCCAACCGCGAAGCCCGCGAGACGACCCATGCTGCGCAATCCCGAGACCAAATACCGCCCCTTCCCCACCATCGACCTGCCCGACCGGCGTTGGCCGAGCCAGGTGATCACCAAGCCGCCGCGCTGGCTCTCCACCGACATGCGCGACGGCAACCAGGCGCTGATCGACCCGATGGACGCGGAGAAGAAGACCCGCTTCTTCGATCTGCTGGTCAAGGTCGGCGTCAAGGAGATCGAGGTCGGCTTCCCCGCCGCCGGCGCGACCGAGTTCGACTTCATCTCCAGCCTCGTCCGCTCGGACCGCATCCCCGAGGACGTGACGATCCAGGTGCTGACGCAATCGCGCCGCGACCTGATCGAGACCAGCTTCAGGAGCCTGGAGGGCGCGCGGACCGCGATCGTGCACCTCTACAACGCTATCTCGCCGTCGTGGCGGCGCATCGTGTTCGGCATGAGCCGCGAGGAGATCAGGCAGATCGCGGTCGAAGGCGTGAAGGTGCTGCGCGATCAGGCGGCGGCCTATCCGGGGACCGACTGGCGGTTCGAATACAGTCCCGAGACCTTCTCCACCGCCGAGCTCGATTTCAGCCTGGAGGTGTGCGAGGCGGTGATGGACGTGCTGCGTCCGACGCCCGAGAGGCCGCTGATCCTCAACCTGCCGGCGACGGTCGAGTGCGCGACGCCCAACGTCTACGCCGACCAGGTCGAGTGGTTCTGCCGCAACATCCGCGACCGCGAGAACGTGGTGCTCTCGCTGCACACCCACAACGACCGCGGCACCGGCGTCGCCGCGACCGAGCTGGGGCTGATGGCCGGCGCCGACCGCGTCGAGGGCTGCCTGTTCGGCAACGGCGAGCGCACCGGCAACGTCGACCTGGTGACGGTCGCGCTCAACATGTACACCCAGGGGATCGACCCCGGCCTCGACTTCTCCGACATCGACGAGGTCATCAAGACGGTCGAATATTGCAACAATATTCCCGTCCATCCGCGCCATCCTTACGCGGGCGACCTCGTCTTCACCGCTTTCTCGGGCTCGCACCAGGACGCGATCAAGAAGGGCTTCGCGGCGCAGGCGACGCGCAACGACGGCGTCTGGGACGTCCCCTATCTGCCGATCGATCCCAAGGACCTCGGCCGCGACTATGAAGCGGTGATCCGCGTCAACTCGCAGTCGGGCAAGGGCGGCGTCGCCTGGGTGCTGGAGCAGGACAAGGGCCTCAAGCTTCCCAAGCGGCTCCAGGCCGATTTCAGCCGGCACGTCCAGGCCTTCGCCGACCGGACCAGCCGCGAGCTCGACGCCGCCGACATCTGGCGGCTGTTCCGCGACACCTATCTGCCGGCCGACAACGATCGTATCGCCCTCACCGACTATGAGGAGAGCGGCCAGCCCGGCGACCGGCTCTTCGTGGGCCGGGTACGGGTCGACGGCGCCGAGCGCTCGATCTCCGGCCGCGGCAACGGCCTGATCTCGGGCGTGGTCGCGGCGCTGGCGGAGGCGACCGGGCAGGCGCTGGAGGTGGTCGACTACAACGAGCACGCGATCGGCCACGGGACGGACGTGCAGGCGGCCGCCTATCTCGAATGCCGCACGCCCGACGGCCGCACCGTCTGGGGCATCGGCATCGACAGCGACGTCGCCACCGCCTCGGTCCGCGCGGTGATCGGCGCGGCGAATGCCGTGGGCTGACTCCATGCGCTGACGGATCAGTCCGGCGGCACCTCGATTACGCAAGAACGCATCATGTGCGGGGATGACGGAGGAGAGAACGGGTCACCGAACTAATCGAATCGTTTAGTGACGGCACGGGCCATTGCTGAAAGACTCCTGCGCGAAATCCCAACGCGCGCAGGAGAAGTTCAGATGTTGGATCCAGCAGGCGGTTCGAGCAGCGTCTCCGCAACCCAAGCACAGCAACTCGCGCCTACCCAAAGCCCCAGCCGCGATCCCCAGGTCGAACAGGCCGTCCAGGAGACTGCGCGCTTCGCCCAGGAATATCACGGCGATCCGGCCTATGTGATCCAGCAGACGATGGCCGACCCCGGCCTCAGCCAGGCGCAGAAGGACGAATATATCGCGCGCGTGGTCGATCTCGCGAGCGGCTCCGACCCGGGTTTCCGTACCCAGATGGGCGGTCTCGACGATCGCGCCCGGGGCGAGCTGGTGACCGCGATGGAGCAGATCGGCGTCGCCTATACCGATCCCGCCACGCCGCAGCTGCGCGACCAGGTGACCGCGGCGATGGGCCGCAACATCGATTCGGGTCGACTCAATGCCGACCAGATCTATTCGCTGGTCGATCCGTCGCGCAATCCGGCCTCGGACGGCGTGCGCCAGCTGCTCACCACCGCCACCGACGGCGCGGTGCTGCAGCAGGTCGCCTATGACCTGCGCACCGACGCGGGCCGCAACGGCTACGACATCAACACGCAGGAGGGGATGCGCGGCGTCCAGGCGCTGACCGCCGCCGCCGACATCGCGGGCATGGCCGCCCAGCACGGCTATGTGGCGGCCGCCAACGGCGTCATCGCCCATATCGCCGACCAGCCCAATCCGGGAGAGCTGATCCAGCTGATGGACCGGCTGCCGATGAACGCTTACGGCAACCCGCCGTCGGGCCGCGGCGGCTTCGACGCGGTCGCCTCCGCGCTCGCCGGCACCAACAACAATTACGCGCAGGCCAAGTTCGACAAGGTCTTCAGCGCGATGGTCGACCTGAGCGGCGAGTCGAGCGCGTTCGACCGCTCGGCGGGGCTCAACGATCTCGGCGCCTATTTCAACCGCCACGTCGGCCGGCTGAACCAGGAGACGACCTGGGCCGGCGGCTGGAACGACCGCGGCGAGGACGCCAAGCCGCCGACGGCCTATCACTCGCTCACCGAGCGTTTCATGCGCAACGTGATGCTCAACGGCGAGTTCGACGGCCGCGCCGCGACCCAGCAGGCGGTCGCCGACGAGATGGCGCGGCTCGGCAACATCGTCGGCGCGGGGCCGGGAGCTGGCGCGCCCAACGGGGCGCAGCGCGCCGATGCGGCACGGCAGTTCGGCACGCTGGTGGGCTCGATGCAGGGCGCTGCGGCGGATTACGTCAAGCATACCCGCGACAGCGCCGACCAGCAGATCGAATCGATCCGCACGATCACCGACCTGCTCACCGACCAGGTGCTCGGCAAGACCGGCCCGCTCGGCGAGGCGCTCGGCGGCCAGCTCGTCGATTCCTTCTGGGACTATCTCGGCGGCCGGGCGGAGGCCGGGGCGGAGGACGACGTCAACGCCGCGCTGGGACAGCTCAACGATGTCGGCGAGGCGATCGATCAGGCGATGACCCAGTCGCTCCGCACCAACTATCCGCCGGAGACCGCGAACCAGACCGGCGTCGATTCGCCTCTCATCGTTTCCGCCTATGAGCAGGCGGTGACGACGCACCGCGCCAACCCGGAGTGACGATGCGGGAGGCGCGCCCATCGAGGAGCGCCTCCATTCCCTCTCCCGCAGGGACTAAGCGCCCCGGCGATGCCGGGAAGCCAATCTCCGTATCTATCCCTCCAGGGAGAAGAAGGAAGATGGCCGCCCGCCCCTAAGCACCACGCGTGTCGATCCTGAACCTCGCCTGCCAGTCGGGTTCAGCGCGGCCTCAGCCGGCCTGCCCTATTCGTCGGCGAGTGCGAAGACTCGCAGGAGAATGGGACATGACCCTGAAGACCTTGCTGCTCGGCCTGACCGCCGCCGCGGCGATCGCGGTTCCCGGAATCGCGTCGGCGCAATCCTATGACCATGGCCGCGGCTATTACGGGCGCGGCTATCACGACGGCTATCGCTATGACGGGCGCCGCGACTACCGCCACCGCGATCGCTGGGACCGGTGGGACCGCTACCGCTACGAGCAGCGCCGCCGCTGGGAGCGGGAACGGCGGCACTATCGCCACTATCGTCATCACGACCGCGACGGGTGGCGCGACTATCGCTGATCCACTCCGATAGGGCTCGGGGCCGGTCGTCGCATGACGATCGGCTCCGTCGGCGTCAGTCGCCAGCCCCCATCAGCGCCAGCACTTCCTTGCGGCTGCGATCGTCCTCGCGGAACACGCCCATCATCCGGCTGGTGACCATCGCCACCCCCGGCGTGCGCACGCCGCGCGCGGTCATGCAGGCGTGGCTCGCCTCGATCACCACCGCGACGCCGCGCGGCTTCAGCCCTTCCCAGATGCAGTCGGCGACCTCGGCGGTCAGCCGCTCCTGCACCTGCAGCCGTCGCGCGAAGCCGTGCAGCACGCGCGCGAGCTTGGAAATGCCGACGACATGGTCCCGCGGCAGATAGGCGATGTGCGCCTTGCCGATGATCGGCGCCATATGGTGCTCGCAGTGCGACTGGAACGGGATGTCCTTGAGCAGCACGATCTCGTCATAGCCGCCGACTTCCTCGAACACGCGGGAAAGATGCTGCGCAGGGTCCTCGCCATAGCCCTGGCAATATTCCTTCCACGCGCGCGCGACGCGCTTCGGCGTGTCGAGCAATCCCTCCCGACTCGGATCGTCGCCGGCCCAGCGGATCAGCGTCCGCACCGCCTCGGCAACCTCGTCGGGCACCGGAATCTTCGGCGCGGAGGCAACCAGGTCGCCATCGTCGGGTTCGTGATCGTGCATGGTAATTCTCGCCTCCTCGGCCCTGGCCGCCGGTTTTCCCTTACGGCAACTGCGGATTTCCAAATATCGGTCTTGTATTGAAACTGTTTCACCTTGGCCACAGCCCGGAAAAACCGCAGAAATCCGAGCCGGAATGCGATTGACGCCTGAGAATCGCGAGCGTTAGTTTCTCCGGTATGGTTTTCCAACCCTGCCAGCCGGCTCGAGACCGGCGGAGGGACCATAGAGGGGATGCTCATGAAGAAGTTCGAGCTGCTCACGGCTTCGGCGCTGGCATTGATCGCGGCCACGCCCGCTTTCGCCCAGGATGCCGCCGTCACGCAAGGGTCGCCGAGCGCGACGACGCAGACGGCGGACGAGGATCAGGGCGGCGTCGCCGACATCGTCATCACCGCACAGCGCCAGTCCGAACGGCTTCAGGACGTGCCGATCGCGGTGTCGGCCTTCACTGCCGAGAACATGCAGCAGCAGCAGATCGTCAATCCCACGGCGCTGCAGCAGACGCTGCCCAACATCACCTATACCAAGACCAACTTCACCAGCTCGAGCTTCACCATCCGCGGCATCGGCGACCTGTGCGTCGGCGTCACCTGCGACAGCGCGACCGCGATCCACGTCAACGACATGCCGCTGCTCGGCAGCCGCCTGTTCGAGAGCGAGTTCTACGATCTCGAGCGGGTCGAGGTGCTGCGCGGGCCGCAGGGCACGCTGTTCGGCCGCAACGCGACCTCGGGCGTGGTCAACTTCATCACCGCCAAGCCCGACCTCACGGGTATCCATGCCGCCGGCGAGTTCGAATACGGCAACTACGACTCCAAGCAGGCGAAGGCGATGCTGAACGTGCCGCTGGCGAGCACGCTCGGCGTCCGCGTCGCCGGCATGTGGCTCAATCGCGACGGCTATACGGAGAACCTCCACACCGGCAACGACATCGACGGGCGCGACCTGTGGTCGGTGCGCGGCACCATCTCGTGGGAGCCCGATCCCAATACCCGGCTCGACCTGATCGGCTATTATTTCCACGAGAAGGACGACCGCTCGCGCATCCAGAAACAGCTCTGCCACCGCGATCCGACCGGCGTGCTCGGCTGCCTGCCCGACCGCCTGGCCAACGAAACCACCAACGGCAACTCGCTGCTCAACACGATCTTCACCTCGCAGGAAGTGATCAACCTCAACTTCGGGGCGGCGGCGGCGCTGTTCCGGCCGCTCGCGACCGGCAGCCTCTACAGCCCTAACGACGCCTATGCCGGCGTGATCAACCCAAGCGACATGCGCACGGTCGACATCGATTTCGAGCCGACCTATTTCGCCAAGGAACAGCAATACACCGCCAAGTTCTTCCACGATTTCGGCTCGGTCTCGCTCAACGTGACCGGCGGCTATATGGAGAACGAGGTCCGCTCGCGCACCGACTACAACCTGGCGATCAGCAGCTTCTCGCCCACGGCGCTGGCGGCGCTGAACGCCTATGGGACGACGCCGGTCACGCCGTTCCAGCCGATCTTCCAGGCGATCCGCAACACGCTGATCCCCAACGGTCCGACCGGCGGACTGTGCCAGTCGGCGCCGGACCCGAACAATCTCGGCGTGTTCGGCGGGGCGTCGATCGGCTGCTACCCGACCAGCCTCGATTTCGACGAGTCCAGCCAGAAGGTGAAGCAGTATAGCGTCGAGGCGCACGTCGACAGCCACTTTGACGGGATGTTCAATTTCCTGCTGGGCGGCATCTATTTCGACAGCAAAACCTATAACAACAGCTATTACGTCAACAGCTTCGGCCTGGATTATGCGGCAGCGATCCTCGGCGCCGGGGAGACGATCGCTCATTGGGCGGCCGGCGATACCACCTATCCGGCGGTCTACCGCGCCTCGCCCTTCTTCCGGAACAACACCGACTACTTCCACCTGAAGTCGTGGGGCGTGTTCGGCGAGACCTATTTCGAGTTCAACGACAAGCTGAAACTGACGCTGGGCCTGCGCTACAACCATGACGAGAAATATGTGCGGGCGCGCAGCAGCCTGCTCTCGGACGCGATGGGCGACGGGGTGTTCATCCCCTACGGCAGCGATTCCTTCGACGATGCGATCGATCCGTTCGATTTCGACGCGAACACGCCGGGCGCGCAGGACTTCGCGGTCAACCGGGTCAAGTTCAACCGCCTGACCGGCCGCGCGGTGCTCGACTATCGCATCACGCCCGACAACCTGCTCTACGCATCCTATTCGCGCGGCTACAAGTCGGGCGGCATCAACCCGCCGCTGTCGCCGTCGTTCGCGGTGCCGATCACGTTCGAGCCGGAAAAGGTCGACGCGTTCGAGATCGGGTCGAAGAACACCTTCGGCAACGGCAAGCTCCGGCTCAACGTCACCGGCTTCTACTACAAGTACAACAGCCTGCAGCTCAGCCGCATCGTCTCGCGTACCGCGGTCAACGACAACGTCAACGCCGACATCTACGGCGTCGAGGCGGAGGCGATCATCAGCCCGGTCCGCAAGTTCGTGGTCAACGCGAACTTCAGCTACCTGCGCTCGAAGGTGTCGAGCGACAAGTTCATCGCCGATCCGCGCGACCCGTCGGGCGGCCGATCGGACGCGGTCATCATCAAGGACATCTCGAACGCCGCGAACTGCGCGATCGTATCCAACACGGGCAGTGCCGTTGCGGTGAACACCTTTGTCACGGCGATCAATTCCAGCCTGGGCCTGCGCGCACCGACGCCGGTGCCCGGCACCAACACCACCGGCGCGTTCAGCGTCTGCTCGGCGTTGGAGGCGGCGGCCGCCAATCCGCCCTCCGCGCTGCGCGCACTGTTCGGCGTGCCGACCGGTGCGCTGCCCTTCACCATGCTCGGCAGCGGCGTCGAGGTGAACATCCGCGGCAACAAGCTGCCCGGCGCACCGACCTACAAGGCATCGGTGGGAGCGCAATACACCATCGACTTCGCCAACGGCATGACGCTGGTGCCGCGCGCCGACCTCAACTTCACGGGCAACAGCTATGCCAGCGTGTTCAACCGTCAGATGGACCGGCTGCCCGCCTATGAGGTGATCAACGCGCAGATCACGCTCAACAGCGCCGACGACCGCTGGTACCTGCGCGGCTTCGTGCAGAACCTGACCAACAACAATGCCATCACCGGCCAGTACACCGGCGACCAGGCGTCGGGGCTCTATACGAACGTCTTCACGATCGAGCCGCGGCGCTACGGCGCCGCGCTGGGCTTCCGGTTCTGATCGGCGGAGGGGCGCGCCGGGTGCCCGCCCCTCCCCCCGCAACGCCGTTTCCATGCAGTCGATCGCACCGAATGGACGCTTCGCCGCACCGGGGCAGGCGAGTGTGCCAAAAACGCTTCACAAGCGCGGCCGCGTCCGCTGGAAGTCCCCTGGCGGCACAGGCCATGGGACGCTGGTGAAGAAACAGGCTCCAAATACATGGATACCCTCACAAGACGCGTGCATCGGGCGAAAATCCGCAATACATCGTGCGGAGCGACAACGGCGGGAGGCACCGCCAGGCCGTCGGCGCTTATCAAGGAATGAACGCGGGGGTAGGCCCCTCGCGATGAGTGGGAGAAGACAATGGCAAAGGAAGCCACCAAGAAATCCGGCGGCGCCCGTGGGGGGATCACCGCGCCGGTGACTCCGTCCCCGGAGCTCGCCGCGATCGTCGGCAACGGCCCGCTGCCGCGCAGCGAGATCGTCAGCAAGATCTGGGATCACATCAAGAAGAACAATCTCCAGAACCCGGCGAACAAGCGCGAGATCCTGGCCGACGACAAGCTGAAGAAGATCTTCGGCAAGGACAAGGCCACGATGTTCGAGATGAACAAGCACATCAGCGGCCACGTCAAGGCGTGACCTCCAAGCGCCCGGCGGCGACATGCCTCGCCGCCGGGCCGCCTGGCCGGGCGTATAGCGCCCGGAGATCGAGGGCACCGGATCGTGTTCGCCCTCTCTCGTCATCCCGGCGAAGGCCGGGATCTCCATCATCCGGCGAACGCCTCGCGGCGCGAGATCCCGGCCTTCGCCGGGATGACGGTGGGACGTTGCAGGTTCCAGCCATATCTTAGCCCCTCCCCTTCCAGGGAGGAGTTGGGGGTGGGGCGTATCAGTCTCGCCGGGACCAATCGTCCGCGGACAGGCCCCACCCCAACCCCTCCCCTGGGAGGGGCTCAGAAGGCCGCGCAGCTCATCCGATGTCCCAAAGCCAAGTCCGGCCATCTCAACAGCTTGCAGCCGCCCCGCGCTCCGCCTAGTAAACGGTGATCGTCAGACGCAGCGTGCGCCGGGCGGCAAAGATTCCAACCTCCCGCAGGAGAGACCTCCGATGGCCACCAATCCGGCCGCCCAGCTTCCGTTGTTCTACAACGACCTTCAGCCGCTCTCGAGCCAGACCCACGCCGACTGGCGCGTGCGCTCGACCAATGCCGCGCCGTTCCTCGCCGCCCAGCACGCCGTGCCGCTGACGGTCGAGGAATTCCCGCTGGTCCAGCGCCGTATGCCGATCGTGTTCTCGGTCGGCGACGATCCGATCCCGCTCGCGCTGATGGGCCTCAACGAGGGCGTCAACGTCTTCATCGACAGCGAGGGCAAGCTGCGCGACCAGGAGACCTATATCCCGGCCTATATCCGCCGCTATCCCTACATGCTGGCGCGCCTCAGACCCGATGCGGACGAGCTGTCGCTGTGCTTCGACCCGTCGTCCGACACCATCGGCGCGTTCGAGGAGGGCGAGAAGCTGTTCGAGAACGGCGAGCCCACCGAAGTCACCAAGGCGATCCTGGGCTTCGCCGAGCAGTTCGAGCAGGCCGGCCAGCGCACGTCGCAGTTCATGGCCGAACTCAAGCAGCTCGAGCTGCTGATCGACGGCGAGGTCCAGATCCAGCCCGACGGCGCGGCGCAGCCGTTCATCTACCGCGGCTTCCAGATGGTCGACGAGAAGAAGCTGACGGAGCTGCGCGGCGACCAGCTGCGCAAGATGGTGCAGTCGGGCATGTTGCCGCTGGTCTATGCCCATCTCTTCTCGCTGAGCCTGATGCGCGACCTGTTCGCCAAACAGGCGCAGCAGGGCAGCGCGCCGGTGCCCGCGTCGACGATCGAGGCGGCACCCGCGGGCGCCGCCTGACGCGGAACCGTCATAGAGCCCGGTTAGGGCAACCTGCAAAGGGGGAAAGCGCCGGACGCGAGTAGCGGCCGGCGCTTTTTTGTGTGGTGGGACGCGGATCGTTGCCGGCGCCGCTTTCGCCGGGCGATTTGATCCGGATCGGTTCCAGGTTCCGCCTAGGACCGCCCTGCTCGGATCGAGGCGGTACGAGTGCTCCTGCGCAGGCAGGAGCACAGGCCTCAAGCGACACACCCTAATCCAGGGCTCCTGCCTGCGCAGGAGCACGTTTCTACTCAGGTAAACAAATCCTAACGCGACAGCTCGTCGATCTCGCGTTCGATGACGGCGGTAATGTAACGGCCGAGCGGCTCCGTCTTCATGTCGGGATGAACGACCATGCGCGCCATTACGCCGAAGCCCTGCGCCAGGATGAAGTCGATCAACGTCGCGCATTTGTCGGTCCGCTCCTTGGCCGGAACGAGCGCGGCGAGCGCGGCCGACAGATTCTTGCGGATACGCGCATCGATCGTGCGGAGGATCGCCGCAACGCGCTCGTTGCGACCGGCTTCGGCCAGAATCTCGGTCATCATCCGGCATTTCTCGGCCGTGTCGTCGACCGAACCGAACTGCTTGATCCAGCAGCGGATCGCAGGAAGGTCGCCCTCGGCAACCGCAGCGACGAGCACATCCTCCTCGATCCATTCCGCGACGCCTTCCTCGCAAATGGCGGCGATCACGTCCTCCTTGCTCTGGAAGTCGCGGTAGATCTGGCCGACCTTGATCCCCGAGGCCGCGGCGATCTGCGCGACGCCGGTGCGGTGGAAACCATACTCGATGAAAAGCGTCCGTGCCGTCTCGATCACATGCCGGCGCCGCAGGTCGGCCCGGCTCGCACGCGTCGCATTCTCGACGAGCGCCGTCTCCATCTGTATCTTCCCCTCCGGCTTGACAACGACCCGGTCGGCGGACTAGGCGGCGCCGACATACAAGTGAATGATCGTTCACATATAATCACAGCCCGCAGGTAAGTCCATGAAAAATATCGCTTCAGCGATCGGAATCACGTTGCTGCTCGCGGGTTGCGGTGGTGCACCGCAGCAACCGCCGCCGGGTCCGCCCCAGGTCGGATTCGTGACGGTGCGCGAGGAGCCGGTGACGCTCAGCACCGAGCTGCCGGGCCGCACCAGCGCCTATGAGACCTCGGACGTGCGTCCGCAGGTCAACGGCATCGTCCTCGCCCGCCTGTTCGAGGAGGGCGATTATGTGCGCGCGGGGCAGCCGCTCTACCGCATCGACCCCAAGCCCTATGAGGCGCAGGTCGCCAACGCGCGCGCCGCCGTCGCCCGCGCGCGCGCGGCGATCGCTTCGTCGCAGGCGCTCGCGCGGCGCTACGGCGAGCTGGTCAAGATCAACGCCATCTCGCGGCAGGATGCGGAGAACGCGATCACCAGCGCCCAGCAGGCCCAGGCCGATGTCGCGGCGCAGCAGGCGGCGTTGCGCAGCGCCGAGATCGACCTCGGCCGCACCACCATCCGCGCGCCGATCTCCGGCCGGATCGGCCGCTCCGCCTTCACCACCGGCGCGCTGGTCTCGGCAGCGCAAGCCGACGCGCTCGCCGTCATCCAGCGGCTCGATCCGATCTACGTGGACATCCAGCAGTCGAGCGCCGACGTGCTGCGGTTGCGCCAGCAGATCATGTCGGGCGAGCTCGCCTCCGGCGGCGACGCGCGCGTGCGGCTGAGGCTCGAGGACGGCTCGACCTATCCGATCGAGGGCAGGCTCAAGTTCACCGACGTGACGGTCGATCCCACGACCGGCAGCCAGGTGATCCGCGCGGTCTTCCCCAACCCGCGCGGGCTGCTGCTGCCGGGCATGTACGCCCGCGCCGAGCTGGTGCAGGGCGTCAAGTCGAACGCGATGCTGGTGCCGCAGCGCGGCGTGACGCGCGACGAGAAGGGAAATGCCACCGCGCTGGTGGTCGGCGCCGACGGCAAGCTCCAGCCGCGGACGATCACCGCGCCGCGCACGATCGGCCAGGATTGGCTGGTCACCGCGGGCCTCAAGCCGGGCGACCGCGTGGTCGTCGAGGGCGCGCAGAACCTGCAGCCCGGCACGCCGGTCAAGGCCGTTCCCTTCAGGGAGAACGCCGGCAACCAGGGGCCGGGCGGCCAGCAGCCGCAGGCGAACCAGGGCAATCAGCCGCAGGGCAACAATCAGCCGCAGAGCAATGAGTCTCGGGGCGGTCAGTCGCAGGGCAACCAGGCGCAGGCGAAGTAACCGGTCATGTCACGCTATTTCATCGACCGGCCCATCTTCGCATGGGTCATCGCGATCATCCTGATGCTGGGCGGCGCGCTCGCGCTGCGCAGCCTGCCGATCGAGCAGTTCCCGACGATCGCCCCGCCGGCGGTGACGATCACCGCCACCTATCCCGGGGCCGACGCGGAGACGCTCGAGCGGACGACGACGCAGATCATCGAGCAGCAGCTCAAGGGCATCGACCATCTGCGCTATTTCTCGTCGTCGTCCTCGTCGGCGGGCACGGTGACGATCACGCTCACCTTCGAGCAGGGCACCAACCCGGACATCGCCCAGGTCCAGGTGCAGAACAAGCTGCAGGCGGCGACCTCGCTGCTGCCGCAGGAGGTGCAGCGTCAGGGCATCCAGGTGACGAAATCGTCCGCCGCCTTCCTGCTGATCGTCGGCCTCTATTCCGCCGACGATTCGCATAGCGCGACCGACCTCGCCGACTATATCGTCTCGCGCCTGCAGGACCCGATCAGCCGCGTGAACGGCGTCGGCCAGCTCCAGGTGTTCGGCAGCCAATATGCGATGCGCATCTGGGTCGATCCGATCAAGCTGTCGAACTACGGCCTGACCATCGCCGACGTCAGCAACGCGGTGCAGGCGCAGAACGCGCAGGTTTCCGCCGGCCAGATCGGCCAGCTGCCCGCGCCCAAGGAGCAGATGCTGAACGCCACCGTCTCGGTGCAGTCGCGCCTGCAGACGCCCGAGGAGTTCGGCGGTATCCGCCTCAGGACCACGACCGACGGTGCGGTGGTGCGGCTGCGCGACGTCGCCCGCACCGAGCTCGGCGCGGAGATGTACGGCTTCGATCCCAAGTTCAACGGGCATCCGGCATCGGGCTTCGCGGTCATGCTGGCGCCGGGCGCCAACGCGCTCTCCACCGTCAATGCGGTGAAGGCCGAGGTCGAGCAGATCGCCAAGCAGTTCCCGTCGGACATCAAGGTGGTCTACCCGCTCGACAGCACGCCGTTCATCCGGCTGTCGATCGAGCAGGTGGTCGAGACGCTGGCCGAGGCGGTGGTCCTCGTCTTCCTCGTCATGTTCCTGTTCCTGCAGAACTGGCGGGCGACGCTGATCCCGACGATCGCGGTGCCGGTGGTGCTGCTCGGCACCTTCGCGGTGCTGGCGATCGCGGGCTATACGATCAACACGCTGACGCTGTTCGGCACCGTGCTCGCGATCGGCCTGCTCGTCGACGACGCGATCGTGGTGGTCGAGAACGTCGAGCGCCTGATCCAGGAGGAAGGGCTCAGTCCCAAGGACGCCGCGCGCAAGTCGATGGACGAGATCACCGGCGCGCTGATCGGCATCGCCGCGGTGCTCTCCGCCGTGTTCCTGCCGATGGCGTTCTTCGGCGGCTCAACCGGCGTGATCTACCGCCAGTTCTCGATCACCATCGTCTCGGCGATGGTGCTGTCGGTGATGGTCGCGCTGATCCTGACGCCGGCGCTGTGCGCCACCCTCCTGAAACCGCACGATCCGACAAAGCACGAGGGCAAGGGCCCCCTCGCCCGCTTCTTCCGCTGGTTCAACGACTGGTTCGACCGCGGCCGGAACAAATACGACAAGGGCGTGCGCAGCACCACGCGCAGCTGGAAGCGCTCGGCGCTGGTCTACCTGCTGATCGTGGTGGGCATGGGCACGCTGTTCTACCGGTTGCCGACCGGCTTCCTGCCGGACGAGGACCAGGGCAACATCTTCGCGATCGTCCAGGGGCCATCGGGCGCGACGCTGCCGCGCACCGAGAAGGCGCTCGACCTGGTGCGCAACCACTTCCTCAACGACGAGAAGGCGAACGTCGAGGGCATCTTCACGCTCGCCGGCTTCTCCTTCGCGGGGCAGGGCCAGAACGCCGGCATCGCCTTCGTCCAGCTCAAGCCGTGGGAGGACCGCAAGGGCGCGCAGAACACCGCGCAGGCGATCGCCGGGCGCGCGATGGGGCCGTTCATGCAGTATCATGACGCGATGATCTTCGCGCTGACGCCGCCCGCGGTGCAGGAGCTGGGCAACGCCACCGGCTTCGATCTGTGGCTCACCGACCGTTCGAACCTGGGTCACCCCCAGCTCACCCAGACGCGCAACATGATGCTCGGCATGTCGATGCAGGAGAAGCGCGTGGCGCAGGTGCGCCCGATGAGCCTCGACGACGCGCCGTCGCTCAAGGTCAACGTCGACCAGGACAAGGCGGGCGCTCTCGGCCTCGATCTCGGCGCGATCAACACCACGATCGCGACCGCCTGGGGCGGCGCCTATGTCAACGACTTCATCGACCGCGGCCGCGTGAAGCGCGTCTATCTCCAGGCGGACGAGCCCTATCGGCAGGCGCCCGAGAGCCTCAACGACTTCTACGTGCGGGGCGCGACCGGGACGATGGCGCCGTTCACCGCCTTCTCCAACCTGTCGTGGACGCAGGCGCCGGTGCAGCTCACCCGCTACAACGGCCAGCCCGCGCTCCAGCTCCAGGGCGGCGCCGCGCCCGGCGTCAGCACCGGCGACGCGATGACGGCGATGGAGGCGATCCACGCCAAGCTGCCGCCCGGCACCGCGCTCGACTGGACCGGCCTTTCCTACGAGGAGCGGCTGTCGGGCAGCCAGGCGCCCGCGCTCTACGCGCTGTCGCTGCTGATCGTGTTCCTGTGCCTCGCCGCGCTCTACGAGAGCTGGTCGGTGCCGATCGCGGTCATGCTGGTGGTGCCGCTGGGCGTGCTCGGCGCGCTGCTCGCGGCGACGCTGACCGGGCTCAACAACGACATCTACCTGCAGGTCGGCCTGATCACGACGATCGGCGTCTCGGCCAAGAACGCGATCCTGATCGTCGAGTTCGCGGAGGAACGCGTACGCGCCGGCTGGACCGCGTTCGACGCGGCGATGGAGGCGGCGCGGCTGCGTCTCCGCCCGATCCTGATGACCAGCTTCGCCTTCGTGTTCGGCGTGCTGCCGCTCGCGATCACCACCGGCGCGGGCGCCGGCGGCCAGAACGCGATCGGCCGTGCGGTGGTCGGCGGCATGTTGTCGGCGACGGTGCTGGCGATCTTCTTCGTGCCGATGTTCTTCGTGGTGGTGAGCCGGATGTTCGGCCACGGCCAGGTGGACAGGCGGACCAGCCCGCCCGAAGGCGAGCCTCGGCCCAATGACGGCGGCGTCGCGCCGCAGGGAGCCTGATTGCAATGACCAAGCCGCTTCTCGCTCTCCTGATGGGCGCGACGATGCTCGCCGGATGCAATCTCGCGCCCAAATACGCCCGCCCCGCCAGCCCGGTGCCGCCGGCGCTGCCGGAGGGCGGCATCTACCCGTCCGCGGCGACCGACGCGCCGGACGTCACTGCGATCGGCTGGCGCGACTTCTTCGTCGATCCGCGGCTGCGCCAGGTGATCGAGACCGGGCTCGCCAACAACCGCGACCTCAGGGTGGCGGCGGCGAACGTGCTGCAGGCACGCGCGCAGCTGCGTACCCAACGGGCAGATCAGGTGCCGACAACCACGGTGACGGGCAGCGGCACCTATACGAACAACATCATGGGTGCGGGGGCTGGAGCGGGCGCTGGCGCCGGTACCGGCACGACCTCGCAGAATCTCGAATTCTACTCGCTCAATGCCGGCTTCTCCTCCTTCGAGCTCGACCTGTTCGGCCGCATCCGCAACCTGACGCGCGCGGCGCAGGAGCAGGTCTTCGCCAGCGAGGAGGCGCAGCGCTCGACGCGGATCAGCCTGATCGCCGAGATCGCCACCGCCTGGCTGACGCTGGCGTCGGACCAGGAGCAGCTCCGCCTCTCGCGCGACACGCTGCGCACCTTCGAGGACACGCTGCGCCTCACCCGTGAGCAGTTCCGCGTCGGCGTCGGCTCAGAGCTCGAGGTGCGGCAGGCGGAGACCAACTACCAGTCCGCGCGCAACGACATCGCGACGCTGGAGACCCGCATCGCGCAGGACCAGAACGCGCTCAACCTGCTGGTCGGCACCACCGTGCCCGCGGAGCAGCTCCCGCCCGGCCTCGGCGCCGATCCGGTCACCCGCGATGCATTGCCCGCCAATCTGTCGTCCGAAGTGCTGCTCCGCCGACCCGACGTGCTCCGGGCCGAGCATCTGCTGATCGCCGAGAACGCCAACATCGGCGCCGCGCGCGCGGCCTTCTTCCCGACCATCTCGCTGACCACGACGATCGGCACGATCGGCACCGCGCTGTCGAACCTCTTCACCAGCGGCAGCTACACCTACAATGCGGCGCCGAGCGTGTCGCTGCCGCTGTTCGATGGCGACCGGCGCGCGGGCAACCTCGACTATGCCAAGGCGTCGCAGCAGGTGGCGGTGGCGACCTACGAGAAGGCGATCCAGACCGCCTTCCGCGAGGTCGCCGACGCGCTCGCCCAGCGCGGCAGGATCGGCGAGCAGCTCTCGGCGCAGAGCGCGCGGGTCGAGGCGGCGCAGGTCGCCGCACGGCTGTCCGACGCGCGGTTCCGGGCAGGGGTGGATTCGTTCCTCACCACCCTCGACGCGCAGCGCACCGCCTATGGGGCCCAGCAGCAGCTCGTGACGACGCGGTTCACCCAGGCAAGCAACCTGGTCGAACTGTATCGCTCGCTGGGCGGCGGGCTGAACTGAGCGCGACAGCGGCCGCACAAAGCCTGCTCCCCTACCCACCGTCGTCATCCCGGCGAAAGCCGGGATGACGGCAGAGAGCTTCTTCTGATTTCGCCGAGGCCGGTCTAGGCTCCCGCGCGTGACCTTCTTCGAGAGCCTCCTTGCGCTGATGCTGGTGGCGGTCCTGCTGCTGCAGGTCTCGCGCAGGCTCGGGCTCCCCTACCCCACCCTGCTTGCCGCCGCGGGAGTCGCGGTCGGCATGATCCCGGGCGCGCCGTCGATCCTGATCGCGCCGGAGACCGCGCTCGCACTGTTCCTCGCGCCGGTGCTGATCGACGCGGCCTACGACTATCCCATCGGCGCCGCGCGCAAGCTGCTGGCGCCGCTCGTCGTCTATGCCGTCGTCGCGGTGATCGTGACGGCGCTGGCGGTCGCCGGCATCGGGGTCGCGATGCTCGGCCTGCCGCTCGCCGCGGCGCTGACCTTGGGCGCGATCGTCGCCCCGCCCGACGCCGCCGCGGCGACGGCGATCCTCGTCAACCTGCCGGTCGCGCGCCGCATCGACGCGCTGCTGAAGGGCGAGAGCCTGTTCAACGACGCCACCGCGCTGCTGCTGTTCACCGCCGCGCTGACGGTGCAGCAGCGCGGCGGGCTCGACGCCGGCACGGCCGCGCAGCTTGCCCTCGCCGCGCCGGGCGGCATCCTGTTCGGCATCGCCTATGGCTGGCTGGTCTCGCGGCTCCAGCCGCTGGTCGGCAACACGGTCGGCGCGACATTGCTCCAGTTCGTCCACGCCTTCCTCACCTGGATCATCGCCGAGCATCTGCACCTGTCCGCGGTCCTCGCGGTGGTGGCGAGCGCGATGACCATCGCCTCCCGTGCCAGGACGAGCGATTCGCCGCGGATGCGCGTCCATTCCTTCGCCGTCTGGACGACCGTGGTGTTCCTGCTGAACGTCCTCGCCTTCCTGCTGATGGGCCTCCAGGCGCGGCGCATCGTGACCGCGATGGATGCCGCCGAGTTCGCCCGCGCCGCCTGGTTCGCGGGGGCAGTGGTCGTGGCGGTGATCGCGGTCAGGCTGGTGATCTCGTTCGGCTATCGTTGGGCCGTCGTCCCGCACCGCGGCGGCGAGGCACCTGAACGGCTTTCACGCGCCGAGACCTTCCTGCTCGGCTGGGCGGGAATGCGGGGCCTGGTCACGCTCGCCACCGCCTTCGCGCTTCCGCCGGATTTCCCCGAGCGCAACACCGTCGTCCTCGCCGCCTTTGCGGTCGTGCTGGCGACGCTGGTCGTGCAGGGAGCGACCCTCGCGCCCTTCATCCGCATCTTCGGCATCGGTCGCGCCGCCGAGGCCGAGAACGAAATCGTCGAGGCGCGCATCGCCCTTGCCGGCGCAGCGTTGGAACGCCTCGACGGCGAACCCGGTGAGGAAGCCGAGCAGCTGCGCCGCACCTACATGCAATTCCGCGACGGCAGGCGCAGCTCGCCGGCGCTCGATCGCCGCCGCGGCCTCGCGCTCGCGGCGGTGCTCGCGCAGCGCGAGCGGCTCGACGGCCTGCGCGCCGAGAACCGTATCGGCGCCGACGCCTATCTCCAGCTTCAGGAGGAGCTCGACTGGAAGCAGCTCTCCGTCGTCAGCGACGCCGAGCGGCGCATCGCCGAGAGCTGACGGTCGGGCACCGAATCGCGGGCCAAATGCTGACATAGGTTGCATCCGCCGCAGATCGCCGCGCGCAACGCACCGTTCGTCGTTCTCGGGATGACCGGCGGGTCCACGGCGAGTTCCTCTCGCGCGCAGGGGGTGACCTCGCGTGCCGGTCCTCCGGGCCGGACGCGCACAAAGGGATGTGACATATGCGTTTCCGATCCATCATGCTGGCGGGCCTAGCCGCAATGACGCTCGCGGCCTGCGCCAAGGAGGAAGAAATCGCCTCCGCACCGCCGCCTCCGCCCGGAGCGGTTCCGGGCAGCACCGCCGCGGACCGCGACGGCGACGGCATCGTCGACGGCTATTACACCGCCGACGGCATCTATCATCCCAACGCCGCGCCTGCCCTGCCGCCACCGCCGCCGGCGCCGACCCGCCTGGGAGAACGGGGCTGATCACATCGCTTCCGGGAGTGCGGCGCCGCCGCACTCCCCTCTGCCTCGCCATCGCGATTGCTGTCTTCTCCGCCTGCCAGACGGCCGCCGTAGCGGCGCCGGCAGGGCAAAGGGCCACGCGCGCCGCCAGCACCCCTGTCCGGACAACGTCCGACGCCGTCGCGCTCGCCATCCGCGAGGAGGCGGGCGGCTCGCTCAAGCGTTTCTACGCCAGCCGCGGCTTCCGGCCGCTCTGGGCGCCGGACGGCAGGTTCGGACGCGCCACGGACACGCTGATCGGCTATCTGCGCTCGGCCGAGCTCGACGGGCTGAAATCCTCGTCCTACGACGTCGGCGAGCTCCGCGACCTCGTCGGCGAGGCACGCGGCGGCGATCCTCGGGCGGTCGCCCGCGCCGAGCTCGCGCTTTCGGCCGCCTTCGCGCGTTACGTCCAGGACCAGCGCCGCCCCCGGGACGTCCGCATGACCTATGCGGACCGCAAGCTGAAGCCGAAGCGGCTCCGCACCGAAACGGTCTTGCGCGCGGCCGCCTTTCCCAAGTCGTTCGGCGACTATGTCGCGGACATGGGCTGGATGAGCGACCAGTACGTCCGCCTGCGCGCGTTGGCGGCACGGGCCCGCAAGGCCGGCGCATCCGAGCTGGAGATGGAGCGCCTGCGCCTCAACCTCGACCGTGCGCGGCTGCTGCCGGGCCCGTGGACCCGCCACGTCGTCGTCGACTCCTCCTCCGGGCGGCTCTGGTATTATGAGGCGGGCAGGCAGGTCGGGACGATGCGCGTCGTCGTCGGCGCGGCCGAGACGCAAACGCCGATGCTCGCCGGCACGCTGCAATGGGCGATCCTGAACCCCTATTGGAACGTGCCGACCTATCTCGCCCGCAACGACATCGCGCCCAAGGTGCTCGGCGGCCGCTCGCTCACCTCGATGAAGATGGAGGCCCTGTCCGACTGGAGCGCTTCGCCCCGCCGGCTCGACCCCGCGTCGATCGACTGGCACGCGGTGGCGGCCGGCGAGGAGGAAGTGCGCCTGCGCGAACTGCCCGGTCCCGCCAACTCGATGGGAAGGGTCAAGTTCCTCTTCCCGAACAAGGAGGGAATCTACCTGCACGACACGCCCAAGCGCGACCTGCTGCGCAAGAACGATCGCCATTTCAGCAACGGCTGCATCCGGCTGGAGAATGCGGCGGAGCTCGGCCGGTGGCTGCTCCAGAAGCCGCTCCGGACCTCGAAGACGCCGGAGCAGGCGGTGCCGCTTCCGGTGCCGACGCCGGTCTACCTGACCTATATCACCGCGGCGGCGACCGATGCCGGCCTCGCCTTTCGCAACGATGTGTACGGGAGGGATGGCTGAGGGGCGATGGTGCCCTCGAGAGGATTCGAACCTCCGACCTGCGGTTTAGGAAACCGTTGCTCTATCCTGCTGAGCTACGAGGGCGCCGGGCAGGCTGGTAGTGGCCGCGCTGACGGCGGTCAATCGCGTGCGTTCAGTTGAGCGTCTCGGGCGGGATCACCGGCACCAGCAGCGGCGCCACCGGGACGCCGTCCTCGACCAGCGCCTTCGCCTCGTCAGGGGTCGCCTGGCCGTGGATGGGGGCGGTCGGTTCCTCGCCGAGGTGCATCGCGCGCGCCTTGTCGGCGAAGGCCATGCCGACCCATTGCGAGGTCTTGAGCGCCTCCGCCTGCTCGGCCGCGAGTGCCGCCAGCGCCGCCTTCATCGCCTCCGGAGTCGGCCGCGTATCGCGGCGGTTGCCCTTGGACGCGACATTGGGGGCCATCACCGCCTTGCCGACGTCGCTGTCGCCGCACACGGGACAGGCGATCAGCGATCCCGCGCGCTGCTCCTCATAGGCGGCGCTGGAGGCGAACCATGCCTCGAACACATGGCCGCCGGCGCATCTGAGGTCGAAGGCGATCATCGCGCCGCCGCCACCGGAGGGATGGCGCGGCGATGCGCGAGCACGGGGATGCGCGCGCGGGTGTCGGCGACGCGCGCCGGGTCGATCTCGGCAAATCCCAGCCCCGCCTCGCTCCCCATGTCGAGCAGTACGCCGCCCCAGGGATCGATCACCAGCGAATGGCCATAGGTGGCGCGGCCGTCGTCGTGGTTGCCGACCTGCGCAGCGGCGATCACGAACGCCGCGGATTCGATCGCGCGGGCGCGGAGCAATGTGTGCCAATGCGCCATGCCGGTCGGCACGGTGAACGCGGCCGGCACTGCCAGGACCGTCGCCCCCGCCCCGCTGAGCGCCTGATAGAGCGCCGAGAAGCGCAGGTCGTAGCAGATCGACAGGCCCAAGGTACCGAGCGGCGTCTCCGCCGTCACCGCGCGCTCGCCCGGCGCATAGGCGGCCGATTCGCGCCAGCTCTCGCCGGTGGGCAGGTCGACGTCGAACAGGTGGAGCTTGTCGTAGGTGGCGCGGATCTTGCCGGTGTCGTCGATCACGAAGCCGCGGTTGGCGAAGCGCCCGTCGTCCGCCAGCACCGCCAGCGAGCCGAGATGGACCCACAGCCCCTGCTCCGCCGCCGCGGCGCGCACCGCCGCCAGCACCGGATCGTCCTCGGCGCGGACGATCGACTCCGCCGCACGCTCGCGATCGCGGTCGATCAGGTTCGACATCTCGGGCGTGAACAGCATCGCCGCCCCGCCGGCCTTCGCCTCGGCCATTGCCGACACGATGGCGCGCGCGTTCGCCGCGGGATCGATCCCGCCGGTCATCTGGAGCAGGGCCGCCTTCATGCCGCGAGCAACCGATCGAGCGATCCCTCGCGGTCGAGCGCGGCCAGATCGTCCGATCCGCCGACATGGCGTCCGTCGACGAAGATCTGCGGCACGGTGGTCCGTCCACCCGCGCGCTGGATCATCTCGGTACGGCGGGGGCCGCCCATGGTGATGTCGAACTCCTCGTACGCCACGCCCTTCTCGCCGAGCAGCCGCTTGGCGCGCGTGCAATAGGGACAGAACGCCTTGGTGTAGATCTCGACCTTCGCCATGATGGCGGAGAGGTGTGGGCCGAAACCCGCCTTGTCAATCATTTGCTTGCGCATCGATCACCCGCGCCCAGGCGAGCACCGTCACCCGCGCCGCGCCGCCCTTGAGCAGGAGGCGGGTGCAGGCGGCCACCGTCGCGCCGGTGGTATAGACGTCGTCGACCAGCACGACATGCCTTCCTCCGAGCCGCTCCCGTGTGCTTTCGGCAAGCGCGAACGCCCCCGTCACCGCCTTCGTCCGTTGGCGCGGTCCCAGCCCGCGCAGCACCGGCGTCGCCCGGGTGCGCAGCAGCAATCGCGGCTCATGCGGCACGCCGCTCGCCTTCGCCAGGCCGCCCGCGATCAGCGCCGCCTGGTTGTACCCGCGCGACCACAGCCGCCAGCGGTGGAGCGGCACCGGCACCAGCAATCCGGCGTCGGCGGGCAGCAGCCGCGCCATCTGCCGCGCCGCCGTCTCGGCGAAGGCGCTGCGCCGGCCGTATTTGAGCCGCAGCGCCACCGTCCTGGCGATCTCGCCATAGGCCACCGCCGCGCGGGCGCCGGCATAGGGCGGCGGGTCGGCCAGGCAGGCGCCGCACAGCGCGCCCTCGCCGCGGTCGAACTCGAACGGCAGCGCGCAGCCGGCGCACCACGGCGGTCCGAGGAAATCGAACGATGCCCAGCAGGCGGCACAGAAGCGATGGTCGGCCTCGACGACGGCGCCGCACCCCGGACAGCGCGGCGGCAGCGCCAGCGCGGCGACGAGGGCGAGCGGCCGGGCGACATTGGCGATCACGCCCCCTTGTCGCCGCCCGCGCGCCGCCGCACAAGCGCCGGCGTGGACACGCCCGAGATCTTCGACCGCCGCCTCCGGCGCCTCCGCCGCGATCGCGCCGCGCGGGGCTATGACGGCTTCCTGCGCGACATCATGCTGGAAGGGATCGTCGACCGGCTGGGCGCGGTGACGCGCAGCTTCGGCGAGGTGCTCGATCTCGGCGCCGCCGACCACGGCTTTGCGCTGCCCGGCGCCCGCATCGTCCGCTGCGATCCCGGCGCGCTGTTCGCGCGCGGCGGCGTGCAGGCCGACGAGGACCGCCTGCCCTTCGCCGATGCGAGCTTCGACCTCGTCGTCTCGGCGGGCGTGCTCGACCAGGTCAACGACCTGCCCGGCGCGCTCGCGCTGATCCGGCGCGCGCTGCGGCCCGACGGGCTGTTCCTCGGCGCCTTCGCCGGTGCGGGCAGCCTCGCCACGTTGCGCGCGGTGCTGCGGGAAGTCGAGCCGGGCGTCGCGCGGCTGCACCCGCAGATCGACGTACGCTCGGCCGGCGACCTCCTCGTCCGCGCCGGCTTCACGCTGCCGGTCGCCGACACCGAGCGGCTCGACGTCCGTTATGCCAGCATCTTCAAGCTGTTCGCCGACCTGCGCGCGACCGCCTCCACCAACCTGCTGGCCGAACGCACGCCCCTCACCCGCACGACGCTCGCCCGCGCCGCCCAGGCCTTCGCCGACCGCGCCGATCCCGACGGCCGCACGTCCGAGCGCTTCGAGATCGTGTTCCTGACCGGCTGGGCCCCCGATCCCTCGCAGCCCAAGCCCGCGCGCCGCGGCAGCGCAACGGCCAGCCTGGCGGCGGCGCTGCGGCCGAATTAGCCAAACTATCCCTCTCCCCTTGGGAGAGGGAAGGAGCGCCGAAGGCGCGGGAGGGTGACCGTGACCTCGCTGACCGTAGTCCCCCTCACCCTCCCACCCGGCTACGCCGGGCGGGCCCCTCCCTCTCCCAAGGGGAGAGGGGTTTCTGCTAGACCAACGCCTCGAGCAGTCCGATCAGCGGCTTGTCGGCGGGAGGCATTTCCAGCCGGTGCAGTTCCAGCGGCCGCAGCCATTTGAGCGCGGCGGCGTGCCGCGGCTCCGCTGTGCCCGACCATTTGCGGCAGACGTAGAGCAGCAGCAGCAAATGCCTGTCGTCCAGCGTCTCGCTGGCGAAAGTTGCGGGCGCCAGACACGCCGCCTCGATGCCGATCCCCAACTCCTCGCCGAGCTCGCGGATCAGCGCGCCTTCCGGTGTCTCGCCTGGCTCGATCTTGCCGCCCGGGAATTCCCACAGGCCAGCCATCGGCTTGCCCAGCGGCCGCTGCTGCACCAGCACGCGCCCGTCGCCGTCGACCAGCGCCGCCGCTGCGACATGAAGCAGATGCGCGCCGTTCGATGACACTTCGTTAATCCTCCTGCCCTAGCCTCGCCAGCGATCGACCGGAGACCGATCGCAATGCGCGCTACCCTGATCGCCCTGCGCCGGCTCGCCGGCAACCGCAAGGCAGCAACGGCCATCGAGTACAGCCTCATCCTCGCATTCGTCGTGATCGTGGCGATCGTCGGGCTCACCGCCATGGCGGATTCCACGACAGGAATGTGGAACAGGTTCACCAGCCGGGTCGCCACAGCGGTCGGCTGAGCTGCGCGCCCAACACCTTAAACCTTTCTCAACCTCCCACGGCTTAAGTTCGCGTCGCTGTCCGGGGGTCCGCCCGCGGCGGCCGGGTGACTGAAGCTTCCACTGTGGAGACCGACATGCAGAAGATCCGTAATTTCCTGAAGAACTCGAAGGGCGCGACCGCGATCGAGTACGGCCTGATCGCCGCGCTCATCGCCGTGGCCGCCATCGCCGCGATGCAGGGTCTGGGCAACTCGATCAACAAGACTTTCAATAACGTTTCGGGCACGCTCAGCGCGAAGACCTGATTTCGTTCTGATCGCAAAAACGGAAGGGCGGCGGAGCTTCGGTTCCGCCGCCCTTTCGATTCCAACCGTCGCTCAGAACCGGCCGATCCGGAGGAACTTGGTGCGCCGCGCCGCCCGCACCGCCGCCGGCTCCTGCCCGTCGAACGCGGTCAGCTCCTCCCACAGCGCCTCCCCCAGCGAGGCGATCGCCGCCGCCGGATCGCGATGCGCGCCGCCCAGCGGCTCCGGCACGATGCGGTCGATCACGCCCAGCGCCTTCAGGTCCTGCGCGGTGACCTTCATCGCCTCCGCCGCCTCGGCCGCCTTGTCGGCCGTCCGCCACAGGATCGACGCGCAGCCCTCCGGCGAGATCACCGAATAGACCGCGTGCTCGAACATCAGCACGCTGTTGCCCGTCGCCAGCGCCACCGCGCCGCCCGAACCGCCCTCGCCCACCACCGCGGCGATCAACGGTACGCCCAGCTCCAGGCACGCCTCGGTCGAGCGCGCGATCGCTTCCGCCTGGCCGCGCTCCTCGGCCTGCACGCCGGGGAAGGCGCCCGAGGTGTCGACCAGGGTCAGCACCGGCAGGCAGAAGCGGTCGGCGAGCCGCATCAGCCGGATCGCCTTGCGATAGCCCTCGGGCTTGCCCATGCCGAAATTATGCTTGAGCCGGCTCGCGGTGTCGTCGCCCTTCTCGTGACCGATCACCATCACCTTGCGGCCGCGGAACATGCCGAGCCCGCCGATGATCGCCTGATCGTCGGCGAAGGCGCGGTCGCCGGCCAACGGCATGAAATCCTCGATCAGCGCCGCGATGTAATGCTTGAAGTGCGGGCGGTCGGGGTGGCGCGCGACCTGCGTCTTCTGCCAGGGCGTGAGACGGGCATAGGTGTCGCGCAGCAGCTTGTCCGACTTGGCCTGCAGCTTGACGATCTCGGCATCGATGTCGATGCTGCTGTCCGCCGCGCTCTCGCGCAGCTCGTCGATCCGGCCCTGCAGCTCGGCGATCGGTTTCTCGAAGTCCAGGAAGTTTGCCATGAGCGCGCCTGCGGTTAGGCCCGGCGGAGCGGCACGTCAACGAGCGGATGGCGCTGGTTGACCAGCTCGACCAGCCGGCGGCTGTCGACATGGGTGTAGATTTCGGTCGTGGCGATGCTCGCATGGCCCAGCATCGCCTGCAGCGCGCGCAGGTCCGCGCCACCCTCCAGCAGGTGGGTGGCGAAGGCGTGACGCAGCACATGCGGGCTCACCCGCTCGGGCGGGAGGCCGGCCTCGGCCGCAAGCCCCTTGATGAGCTGGTAGAGCCTGACGCGCGAGAGGTGCTTCTTGCCCGACGGGAACAGCCACGGCCGATCGCTCGCGACATGCCCGCGCCACACCGCCACGGCGGCGCGCGCGCGATCGGAGATCGGCACCAGCCGCTCGCGTCCGCCCTTGCCGCGCAGGATCAGATAGGGCCGGTCGGGCTGCACCGCGTTGCGCGGCAGCGATACCAGCTCGCTCGCGCGTAGCCCCGATCCGTAGAGCAGCTCGACCAGCGCCGCGAGCCTCAGGTCGTTGGGATCGGCCGGTACCCGCGCGATCCGTGCCTCGATCGCCGCGAACATCGCGTCGACGTCGGCGGCCGACAGCACCTTGGGCAGCGGCCGTGCCGTGCCCGGCCGCGGCAATGCGGCACCGGGGTCGTCGCTCCTCAGCCCTTCGTCGGCAAGAAAGGCGAAGAACCGCCGCAGCGCCGCCGACTTGCGCGCCACGGTCGATCGCGCCAGGTCCGCCCAGCCCCCCGCGAGACGCTGCAATGCCTCCGCGTCGGCAGAACCGAGCCGCCCATCCAGCGTCTCTGACGCCAGCGCCAAGTCGCTGCGATAGGCGGCGATGGTATTCGCCGCCGCGCCGGCCTCCGCCGCCAGCATCTCGAGGAAGCGCTCGATCAGCGCGCGATCCTCGCCGCCAGGCATCAGAGCCGCGCGATCGCCTCCGCGGCGATCATCCGCGCCTCGCCTTCGAGGCCGACCGCGCGCAGCGCCGCGACGCTGTGGAACAGCACCTCGGGCGGCACGCCGCGCCAGCTGGTGGTCTGCATCCCGACGCCGGCGAGCAGCAGCACCGTACCGGGCTCGCCGCGCGCCGCCGCGGCCTCGATCGCGCGGGTCCAGCTGTTCTCCAGCCCGAAGCGCACATCGAACGACCGCCCAAGCCGCTCCGCCTCCTCCGGCGACAGCCGCCCGAGCCCAGCGAGCCCGGCGAGCAGCATCCGCGCCTTCAGCCGCTCGGCATCCTGGTCGCCGCTGCGATAGCTCTCGACGTCGCCGGGACGCACCCGGCCTCCGCGCGGATCGGTAAGCGCGATCATCGCCCAGGCGTCGCTCGCCCCGGGCGCCATGCTGCGCCAACGCGAAGCCGCGATGTCGAGCCCGGCGGTCAGCATCGAAGCCACCAGCCGGTTGGAATCCGTCGCGAGGTCCTGCGCCGGCACCACCCGCGCCGCCGCCCGGGCGGTCAGGACCAGGCCGGCGAAGCGCTCGCGCACGCTCTCGCCACTGTCCCAGATCTGCCGGAGCGCACCGATCCGCTCCTCAGGCGTCGCGCCGGCGAAGGCGGTCTGCAGGTCGCGTGCCCGCGCCCCCGCCGCCGAATTGCTGTCGCCGCCCGCCGCGATCTCGCCGTAGAGATCGGCGAGCGCCAGGCTGGAGAGCACGCCCTGCGCGGCCGCCATGTCGGCGACGCCGACGCGCGCCGCCGGCTCGATCATCGGCGAGGTCGCGCGCCACGACGCCACCTGCGCCCCCACGGTCCCGAACAGCTCCGCCGGAATCTCCACGCCGGTCGCGGTGGCAAGGCCGTAGCGCCAGATCGTCAGCCGATCGACGCCGTTCCACTCCGCCGGCTCGATTGTCACCGAGCGGCCGCCGCCGGCACCGACCACCTTCTCGGCGAGCAGCGCGTCGAGCGTGCGCCCCATGCCGCGCCGCGCGGACTGGAGCAGCTGCCCCGCCTCACGCGGCTTGCCGGACAGCGCGGCGCACATCGCCTTGGCGAAGGCCCAGCCGCGCTCGTTCGATACGCCCGACGCGGGTTCCGCCAGCGGGCAGAGGCCAGCCGGATCGCCAGTGGCGAGCATCGCCTGCATCGCCACCTGGAACAGCTTGGGCGTATAATCCTCGGTATCGACGCTCTGCACCACCGCGCGCGCCATCTCGGCCTCGCCCATGCGCAGCAGCAGCCACGCGCGTTCGGCGGCGAAATCGGCGCCGTTGACGCCCGCCGGCGGTGAGAGCCGCGAGGCCAACGCGCGGCGGAGTGCGATCGACAGCCACCGCGAAGGGAGTGGCGCGTCGAGCCGCCGCATCAGCAACTCGATGGTGCGGCCATTCGCGCGCCCGAAGGCGTTCAGCTCCACCCCGCCGCTGTTCGGCCCGATCGCGCCGAGCTGGTTCAGCGGACGTTTGGCATAGGCCGGCAGCTCGTAGGCGGAGAGGTCGACCGGGGTCGGCGTCGCGGTGGGAGTCGGGGTGGGAGCCGGCACCGCATCCGAAGGCAGCAGCTCTGCCGGCGTCGGCGCCGCGACGGGGGCGGACGTGCCCGGCTGAGCCGGTCTCGGCGCCGGCGCGGGGGTCGGCGCAGGCGCGACCGGCTCGTTGAAGCCGGGCGGCAGGATCGATTCGGGGGCGTTCTGCCGGCTGCCGGCAACACCTGCCCCGGCCGCGAGCGCCAGGGCGAGCGCGCCGAGCCCGGCGCTAGCTGAGATTTTCAAGCGCGACCGCCTTCTCGACCTTCACCGGAGCTTTCTCGCTGTTCCGTCCGGCCAGCCAGAACATGCCGCCTACGAGCACGACGAGAATGAGGAGGAGAATGACCAGGGAACGCGACATGACCAACCTTCGACGATCTTCGTTACCGGCCTTTTGCCCGACCGGCACCCTCGCTGTATAGCCCCCGCCGACGATGTTGCACTCCTCGCCTCGCAAACCGCTCTGGACAGGCAAGCCGATCGTGCTGGTGGGGCTGATGGGCGCCGGCAAGTCGACCGTCGGCCGGCGCCTTGCCATGCGGCTCGGTCTGCCTTTCGTCGACGCCGACAGCGAGATCGAGGCGGCCGCCGGCATGACGATCGCCGAGATATTCGACAGCTTCGGCGAACCCTATTTCCGCGACGGCGAGCGCCGGGTGATCGCGCGCCTCATCGACGGCACGCCCAAGGTGATCGCGACCGGCGGCGGCGCCTTCATCAACGACGACACGCGCGCGCTGATCCTCGATCAGGCGCTGGCGATATGGCTCGACGCGCAGCCGCATGTGCTTGCCGATCGCGTCGCACGCCGCGATACGCGACCGCTGCTCCGGGGCCGCGATCCGCACGACGTGCTGTCCGACCTCGCTGCCAAGAGGAATCCCTATTACGCCATGGCCCCCATCCGCGTGCCCAGCAACAACACCCCCCACGAGCATACCGTCGCGGCGATCCTGAAGGCGCTCGGCCTGAAGGATCTCGGGTCGTGACGGTCGTCCGCGTCGACCTGGCCGACCGCGGCTATGACGTGGTCATCGAAAGCGGCCTCCTCGGGCGTGCCGGCGAGCAGCTCGCCCCGCTTTCGCGCGGCCGGACAATGGCGATCGTCACCGACGAGAACGTCCGTCCGCATCTCGCGACGCTCCAGACGAGCCTCGCGGCGCACGGTGTCGCCAGCGAGCCGATCGTCCTCCCGCCCGGCGAATCGACCAAGAGCTGGGCGAGCCTCGAATCGCTCACCGACCGCCTGCTCGAGCTCGGTGTCGAGCGGGGCGACCACGTCGTCGCGCTCGGCGGCGGCGTGATCGGCGACCTCGTCGGCTTCGCCTGCGCGATCCTCAAGCGCGGCTGCGGCTTCGTCCAGGTGCCGACCACGCTGCTCGCCCAGGTCGATTCGTCGGTCGGCGGCAAGACCGCGATCAACGCGCGCGCCGGCAAGAACCTGATCGGCGCCTTCCACCAGCCGAGCCTCGTCCTGATCGACCCCGACGTGCTCGACACGCTGCCCCCGCGCCAGCTGCGCGCCGGCTATGCCGAGGTGGTGAAGTACGGCCTGATCGACGATTTCGCCTTCTTCGAGTGGTGCGAGGCCAATGCGCCGAAGCTGCTCGCCGGCGACCCGGCGGCGCGCGAACACGCCATCGCCCATTCGGTCGCCGCCAAGGCGCGCATCGTCGCCGCCGACGAGCGCGAGACCAGCGGCACGCGCGCGCTGCTCAACCTCGGCCATACCTTTGGCCATGCGCTGGAGGCGGAGACCGGTTTCTCCGACCGCCTGCTCCATGGCGAGGGCGTGGCGGCGGGCATGGCGCTCGCCTTCGCCTTCTCTGCGGCCCAAGGCATCGCCCCCGGCCAGGACGCCGAGCGCGTCGCCGCGCACCTGCGCGCCGTCGGCCTGCCCGACAGCCCCGCGGCGGCGGGCATCGACGCGGACGGCGACACGCTGGTCGCGCACATGCTCCACGACAAGAAGATGGATGCCGGCACTCTCCCCTTCCTGCTCGCGCGGGGGATCGGGCGGACCTACCTCGACAAGACGGTGGACCTGACGGCGGTGGCGGCGTTTCTCGACGGCAGCCTGTCGCCCGGCGTCGGGGCGATTAACTCTTAATCGGACCGATTGGATGGGTGATGAAGCAGGCGCTCGCCGCATGGGTTGAGCAGGAGGAGGAACGCGATCGGTTAACGCGTGAAGCGTTGGCGGATGTCGATGCTGGACGCCTGATCGATCACCAAAGCATCTGCGCCTGGGATGATAGCCTGGCCACGGACAAGCCGCTCCTCCTACCGAAAATATGAGGATTCGATGGATGGGCCGTGCTTCGGCCGACCTCGGGAAAATCGCAGTTTTGACGACAGCGATTAGAGATTGGCCGTCCGCATCGCCTTCCAAGCCAGCCACAGCCACCCCGCGATCAACGCCGCGCCGCCGATCGGCGTCACCGCGCCCAGCCAGCGTGGCGCACCCAGCGCCATTGCATAGAGCGTGCCCGCGAACACCGCCGCGCCCAGCACGAAGCACCACGCCGGTCCCGGCGCCGCCATCCGTATCGCCACCAGCGCCGCGACGGCATGGATCAGCTGATACTGCCCACCCGTCCTGAGCCACTCCGTCGCCTGCCCTTCGGCGCCATGCGCGCCGAACGCGCCCGCCGCCACCGCCAGCGCACCCGACAGCGCCGCCAGTACCGCGACCAGGGTCATCCGCAATCCTCCCCCAGCGTGTCGCGCAGGTTGCGCGGTGTGACGATCATCGTGTCGCGCGCCGCCCGGATGTCGCCGGACTCGAACTGGATCTTGAGCCGCTCGCGGTCGCGAGCGCGATAGAGGTCCTCGGTGCGCCGGATCTCCTCCTCGTCGACACCGACCGCCGCCATCGCCTCGCGCGCCATGCGGATCGCCGATTCGATGAGCTCGCGCACCACGCCCCGCGCCGGCGTTCCCCTGAGCTTCAGCAGCTGCCGGCGGTCAAAGGCGCGCACGAAGATCGCCGCCTTGGGAAATGCCTCGTGCACCGCTTCGACCAGTTCGGCATCGACTCCGTCCCCGTCCATGCAGAACAGGATCAGCTCGGCGTCGCCCGCGCCGGCCTGGCGCAGCAGGTCGACGCGCGTGCCGTCGCCGTAATAGACCTTGGCGCCGAACTCGCCGGCGACGTCGATCATCTCGATGTCGGTGTCGACCAGCGTGACGGCGATCCCCTGCGCCAGCAGCATCTGCGCCACCGTCTGCCCGAAGCGGCCATAGCCGACGATGATCGCGTTGGAGCCGTCGGCCGTGGGTCCCTCGCGCTCCTCCTGGACGATCGGCTCGGCGCGCATCCGCCGCGTCGCCATCATCAGGAACGGCGTGGTCGCCATCGACAGCGTCACGATCGCGCTGAACAGGCTTGCCGCCTCGGGCGCGATCAGGAACGCGTTCTGCGCCTGCGCGAACAATACGAAGCCGAACTCGCCGCCCTGGCTCAGCAGCAGCCCCAGCGCCAGCGCGCCGCGCCAGCTCATGCGGAAGGCAAGCCCGATCAGGAAGATCACCAGCGCCTTGGTCGCGACCAAGGCCAGCGCCATCGCGATGACGAACAGCGGCCGCTCGGCGATCGCGGTGAGGTCCAGCAACATGCCGACGGTCAGGAAGAACAGGCCGAGCAGAATCGACCGGAACGGCTCGACATCCGCCTCCAGCTCGTGCCGATAGGGCGAATCGGCCAGCATCATGCCGGCGATGAACGCGCCGAGCGCGGTCGACAGCCCCAGCATCTGCATGATCGCCGAGCTCGCGATCACGGTGAACAGCCCGGCGAACACGAACATCTCGCGCTCACCGAGGTTGCCGATCAGCCGGAACAACGGGCGCAGCAGGAAGCGGCCGGCCAGCACCAGTCCGACGATCGCCGCGACCGTGTAGACGAACACGACCCACCCCGGCGGCCCCGCCGCGTCGGCCGGGTTGCGGCTCATCGCGGCGATGATCGTGATCATCGGCACGATCGACAGGTCCTGGAACAGCAGGATCGAGAAGGCGCGCTCGCCGAACGGTGTCCTGAGCCGCCCCGCCGATTGCAGCATCGGCAGCACCTGCGCGGTCGAGGAGAGCGCGAGCGGCAGCCCCAGCGCCAGCGCCGCCGCGGCGGAGAACTTCGCGCCGAAGCCGATGATCGCCGCGATCGCCAGGCCGCACAGCACCACCTGGATCAGCCCAAGCCCCAATATGTCCTGCTTCATCCGCCACAGCCGCGACGGATTGAGCTCGAGCCCGACCAGGAACAGCAGCAGGGTGATGCCGAGCTCCGAGAACTCCATCTTGGTCTCGGCCCCACCGACGAGGCCGAGCATCTGCGGGCCCACCAGCGCGCCGGCGACGAGGTAGCCGAGGGTGGCGCCCAGCCCGAGCCGGCGGAAGATGAGCACGAACACCAGCGCGAAGCCGAACAGCGGCACCATGTCGCGCAGGATGCCGGCGGTGGCGTGCGCCCCGTCACTCATCGGCCGGCAGCCCGGCGAACGGCGTCGGCCACGGCCTCGAAGGCCAGGCGGATCGACGGATGGCGCGCGCTGTGCGGCAGTGCCGGCGCAAGCAGGTCGAGCCCCGGCCAGTCCGGCGGCGTGTCACGCTTGCCGGCAAGCCACGCCGTCAGCGCATCGCGCGCCTCGTCGAGCTCCGCGGCCGACCGCCCGACGGCATGGCTCGCCATCAGCGATGCGGAAGCCTGCCCCAGCGCGCAGGCCCTCACCACCATCCCGATCGCCGAAACGCAGCCCTCATCATCGACATCGACGTCCACCGTAACCCGACTCCCGCAGATCGGCGAGCGCTTCTCGGACGATCCCATCGGCGCCTCCAGCCGCTGCTGGAAGGGTATGCTGGCGGCGAGGCGGAGGATTTCGGTGGTGTAGAGCGGCGCGTTCACAGCCGCCATGTAGGCGGCAAATCCGCCGCCGCCCAGCCCTTCGTCGGCCTGAGGCGGAAAACCGGGATTGACGGCCCCGACGGCGGGGAGCCGGAGGGCGACGAGACTGCGCCCGCTGCTGACAGGCCGCTCAGTCCGAATTTCCTGCCGCGCCCGCATTCTCCGATGCGCTGAACCCCGACGCCTCGAACACCGGCTCGCCCCGCCGCCGCTTGTCGACGAAATCGGCGATGCTGGCGCTGGTCGCGTTGAGCAGCGGATAGGTGCGCGATGCGGTGATCCATTCGGGCCGCCGCTTGGCTCCGCCGCTGATCGTGTCGATCACCAGCACCACCAGCAGGAAGCCGAGGCTCGCCAGGATCAGCCCCTTGAGCGCCCCGAAGCCGAACCCCAGCGCGCGGTCGACCGGCCCCAGGACCGAGCTGCGCGTCCGCGATCCGATCGCGTTCGCCACCAGCCGACCGCCGAACCAGGTCACGCCGGCGATGATCGCGAAGGCCAATGTCGCCGCCCCTGCCGCGGTCCCCACTAGACCCGCGAACAGCGCCGAGAGCGGCGTATGGAACAGCTTCAGCGCGAACACCACGAAGATCCACGCCATCAGCGACAGCACTTCGGTGACGAAGCCGCGCATCAGCCCCAGGATCGCCGCCCCGCCGACGGCGATCAGCACCAGGATGTCGAGTGCGGTCAGGCCCATGCGATCAAGTCCATGCGATCGAATCCCGTCCCCCGCCGTCCGCGACGCGCGAACCGGCTCCTGCGGCCCCGCTATCCCCGCCCCAGCAGATGGTCAACGAACCGCCCGAGGTTGCCGAAGCTCGCGACCTCCATCGCTGCGCCTTCGTTCCCCTGCTTGGCCGGCACCAGCGCGCGGGCGAACCCCAGCTTCGCCGCCTCCTTGAGCCTCAGCGCGCCGTGCGCCACCGGCCGCACCTCGCCCGACAGCGCGATCTCGCCGAATGCCACCGCGTCCGTCGCGATCGGCCGCTCGCTCAATGCCGAGACCAGCGCCGCCGCCACCGCCAGGTCGGCCGCGGGATCCTGCACGCGATAGCCGCCGGCGATGTTGAGATAGACCTCGCATGAGGAGAAGCTGAGCCCGCATCGCGCCTCCAGCACTGCCAGAGTCATCGCGAGCCGCCCCGAATCCCATCCCACGACCGCTCGCCGTGGCGTCGCGCCGGAGGCGAGCCGCACCGTCAGCGCCTGCACCTCGACCAGCACCGGCCGCGTCCCTTCCAGCGCCGGGAACACCACCGTCCCGGCCACCGTCTCGTCGCGCGCGGTCAGGAACAGCCTGGAGGGATTGGAAACCTCGCTGAGCCCGCCCGCCTCCATCGCGAACACGCCGATCTCGTCGGTGCCGCCGAAGCGGTTCTTGGTCGCGCGCAGGATGCGGTATTGATGGCTGCGCTCCCCCTCGAAGGCGAGCACGGTGTCGACCATGTGCTCCAGCACGCGCGGCCCGGCGATCGTGCCGTCCTTGGTGACGTGCCCGACCAGCACCAGCGCGGTCCCGCGCTCCTTGGCGAAGCGGATCAGCTCCTGCGCGGAGGCGCGCACCTGGCTCACCGTTCCCGGTGCGCCTTCGATCAGGTCCGAGTGCATCGTCTGGATCGAGTCGATCACCAGCAGCGCCGGAGCGGCACCCTCTCCCAGTGTCGTCAGAATATCGCGCACCGAGGTCGCCGCCGCGAGTCGTACCGGCGCGTGCCCCAGCCCCAGCCGCTGCGCACGGAGCCGCACCTGATCCGCCGCCTCCTCGCCCGAGACATAGGCGACCGCCCGCCCCGCCAGCGCCAGCTTCGCCGCCGCCTGGAGCAGCAGCGTCGACTTGCCGATCCCCGGATCGCCGCCGATCAGCGTCGCCGACGCTTCGACGAAGCCGCCGCCCAGCGCGCGGTCGAGCTCGGCGATCCCCGTCCCCATCCGCTCGGGCAAGGGAATCGCGGCGTCGAGCCCGCTCATCTCGATCGCCCGTCCGCCCGACTGGAGGTTGTGGCGCGCCTGGAACGGCGTCACCACCGCGCCGACATCCTCGACCAGCGTGTTCCATTCCCCGCAATCGGCGCACTGGCCCGCCCATTTGGACGAGACCGATCCGCACAGCTGGCAGACGTAGCGCTTCTGGGGCTTGGCCATGCGACACGGCTTAGCCGAACCGGAACGATAAGGGAACACGGCAAACCGGAACCTTCTCAACCAGGTGAGGGTAGGCTATGCGTCACGCTCTCGTTCAGGGGAGTGCGTCATGAGGTCGATCCTCACCTTTGCCCTATGTCTCGGCGGGGGGGTGCCGGCCGCGGCCAGCGCTCAGGACGTCTGGGGCTGGAGCGTGGTTGTCCCATCCTATACGGGCACCGATACGCTCGGGCTGCACCTGCGCGATCTGATGAACGACTCCGATCGCCAGGGTTCTGCACAGCGGGAGGAGCGGAGACCGGCCGCCAAGGCGCCGGCCGCGAGCTTCCGCTATGCGCCGTCGCGCGAGCGCCGCACAGCCAACCTCGCGCGCTTCGTCGCGAAGAGCCGGGCGGTCGATCCGAAGAGCGCGGACGAGCTCGCCAAGCTGTTCGCCCAAGGCGACGTCATCGAGCGGATGCGGCCGGAACTCGCGGAATACGGCCTCAGCGTCGACGATGTCGCCGATGCCTATACCGTGTGGTGGATCAATGCCTGGCACGCGAGCCGCGGCCTGTCCGAGGACGTGAGCGATGCCGTCACGGCGTCGGTGCGCCGGCAGGTGACGGCGGCGATGGCCGCCACGCCGGCGTTGCGCAACGCCGGCGACGCCGCCAAGCAGGAAATGGCAGAATCGTTCCTCATCCAGGCGCTGCTCCTGTCGGCCGCCGTCGAGCAGGCGAAGGGCGACCGCGCGCAGCTGGACGCGGTGAGCCGCGCGGCCGTGCAGGGCGCCCATGGCATGGGGATCGACCTGCCCTCGATGACGCTGACGGAGGCAGGCTTCGTTCCCGCCGGCCGTGCCGGCGAAGCCCGGCCCCGGCCCGGCGAAGGACCGGTCGACCTCGCCCGGCGATAGGTCGACCGGGCCGCAGGATCGCGGAAATAGCGCGGCTCGCCCCATCCGATGCTCTCGCGCCGGGACGGCGCTTGCACGAGCTTCGGGGTGGAGTTCGGGCGGCGCGGGCGCTATCCGCGCGCGCCATGCACCCTTCCGACCTTCGCGTCGCCATGTTCAGCGGCAATTACAACTATACCCGCGACGGGGCGAACCAGGCGCTCAACCTGCTGGTCGGCCATCTGCTCGCCAGGGGCGCCGCGGTGCGCGTCTATTCGCCGACGATCGATCCGCCCGCCTTTCCGCCCACCGGCGACCTCGTCAGCGTGCCGAGCTGGACGATGCTGGGTGGGCGCAAGGAGTATAAGGTGGCGCGCGGCCTTCCCGCCGCGACGCAGCGCGACCTCGCCGCCTTCGCGCCCAATCTGATCCATGTCTCGGCGCCCGACATCCTCGGCCATCGCGCGATCACCTGGGCACGACGCCGCGGCATCCCGGTCGTCGCATCGCTCCACACGCGCTTCGAAACCTATTTCCGCTATTACAACATCGGCTTCCTCGAGCCGCTGGCGATCCGCGCGCTGACCCGCTTCTACAATCGCGTCGACCAGGTGCTGACCCCGGGCCGGTCGACCGCGGACATCATCCGGTCGTGGGGCGTCACCACCCCGATCGACATCTGGTCGCGCGGCGTCGACCACGACCGCTTCAATCCCGCACGCCGCAGCCTCGAATGGCGCCGCTCGCTCGGCATCGCCGACGACGAGGTGGCAATCGGCTTTCTCGGCCGGCTCGTGTTGGAGAAGGGTCTCGACATCTTCGCCGACGTCTCGCGCGAGCTCAAGGCGCGCGGCGTCCCCCACCGCGTACTGGTGGTCGGCAAGGGCCCGGCGCGCGACTGGTTCGCCGAGCGCGTCCCCGACGCCGCCTTCGCCGGCTTCCAGCGCGGCGACGATCTGGGCCGCGCGGTCGCCTCGATGGACATGCTGTTCAACCCCAGCGTCACCGAGACGTTCGGCAACGTCACGCTGGAGGCGATGGCGGCCGGCGTTCCCGTCGTCGCCGCGCGCGCGACCGGCGCGGTCGACCTGATCGAGGAAGGCGTCAACGGCCATCTCGTCCGCGCGCGCGACGTCGGCGCCTATGCCGATGCGATCGCCCATTACGTCCGCGACGGCGCCGCCCGCCGCGCGGCGGGCGCGGCCGGTCATGCCAAGGCGGCCGCCTATCTGTGGGACACGATCAACCAGGTCGTGCTCGACGCCTATCTGGAGGTGATGACGCGAAAGGCGCGCGGCTGACCATCATTTCGCCGGGAGGACGCTCCCTCCCCGTGCGGGACAAACGCCCGTCATCTCCGGCCGCAGCCGGTACACGCGCTGCGGCAACGATCCGACCCTCACCGCGCCGACCAGCCGATAGCGTTCCGCTACCGCCCGCTCGACCTCGCGCGCGGCGGCGGGGTTGGTGTTGTCCTTGCTCGCGCGCACCACGATCGTGCCGGGGCAGCGGCCCAGCACGCGCCTGAGCTCCGCCAGCGGATCGACGCCGATCGCCCGCGCCTCGCGCGTCTGGCTCAGGTGGCTGCGGAACAGATAGGGCGTCAGCGTGCACGAGCGCGTGAGATGATAGAGGATCGGTTCCGCCCCGAAGCCGAACATGCACCCGGCCGGCCGGTCGCCGATCATCCCCACCAGCGCGCCGATCGCCTCGGCGTCCCCGCGCCGCTTCACATGGTCACGCATGGTGAACACCGCCAGCACCAGTCCCAGCAGCAGCAACGGCGCGGCGATCCGCCACTCGATCCGCTGCGCCCGTCCCGCCGGTGCGAACATCGGCGCGGCGGCGACGCACAAGGGCAGCAGCACCGGCAGGAAATAATGTCCCTTGAACGATTTCCCCAGCAGCACCGCGAGGACGGCTACGCCGAGCCACAGCAGCAGGAATCTCGCCGTCCGCCGTTCCGCCGGCGACGTCGCCGGCCGCCGCCGGACGCCCGCCACGGCACAGGCGAGCAGCGGCAGGAGGCCGATCGCGGCAAGCGCCACATAGGCGATCCTCTCGCCGACCGTGTCGTTCGGCGCGAAGTCGAAGATCGACACGAAATTGGCATAGGCGAAGGCGGCGCCATGCCCGGCCGCGGCATAGGCGGCAAAGGCGATCAGCGTCGGCAGCAGCGCCATACCCGCCCAAAGCGCCCCATCGCCGGCCAATCCGGGCAACGCCGCCCCGCTGCGATGCCGCCGCCAGACCAACGCCAGCCCGAACAACAGCCCCTCGAACACCACGGTGTATTTGATCTGGATGGCGATGCCCACCAGCGTCATCGCCACCACGCCGCGCCAACGCGCGCACCTGCCGCTCGCGTCGCTCACCACGTCGACCATGATCAGCGCCGCCCCGGCCATGGCGAGATTGTAGAACAGCGGCGCCTGCGCGCCCGCGCCGTCGAAGATCAGCAGCCAGACGAGATAGGTCGCGCCCGCCATGACCGACGCCGCCGCGCCGGTCCGCCGCGAGGCGAGGCAGGCGACCAGCCACGCCGTCCCCGCCGCGGACAGGGTGGCGGCGATCTGGCAGGCGACGATCCCGTCCCCGCCGCCGATCCGACGGGCGGCGGCGAAGATCAGGAACAGCCCGATCGGCTTGCGGTCCCAGATGTCGACGAACGGCAGCGCGCCATGCAGCATCCGGTCGCCGACGAGCAGGTAGAATTGCTCGTCGCTGTGGATCACCGGATTGCCGAACATCGGGAAGCGCAGCGCGAAGGCGACGAGCAGCAGGATCAGCGCGTGCCCCATGCGGAGCCGCTGTCGATCGCGTGTATTTTCATGGATTTGCAGAGACATCGCCGCCCCTTGCCTGCCTTTTGCGCAGAAGGCCATCGGCACGGGACGGGAGAATCAGCGCGAAGCCGTCCCGGAACGGCGCAGCAGGCCCTCCATCAACGCGCGGAATGCCGGGATGGCCCTTCGCGAGGCCTCCCGAGGGTCATCCGCGTTGGCGATCCACTGCGCGGCATAGGTCGAGGCGCCGCAGATGAGCCGCGCGGTCGCCTCGGCGTCGACCGGCGCGACCAGTCCCTCCGCCTGCAATCGCTCCAGCCCGGCGCGCAGTGCGGCGACGCAGCCTTCCGTGTTCGACCAACGGAACGGATCGCCGAGCACCGCCGGCCCGTCGCGCAGCATGATGCGCTGGATCTCGGGCTCCAGCGCCAGCTCGACATAGGCGATGTTCTCGGCGACGAACCCTTCCCAGGGCGAGGCCGCCGTTGCCGAGACCTTGTTCAGCCGCGCCGCGATCTCGGCATCGATCTGCAGCAGCACCGCCTCGAACAGACCTCTCTTGTCTCCGAAATGATGGTAGAGCGCGCCGCGCGTGAGGCCCGCCTCGGCAGTAAAGTCGTCCATCGATGCCTCGGCATAGCCCTTCTCCCCGAATGCCTTGCGCGCCGCGGCGATCAGCCGGGTGCGGGTTTCCGCCGCCGTTTCCGCGCGTGACTTTGCCGCCATCGAAATCGCTCCACCCGGCGGTTGACATACGCGCCGTATGTCACCACCTATTTCACATACGAAGCGTATGTAAACGTCTCGATCGTGATCGCCAAGCCGAGAGGGCGCAAGCATGACCAACCCCTATGCCGCGATTTTCCAGGCACGAGGCGCAAAGGGCTTCGCCGCCGCGGCGTTCGTCGCCCGGCTGCCGATTGCGATGGCGCCGATCGGCATCGTCACCATGCTCGCCCAGAGCCGCGGCGAATATTGGCTGGCCGGTGCGGTGGCGGCGACGTTCGCGCTGACCAACGCCGTCGCCGCGCCGCAGATCTCTCGGCTGGTCGACCGGCTCGGGCAGTTCCGCCTGCTGATCCCGACAACGGCGATCTCGGTCGCGGCCTTCGCGCTGCTGATGATCGCGACCCGCTGGCAATGGCCGACCTGGACGCTGTTCGCGGCGGCGCTGCTCGCAGCGACGATGCCCAGCATCCCCGCGATGGTCCGTGCCCGCTGGACCGAGCTGTTCCGCGACCGGCCCGAACTCAACACCGCCTTCGCCTTCGAATCCGTTGCCGACGAGCTGGTCTATATCGCCGGCGCCTCGCTGTCGGTCGGCCTCAGCGTGGCGCTGTTCCCCGAGGCGGGGGTGCTGGCCTCGACCCTGTTCCTTGCCCTTGGCACCACCGCCTTCGTCCTGCAGCGCAGCACCGAGCCCCCGATCCGCCGCACCGGATCGGGGCCGGGCAAGTCGGCGATCCTGCTGAGGCCGGTCCAGATCGTCACGCTGGCGCTGGTGTTCGTCGGCGCCATCTTCGCGACCGCGGAGGTGAGCACCGTCGCCCTGACCCGCGACCTCGGCCGGCCCGGCGCCGCCAGCCTGGTCATCGGCGTCTACGCTATGGGGTCGTTCGTCGTCGGCGTGGTCGTCGGCGCGCTCAGCCTCCGCGCGCCGCTGCAGCGGCAGCTGCTGGTCGCGCTCACGGTGCTGCTGATCACGACGCTCCCCCTGCTGCTGGCCGACTCCGTGCCGCTGCTGGCGGCGACCATCTTCCTGAGCGGCATCGCCGTCTCGCCGACCTTCATCACCGCCTTCGGCCTGGTCGAACGCAGCGTCCCGTCCGCGGTGCTGACGGAGGGCGTGACCTGGGTGACGACCGGCATCGGCATCGGCATGGCGCTCGGGGCGTTCGTCTCGGGCTGGGTGGTCGACGAGTTCGGCGCGCGCAGCGGCTTCCTGGTCTCGGCAGGTGCCGCCGTTGCCGCCCTGTCGATCGTCGCGCTCGGACAGCCCGTCCTCACCCGCGCGATCAGCAGGGGCCAGCGGGGCCAGGACGGCGACCGTCAGGATGCCGCGTCGGCAGCGAGCGTCCCCGCCATCTTGGGCCGGGACCGCACCAGCAAATAGAATGCGAGAACATGCGTGATCATCAACGCGGGCACGTAGAGGATCGGAATCCAATAGGTCGCCGCCAATTCTCCTGCCAGCTCCGGCAAGCGAACCTGGGCGCCGTGATAATAGTTGATGAGAAGATCGGCCGTTCCCACCGTATTGAAGGCCACGACGAGCAGCCAGAACAGCGGACGCACCCGGACGGTCAGCAGCGCCAGCATGGCGAGGACCCCGGTGACGAAATCGCCATAGGCGGCGGGCACCGCGAAGCCCGTGGGCAATTCCCTGCCGACCACGCCCGGAAGGATGAAAGCCAAGCCGAAGAAGCGGAAGCTGTGCAGCGTGGCAATCGCCCGCTGCGCCTCGACAGGGTCCATCGACATCAGCCTGGGCAGCACATAGGTACCGAGCAGGAGGAGCCAAGGCACATAGCCAAGAATCATCTGGATTCCGAAAATGGTCGACGGCGCCATATGCACCTCCTGTCGAGACTATCCCGCACGGCCTCGATGATGGACTCGGGCGTATCGCGTGCTATGCATGGTACCAATGGGTACCATAGTCAAGGGACAGGAGGTGAGGATGACAACCGAAGCTCCGCCATCGCCGATGGACAGGGAGGTTGGTCCCGTCCGGACGCGCATCATCGACGCCGCGTTCGCAACCTTCAGCGCGCGCGGCTACTCGCAGACGAGCATGTTAGAGATCGCGACCCGCGCAAAGGTCTCTAAGCGCGAGCTCTATGCCCTGGTCGGCAACAAGCACGACATGCTGATCGCCTGCATCACGGAACGAGCCGGGCGCTTGCGCGCGCCGGCCGACATTCCCGAGCCTCGCGACCGTGATAGTCTCCTGGATGCGTTGGCGACCTTTGGGGAACGGCTCCTGCGCGAGGTCAGCGACCCGATCGTCCTCGGCGTCTTCCGGCTCGCGATCGCCGAAGCCGAACGGGCGCCGGAGATCGGGCGCGCGCTGGATGCGATCGGCCGAGCGGCGGCGCGAAGAGAGTTGGCGACCCTGCTCGAAAAGGCGCAGGGTCACGGCCTTCTGCGCGGAGGAGACCCCGCCGACATGGCGATCCGGTTCCTTGCGTTGCTCTGGGGCAACCTCATGATCGGTCTGCTCCTTCGCCTAGTCGAACCGCCGTCGGCGGAGGAAGCCGGGCGTCGGGCTCGCGACGCCGCCTCAGCCTTCCTGCATCTGCAAGCGGCTGAGGTCTAAAGACTGTTTCAGCAAAGCTGAAACGGTAGCGGGCTGGTGCCGATTCAGCGAAGCTGAAACGACTCTAGGACGGATCGACATTTGAGGGGGGCTGACATTTCAACCCTCCTCAGCGTCACCCCGGACTTGTTCCGGAGGCCACCGGACGCAGGGCTGGACAAGAGGTTTGAGCCCAGCCCGCGAGGCCCAATGGACCCCGGAACAAGTCCGGGGTGACGGCTAGGAACCGGGCTGCGGAAGACCTGTAACCTCGATGTCGATCGACCCTAAGATGTTCCGGGACTCACGAGTCCGCCTGCCACGCGAACGCCAATGGCGCCTCGCGAAACGCGAAGCGGTCGACGTGCCGCGCCACCGCGTCCTTCAGCGCCTCGAGCTGACCCTCGATGCTGGCGTCGATCCGCACGTCAAGCGTCTCGGCCTTGGCGGCGAGCGTCACCAGCGCATCGCCGGGCCAGTCGGCGCCGCGCGCATCGCGCGGGAAGACGATCGTCCCATGTTCCGCGTTGAACACTACGGTCAGATTGTGCTGCCAGTGCTTGCACAGCTGTTGGAGATATTTGCTCGCCTGCGCCGTCGGCACCTTGGCGGTCGCACTGATGGTCATCAGTTGTCCTTCCCTGGAGCTGGAGTCAGTCCCGCTCAATCATATTTGTGCTCCTGCGAAGGCAGGAGCTCTGGATCGCTCGCCAGTCTGCCCGCGGCCTGGGCACCTGCCTTCGCAGGAGCACGAAGCCGCTTCATCCGGACCGACTCCGAGCTGGTAACCGTGCCGGCGGCTGGAAGGTCCAGCCACCGGCACAGAAGTTGGAGACAGTTCACTTGCGCTCCAGCCGCTCGATGCGGCGGGTCGCCTCGTCGAGGATGTCGGCGATCGCGTGCAGCGTCTCGTCGTCGACGTCGCTCTGCGACAGCCGCTCGCCGAGCGCCGAGCGCAGGTTGCCCATCGCGCGGCGGATCACGCCGCCGCTGGTGCGCTCGCGCTCCTCGCCGAGCTCGGCGAGACGCGCCAGCAGCGCCGCCACCTCCTCGGCCTTGGCCTCAAGCTCGGCCTGGCCGGCCTCGGTCGCCGCGAACAGCTTGCGCGCGCCTTCCGACTGCTGCTCCTCGGTGAGGCCCATGTCGGCGAGCATGGTGAGCGTCGGATAGACCACCCCCGGGCTCGGCGCATAGGCGCCGCCGCTGCGCTCCTCGATCTCCCTGATGAGGTCGTAGCCGTGGCGCGGCTGGTCGGCGATCAGGCGGAGCAGCACGAGCCGCAGCTCGTCGCCGCCGAACATGCGCCGGCGCCCGCCGCGTCCGCCGCGACCGCCCTCGCCCGCCATATCCCAACCGAAGGCGAAGAACGGGCCGGGACCCCAGGGGCCTCCACGCCGGCCGCCCCAGCGACCGCCATGCCATCCGCGCGGCCCGCAGCCGCGGCCGTCTCCACGATGTCCGAAATGCATTGAAATGTTCCTTTGATGATTCATGATGCATCTAAGATATATCATGAATCTTACGAGTCAACCCCATAGGAGGTGCGACTTTCGTGACTTTCGGGTGCGCCGATGGCCGGAGGCAATCTGCTGGTCGATCGCCTCTGTCGCCCTTATCTTGGCAAGCCATGGCCGACCTCTTCGCCGCCTTCGAACCACCCGCTGCCGCCGACGCGCCCTCGCCGGACGCGCCGCTCGCCGACCGCCTGCGGCCGGCGCGGCTCGAGGATGTGGTGGGCCAGGAGCATCTGACCGGCCCCGAGGGCGCGATCGGCCGCATGGTCGCCGCCGGCCGGCTCTCGTCGATGATCCTGTGGGGTCCGCCCGGCACCGGCAAGACCACCATCGCCCGACTGCTCGCCGATGCGGTGGGGCTGCGCTTCGTCGCCATCTCGGCGGTGTTCTCGGGCGTGGCGGACCTCAAGAAGGCCTTCGCCGAGGCGCGCCAGGCCGCCCGCGCCGGCCGGCGCACGCTGCTGTTCGTGGACGAGATCCACCGCTTCAACCGCGCCCAGCAGGACGGCTTCCTGCCCTACGTCGAGGACGGCACCGTCACCCTCGTCGGCGCCACCACCGAGAACCCCTCGTTCGAGCTCAACGCCGCGCTGCTGAGCCGCGCCCAGGTCCTCATCCTCCACCGCCTCGACGCCGCCGCGCTCGGCAAGCTGCTCGACCGCGCCGAGGCGGCGATGGAACGCCCCCTCCCCCTCACGCCCGCGGCGCGCGACGCCCTCGTCGCCAGCGCCGACGGCGACGGCCGCTTCCTCCTGAACCAGGCCGAGACGCTCTATTCGGTCGACATCGCCGAGCCGCTCGACCCGGCGGGGCTTTCGAGCTTCCTCCAGCGCCGCGTCGCCGTCTACGACAAGGACCGCGAGGGCCACTACAACCTGATCTCCGCGCTCCACAAGTCGATGCGCGGCTCGGACCCGCAGGCCGCGCTCTACTATCTCGCCCGGATGCTGACTGCCGGCGAGGAGCCGCTCTATGTCCTGCGCCGCATCACCCGCTTCGCCAGCGAGGATATCGGCCTCGCCGATCCCAATGCGCTGGTGCAGTGCCTTGCCGCCAAGGACGCCTATGATTTCCTCGGCTCGCCCGAGGGCGAGCTCGCGATCGCGCAGGCGTGCCTCTATTGCGCCGCCGCGCCCAAGTCGAACGCCGCCTATGTCGCGCAGAAGGCCGCCTGGCGCGCGGCCAAAGAGACCGGCTCGCTGATGCCCCCCGCCTCGATCCTCAACGCGCCGACGCGGCTCATGAAGGACATCGGCTACGGCAAGGGCTACGCCTACGACCATGACACGGACGAGGGCTTCTCGGGCGCCGACTACTGGCCCGAAGCGATGGAGCCGCAGACCTTCTACACTCCCACCGATCGCGGCTTCGAGAAGCGCATCCGCGAGCGGCTCGACCATTGGGATCAGTTGAGGCGAGAGAAGCGTGATGACTGAGCGCTTCGACAGCTGGGATGACGTCATGGCCTTCGCGCTGGCGCTGCCCGACACCGAGATGGCGCCCTTCTACGGCACTCCCTGTCCGAAGGTGAACGCCAAGGCCTTCGCCTCCCCCGGTCGCGAGGCGGGCAGCTTCTGCGTGATGGCCCCGCATGACGAGAAGGCGGTGCTGCTCGAGACCGATCCCGACAGCTTCTGGCAGACGCCGCACTACGACGGCTGGCCCGCCGTGCTGGTCCGCTACGGCTCGGCCGATCCCGAGCGTATCGCCAACGTCATCCGCCGCGCGTGGTGGGACCGCGCCAGGAAGCCGCAACGCGACGCCTTTGGCCCACGTCCCTGATCATTTCACCCATTTCGCCGCGATCGACTGGTCGGGCGCGATCGGCGCGCGCCAGCCCGGCATCGCCGTCGCGTTATGCGAGCGCGGCGGCGGTCCGCCCGCGCTGACCCGCCCGGGGCACGTCTGGTCGCGCGCCGACGTGCTCGATTGGCTGAAGCACGAGCTGCCGTCCGCCACGCTGCTCGGCCTCGACCTCGGCATGTCGCTGCCATTCGCCGATCGCGGCGCTTTCTTTCCCGCCTGGAGCGAAAGCCCTTCCGACGCGCACGCGCTCTGGGCGCTGGTCGACCGACTGTGCCATGCCGACCCGCACCTCGCCGCCTCCAGCTTCGTCGATCACGTCGACGCCTCGCGCCATTTCCGCCGCCACGGCGGTCGCGCCGGCGACCTGTTCGAGCCCGGCCGCGGGCGCCTCCGCGTCACCGAGGTCGCCCAGCGCGAGCAGGGCCTCAATCCCTGCAGCAACTTCAACCTGGTCGGCGCGGCCCAGGTCGGCAAGTCGAGCCTCACCGGTATGCGCCTGCTCCACCGGCTGGGACAGGCCTTGCCGATCTGGCCCTTCGATCCGGCGCCCGCGGCCGGCTCGCTCATCGTCGAGATCTACACCAGCATCGCCGCCCGCGACGCCGGCCGTCCGCCCGGCCGCACCAAGATGAAGACGGTGGAGGCGCTCAACCGGGCCCTCGCCTCTCGGGCGATCGCCAGCGCTCCCGTATCAGGCGCGGGCGCGATCGACGACCACAGCAGCGACGCCCTCCTCACCGCCGCGTGGCTGCGCGCCTACGCCTGTCGCGGGGAACTCTGGCACCCGGCCGCGCTCACGCCCGCGCTTGCCCGCACCGAGGGCTGGACCTTCGGCATCGCATGACGCAGGGGAGCCGGGCGCCGGAAGGCTACGGCGCGGACGGTTCTTGCGTCGTCGGCCTTTACGAACACGTCACGCCCCCTCCTTCACCAATGTCACCTGCGCGACGTCGATCCCGCCCCCGCGAAAGCCGCCTTCGCAGTACATGAGATAGTAGCGCCACAGATCGAGGAAGCGATCGTCGAACTCGGCCGGCAGCCGGCCCTCCGCCGCCGCGCGGTCGAACCGCTCGCGCCACTGCCGCAGCGTCTCGGCATAGCTGAGGCCAAAACCCTTGCGATCCTGCCAGCGGAGGCCGACGCTCCCGGCGATGCCGCGGAACTCCGGCTCGCAGATCAGCAGGCCGCCAGGGAAGATGTAGGTCTGGATGAAGTCGACGTTGCCCGCATAGTTCTCGAAGATCGCGTCATCCATCGAGATGAGCTGGATCGCGGCGCGTCCGCCCGGCTTCAGAGCGCGGGCGATGGCGGCGAGATAGTCGCGCCAATATTCGCGGCCGACCGCCTCGACCATCTCGATGCTGACGACTGCGTCATAAGTGCCGGCGACGTCGCGATAGTCGGTGAGGGTGAAGCGCGTGTCGGGGAATCCCGCCAGCCGCGCCTCGGCATAGTCGCGCTGCTCGGTCGACAGGGTGATGCCGTGCACCTTGACGCCCTGCCGCGCGGCCAGCTCGGCGAAGGAGCCCCAGCCCGAACCGATCTCGAGGATCATGTCGCCGGGCGCGGTCGCGGTGCGGGCGAGGACCGCCTCCAGCTTCGCCGCCTGCGCCTCCTCCAACGTCATGCCGGGACGGGCGAACAGGGCGCTCGAATAGGTCATGCCGGCGTCGAGCCACGGCACGTAGAAATCGTTCCCGAGATCATAGTGATAGGCGATGTTGCGGCGCGATCCGGCACGGTCGTTGCGGCGGAAGCGGTGGGCCATGCGGCGCAGCCGCTTGCTCCAGCCGGACGCGCGCCCCGCTTCCCCCAGCGTGCGCCGGTTGAGCATGAACAGCGTGAACAGCGGCACCGGGTCGGGGCTCGACCATTCGGCGGCCGCCCAGGCCTCGTACCAGCCGGCCGAGCCGCCGGTGGCGAGGCGCGACAGGGCGTTCCAGCTCGCGATCGCCACCACCGCCACCGGCCCGGCGCCGCGGCCGCCGATCAGGCGACGGCTGCCGTCGGGCAGGATCGTCTCGATCGCGCCCCGAGTCAGTCCGGCGTCGATGCGGTCGAGCAGCTTGTGGAACAGCGGCGCGAAGGGCGCGAGCCACCCGCCGCCGGCGCCGCCCACGACCGTCCGGCGTGGCCCGCCGGGCCATCGGCCCCTGTTCCGCACCGGCGCGTCCATCGCCTCTTCAATGCACGTCGGCGGCCGTTACGCAAGCGTTCTCAGAGCGGATGCGGTTCCTTCTCGACCATCCAGGTCTGGCCCTGCGAGAGCAGCTTCTGGAGGTCGGCCTTCTTGCCTTCGCTGGCCTGGCGGTTCTGCGCGACGACCGCACTCTCGAAGGTCGGCGCGGGATCGTCGTAGAGCACGCCGAGCGCCATCGGAAAGGATCCGAACGGCATCTCGACCAGCAGATGCGCGATCATGCGGTTGGTCTGGTCGTGGAGCAGCACTTCCGACGCGTCGCCGTCGCCCACGTCGACCACCTTGAGCGCGAGCCGGTCGCGGTCGAACGCCAAGCCTTTGGTGCCGCCCGCGAACAGCAGCGGCTTGCCATGCTCGACCCAGAGCTGGCTGCCGGCCGCATTCGCCTTCTCGGTGAAGGGGGCGAAGACGTCGTCGTTGTAGACGATGCAGTTCTGGAAGATCTCGACGAACGCCGCGCCCTTGTGGGCGTGGGCGGCCTTGAGCACCGCGGGCAGGTTCTTGTGGACGTCGATGCCGCGGGCGATGAAGCGCGCGCCCGAGCCGAGCGCGAAGGCGCAGGGACTCGCCGGGCGGTCGACCGAGCCGAACGGGGTGGACGGGCTGCGGGTGCCGACGCGCGAGGTGGGCGAATACTGACCCTTCGTTAGCCCGTAGATCTCGTTGTTGAACAGCAGCACCTGGCAATCGAGGTTGCGGCGCAGCAGGTGCATGGTGTGGTTGCCGCCGATCGACAGCGCGTCGCCGTCGCCGGTGATGATCCACACGTCGAGGTCCGGGTTGGCCAGCTTCACCCCCGTCGCCACGGCGCAGGCGCGGCCGTGGATGGTGTGGAAGCCGTATGTCTCCATGTAATATGGAAAGCGGCTCGAGCAGCCGATGCCGGAGACGAACACGGTATCCTCGGGCCTGACGCCGAGCTCCGGCATGGTGCGCTGGACCGCCTTCAGGATCGCATAGTCGCCGCAGCCGGGGCACCAGCGGACCTCCTGGTCGCTCTCCCAGTCCTTGGGCGAGCTCTTCGCGATGGGGGTCATGTCGTTCATGGCAAGGGCGCCTTGTAGAAAGTGCAAAAAGTAGTTTCCGAAGTTTACGCCAACGCCGCCTCGATTGCCGCTTCGATCTCGGCGATGCGGAAGGGCTGGCCGGAGACCTTGTTGAGCGCCCGGGCGTCGACCAGATACTGGTCGCGCAACACGGTCTTGAGCTGGCCCGTGTTCATTTCCGGTACGAGAATTTTCTCGTAACCCCTCAGCAAGTCACCGAGATTCTTCGGCATCGGCCAGATGTGACGCAGATGGATATGGCTCACGTCGAGCCCTTTGCGCCGTGCGCGCCGCACCGCCTGGTGGATCGGGCCGAAGGTCGAGCCCCAGCCGACCACGGCGAGCTTGCCGCCCGCCTCGCCCAGCGTCACCTCCTGGTCGGGCACGCCGATGCCGGCGACCTTGTCGCGGCGCAGTTCGGTCATCTGCTGGTGGTTGGCGGGCGAATAGTCGATGTTGCCGGTGCCGGCCTTCTTCTCGATGCCGCCGATGCGGTGGAGCAGGCCCGGCGTGCCGGGCTTGACCCACGGCCGCGCGAGCTTGTCGTCGCGGGCGTAAGGCTGGAAGCCTTCCGCCGGCGCTTCCTCCAGGAAGGTCACCGGAAACGGATCGAACGCACTGACATCCGGGACTTTCCACGGCTCGGCAGCATTGGCGATATAGCCGTCGGTGAGCAGCATCACCGGCGTCATATACTGCGTCGCGATGCGGCACGCCTCGATCGCGCACTCGAAGGCGTCGGCGGGCGAGCGCGCGGCGATCACCGGCATCGGCGCATCGCCGTTGCGGCCGTAGACCGCCTGATAGAGGTCCGACTGCTCGGTCTTGGTCGGCAGGCCGGTCGAGGGACCGCCGCGCTGCGAGTTGACGATCACCAGCGGCAGCTCGGTCATGATCGCAAGGCCGATCGCCTCGCCCTTGAGCGCGATGCCGGGCCCCGACGAGGAGGTGACGCCGAGCTGGCCGGCGTAGGAGGCCCCCAGCGACGCGGCGATCGCGGCGATCTCGTCCTCGGCCTGGAAGGTGGTGACGCCATATTCCTTGAGGCGCGACAGGTGGTGCAGGATCGCCGAGGCCGGGGTGATCGGATAGCCGCCGAAGAACATCGGCAGCCCGGCAAGCTGCGTCCCCGCCACCAGGCCGAGCGAGATCGCCTCGGCCCCGGTGACGGTGCGGTAGAGGCCGGGCTCGGCCGGCGCCGCCGGCATGTGGAGCTGCCCGACCTGTCCACCGAGCTCCGCCGTCTCGCCATAGGCGTGGCCGGCGTTCAAGGCGGCGATGTTGGCTTCGGCGAGCTCGGGCGCCTTGGCGAACTTGGCCTTGAGCCAGTCGACGATCGGCTGGCGGTCGCGGTCGAACATCCACAGCGCCAAGCCCAGCGTCCACATGTTCTTGCAGCGCAGCGCCTCCTTGTTGCCGAGGCCGAACGGCTTCACGGCATCGAGGGTCAGCTGCGAGATGTTGAGCTTCAGCACCTGCCATCTGGCGAGGCTGTCGTCCTCCAGCGGATTGGCGTCGTACTTGGCCTTGGCGAGGTTGCGATCGTTGAACTCGCCCTCGTCGGCGATGATCAGCCCGCCGGGCTTGAGATCGTCGACGTTCACGTGCAGCGCCGCCGGGTTCATCGCCACCAGCACGTCGGGCGCGTCGCCTGCCGTCTCGATCGAGGCCGAGCCGAAGTTGATCTGGAAGGCCGACACACCGAACAGCGTGCCCTGCGGCGCGCGGATCTCGGCGGGGAAATCCGGGAAAGTGGCGAGATCGTTGCCAGCGAGCGCGGTCGACAGGGTGAACTGCCCGCCGGTGAGCTGCATCCCGTCACCGCTGTCGCCGGCGAAACGGACGACGATCGCTTCGGGCGGCGGGTTCGCCGACGCCTCCTCGGGCGTCAGCAGATGGGCGGCTGTGGCCATGTAAACCAATGTCCTGCGGTAACTGCTTTCGCGGGCCTTCTATGCCTCTGCGTTCCGACCATCCAAGGTAGAATGATGGGTAGCGGTTGCAACCAGTTCTTTTGGCTGGAATGAAGGTTGTGGCTCCGCTCCGGGACGGAGAGGAGATTGGAGGTACTCCCCTCCCAATGCCAGGATCGACGCGACGTGGCGTTCGGCGACCTCCATCGCGTCCTCACCGTAGCCGCCGCCGAGCGCACTCGCGAGAGGCAGGCGGCGGTCGCGGAACAGGCGGGCGATCCAGCGGTCGCGGCGGATCAGGCCCTCGCGCGTCAGGCCGAGGCGGCCGAGGCGATCGCCTTTCCACGGGTCGACGCCGGCCTGGTAAAGCACCAGGTCGGGCCCGAAGGCTTCGACCAGCGGCGACAGCGTCTCGGCGAGGGCATCCAGATAAGCCTCGTCACCCGTCCCGTCCGGCAATCCCACATCGAGGGTCGAGCGGGCCTTGCGCACCGGGAAATTCTTCTCCGCGTGGATCGAGTAGGTGGCGACGTCATGCCGCTCCGCCATCAGCGCGGCGGTGCCGTCGCCCTGGTGGACGTCGCAGTCGACGACGAGGACGCGATGCCCCTCCTCCGCCAGCCGCGCCGCGGCGATGGCGAGATCGTTGAAGATGCAGAAGCCGGCCCCGGTATTCGCGAGCGCGTGATGACTGCCGCCGGCGCTGTTGGCGGCATAGCCCCGCTCCATCGCCAGCCGGGCCGCGAGGTAGGTGCCGCCCGGCACCACCACCGCCCGCCGGGCCACCTCCCGCGTGACCTGGAAACCGATGCGGCGTTCCTTTTCACGGGGCACGCGCGCTTCGATCACCTCGGCGACATAGTCCGGATCGTGCACCGCCTCGATCCAGGCGCGCGGCATCGGACCTGGGGTGAACCACTCGATCGCTTCGCCCTCGGCGCGGAGCAGGTCGCGGACGAGGCCGTTCTTGTTCCACTGATAGGTCGATCGCGGCGGAGCGGGTGCGACGTAATGCGGATGATGGACGACGGGGATCATCGGGCATAACCTAGTTTCGAAAAGTCGACGATCCAAGGAGAGCCGCACCGTGACCGAAGTCTTTACCCGCCCCGACGTCGTCCAGTTCCTGGCTTATCTCAACAACCTGCCGGGGCCGAAGATGCACGAGGTCGGCGCTCCCGCGGCGCGACAGCTGTTCGTCGCGATGCGGGACGTCACCGATCCGCCGGTCGGCGAGCTCGCCGCGATCAAAGACCTCGGCATCCCGGGGCCGGCGGGCACTATCCCCGCCCGCCTGTTCGATGCACGCGCGAGCCGCGAGCCGGGGCCGGCGGTGGTGTTCTTCCACGGCGGCGGCTTCACCATCGGCGACCTCGATACCCATGCCAGCTTCTGCGCGGAGATCGCGCGCACACTCGACCTGCCGGTGGTGGCGGTCGACTATCGGCTGGGGCCCGAGCATCGCTGGCCGGCGGCGCCCGACGATGCCGAGGCGGCGGCGCGCTGGGTGGCGGGGAGCCCGGCCGAGCTCGGCCGCGCCGTCACCGGGCTGGTGCTGTGTGGCGACAGCGCCGGGGGCAACCTCACCATCGTCGTCGCGCTCGGCCTGCGCGACCGGCCGGCGGCGGTGCCGGTGATCGCGCAGCTGCCGATCTATCCGGCGACCGACTATACGCGCGACTATCCCTCCTATGCGGCGTTCAGCGAAGGCCGGCTGCTGACGCATGAGTCGATGACCTGGTTCACCGAGAGCTATGCGCCCGATGCCGAGCATCACCGCGCGTCGCCGCTCAACGCCGACCTCGCCGGCCTGCCGCCGGCGGTGGTGATGACCGCCGGGCTCGACCCGATCCGCGACCAGGGCCGCGCCTATGCCGCCAGGCTGATCGAGGCCGGCGTGCCGGTGGTGTTCCGCGAGGCGGCGGGGAACATCCATGGCTTCGTAACGCTCAGGAAGGTGATTCCGTCGAGCCAGGGCGACGTGGCCGGGTTCCTGGTCGCGGCGAAGGCGGTGATCGTGGAGGCGGAGGGGCAGCGGGTGATGGCGGAAGCGGCGTAGTTTCATTCCCTCTCCTGTCGGGAGAGGGAATTGGGTAAGGGGCAGGCATGACCGACCCGAAATCCCTTCCCTACCGTCCGTGCGCGGGCGTCATGCTGGTCAACCGCGCCGGCAAGGTGTTCGTCGGGCAGCGGCTCGATTCGACGCTGGAGGCCTGGCAGATGCCGCAGGGCGGGATCGATCCGGGCGAGGACGCGCTGACCGCGGCGATCCGCGAGGTCGGCGAGGAGACGGGGATCGCGCCCGAGCATCTGGAGCTGATCGCCGAGGCACCCGAGGAGCTGCAATACGACCTGCCTGACGACCTGGTCGGCAAGATCTGGAAGGGCAAATGGCGCGGGCAGCGGCAGCGCTGGTTCCTGTTCGCCTTCACCGGCGAGGACAAGGACGTGAACATCGCCACCGCCCATCCCGAGTTCCGCGCCTGGAAATGGGCCGATCCCGCCGACCTGCCGGCGATGATCGTCCCGTTCAAGAAGGCGCTCTACGAGGCGGTGCTCGACGCCTTTGCCGGGCCGCTGGCGCGGCGCGGAGGCGGCGTGGACGGCTCATCGCACCGGGGGGTGACGGCGCCCGCTCGCTGACGCTATGGGCGGGACGATGCGAAGCGTGCTCCTCCCCCTCGCGGCGCTGCTGATGATGGGCAATACGCCCGATCCGGCGCCCCCGACGACCGGCGCTCTCGACAGCGACGACATCCCGCCGGTGATCCGTGCGATGCTCCAGGCCGCGATGGAATCGGGCAACGACAGCGAGGTCGCCACGGTCGAGAAATATGCGCGCAACGCCTCGCCCGAGAATGCGCGGGAGATCGCGGAGATCACCGCCAGGTGGCGCAACGAGCGGAACGCGGCGGTGACCGAGAAGCTGCGTACCTCCGACTTCCTGACGCTGCTCAAGGGCCGGATCGAGGTCGGCGGGTTCCTGACCACGGGCAACACCGAGAATGTCGGCGTCACCGCGAACGTCAACCTCACACGCGAGGGCTATCGCTGGCGTCACCGGCTCAACCTGCTCGCAGAGTATCAGGAGAGCAACGGCGTGACGAGCCGCGAGCATTATCTCGCGTCGTTCGAGCCCAACTACAAGATCGACGACCGCGCTTATGTCTATGGCGCGGTGCAGTTCGAGAGCGACCGCTACCTCGGTTATTTCGAACGCTATTCGACCTCGTTCGGCGCCGGCTACAGCGCGATCAAGTCGACCAACCTCAGCCTCGACCTCGAGGTGGGACCCGCCTATCGCTACACGCGCTTCACCGACGAGACGCGCGAGAGCAATCTTGGCGCGCGCGGCACGGTGCGGTTCGGCTGGACGCTGGCACCGGGGATGCGGCTGACGCAGGACGCATCGACCTATGTGCAGAGCGCGAACAGCACGGTCACGGGTCGCACCGCGCTGTCGGCACGGCTGTTCGGGCCGCTGTCGGCGCAGCTGTCCTACGACGTCGCTTACGAGAGCCGCCCGCCGGAGGGTCAGGTCAACACCGACACCACCAGCCGCGCGTCGCTGGTCTACACGTTTTGACCGCGCCCGGCCCCCGCGAGCGCGACGCGATCGCGCATGTCGGCGAAGCGCCGATGCTGGCGAACACGCTCGCCTGGGCGGGGGTGAACAGCGGCACCGGCAACCTTGCGGGGCTGGCGGCGATGGCGGAGCGGCTTGTCGACGCCTTCGGGACGTTGCCGGGGACGTGCCGGCTGGTCGATCCGGCGCCGGTCGAACGGGTGACGGCGGACGGGCGGGTCGAGCCGGTCGCGCACGGGCGGCACCTTCATCTCGCCGTGCGGCCCGAGGCGCCGGTGCAGATGCTGTTCACCGGGCATATGGATACGGTCTATCCGGCCGATCATCCGTTCCAGGCGGTGACCGAGCTTCCGGACGGGCGGATCAACGGGCCGGGCGCCGCCGACATGAAGGGCGGGCTCGCGCTGCTGCTCGCGGCGCTGGAAGCCGTCGAGGCGGTGGGCGTGCCGCGGCTCGGCTATGAGGTGGTGATCAACTCGGACGAGGAGACGGGGAGCTTCTCCTCTGCCGCGCTGATCGCCGCGGCGGCGCACGGCAAGGCGGCGGCGCTCACCTATGAGCCGGCGCTGGCCGACGGGACGCTGGCCGGGGCGCGGGGCGGGACCGGGAACTTCTCGATCGTGGTACGCGGACGGAGCGCCCATGCCGGGCGCAATCCCGAGGATGGGCGCAATGCGGTCGTCGCCGCCTCCGATCTGGCAATAAGGCTGGCGGCGGCGAAGGGGCCGGGGCTGGCGGTCAATCCGGCGCGGATCGACGGCGGCGGGCCGAACAACGTCGTGCCGGAGCTGGCGGTGCTGCGGGTCAACTTCCGCCCCGCCTCGCGCGAGGAGATCGCGCGGGCGCAGGCGCTGATCGATACCGCCGTGGCGGCGGTGGCGCGCGAGCATGATGTCCGGATCGAGGTGTACGGCAGCTTCAATCGGCCGCCGAAGCCGGTCGATCCGGGCGCCGAGCGGCTGTTCGCGCTGGTGCGGGAGGTCGGGGCCGATCTGGGGCTCGACATCGGCTGGAAGGCGACCGGCGGCGTGTGCGACGGCAACAACATCGCCGCCTGCGGCGTGCCGGTGGTCGACACGATGGGCGTGCGCGGGGGTGCGATCCACTCGGCCGACGAGTTCATGATCCCGGACAGCCTGGCCGAGCGCGCGGCGCTGTCGGCGTTGACCATTTTGCGGATCGCCGACAAAGGTCGTCCATGACCTTCCGCATCCGCGCGGCCCGCGACGAAGACATCGAGCCGCTCTACGAAATGGCGAAGCTGACCGGGGGCGGCTTCACCAACCTGCCGCCGGACCGCGGCGCGCTCACCGCCAAGCTGGAGCGCAGCCACGCCACCTTCGCGCGCGAGGAGGACGGCCTCGCCGACGAGCTGTTCGTGCTGGTGCTCGAGAACGCCGCGACCGGCGAGGTGCGCGGGACGTGCCAGATCTTCACGCAGGTGGGGCAGCGCTGGCCGTTCTACAGCTATCGTATCGGCACGCTGACCAAGCACAGCGAGGAGCTGGGGCGCACCTTCCGCTCGGAGATCCTGAACCTGGTCAACGACCTGGAGGGCTGCAGCGAGGTGGGCGGGCTGTTCCTCCATCCCAGCGAACGCGCGGGCGGGCTCGGGCTGCTGCTGGCGCGCAGCCGCTACCTGTTCATCCGCGCGCACCGCACCCGCTTCGCCGACCGGCTGCTGGCGGAGCTGCGCGGGATCATCGACGAGGCGGGCGGGTCGCCGTTCTGGGACGGCGTGGCGGGGCGGTTCTTCGGGATGAACTTCCAGGACGCGGATGCCTTCAATGCGGTGCACGGCAACCAGTTCATCGCCGACCTGATGCCGCGTCACCCGATCTACACCGCCATGCTGCCCGAGAGCGCGCGAAGCGTGATCGGCCTCCCCCATCCCTCCGGCCGTGCGGCGATGCGGATGCTGGAGAACGAAGGGTTCGCGTTCGAGAACTATATCGACATCTTCGACGGCGGGCCGACGATGACCGTGCGCACCGACCATGTCCGCACGATCCGCGAGGCGGTGGACATGGAGGTGCGGGAAGTTGCGGTCGGGGGGAAGGCGTCGCTGATCGCGACCGGGCGGCTGGGAGAATTCCGGGCCTGCCTGGGGCATGTCGGCGAGGGGGCGATCGATCCGGAGAGCGCCGAGGTGCTGGGCGTGGAGCCGGGAACGGTAGTGAGCCATGTCGGGCGGGTTTGACCTTACCCGTCATGCCGGACTTGGTCCGGCATCCACCGTTCAGCGAGCCAATCGGCCGATGCAAGTGCGGCTCGGTGGATGCCGGACCAAGTCCGGCATGACGGGGAGGATTTGATGGCGCTCGTCGAGATCAACCTCGACGGGATCGTCGGGCCCAGCCATAATTACGCCGGCCTCAGCCCCGGCAACCTCGCGGCGACGCGGAATGCCGGCGCGACCTCCCATCCGCGCGCCGCGGCGCTCCAAGGCATCGCCAAGATGCGCGCCAACCTCTCGCTCGGGCTGACGCAGGGCATCCTGCTACCGCACGCGCGGCCGGACCATCGCTGGCTGGACCGGCTCGCCATCAACTATGCGGACGCGGCACCGCACCTCAAGGCGCAGGCGCTGTCGGCCTCGGCGATGTGGGCGGCCAATGCGGCGACCGTCTCGCCCGCGCCCGATGCGGCCGACGGGCGCTGTCATCTGACCGTCGCCAACCTGCTGACGATGCCGCATCGCAGCCACGAATGGCCGGACACGCTGGCGCAGCTCCGGCTCGCCTTCGCCGATCCCGCCTTCGCGGTGCATCCGCCGGTGCCGCCGCCGTTCGGCGACGAGGGGGCGGCCAATCATATGCGGCTCACCCGCAGCCACGGCGAGGCGGGGGTCGAGGTGTTCGTTTATGGCCTATCGGGCGGCCCCTTCCCCGCGCGCCAGCACCGCGAGGCGAGCGAGGCGGTGGCGCGGCGGCACGGAGTCCATGCGCTGTTCGTGCAGCAGAGCGAGGAAGCGATCGCCGCCGGCGCTTTCCACAACGACGTTGTCGCCGTCGCCAACGAGACGGTCCTGTTCGCGCACGAGTTGGCCTTTGCCGACAAGGAACGCTTCTACACAGAACTGCGTGCGCGGTTTCCGGAGGTCGAGATCATCGAGGTGCCAGCGAGCCGGGTGAGCCTGGCCGATGCGATCGCCTCCTATCTGTTCAACGCACAGCTGGTGACGCTGCCCGCAGGCGGCATGGCGCTGATCCTGCCGTCCGAGGTCCGCGAGACACCGAGCGTCTGGGGATGGCTCCAGGAGCTGGTCGCCGGCAACGGGTCGATCCGGCATCTCGAGGTAGTGGACGTCCGCGAATCGATGGCGAACGGTGGCGGACCGGCCTGTCTCCGCCTGCGCGTCGTTGCCGATCCGGCGACGGTCGATCCGCGATTTCTGGTCGACGAGGCGAAGCTCGACCGGATCGCGGCGGTGGTGGAGACGCACTGGCCCGAGGCGATCGCGCATGACCGGATCGGCGATCCGGGGCTGATCCGACAGATCGAGGCGGCGCGGCGCGCGCTGCTGGATGCGTTGGGTCTTGCCGGCGAGCTGGCCTGACGGCGGCGCCGGCTTTCGGCGGGTCCCTCTCCCTTTGGGAGTGGGAGGGTGAGGATGACCTCGCCAGCCGCAGTCATCCTCACCCTCCCGCCGCCTTCGGCGGCTCCTTCCCTCTCCCCATGGGAGAGGGACAGTAGGGGCAGGCTGCAAATCTGTCGGATGAATTGACAGGTAACCATAAGCCTTAACCCGCAATCGCGCATTTCCGCCGCTGGCCCGGAGCTTGCTTAACCATCGGGCATGTGGCGCCGGATCAAGAGCCTGTTCACGATCAAGACCAAGTTCGAGGCGTTCCTGGTGATCTACGGCCTCGGCACCGGCGCGGTGGAGCGCGGCATTCATTACCTCCACCAATATCCGGGCGTCGGCGGGTGGCTGCTGTTCGCCGTCTGCCCGATCGCGGTATTCATGGCAGGCGGGCGCATCCTCGATTCGATCGAACACTCGCGCCGCTGACGGTTTCAAACGCGACGATCGCGCGCTAGGGGTGCCGCATGGCCAATCCTCTCCACCGCTGGTTCGTCGAACATCCCCAGAGTGTCGGCGAGAGTTACATCGAGCATTTCGGCGTCGCCTCCCGCTTCGGGCTGACGATGGTCGCGGGCGGGCTCGCCTGCTTCGTCCATGCCCTGGTGCCGGCATTGTGCACCCGCACCGGCAGCAGCGCGGTCAAGCGGCTCTATTCGGAGATGGTGTCGCGTCAGCCGGGCGCCCGCCGCCCGGCCTATGAAGAGCCGCACTGGCGCCCCGAATACGAAATCTGACCGTATCGCCGCCCAGTGATCGAGCATGTCGTCATCATCGGCGCGGGCTTTTCCGGCTCGCTGCAGGCGATCAACCTGCTGCGCCACGATGGGCCGCGCGCGACGCTGATTGAACGCGGGCCGAGCGCGGGCAAGGGGCTGGCCTATGGCGCCGCCCATCCCAGCCATGTGCTCAACGTGCGCGCCGGCAACATGAGCGCGCTGCCCGACGATCCGCTGCATTTCGTGCGCTGGCTGGCCGGGCGCGGCGTGGCGAATCCGGAGACCGCCTTCATCTCGCGCGTCACCTATGGCGAATATCTGAGCGAGCAACTCGCCGCCGCGCGGGCCGCCGCACCCGACCGGCTCACCATCGTCCAGGGCGACGTCGCCGACCTGCGCCACAACGGCCGCGCGACCGCGGTGATGGCCGACGGCCGGCGGATCGAGGCCCATGCCGCGGTGCTCGCGGTGGGCAACCTCCCGCCGCATCACCCGCCGGGGCTTGATCCCGACGCACTGCCCGGCAGCCGCTACATCGGCGATCCCTGGGACGTGCGCGTCCCGGTCGGGCTCAGCGGGGACGACACGGTGCTGATCGTCGGCACCGGGCTCACCATGATCGACGTCGCACTGCTGCTGGAAGCGAACGGCTTTGAAGGGAAGATCGTCGCCATCTCGCGCCGCGGGCTGCTGCCGCGCCCGCACGAGGGGCCCGACGTGCGCTGGCGCAAGATCGACGAGCGGCCGAAGCTCTGCGCCTCCGTGCTGCTGCGCGAGGTGCGTGCGCGCGGCGCGGCGATCGGCTGGCGCAACGCGGTCGACGAGCTGCGTCCCTTCACCCAGGACATGTGGGCCAATGCCAGCGTCGAGGAGCGCGGGCGGTTCCTGCGGCACCTGAGACCCTGGTGGGACGTCCACCGCCACCGGCTCGCACCCGAGGTCCATGCGCGGCTGCAGGCGATGATCGCGCGAGGGCAGCTCAGCGTCCACGCCGGCAAGCCGAGCGCCTTCGTCGCTACCGAGGGCGGGGTCGACGTGACCTGGCGCCCGCGCGGGCGCGACGGCGAGGAGGTGCTGCACGTCCGCCGCGTCGTCAACGCGATCGGCCCGCAGGGCGACCTCACCCGCACCGGGGAGCCGCTGCTGCGCAAGCTGCTCCAGCGCGGGCTGATCCGGCCCGATGCGGCGAGGCTCGGCATCGACGTCGACGCGACCGCGGCCGCGATCGGCGCGGACGGGCAGCCGAGCGCGTGGCTCCACGCGCTGGGGCCGATGACGCGCGGCGCCTTCTGGGAGATCGTCGCGGTGCCCGATATCCGCACCCAGACCTGGGCGCTGGCGCGGCGCCTGTCCAACGCGCATTGGGTGGGCGGTGAAGGTTTGTGACGTCTTTGGCCGGTTGGGGGTTGCGCTCCGGCAACGACCCCTCTATTTGGCCGCTTCCCACGCGCCCGTAGCTCAGCTGGATAGAGCATCAGACTACGAATCTGAGGGTCGGACGTTCGAATCGTTCCGGGCGCGCCATTTTCTCCAGGGTCGAGCGGGAGGCCGCCCGATGCGCCGTCTCGCTCCCCTGCTTCTCCTTTCCGGCTGCGCCAGCCTGGCCAATCAGGGTCCGTCGCTGCAACCGCGGCCGATCGAGAGCCGCAGCAATGCCGAGTCCGAGGTGGTGCCGGTGCCGATCGAGGCCGATCCGGCGCTCGATGCGCGCATTGCCGAACGGGTCAAGACGGTCGACGCAGCGGCGCAGGCGTTCGCCGCAGCGGAAAGCCGAGCCGGAACACTGGCCAATCGTGCCGCGAAGGCGCCGGCCGGGAGCGATGCCTGGCTCGACGCGCAGACCGCGACCAGCGAGCTCGGCACCGCGCGCGCCGTGACCGAAGCCGCGGTCGCCGATCTGGAGGCGCTGGCGATCGCCCACGCCGAGGGCGGAGCTCCGGCCTATCCTGCGCTCGATGCCGCGCTGGCCAAGGCGAGCGCCGAGGCGGAGCGGGAGAATGAGGTGGTGACGCGGCTCTCGGCGCTGCTGGACCGTTAATCCGCTCCCGCCGTCCGGAAGCTGCGCAGCAGCGGCAGGATCGTCGCATAGTCGTCGGTCCAGGGACGGAAGCCCCTGCGCGGGCGGACCGGCTGCCAGTGGCCGCCCTGCTCCAGCAACCGCGCGAGCGTGGTGCCGTCGCGGGTGAGCGCGATCCAGTCGGAGATGGTGGCCTGCTCGCCCTCCCTCGGATCGGGGTGATAGTCGAGCCGTGCCGCGAACCAATGCCCCCGCGCGCCCGCCGCCGCGACCACCGGCTCCAGGTCGAGGAAACGGTTGGAGATGTGGACGAGCAGCAGCCCCTTCGGGCTCAGCACCCGGCCGTAGGTGGCGAACGCCTCCTCGGTCATCAGGTGCATCGGGATCGCATCCGACGAGAAGGCATCGAGCGCGAGCAGGTCGAGGCTGCCGGGCGGCTGCTCGGCGAGCCGCATCCGCGCATCGCCGATCTCGACCGTCGGATGGGGCAGGCACCGGGCGAGGAAGCGGAAATGATCGCGCGCGATGTCGACGACGACCGGGTCGATCTCGAAGAAGCGCCACGCCTGGCCCGGCTGCGCATAGCAGGCGAGCGTGCCGGTGCCGAGCCCGACCACGCCGATCCGGGCGTTCGGCCCGTAGAGCGTGGGCGCGGCCTGCATCGCCTGGCCGACTCCGGAGCCTGGGATATAGTAGCTGGTCGGCCAGCGCTCGCGCTCGGGCGAACCGGTGAGCTCCACGCCGTGAAGCGTGGTGCCGTGCGCGAGCGTGCGCCACTCGGGATAATCGCGGACGGTATAGACGCCGAAATAGCTGCGCGTGCGCGCGTCGCCCTCCAGCGTGGTCAGGATCGCGCGATAGCCGCCGTAGAGGAAGATCGCGCCGAACAGCACGATGACATAGGGGATGCGCATCCCGATCACGAACAGGCCGAGCGCGGCGAGGATCAGGAAGGCGATGTTCTCGCCCATCCCGCGGAAGACGTGGCCCGGATCGGTCAGGCCGAGCCCCACCAGCACCGCCACGACGACGGCGACCGCCGCAGTCCGGATCAGCACGCCCTGCCGGCCGGCATTCCACAGCCGGCCGAAGACCGGCAGCAGGAACTGCTGCGGCGCGAGCAGGCCCGCGGCGAGGATCAGCAGCGGATACTCGTAGGTCCAGTCGAACAGCACCGGCGCGACCAGCCCGGCGAAGACGCCGCCGAGCGCGCCGCCGAACGCCATGGCGAGGTAGAAGCCGGTGAGCCGGTCCGGCACCGGCCGCAGCGCATACATGCGGCTGTGCAACGCCACCGCCGCCATGAACAGCAGCAGCAGCGCCATCACGGTGTTGAGGTAGGGATATTGCTGCGCGCCCCCGATCATCACGCCGCCGAACATGAGGATGGTGAGCGGCGCGAAGCGGGTGATCACCTCGGCCAGCGCCCGCCGGGTGGCGAAGGCGACGGTGAAACTCAGGAGGTAGAGACCGAGCGGCAGCACCCAGAGCATCGGCACGGCGACGATGTCGGTGGTGATGAAGGTGGAGGTCGCCAGCATGAGGCCGGAGGGCACGAACGCGAGGGCCACCCACATGGCGGTCCGCCGCGCGGTCGGCGACGGGCTGGTGAGGGGATGGTGCACCCCCTCCCCACCGGCGCCGCGCGGGAGCAGCAGCGCGCAGCCCGCGACGAGCACGAACAGCAACGCATAGCCGGCGCTCCAGACCAGGCTCTGCTCGCGCAGGGCCAGCATCGGCTCGACGAGGAGCGGATAGACGATGAGGCCGCCGAAGCTGCCGACGTTGGAGGCGGCATAGAGCGCATAGGGGTCGCGGCCGGGTTCGGCGGACGCGTACCAGCGCTGCATCAGCGGCGCCTGGGCGGAGACGGCGAAGAACAAGGGGCCGATCGAGGCGCCGAGCAGCCACGGCACCCACAATGCCGGCTCGGCATCGGCCGGCATCGCGAAGGCGAACAGACCGATCGGCAGCCACAGTGCCGCCAGCGCGAGCAGGACGAGATGGACGATGGCACCGGTTCGGAGCCCGAGACGCCCCAGCCCGTGCGCATAGGCATAGCCGCCCAGCAGCAGCGCCTGATAGACCAGCATCGCCGAGTTCCACACCGCCGGCGCGCCGCCCAGCCTCGGCAGCGCCATGCGCGCGACCATCGGCTGGACGAGGAACAGCAGGAACGATCCGACCAGGATCGTCGCGACGAACAGCGTACGGGGAGCACGGCCGGCGACGGCGCCCGGGCCGGCAGCGACGCCTTCGCTCATGCGGGGCGCGCTATCGAATAGGTGATGTGGCGCTTGAGCGGGCTATCGTCGGGCACCGTCGGATGATCGAAGTCGCCGTCTGCCACGCGTTGCATCCCCAGTCGCTCCATCAGGCCCCAGCTCCGTTCATTGGCAAGCACCGTGATCGCGACGATATGCGACGCATCGAGGTTCGCCCAGCCCCAGTCGAGGCTCGCCACCGCCGCCTCGCGGGCATAGCCCTGTCCCCAAAAGGCGCGGCCGAAGCGCCAGCCGATCTCGACCATGCCCTCGATCGGCGTGCCCGGCGCCCCCGGCTTCAATCCGCAGAAGCCGAGCAGCGCACCGTCGGCGCGGCGCTCGACCGCCCAGAAGCAATAGCCGTGGCTTTCGAGATAGCCGTTCTGCCGGTCGAGTGCGGCGTCGGTCTCCGCGCGGGTCAGCGGCGGACCGAGGTAGCGCATCACATCCGGATCGCTGCAATGCGCGTGGAACGCCGGCCGGTCGTCATCGCGCCAGCGGCGGAGGATCAGGCGCCCGGTCTCGATCACCGGGCGAGCAGCCGGGCCGCGTGCGGTGCGTGGTAGGTGAGGACGCCCGAGCAGCCGGCGCGCTTGAACGCCATCAGCGTCTCCAGCACCAGCACGTCGCGCTCCCCCGCCGCGGCGGCGACGGCCGCCTCGATCATCGCGTATTCGCCCGAGACCTGATAGGCGAACACCGGCACGCCGAACTCCGACTTCACCCGGACGATGATGTCGAGATACGGCAGGCCCGGCTTCACCATCACGCTGTCGGCGCCCTCGTCGAGATCGAGCGCGACCTCGCGGATCGCCTCCTCGGCGTTGGCGGGGTCCATCTGATAGGTTGTCTTGTCGCCCTTCAGTAGCCCGCGCGAGCCGACCGCGTCGCGGAACGGACCGTAGAAGCCGCTGGCGTATTTGGCGGCGTAGGACATGATCTGGACGTTGACGTATCCCGCCCCTTCCAGCGCCTGGCGGATCAGGCCGACACGGCCATCCATCATGTCCGAGGGGGCGATGATGTCGGCGCCAGCCTCAGCCTGGACCAGCGCCTGGCCGACCAGCACCTCGGCGGTGGCGTCGTTGAGGACGTAGCCCGCCTCGTCGAGCAGCCCGTCGTGACCGTGGCTGGTGTAGGGATCGAGCGCGACGTCGGTCAGCACGCCCACCTCCGGCACCGCATCCTTGAGCGCGCGGATCGCGCGGCACATCAGATTGTCGCGGTTGAACGCCTCCTCGCCCTTCTCCGTGCGCAAATGCGCGGGCGTGTTGGGGAACAGCGCGAGGCAGGGGATGCCGAGATCGCGCGCTTCCTTCGCCCGATCGATCAGTTTGGCGATCGACCAGCGCGAGACGCCGGGCAGGCTGGCGATCGGCTCCTCGTCGGCGCCTTCGGTGACGAACAGCGGCCAGATGAGGTCGGCGGGGGTCAGCACCGTCTCGGCATGGAGGCGGCGGCTCCAGGCGGAGGCGCGGGTACGGCGGAGGCGGAGGGCGGGATAGACGGACATGGCGCTCCACATGAGCCTTCAGCCGGTCGGTTGCAATCGTCCGGCCGGCTCGGTGGCGGCATGGGCGTGTTCCGTCGTCTCCTCGGAGTCGGGCGGCACGGCGAGCACCTGGTTACGCCACTTGCCGTAACGATAATAGGCGACCGCCAGCGCCAGCGACACCGCCGAGCCGATCGGGAAGGCCCACCACAATGCGTCCGTGCCGATCAACGGCTTTGCCCCCAGCGCGACGCCGATCCGCACCGGATAGAGCGCGACGAACAGGATGATGAGCGGCGGGACGGTCACGCCGTTGGCGCGGACGGTCGAGAACAGCACCATCGTCGCGCCGAACAGCACGAAGGTCCAGCTCGCGATGAGCTGGATGTGGCGCGCGATCGGGATCGCCGGGCTGTCGCCGCCGACGAACAGCGCCATCACCGGCCGGTCGAACAGGATGATCGCGGCGATCACCGCGAGCGTGATCGCCGTATTCATGACGATGCCCGATCGGGTGACCGCGCCGACGCGGTCCCAGCGGCCGGCGCCGATGTTCTGCGCCGCCATCGCGCTCACCGCCGCGCCGATCGCCATCGCCGGCATCTGGATATAGGTCCACAGCTGCTGCGAGACGGCATAGGCTGCAGCGGTGTCGACGCCGAGCCGGTTGACGAGGCCGACCATGGTGAGGCCCGCGGTCGACATCACCAGCATCTGCGCGCCGATCGGCAGCCCCTTGGCGACGATGGTGCGGACCAGCGCGCGTTCGGGGATCAGGTAGCGCAGCTCAGCCCCGCGCAGGCGGATCGGCAGGTCGCGGGCATAGACATAGGCAATGAGGCCGAGCGCGGAGACGGCGTTGGCGAGCAGCGTCGCCGTCGCCGATCCGGCGATGCCCATCTCAGGGAACGGGCCGAGGCCCCGGATCAGCACCGGGTTCATCGAGCTGTCGATGGCGACGCTCAGCACCATGAACCACAGCGGGGTGACGGCATCGCCGGTGCCGCGCAGGCCCATCTGGATCAGCACGCCGAGCATCGACAGCGGCAGGCCGAGGAAGATGACGCGGAGATAGTCGCGCGCCAGCGCCTGCGCCTCGCCCGGCGTGGCGAGCAGGTGCAGGATCTCGGGCGTGAGGATCCAGCCGACCGCAGAGATCACGACGGCGCCGCCGACCACCAGTCCAACCGCCGAGCCGAACGCGCGCCGCGCCGCCTCGATGTCGCGGCGGCCGATCGACTGGCCGATCAGGATGGTCGCGGCCATGCCGAAGCCGAACACAGCGCCGAACGTCAGGAACATGATGATGTTGGCGTTGGACGTCGCCGCCAGCGCCCCCTCGCCGAGGAAGCGCCCCACCCAGATCGAGTTGATCGAGCCGTTGAGCGACTGGAGTATGTTCGAGCCGAGCGTCGGCAGCGCGAACATGAGCAACGTGCGGCCGATCGGACCTTGCGTCAGGTCGTGGGTGGGACGCGGCATGTCCTATCCCCTACCCGTCATGCCGGACTTGTTCCGGCATCCACGGAGCCGCGAGGTCTGCGCTCGCAGATGGGTGGTCCCCGGCACAAGGCCGGGGTGACGGTTGGGACGGAGTTTCATCCAAGGCGCGCCAGCGCTGCCGTCAGGCGTTCCGCTTCCGCCGCCTTCTCGGCGTGATCGGCGCGAGCCCTCTCCACCGCCTCGGGCTTGGCGCGCTCGACGAAGCTCGGATTGCCGAGGCGTCCGGCGAGACCATCGCGCTCCTTCTCCGCCGCAGCGATCGCCTTGGCGAGGCGGGCGCGCTCGGCGTCGAGGTCGATCACGCCCTGGAGCGGGATCACGAAGGTCGCCTCATCCACCACGATCTGAAGCGCACCGCCGGCCGGCAGGTCCCCCTCCGCCTGATCGACCCGCGCCAGGCGGGCGATGGCGGCTGCCTGGTTCGCCAGGCGCGCCTCCGTCGCCGGAGCGGCGTCGCGGACGTGCAGCGGCAGCCGGGCGCCCGGCGGCACGTTGAGCTCCGTGCGGGCGGCCCGGATTTCGCCGACGAGGCGGATCAGCCAGTCGATCTCCCTGCCCGCCTCGGGATCGAGCGCGCGGGCATCCGCCATCGGCCATTTCGCGACGATCAGCTCATAACCGCGCTCGCCCATCTTGGACCACAGCTCCTCGGTGATGAAGGGCATGAACGGGTGGAGCAGCACCAGGATCTGGTCGAGCACCCAGCCGGCGACCGCGCACGTCTCCGCGGCGGGACCTTGAGCGCCCAGCGCTTCGCGCATCTCGTCGCCGGAGAAGCTGCCCGGCTCGCCGCCCTGGAGCACCGGCTTGATCAGCTCCAAGTACCAGTCGCAGAAGCGGCTCCACACGAAATGATAGATCGCGTCCGCCGCGCCGTCGAAGCGCAGGTCGGCGAGCGCGAGGTCGACCGCCTGCACCGTCTGGATCGTCTCGCCGATGATCCAGCGATTGACGGCGAGGCTCGCCGCCGGCGGCTCCAGATGCTGCGAGGCGCCGATGCCGTTCGCCTGGCAGAAGCGCGCGGCGTTCCACAGCTTGGTCGCGAAGTTGCGATAGCCCTCGACGCGGCGCTCATCCATCTTGATGTCGCGGCCCTGGCTCTCCATCGCCGCCATGAAGAAGCGCAGCGCGTCGGCGCCGTATCGGTCGATCAGGCCGAGCGGATCGACGGTGTTGCCCTTGGACTTGGACATCTTGGCGCCGTCGGCGGCGCGGACCAGGCCGTGCAGGTAAAGCGTGCGGAACGGCACGTCGCCCATGAAGTGCAGCCCCTGCATAATCATCCGCGCATCCCAGAAGAACAGGATGTCGAAGCCGGAGATGAGCACGTCGTTAGGGTAGCGGCCGTGGAGCTTCGGGTCCGCATCCTCCGGCCAGCCCATCGTCGCGAACGGCCACAACGCGGAGGAGAACCAGGTGTCGAGCACGTCAGCGTCACGGCTTATCACAACCACGGACTTGCCGCTGTCCTGCCGTGCCGGATGCGCACCCTCTTCCATTTGGCTGATAACCACCTGGAATTCATCGCCGTAATAGTGCTCAGCTTGTTCGATGGCCTCTGCCTCGGTCTCGGCGACGAAAATTGCTTGATCGGGAATGGCACCGTTGAATATCTCGCTGCCGATTTCGCGATATGATTTGGTCGAATTCTGCTCCAACCACTCTTTCGAGATGCCAAACCACGCCGGAATCCGGTGCCCCCACCACAGCTGTCGCGACACGCACCAGGGCTGGATGTTCTCCATCCAGTTGAAGAAGGTTTTCTCCCACGTCTTCGGCACGATCTCGATCGCGCCCGAGCGCACCGCTTCGATCGCCGGCTTGGCCAGCGTCGCGGCGTCGACGTACCATTGGTCGGTGAGCCACGGCTCGATCACCACGCCCGAGCGGTCGCCGTAGGGCGTCTGGATCACGCGGTCCTCGACCCGTTCGAGCGCGCCCTCGCCCTCCAGCAGCTTGACGATGCGGTCGCGCGCCTCGAAGCGGTCGAGACCGACCAGGTCCGCCGGGATCAGCCCGTCGGCGGTCTGGGCGACCTGGCCCTTGGCGTCGAGCATGTTGAGCATGTCGCGCGGCTCGATGCCGGCGCGCTTGCCGACCTCGAAGTCGTTGAAGTCGTGCCCCGGCGTGATCTTGACCGCGCCCGAGCCGAGCTCCGGGTCGGCGTGCTCGTCGGCGACGATCGGGACGAGGCGGCCGGTGATCGGCAGGCGCACCTTTTTCCCCACCAGCGCCTTGTAGCGTTCGTCCTCGGGGTTCACCGCCACCGCCATGTCGGCGAGCATCGTTTCCGGCCGCGTGGTCGCGACCGAGATGAAGCCGCTGCCGTCTTCCAGCGGGTACTTGAGATGCCAGAAGCTGCCCTGCTTCTCCACCGTCTCGACCTCGAGATCGCTGATCGCGGTGCCGAGGCCGGGGTCCCAGTTCACCAGCCTCTTGTCGCGGTAGAGCAGGCCCTGGCGGTAGAGGTCGACGAACACCTTGAGGACCGCCTTCGAGAAGCCCTCATCCATGGTGAAGCGCTCGTTGGCCCAGTCCATCGAGCAGCCAAGGCGGCGGAGCTGGCGGGTGATCTGGCCGCCCGACTGCTCCTTCCACTCCCGCACCTTGGCGACGAACTCCTCGCGGGTGAAGTCGGTGCGCCGCTGCTGACGGAGCGCCATCTCGCGCTCGACCACCATCTGCGTGGCGATGCCGGCATGGTCGGTGCCGACCACCCACAGCGCGTCCTTGCCGTTGAGGCGCGCGTGGCGGACGAGGATGTCCTGCAGCGTGTTGTCGAGCGCATGGCCGATGTGGAGGCTGCCGGTGACGTTGGGCGGCGGGTTGACGATCGTCCAGGGCTCGGCGCCGGGGCGTTCCGGGCGGAACAGCCCGTTGCTCTCCCAATGCTGGTACCAGCGGGATTCGATCTCGACGGGGTCGAAGGTCTTCGGCAGCTCGGTCATGCCGGCGTCCATAGCCGCCCCGCGCGTCGATACAACCGGGCGGCGCTCAATAGCCGCGGTCGAGGTCGACGACGTTGCGCATCGGCCGGCCGGCGAGGAAGGCGTCGAGGTTGTCGAGGAACAGCTCGGCGGCGCGGACGAACATCCTGGTCTGGCTGCGGCCGGCGAGATGCATGGTCAGGATCACGTTGGGCGCGGACCACAAAGGGTGGTGCGACGGCAGCGGCTCGGGCGTGACCGTATCGAGGAAGGCGCCGGCGATGCGGCGCTTCTCCAGCGCCTCGATCAGCGCGTCCTGGTCGACCATGTCGCCGCGGGCGATGTTGATCAGCCAGGCGGAGGGCTTCATCGCGCGGAGATCGTCGGTGCCGAGCAGCGCCTGGGTCTCGTCCGTCGAAGGCGCGGCGAGGATCACCCAGTCGAACTCGCCGAGGCGCGGCTTCCACTGATCGGGGGTGAGGGTGCCGTCACGGCCCGAGCGGGTGACGCCGGTGATGCCGACGCCGAATGCGGCGAGCCGCTCGCCGATCAGCCGGCCGATCGCGCCATAGCCGACGATCAGCGCGGCGGTCTCGTGGAGCTCGGCCTTGCCGGGTGCGTCGGTCGACCATTCGCGCCGGTCGGCCATGCGCACCACCTCGTCGAAGCGCTTGGCGGCGGCGAGCACGCCCATCACGGCATATTCGGCCACCGCGACCGCGTTGATGCCGACGCCGTTGGTGAGGATGGTGCCGTCCGCGTCGAGCCTGGCGAGATCGAACGGGTCGACGCCGGCGTAGAGGGTGTTGACCCATTTGAGCCGGCGGCCGGCCGCGATCGCCTCGGCGGTATGGACGGAGCGCTGCATGTCGACCCAGGCGATGTCGGCGTCGGCGATCATCGTGCGCGCATCGTCGCGGGTGACGAACCAGGCGACATCGAGACCGGCCGGCAGGCGCGGCTCGAGCAGCGGACGGGCGAGCGCGGGGAGGACGGCTTTCATGTCGGTGGCCTACCAAATCCTCCCCGGCACGGGGAGGGGCTTAGAAGCTCAGCTTCCAGTCCCACTCCAGCGGGTCGCCGTCCATCACCTCGACACCTGCCGCCGCCAGCTCATCACGAATCGCATCAGACCGGGCGAAGTCCTTGGCAGCACGCGCTTCCTTGCGCTCGGCGAGCCGGACCTCGATCGTCGCCTCGTCGATCACGGCATTGACGGGACGCACGCGCAGCTCGGTGCGGTGAAGGGTGGCGAGCCTGAGGCCGAGCACGCGGTCGATCTTGCGCACGGCGGTGAAGCGATCGCCGGCATGACCCTTGCCGGCCACCACGCTCTCGAGCAGCACCAGCGCGCGAGCGGTGTTGAGATCGTCGCTCATCGCTTCCTCGACCTCGCGCACCTCGGCGACATCCAGCGATCCGCGCGGCTCGGCATCGAACCGCGCTGCCAGCCTCTCGGTCCCCTGCACCAGCCGCTTCAGCCGCGTCAGCGCCGCGAACAGATTGTGCCAGGTGAACTCCAGTTCGCTGCGATAATGCGCCTGGAGGCACATCAGGCGATAGGCGAGCGGATGCACGCCCGCATCGACGAGCGTCTGCAAGGTCAGGAAGCCGCCCGCCGACTTCGACATCTTGCCGCCGCGGTCCACGAGGAAATTGTTGTGCATCCAGATGTTTGCACCAGGATGCGGGCACACGCAATGAGCCTGGTTCTGCGCGATCTCGTTGGGGTGGTGGATCTCGCGGTGGTCGATGCCGCCGGTGTGGATGTCGAACGGGTGGCCGAGATGCTTGAGGCTCATCACCGAGCATTCGAGGTGCCAGCCCGGCGCGCCCCGTCCCCACGGAGAATCCCATTCCATCTGGCGGCGCTCGTCCGGCGCCGAGGTGCGCCAGATCGCGAAGTCCTGCGGATGGCGCTTGCCTTCGACCGGATCGATGCGGCTTTCGCCCTCGTCGGCGCCGGCGCGGGCGAGGCTACCATAGTCAGGTACGGTAGTGACATCGAAATAGAGACCGGATTCAATCTGATAGCAGCTCTTCTCGATCTTTCGTGCGAAGTCGATCATCTCCGGGATGTGATCGGTCGCGACCGACCACAGCATCGGCGGGGTGATGTTGAGCCGGGCGATATCGCGCTTGAACGCCTCGGTATAATGCGCGGCGATCTCCCAGATCGACTTGGCCTGGGCGGCGGCCGCCTTCTCCATCTTGTCCTCGCCGGCGTCGGCATCGGAGGTCAGGTGGCCGACGTCGGTGATGTTGATGACGTGGCGGAGGTCATAGCCTTTCCAGCGCAGCGTGCGGCCGAGCGTGTCGGCGAAGATGTACGCGCGCATGTTGCCGATGTGCTGGTAGTTGTAGACCGTGGGCCCGCACGAATAGACGCGCGCCTCGCCGGGGCGGATCGGGCGGAACTCTTCGAGCGAGCGGGTGAGGCTGTTGTAGAGCCTGAGCGGTGCGCCGGTCATGGGGGCGCCTTAGCGCGGCTTCGCAGCCTGAGGCTAGAGCGCGATTCCCTCGGCGCTTTCCTCCTCTTCGATCGCGGCGCGGACCATCGCGCTCCACACTTCGGCGGCGTCGCCGCGCGCGGCATTGCCGGCGGCGACCATCGTGCGGGTCGGCTCGCGCAGGGTGCGCAGGATCGCGCGGGCGCGGTCGACCTCCAGCCGCCAGGCGTCGTCCACCGCGTCGGACACCGGCCGCTCCGAGCCCTGCGGCCCCTCGGCATTGGGGCTGAGCGCCGCGGCGGCGATCACGCGGGCGATGCGCACGGCGGGCGGCGTCTCGGCGATATCGGTCATCGTCACTCTCCTCCCGGCGCCGAACGCGCCGGCGCCCGCGCCGTTCCGGCTCAGCCGCGGCGGCGCCAGCGGCCGAGCAGCGAGCGCTCGCGCAGGATCGCGTGCGCGGCATTGTGCCCCGGCCCGCCGGTGACGCCGCCGCCGGGATGCGTGCCGGCGCCGCACATCCACAGGCCCGGAATGGGCGCGCGGTAGCTGCCGTGGCCCAGCACCGGCCGCGCCGCCCACAGCTGGTCGAGCGACATGCGGCCATGGAAGATGTCCCCGCCGGCGAGGCCGAACTTCCGCTCCAGATCGAGCGGCGAATGGATCTGGCGGGCGATCACCGATGCCTTGAAGCCGGGAGCGTAGCCTTCCACCACATCGAGGATCGCATCGGCCGCCGCCTCGCGTTCGTCGTCCCAGCTCCGGCCGTCGGGGAGCGACGGCGAGAAGCCCTGGCAGAACAGGCTCGCGACATGCGCGCCGGGGGGCGCGAGGCCGTCGTCGAGCGTCGAGGGGATCAGCATCTCCACCACCGGACGACGCGTCCAGCCCCCGGCCCGCGCCCCCTCGAAAGCGGCGTCCATATAGTCGAGCGAGGGTGCGAGGATGATGCCGGCGCCGAGATGGGGCCCGGGCTGCGGCCGGGCGGTGAAGCGCGGCAGCCCGGAGAGCGCGACGTTCATGCGGAAGCTGCCCGAGCCCACCTGATAGGCGGCGATGCGGGCGCGGAAGTCGGCGGGCAGGTCGACGGGATCGACGAGCGTCTCGTAGAGCGGCTTCGGCCCGATATTGGCGACCACGACCGGCGCCGCGATCAGCTCGCCGCTCGCGAGCTGCACGCCGGCCGCCCTGCCCCGTTCGGTCATCACGCGCGCGACCGGCGCCTCGGTGCGGATGGCAACGCCCGCGTCCCGGCACGCCGCCGCCATCGCCTGAGTGATCGCGCCCATGCCGCCGATCGCATGGCCCCAGGCGCCCTTCTCCCCATTCACCTCCCCGAAGACGTGGTGGAGCAGCACATAGGCCGAACCGGGCGTGCTCGGTCCGGCATGGTTGCCGACCACCGAATCGAAGCCGAACACCGCCTTCACCGGATCGCTCTCGAACCAACGATCGAGGAATTCGCGCGCGCTTCGCGTGAAGAGCTCGAGGAGGTCCCGCCGGCCCGCGAGGTCGAGCCGCCCGAGCCGCCGCCCCTGCCGCGCCGCATCGAGCAGCGTCGCGAGCCCTTCGCCGGCATTGGGCGGGATGCGCAGCGCGAGGTCGCGCAGCACGTCGGCAATCCGGTCGAGCGCTGCCTGATAGGCCGGCAGCGCCTCGGCATCGGCGGTGGAGAATTTCGCCACTTCCGCCCGAGTCGACATCATGCCGCCGCCCATCGCCAGCGACCGTCCGTCCGGCAACGGCAGGAAATTGGCGAGGGGGCGCAGGACCACGCGATAGCCGTGATCGTGGAGCCGCATGTCGCGGATCACCCGGGGCTGGAGCAGGCTGACGGTGTAGCTCGCGGCCGAATTGCGGAAACCGGGCGCGAACTCCTCGGTCACCGCGGCGCCGCCGACGACGGCGCGCGCCTCCAGCACGCAGACCTTCAGCCCCGCGCGCGCGAGGTAGAAGGCGCAGACCAGCCCGTTGTGCCCGCCGCCGATGACGATCGCGTCGTAGCGCCGCGTCATCGATGGTCCCGGTTCACGCCGGCGTCAGCTCGACCAGCCCTTCGCGCTCCAGCTCCTCCAGCACCGCCACCACGTCGGGACGCGCCGCATCCGGCGCCACCTCGAACTCCTCGCTCAGCGTCTCGCACAGGCTGCTGACGCTCCTCGGCATCTCGATCAGCGCCCAAATGCGCGTCGCCGTGGGATTGAAGCCGTAGCAATAGCCCTTCTCGACGTGCAGCCCCAGCAGCTCGCCGTCGACCTCCGCCTCGATCAGCCCCGCGCGCCGCGCCGCGATCATCTCGTTCATGGCCCGCTCCTCGCCGGTTGCGGCGGGGATCATCTCGCGGCGGCGCGGGGCGGGTCAATCCGTTGCGTCCGGGCAAGCGCGGGAGTTGCATCCGAGTTCGAGCTTTCCAGCGCGTCGCGGTCCGCCTCGCCTTCCCGGGCCGATAGCCGTATCGCGCCGATCCGCACGAGCAGGATGATCGTCACCGGCCAGAACAGCGTGGCGGCGATGTCCTTCAGCGTCTCCGACGGCATCCAGGAGCCGACACTGAGCCGATCCATGACCTCGTTGGCGCCTTCCAGCAGCATCAGCGGGACCAGCGCGCGCCAATCCGTCAGCGGCCGGCGCGTCACGATCAGCGTGACGAGCCAGATCGCCAGCCCGATGTAGGTATGGGCGAACTTGTCGCTGCCACCGCAGAGCTCGGTGATATGCGCGATGATCCGAGCGTACGCGTTTACCAGTTCCATGCGCCTCCCCCTGCCCGCCTCGGGCGCGGAAAGCCAGCCCGAGGCGACAAACCGTGCCCGTCGCGGAGCCGTTTCCTCGCGGAAAATGGAGGCCCGAGCCGGAGTGCTCTAATTAGGCAAATACAAGCACTTAGGTTGTCTAACTCACCCGAAAACAGTTACGGAAATCTGCGGCGCCCCGCCACATATGTCTAACCTGCTTTCCGCGCGCTTCGCCGTTTATAGGGGTCGATCAGCGGAAGGAGACTCTTTCGCAGGCGCATCCTTGTTTTGCTCATATTCGTCCTCAGATGCTGGTGATGTACTGCTCGATTAAGTCCATTGCCGGATCTCCGTCGGTAAGGATCGTCTGGAGGATTGAGCGATGGCCGATCGGACTGTCAGCTCGCCACCGACGCTTGAGGTACTCGCCGTAGTTGGGCGGTCGCGCGACGAACTGGAGGGCCCTGTGGAATCGAAGCAGGCGCCTAACGCGCGGCCAGGGAACGTCGTGACGTTCATGCACGCGCCATGCGCCGAGCCATCCAGCAGGGACACCTAGCAGCAGTTCGAATTCACTATCCTCCAGATGCCATGCTGCCTGCAGCAAATCGATACATGTCTCTAACATTGGCTCCACAGGTAACTCCATCCATTTCCCGATGTTGAAGAGAGTGCGGGTACCATAGTCAACGGTATCTGCGAGCAGGCAATGGATAAATAAATATCGGTTTTTTATCCTTTGGGAATAAGCCTTCGCGAGATAAATTATCCTCAGTTAGATGGTGCTGAGGTTAAATTGATATGATCGAGATTCTGAATATTCCACCGCGTGAAATCAAGGGCACGAATGCCAACGGCAATTATCACTTCTTCGAGCAGGTGGCTGTCCTCCGCAGCGTCGATCGTGACGGCGTCGAGGAGGTTACCAAGTTCAAGGTGATCTCGAATCCCGGTGAGACGTACGAGCCTGGTGCGGGCTACGCGATCGATGCGTCGGCCGCCTACGTGATGCGCGACGAAAAGGGGCGCGAGGTGCTGCGGCTGCGGCGCAACGTGAAGCTCGTTCGTGTGGGCGCTGCCACGCAGCGCACGTCTCTCAAGGCCGCGTAGTTCCTGGGCCGGTTCGAACAAGCCGGCCTCTCGTCGCCCGCTCAGGGTTGCCCCCCTGTTCCTATGAACTGAAGCCCTGAGCGGGCTTGTCCTTCCGCGAGGCGGGTTCGGGCTATGTACCAGTTTTTCTGCAAGGTCGCTGACACCCCTTGTCCGCTTAATCAGCAGGCGTCGATCAATGACGTCGTTTTCGCTGTTAATCCTGAGAATATCACGCTCGCGTTCGCGTGCGGCTTTATGCTTGTGATGCTTCCCGGGATGATCGCTTTCGCCGCCAGCACTCTGCTCGGCATGATCGATGGGCATCGCCGCTAATGCAGATCTCCGCTTCTAATCCGGGCGTTGGCGACGTGTTCGGCCAGGTAGTCGTGCAGATCGGCGTCGGACCGTTCCTGATCGGACTGGTGGCCGTCTGCGCGGTGCTGGCGTACAACATATTCGCCGCTCGCGCCGCGACGACGCTGCTCCACAGGATCCAGGCTGGAGCTGAGCCGGTGACCGCATCGCGCTCTGGTCGGATGTTCTACCTCGATGCGCGCGGGCGCCGCGTTTATCGGCCCGACCTCTCCGATACTGAGGCTGTAAAGGCCTGGTACGCGAAGATCGCGGACAATCGCGAAGCGTACGCTGAACACCGCTCGGGCAGCGCTTCCCGGGATCACCACGCGCCTGGCCGCGACGAGCGCCGTCGCAATCGAGAAGCCTACGAGGCGCGACGCAACGCGTCTTATCGTGAGGCTTTCCCTGACACCTACAGCGACGTCCATCGGGATCACGATGACTGAGCTTCAACGAATTTTCGGGCGTGGGGCCCGGGAAGGCAGCCGGCGCCGGGCCGGTGTGAACTGGAGGTATTGAGATGGAGCCGTCCGCGCTGACCACTCTTTTCTCGAACATCTCGGGTGCTGTCTCCAGCGCCGAGTTCCTCGTCGGTCTGGGCGCCGTGTGCGCCGTGATCGCAGTGATCAAGTTCAGCAACCGCGCCTCGGGCACGCTGCTCAACAAGATCGGCCGGGGCTAACCCGGTGGGGGCGGGGCAACCCGCCCCCCTTTTCTCTCGAACAACTTAGGCAGGTTTGATGCTGTGGGATTTCGGAGTTTTCTTGGGCGGCATTCTGGCCGGCGCGCTTTGCGCACAGCTGCTCTTTCGGCCGCAGCGTTGATCCTGTGCGCGCCGGCTGACGCGCAGACCAAGGGCGGCAGCACCGCGCTCGTTCCCTATACCAATTCCTACAACGGCCGTACGGCCCAAGTGACGGGCGCAATCATCGAATTGAAGGCCGTTAAGGTTGCCGAAAGTCGTGGCCTAACCGGTGCAGCGAGAGAGGCTTTCATCGCAAGCTCGCTCACCGCCGGTGGAATTGGTCTCGCCGAAGCCTCTAGGTCAAACGCACGTGTACAGAACGCGGCATTCGGCGCGGCCGCTGGTGGGCTCACTGGAGCGATCGCTTGGGGTGGTGGCTGTGTAGCCGTGGCGGTTGCAACCACGGCCGGTTTTGCAAGTCCGCTTTGCGCGATTCCAGCGCTTATCGGAGGGATTGCTTCAGGCGTCGCAGTCGGCGGCGTCATGGGTCTGTTCGCGGGTGGTGATGACACCAGGGTGACAAACCCAGGAAATCTGACGAGTGACGCCAATGTCACCGGCAACAGTGTTCCTAAAACTACGTATCAGACTGAGTATGGGACCGCGCATATCGCGACGTGGACTCCGACCGGTGATGGCGGTGAGCTTGTTTATCAACCGGGCTTTTCTCGATCGAATTTCGTCGTCAATCGGTGTGCAATCGTTAAAGAAGTCAGCGTCTATAAAGAGGCCTGTGCCCTCAATGCTCTCTCAAATCTTTCAACGCCATCTCATACTCTTTTAGATTTTGGCGTAGTTGGTTTTCGTGACTTTTACGTCGATTTTGCTGGCGGTAATCCCAGGAAGGTGCCGCAGTGCTCGTCGACCGCGCCGCAGTGCTATAGGATTTATGCTCCGAATGGCTGGACGGTCAACAATGGTCAGGGCACTGTGCTGGCTGTTTCCGCCGTCTCTTATCCAGCTGCGACGCAGGTGCCGATGCGCATCTACCAGCCTGTGTCACAGGTCGGCTATCCGTTGGGCGCGCTCGCAGACAATCCGGCACTTGCTGGCAAGCTCGAGGTGGGGCTGTCGAACGAGTCCCTCGCCGCGCTGGGCAACGAGATCGCGCGCCATATGCCGAAGGGCCAAGGCGGGTACGAGTACGATCCGACCGATCCGATCACGGCTCAAGACGTCGCCGATGCGCTGGCGAAGTCACCCGGTCTCAAGCTCACGCTCGGGGATTTGCTGCGGCCGATCAATCCGCCAGGTCAGGGGGTCCAGCTTGGATCGAGCACCAAGGACGTCACGACCAACCCGGCTTACGTGAACCCCGTCTACAATACGGGCTCCAATCCCAATCCCGGCACCGGTCAGCAGACCGGCACTAGCCCGGATAACCCGACCTACACCAAGGAGGTCGCCCCCACGGCTTCGGAAAAAGACGGCGCCGTAGCCGCCATCATGGCGCCGCTGCAGGGCCTGCTGGACAGCATTCCGAAGCCTGAGTGGATTCTCCGCGACGTGCAGTGTCCGGCATTGTCGATCGATATGCGCGGACCGAACATGCAGATGATCGGCCTCGATTTCAGAGTTGATACCGATTTTCACTGCGTTCTCGCTGAGCAATTTCGGGCGGCAATTCAGGCGTTCATTTTGTTTGCAGCTGGTCTCGCCGCGTGGCGGCGAGCGATCTCGGCCTAACGTGGGCGCACCGCAGCAAGCTTGCGAGGATGCGAACACGTTAGGACGGATCGATTAGAGGAAGATATCGATGGGTGGCATTATTTACTGGACGATCAGGGCGACTGTTATTGTTGCATGGATCGCATTCCTTGTTGCGCTGATCCCGAGTACTGGTTTTGTCGATTATCTCAATCAGCTGCCGGACTTTGTTGTCTATTGGCTCGGCTATTTCCTTTTCGTCACTTATCACACCATCGTCATGACGGGCGATCTCGCGCGTTTTGTCATTCGTAGGTTCAACCCGTAATGCAGACCTTCACCGGATATTTCGGCGTCCAAGGCTCCGGAAAGAGCTTCGAGATCGTCAAGAACGTGATCGTTCCGGCTTTGCGCGACACCAATCGGCGCGTTGTTGCCAACATTGACGGTCTCAATGCTGACGCGATCTCCGAATTCCTCGGCAAAGACGTTCGCGATCGTATCGTGCTCTATGACGATGAGGACATTGTCAAACCTGGCTTCATTCCGACCGCGAGGGAGGTGGATGACGCTTTTTCGGAAGCGACCGTGCAGCCGGGCGACCTGCTGATCGTCGACGAGGCGGCCCGCTATTTCGGAACGACCAAGAAGCCGCCCGAGCACGTCATCGACTTCATCCGCATGGCGCGGCACTACACCGACGATAACGGTATGCCGTGCAATATCGTCATCGCCGCTCAGGCACTGACGATGATCCACAAGGATCTGCGGTCGATGCTGTCGACTGTCACCAAGTGTCGCAAGCACATCGATGTCGGCAAGCCGGATCGATATGTGGTGCATGTATACGCGGGTGACCGGCCTATCCGTGACGCGCTCTCGAGTGTGCATCAGGAAAAGTACGATCCGGAGATCTTCCCGCTCTACAAGAGCCATGCCGGTGGCGCAGGTCAGGAAGTGATGGTCGATGATCGCGTCAACTTCATGAAGGGCGGCCAGTTCAAGCGGTTGAAGATGGGAATCGCGATCTCAGCGATTATCGCGCTCACGTGCTGCTTTATGGCGTGGCGCTGGTTTTCGCGCATTCAGGAGGAGGCCAAGGCTCCTGGCAAGGCTCAGTTCGCTGCTACCGCGTCGAGTGGAGTCGGCCAACCCCCTGTGACTAAGTCGAGTTCGAGTACCAAGCGTCGGATCCTCGGCACTGTGCTTGGCCGCGACGGCCGCGAATATCTCATGCTCGATACGCCGGAAGGCGTGGTTGTACGCCTCGCCGATTCAGCAATTCATACGGAAATGGGTGTTTTTCTCGATGCGGATGGTATCTCTTACAGCTCTCTTGCTCCTGTCGAGCCCGATGCCGGCGGTAAGCGCGCCGGTGCAAGCATCCTCGGGAATTGATGTTCGCGCGGCCCGGCTGGCCGATGTCATCGACACATATTACCGGGTGATGTCGAACTCTCCCTATGTGATCTGTCCGAGCGTTACAGGCGCGCTTGGCAAGGTTTCTGTCCGCGCGCCGTCCAGCATGACGCGCCAGGCGCTGCAGACGTTGCTTCGGGTCAATGGCTTCTCGCTCCGCCGCGAGAAGGGTATCGACGTGGTCTGCGATCTCGAGCAGCCGAAGGTTGCCAGTGTTACGCCTGGCACGATCGAGCCCTATGGTCCGCCTGAGGGTTTTGTGCCGCAGGGCAACCCGCTTTCTCCTCCTGCGTCTGGGGTTTCGCCACTGATTGTGGAGGGCCCCACGCCAGCTTCCTCGGCGCCCACCGAGGCCGCGCCGGCGGATCGTGCTCGTCTGGTTTATCGTGTTCGCCACAGGGCTTCAGAGGAGCTCCTTGCGGTGCTACAGTCGGCCGGGATTGGCACGTTCACTTCGGTGGGCGTCGGGACTGCTCGAGTTGATGGTGCGTCCAGCTCAACTCTCGGCGGCCAATCTGGCGATCTCATCCTTTGGACTGGAAACAAGGACGATCGCGATGCCGCGCGTGAGATTCTAGAGCAGGTCGATCAGCCGCTCGCTCGCGCATATGTCGAGATCGCAGCCGTTGCTGTCGGTGATGTCCAGACCAGCTCGCGTTCGCTGTCAATCGTCGGCGACGCACTCGGCATCGGTGCTTCGCTCGGATCCGCCGGTGGCGGTTTGTCGATTGATGTTGGAGGGCTTAGCGTAAATTTTGACGCGCTCGAAACCTCGCGCCAGCTCAGGGTTGTTAAGCGCTGGTCCGGGTATATCACCAGCGGGCGTGACATCGAGTCTAAGAATGGTGGTTCGGTGCCCGTGATCTCGGCTCTCACCGAGAGCTCGACCGGTCGTGTGACTCAGGCGGTTAGCTATCAGCCGACCGGTCTTACGATGCGCGTGCGTCCGACTGTGCTCGATAATGTTGTGCGTCTCGCCGTCGATCTGCAGGACCAATCAGTTGCCGGCGGAACCTCGACCGCACCCGTTTTCGAAACGCGTTCGCTGACCGGTGAGATGGAGGTCTGTTTCGGCTGCGTGAGCGTAATCTCGAATCTCGACGATCAGGCGACTGATAGGACGAAGGATACGTTCTTGGGTTTCATTCCGCTCGGCTCGAGCAAGCACCGTCATAGGATCAAGTTGATCTACATTGCTTACGTGCGTGCGAAGCATGAGGCGCCGCATTCGCCGAGCTGGGGTCACGTACGTTACGCCGTGTACCCGAGGCTCTGATTGCGCCCGACAGTTGCAGGTCTGCAACTCGCACGCCTCGCCTTCCAGAGGTCTGGAGTTGCGGACGAGCAGGCTATAGACTGGCGGGAGCGTAGTCGGACTATGAACAGCGTGACGACAAAGGTGCTGTCGACCGTCAACGCCCCATATGGGGTGAACCTTTCAGCGCACCAGCTTGCCGCGAAAATCGCTGATCCGGAGAGCGCGAGTTCATTTGACGCATCTGTCTTCGCCTTCTTCTCCGAGGTGAAACCGGCGCTGCAGATCGAATTCATCGAAGCGATGGGAGTCAACGAGAGTAAGGCCCGCTGTGTCGCTAGGCAGTTCGCGGCCAAGTCAGGTTTGGCGCTACCGCTCGCTGATTAAACCGCCATCCCTAGGCGGGGCGCGGAGCTGGGCTGCAACGCTATGCTGCGTGACCGTTTAGCGCGGGCTTCATCGAATTCCGCTTGCCATCGCGTCGCTCGAAATTGACAAGTGATGTTCTTGGGGGAGGATAGCGATGCAACTTGAACGCGCGCGCATCAAGAATTTCCGGTCACTTCGTGATGTCGAAGTTACGTTCGGTGCACATACCGCGCTCATCGGCGGCAACGGCGCAGGCAAATCGTCGATCCTGAAAGCCATCGAGAAGTTCTACTCCACCTCAAAGAGTTGTGACATCGATGACTTCTTCGGGCGTGATCAAGGACAACCAATCGAAATCGAGCTGACATTTCATCAGCTCAGTGAACAGGAAGCCGCAGCGTTCGAGGATCGAGTGCGAGATGGGAAGCTGGTCGTTACCCGCATTTTCGATGGAAGCTCTTCAAGCGGCCGCTATCATGGCGTCGTTCCACAAATTCCCGACTTCGTCGCGATTCGCACGCATACCACTGCAACGCCGAAGCGCGCAGCTTACAACGCTCTGCGCGAGAACAATCCTGCATATGCCGGACTCCCGGCTGCCGCTAGCCAAGCGGCCGTGGATCAAGCGTTGTTGGATTGGGAAGCAAATCATCCCGATCAACTGGTATTGCTCCCCGACGATGGTCAGTTTTTCGGTTTCCAAAATAACAGTCGCGGCAAGCTCCAGCGGCACACCAGCTTTGTATTCATCCCTGCGGTACGAGAAGCCTCGGCGGATGCAGCGGACGGCAAAACGAGCGTTATCGGCAAGCTGCTCGAACTATTGGTGCGCAGTCAGATTCTCCAACGGCCTGATGTTCAGGCATTCAAGGCGCAGATGACCGAGGCCTATCAGGCGCTGGTTTCCGCCGAAAACATGCCCGAACTCGGCGCGCTTGCTGGGACGCTCACGGCCGATCTGCGTAGTCTATACCAAGATGCCGAAGTTTCGTTGAACTGGCGCGAAATCGGCGAGATGCCGGTTCCGCTGCCGATGGCGGACGTGTTTCTCAAGGATGATGGTTTCGGCGGTCCGGTGGACAGGCAAGGTCATGGCCTCCAGCGCGCGTTTATCTTCACGCTTCTCCAACATCTCGCGCGAACGGCGGTCCCGGAAAATGACCAGCTAACGGGTGAGGGGGGCGCTGAAAACGGCGATGTTCCGCCAGTTGCCGCCCCAGTTGCGGCGCAGGCCCCGACCCTGATCCTGGCGATTGAAGAACCCGAGCTTTACCAGCATCCCACCAAACAGCGGCACTTTGCCGAGGTGTTGAGGGGCCTGAGCGGTGGCACACTCCCCGGCGTCCAAGGTCATACGCAGATTATCTTCGGCTCGCACTCACCAATGTTTATTTCGATGGGCAAAGCCGATGAGATCAGGCTGACGCGGCGTTCTGCTTGCGCAGATAGCGAGTTCAAGCAGTGCACCGTGCAGGCGCTCGACCTCTCGAGCGTTGCTCAGAAGCTGAGAACTGGGTGGGACAAGCCGCCGGACCAGTACACCGCACAGACGCTCATTCCGCGGCTGCACATCCTCGGCGCTGAACTTTCCGAAGGTTTCTTTGCTAGCGGCGTGATCCTGGTTGAGGGCCGGAGCGACAAAGCCGCAATAACTGCGACAGCACGAATGATGGGCGTGAGCTTCGAGGCGGCCGGGATCGCGATCCTATCGGCCGAAGGAAAAGCGAACCTTGATCGTCCTTACGTGATCTATCGCGAGCTGGGCATTCCAACGTTTATGGTCTGGGATTGTGATCAGCAACTGGCGGAAGAGAAGCGATCGCCGGCGACTGATCTCGCCCTTAGTAAGCTTGCTAAACCAGATCAGCATTTCGACGCCGCGCCCGCAGCCGACCTTATCGCCGATTGCTATGCTCATTTTGAGAAAACGCTGGAGCTCAGGCTTAAGGAAGATCTTACGCCGGCTATTCATACCGCGTGTCTTGCTGCCGCCTGCGAACCCTTCGGAGTCCATCCAAGTAAAGACAGCCAGAAAATTCCCGACGTGATGTATGAAACGCTGTTGCGTGCCAAGGAGCAGGGGCACGAGAGCGAAACGCTCAAGAATCTTGTCCGTGCAATGTGGCGCTTCTTCCGTGATGAGGAAATCGCTGACCTTCCCCACGCGCAAGCTCCGATACCGGCCGCGTGAGTTGCAGGTCTGCAACGGGCTCGTGGGCACCCTGCCCACCCACAGGTATCTTTCTGAATCCAAACGTTAAAACGACGGTTTTCCATTCACGTTAGAGTGCCGTTGCAGATCTGCAACTCGCACGAAATCACCTTCAGATGCGATCAATTGACCTGGAACAAGATGGGAACATAAGGCATAATGCATGTCGTCGATTCGCGACGCCGATCGCAAACCCTTGAAGGAATGTGCGGGCCGTGTAATCGACGCGTTGCGATTATCGGATCGTCGCCTTGGTTCGATCGAAAGGGAGGGATCGTGCGAAGCGTCGAATTGTTCACGGGTTGCGGCGGCCTTGGGCTCGGCCTCTCCTGCTCGGGTTTTGACCATGACCTCCTCGTCGAGTGGGACGAGGACGCGGTTGAGACTGTGCTTCACAACAAGTCGCTCGGCATCAAGCATATCGAGCACTGGCCGATCGTCCGCAGCGATGTGCGCGAGATCGATTGGAAGCGGTACGCTGGCGCCGAGCTCGTTGCCGGCGGCCCTCCCTGTCAACCATTCAGCATCGGCGGCAAGCACAAGGGCGACGACGATCACCGTGACATGTGGCCGCAGGCGATCCGCGCCGTGCGGGAGATTCAACCTTCGGGATTCCTGTTCGAGAACGTTCGCGGCTTGGCTCGCCCCAAGTTTCAGCCCTATCTCGATTCCATCGTTCAACGTCTCCGTCGCCCGGGTGGCGCTCGCTATGTTGTTCGCGTTTTCCAAGTGAACGCGGCCGATTTTGGCGCTCCGCAGAAGCGTCATCGTGTCGTAATCGCTGGCGTTCGATCCGACATTGCGTCCGAGCTGCCCGCGCTCGAGCAGACGCATTCGCGCGATCGTCTCCTCTGGGAGCAGTTCGTCACTGGGGACTATTGGCGCGAGCATGGTCTCGAGCGCAGCCTCGACTCCTACGATGCGATCGACGCCGGGGCTGTGCGTCGGCTGCGGAAGCTCGACGTCGAGCCGACCGGCAAGAGGTGGGTCACGGTTCGTGACGCGCTGAAGGGGCTTGGCGAGCCCAATGGCAAGAAGAACCACGTCTTCCAGCCCGGTGCGCGCGTCTACAAGGGACACACGGGGAGTCCGCTGGATCAGCCGGCAAAAGCGCTGAAGGCTGGCGATCATGGCGTCCCTGGGGGCGAAAACATGATGGTGATGTCAGACGGCAGCGTTCGCTACTTCACGATCCGCGAAGCCGCTCGTCTGCAGGGCCTGCCGGACGATTACACATTTCCGAGGAGCTGGACCGAAAGCATGCGGCAGCTCGGCAACGCCGTTCCGGTGCAGCTTTCCCAAGCCGTTGGCGGGTGGATGGCAGCCATTCTGTCGACGGATGGGGGGAGAGTTTCTATAGCGGCTTAATGCCGGGGGAAGCTCACGAGTCGCACACTGCGGCTGCCAACATCATCGACGTCGCTCCTAGGGGCTACGTTGAATATGAAATCGACATCGAGCGCGTGCTGCGTACCGATTTGCCTGGCGTGCTCGATCAGATGGCGATCGCGCCGCTAACTGAAGAAGCGGTGATGGCGATCCCACCGGGAGCCAAGGGCGCCTATGTGTTGTTCGAGAACGGGCACCCGGTATACGCTGGCAAGACCGATACTCGGCATGGCTTTCGCGATCGTCTGACGCGACACGCCGGCACGATCCAGCATCGCCACAACCTTGATCCGGCGACCATCGGTTTCAAAGCGATCCGGATCCTCGTTTTCAGCAACTTCGATGTGGAAGCGATCCTGATCGGCGCCCTTCGCAAGGCCGACGCCACAGCGCTTCGCTGGAATGACACTGGTTTCGGATCGAACGACCCGGGGCACCGCCGCGAAACCCAGGAGCCAGCGGATTTCGACAAACAGCGGCCGGTGGATATCGATCGGCCGCTTGGCGTGACGCCAGGCAATTACGCGCCGCTTGAGCTGCTCATCGCATTGAAAGACGGGCTGCCCTATACCTTTCGCTATCAAACGGATGCCGTTGCGCCCGCTCCGGGGAAGAAGAGGACGTCGGCTCACTATCGGACTGGTCATGCTGATCAGCGGGACGCAGCGCCGGTAACGGTAAATGAAGGCGACAGCCTTCGTGCGATTTTGAAGAAGATTCTTGCGGTCCTACCCGCCGGTTGGCGTGTTACGGTCTTCCCCGATCGGGTGATTTTGTATGCCGAGCCGACCGAATACGAATTCGCCATCGAGGCCTTCGAAAAATAGGGGCCGTCGCGAGCCGCTCACCCGCTCGGAGGTCATGTCTCGGGTCCGAGGCAAAGACACGAAGCCGGAAATGCGCGTTAGGCTCGCTCTGTATTCGGCTGGACTTCGATACCGGCTCCAAGCGCGTGAACTGGCCGGTCGGCCCGACATCGTGTTTCGATCGGCCCGCTTGGCGATCTTCGTTCATGGATGCTTCTGGCACCGCCATCCTGGCTGCGGGCATGCGCGAATGCCAAAGTCCCGATTGGACTTCTGGGAAGCGAAGCTCGCCGGCAACGTTGAGCGCGATCACCGCCATGAAGAACAGCTTCGTTCTGCCGGGTGGAACGTGCTGACCATATGGGAGTGCGAGACTCGCGATCCGGCTCGAATGAGCGAGATTGTATCGGAGGTGAAGCGCCTAGTTCGAGCTCGTCTGGGCCTGAACGGAACCGTCGGCAGCTGATCACAGACCGGCGAAAACTTCCTCCATCTGCTGCTTTTGTAACTCAGCAGTAGCAACGGCGCTGGCTCGAGCTACGTGAGCCTGGCGATGCATCGCTGCTGCCGCGCCAAGACTCGCCAGCGCGATCAGTACCGTAGCGCCGGCGATAATCCTCATTGCGATAATTGAATTTGAAGCGCTGACCCACATCATTTCGACTTCCGCTTCTCAGAGTCTTGCTTCGATCTGACGGGCAAAACTTCAACCTCGACGGAAGGCGTCGGCTTCAACGGGAGCTGTTTCGGATCACCGAAATGTTGGATGCGGCGCTTGGGCCGCTCTCGCTTGGTGATCTCATTTTCCACGGCCACGCGGACGAAGTCCGTCCGGTCCTCGCCCTCGCTCAGCACGGCTGCGATGCGCTCGAAGGTACCTTCGGCGAATCTCGCCTGCATGTCTTCAGCCCAACGCTTTTTCCTGCCCACGCGTAGGGGCGTAGCGCATATGACTTTCGAGTCGCAAGGCGGATTATTTCTCATATGACCTATTGCCTCTTTTCTCATACGTGATATTTTTATATCGCATATGAGATAAAGGGGGAAGAGATGTCCGCCAAATTGCGCTTTTCCGACGTTATCGAGCCGTTTGCGCAGCACCGCGACGTTGTGTGCCTGTACTACGTAAGGGGTGCGAAGTCCGTAATCGTCACCGGCATCAGCCCCACTCATTCGGGCGCCGTGGTCCTCGACGATTTTGGGGAATGCTTGGGCTCTCGCGCCTCGAAAAGCGCGGCCTTGGCCTCGCTCCGCAGCAACTAAAAAGACGGGCAGCTGGTCGGCCGCCCGTCTCTCAGATCAGCTCGCGCTCATCGCTTAGCGGCCACTTTCTATAGCGAGCTCGTCCACGAGACAAGGTTGCCAGGCTGCCCCTGCCAAGGGGATAGTCCATGTCGTTCAATCGATTTCTGGAGCATCTAGCTCCCCTCGCTAGTAGTTCTGAGTTCCGACTTGCGACGTTCGTGAATGTTGGAGCCGCCGGCATCATCGTCGGCATCATCGTCGGCCTGTACGTTTCGTTCCAGGTCGACTTCGGCGAGGCCGTGTTTGCTGCGACGGCGGTTGTGAACGTCGTCTGCGCCGTTCAGCTTATAACCGTCGGTGCCTTTCTGATGGTGTCCGCGCTGCGTGGACGTTTGTGATGAGCGCCCGCGCTGGTTTCACGGCAGTGCTCGAGTCCACCATCAGCGGAGCCGAAGGCTCCGCCTTGGTAGATAGAAGTAACAGTGTTGCCAGTCGACGTCCCTCTGTCCTCCGCCGCGCAGCGGCGAAACTGCTCAAGGGTCATGCGCCTCGGACAGAAGAAGAGCGTTTTGAAGCCGGTGACGAGGCGGGCAGCTGGTATCCAGTGACCGCATGCTGCCAAAGTGCGCATCGGAACGCGACCTCCATTACTGCATTGCAGCGCCAGTCGGGCTCGACAACCTGGGCGGGCATCATGCGCTGCGGGTCCGTGTGGCTCTGCGGCGAATGCGCGCAGAAAATCGAGAAGGTGCGCGGCGACGAAGTTAAGCGCTTGATCGAGACCGCTCGGGCACGCGGCATGGTGGTCGTGATGCTAACCCACACCTTCCCGCATAAGATCGCTGATACCTGCCGCGAGAGCATGGACGGCCTGGCTGACGCGCTTCGTAAAATGCGTCAGCGCGGTGGTTATCAGCGCTTCCGGAAAACGCTCGGTTTTGTCGGGCTTGTCCGCTCTACCGAAGTGACGCACGGGCGCAACGGCTGGCATCCTCACGTGCATGAAATCTGGATCCTCGACCCGATTGAAGCCACGATCGGCATTGATAAAATGGAAACGAAAGAGCTCGAGCAGCTGGTCGCGGACAAGGTCTTTCCGCAGTGGGAAGCGGCCGCTGTGAGTGTGTTCGGCGAGGATCGTGCTCCTACCCGCGCGCATGGTATCGACGTTTCGCACGTTTGGTCATCGAACGATTACCTAGCGAAGTGCCCGGATCGAGCCGCACAGCTCGAAGCTTCTGGCAAGAGTCGCTGGGCCGCCGATGCCGAGATGACAAAAACGACGGTGAAGAAGGGCCGTCACTCTTCGCGCACATTCTGGGAAATCCTCGAGTCCGCTGTCGAAGGCAAAGAGAGGGATCGCGAGCTCGTCCGCGATTACGCTCGCGGCACCTGGCGGAAGCGTCGTATGTATTGGACCCCGGGCCGCGAAACGAAGGATGGCTATGTCGAAGGCCTTCGCGAGCGCTTTGATATCGGCGAGGAACTCTCGGACGAGCAGATTGCCGAGGGCGAACTCCCCATGACCGGCGAACAGTCGAGAGCCGAGCTCGAGAAGAAGGATCCGATCAGCGTATCCGTGGAATTCGAACTGCACAGCATTGCAGCGCTGGGGCGCCATTACCTTGCCGATCTTCTCGATCGCGCTGGCCAGGATAAATCGATCCTCCAGATTGCGAAGTTGGACGGTTGGCAGCTTGAACGGCTGACCGATCATGTTGAGGGTTACCCTCGATATTCTGCTGTTCATCACGACGCGCGGCGCGGCGCCATGCGCAGCGGAGCATTCGAAGTGCTCAAGTTTGAGGGTGACGGCCGGAGCGAGGGGCCGAAGGATTACAAATGGACTGCTCCAGCTTCTGCAGTGCGCAGGGAGCACTCGAAATGACCGCGCCCGCTCACTTCAAAGAGTCCGATATCGTACGTGCCTTCAAGGGTGCAAAGAAGGCTGGCTTCGAACGTGTGCGTGTGACGGTGGACAGGTTCGGCAATCTCGTGATCGATGTCGGTGGTGAGGCCGCTATGAACGATGTCAGGGGGAACGAATGGGACGTCGTGCTGCCGGTAGCGTAGAGAAGCTGCCGAAATACACCTCGAGTTATCTCGATCGGCACGGCAAGCGCCGTTACCGCTTTCGCAAGGGCGAGACGGATGTGACCATGAAGGCGCATCCCGGTACGCGGGCTCATCCGAGCGCTGAATACAAGATGCTGCTGGCGGGTCATGTTCCGGCGAACTTAAATCAGCGTGTTGTGGCTGGGACGATCGAGGATCTGATCATTCGCTATTATTCCAGCGCCGACTTCAATAGCGCCGGTGCCACCACGCAGGCAAAAAATAGGTCGATCCTCGAGGCATTTCGTGTCGAGCATGGATCAAAGCGGGCGGACACGATCAAGTTCTATCACGTCGAAGCTATGCTGGTTGCGAAAGCGGCCATCGGTGTGGATGATCGCGGCCGAAAGATCGGCGGGCCCTTCGCCGCCGAACGGTTCCGCAAGTTGCTGCGCCGTCTCTTCGCACACGCGCTGAAACTGCAGGGAGCCGGCGTGGTTGGCTACGCCTGCATCAGCGGCAATCCTGTTGAGCTCGCTGACGCGCCCGCAACACCGAAAACGACGGGCTTCCACACCTGGACTGACGGCGAGATCGATCAGTTTCGGGCTCATCACCGCGTTGGGACGAAGGCGCGCTTGGCGCTCGAAATTCTTCGCTGGACGATGCAGCGGGGAGGCGATGCTCGTACCTTCAGCCCCACGCAGCGGCGCAATGGTCAAATCGAGGTCTGGAACGAGAAGAACCAGAAGTTCACCTGGGTGCCGGAGCCTGTACAGCTCACAGAAGCGATTCAAGCGATGAGCGCGATCGGAGCGCATACGATCCTCGTCACCGACTGGGGTAAGCCATTTTCTGAGAAGGGCTTCAGTCAGTGGTTTAAAAAGCAATGTGTCGCTGCGGGTCTTCCGCACTGCACGGCCCACGGTGTACGCAAATCGACAGCACGGCAGCTAGCCGAACATGTGGATGCGACTCAGCAGCAGCTGAAAGCGGCGGGGGGCTGGAGTGGTGATCGCGAGGTTTCCACCTATGTTGCCGAGGCAAATCAAAAGAAGTTGGCCCGGACAGCTCTCACCCGGCTTGCTCATTGGGATCTGGCCAACCAACAAACTTCGCAGAAGAAGGGCGAAACTGATGGCTGATCGGGTGATGATGATCGATCCACCGGATGGTCATGCATACGGTTTCCCCAAAGTTTATGATGGCGATCCAGAGCAGCACCTCGACGATTGGCTTCGCGAGAATGGGTATCCTGAAGAGCTGATCGACCGCTTCCCGGCGGGCGTTCCGTGTCGAGTCTACTGGCGAAGGAGAAGTGGGGCCGATGAACGATCCGCTGGTTGAGATGCAGATCATCGACCGGTTGACGCCGCATTTCCCAGCGCCGGCGCTCGCATGGACTTGGTACCGAACTGAGCCAATCGCAGGCTTCGGCGGCCTCACTGCGGAGCAGCTGGTCGCGCTTGGACGAGGCCTTGAAGTGCTCGAATACATCGATGCCGTCGACGCTGGAATTTTCGCCTAGTGTCTAACCTCATTACTGGGTTAGACACAAAACCGGCGTAAGTTACTGAAATTACGCGCGATTTTGTAGGGGGTGGAGGCCCGAGCCGGAATCGAACCGGCGTGCACGGATTTGCAGTCCGCTGCGTCACCACTCCGCCATCGGGCCCCGATCAGGTGGTGGTCGGCGCCAATGCCCGCGCCCGGGGCGGCGTGTCAACCGGATAGCGCCGAATCCACACTCGTGCAGGAAGTTCTTACACCGGCTTGGCTGGGCTCCGCGAGCACGATATGCAGCCTCGCGACAACAACTGTATTGCATGACTAAAACAGTTGTGCGACATCGAGGACGATGATGACGACGACCTTCCCCGACACCGACATCGCGCGCCACGCGATGGTGGCCAGCCAGCTCCGGACGAGTGGAGTCAGCGACGCACGCGTGGTCGAGGCGATGGCGGCGGTGCCGCGCGAGAAGTTCGTGCCGGGCCATGACGCGCTCGCCTATCGCGACACGCCGCTGCCGCTGCCCGGCGGCCGCAAGCAGAACCCGCCGCTCGCCACCGGGCGGCTGCTGACCGAGGTCGGGATCGGCGCCGGCGACAAGGTGCTGCTGATCGGCGCGACCGCCGGCTATACCGCCGCTGTGCTGGCGAGGCTCGCGCGGGAGGTGGTCGCGGTCGAAAGCGATTCGGTGCTTGCCGGTATGGCGCGCGAGGCGCTGGCGGGAACCGACAACGTCACCGTCATCGAGGGCGATCTCGCCGCCGGCCATCCGGACGGCGCGCCCTATGACGTGCTGCTGATCGACGGCGCGGTCGAGGTGTTGCCGGCGAAGCTGGTCGAGCAGCTCCATCCCGGCGGGCGGATCGGCACCGGGATCGTCGACCGCGGGGTGACGCGCCTCGCGACCGGCGTCCGCACCGGGGGCGGTCACGGCCTCGCCGATTTCGCCGACATCGACTGCGCGCTGCTGCCCGGCTTCGCCCGGCCGCGCGGGTTCCAATTTCCGGGATGATGATGCGACGCTTTCTTCTGACGGCCGCCGGGGGGGTGGCGATCTCAGCCCTGCTCGCGACGCCCGCGTCCGCGGACACGCTGCGCGAGGCGCTGGTGCGCGCCTACAACACCAACCCGACGCTCAGCGCGGCGCGGGCTGACCTGCGCGCGCAGGACGAGAATGTGCCGATCGCCCGCGCGGACGGCCTGCCCTCGGTGCAGTCGCAAGCCGACTTCACCGAGACGATGAAGAACGCGCAGAACAATTTCCTGGCGCCGGAGCGGGCGCTCAACGCCAGCGCGAGCGTCAGCTATCCGATCCTCAGCTTCGGCGCGGTGCGCAATTCGGTGAACGCCGCCCGCACCCGCGTCGAGGCCGGTCGCGCCAGCCTGCGCGGCACCGAGGCGGACCTCTTCACCGCGGTGGTCGCCGCCTACATGGACGTGATCCGCGACGAGGCGATCGTCGCGCTCAACCGGCAGAACGTCCGCGCGCTGCAGGTCAACCTCCAGGCGACGCGCGACCGGTTCGAGGTCGGCGACCTCACCCGCACCGACGTCGCCCAGTCGGAGGCGCGGCTCGCGGTGGCGGAGGGCCAGCTCCGCTCGGCCGAGGCGCAGCTGATCGCCAGCCGCGAAGGTTATGTGCGCATCATCGGCACGCCCCCGGGCGCGCTGGAGGAGCCGCCGGCGCTGCCGAACCTGCCGAGCAATCCCGACGGGGCGGTCGGCGTCGCGCTCGACAACAATCCGCTGCTGCTCGCCGCGGCGAAGGCGCGCGACGCCACGCGCTACGACGTCAGCGTCGCCAAGACGGCCCGGCTGCCGCGCGTCAACGTGATCGTCGGCGGGACCTATTACAATTATCTGGGCACCCTCTCCAGCGCGAGCGGGACACCCGGCAACGGCATCGGCGCCACCGCCGGCCTGTCGATGACCTTGCCGCTGTTCCAGGGCGGCCGCCCCTCCGCGCAGGTCCGCCAGGCGCAGGCGCGGCGATCGCAAGCGATCGAGCAGGTGACCGAGACCGAACGCGGCGTCATCGCCCAGACGCGCTCCGCCTATGCGAGCTGGCAGTCGGCGCAGCAGGTGATCCACAGCAGCGAGATCGCGGTCCAGGCCAACAAGCTCTCGCTGGAGGGCGTCCGCGCCGAGAACAGCGTCGGCACCCGCACCATCCTCGACATCCTCAACGCCGAGCAGGAGCTGCTCAATTCACAGGTGACGCTGGTGACCGCGCGGCGCGACGCCTATGTCGCCGGCTTCGCGCTGCTCGCGGCGATGGGCCAGGCGGAGGCCAAGGACCTCGGCCTCGACGGCGGGCCGCTCTATGATCCGGTCGCCAACTATAACCGGGTCAAGGGCAACATCAACGATTGGGACGATGATCCCGACCCGCAGCCGATCGCGACCCGCACCGTTGATACGCCCGCGCAGACGCCGGTGATCGGCCCAAACGCCGAGCTCAACGACCCCGCGCTGCAGCGCCCCGTTGACAGCACCCCGGCCAATCCCGCAGTTACACCGCGTTAACGACGCGTTGTTCTTGCGATGAGGAGACGGCTGATGGGAGACGTCAGCTCGGAGCCGACGATGGAGGAAATCCTCTCCTCGATCAAAAGGGTGATCGAGGAGAGCGAGGCCGCGCCCGCCGCCCGCAAGCCCCGGCCGGTACGCCCGATGGCGCCGCCGCCCGCGGTGGAACGCGACGAGGTGCTGGAGCTGTCGGACCGCGCTTCCGTCTCCAAGGCGCCGGAGGACGAGCAGGCCGCGCCGGCTGGACCCGAGCCGATCATCTCCCCCGACGTCGCCGAGGCGAGCCGCGGCCCGCTGGAGACGCTGTCGCGCATGGTGGTGAAGCCCGGTGTTGCGGGCAGCGACACGCTGGAGGGCCTGGTGCGCGAGATGCTGCGGCCGATGCTCCGCGAATGGCTCGACACCCACCTGCCCGAGATCGTCGAGGCGATGGTCGCGCGGGAGATCGCGCGCATCTCGGGACGCGAGCCCTAGCCTATCCGGCATCGCCGCCGATCGCATGGAGCGGATGCAGGCGCGCGGGTGGTCGCGTCGTGACCGAATCGGACCGTTGACGCCCAATCCCCCTCGTGAGACATGATATCTATCACAGGGGAGACCGGGCGATGCGCAAGATCCTCGCGGCGGCGGCTATCCTGACGCTCGCCGGCTGCGGCAGCATCCAGAAGGCGCAGCCCTCCCAGGACGAGGCCCTGGCGACAGCGGAGGCGCCCACGGAAGCGCCTCGCCTCAAGGAAGCCGGGACTGCGCCGGAACCGCTCAAGGTCGTCGTCCCGCAGATGGCGTACAGCTACGGCTATGTCTTCCGCTTGCCGGAACGGGCCATCGCCAAGGTCCAGGGCCGCCATGTCGCGCTGTGCGACGCGCTCGGGCCGACGCGCTGCCAGCTCCTCTCGATGGAAAGCGCGGGCGGCGACGAGGACGCTGCCTCGGCGAAGCTCAAGCTCCGCGTCGCCAGCGGCGTCGCACGGAAATTCGGCGCGGAGCTGACGAGCGTGGTCACCGGCGCCGGCGGCCGCGCGGTTTCCAGCACCATCACCGCCGAGGACGTCTCGAAGGACATCGTCGACACCGAGGCCCGGCTGAAGCAACGCGAACTGCTCGTCGCCCGACTCACCGAGGTCCTCCGCACCCGCCAGGGCAAGGTCGCCGAGCTGGTCGAAGCCGAACGCAGCGTCGCCGCCGCGCAGGAGGAGATCGATCAGGCCAAGGGCTGGCTCGCCGAGCTGCGCGGCCGGGTCGCGATGTCGACGGTCGAAATCCGGTATCAGGCGATCGCGCCGGGGCCCGCCGCGGCGCGCGGCGGTCTGGCCGATGCGGTGGTGCAGTCGGCGAGCCTGTTCGTCGGCGGTCTGAGCGCGATCCTCCAGCTCGCGATCATCCTCGCGCCCTGGGCGCTGCTGATCGGCGTCATCGTCTTCGCCGCGCGCCGGCTGCTTCCGCGCTGGCGGCCGAGGCGGAGCGAACGGATCGAACCGGAGGCGTCCGCGGCTGATTGATTGACGGCGCCCCATACCGTATAGGCGGCGCCCTTCCCGCCCCGGCGCGAGCACGTTCCGTGCCGCCGGGGCTGCTCTTTTTCCAAGGGGACCGTCGCCGATGGCTCGCCGCCGCCAGATCTACGAGGGCAAGGCCAAGATCCTGTACGAGGGTCCGGAGCCGGGCACGCTGATCCAGTATTTCAAGGACGACGCGACCGCGTTCAACGCGCAGAAGAAGGGCACGATCAGCGGCAAGGGCGTCCTCAACAATCGCATTTCCGAGCATATCTTCACACTGCTCGCCAACATCGGCGTGCCGACGCATTTCATCCGCCGGCTCAACATGCGCGAGCAGCTCATCCGCCAGGTCGAGATCGTGCCGATCGAGGTGGTGGTGCGCAACGTCGCCGCCGGATCGCTGTCGAAGCGGCTCGGGATCGAGGAGGGCACGCAGCTGCCCCGCACGATCATCGAATATTGCCTGAAGGACGATGCGCTCGGCGATCCGATGGTCAGCGACGAGCATATCCTCTGCTTCGGCTGGGCGAGCCAGGACGAGCTCCACGACATCGCCGACCTCGCGATCCGGGTGAACGACTTCCTCTCCGGCCTGTTCGCGGGGATCGGCATCCGCCTGGTCGACTTCAAGCTCGAGTTCGGGCGGATCTGGGACAACGACTACAGCCGCATCATCCTGGCCGACGAGATCAGTCCGGACAATTGCCGCCTGTGGGACATGGTCACCAACGAGAAGCTCGACAAGGATCGCTTCCGCCGCGACCTCGGCGGCGAGGTCGAGGCCTATCAGGAGGTCGCCCGCCGGCTCGGCCTGCTGCCCGAAGGCGCCGATTCGGCGGTGCTCGACCTCGAATCGCACCGCAAGCGCCGCGGCAAGTAAGCCCGGCTTCGGCGCCGTTCCGGAGGCAATCTTCAACGGGCCTTAGCGCCGTCCACCTACTCCTGCGCTCGACCTCGACGGGCGGACGGGAGATGTTCGGACATGCGGTGCCCGGTCCTGATCGCGGCGATGCCGTTGGTCCTGTCCACGCTCCCTGCCTCGGCGCAGGAGACGCTCGGCACGCCGGCATCGCAGCAGCTCCTCGCCCAGGCCGAAGCGCTCGTCCAGGCGAAGCGTTTCGCCGATGCGGAGCCGCTGATCGCGGCGCTGTCGCGCTCGCCGGAGATGCGGCTGCAAGGCCGCTTCCTCGCCGGCTACGCCGCTGCCGAACAAGGCGACTACAAGCGCGCGGCCGAGCTGTTCAGGGCGATCCTGGCCGACAATCCCGGCCAGACCCGCGTCCGGCTCGAGCTGGCGCGTGCGCTGATCGGGCTCGGCAAGACCGCGAGCGCCGACCGCCAGCTCAGGATCGCGCAGCAGGACGACGAGCTGCCGCCCGACCTCGCCCGCATCATCCGCGGCGTGCGCGAGGTGATCCGGTCGCAGCGGCCGTGGCGGCTCGACATGGACTTCGGCATCGCGCCGGACAGCAACATCAACGGCGCCACCTCCGCCGACCGGATCAACATCCAACTCGGCGACATCACCTTGCCCGTTGCGCTCGACGATACCATCAGGGCGCGCTCGGGCACCGGGCAAGTCGCGAGCCTCAACGCCGGCCTGCGCCTGCCGGTGTCGGGCAGAACGGCGTTGCTGGTCGACCTCAACGGCAGCGGCAGCAACTATCGAGGCCGTGAGTTTGACGATTATCTGGTCCAGCTCGCCGCCGGCCCGCAGCTCAATCTGTCGGACGACGCCAGCCTGTTCGGCCAGCTCGTCGGCGCGCAGCGCTGGTACGGCGGACGGAGCGTCAGCCGTCAGCTCGGTACCCGTCTCGGCGGCCAGCTCGCGGTCGCCGACAAGACCCGCCTCGGCATCCAGTTCGACGCGCGTCGCACCACGGCGCTGTTCGACCGCGCCTACAGCGGCTGGCAGCTGGGACTTTACGCCAATGCCGAGCGCTCGGTCTCGTCGTCGCTCGTCGTTACCGGCGGCCTGTTCGCACGCCGCGACCTGCTGCGGACGCCGATCTACTCCAATGCCGAGCTCGGCGGCTCGCTCGGCCTTGGCGGCACGCTGCCGCTGGGGATCAGCTTCGTGCTGAACGGCGTTGTATCGCACGCGAGCTACAACGCACCGTTGACGATCTTCTCGCCCCATCCGCGCAGGGACTGGCGGCTCAGCGGCGGCCTGTCGCTCGGCGCTCGCAAGTTCGGCTACATGGGCTTCTCGCCCTCGGCGCAGCTCAGCTATTCGCGGACCGATTCCACCCTCCCCTTCTTCGCCAACGATCGGCTGCGCCTCCGCCTCGCCCTCACGCGCTATTTCTGACGCCGTTCCCACCTTGCCCTCGCCGCGCCGAGACGCCATAGGCGCGGCCATGAAACTCCGCATCGTGGTGACGCTCAAGAACGGCGTGCTCGACCCGCAGGGCAAGGCGATCGAGCACGCGCTCGCCGGCCTCGGCTTCTCCGGCGTGGATCAGGTCCGTGCCGGCAAGGTGTTCGAGCTCGACGTCGCCGACGGCACGTCGGACGCCCAGATCGACGAGATGTGCCGCAAGCTGCTCGCCAACACGGTGATCGAGAATTATCGCGTGGAGAAGGCGGCATGAAGACGGCGGTGATCGTCTTCCCGGGCTCCAACTGCGACCGGGACCTGGCGGTCGCGCTGGAGGAGGTGACGGGCAAGCGGCCGGACATGGTCTGGCACGGCGAGGCCGAGCTTCCCGACCGTCTCGGCCTGGTCGCGCTGCCGGGCGGCTTCTCCTACGGCGATTACCTGCGCAGCGGCGCGATGGCGGCGCGCTCGCCGGTGATGCGCGCGGTGGTCGAGGCGGCCGGGCGCGGCGTGCCGGTGCTGGGCGTGTGCAACGGCTTCCAGGTGCTGACCGAGGCGGGACTGCTGCCCGGCGCGCTGATGCGCAATGCCGGCCTCGACTTCGTCTGCCGCGACGTGGCGCTGAGCGTCGAGAACAGCCAGAGCCTGTTCACCAGCCGCTATCGCTCCGGCGAGACGCTGAGCGTGCCCGTGGCGCATCACGACGGCAATTACGTCGCCGACGACGAGACGCTCGACCGCCTCGAGGGCGAAGGGCGTGTCGCCTTTCGTTACGCCGAACCCGTCAACGGATCGGCGCGGTCGATCGCGGGCATCCTCAATGCCGAGGGCAATGTGCTCGGCATGATGCCCCACCCCGAGCGCAAGATCGAGGCCGCGCACGGCGGCACCGACGGGCGGCGGCTGTTCGAGGGGCTGCTCGAAGCGGTCGCCTGACGGCGCTAGCCGCGGAACTTCTTGCCGAATACGCTCGTCCAGCGGGCCAGCAGCGTGATCGCGGCCGGCCAGAACAGCGTGTTCCAGATGTCGTGCCAGTTGCCCCAGACATCCATTCGGGTGCGGAACACGACGCTGTCGCGCAGGTCCCAGACCTCTCCCGCAAGCGCGACGACCGCCACCGCGATCAGCGGCTTCCAGCTTCCGATCCGCCAGCGCAGCACCAGCAGCGTCGCGAAGAACACCGCCAGCCCGACATAGATGTGCAGCGCGTCCTTGGCGAGATGGACGTGGCTGATCAGCCAGATCTTGGCCGTCTGAAGATCGCTCATACCCTGGCCGAGAAAGGGGTGAAATCGGTGCCGCGATCGAACACGTCGACGCCCTCGCGGCGCTTGAGGAAGCCGACCACCGCATAGGTGACGGGGGTGAGGACGATCTCCCATCCCACTTTCAGCGCCCAATTGGTGACGAGCACCGCCACCACCTGCGAGTTCGGCCAGACGCCGAGGAAGGCAAGCGGATAGAAGATCAGGCTGTCGGCCGCCTGGCCGAACACGGTCGAGCCGATCGTCCGCGTCCACAGCATCCGGCCGCCGGTCAGCAGCTTCATCTTGGCAAGCACGAAGCTGTTGACGAACTCGCCGACCCAGAAGGCAACGACCGAAGCGAATACGATCCTGGGCACCTGCCCGAACACGGTCTCATAGGCGGCCTGGCCGGTCCAGCCGGCCGCAGGCGGCAGGCTGACCACCACCCAGCTCATCAGCGCCATGAACACCACCGCGACAAAACCTGCCCAGATGCACCGCCGCGCGCGGGCGTAGCCGTAGACCTCCGTCATCACATCTCCGATCACATAGGAGATCGGGAAGAAGAGGATACCGGCACCGAATATGAAGCCGCCTAGGCTCGCGACCTTGCCGGCGCCGATCACGTTCGACAAGAGAAGGATCGCGACGAACGCCGCCATCACCCAATCAAAATAGCGGAAATGCCCGCCCGAAACCTCGCGCGCGTCGACCGCGGCCGGTGCTGCCCCTTCGCTCATGCGAAACATCTATGAAGACGGTATCGCGGCGGCGCAATCCACGCTAATCGGCGCGGCAGGCGCCCGTAGCTCAGCTGGATAGAGCACGTGCCTTCTAAGCTCGTGGTCGCAGGTTCGAATCCTGCCGGGCGCGCCAGTTCATCAACGCGATCCGCGGTCATCTGGCGAGCGTGGCTGGCGGCGCAGCGGTTCGGGCGCCTAGCTCCTCGTCCGGTCGCTTTCGGAACCTTCCCGCTCCGCCGAGATCCGCTGAACGAGGCGCTCGGCAAGCGACCGGCGGAGCGCGGCCCCCCGCTCGATCTGCCGCCACGTATTGTAGCTGATCCCGAATCTGGGCTGCAGCGCTTCGTCGGTGCGGCCCGGGCAATTGGCGATCATGTGCCTCACGATATCGGGCGGAAGCGTGACCATGGACTGAGGCATCGTTTTTCCTTGCTGCGAGATGAGAGCGAACGCGCGAGGGCGCTGGAACGGCCCGCGGGTCGCCGCGGGCCGAACAATCACTTGGTCTGGGGATAAGCGATGCCGAGCTGATCCAGATACGTCGGGTGCTTCGCCGGGTCGTAGTAGGTCTTCTCCATCTCCGGCCGCAGCCGCCGCATGATCTCGGTATTCAGATGGATCGCCGGCTTGTCCTCGGCGGTCAGCACCGGATCATATTTCTGGTCCTTGAGCTGGACGTCGTTGAAATAGGCCTTGGCGTCCGCGACCAGCTTGGGCGTCGTCATCAGGTCGAGGATGGTCGCCGACAGCGCCTTGGCGCCCACCACCACGCCCTTGTGCGCGATCGGGGTCGCCATCGCCATCGCCGCGGTCACGTTGTGGCCGATCGCGTTGGGGACGTTCGACGGGAAGCGGATCGTGATGGTCGGCACGGTCCACATGATATCGCCGATATCGTCCGAGCCCCCGCCCATCGACGGGCCGCGCTTCTCGGGGGTGGAGAGCGGCGTCACCTCGGTCGCGAGCGGCTCGAGCTCGAAGCCGTTGGCCTGCTGCACCGCCTTGGCGAAGGCCTGGTCGGCGGCGGTCCATTTGGGCATACCGACGCGCTCGATGTTCCTGAACGCCGCCTCCGCGAGCGGCCGGTTGCCGTAGTTGGGCGCGGCATAGCCGAGGATGCGATGCGAGACGGTCGTGCCCGTCGCCTTGGCGGCGGCTTCCGAGATCTCGTTGCCCGTCTGGAACAGCTCGCGGATCGACTTGAAGCTCTGCTCACGGAAATAATACCAGACCGACGCCTCGCCGGGCACGACGTTGGGCTGGCCGCCGCCGTTGGTGATCACGTAATGCGAGCGCTGGGTGAGCGGCAGATGCTCGCGCCGCATGTTCCAGGCGATGTCCATGAGCTCGACGCCGTCGAGCGCGCTGCGGCCGGACCAGGGCTGGCCGGCGGCATGGGCGGTCTTCCCCTTGAAGGTATATTCGACGGAGACCATGCCGTTGCTGGGCAGCGGCCCCCAGGCGGTGCTGAAGTCGCGGCTGACATGGGTGAAGATGCACGCGTCGACGCCGTTGAACAGCCCGTCGCGGACGTAGAAGGCCTTGGTGGCGAGCAGCTCCTCGGCGACGCCCGGCCAGATCATCAGCCGACCCTTGATGCCGTGCTTCTCCATCACGTCCTTCGCCGCCAGCGCGGCCACCACGACCAGCGGCATACCCGAATTATGGCCCTCGCCATGGCCCGGCGCGCCTTCGACCTGCGGCTTGATCGTCGGGATGCCCGGCACCTGCGACAGTCCCAGCAGCGCATCGATGTCGGAGCCGAGCGCGATCAGCGGCCCGCCCTCGCCCCAGGTCGCGGTCCAGGCGGTGGGGATGCCGGCCACGCCCTTCTCGATCCTGAAGCCGTTCTTGGCGAGGATGTCGGTCACGTATTCCGACGTCCTGAACTCCTGGAAACCCGGCTCGGCGAAGCTGAAGATGGAATCGACCATCTCCTGCGCGAGCTTCGCCCGCGCCTCCACGCCGGCCTCGGCCTCGGTCTTGAGCTTCGGGCTCGCATCGGCGAATGCCGGCGCGGACAGAGTCGTGCCCGAGAGAAGAAGCGCGGCGGCAAGCGAAAACGTCCTCATTGTCTCTTTCCCCTGGATTCTGAAGATCAGAGCGCGATGCGCGCCACCACGCGGAAGGTGCGGCCCAGCGTGTCGTAGAAGTTGCGGTTGGTCTGCGGATAGGCGGTGGTGTTGTCCTGGCTCGGACCGTTGCCGATGATTACCGGGTCCTTGTCGAACAGGTTGCGGATCGCGAGCTGCAGCGATCCCTGCCCCGCCCAGGCGGGGAACTTCACGGTGATCGAGGTGTCGACGAACAGCGCGCCGTCGATGTGGTTGTCGTTGATCGTGCGGTTGTCCGCCGTCGAGGCGGGGCAAGCGCTCGCGCACTCGATGTAATTGTTGTTGTAGACGCCGTCGCTGACGCCGCGCCCGGTCAGGCTGAAGGTCACGTCGGCGACGCTGTAGGTGGCGCTGACGTTGTAGACCCAGCTCGGCGGGCCGCTGCCGGTGTTGGCGCCGGCGCTGTCGACCGGCAGGTTGATGCCGTTGTCGGTCGTGTTCTCGATATTGTAGGTGACGAGGCCGCGCAGCATGAGGTCGCCGGGCAGGCTCGACGCGATCTCGTCCAGCCGCAGGCGATAGCTGGTCTCGATGTCGAGACCTCGCGCCTTCTGCGACGAGAAGTTGATCGGCTTGAGGTTGATCTGCTGGGTGAGGCCGGTCGCCGGATCCACGATGATGTTGTCGCAGAACGACTGGACGGTCTGCACATAGCAGAGGATCGCGGTGTTGTCGGCGGTGATCACGCCGATCGCGTCCTTGATCGAGATGTCGAAATAGTCCGCCGAGAGCGCGAAGCCGGGCAGGAAGGTCGGCGTCAGCACCGCGCCGACGCTCCAGCTGTCGGCCTTCTCCGGCTGAAGGTCGAGATTGCCGGTGGTGTTCTCGAGGAAGGTGTCGGGCCGGAAGCTGCCGTCGGGCAGCGGGATCTGCACGGTGTTGGTGCGGCGCGTGCCGCTGGCGAACAGCTCGTTGAGGTTGGGCGCGCGGATGTCGCGGCTGACGGTGCCGCGCAGCTTGACGTCCTTGATCGGCTGCCAGGTCGCGCCGACCTTCCAGGTCTGGACATCGCCGGACGTGCTGTAATGGGTGAAGCGGCCCGCCGCGTTGACGTCGAAGCCGGCGAAGACCGGCACCGCCAGCTCGACGAAACCCTCGGTCACGTCATAGGAGCCGCGGTTGACCTGATAGTTCCCATACTGCCAGCCCGACTGGTAGAGCGGATCGACCGAGCCGTTGACCTGCTCGCGCCGCCATTCGCCGCCGAAGGCGACCGCGACCGGGCCGGCGGGCAGGCGGAACAAGGTGCCGTTGAAGCTGGCCGCCGCCACGTCCTGCTTGATCGTCTGGAGCCGCTCGGGCTGGCCGGGGCCGAAGATATAGTCGAGCGCTTCCTGGGTGATGCCGCCGACGCCGATGCGGTTGATCGGCACGCAGCCGTTGGCCGGATCGGCGAGCGTCGAGCGGCAGACGACCGTGCCGGCGGCAACGCCCGCGGCATTGCCCGCCGGCGCGAACACCGCATCGGTGGCGAGCGCGAGCCGGGCGGTGTTCCAAGTGTTCACCAGCAGCTCCTGCGCCTTCATGACGCCCTTCTGGTAATAGGCGTCCCACTTCCACTCGCCGCCGCCGATCATGAAGCGGCCGTTGGCGCCGGCGACATAGCGGAACACCTCGCGCGTGTTGTTGCTGCCCGCCGCCGGGATGCCGGCGTTGGTGGTGCCGATGACCAGCGAGCTGTATCCGCCCGCCGCGAGCGCGGCGCGGATGGCCTCGGGCAGGAAAGCATTGTCGGCGGCGATCGTCACCGACGGCGTGCGCGAGGCCTGGTAATAGGACAGGCCTTCGTAGCGGTTGTAGCTGAACTGGCCGAAGACCTGGAGGCTGTCGGTGACGTCGAAGCTGACGCGACCGAAGCCGGTGATCCGCTCCTCGTCGGGCGACAGCGTGTTGGTGCCGAGGTGGGAGCTCAACGTATAGGCCGCGTCGCCGCCGACCATATAGGGCGCGCTCTGCGCCCCGAAGTCGAGGATGCCGGTCGCGGCGACGCCGGTCGCGGGATCGACCAGGCCGAAATAGGTGCCTTCGAGCGGCCCGCTATAGGCGCCCGCCGTCGCGCCGATCTGGCGGATCAGGCCGCCCGGGGTCATCTGGTTGAGGCCGACGTCCGACGCGACGACATACTGCGGCTGGCCGTTGGCCGGTGCATAGGCGGGATTGGTGATCAGGAACGTGCGGCTCTTGTTCCAGTCGCGGTCGATGCTGTGCTGGCCGTCCTGCTTGAAATATTCGCCGCTGACGATCACGCGCAGCCGATCGTCGAGGAATCGTTTCCCGGCGGTCGCGGTGAACTTGTAGGTGGGCGTGTCGCCGTAGGTGGTGATGCCCGACTCCGCCGAGGCCTTGAAGCCCTGGTAGTTCTTGTTGAGGATGAAGTTGACGACGCCGCCGACCGCGTCCGACCCGTAGGCGGAGGAGGCGCCGCCGGTCACCACCTCGACCCGCTCGACCAGCTCCTGCGGAAAGGTGTTGATGTCGACCGTGCCGCTGACGCTGCTCGCGACCGAGCGCTGCCCGTCGAGCAGCACCAGCGTGCGGTTGGTGCCGAGCGAGCGCAGGTTGAGCGCATTGATGCCGGCATTGCCGTTCGACAGCGAGCCCGAGCTGTTGGCCGGAGTCGAGCTGCCCGCGATCGCCGGCAGCGTGTTGACGAAATCGGCGAGGTTGGCGGGGGCATTGGCCTGGATGTCGGCGGTGCTGATCACGCTGACCGGCGTCGGCGCATTGTAGCCATCGCGGACGATGCGGCTGCCGGTGACGACGATCTCGCCTTCCCGGCCGCTCTCCCCGGCCGCGTCGGCCAGCGATTCGCCGGTTTCCGCATCGACCGGGCGTCCCCCCGCCTCGTTCACCGTCTGCGTATCCGTGTTGGAGGAGCGGATCGGTCCGCCTTGCGGCAGGACCTCCTGCGTCGGCGGAGCCTCGGCCGCCTGTGCGTCGGCGCTCTGCGCGGCGGCCGTGCCGGCGAGCAACAATGGCATCGTGCCGGCAGTGGCGAGGATGGCGCGCCGGAACGCCCGGGTCTTCGAACAGCGTGCAACGGTATTGCCGAGATACGTCATGACAGCCCCTTTTGTTGGCCTTGTCCGTCTCGGCACCCCCTCCCTGGCTCGTCGTCCTCCTCTTCTGCTGAACCATGGCCCGTTTGTTCACGCCTCGCTGGCATTCCAGTCCGATAGCGATCCGGCTCGTTTTCGAAACAAAGTTACCGGAAACGCCACGCAGCTTCTCAGGAAATATTACCCGGAAAGTGGTATACGGAGCAGGATTTCAAACCTAGGGAGGCAGATTAGAACGCTTTTCCGCCATCGTTGTCGCAACGTTGAAAAATATCTACGACGATTCGCTCTTAGACGACGAATCCCGTCTCCTGTCCTGAAACAGGATCGGCGGCGCGGTCCGCTGGGCCACTTGGCGCATCACGAAGCTGCTGCGGATGCGCGCGACGTGCGGCAGCGTCGACAATTCGCTGCGATAGACCCGGTCGTAATCCTCGAACGAGCGGACATGCACGATCATGATGAAGTCGGTATCACCCGACACGAAGCTGCAGAAGGACATCGAGGGACAGCGCACCACCGCCGTCTCGAACTCGTTCAGCACCTGCTCGGCCTGCGAGCTCAGCTCGATCGCGACCAGCACGACGATGTGAAGGCCGAGCCGCCCCAGGTCGAGATCGGCGTTGTATCCGCGGATCGCTCCTCGTTCCTCCAGGATCTTGCGCCGCCGCGCCGCCGCCGTGCTCGACAGATGGACGCGTTCCCCCAGCGCGACATCGGATACGCGCCCGTCGGCCGACAGCTCCTGGAGAATGCGGTAATCGGTGGCGTCCAGCGGCTCCGTGATCGATTCGATCATGATCCTCGTCCTTCTTGCAGCAATCGGTGATCCTGTTTCCGAAAACTGTTGCAAAATGACGGGAAGTGCAACGCCGTTGCTGATACCCTTCGAAAAGAGCCGGCAGCACGCCGAAACGGGGGAAGAACATGGGGTCGATACGGAACTTCAAGCTGGCGGCAGCCGCTTCGCTTCTCGCGGCGACGGCGGGTCCGTTGGCCCCCGCCGCGGCGGCACAGAGGAGCGACGCCGCGCTGCTGCCGGTCAAGGTCGAGGCGGCGACCGGCCGCATCCTCGTCACGCTGCCGCCGCCCGGCCCGGACGGAAGCTCCGGCCGCTTCCTTTACGCGAGCGCATTGCGGACCGGGCTCGGCTCGGCGCCGATCCGGCTCGATCATGCCATGAACGGGCCGACCGAGGTGCTGGCCTTCCGCCGCTACGGCAGGAAGATGGCGGTGCTCTTCGAGAACCCGCGGTTCCGCGCCACCGGCGGCGCCGAGGTCCAGCGCGGTGCGCGGGAAAGCTTCCCGGCCAGCGCCGTGTGGATGACCGACGTCATCTCCACGGCGCCCGACGGCAGCGTCGTCATCGACCTCGCCTCCTTCCTGACGCGCGACGCTGTCGGCATCGCCAAGGCGCTCAACAGCCCGGCAGGCGGCGGCAAGGGCTTCAAGCTGGCCGAGGCGCTGAGCGCGGCCGATCCCGCGTCGGTCAAGGTCTTCCCCGACAACATCGAGATGGAGGCGATCCAGACCTATCAGTCGGACACGCCGGGCGAGGAGGTGAGCGAGATCGCGCCCGATCCCCGCCAGGTGAGCCTCGTCGTCCACCACTCGCTGATCCGCCTTCCGGCTCCCGGCTATCGCCCGCGCCGCTTCGACATCCGCTCGAGCGCCAACGGCACGCAGGTCTTCGATTTCGGGACGCCGCTCGGCCAGGATGTCGTCTATGCGCTCGCCAATCGCTTCCGCCTGGAGAAGGTCGATCCCGCCGCGCCGCGCTCGCGCGTCAAGAAGCCGATCGTCTTCTACATCGACACCGCCGCACCCGAGCCGGTGCGCACCGCGCTGGCCGAGGGCGTCGGCTGGTGGTCGCAGGCATTCGACGCGGCGGGGCTGATCGACGCCTTCCAGGTCCGGATGCTGCCGCCCGAGGTCGATCCGCTCGACGTGCGCTACAATGTCGTCAACTGGGGCAACCGGCTGACGCGCAGCTGGTCCTACGGCCAGGCGATCATCGACCCGCGCACCGGCGAGATCGTGAAGAGCTCGGTCGTGCTCGGCTCGCTGCGCGTGCGGCAGGACATGGTGATCTTCGAGAGCCTGGTCGGCGCCGGCGAAACCAACGGCGGCAGCCCCAGCGATCCGGTGCAGGTCTCGCTCGCGCGCCTCCGCCAGCTCGGCGCGCACGAGGTCGGCCACGCGCTCGGCTTCATGCACAATTTCGCCGGCAGCACGCAGGGGCGCACCTCGGTGATGGATTATCCCGGTCCCAACATCCTGCTCAAGGACGGCCGCATCGACCTGTCGGACGCCTATGCCAGCGGCATCGGCACCTGGGACAAGTTCGCGGTCGACTGGCTCTACGCCGACCCGGCGCCCGGCATCGATCCCGACCAGGCGGCCGATGCCAAGGCCCGCGCCGCCGAGCAGGCGGGGATGCGCTTCGTCACCGATATCGACGGCCGCTCGGTCGATGGGCCGAGCCCGTGGGGCAGCATGTGGGACAATGGCCCTGATCCCGCCGCCGAGCTGGTGCGGATGATGGAGGTGCGGCGCGTCGCCATTGCCGGCTTCGGCCCGCATGTGCTGCGCCAGGGCGAGCCGCTGTCCAATCTCAGACGCAAGTTCGTGCCGGTGTGGCTGCTTCACCGCTATCAGGTCGATGCCGCGGCCAAGCTGGTCGGCGGCGTCGACCTCTCCTACGCGGTGGCCGGAGACGGCCGCCCCCCGGCCTCGCCGGTGCCGGCGGCGGCGCAGAATGCCGCGATCGACGCGCTGACGCGGACGCTGGGCGCGTCGGAGCTGCACGTGCCGGACCCGCTGGTGGGGATGCTGTCGTCCGGCATCAACGGCAGGCCGGACGTGCAATTCGATCGGGAGGTGTTCCGCAACGCCGGCTCCGCCGCCTTCGATCCGCTGGTCGCGACCGACGTGGCGGCGCAGGTGACGCTCGACGCGCTGCTGGCGCCGAACCGGCTGGCGCGGCTCTACATCCAGCACATCCGCGATCCGGAGCTTCCGGGCCTCGAGACGATGCTCGACCGGCTCACCGCCGCCACCCTGCCGGCGCACATGGACGAGACCCAACGCCGCATCGCCTATCGCACGCTGCTGACGATGGCGCGTACGGCGCGCGAGGCGCAGACCGCACCGGAGGTGGCAGCGATTTTATCGGACCGCGTGCAGCAGGCCGCCGATCGCTTCCGCGCGGCGCGTGGCACGGATGGCGCTGCAGCCTGGGCACGTGGCATGGGCACGATGCTCGACGACCCGGACTTGCTGAAGCGCGAGCTCGACAGGATCCCGCGCGTACCGGAGATTCCGCCGGGTATGCCGATTGGCGGAGCGGAGACGGACTGGTTCTCGGAATTCCCGCTGATCGCATCCAAGCCATAGACCGCGAGCGCCGCCGGCGGCGACATCGACCCGCTGCACACCTTTGCGGCAGCGAGTGCCGACAGAGCGCTGTTCATTCCAATAAGGTCGCGCGCTCAATTGCTCCCGGATTTCGCCCCCAAAATCGACTTGACCGGGCTATCCCACGCGATCACAAGCGCCACCCGCGGATTTCCGCGGATCTGGCGTGATTGCCGGTTTAGCTCAGCTGGTAGAGCAGCGGTTTTGTAAACCGAAGGTCGCGGGTTCGAATCCTGCAACCGGCACCACCTCCACCGTCCCTGCCGCGACGGTCACCTCCCCGAGCGAGCTCGGGGAGGACCGATAACCTTCACCACACCTTCACGCGCTTGTCCGGCGCCAGATACAGCTTCTGCCCCGGCTGCACGTTGAACGCCGGGTACCACGCATCGAGGTTGCGTACCGTCTGCACGCGCCATTGCGCCGGCGCGTGGACGTCGGTCGCGATCGCGGCGCGCAGCGCCCTCTCGCGCACCTTGGTTCGCCAGCTCTGCGCGAAGGCGAGGAAGAAGCGCTGGTCGCCGGTCAGGCCATCGATCACCGGCGCCTCCTTGCCGCCGAGCGAAGCGCGATAGGCCTCGTACGCCGCGGTCAGGCCGGCGACGTCGGCGATGTTCTCGCCCAGCTCCTGCTTGCCGTTGAGGTGCAGCCCCGGCAGCGCCTCATAGGCGTCGTACTGCGCCACCAGCGCCGCCCCCGCCTTCTCGAACCGCGCGAGGTCGGCCGGCGTCCACCAATTGTGGAGCTTGCCGCTCGAATCGAAATCGGCGCCCAAATTGTCGAAGCTGTGGCTGATCTCGTGCCCGATCGTCGCGCCGATCGAGCCGTAGTTGGTGGCGGCGTCGAACCTGGGGTCGAAGAACGGCGGCTCCAGGATCGCGGCGGGGAAGTTGAGCGCGTTCTGCAGCGGCAGGTTGATCGCGTTCACCGTCTGCGGCGTCATCCACCATTCCCCGCGATCGACGGGCTTGCCGATCTTGGCGATCTGGTGGCGATATTCGGCGAGCTCGGCGCGGCGGGCGTTGCCGAGCGCATCGTCGGCGCGGATCTCCAGCGCCGAATAGTCGCGCCATTTGTCGGGATAGCCGATGCCGACCTTCAGCACCTGGAGCTTGCGCCGCGCCTCGGCCTTGGTCGTGTCCGCCATCCAGTCGAGCGCCGCCACGCGCTTGTCGAAGGCGGCGACGATGTTCCTGACCATCCCCTCGATCTCGGTCCGCGACGAGGCAGGGAAATATTTGGCGACGTAGAGCTGGCCGACCGCGTCGCCGAGGTCGTTGTTGACCGCCACGATCGCACGCTTGTCGCGCGGGCGCTGCTGCGGCGTGCCGTAGAGCGTCTTGCCATAGAAGTCGAAGCGCGCCTGATCGAACGCCTTGGGCAGCGTCGCGGCGGCGGTGCTGATCGCGTGGAAGGTCAGCCAGTCCTTCCAGGCGTCGAGCGGCTCGCTCTTCACCAGCGCCGACAGCTTGGCGATCGCTGCCGGCTGCCAGGCGATGAAGTCCTGCTGGCCGGGAAGCCCAGCCGCTGCCCAGTAAGCATCCCAGTCGATCCCCGGCGCCTTGCCGGCGAAGTCGGCGCGCTTCCAGGGATTGTTGGCCTTGTGCGCATCCTGGCTGGTCGGGATGTCGGCGTGCGCCGCCGCGATCTTCATCTCCAGCGCGAAGATCGTGTCCGCCTTCGCCGCCGCGTCGGGCACGCCGGCCAGGCCCAGCATCCTGGCGACATAGCCCTTATAGGCAGCGCGGATCTCCGCCATCTCGGGCTTCGGCGACAGGTAATAGTCGCGGTCCGGCAGCCCCAGCCCGCCCTGCATCAGATAGGGCACGGTACGGGTCGGCTCGTTGAGGTCCTGCGTCACGAACAGGCCGAACAGGTTCTCGGTCGCGAAATTGGTCGCGTTGAGCGGATCGGTGTCCGCGCGCATCCGCGAGCCGAGCAGCGACGACAGCGCCTTCACGTCGCCGACCCCCGCGATCGCATCGAGCTCGGGCTTGAGCGGCGCGATGCCGCGCTTCTCGATTCCCGCGGTGTCCATGAAGGCGGCATAATAGTCCGCGATCTTGCGCTCGTTGGTGCCGGCGGCCGGATTGGCGTCGCCGATGCTCTTGATGAGGTCGGCATTGCGCTGCTCGGCGACCTTGATCACGTCGAGGAACGCGCCGGTCGACGAGCGGTCGGCCGGAATCTCCGCCTTCGCGCGCCACGCACCGTTGGCATAGGCGTCGAAATCGTCGCCGGGCTTCACATTCTTGTCGATCGCCGACTGGTCGACGCCGGCGAGCGTTCCGACGGCGGTGACGCTGGCGTTGCTGGTGGTGTCGGACGAGTTGCACGCGGTGCTGGCGAGCAGCAGCGCAGTGACAAGGGCAAGACGCTTCATCTGAGGAATCCCCTCCGCGATCAGGATTGCGCTTGGCTACACCGGCGCGGGACACATCGCCAGCCACCTTCCCTTAACGCTCGGGCGCGGCTAGCACCTCGGCGCATGAGCGCACCCGTTCTCGACACCCGCCTCTCCCCCGACAGCGATCAGTTCCGCACCAATGCCGCGCACAATCGCGCGCTGGTCGAGCGGCTGCGCGCCGACGTTGCCAAGGCCGCGCTCGGCGGCAGCGAGCAGGCCCGCGAGCGCCATACCGCGCGCGGCAAGCTCCTCCCCCGCGACCGCGTCGAGCGGCTGCTCGATCCCGGCTCGCCGTTCCTCGAGATCGGCCAGCTCGCCGCCTGCGACATGTACGAGGGTGAGGTCCCCGGCGCCGGCATGATCGCCGGCATCGGCCGCGTCTCGGGCCGGCAGGTGATGATCGTCTGCAACGACGCCACGGTGAAGGGCGGCACCTATTACCCGATGACGGTCAAGAAGCACCTGCGCGCCCAGGAGATCGCCGAGCAGAACCGCCTTCCCTGCGTCTACCTCGTCGATTCGGGCGGCGCCAACCTGCCCCACCAGGCCGAGGTGTTCCCCGACCGCGATCATTTCGGCCGCATCTTCTTCAACCAGGCCAACATGTCGGCGAAGGGCATCCCGCAGCTCGCCTGCGTGATGGGGAGCTGCACCGCCGGCGGTGCCTATGTCCCCGCCATGTCGGACGAAACGGTGATCGTGCGCGGCCAGGGCACGATCTTCCTCGCCGGCCCGCCGCTGGTGAAGGCCGCCACCGGCGAGGTGATCTCCGCCGAGGAGCTGGGCGGCGCCGAGACCCACGGCCGCAGGTCCGGCGTGGTCGACCATGTCGCGGAGAACGACGAGCACGCGCTCACCATCGTGAGGGACATCGTGAGCCATCTGGGCTTCCCCTGTGCTCCGGCGCAGGCCGGAGCCCTGGCCGCCAACGCTCCGGCCTACGCCGGAGCACTGCGGGAGCCGCGCCCGCCCAAATATCCCGCCGAGGAGCTCTACGGCGTCATTCCAACCGACGTGCGCGCGCCCTATGACGTGCATGAGGTGATCGCGCGACTGGTCGACGCCTCCGAGTTCCACGAGTTCAAGCCGCTCTACGGCAGCAGCCTGGTCTGCGGCTTCGCCCATATCTGGGGCATCCCGGTCGCGATCCTCGCCAACAACGGCGTCCTGTTCAGCGAAAGCGCGGTCAAGGGCGCGCATTTCATCGAGCTCGCCTGCCAGCGCCGCGTGCCGCTGCTGTTCCTCCAGAACATCTCGGGCTTCATGGTCGGCGGAAAGTACGAGGCGGAAGGCATTGCCAAACATGGCGCAAAGCTGGTCACCGCCGTCGCCACCGCGAGCGTGCCGAAGATCACCGTCCTGATCGGCGGCAGCTTCGGCGCCGGCAACTACGGCATGTGCGGCCGCGCCTATTCCCCGCGCTTCCTGTTCACCTGGCCCAACAGCCACATCAGCGTGATGGGCGGCGAGCAGGCCGCGTCGGTTCTCGCGACCGTCCACCGCGACGCCGAGACCTGGACCGAGGAGCAGGCCGAAGCCTTCAAGGCTCCGATCCGCCAGCGCTATGAGGACGAAGGCAACCCCTGGCACGCGACCGCGCGCCTGTGGGACGACGGCATCATCGACCCCGCCCAGACCCGCGACGTGCTGGGCCTGGCCTTCGCCGCGACGCTCAACGCCCCGATCCCCGAGGCACCGCGGTTCGGCGTGTTCCGGATGTGATGGAGGAGGATAGCGCTCCTTCAATCCTCCCCGAGCTTGTCTCGGGGAGGGGGACCATCCGGCACAGCCGGATGGTGGAGGGGCAAGCGCGATCGCGCTGCGGCAATGACGCCGCGCAAGACAGCGTCCAAGTCATCGAGAATATTTGCAGCGGGAACCCGCAATGTCGCGATGCCGTACTCTGCGAGCCAAGCATCGCGGCGCACATCCCGAATCGGCCGATCCCCCCGCGAGTGCGCTTCCCCGTCCACCTCGATCACCAGCCGCGCATCGCTGCAATAGAAATCAAGTGTGTAGGGTCCGCTGGGATGCTGCTTGCGGAACTTGAGTCCATGCGGCCGCGAACGCAGCGCCGTCCAAAGCAGCACCTCCGGCAGCGACATCGTTCGCCGCAGCGTGCGGGCACGTTTCACCCCACCTTGTCTCGCCTTCGGCGCAATATCCTTCAGCATGGCCCAGGCCCTTCCACCATGCTTCGCATGGTCCCCCTCCCCGAGACAAGCTCGGGGAGGATTCGAAAGGAATCTCCATGATCCTCGCCGCCCTCCTCCTCGCCCAGACCACCCCGACCAGGCTCCCGCCGGCCAATCCCCTCCCCCCGCCCGGCGCGGAGGAGTCCGCGGTGCTCGCCCCGATCGAGGCGATGTTCGCCGGCCTCGCCGCGCGCGACGGCGCGAGGATCCTTGCCCAGACCCGTCCCGAGGGCGGCGCCACCGTGGCGGTCGAGAAGCCCGACGGCACCCGCAGCCTCAAGCATCTCAGCTGGGCGGAATTCGCCGGCGGCATCAAGCCCGGCCCCGAGCGCTACGAGGAGCGCAGCGGCACCCCCGCGGTCGACATCGACGGCGACATCGCGATGGTGTGGGCGCCGTATCAATTCCTTATCGACGGCAAGGTCCACCACTGTGGCGTCAACCACTTCGACCTCGTCCGCGAAAGCGGCCAGTGGAAGGTGCTGAACGTCACCTGGTCGCATCGGACCACCGGCTGCGAGGGCCAATGATTCCCCCGATGATTCCGCTGTCCTACATCCCCGCTTTCTGCTTAGGATCGACCGCGATGCAGTCCCGCGCCGATCGCTTCGGGTCCTTCAAGCCGATGCGGACCCCGAGCATCCCCTCCGGCGGCATGTCGTTTTCCCGGAACCTTCGGAACCTTTGCGCCGCATGATCGCCTCGCTCCTCATCGCGAATCGCGGCGAGATCGCCTGCCGCATCATCCGCACCGCGCGGGCGATGGGCATCCGCACCGTCGCCGTCTATTCGGACGCCGATGCGCACGCGCTCCACGTCCGCCAGGCCGACGAGGCGGTCCACATCGGCCCCCCGCCGGCGCGCGAAAGCTACCTCGTCGGCGACAGGATCATCGCCGCCGCCAGGGAAACCGGTGCGGAGGCGATCCACCCGGGCTACGGATTCCTGTCGGAGAACGCCGACTTCGCGCGAGACGTGATCGACGCCGGCCTGATCTGGGTCGGCCCCAGGCCCGACAGCATCCGCGCGATGGGCCTCAAGGACGCCGCCAAGGAACGCATGATCGCCGCCGGCGTACCGGTGACGCCCGGCTATTTCGGCGCCGACCAGTCGCCCGAACGCCTGCGCAAGGAGGCCGATACGATCGGCTACCCCGTGCTGATCAAGGCGGTCGCCGGCGGCGGCGGCAAGGGGATGCGCCGCGTCGACCGCGCGGAGGAGTTCGCCGACGCTCTCGCCTCCTGCCGGCGCGAGGCGGCCTCCTCGTTCGGCGACGACCGCGTGCTGATCGAGAAATACATCCTGTCGCCCCGCCATATCGAAGTGCAGGTGTTCGGCGACACGCACGGCAACGTGGTGCACCTGTTCGAGCGCGACTGCTCGCTCCAGCGCCGCCATCAGAAGGTGATCGAGGAAGCCCCCGCCCCCGGCATGGACGAGGCGACGCGCGAGACGATCTGCGCAGCGGCGGTGCGTGCGGCGAAGGCGGTCGACTATGTCGGCGCCGGCACCATCGAGTTCATCGCCGACGCCGGCGAAGGCCTCCGCGCCGACCGCATCTGGTTCATGGAGATGAACACCCGCCTCCAGGTCGAGCATCCGGTGACCGAGCAGATCACCGGAGTCGACCTGGTGGAGTGGCAGCTGCGGGTGGCCTCGGGCGAGCCGCTGCCGAAGGCGCAGGAAGAGCTGTCGATCAACGGCTGGGCGATCGAGGCGCGGCTCTATGCGGAGGATCCAGTCACCTTCCTGCCATCGATCGGCGTGCTCGAACAATGCCATTTTCCGGAGGATTATGTCCGGATCGAGACCGGTTTCGAGCAAGGATCGACAGTCTCGCCGTTCTACGATCCGATGATCGCGAAGATCATCACCCACGCCGACAGCCGGGAGAATGCCCTCGCCCTGATGGCGCAGAAGCTGGAAGGCGTCGCCGTGTGGCCGGTCAAATCCAACGCCGGCTTCCTCTACAAGGCCGTCACCCATCCTTCTTTCGTGAAGGCGGAGGTCACCACCGCTTTCATCGCGCAGCACGCCGCTGACCTTGCGGTGACCGAGAAACCCGGCCGAGCCGTGCTCCGACAGGCGGCATATGAGCTGGTCAGCCAGTATGACCAAGCGTGGCGGCCTGGACTGACCGGCTTCCGGCTGAATGGGGCGAGCGCCAAGACCGTACGGATGCGCTTCGGGCACGATCGCTACGAGATTGCCGCGCCCGACGATCTTGAAAGCGACCTGTATGTGTCGATGGCAGCACCAGATATCGCGCTCGTCACCGAAGCGGCGCAGAGCTTCGGCATCGCCCTCGATCGGACGGAAGGAAGCACCGCCGGCACCGCAGCCGACGGCGCGATCCTCGCGCCGATGCCGGGACGGATCATTTCCCTGGAGGTCACGGCCGGCGACCGCGTCGCCAAGGGCCAGAAGCTTGTCACGCTCGAAGCGATGAAGATGGAGCACGGCCTCGTCGCTCCCTTCGACGGCATCGTCGCCGAGCTCGATGCCGAGCCGGGCGCGCAGGTGAGCGAGGGCCGGATGCTGGCGCGGATAGAGAAGGCCGAATGAGCTACCTCCCTCTCCCATTCGTGCCGAGCCTGTCGAAGCACCGCTCTTTCCTCTCCGAGTTGAAGAAGGACGGCCCTTCGACAAGCTCAGGGCGAACGGATTGTGGAGAGCCGACATGACCCTCCACTTCCGCCTCGCCACCGCCGCCGACCTCCCCGCCATCGTCGGCCTCCTCGCCGACGACGTGAACGGGGCGCAGCGCGAGGACGCCTCGCTCCCGCTCGACCCCGGCTACACCGCCGCCTTCGCCGCGATCGAAGCCGACCCGAACCAGGAGCTCATCGTCGCCGAGCAGGACGGCCGCATCGTCGGCACGCTCCAGCTGAGCTTCCTCCCCGGCCTCTCCTTCAAGGGCGCCTGGCGCGGCCAGATCGAGGCGGTCCGCATCGCCGGCGACCTGCGCGGCCAGGGTCTCGGCGGCGAGATGATCCGCTGGGCGGTCGAGCGCTGCCGCCAGCGCGGCTGCCGCATGGTCCAGCTCACCTCGCAGAACAACCGCCCGGAAGCGCACCGCTTCTACGAGAAACTCGGCTGGCAAAGGACCCACGCCGGCTTCAAGCTGAACCTGACGGAGGATCGCTGATGGCCGGCCGCTTCTTCGACGAATGGCAGGTGGGCGATGCCATTGCCCACGAACTCCGCCGCACGGTCACCGAGACCGACAATCTCCTGTTCTCGACGATGACCCACAACACCCAGCCGCTCCACCTCGACGCCGAGGCGGCGCGGGCGAGCGAGTTCGGCCGGATCCTCGTCAACGGCACCTTCACCTTCGCGCTGATGGTCGGCATCACCGTCGGCGACACTACCGCCGGCACGCTGGTCGCCAACCTCGGCTACGACAAGCTGGTGATGCCCAGGCCCGTGTTCATCGGCGACACGCTCCGCGCCGAGAGCGAGGTGGTCGAGACCCGCCCGTCGAAGTCACGCCGCGGTCAGGGCATCGTCACCTGGCGCCACCGGATGCTCAACCAGCGCGACGAGCTGGTGTGCGAATGTCTGCGGAGCGCGCTGCTCAAGTCGCGCGTCCAGATCGTGTGAGCGCGGTCGACATCGCCATCGTCGGCGCGGGCGCGGCCGGGATCGGCGCCGCCCGGCGCGCGGCGGCGAGCGGCCGGTCGGCGCTGCTCGTCGAGGCCGGCAGCCGCGTCGGCGGCCGCGCCTGGACCTTGCCGACGGAAGGGATGCCGCTCGATCTCGGCTGCGGCTGGCTCCATTCGGCCGACCGCAATCCCTGGGTAGCGATCGCCGAGGATGCGGGCTTCACCGTCACCCGCGGCCCCACCGCCTGGGGCAAGCAGTACCGCGACCTCGGCTTCACCCAGGCCGAACGCGACGCCGCCGGCGCGGCCTATGAGGCGTTCGCGCAGCGCCTGCGCGACGACCCGCCGGCCAGCGACCGTGCCTTCGACGCGCTGCCGCCGGACGGTGCTTGGAACGACTTCATCGAGGCGCTGTCCGGCTACATCAACGGCGCCGGGCTCCGCACGCTCTCGATCGCCGACTACCTCGCCTATGACGCCGCCGCGAGCGACCAGAACTGGCGTCTGCCCGCCGGCTACGGCACGCTGGTGGCGGCCAGCCTGCCGCGCGTGCCGCTCGCGATGGCGACGCCGGTCACCCGCATCGACCATGCGGGCAGGCTCCTCCGCCTCGAGACCCCGCGCGGCGCCATCGAGGCGCGGACCGCGATCGTCACGGTCCCCACCAACGTGATCGCCGGCGGCGCCCTCGCCTTCTCGCCCGCACTCGACGACCATGCGGAAGCCGCCACCAGGCTCCCGCTCGGCCTCGCCAATAAGGTCTTCCTCCACCTGGACGGCGCGGAGGAGATCGACCCGGACAGCCATCTCCTCGGCAATCCCCGCAATCCGGAAACCGGTAGCTACTACCTCCGCCCGTTCGGCCGCCCGCTGATCGAGTGCTTCTTCGGCGGCGAAGGCGCGCGCGAGATCGAGGCGAGCGGCCTCGACGGCGCCGCCGCCTTCGCCGCGGCCGAGCTGTCGGCGTTGTTCGGCAGCGGCTTCGCCAGGCGCCTCCGCCTGGTCGCCGGCTCGGCCTGGGGCCAGGCGGACGGGTTCGGCGGCTCCTACAGCCATGCCTGCCCCGGCCATGCCGATGCCCGTGCGGTGCTCGCCAGCCCGGTCGACGGCCGCCTCTTCTTCGCCGGCGAGGCCTGCTCGCCGACCGACTTCTCCACCGCCCACGGCGCGCTGGCGACCGGCATCGCCGCGGCGGAGGCGGCGCTGGCGGCGCTCGACCAGGCCGCGAGCTCGTGAAGCGGACAATGGTGGTCCGTTCTCCCGATCAGGTTCATTCCCGATCAATGCGTTCGATCTACGACCGAAAAAGACTTTCCTACACCACCCTTGTCTGCAATGTTCCTTATTCGTTCTTTTCGAGAAAAGCGGCCGTGGCAGCCAAGCCATCTACCCATGACTTTCGTGACCTTCGACGGATTTCCGCGGGTTTTCAGCGCAATCGGAAAGTGGAGCAAAGTGAACGAACGAAACGCGGCTCCCTTCACTTTGGGATACGTCACGCCCGCATGTTTGAGGCCTAGGGTGTGTACTCAATACCGGCAACGGTCTGGACGGAGCGGATTTTGGCGCAGGGCTAGGAGCGAGGAGGGAGCGATGCCGAAGCATCGTGACCGACGAGCGACGACGCCCTGCGCCAAAAGCCGCCCGCCGCTGCGCGGTCGCGTTCGGGAGCCCGCTGGCTACGTCGCTTGCTTGCGCGTAGCTTCAGCTACGCGTCTGCGCCGCGCTCCTTGCCAGCGGGCTCCCGAACGCGATCCAGACCATTGCCGGTATTGAGTACACACCCTAAGCGGCCTCGCGCTCGCCCTTCGGCACGGGATTGGAGAATTCCATTTGGTCGTCGACCGACCCGAACCGCAGCATCATCAGGTCGTGCGCATAGCTCTGCTTGAGCCGCCACGGCGCCTTCGACCCCTGCTTCGGAAAGCGTTCGAGCGCCCGCTGCACATAGCCCGAGGTGAAGTCGAGGAACGGCATCGCAGCCAGCTCGGGATCGCTCACCCGCGGCGTCGCCTGCCTGAGGCCCCGCGCCCGCATCGTGTTGAGCAGGCGGCAGACATAGGCGCAGGTCAGGTCCGCCTTCAGCGTCCACGACGCGTTGGTGTAGCCGAACGAGGACGCCAGATTCGGGATGTCGGAGAACATCATCCCCTTGTACTGGAACGACTTGGCCGGATCGACCGCGACCCCGTCGACGCTGAGCTGGAGCCCGCTCATCAGCTGGAGCTCCAGCCCCGTCGCGGTGACGATGATGTCCGCGGGCAGCTCCTCGCCGCTTTCGAGGCGGATGCCGCCCTTGGTGAAGCGGTCGATCCGAGCCGTCACCACCGAGGAGGTGCCGGCCTTGATCGAATCGAACAAGTCGGCGTCGGGCACCAGGCACAGCCGCTGGTCCCAGGGATTGTAGCGCGGCGTGAAGTGCTTCGCGACGATCTCATCCCCCAGATGCGCGCGCGCCCAGCCGAGGATGCGCTCCTTGGCCTTCTCGGGATATTTCCGCGCGCGCTTGTAGAAGAACTGGCCGAGCAGCACGTTCTTCCACCGCGTGAGTCCATAGGCCGTCTTGGCGGGCAGTCGCCGCCGCAGCCAGTTGGCGATCCCGTCCTCGCTCGGCCGCGACACGACATAGGTCGGCGAGCGCTGCAGCATGGTGACATGGCCGGCGGTCTTGGCCATCTCCGGCACCAGTGTCACCGCGGTCGCGCCGCTGCCGATCACGACCACGCGCTTGCCGGCATAGTCGAGATCCTCGGGCCAGAACTGCGGGTGGACGATGCGCCCCTTGAAGTCCTCCGATCCCGCGAACTCGGGTGCATGGGCGCGCTGATAATCGTAGTAGCCCGAGCACATGAAGAGGAAGTTGCAGCTGATCTCCACCCGCTCCTTCTCCGGCCCGCGCTCGATCACCACCGTCCAGGCGGCGTCGGAGGTCGACCACGCGGCGCTGACCACGCGGTGCCGATAGCGGATGTGCCGGTCGATACCATAGTCGCGCGCGGCTTCGGTCAGATAGTTGAGGATCGACGGCCCGTCGGCGATCGACTTGGACTCGGTCCAGGGGCGAAAGGAATAGCCGAGCGTGAACATGTCCGAGTCCGAGCGGATGCCCGGATAGCGGAACAGGTCCCAGGTGCCGCCCAGCCGCTCGCGCGCCTCCAGGATCACATAGCTGCGGTCCGGGCAGCGCGACTGTAGGAAGTAACCGGCGCCGATGCCGGAAATCCCCGCGCCGACGACGACCACGTCGAAATGTTCGGCCATTGCATCTCTCTCCTGCGTACCGAATATTCCAAAATCGGTTGCAAGGAAAGACGGATCATCTCTCTCCGTCCTCGAGCTCGTCGACCGCATGTTCGAGCCGGTCGAGCATCGCGTTCAGCGCGGCGATCTCCTCGGCCGAGAAATTGCCGAAGATGCGCGCCTCCATCTCCAACGCCTTGGGCGCGACTTCGGCGTAAAGCTCGCGTCCGGCGGCGGTGAGTGCGAGCAGATGGGATCGCTGGTCGTCCGGATTGGGTGTGCGCGCGACGAGGCCGCGTTCGGCGAGCGCGGCGGCGGCGCGGCTCACCGTCACCTTGTCCATCCGCGTCGCCCGGCCGAGCGTCTGCTGGGTAAGCCCCTCGCTTTCAGCGATCACCGCCACCAGCCGCCACTCCGGGATGCGCAGGCCGAACAGGGCGCGATAGGTCTCTGCGATCGCGTCCGACACGCGGTTCGACGCGATCGACAGGCGGTAGGGAAGGAACGAGTCGAGGCGAAGCTGGCGCGACATATCCGCCGACTGTGCGGAAGCGCGGCGCGGAGAGCAAGGGCGCACTCAACCCTTCATCTGCCGGGCGATCGCCTTGCGCGTGGCGGCGCCATAAGGCGGCTTGAGCCCCGCGAGTTTGGCGATGTCGAGCCTCGACTGGTGGAACACGGCGCGGGCATGGCTGAAGGTCCTGAAGCCGTCATGCCCATGATAGGCGCCTATGCCGGACGGACCGATGCCGCCGAACGGCAGCTCCTCCATCGAGACATGGAAGATCACGTCGTCGATCGTCACACCGCCCGAGATGGTGCGGTCGAGCACCCGCCGGCGCTCCGCGGCGTCCGCGCCGAAATAATAGAGGCCGAGCGGACGATCGCGGCGGTTCACCTCGGCGATGGCGTCGTCGATGCTATCATAGCGGCGGACCGGCAGGATCGGACCGAAGATCTCCTCCTGCATCACCGTCATGTCGTCGGTGGCGCCTCGGACGATGGTCAGCGGCATCTTGCGGCTGTTGCTGGCGGCGAAGTCGTCGTTCGCCGGATTGACCGTCACCAGCTCGGCGCCCTTGGCGCGGGCGTCCTCCAGCCACTCCTGGAGACGCTGGTGGTGCCGGTCATTGATGACCGAGGTATAGTCGGGATTGGCGAGCAGCGTGGGGTACATCGCCGAGGCGGAGGCCGCGAGCGCGTCGACCATCTCCCCCTCCTTCTCGCTCGGCACCAGCATATAGTCGGGAGCGAGGCAGATCTGCCCCGCATTGAGCATCTTGCCCATCGCCACCCGCTCCGCCGCCTTGCGCACGTCGGCGGAGCGGCCGAGGATCACCGGGGACTTGCCGCCGAGCTCCAGCGTCACCGGCGTCAGATTGTCGGCGGCGGCGTGGAGGATGTGGCGGCCGATGCCGGTCGCGCCGGTGAAGATGAGGTGGTCGAACGGCAGCTCGGCGAAGGCCTTGCCGACGTCGGAGCCGCCGGAGACGAATGCCAGCTCCTCGGCCGCGAAGTAGCGGGGCACGACCTCCTCGAACAACGTGGCGACGCGGGGAGTATATTCGCTGGTCTTGACCATCGCGCGGTTGCCGGCGGCCAAGATGCCGGCGAGCGGCGCCATGACCAGGTTGACCGGGAAATTCCACGGGCTGATCACGCCGACCACGCCCTTGGGCTGATACTCGACCCAGGCGCGGGCGCCGAGCAGGCCGAGCGGGAACAGCACCGGCCGCCGCTCCGGCCGCGACCAGCGCTCGACATGCTTCAGCGCATGACGGAGCGGCATCACCGAGGCGGCGATGTCGGTGATCATCGACTGCTCGCGGCTGCGGTGGCCGAAGTCCTCGCTCAGCGCATCGCAGAAGGCGTCGGCATGGTCGGCGATCATCGCAATGGCGCGCTTCAGGCGGTCGCTGCGGGTGGCGACGGCGACCGGCAGCTCGGCGGTGAAGGCGGCGCGCTGGGCCGCGAGGATCGCCTTGAGATCGGTCATCGGCCCTCTTCCGAATATTTACTGACCTCAGTGTAAATAGGCTTCGGGCATTTGGGCAAGGCCGCTCGCGAGCCACAGCCAGGCGAGGAAGGCGCCGGCTGCGAGCAGTGTCCCCAGCGGGAGGCGGTCGGTGGAGCGCATCCGGCGAACCAGCGCTACGGCAAGCCCCAGCAGGCAGGCGATCAGCAGCACCGCCGGCAGCGTCCGCCAGCCGAGCCACAGACCGATCGCGCCGAACAGCTTGGCATCGCCTCCGCCGAGCCCCTCCCGCCCGCGCCAGCGGCGATAGCCGGCGGCGACCAACCACAGCGCCGCGAATCCCGCGACGCCGCCGACCAACCGGCCGGCGAGCGGCGGCTGGCCGAGGATCGCGCCCGACAGCGCTAGGGCGGCGGTCAGCTCGTTGGGCAGCCAGAAGGCTCTGAGATCGATCACGGCGAGCGCGAGCAGCAGCCAGCCGAACAACGCCCCCGCCGCCCCTTCCCAGCCGGGCGCGGCGAAGCCGGCGGCGAGGCCGATCAGCGCACCGAGCGCCTCGATGACGGGATGGCTCGGCGCGATCGGTGCGCCGCAGGTGCGGCAGCGGCCGCGGAGCGCGAGATAACCGGCCAGCGGCACCAGCTCGATCGCGGTCAGCGTCCGCCCGCAGCCGTCGCACTCGGAGCGCCCGCACAGCGCCGACCGCCCCTTCGGCCAGCGGATCGCGACGGTTGCGATGAAGCTGCCGAACACCGAGCCCAAAAGGCCGAGCAGCAGCGGCCAGAGCGGGTCGACGGGCATCGGCTCAACGGGTCAGGAGCGTGAAGAACTCGACCGGCGACGCAGCTTCCGCGAAGGCGGGAACGCCGTCCGGGATCGTCACCCACGGCTGCCTGCGCTTCACCCAGATGTGCAGGATGGGTTCGAGCCGGTCGCTTTCGTCGAACGTGCCGGCTCGGACGATCGCCAATCCCGGCCGCGCCGTGTTTACGTTCCAGAGGCGCGTGTGGCAGGTGCCGCAGACATATTGGGTCGAGGTCGCGCCGCTTGGCGTAATGAAGCTGTAGGGGGCGATCGGTCCCTCGCCCGCCAGCTCGTTCTCCGGCACCACGCTCTGCATGGAAAAGGCGCTGCCAGACCAGGTCTGGCAGTCGCGGCAATGGCAGCAATAGACCGGCGGCAGCGCCTCGCGCGCGAGCGTGTAGCGGCTCGCGCCGCAGCGGCAGCCGCCGGTGACGGTCACGCCGCCTTCTTGAGATGCCGCCGGCCCAGCAGCTCGGCGATCTGGACGGCGTTGAGCGCGGCGCCCTTGCGCAGATTGTCGCTGACGCACCACAGCGCGAGGCCGTTCTCGACGGTCGGATCCTCGCGGACGCGGCTGACGTAGGTCGCATAGTCGCCGACGCACTCGACCGGGGTCACGTATCCGCCGTCCTCGCGCTTGTCGACGAGCATCACCCCCGGCGCCTCGCGCAGGATCGCCTGGGCCTCGGCGGCGGATATCTCGTTCTCGAACTCGATGTGGATCGCCTCCGAATGGCCGACGAACACCGGCACGCGCACGCAGGTGGCGACCACCTTGATCCTGGGATCGAGGATTTTCTTGGTCTCGACCACCATCTTCCACTCTTCCTTCGTCGAGCCGTCGTCGAGGAAGCTGTCGATGTGCGGGATCACGTTGAACGCGATCTGCTTGGTGAACTTCTTCGGCTCGGCGCTGTCGCCGACGAAGATGTTGCGGCTCTGCTCGAACAGCTCGTCCATGCCCGCCTTGCCGGCGCCCGAAACCGACTGATAGGTCGCGACCACCACGCGCCTGATCTTCGCGGCGTCGTGGAGCGGCTTCAGCGCCACCACCATCTGGGCGGTCGAGCAGTTCGGGTTGGCGATGATGTTGCGCTTCACATAGCCGTCGATCGCCTCCGGGTTCACCTCCGGCACGATCAGGGGCACGTCGGGGTCCATGCGGTAGAGCGAGGCGTTGTCGATCACCGTGCAGCCGGCGGCGGCGAAGCGCGGCGCGTGGGCCTTCGACCCTTCCGAGCCGATCGCGAAGATCGCCATGTCCCAGCCCTTGGGGTCGAAAGTCTCGATGTTCTGGACGCGCAGCTTGCGGCCGGTCTCGCCGAAGTCGATCTCGTCGCCCTGGCTGCGCGACGAGGCGAGCACGGCGATGTCGTCGATCGGGAACTCGCGCTCGGCGAGGATCGCCAGCACCTCGCGACCGACGTTGCCGGTCGCGCCGGCGACAACCATCCGATAGCCCATTGTCGTCATCCTGACTTGAATAAGGCTGCCTCTCTAGGCGCCCGTGCGGGTTTTGGAAGCGGTATTTAGGAAGCGACCGGCCAAGTTTGGCTTACCCCTCTCCCGTTGGGAGAGAGGGGCCCGCTCGCCGCCAGCCGAGTGGGAGGGTGAGGGCGCCCTCGTCGGCGGTAGGCACTCACCCTCCCGCCGCTTCGCGGCTCCTTCCCTCTTCCAATGGGAGAGGGACAGTGGGGCTATCTGGGCCCCGCCCCCACCGTCCTATCGAGGAAGTTGAGGATCGTGGTCCACACGTGAATGTCCTTCACCGCCGAGTGGGTCTTGCCCGGATAGAGCATCATCTCGAACGGCGTGTTGGTCGCCTGCATCCTCGCCGCGAAGGCGGTGGTGTGGTCGAGCACGACATTGTCGTCGGACATGCCGTGGATCAGCATCAGCGGATCGGCGATCCTGGGCGCGTTGTCGATCGCGTCGGCGGTCGCATAGGCCTTGGGGTCCTTGCGCGGGTCGCCCATGTAGCGTTCGGTATAGTGGGTATCGTAGAGCTCCCACTTGGTTACCGGCGCGCCGGCGATGCCCGCCGCGTAGACGCCGGGGTTCGCCTCCAGCATCTTGAGAGTCAGGTAGCCGCCATAGGACCAGCCGTAGATCGCGATTCGCTTCGGATCGACGAAATCGAGCGTCTTCAAATAGTTGGCCCCAGCAAGCTGATCCTGGACCTCGACCGAGCCCATTGCGTGCCAGATAGCGTCCTCGAACGCCTTGCCGCGGTTCGCCGAGCCGCGGTTGTCGATCTGGAAGACGATATAGCCCTTGTCGACGAGCAGCTGGTGGAGCGCCCCGCCCCAGCTGCGGCTGACGGTCTGGCTGTGCGGGCCGCCGTAGTGCTCGAAGAACACCGGGTATTTCTTGCCGGGCTCGAGCGGCGGGGTGATCATCTGCCAGCGCAGCATCGCGCCGTCGGCGGTCTTCAGATCGCCGAAACGGGTCTGCTGATGGCTGGCGACATAGGGGAAATAGGGATGCCCCGCGGCCAGCGCGTTCTCGCTGATCCAGGCGGTGCGCTGGCCGGTCGCGTCGGCGAGATAGACCTCGGTCGGCTGATCGGGATTGGAGCGGGTGACGATGAAACGGGTCGCGCTGCCGTCCGCAACCGCGCTGTTCCACCAGCCGACGCCGGTCAGGCGTGTGATCGTGCCCGCCTTGCCGAGATCGAGGCTGTAGAGGTGGCGCTCCAGCACGTCGTCCTTGTTGCCGAGGAAGTAGAGCTTGTTGTTCACCTCGTCGACCGCGACGATCGTGGCGACCTCCCAGTCGCCCCTGGTGAGCTGCTTCCAGCGCCGCTTGACGTCGAGGCGGTAGAGATGGCCGTGGCCATCGCGTTCCGACCACCAGATGAAGCTGCCGTCCTTCATCGGGGTAAGGATCGAGCTGCCGTCCTTCGCGGGACTGTCGGGAAGATTGACCCAGCTCCTGGGCTTGGCCTTCTCGCTGAACAGCAAGGTGGAGGTGCCGGTCGCGGGATCGACCTTGAGCACATCGAGCTGGGTCTGGGCGCGGTTGAGGCGCTGGACCAGCAGCGCCGATCCGTCGGGCATCCACTGCACGCGGGCGAGATAGATGTCCCTGTCCTTGCCGAGGTCGACGCGGACCTTGCCCGATCCGTCCGGACGCATGACGTAGAGTTCGACCAACACGTTGGGCGTGCCGGCGGCGGGATAGCGCTGCTCGAATACCTTGGCGCCGTCCGCGCCGATCGCGGTGCGGGTGACGATGCCGACCGGCGCCTCGTCGAAGCGCTCGACGGCGATGTATTGCTCGTCGGGCGACCACCAATAGCCGGTCGAGCGGTCCATCTCCTCCTGCGCGACGAACTCGGCCTCGCCCCAATGGACGGTGCCGGCGCCGTCGGGGGTGATCTTCGCATCCTTGCCGGTGGCGAAGTCGAGGACGTGGAGGTTCTGGTCGCGCACGAAGCTGACGAACTTGCCGCCAGGGCTGACCGCCGGGTTGAGCTCGCCGTCGGGGGTGTTGGTCAGGCGATGGACGTTGCCATCGAGCGTTGCGAGGTAGAGGTCGCCGTCGAGCGGGACCAGGATCGAGCGGCCGTCGGCCGACCATTGATAGGCGACGATGCCACGCTGGTTGCCGATGCGCTCGCGCTCGCGCTGCATCTTCTCGGCCTCGCTGAGCTCGGCGCCGGTCCCGACCTTCTTGCTGTCGACCAGCATCCGCCATTCGCCGGTAGCGGTGTCCATCGCCCAGAGGTCATAGCGGTCCTTCTCGTCGGCGCGGGGACGCAGCGACGTCACCAGCTTGCCGTCCGGCGACATGCGCAGCGCCCGCGGCTGCTCGCCGGCGAGGTCGGGACTGGCGAAGACGCGCTGGAGGGTAAGGTCTTCGGCCTGGGCGGGAAGGGTCATGACGGCGACGGTGGCGGCGGCAGCCGCGGCGAGGAGGCGATGCATGAGCGGGTGTGTAACGACCCGCCCGCTCCTCGCCAACCCGGCTCAGGCCGGTTGCGCGGCCGGGGTCCGCGGAGTTTTCCGGATCGGCAGCGACCGCCCGGCGACAATCGAGCGCCATGCCCATTCGATCGGCGCGATCCTGTAGTGTCGGAGATAGACGTTCGCCGCCCACAGCAGCAGCGCGTTCACCGCCACCGCGGTCGACATCCAGACCGCCCAGCTGTGCCTGCCGTAGAGGCCGAGGGCGAAGGGCGGATAGAGTATCCACAGGCAGAGGATCGTCTGCGCGATGTAGAGCGTGAGCGCGGTGCGGCCAGCGGCCTCGAACGGCCTCAGCAGGCCGGCGCCGGTGGCCGTGCGCAGCAGCAGGTGGACGAGGCCGACATGGCCGAGCGTGGTCGCGAGCCGCGCCAGCTCCTGCGTCGCCCAGGTGACCGAGGGGCCGTCATAGTCGGCAAGGTCGTCGAGCGCGCCGATCGCGCGGGTGGTGAGGCCAAAGGCGTAGCAGGCGAGCGTCAGGAGCAGGTAGAAGCGCGTCGAGCGGCTTCCCTGGATCACGCCCCATTTGAACAGCGCCGCCCCGATCAGCATCGTCGCCGCGGCCTCCCAGATCCAGAGCGGCTCGAGGACCATGCCCTCCAGGTAGAGGAACATGTCCCATTGCGCCCTGGCCCAGCTCATGAAGGTGCCGGTATCGGCGGCGCGGGCCTTGTCCTCCGCGGCCATGCGGGCGTCCATTTCCCGGTGCCGCTTGTCTCGCTCGGCCTTGCTCTTGTTCGCGTCCGCGAGGACCTTCGCATCCTCTTTGCTCGTCGGCTGGCCGGCCTTCTGCCTGGCCTCGATCGCGGCGACGCGCTGATCCTGGATGCGCGTCATCACATAGCCGGTGCCGCCGCCGCCGAGCTGCAGCAGCGCGAAGACCAGGCCGACGCCGAGCAGCCATCTGGCGCTCAGGCGCCGGAACAGGACGGCGATCAGCGCGGCGATGCCGTAGGTGTGGAGAATGTCCCCCGGCCACAGCAGGATGAAGACATGGACCAGGCCGAACAGGAACAGCACGATGTTGCGCCAGTAATAGCCGCGCAGCACCGCCCACCGGCTCTCCGCCGCCTTTTCCGCCCGTTCGGTGAGGATCACCATGCCGGCGCCGAACAGCATCTCCAGGAGGCAGCGCGCTGTACCGTCGGCGAGGGTGTTGCGCAGGAAGAAGGCGATCCGGTCGGCGTCGCTCATGCCGTAGCGGCCGATGTCCACCCACCCCGCGAACAGCGCGCCGCCCATGTCGTTGATGTTCATGAACAATATGCCGAGGATCGCGACACCGCGCAGGATGTCGAGGCTGGCGAGACGCGGCGCGCCGTCCGGCTCCGCGGCGGTGGTCATCGGACCAGCGACGATCGTCTCGCTCATTCCCTAGCCCCTGTGTATTACCAAGCTATAACACGTCAGGAGCGTTTCGCAATGCCGTGAAAAAATAAGGTCATCCGCCCCGCCGCCGGCGGCGGAATTCGGCGATCTTTGCCTTGTTGCCGCACGCGCGCATCGAGCACCAGCGCCGGTCGCCCTTGCGCGACTGATCGAGGAACAGGATCGCGCAACCCTGCGCCTCGCAACCCTTGATCCGATCGCGTTGCGGGCCGCCGAACAGCAGCACCGTCTCGCGCGCCAGCATCGCGAGCATCATCTCGGTCGTTCCCTCCAGCCGATAGCCGCCCGCCTCATCCAGCAGCAGCGGCACCGCCGCCGGCCCCGCGGCGAGTCGGTTGACCGTTTCGCGCGCCGTGGGCGTGGATGCGGTTGCGAGCCGATGGATCGCCTCGCGCAGCTCCCGCGCGGTGTCGAGATCGTCCGGCCCGGCGGCACCGTCGCCGCCGAAACCGGCCGCGGCGAGCCAGCGATCGAGATCGGCGGGCGTCGCCAGCAGCTCGCGTGGCTCGCTCTTCAGGCGGCCGGCGAGCGTCGCAACGAGGTCGAGCACTGGATGCCCTCCGCGGAAGCGGAAACCGTCGCGTTCCTCCGAAACGTCGGCCTGGGCCATAAACCCTATTGACAGGTTACTCGACACGATGCAATCCGCCTCGTAACCTGTCTATAAGGTTACATGAGGAGTCGAACCATGCCGATGTCTCTCGCCATCCTTGCCGCCGCGGCGATCTCCGGCACCGACCAGCCGCTCCAGCTCGCCGGCACCTGGGAGATGGTTTCGGCCTATGAGATCCTCGCCGACGGGCGCCGCATCACCACCTATGGTGAACATCCCAACGGGCTGCTCATGATCGATCGCGCGGGACGCTATTCGCTGCAGATCTTCCGCCCCACCCGCGCGCGCTTCGCGACCGGCGACAAGACCCGCGGCAGCGCCGATGAATATCGCGAGGCGGTGCTGGGATCGAGCACGCACTTCGGACGCGTCGCGGTCGACGTCGCGCATCACCAGCTCGTCTTCGATGTCGAGGCCGCCTCGTTCCCCAATTGGGAGGAGCGGCGCCAGGTGCGCGACTACAGCTATCGCGACGGGCTGCTGCGCTATGCGGTGCCGGCGAGCGCGTCGGGCAACGGCACGATCGCCTGGTCGATCTGGCGCAAGGTCAAGTGACGTGAAAAGGGGCACGACAGCCGAAGCCCTCGTGCCCCCTTCGATCTGCCGGCGAGGAGCCGCTTATTCGGCCGCCACCGCCTCCTCGGCCTGGCGGTTGTCGCGGCGCTCGGCGATGCGGGCCGATTTGCCGGTGCGGCCGCGCAGATAATAGAGCTTGGCGCGGCGGACGGCGCCCTTGCGCACCACCTCGATCGAATCGACGTTGGGCGAATAGAGCGGGAAGACGCGCTCGACACCCTCGCCGAAGCTGATCTTGCGCACGGTGAACGAGCTGCCCATGCCCTTGTTGGCGCGGGCGATGCACACGCCTTCGAAGTTCTGGACGCGGGTGCGCTCACCCTCGACCACCTTCACGCCGACCTTGAGCGTGTCGCCCGGGCGGAATTCCGGAATCTTCTTCGCCTCGTTGAACTTGGCGATCTGCTCGGCTTCGAGCGTCTGGATCAGGTTCATGACTTGTCCGTCCTGGTTCTCTGCCGCGCGCCAGAGGGAGAACCGACCCGAGCGCCCTCGTGGCGCTCCCAAAGGTCCGGCCTCCTTAGCCGTGTATCGGTCTCGGCCATCTGCTTGCGCCAGGCCGCGATCCTCGCATGATCCCCCGATCGCAGCACTTCGGGGATCGTGCGCCCTTCCCATTCGACAGGTCGGGTATAATGCGGATATTCGAGGAGGCCGCTTTCGAAGCTTTCCTCGTCCCCGCTGGAAGGCGCGCCCATTACGCCGGGAATGAGCCGAATGCAAGCGTCGAGCACCACCAGCGCCGCCATCTCGCCGCCGGAGAGGATATAGTCGCCGATCGAGACCGGTTCGATCGCGCGCGCCTCGAACAGGCGCTCGTCGATCCCCTCGAAGCGGCCGCAGAGGAGGACGACGCCGGGACCGGCGGCGAGCGCGCGGACGCGGGCCTGGGTGAGCGGATGGCCGCGCGGGGTCATCGCCAGGATCGGCCGCCCCTCCCCCGCGCTGTCAACCGCCGCGGCCAGCACGTCGGCGCGCATCACCATGCCGGCGCCGCCGCCCGCCGGCGTGTCGTCGACCGAGCGGTGCCTGTCGGTGGCGAAGTCGCGGATCTGGACGGTGTCCAGGCTCCAGCGCCCCTCACGCAGCGCCCGACCGGCAAGCGACGTACCGAGCGGGCCAGGAAACATTTCCGGATAGAGCGTTAGGACAGTTGCGGCAAACGGCATCATGCGGCTCTCGCGCGACGGACCGCGCTTGGCAAGGGATGACAGATGAACGACGAACCCGACGACTGCATCATCATCGGCGCGGGGCCGGCGGGGCTGACGGCGGCCATCTATCTCGCCCGCTTCCGTCTTTCGATCCGGCTGTTCGACAACGGGTCGAGTCGCGCCGCGCTGATCCCGCGGACGATGAACCACGCCGGCTTTCCGGACGGTATCGCGGGCGCCGACCTGCTGACGCTGATGCTGCGTCAGGCGGAGAATTTCGGGGCGGTGCGCGAGACGGTGGAGGCGACGGCGGTGGTGCCGGAGGATCACGGCTTTCGCATCAAGGCCGGCAGCCGCGATTATCGTGCGCGCACCGTGCTGCTGGCGACCGGCGTGGTCAACAACCGGCCCGAGATGGATGCGGAGGAGCATGACCGCGCGCTGGCGCGGGGCCTCATCCGCTACTGCCCGATCTGCGACGGCTATGAAGTGACGGACAGGCGGGTCGGCGTGATCGGCACCGGCGAACACGGAATGCGCGAGGCGCTGTTCCTGCGCGGCTACACCCGTGAGGTGACGCTGATCGCGCATCAGGGACCGCACGAGCTGGACAAGGCGTGCCGGCTCGCTCTCGACGAAGCGGGAGTGGAGCGGATCGACGGCCCCTGCTCCCCGATCCGTATCGACGGGGAACGGATCGCCGTCGGCACCGCGGTCGGCGATCGGCGGCTCGACAGCATCTATCCGGCGCTGGGATCGGTGATCCGCTCGGAGCTGGCGATCGGCGCAGGCGCACGGGCGAGCGCCGACGGATGCCTGGAGGTCGACGATCACCAACGCACCTCGGTGCCTGGACTGTTCGCGGCGGGCGACGTGGTAAAGGGGCTCGATCAGATCAGCCATGCGATGGGTGAGGCCGGCGTCGCCGCGACGACGATTCGCAATGCGCTGAACGAGACGCGGCCGATCCGGCGCTAGCGCCCCGCTCGTACTCGACCGCTGCGCAGCGCCACTGCCCAGTCGGAGCGCCCCTCTCGCTCCGCCTTCGCCGCCGCGGCGATGCGGTCATAGGCGACGGCACGCAGATCGATGTCGCCGCCGGGATCAAGGATCGCATAGCGCGCCGCGGGGTCGCCGTTCTCGACGCGATAAGGAAAGGGCCGGTCGTCGACGAATGCCTGTAGGCCGACGCTGCCCGGATTGGCGGCCATACGCCCGTCGGGCAGCGCAACGATCGCCGGCAGGTGGGTGTGACCGCACAGGATCAGCCGCTCGGACACGCCGTCGAGGCGGGCGGCGATCTCCCCGGACGCGGCCCGGCGAATGCCCGCGGGCTCGATCGTCTCGATCAGCGGCCAGACGTCGCTCGACGGGGTGCCGTGGCAGAGGAGGATGCCGTCGATCGTCAGCGTTGCCGGCAGGGCCGCAAGCCAGGCGAGGTGGGTGTCGGTCAGCACCGCGCGCGCATGGCCGTCGCTCGCGTTCATCCGGTCGGGCGGCACCGTCAGCAGCTGGCGTTCGTGGTTGCCGGCGATCGTCGGCCAGTCGAGCGACATCAGCAGGTCGGCGGTCTCGGCCGGCCAGAGCGGGCCCGACAGCAGGTCACCGAGGTTGAGCCAGCGCGTACAGCCCTGGGCCTCGGCATCCGCGATCACGGCTTCGAGCGCCGGCAGGTTGCCGTGGATGTCGGAGAGGATCGCCGTCCGTGTCATTCGGCGAAGGCGGCGGTCACCACCAGCCGCTCGCCGTCCCATTCGGGCACCGCGGCAGGAGTCATCGGGACCATGAAGCGCCTGCCGTCGGGCCGCTCGATCTCGACAACGTCGCCGGCGCCGTAATTGTCGACCGCGACGACCGTGCCGAGCGGCGCGCCGTCGGTCGAGACCGCGGGGAGGCCGATCAGGTCGACGTGGTAATACTCACCCTCCCCCAGCGGCGGCAGCGCCGAGCGAGGGACGGTGAGCTCGGCGCCGCGCAGCTTCTCCGCAGCGGTGCGGTCGGGCACTTCGGCGAAGCGGGCGATCGCACCGTTCGGGCCGTCACGCAGCGACTTGAGCGTCAGCGTGCCGGCATTGAAGCTGCGGTGCGCCGACAGATCATCGGCGAATACCTTGAGCCGGACCTCGCCCGCCACGCCGTGCGCGCCGATAACGACGGCGAGCGTGACGGGCGTGTCCTTTGCCATCGCGGATCAGGCCTTGGCCTCTTCCTCGGCGGCGGGCGCTTCGTCGACAGCCGCAGCTTCCTCAGCGGGGGCCTCCTCGGCGGCGGGCGCCTCTTCGACGGCAACTTCCTCGGCCGCCGCCTCGACCGGCGGGGTCTCCTCGGCCACCGCCTCGGCGACGGCCTCTGCCGCCGGCGTCGGCTCCTCGGTCGCGACCTCGACCTCGGCGGCGATCACCGCCTCGGCTTCCTCGTTCGAGCCCTCCGCCGGAGCCGCGGACGCGGCGGCAGCGACCTCGGCCGCCTCTGCGGCCTTGGCGGCACGCTCCTCGGCGCGCTCCTTGGCCTTCTCGCCCGGCTCGGCCTTCTTGGGGTTGCTGCGCGCTGCGCGCTCGCGGACGCCGGCGGCGTCGAGGAAGCGGGCGACGCGGTCGGTCGGCTGCGCGCCGACGCCGAGCCAATGCTTGGCGCGGTCGGCGTCGAGCTGGACGCGGCCCGCGTCGTCCTTGGCGAGCAGAGGGTTGTAGTTGCCGATCTTCTCGATGAAGCGGCCGTCGCGGGGCGCGCGCGCGTCGGCGACGACGATGCGGTAATAGGGCCGCTTCTTCGAGCCGCCGCGCGACAGGCGAATGCTGAGTGCCATTTAAGTTCCTTCTCTCTTCAATTCGTCGCCCCGGCGGAGGCCGGGGCCGGTCAGTTGGTGACGGTCCGCCTTGCCAGTTGGCGGCCCCGGCCTCCGCCGGGGCGACGGCTATTTCTTCTTCAAAAAATTCTCGAAGCCGGGCGGCAGGTTGGGCATCCCCGCTCCGCCGAGGCCGGGAAGACCGCCGGCCGGGCCGTCCATCTTCCCCATCATGTCGCCAAGCGGCTGGCCGCCGAGCGCCTTGCCGACGCCGCCCATGCCGCCGCGCCCGAGCAGCGCCGCCATGCCCTTGATCCCGCCCATCTTGCGGATCTTCTTCATCGCGGTCGACATTTCCTGGTGCATCTTCAGGAGCTTGTTGACGTCCTGCACGGTGGTGCCCGAGCCCTTGGCGACGCGGATCTTGCGCTTGGCGTTGATCAGCTCGGGCTTGGCGCGCTCCCTGGGCGTCATCGAGGTGATGATCGCGTCCATGCGCAGCAGCACCTTGTCGCCGCCGGCCTGGTCGACCGCGGCCTGCGCCTTCTTCATCCCCGGCATCATGCCGGCGAGCGCGCCGATGCCGCCCATCCGGCGCATCTGCGAGAGCTGGGCGCGCAGATCGTTCAGGTCGAACTGGCCCTTGGCGAGCTTGGCCGCCATGCGCTCGGCGTCTTCCTGCTCGATCGTCGCCGCGGCCTTCTCGACCAGCGACACCACGTCGCCCATGCCGAGGATGCGGCCGGCGACGCGGCTCGGGTGGAACGGCTCGAGCGCGTCGAGCTTCTCGCCCATGCCGGCGAACTTGATCGGCTTGCCGGTGACCGCGCGCATCGACAGCGCCGCGCCGCCGCGGGCGTCGCCGTCCATGCGGGTCAGGATCACGCCGGTGAGCGGCACCTGCTCCGAGAAGGCCTTGGCGACGTTGACCGCGTCCTGGCCGGTCAGGCTGTCGACGACGAGCAGGATCTCGTTGGGGGTCGCGATGTCGGCGACCGCCTTCATCTCGTCCATCAGCGCCTGGTCGACGTGCAAGCGTCCGGCGGTGTCGAGCATCAGGACGTCATGGCCCTGGAGCTTGGCCGCCTGCAGCGCGCGGCGGGCGATGTCGACCGGCTGCTGGCCGGCGACGATCGGCAGCGTCGCCACCTCGGCCTGGGTGCCGAGCACCGCCAGCTGCTCCTGCGCGGCCGGGCGGTTGACGTCGAGCGACGCCATGATGAGCTTCTTGCCCTGCTTCTTGAGCAGCTTGGCGAGCTTGGCGGTGGTGGTGGTCTTGCCCGAGCCCTGGAGGCCGACCAGCATCACGACCGCAGGCGGCGTCACGTCGATGTCGAGCCCGGTGTTCTCCGAGCCCAGCATCTCGACCAGCGCGTCGTTGACGACCTTGACGACCTGCTGGCCCGGCGTGACCGAGCGCAGCACCTGCTGGCCGACCGCCTGCTCGGTCACCTTGTCGACGAACTCGCGGGCGACCGGCAGCGCGACGTCGGCCTCGAGCAGCGCGACGCGCACCTCGCGCATCGCGGCGCGGACATCGGCCTCGGTCAGCGCGCCACGGCCGCGCAGGCGGTCGAACACCCCTCCCAGCCGGTCGCTCAAGCTCTCGAACATCTGCGTCTCCAAATACCTCCAGCCATGTAACGCGAAAAACGCCGGCGGACGAAACCTCGTCGGCCGGCGTCGCCCGTAGGCGGCGAATGCGTCACGTGCCCGAAGGAACGATCGGACGGGCACTTAGGCGAAGGCGGCGGAATTCGCAAGCCTCTCCCAGGCCTATCGTCCTCCCGGCGAAAGCCGGGATCTCCGGCGGCAAGCGCGCGGCTTGTGGCACGAGATCCCGGCTTTCGCCGGGATGACGGGAGCTTAACCCGATCTACACCTTCGACATGCCAAGCCCCGCCGTTGATCGGGACAGGGGCGGTTCGGGGGCATGGCACTGGATTTCGACGAGGATCGTCGCACGGCCCGCATCCCGCGCGACGTAGTCACCGGTGCGATCAGCATCGCCGCGATCCTGATGTTCGTCGGCATCGGCAGCCAGGTGCTCGCCGCCACGGTTCGCCATTATTTCATGGGCGGCACGCCGGTCGACCAGCCGCTCGTGGTGGCGTTGCTGCTCAACATCGCGCTGATCCTGCTCGGCTGGCGGCGCAACCAGGCGCTCGCCCGCGAGGTCGCCGAGCGCTCCGCCGCGGAGGAACGCGCGCGGATGCTCGCTGCGCGCGATCCGCTGACCGGCTTCCTCAACCGCCGCAGCCTGGTCCAGGATGGCGCGGCGCTGTTCGCCCGCACCGGGAAGCGCCGCAAGGCGATGGCGCTGCTGATCCTCGACCTCGACCATTTCAAGACGGTCAACGACATGCACGGCCACCCCGTCGGCGATTCGCTGCTGCGTGCCGTGGCGGCGGAGATCGAGCGGGTGCTGCCGTCTAGCGCATTGATGGCCCGGCTCGGCGGCGACGAGTTCGCCTGTGCCTTCCTGTTCGATGCGGCCAATCCCGACGTGGTCGAGCGCATCGCCGAGCGGCTGGTGAGCCGGATGGCGCAGCCCTTCGACGCGGAGGGCCTGCGCTGCCACATCTCGGCATCGATCGGGATGGCTCGTTCCGACTTCGACTGCCCGAGCATCGATGCGCTGATGCGGGCGGCCGACATCGCCATGTATGCCGCCAAGAAATCGGGCCGCAACCGCTTCGCCTGGTTCGACATGTCGATGGAGCGCGAGCTCCAGGCGCGCAACGAGCTCGAGAGCGGCCTGCGCCTCGCCATCCCGCGGCAGGAGATCGTCCCCTATTTCGAGCAGCAGATCGATCTCGCCACCGGCGAGCTCAACGGCTTCGAGGTGCTGGCGCGCTGGGAGCATCCGAGCCGCGGGCTGATCAGCCCTGACCAGTTCATCCCGATCGCCGAGGAGACCGGCACGATCGCCGAGCTGTCGCTGTCGATCATGCGCCAGGCGTTCGCCGCGGCGCGCGACTGGGACCCGTCGCTGACCGTCGCGATCAACATCTCGCCCTGGCAGCTGCGCGATCCGTGGCTCGCGCAGAAGATCATCAAAGTGCTGACCGAGACCGGCTTCCCCGCCAGCCGCTGCGAGATCGAGATCACCGAGAGCGCGCTGTTCGACAACCTGTCACTCGCCCAGTCGATCGCCGGCTCCCTCAAGAACCAGGGGATGCGGCTAGCGCTCGACGATTTCGGCACCGGCTATTCGTCGCTGGCGCATTTGAGGATGCTGCCGTTCGACCGGATCAAGATCGACAAGAGCTTCGTCATCTCGATGACGGAAAGCCCGGATTCCGCCGCGATCGTCCACGCGATCGCACGGCTCGGCGAGAGCCTCAACCTGCCGGTCACCGCCGAGGGGATCGAGGACGGCGAGATCGCGCGGCGGCTGATCGCGACCGGCGTCGCGCGCGGCCAGGGGTGGCATTACGGCAAGCCGCTGTCGACCGCGGGCGTGCGGCGGATGCTCGCCGAGCGGCGAATGCTGCACGTCGCGCAGGCGGAACCGCTTCGTAAGGCTACCAGCCGGCGCCGGGCTGGCTGAGGTATTCGAGCTCCTCGGGCGTGGAGTTGCGGCCGAGCGCGGCGTTGCGGGAGGGAAAACGGCCGAAACGTTCGATCACCGCGGCGTGGTCGCGGGCATAGGCGAGCGCCTCTTCCTCTCCCAGCGCCTCGAACTGGGCGAGGCTGAGCCGCTGCGTGTCGATATTCTCGGCGTGCTCGAGCGGCAGCAGCAGGAACTGCGCGTGTTTCTTCGGGAAGAGGCGGACCCAGTCGCGTGCGATCGCCTCGCGCGTGAGGCTCTCGGCGAGCGGATCGGCCTCATAGGCGCGCGGTGAGCCGCGGTGGATGTTGCGGCTGATCTGGTCGAGCAGGATGACCGCGGCGAGCAGCGTCTCGGGCTCGTCCCGCCAGCCACCGGCGCCGCTGGCGAGCACCGCGTCGCGCATGGGGCCGAAGCGCGCGCAGGCATGATCGACCGCTGCGTCCTTGGCGAACCATTGCTCTGGTCCGAGCTCGCCGAACCAGAAGTCGAGGACCTGCCTCGCCGCGTCGTGGACTTCGCCCGATCCGGGGCCTAGATGCGTTTCCATGTTCGCTCCCTCCGCCGGCCCCGAGGTGATCACTCTCGGCTGCCGCCTCAACATCGCCGAAAGCGAAAGCATACGCGCCATGCTCGGTTCCCGCGACGTCGTCGTGGTGAACAGCTGCGCGGTGACCAATGAGGCGGTCAAGGCAACGCGAGCGGCGATCCGGCGCGCACGGCGGGTGCGGCCTCATGCCGAGCTGGTGGTGACCGGCTGCGCGGCGACGATCGATCCTGACGGCTTCGCGACGATGGCGGAGGTCGACCGGGTGGTCGGGAACATGACCAAGCTCGATCCGGCAAGCTGGGGCGGGCTGGAGATGGCACCGACGCGCTTCACCGGCCACGCTCGCGCATTCGTCGAGGTGCAGAACGGGTGCGACCATCGCTGCACCTTCTGCGCGATCCCCTATGGCCGGGGACCGAGCCGGTCGGTGCCGGCGGGCGCGGTGGTGGAGCGGATAGCGACGCTGGTCTCGGTCGGACATCGCGAGGTGGTGCTGACGGGGGTCGACATCACCAGCTACGGCGCCGATCTGCCGGGGATGCCCTCGTTCGGGTCACTGGTCGAGCGTATCCTTCGCCACACGTCGGTCGAGCGGTTGCGGCTGTCCTCGCTCGATTCGATCGAGATCGACGACCGGCTGTTCGAGCTGCTGACCGGCGAGGCGCGGGTGATGCCGCATGTCCATCTCTCGCTCCAGGCGGGGGACGACATGATCCTCAAGCGGATGAAGCGGCGGCATTCGCGGGCCGAGGCGGTGGCGACCGTCGAGCGGCTCAAGGCCAGGCGGCGGGAGATCGCGGTCGGCGCGGACCTGATCGCCGGCTTCCCGACAGAGGAGGAGGGGATGTTCGCCAACACGCTGGCGATCCTCGACGATTGCGATGTGGTGCATCCGCACATCTTCCCCTTCTCCCCGCGCGAGGGCACGCCGGCGGCACGGATGCCGCAGGTGGCGCGCGAAGTGGTGAAGGAACGCGCCGGGCGGCTGCGCGAAGCCGGCGAAGCTAGGCGGCGGCAGTGGCTGGCGACGCTGGTCGGCACCGAGCAGCGCGTGCTGGTCGAACGGCCGGGCGATCGCGGACATGCGGAGAATTTCGCGGAGGTGAGGCTGGATCGGCGATGCGAGCCAGGGACGGTGGTGCGTGTCGCGATTCATGGTTCGGACGACACGGCCCTGCTCTCCTCCGTCATCCCGGCGAAGGCCGGGATCCACGCATCCACCAGTGCTGCGGGCACGGTGGACCCCGGCCTTCGCCGGGGTGACGAACAGATTTTAGCAAGAGCATGAGCACCAACCTCTCCTGGCACCAGCGCCTGCTCGGCGGGTTCAAGCGGACCTCCGACCGGCTGGTCGGCAACCTCGCCGGGCTCGGCACCGCGCGGCTCGACGACGCGGTGCTCGACGAGATCGAGGAGGCGCTGATCGCCTCCGACCTCGGCCCCCAGACCGCGGCACGGGTGCGAGCGCGGCTGGCCGAGGGGCAGTATGAGCGCAACATGGAGGAGCTCGGCATCCGCCTGGTCGTCGCCGAGGAGGTGGCGAAGGCGCTCGCGCCGGTCGCGCAGCCGCTCGACGTCGACGCCTTCCCACGTCCGCAGGTGATCCTCGTCATCGGCGTCAACGGATCGGGCAAGACCACCACCATCGCCAAGCTCGCCAACCTGCTCCTCGAGCAGGACTATTCGGTGATGCTGGCGGCCGGCGACACCTTCCGCGCCGCCGCGATCGGGCAGCTGCGCACCTGGGCCGAGCGGATCGGCGTGCCGATCGTCTCCGGCGCCGAGGGCGGCGACGCGGCGGGGATCGTCTACGAGGCGGTCAAGCAGGCGACCGCCGACGGCACCGACGTGCTGATCGTCGACACCGCCGGCCGCCTCCAGAACAAGCGCGAGCTGATGGACGAGCTCGCCAAGATCCGCCGCGTGTTAGGCCGCCTCAATCCCGAGGCGCCGCACGACGTGGTGCTGGTGCTCGACGCCACCACCGGCCAGAACGCCCTCAGCCAGATCGAGGTGTTCAAGGAGGTCGCCGGCGTCACCGGCTTGGTCATGACCAAGCTCGACGGCACCGCGCGCGGCGGCGTGCTGGTGGCGGCGGCGGAGAAATACGGCCTGCCCATCCACGCGATCGGGGTCGGCGAGAAGGTCGACGACCTGCGCCCGTTCGACGCGAACGAGGTCGCGCGGATCATCGCCGGCGTCGAGGAGTTGCTGTGATCATGACCGAAGCCCGCCCCGCCACCTCCCCCGGCTTCCGCCTCGCGCTCGACTATGGGCCGCTGATCGCCTTCTTCGGGGTCAATTTTCTGGCCCCCGGCCCGGCGCTGGCGCGGATCATGGCGGCGACGATCGCCTTCATGATCGCGATGATGATCGCGGTAGGTCTGTCGTGGATCAAAACCCGCCAAGTCTCGCCGATGCTGTGGGTGTCGGCGGTGCTGGTGCTCGTGTTCGGCGGGCTTACCCTCTATTTCCACGACGAGCGCTTCATCAAGATGAAGCCGACCTTCGTCTACGCGACCTTCGCTGCGGTGCTGGGCTTCGGGCTCGCGACCGGACGCCCGCTGCTGCAGGGGCTGCTCGGCAGCGCCTACCCGGGCCTCACCGAACGCGGGTGGCGCAAGCTGACGGTCAACTGGACGCTGTTCTTCATCGGCATGGCGGTGCTGAACGAGGCCGTGTGGCGCTCGACCAGCACCGATTTCTGGGTGAGCTTCAAGATTTGGGGAGCGATCCCCCTCACCTTCCTGTTCGCGATCGCGAACATCCCGATGCTGCTGCGCAACGGGCTCAGCACCGGCGAGGCGAAGGACGTACCGGTGCCGCCGGAGGGATAAAGCCCTCTCCCCTTTGGGGAGAGGGTTGGGGAGAGGGGCAGTGCCGCGGGCGACAGTCTCGGTGAGACCCTGCCCCCTCTCCCCGGCCCTCTCCCCACGGGGAAAGGGAGCTTCGCTTATTTCTTCGCCGCTTCGAACCGCTCGGCGACGACGTCCCAGTTCACCACGTTCCACCACGCCTTGAGATAGGCGGCGCGATCGTTGCGGTAGGTGATGTAATAGGCGTGCTCCCACACGTCGTTGCCCAGGATCGGCGTGCCCTTGACCGCCGCGACGTCCATCAGCGGATTGTCCTGGTTCGGCGTCGAGGTGATGGCGAGATTGCCGTCCTCGCCGACGATCAGCCACGCCCAGCCCGAGCCGAACTGGCCGACGCCGGCGGCGTTGAACTTCTCCTTGAACTGGTCGAACGAGCCGAAGGTCTCGTCGATCGCGGCCGCAAGCTCGCCGGTCGGCGCGCCGCCCGCGTTCGGGGCCATCGTCTTCCAGAAGAAGTCATGGTTCCAATAGCCGCCGCCGTTGTTGCGCAGGATCGGCGGCTTGCCCTGCATGTTCGCGAGCAACTCCTCGATCGTCTTGCCCTCGAGGCTGGAATCGGCGGCGACCGCCTCGTTGAGCTTGTCGGTATAGGCCTTGTGATGCTTGTCGTGGTGGAGCGTCATCGTCTCCTTGTCGATCGTCGGCTCGAGCGCATCATAGGCGTAGGGCAGCGGCGGCAGTTCGAAAGCCATGGGATTTCCTCCTTGTTCGGGCTCGTGCGACGAACGCGGACGGCGCCGGATGGCTCCGCCCTCGTTGCGCGGCCGATATGGGATTCACCCGGCGTTGAGCAAGCCGTGCCGGCGCAGCGCGTGACGAAGCTGATCGTAGGTGAGACCGAGCGCCTCGGCGGTGGTGCGCTGATTGAAGCGGTGCTCGGCAAGCGCGCGGCTCAGCAGCTCGCGCTCGAAGCGGGCGACGCGGTCCTTGAAGCTGGCCGACCCGCTCTCGTCGCGCGACGTTGCCATGAGCGGCGCGTCCGACGGGACGGGAGACGGCGAGGAAAGAGAAACGGCCGCCGCACCGCGGGGGCGGTGCGGCGAGGAAAAGGGGTCGATCTCGATCGCGTCGACCGGCCCTTCCCGCTCCCAGCGATAAACCGCGCGCTCGACCACGTTCCTGAGCTCGCGGACGTTGCCGGGCCAGCTATGGTCGCTGAGCGCATCGACCGCATTGGGCCCGAAGCCGGGCCATTCGCTCCACCCGATCTCCGATGCCATGCGCCGGCCGAAGAAATCGGCGAGCACCATGATGTCGCCCGGCCGCGCCCTGAGCGGCGGCAGCGTCACCACCTCGAAGCTCAACCGGTCGAGCAGGTCGGCGCGGAAGCCGCCGGCGGCGACGCGGTCGGGAAGATGCTCGTTTGTGGCCGCGACGATGCGCACGTCGACCTCGATCGGACGCGAGGCGCCGATCCGCGTCACCTCGCCATATTCGACCGCGCGCAGCAGCCGCTCCTGCGCCGCCATCGACAACGTACCCAGTTCGTCGAGGAACAGCGTGCCGCCGTCGGCCTCCTCGAACCGGCCGGCGCGGGCGCGCGTGGCGCCGGTGAAGGCGCCCGCCTCATGCCCGAACAGCTCGGCCTCGATCAGCGTCTCGGGCAACGCGGCGCAGTTCATCACCACCAGGGGCTGGTCCCAGCGCGGACTCAGGCGATGGAGGCGCTCGGCGACCAGCTCCTTGCCGGTACCGCGCTCGCCGATCACCAGCACCGGCCGGTCGAGCGCCGCCGCGCGGCTGGCGCGCTCCAGGGCATCGAGGAACGCGCCCGATTGCCCGATGACCTGTGTCGTCCGCTCGATCATTGGCGGACCATTGGCGTAAATTCCCAACATTTGGCAAGATAAAATCCGGCCACCTGCCTGCCCGGTGCAGCGAAATGCCCGGATTTCCGTCATTTTCGAAATTGGCACGCCCCGTGCACTGCAGTTGGCATCCCGCCAATCGCGGCGGACAGGATGAAGGTTCAAGGAGCATTCCGATGCAGACTGTTTCCGCCAACTTCGCCCGGGTCGTCTCGACCGTGGTCGCGGCCTTGATGCTGAGCGCCGTATGCGTGGGCGGCGCGGTCGCCCCGGCCCAGAGCTTCGCCGTCACCCATCAGGCGTGACGGCCAGGCCGGGGCGGGAATCCCTCGCGCCGCCCCGGCCTCCCCATTAGTATCGCGTACGCACGAAGGAGTTCGAACACATGGGTATCTTCTCGCGAACCCGGGATATCATCGCCGCCAACGTCACCGATCTGCTCGATCGAGCGGAAGATCCGGCGAAGATGGTCCGGATGATCATTCTCGAGATGGAGGAGACGCTGGTCGAGGTGCGCGCGAGCGCCGCCCGCACCATCGCCGACCAGAAGGAAATGCGCCGCCACATCGCCAAGCTCGAAGGGCTCCAGACGAGCTGGACCGAGAAGGCCGAGCTGGCGCTGTCCAAGGATCGCGAGGACCTGGCCAAGGCCGCGCTGGTCGAGCGCCAGAAGGCCGCCGACATGTGCGAGCAGCTCAAGGGCGAGATCGCGGTGCTGGATGAGTCGCTGAAGGCCTCCGAAGCCGACATCGCCAAGCTGCAGACCAAGCTGCGCGAGGCGCGGAGCCGCCAGAGCTCGATCGAGACGCGGCTGGAGACGGCGAACAACCGTTTCCGCCTGCGCGAGATGTACGGCGGCAGCAAGACCGCCGAGGCCTTCTCGCGCTTCGATGTGCTCGAGCGCCGGGTCGACCTGGCCGAGGGCCGCGCCGAGGCGGCGGGCCTGATGGCGGTCAAGACCCTCGACGAGGAGATCGCTGAATTGAAGGCCAACGAGAAGGTCGATGCGGAGCTCGAGGCGCTCAAGAAGCGCCTGAGCGGCGGCAAGGAGGGCTGATCCGATGGAAGTGTTCCTGCTCCCCGTCTTCATCTGCGGCATCCTCTTCATCGGGCTGCCGTGGCTGGTCTTCCACTACATCACCAAGTGGAAGCAGGCGCCGCGGATCACCGAGGAGGACGAGAAGCTGCTCGACGAGATGTTCCTGACGGCGCGCCGGCTCGAGGAGCGGCTGCAGACCGTCGAGCGCATCCTCGCCGCTGACAACCCCGATTTCCGCCCCGGCCCGGGCGCCAGCTCGGCCGCGGATACCGACTACGACTATATCCGGAGGAACTGAGATGTCCGCCAGCCGCACCAAATTCTATCTGGACAAGCAGAACGCCAAATGGCTGGGCGTCTGTTCGGGGATCGCGGATTACACCGGGGTCGACGCGACCTGGGTCCGCGTCGGCACGGTGGTCCTGACGCTCGCCGGGGGTTTTCCCTGGACGCTGATCGCCTATTGGCTGGTCGCGTGGATGGCGGAGCCCAAGCCGCTCGGCCTCTACGAGAGCCCGGAGGATGCGAAGTTCTGGCAGGGCGTCCGGTCGAACCCGAAGCGTTCGGCGCATGAGGTCCGTTCGAAGTTCCGCGACATCGACCGCCGGCTCGCCGACATCGAGATGTACTACACCAGCCGCAACACGCGCTTGGCCGACGAGATCGACGCGCTGCGCTGAGGCTCGGGCCCGAGCGCTCCGTCAACAGGGAGAAACAGAAATGGGCTGGCATGGACCCTGGTTCGTACTCGGGATCATCATGATCAGTACGGCGGGTTGGCTGATCAACAACTGGATCCGCGCGCGGCACGGCTATCCGGTGGAGAATGAATGGAAGGGCGTGAGCCACCGCTCGAACCCCGACGCCGAGCGCGGGATCGCGCTGCTGGCGAACGAGAACGAGCGGCTGGTGGGCCAGATCGCCCGGCTGGAGGAGCGGATCGCGGTGCTGGAGCGGATCGCCACCGATCCCGCCGAGCGCACCGCCCGCGACATCGACAACCTGCGCTGAGGGAGGAAAGCATGGACCAAGGTTTGATCATGCAGCTCGCGGTTCCGGTGACGATCGTCACCCTGGTGGGGACCGGCGCCTGGATCCTGGTGACCTGGCTCAAGATCCGCCACGGCTATCCGCTGCTCGATGTCTGGGGCAAGGCGGTCTACCCCAAGAAGAGCGGGGACGAGATGGTCGAGCGTATCCGCCTGCTGAGCCAGGAGAACGCACAGCTCCGGGCGGAGATCGGGTCGGTCAAGGACCGGCTGGAGACGCTGGAGCGGATCGCCACCGATCCTGCCGAGCGCACCGCCCGGGCCATCGAGGACCTGCGCCGGACGGGAGGTATGCAATGAACGGTTTCACGATCTTCATGCTGGCGCTGGTCGTGGTCGGCCTGCCGGTGATCATGGGGGTCGGCAGCGAAATGCTGAAGACCTGGGTCAGGCACAAGGAGAAGATGGCCGACGTGCTGACCGCCCAGACCGCGGAGAAGGCGGCGCAATATGCGGCCCATACCGAGCGGCTCGAGGCCAGGGTGCGGGTGCTGGAGCGGATCATCACCGACCGCGGCATCGCCGTCGCCGAGGAGATCGAGGCGCTGCGGGATAAGCCGCTGAACTGAGCGGGACAGCCCAAAAGGTCCAACGATAGTCCGGCCGCCGAGGCGGCCAAGCAAGAACCCCGGATGCCGGCCCGGTCGGCACCGAATGGAGGAGTAGTGCCATGTTGATCCTGTTTGCCGTGATGGCCGTGACCACGGGGATCGGCGTCTTCCTGACCGAGCGCGTCGACCGTCCCCGCCGCCGCGCAATGCAACTGGCGGCCGAGACGCCGGCCGAGTAAATCCACCTCCACGGATTTCAGGAGCGAGCACCAATGAACCCGTTCGAAATGGTAGTGGCGATCGTGATCATCGTGACGATCGTCAGCGTGGTTCGAGCGAAGCTGGGCATCCGCCGCGAGCGGCACGGCCACGCATACAGCGTGCGCGACGATGCCGGGCTCGCCGCCGAGAACCATCGCCTCAAGAGCGAGATCGCCGACCTCAAGGAGCGCGTCCAGGTGCTGGAGCGCGTGGTCACCGACAACGAGGGCAGCCTGCGGCTCGATCGCGAGATCGAGAAGCTCCGCGACGGCCTCAAGAGCAAATGATGGGAGACGCGGTCATGACCGATCCCAATTTCTACATCACCGCCGCCGTCGCGGGCCTCGCCGGACTCGGCATGGTGACGATGGCTGGCCTCTCGGGCTGGCGCGGCTGGCTGGCGCTCAAGGCGCAGGAGCTGAGCCTCGCCCGCGACGTGGGTCAGCCGGCAGCCCCGAGCGCGAGCGCCCGCATCGAGATCGCCGACCTCAAGGAGCGCATCCGCAAGCTCGAGGCGATCGCCTCGGGAGTGGAGCTGTAGGAAGCGTCATGCCGGCCTTGTGCCGGCATCCACCGGGCCGAAAGTACCGCTGCGTCTGTAAGCGCGGCTCGATGGACCCCTGCACAGGGCCCGGGTGACGGTTGTATGCGGCGCGACGGCAGGATAACCGCACCAGCCATGTCCACGCTTGCCGACCTTCACGAGGAATATGCGTTCCTCGATGCCGACGACCGTTACCGGATGCTGATCGACCTCGGCCGCGCGCTCGAGCCGATGCCCGATGCGCTCAAGACCGATGCGACGCTGGTACGCGGCTGCTCGGCGGCGGTGTGGGTCTATCCGACCCAGCTGGAGGACGGACGGCTGCATTTCCTCGCCGATTCGAACGCGGCGATCACCAAGGGCATCATCGCCCTGATACTGGCCGCCGTGCAGGACCGTTCTCCCGCCGAGATCCTGGCGACCGGCATCGAAGGCGAGCTCGCCCCGTTCGACCTCAGGAACCAGCTCAGCTCCAACCGCACCCAAGGCATTCCGAACATGATCGCCCTGATCCGCGCGACCGCGGCGCGTTACGCTGCCTGATCGGCAAGGCCGAGCTCATCCACGAGCCGGTCGAGATCGGCGCCCGGCCGCACCAGCAGCCATTTGCCCGTCGCAGCACCATTGATCACCGTCACCGCATTGGTCGGACACACGCCGAGGCACTCCACCTCGACGACTCCCGCCGCGGCCTTGCGGTCCTTCTTCAGCCTCAGATGCTTTCTCAGCGCCTTGGCGAGCGGAGTGCGGCCCTTGCGGCCGAAGCCGCCGTCGATCCGCTTCGAGCATTTGGAGCAGACCAGCACCGCCCGCCTCCAGTTCGAGCGGACGCGCCGCTTCACTCCGGCCGCCACTGCCGCCGCTCCTCGGCGACGCGCAGCACGTCATAGGCGGCCTGCACCGCCTGGAAACGCTTCGCCGCCTCGGCGTCGCCGGGGCGGACGTCGGGATGGCTTTCCTTGGCGAGCCGGCGCCAGGCGGCACGCACCGCCTCGAAATCGGCGTCGGCCTCCAGCTCCAGCACGTCGAGCGCGCGCATCTCTTCGCGCGAGCGCGTGCCGTCGCCGGGGCCGGCCCAGGCGTTGTGGCGCGCGCTGGTGAAGCCGGAGGCGTCGCGACGCTCATTGGCCTCGCGCTGCGCCGCCTCCTCGTCGCTGAGGCCGGCGAAATAATTCCAGCCGCGGTTGTATTCGGCGGCGTGCTCCTGGCAGAACCACCAGCGCTCCGGGCTGTTGGGCGCCTTGGGCGCGGGGCAGTTGCCGGGCTCCTCGCAGCCCTCGCGGTCGCACAGCCGCACGCGCGTCGCCTCACGCGCCGCGCCATAGCTGCGCCAGCGGGGAAAGCCCCAGTCGTTGGATCGTGAAGTTCGCGCCATCGCGCCCGAAATAGACCGAAGCGCCGTTCAGGCAAGCGGCGCGGGCGACTATCTTCGCCCGAACAGCTTCTCGATGTCGGCATGGGCGAGCTTCACCCAGGTCGGGCGGCCGTGGTTGCACTGGCCGGAATGCGGCGTGACCTCCATCTCGCGGAGCAGCGCGTTCATCTCCGCGACCGAGAGGATGCGGCCGGCGCGGACCGAGCCGTGGCAGGCCATGGTCGCGGCGACATGGTCGAGCCGCTCCTTGAGGCTCAGCGCCTCGTCATAGGCGGCGAGCTCGTCGGCGAGGTCGGTGACGAGGCCGTGGACATCACCCTGCCCCAGTAGCGCCGGAGTGGCGCGGACCAGCATCGCGCGCGGGCCGAAGCGCTCGAGCTCCAATCCGAACTCGGCGAGCTCGGCGGCGCGCGCCTCCAGCCGGTCGCAGCCGGGCTCGTCGAGCTCGACCACCTCGGGAAGCAGCAGCGCCTGGCTGGCGATGCCGCCGTCGCCGAGCGCGCGACGCATCCGCTCCAGCACCAGCCGCTCATGCGCGGCGTGCTGGTCGACGATGACCAGGCCGTCCTCCGCCTCGGCGACGATGTAGGTCTTGGCGATCTGGCCGCGGGCGACGCCGAGAGGGAAGCTGGTGGTTTCCGGCGGCGGGGAATAGGCCGGTTCGGCGCGGGCCTGGGGCGCGATGAAGGTCGGGCGGCGGTCGTGGAGATGCCTGAGCCCCTCCCCTTCAGGGGAGGGGTTGGGGTGGGGACTGGCCACATGCCAAAGGCTCGGTGAGACATCCCCCACCCCCAACCCCTCCCCTGAAGGGGAGGGGCTAAAGCCCGGCTGCCACGCCCCCAGCGCCGCCTCGCTCGGCCGCTGGACCACGCGGAACCCCGCCTCGTCCAGCGCCCGCCGCAAGCCGCTGACGATCAGCCCCCGCACCAGCGCCGGGTCGCGGAACCGCACCTCCGTCTTCGCCGGATGGACGTTCACGTCGACCGCGTCGGTCGGAACCTCCAGGAACAGCGCCACCACCGGATGGCGGTCGCGCGCCAGCATCTCGGCATAGGCCCCGCGCACCGCACCGGCGAGCAGGCGGTCCTTCACCGGCCGGCCGTTGACGAACAGATACTGATGATCCGCGACCCCGCGGTTGAAGGTCGGCAGCCCCGCGACGCCCCCGAGCACCAGCCCTTCCCGTTCCAGATCGATCGCGACGCTGTTCGGCCCGAGATCGCGGTCGGTCAGCGCCGCCACCCGTTCCGGCCGCGTCTCGTCGCCCTGCACGACGAGGCTCCGCCGCCCGTCGTGCTCCAGGCTGAAGGCGATGTCGGGCCGCGCCATCGCCAGCCGCCGCACCGCATCGAGGCAGGCGGCATATTCCGCCTTGGCCGATCGCAGGAACTTGCGCCGCGCCGGCACCTTCTCGAACAGCCCCTCGACCCGCACCCGCGTGCCCGGCGGCAGCGCCGCCGGCCCCTCGCGCACCAGCGCGCCGTTGTCGACCTGCCGCGTCCAGCCCTCCTCGCCGCGCACCCGGCTCTCCAGCGTCAGCCGCGCGACGCTGGCGATCGACGGCAGCGCCTCGCCGCGGAAGCCGAGCGTGGTCACTGCCTCGATCGCATCATCGGGCAGCTTGGACGTCGCATGACGCTCCAGCGCCAGCGCCATCTCGGCCGGGCTCATGCCGCAGCCGTCGTCGACCACCTCGATCAGGTCGACCCCGCCGGCCGCAAGTTTCACGGCGATCCGCGTGGCGCCGGCGTCGATCGCGTTCTCGACCAGCTCCTTCAGCGCGCTGGACGGTCGTTCCACCACTTCGCCGGCCGCGATTCGGTTGACGAGATGCTCTGGCAGACGGCGTATTGACATGGGGTGCGCTCTAGCCCAAGCGGCGCCATCCCGCGACCCGTATCCGCCAGAATCGGAGCCGGATTTCCTGGCTCCGCCGGATAAGGGTATCGGTAGTGCGAACCGCCGCGCGGGCTCGTCCGGCGCGGCCTGACACGGATGCTTCGATGGCCGTTTTTTCCCGCCTGTTCAGATTCATGTCTCACGACATGGCGATCGACCTCGGCACCGCCAATACGGTGGTCTACGTCCGGGGACGCGGCGTCGTGCTCAACGAGCCCTCGGTGGTCGCGATCGAGACCATCAACGGCGTCAAGAAGGTCCGCGCCGTCGGCGACGACGCCAAGCTGATGATGGGCAAGACCCCCGGCACGATCGAGGCGATCCGGCCGCTGCGCGACGGCGTGATCGCCGACATCGACGTGGCGGAGGAGATGATCAAGCACTTCATCCGCAAGGTCCATGGCGGCCGCAAGTCGCTGATGCGCTGGCCGCAGATCGTGATCTGCGTGCCGTCGGGCTCCACCAGCGTCGAGCGCCGCGCGATCCGCGACGCCGCCTCCAACGCCGGCGCCAGCCAGGTGTGGCTGATCGAGGAGCCGATGGCCGCCGCGATCGGCGCCGACATGCCGGTGACCGAGCCGATCGGCTCGATGGTGGTCGACATCGGCGGCGGCACCACCGAGGTCGCCGTCCTTTCGCTGCGCGGCCTCGCCTACTCGACCTCGGTCCGCGTCGGCGGCGACAAGATGGACGAGGCGATCGTCTCCTACGTCCGCCGCAACCACAATCTCCTGATCGGCGAGGCCACCGCCGAGCGCATCAAGCAGGACGTCGGCATCGCCAAGGCGCCGCCCGACGGCATCGGCCTCACGCTCCACATCAAGGGCCGCGACCTCGTCAACGGCGTGCCCAAGGAGATCCAGATCAACCAGGGCCAGATCGCCGAGGCGCTGTCGGAGCCGGTCGGCACGATCGTCGAGGGCGTGCGCATCGCACTGGAGAACACCGCGCCCGAGCTCGCCGCCGACATCGTCGACCAGGGTATCGTGCTGACCGGCGGCGGCGCGCTGCTGCAGGGCATCGACGACGTGCTGCGCGACGAGACCGGCCTGCCGGTGACGGTCGCCGAGGACCCGCTGACCTGCGTCGCGCTCGGCACCGGCCGCGCGCTCGAGGATCCGGTGTTCCGCGGCGTGCTGCTCGCGGTTTAAGTTCCAAAGGGGGCGCGGGGACCATGGCGCCGCCACTCAACCGGCGCACCGGCTTTTCGCGGCGCGCCCAGTATGGCCTGTTCCTGAGCTATGTCGTGGCCGGCGCTCTGGTGGTCGTCGGCCTCGTCCTGCTGCTGCTCGCGCGCTTCGATCCGCCGGCCTTCACGGCGCTGCGGATGGGATTGGCGGAGCTGACCACGCCGATCTCGTCGGGCCTCAACGGCCTGCGCCGGGCCGCGACCATTCCCGCGAGCGTCACCGACTATTTCGGCGGCGCCAGCAAGATCCGGGCGCTGCGCAAGCAGATCGAGGAGGAGCGCGCGATCGTCATGCGCGCGCGCACGCTCAACGCCGAGAACCGGCGGCTGCGCGCGCTGCTCAAGGTTCGCGACGCCGAGCCGACGCCGGTGGTGGCGGCGCGACTGGTCGCCTCGACCGCGTCGAGCACGCGCCGTTACGCGATCCTCAACGCCGGGTGGCGCCAGGGCGTCAAGCCGGGCCAGTCGGTGCGGGGGCCCGAGGGGCTGATCGGACGGGTGCTCGAAGCCGGGCCGAACAGCGCCCGCGTGCTGCTGATCGTCGATGCCGAGAGCATCGTCCCGGTTCGTCGCGCGCGCGACGGGCTGCCGGCGATCGTTGCCGGGCGCGGCGACGGGCTGCTCGAGGTGCGCTCGGCCGCTTCGGTCAACGCGCCGTTCCGCGCGGGCGACATCTTCATGACATCGGGGACCGGCGGGCTCTATCCGCCCAATATCCCGGTCGCGCGCGTGATCAGGGATTCGCGCGACGCCGCGGATGCGCGCGGCTTCGCCAATCCGGATTCGCTCGATTTCGCGCTGGTGCAGCAGGTGTTCCTGCCCGAGCCCTCCGTTCCGAAGCCCACGCCCACGCCCACGCCGACGCCCGCGCCGCGACCGAGCGGAGCAGGCGAATGAAGCTGACGAGCGCCCCGCCGCTGAGGCCGGAGCCCGCATCGCGCTGGGACGTCACGATCGCCGCGATGACGGTGATCGCCGGCTCGCTCGTCACCCTGATACCCGTCGTCACGACGGTGCCGTTCCTGCCGCCGTGCGGGCTGCTGATGCTGCTCGCCTGGCGGCTCAGGCGGCCCGAGCTGTTCGCGAGCTGGGCGGCGGCCCCGCTCGGCCTGTTCGACGATCTCGTCAGCGGCCAGCCGATCGGCGCCGCCATGGCGTTCTGGACGCTGTGCGTCCTCGCCGTCGACGTGCTAGATACGCGCCTGGTATGGCGCGACTTCTGGCAGGATTGGCTGATCGCCAGCGGCGCGGTCGGCTTCTGCCTGATCGCTTCGCGGCTGGTCGCCTCGCCGATCGCGGCCCAGGTCGATACGGTGCTGCTTCTCCAGATCGCGATGTCCTGCGCGCTCTACCCGCTCGCCGCCTTCCTGTGCGCGCGGATCGAGCAGCGTAGGCGCCGGCAGTTCCAATGAGCGGCCCCGCGCGCATCGTCACCGAAGCCAGCCAGGCCTTCACCTTCTCGCGCCGGGCGATGGTGATCTCGGGCCTGCAGATCGGCATGGGCGTATTGCTGGCCGGGCGCATGACCTGGCTCGCCGTCGCCGAGAACGAGCATTACTCGCTCTTGTCGGAGAGCAACCGTGTCAACCTGACGCTGGTGCCGCCGCGCCGCGGCTGGATCGTCGACCGGCATGGCGTCGCGATCGCCAACAACCGCACCGACTTCCGCGTCGACATCATCCCCGACCGGCTCGAGGACAAGGACCGGGTGATCGGCGAGCTCACCACGCTGCTCGGCCTGCCGCCCGAGGAGGTCGCCCGCATCCAGGCCGAGCTCAAGCGCGCCGCCGGCTTCCAGCCGGTGCAGGTCGCCGAGAATCTCGACTGGGAACGCTTCGCCGCGGTCAGCGTGCGCATCCCCGAGCTGCCCGGCGTGGCGCCGACGCGCGGCTTCTCGCGCAATTACCCGTTGGGCGCCGCGGTCGGCCATCTCATTGGCTATGTCGGCGCCGCCACCGCCGAGCAGTATAAGGAGACCAAGGACCCGTTGCTGGTGACGCCGGGCTTCAAGCTCGGCAAGGACGGCCTCGAAAAGACCCTCGACGCGCAGCTGCGCGGCAAGCCCGGCGCCAAACGGGTCGAGGTCACCGCGCGCGGCAAGCTGGTGCGCGAGCTCGCGACGCGCGGCGACACGCCCGGCCACACGATCCGCCTCACGATCGACGTGGGCCTGCAGGAATATGCCGCACGCCGGCTCGGCACCAATTCGGGCTCGGCGGTGGTGTTCGACTGCCAGACCGGCGAGATCCTGGCGATGGTCTCCATGCCGGCCTACGATCCCAACAGCTTCTCCGACGGAATCAGCCACAGCGAATGGCAGATGCTGTCGCAGGACGACCACATCCCACTGATGAACAAGGTGACGCAGGGGCTCTATCCGCCGGGATCGACCGTCAAGCCGATGAACGGTCTCGCCCTGCTGGCGGCGGGCGTGGACCCCAACGACCGCGTGTTCTGCTCGGGCGCGATGCGGGTCGGCACCGGCGTGTTCCACTGCCACAAGCGCCGCGGCCACGGTCCGCTCGACCTCAAGCACGCGATCATGCAGAGCTGCGACATCTATTTCTACGAGATGGTGCGGCGGCTGGGCTATGACCGCGTCGCGCCGATTGCGAAAATGGTCGGGCTGGGCGAGAGGTTCGACCTGCCCTTCGCCAGCCAGCGCTACGGCACCGTCCCCGACAGCGCCTGGAAGCTCAGGAAATACAAGCAGGAATGGGCGGTCTCGGACTCGCTCAACGCCTCGATCGGCCAGGGCTATGTGCTCGCCAATCCGCTCCAGCTCGCGGTGATGGCGTCGCGGATCGCCTCGGGCAAGCAGATCGAGCCGCACCTGCTGGCGGGCAGGGACAGCCGCAGCGCCCCTCCCCTCCAGGTCGCGCCCGACCACCTCGCGATCATCCGCGACGCCATGTCGGGCGTGATCAACGGCGGCGGCACCGGCGGCGCGGCGCGGATGCAGGTCCCCGGCATCCTGATGGGCGGCAAGACCGGCACCGCCCAGGTCCGCCGCATCACCATGGCCGAGCGCCGATCGGGCGTGCTCAGCAACGCCGCCCTGCCCTTCAAGCTGCGCGATCACGCGCTGCTCGTCTGCTTCGCGCCGGTTGACAATCCGCGCTATGCCGCGGCGATCGTGCTCGAGCACAACGCCCACCTCATCCGCAATCTCGACACGCCGATGACCGGCCGCGACATCCTGACCTATCTGTTCGACCGCGAGCGCGCGCTGAAGACATTGGCGGAGATCGAGCCGACCTGGGGCGGCGACATCAGGACGCGCATGGAGGCGCAGGCGCGCGCGTTCGAGGCAGCACAGAACGCTCCTCCGGCCGCGCTGCCGCCGGAGGACGCGGCGGCGGCGGCGAGCAACGTCGTCGACGCCGCCGCCAACGCCGCCAACGCCGCCGCGCCGGTCACCGGCGTCGCCGAGACGCGCGGCGGCGGAGACCCCGAATGAGGGCCCCCGTCTCCGGCTTCGTCCCCGCGCCGCTCGCGCAGCTCCCCTGGGGCATATTGCTGCTGGTCCTGGCGATCGGCGGCTTCGGACTGGTCGTGCTGTTCTCCGCCGCCGGCGGCAGCATCTATCCCTGGGCCTTTCCCCAGGCGGTGCGCTTCGGCATGTTCCTGTGCCTGGCGATCGTGATGTCGCGGGTAAGGCCGTCGACCTATGCGGCGGCCGCCTTTCCCACCTATGGTGTGCTGGTGGTGCTGCTGGTGCTGGTCGAGCTGCTCGGCGCCGTGCGCGGCGGCAGCCAGCGCTGGCTCGACCTCGGCTTCATCCGCCTCCAGCCGTCCGAACTGATGAAGCCCGCGATCGTGCTGACGATGGCGCGTTTCTACGCGATGCTGCCGCCGTCGGAGACGCGCAAGCTGTTCTCGCTGATTCCTGCGGGCATCCTGATCGGCGTGCCCTTCCTGCTGGTGCTGGTCCAGCCCGACCTCGGCACCGGTCTGATGATCGCGTTCAGCGGGGTGACGGTGATGTTCCTCGCCGGCGTGCGGCTGCGCCTGTTCATCGGCGGCGCGCTGCTGGTCGCCGTCGCGGCGCCCCTCGCGATCAACTATGGCCTCCACGATTACCAGCGCAACCGCATCCTGGTGATGCTGGACCCGGAAAGCGACCCGCTCGGCACCGGCTATCACATCAGCCAGTCCAAGATCGCGATCGGTTCGGGCGGGATCACCGGCAAGGGCTTCCTCAACGGCACCCAGAGCCATCTCGACTATCTGCCCGAGGGCCATACCGATTTTGCCTTCGCGACGATGGCGGAGGAATGGGGGCTACTCGGCGGCTTCTTCCTGATCGCCGCCTTCATGGTGCTGATCCGCTGGGGCATCAACGTCGGCCTGCGCGCCGGCGACCGCTTCTCGCGCCTGACGGCGGCGGGGCTGGCGACGACGATCTTCTTCTATGTCGGCATCAACATGGCGATGGTGATGGGCATGGCGCCGGTGGTCGGCATTCCCCTGCCGCTGGTGAGTTTCGGCGGATCGGCGCAGATGACGGTGCTGATCTGCCTCGGCATCCTCATGTCGATCGACCGCGAAAACCGCCGCATCCAGCGCTGGTGAAGCCTTTGCCAGGAGACCATCGCAAAACCACTTGCAATCCACCGGAGCCACGCTAAATCGCCCCCTCCGATCGCAGCCGCTCGCGGCTTTCCGCCGATCATGGACGCATAGCTCAGTTGGTAGAGCAGCTGACTCTTAATCAGCGGGTCCTAGGTTCGAGCCCTAGTGCGTCCACCAAAACTTCCAAGAAAAAACAATGGTTTAGTAGGTACTCAAGCCCTGAAACCAGTTCGCCTGATGCGAAATCGCCTCGTCGCGCACCACTCTTGAGGAGCTGGAGTTGACGCCATTCAAATCTAGATGTTTAGGAGATGTTTCCGGGAGGGGTGGCAAGTGTCTCTTTGGCGTGAAATCGCGGATGCGCTGGTGCGGGACATCGATAACGGGATTCTGCAACCTGGAGCGCAGCTTACTTCAGACGCGGATCTGGGACGTCGTTTTGGCGTCAATCGCCACACGATTCGGAGAGCGTTGAGCTTTCTTGGAGATGAGGGACTGATCCGATCCCAGCGCGGCAAAGGGACTTTCGTAGTTGAATCGGCGCTGTCCTACCGGCTTGGTGCAAAGACCAAATTCGAGGAAAACCTGCTGGAAATGTCCAAGGTACCTCACCGTACCATGCTGCATGTATCGAAAATTGCACCTACGGATGATATAGCGAAAAAGTTAAACATAACGACTGCGCAATCGACGATTTCGTTTGCGTTACTTGGATCGGCCGGAGATGTTCCGATTCAAATCATGGAAATGTATCTTCAGGAAGAGCGCTTCCCTCATGCCCTGGAGAGATTGAACGAAATCGACAGTGACAACGTGCTGCTCTCGCATATTTTTGTAAGCATAGAAATGCCAGAATACAGACGAGCTGAGATGGTATTGCGGTCCAGAATGCCTACAGAAATTGAATCAAACCAACTCAAGATGGCCAAGACCGATCCCGTGACCGAGACACGCGTTGTTGCAGTCGATGCTCTGGGGCGCCCGGTTTATTTTTGCGTGACCACGTTTTGCTCGAGTAGAGTTGATTTTATTCTAGATGTTTGATCCGCTGGCTAGGGACTTAAAGACGAGATTCCCGGCGAACCGCCACCACCCCGTCTTCGTCAGCTGCGATCCAATCGCCGGGCATGATCTGGATCCCGGCAATCACCACGGGAACGTCGACGACGCCATTCTGCTGCTTGAAGGGGCGGCGCGGACTTGTCGATAGGGCACGGACGCCCACCGGCAGGGCATTGATTTCCGCCGCGTCGCGGATAGTGCCGTTGATGATCACGCCGGCCCATCCATTGTCGTGTGCGAGACGGGCAAAGTTTCCACCGAACACGGCACGAGTGCCCTTGCCGCCATTGTCGATCACCAGCACCCGGCCCTGGCCTTCCTTCTCGAGAATGGGACGGATGACGCTCGTGTCGTCGGACGAGCGGCATGTGGCCGCAGGACCGCGGAAGGTCATCCGCGTGCCGAACATGCGCCAATCCAGAGCGACGACTTGCGCGCGATCATCCAGAAGATCGCAGATGTCGGCCGTCGTTTCAGGAAGCGCGGCGTCCATCAGGCGGCCTCCGCATAGGGAATATATTCCGCGCCCCCAGTGGTCGTGTGCCACAGCAAGCGCTCTTCGTCGTGGGCGAAGGCTTCGCGCATATGCAGCGTGAAGCGGTTGTCCCAGATCAGCAGATCGCCAGGGAGGATCGCCTCGCCCCATGTGCAATCCAAGCCGCGAAGGAAGTCCCAGATCGCTCCCGCGAGTTCCAGGCTCTCGCCTTCGGTCAGGCCGCAGATCACGCAGTCAACCTGCCGGGGCGGCATCAGGCATGGCTCACCGCTGAGCGGATGGCGAATGACCAGGGGACGGACGCGCCCGATCCTTTTCCGATCCGACAGGGCCGTCAGTGAAGCGATCGCGTCCGCGTCGCCGGGGTCGTGGTTGTATTCCGAATAGTGGATCGCGGACCGGTCAGCGATTCCGCGCTTGAGGTCGTCCGGAAGGCGTCGGTACGCTTCGATCAGGTTTAGAAACAGCGTCCGCGGCGGATTGTTGGGTGCCTTGCGGCCATAGAGGAATGTGAGTGCCGTCGCATCGACCAGATAGCTGCCGTCATTGTGCCAACCGTTTTCCGCCGCATCGCCATCGCCGAGCTTGACGCCGGCTGCATCTCGGGCGTTCGAGACGATCTTGATTTCGGGATGATCGGGGAAGTGGACGCCGCCCGGACCGGCACGTCGAAGCGAAATGGGGCGCCCAAACAGGCCGGCGATGCCGATGAATTGATCAGGCTCCAGATCGAGCCCCCGTATCCTCATCACCAAATTTGTCGCAAGCGTATCCCGCATGAGCCCGAGCGCGCGTTGGCCGTTGCTTCCGGTCAGCTCCGACAGATCAAATTCCCGGACCTCCGCGGCAAAGCCGGGCCTCAGTGTTGCTATGTGCACCAACTTTCCTTTCGCAAAAAATGAGGTGGCGACTGCGAAGAGTCGCATTTTTGTCATGGACTGAGCCTAATTGGGCTGTGTCTAGCTGTCTAGGTTTGAATCGCGAATTTGATGCTCGACGGCGCTGTCCCGCACCGCAAGGGGACTGCCCGAGCGCGACTATGACCTGATGGCCGGAGCCGTATCCATCCAGCCGACCGGAACCGGCGGCTTCAGTTCGGGGGAAGTTCGCAATGAAGGAACTGATGGCCGCTTGCTGTCTCGTTGTCTCGTTCGGCGGTCCCGGCGAGGCGCAGGCCGCAGCTGCGGGCGCTGCGTCCGACCGGTCCGATCCGGCAAATCCGCCTCAGGACGAAGCCGCTGAATCGGAGGGCGGCCTGACCGACATCGTGGTTACGGCCGAGCGGCGGGAAACGCCGCTTCAGAAGACGCCGGTCGCCGTGACCGGTCTCGACCAGGCGGCGATCGAAGCAAGGAACATCAGCGATCTCAACGGGCTGTCCGGGATGGCGCCCAGCCTGATATCGCCGGGGCTGTCGTCGCAGCGAACGGTCAACGTCTTCTACATCCGCGGTATCGGCGAGCAGGACACGACCCAGAACCCGTCGGTCGGGATCTATATCGACGATGTCTATATTCCGCGGGCAATCGGAGCGATCTACACGATCCCCGATCTTTCGTCGGTCGAGATATTGCGAGGGCCCCAGGGCACGCTGTTCGGGCGAAACACGTCAGCGGGCTTGATCAATATCAAGACGATGGCGCCGTCGGATACGCCGAAGGGCACGTTCGAGCTGAAATATGGCTCCTACAACGACATCTGGCTGCGCGGCGTCGTTGCCGGCCCTGTCTCCAATACCGTGACTGCGGAACTGGGGTTCATCCATCGCACGCGCGATGGATATGTGCACAGCGTTACGCTCGACCGCGACTTGAACACGATCGATACCGATGCGCTGCGGGCCAAGCTGCGCTGGGCACCGTCCGACGCATTCTCCGCCGAACTGCGCGTCGACGGCGTCCAGGATAACAGCACCTCATCGGTCTATGCGCCGCGTTTCCAACCGAACGGCGCGGGTTCCGCCCCCTATGATCCGGACAAGACCTGGGTATCCGTTTATCCAGGCCAGTATCTTGCAGGCGGCGGTGTGTCCCTGGTCAACACCTACAAGGTCGACGATCACCTCACAGTCAAATCCATATCGTCATTCCGGAAATTCTATAACAGATTTACGAACGTCAATGACGGCGGGACGTCATATATATTCAACGAAAGCTTCACTAAGGTGAAGAATCGAACCATTCAGCAGGAAGTGCAGGCGATATATTCGACGGACCGCCTGAATCTTGTCGGCGGACTCTTCTACATCAACGAGCATAATGACATGAATCGTGTCCCGTGGAGCGGTGGAAGCACCGTCAACGTCGGGACAACCACGTACATCATGACGACCACCCGCACGGACAGCTATGCCGCTTATGCGCAGGCCGATTATCGGCTGCTCGACCGCCTGTTCCTGACGCTCGGCGCGCGATACAGCCGCGATCACACCGACTACACCAACCTGGGCTTCAGGGTCCCGACGACCTTCGACAATTCGGGGCCACAGGACGTCCCTGCGACCGTACCCGCCAACGCCACCGGCAAGTACGACATTTCCGCCAGCCGAACCTGGGAGGCCTTTACGCCGAAGGTCCAGGCCCGGGTCCAGTGGACGCCCGACATCATGACCTACGCCTCCTACTCCAACGGCTACAAGGCGGGCGGATTCGATCCGAGAGCGACCACCGCGCTCAGTGCCGCGCAGCCATTCGATCCCGAGCACGTCGACAATTTCGAACTGGGATTCAAAGGCACGTTCCTGCGGAATCGCATCCGCGCCAACCTAGCGCTTTTCAGGAACGACTTCCGGGATCTCCAGATCACGTCATATGACGCCGCGAACTTCATCTTTCGACGCATCAATGCCGCAAATGCAAGGACGCAGGGTGCGGAGTTCGAGCTGACCGCGCTTCCGGCCCCTCGTCTCGAGATCACCGGAATGATTGCATTCCTCGATACGGAATACACGGAGTTCGATTCGAAGCTGCCGTCCAATACCGCCGGGGTCACGACGCTGAAGGGGTTGGATCTACCCTTCGCGCCGCGATGGACTCAGAATGTCACGATCAACTATGAGGCGCCGCTCGCCGGCGGCAGGCTCGACGTCTCGGCCAATGTCAATCACCGGTCCTCGATCTCCACCGACATCTACAACACCGAGCAGCTTCGCTCGCCCGCACAATACATCGTCAATGGCAACATCTTCTGGACGAACGGCGCAGGAAACTGGTCCATCGGCGCTGAGTTCGACAATCTGTTCAACAACCGGGGGAATCAGGGGGGCTCCTATTCTCCGACCAGCGGTCCGGCCGTGCTGGTCGCGACCGGAGGGCAGCAAGTCTTCGCGAACAATCCACCTCGGTTCATTCGAGGCGTAGTCCGGTACAAGTTCTAAGGACCGAGCTTTCCGCTCCCCAGCCTTCTCAAATTCGTCGTAGGATGCGTATGTCGGATCGCGGCAATCGGCAAAATCTTCTCGGGGTGAGCGGAACTCGTCGGCGCGTGACGCTCCTGCTTCTGTGCGGGCTGTTCACGCTGAGCTATATGGACCGGCGCCTCGTCAGCACGTTCATCGAACCGATCCGGCAAAGCCTGAACATTTCCGACACCGAAGTCAGCCTCCTGGTCGGGACGGCGTTCGCGCTGTGCTACGCGACCGCGGGAATCCCGATGGGACGGCTTGCCGACAGATGGCATCGTGGCCGCCTCATAGCGATCGGGGTGGTAAGCTGGTCATTGATGACCGGTCTTTGCGGCCTGTCGGGAAGTTTCTGGACTTTGTTCGTGGCGCGACTTGGCGTCGGGATCGGCGAGGCGGCGCTGTCGCCCGCCTCGTTCTCGCTGCTCAGCGATCTGTATCCGCGCGAACGTCTCGCCAGGGTGCTGTCTATATACGGACTGGGGATCCCTCTCGGAACCGGCTTGGCGTTGCTGAGCGGCACGCTCGTGTCTCACGAGGGCGGCGCTCAGCTGATCGAGCGCTACATCCCCTTTCCAGGCGGGCTCGAGCCGTGGCAGCTGGTATTCGTCATCCTCGGCTTTCCCGGAATCCTTCTCGGTGCGTTGGCGCTGGTCATCATCAAGGATGTGGTCAGGGAACGTGCCGGAGAGGCTGACGAAAGCGATCGAAGCGGATTCGTGCCGGTCGGCCTGGTAAGACACCTCTGGGATCATCGAGCCCTGTACATGCCGATCGTGATCGGCAACGGATGCATTCACGTTTTCACGATCGGCGCCACCCAATGGTTCCCAGTCGTTCTACAGCGGGTCCACGGGCTCACGATCCAGCAAAGCGGGCTCATTCTGGGATCGGCGGCGGTTCTACTTGGGATTCCCGGGATGCTCTTCGCAGGCTGGTGCGCGGATCGCCTCGTTTCCAGGGAGCGGCTCGACGGCGCGCTGCTGGTATCGATCGGCTACGCGATCGGCATGGGGCTATGTGGAGTCATCGGACCAATCGTACCGGATCGATATCTCTCGATCGCGCTGATCGCTTCGGGAGCGTTCTTCACGAACGTCACCGTCGGCGTGATTTTCTCGCTGGTGCAGATGGTTGCCCCAAGACACATGCGCGCGCAGGTGTCGGCGAGCATCATCCTTCTGACGACACTGTTCGATTATGTCCTTGGTCCCTCCAGTGTGGCGCTGGTGACGGATTTCGTGTTCGGCGATCCCAAGGCCGTCGGAAAGTCAGTCGCGTACGTAGGCGCTTTTGCGCTGACGGTTGGCGTCATTCTCCAGAACAGCGCGCGCAAGGCGGTTCGGGAGCATCTCGGCGGGTTTTCGCCACGTTGACGGTCGCCAGGATGGGCGATTGAAGGGGAGAGCCTGGACCCTTACCTGAGGTATCTCTCCTCGACTGCCTTCACATGCTCCATGTTCTGCAGGCGGAAAATCTCCGAGACGGGAACGATCGCGTCCGCCAGATTCTGGATGCCACCGTCCTTGCGTATCTGCGCAAAAACCGCCTTCATGCCGGTCACCGCCGCGCGGATGGCGTGATTGCCATAGATGCATATCGCGACTTTGCCGAGGCGTTCCATCATCGCGCCGGTAAGTTCGGGATAGGCGGTCGGTATCAGGACGACGGGGATCGATCCGCTCCAGGCCTCGACGAACTCCAGCACCTCGGCGGGGGTCGTGGCCTTCGAATGCACGACCAGCAACTCCGCTCCCGCTTCCTCATACGCCCGCCCACGTCTCAGGGCCTCGCCGATTCCCAGACCCGCGATCAGGGCTTCGGTCCGGGCAATGACGACGATCCCCTCACGCGATCGCGCGGCGCAGGCGGCCTCGATCTTTCCTTGAAACTCGGAGACCGGGAGAAGTTCCTGGCGACCACCCGCGACCAGGCTGGTGACCTTGGGGAAGGTCTTGTCCTCGATTACGACGGCGGCCGCCCCGGCGCGTTCATAGTGCCTTACTGCATGGTCGACATTGACCGCGTTACCGAAGCCCGTGTCGATATCCGCGATGATGGGGATGGTCGTGTGCTCGGCCATGGCGCGAACCATCGAGAGATGGTCGCTCATGCTGATCAGCGAGACATCCGGCAATCCGAACAACGCCGAGAGTTCGAAACCCGACGCCCAGAGCCCGTCGAACCCCGCCTCCTCAGCCAGCTTGGCCGACAAAGGGCTATGGGCTGCCATGACGTGAAGCAATTTCGCTTGGCCCAGCTTCATCCTCAGGCGAGACGCGCCACTCATATCATTCTCCCGCTCGTCAGCAGCAACGCAGCGTTTCACCGCTCCGCGCCCAGGCGACGCCTTTCCGAATATAGCCGCCGACAAATCGGCAATGACGCCCTCAGGCCTGCCAATTTATATAGTTGTCTATGTTTAATGGCAATGCGATGATCGTAGCTCCTGGACATTGGAGAAGCCTCCCTTGAAGATCGCTTTTGTGGGATTGGGCGTGATGGGGCGGCCGATGGCCGGTCATCTCCTCGATGCCGGTTATGAACTATACGTGTTTCAGCATCGCTCCCCGATCCCTGGCGAGCTGCTCGATCGTGGTGCGATGCGATGTCGTTCGAAGGTCGAATTGGCATCGATGGCCGACATCGTCATCCTGATGCTGCCGAGCACGGCGGATGTCGAATACGTGCTCTTCGGCGATGATGGCCTTGCCGATGGACTGTTCCCAGGCAAGACTGTCATCGACATGAGCTCGATCGGGCCGGCCGAGACCAGACAATTCGCGGCGATGGTCGAACAGCGCGGGTGCGACTATCTCGACGCCCCTGTTTCGGGTGGCGAGGTAGGGGCGAAGACCGCGAGCCTCAGCATCATGGTCGGCGGAAAGGCCGAGGTGTTCGCCCGGATGCGACCGGTGCTGACGGCAATGGGAAAGGACATCTCGTTGATCGGGCCGATCGGTTCGGGTCAGATCGCGAAGATCGCGAATCAGATCATCGTTGCCTTGACGATCGAAGCGGTCGCGGAGGGCCTCCTCTTTGCCGCCAAGGCGGGCGCCGATCCCGCCAAGGTCCGGGCTGCCATCATGGGCGGCTTTGCCTCCTCACGAGTACTCGAGTTCCACGGAGAGAGGATGCTGTCGCGAAACTTCGATCCGGGCGCTCGCATCGAACTTCACCGGAAAGACCTGAACATGGCGCTCGACATCGCACAAGCCGTCGGCTTGCTCCTGCCCAACACTGAACGGACGGAAGCGCTATTCGGCACCTGCGTCGCGAAGGGGAAAAAGGATTGGGACCATTCCGCGATCATGACGGCATTGGAGATAGATGCTCATAAGGGTTCGGAAAACGCCGATCCCCCGGTTGGCGCGTCTGCATAGGCAGACCAGAGGGTGCCAGCTATTGCTCGCTGAAGCCGCCGAGCAGACAGTCCAAGCTGCAGAGCTGTCCGAACGACCAGTTGGTCGGGGCGACGGGTTCGCGACCGTCGGGAAGATGGAGCGTCAGCCGCTCGGGCTCGTCGCTGCGCGCCTCGACGCGCACCGCGCGGCTTTCGACGATGCGGGTGGTCGCGCTGTCGGCACGCGCGCGAACGCGATCGTAAAGGTCGTCGAGCGAGTGGAAGCGCTCGTCGTCCGGGCGCAAGAACCATTCGAGGAGATGCGGCTGACATTGCGGCCGCGGCTGATGTCGACCTTATAGGGGCCGGCGACCGGGCGCGCGGCTGGGGCCATCATGTTCATGGGAACTGCTCCTGACGTGGTGGAACGGCGACGCCAATCGGCCGCCACGCTTCCCTCCCCCCCGCTCCCCTTTTTCGCCGTCTACGTGGGGGCGGCCGTGTGCAGCTGGCCACGGAGCGCAGCGGTTTGCCGGCCCCGTGATAATTGGGCCGCGTCCGCCGCCTGCCCATGCAAGCAGCTATCGCGCCACCGGGATGTACTGGAGCGTCGAGAGCAACGTTCTAGAAGCCGACCATCTGCTTCTGGGCCCGTAGGCGGACTGTCAGTTCCTGGGCCGTTTGCTGCCTGTCCGCTTAAAGGGCGATAACCGGAGGAGCCGCCGTCCGCCGTCGGTCAACGGCAGTGCGCGATCGTGAAGCCGATACAAACCCCCGCGGCCTCGTTGTGCGCGAACACCGATCCGCCATGCATATGGGCGACTGCCTTGACGATGGCGAGGCCGAAGCCATGGCTGTCATGGCTGTTGGAACGAGCCGGATCGATCCGGTAGAAGCGATCGAAAATCCGGTCGAGATGCTCGATCCCGATCTGGCTGCCGGGATTGAACACGCCGATCGAGACGGCCTCCGCTTCTTCAGCGATCCTGACGGTTATCCGGCCCGGTGTCATGCCGTGCCGCACGGCATTATCCAGCAGGTTGGTGATCGCACGGCCGTAAAGGGCACGCTCGACCTGCGCCTCGGCGTCGCCTTTGATCTCGACGGATACCCCAGCTTCATCGAGCACCACCTCCATGAAGTCGACATTCTTGCGCGTTTCCGCCGCCAGCCCGACACGCACCAGGTTCGACGCCACCGCGCCCTGATCCGCGCGCGCAAGGAACAGCATGTCGTTGATGATACGGCGCAGCCGCTCGAGCTCCTCGAGATTGGATTGAAGCACGTCTTCGAGATCGCGCGGACTGCGAGGGCGCGACAGCGCCACCTGGGTTTCCCCGATCAGGTTCGCGAGCGGCGTCCTGAGCTCGTGCGCGACATCGGCGTTGAAGGTGGAGAGGCGTTGATAGGAATCCTGAAGCCGATCCAGCGCGTCGTTGAGCGACAGGACCATTCCCGCGAGCTCCGTCGGGAGCATGCCGGTCGGAAGCCGCAGCGACAGATTGTCCGAACCGAGCAGGCGCGCATGCTCGGACAAGCTGTCGACAGGGGCAAGCGCCCGGCGCGCGATCCACCAGCCGAGCGCGGAGGCCGCGCCGATGCCGAGCAGCGAGAAGATGAGGATGCCCGCCGCGAGACCGGCGGCGGTGCTCTCGACATATTTTGTGCTCGACGCGAGGATGAGCCGGAGCTGAGGCAAGTCGCCCCTTGCCGGGAAGCTGCGGGCGAGGGTGAGATATTTGCGGCCGTCGGTCCGCGCCCGGCCAAATCCCTCCCTTGGGCCTGTCCACTGCGCCCCGTCCAGGAACCGGCTGCCGATCCGGTAGCGCTGATCGGGGCTCTCGACGAGGAAGACCAGGGCGCCGTCGGCCGCGCTGAAATCGACGAGCTTGCGCGACAGCATCGGCCATTTGGCAGGCGTCGTGTCCTGTACCATCTTGGCCGGCATGGCGAAGCGCGCCTCGATCTCCTCGCGTTTGTGACGGCGCAGCTCGGCTGCCTGGAAGGCGTAGAGCGCGACCCCGCCGATCGCGGAGACGAGCGTCACCGCCAGCCCGAACATGAGCGCAAGCCGCCCCGCGATCGATCGCGTGCTCATGCGGCCTCTCCGTCGCGCGGCTCGAGAACATAGCCCATGCCGCGCACCGTATGGAGCAGCCTCTTCTCGCCAGGCGCTTCCAACTTCGCGCGCAGCCGCTTGATCGCGACTTCCACCACATTGGTGTTGGTATCGAAATTGATGTCCCAGACCAGTTCGGAGATGACCGTCTTCGACAGAATCTGCGAGTGGCGGCGCGCTAGCAGGGCGAGCAGCGCGAACTCTTTGGCGGTGAGATTGAGCCGGCGGCTACCGCGCATGGCGCGCCGCGCGATCAGATCGATGTGAAGATCGGCGATCTGGACATGCGCCGCCTCGCGCCCTCGCCCTCGGCGCACGATCGCCTGGAGCCGGGCGAGCAGCTCGAGGAAGGAGAAGGGCTTGACGAGATAGTCGTCGGCACCGGCACCAAGCCCGCGAAGCCGGTCCTCGACCGCGTCGCGCGCAGTGAGCATGATCGTCGGCGTGTCGTTCGCCGCCCCCCGCAACGCGCTGAGCAGCGCGATACCGTCCATCCCCGGCAGCATCAGATCGAGCACGATCGCGTCATATTCGCCGGTCAACGCAAGATGCAGCCCGTCCACGCCATCGGCCGCATGATCGACCGTGTAGCCCTGTTCGGCGAGGCCGCGCCGAAGATAATGGATGGTCTTGCTCTCGTCCTCGACGATCAGGATCTTCACCGCCCCGCGCCACTGCCTCCCATTGCCAGCCCTGGCGCTTCGGGCGCGACGCCCATCTGCCGATAGAGCGCCGCCAGCCGCGTCGAGACGTCCGCCACCGCCTGGGCATGATCCCGTTCCGCCTGATAGACGGTTCGTGCGGCGTCGAGAACCTCCAGCTGGGACAATGTGCCCTCGCGGTACTGGAGCTGCGAGAGGTCCGCGGCGCGGCGCGCGGCCGCGGCGGCACGGGCAAGCTCGCGCTCGCGCACCTGGCCCTGCAGATAGGAGACGATGCCGGTCTGCGTCTCCTGGAGCGCCAGACGCACGGTGCGCTCATAGTCGAGCGCGGCTTCGCGCAGGCGTGCATCGGCGGCGTCGACTTCGGCCGCGCGGCGGCCGAAGTCGAGCACCGGCAATATGAGGCCAGCGGCGACGGATGCGATGCTGGCACCGCCGTCGAGGAGGCTGCCGATGCCGCCCGCATCTAGCCCCACCAGCCCGGACAGGCTCAGCACTGGCAGACGCAACGCCGCCGCGCCGTCGCGCCGCGCGGCCACCGCCGCATAGCGTGCCGAGGCCGCGCCGATGTCGGGACGGGCGATCAGGATATCGGCCGGCGAGCGAAGAACGGTCAGCGGATCGGCAGCCGGCATCCGGGCCTCCGCCGGTCCCAGCCTCGCCGTCATCGCTTCCGGCGTCGTGGACAGGAGATAGGCAAGACGGAAGCGAGCCGCGCCCGCCCCTTCTTCCGCGACGGCGGCTTCGGATCTGGTCTGCGCGACGAGTGCCGCGGCGCGCTCGACGTCCAGCGCACTCGCCATGCCGAATTCGAAGCGGTCACGCGTGATCCGGAGCGTTTCCTCCTGCGCCGTCACGGTTCGCGCGGCCAGCGCCGCCAGCGTGCGCTGCAGGCGATAGTCGATATAGGTGCGCGCGATCTCCTCGATCAACAGCAGCCGGACCGCCGCCGCGTCGGCCACCGTGGCGCCGGCATCCGCGCGTGCGGCCCGCACGGCCGCGGACAGGCGCCCGCTCACGTCCGGCTCCCAGGCAAGGCCGAGCCCCACGCTGGCGGAACTCCGCTGGGCGAGGCCGCTCGAACGGCTGGCCTCGCTGACGCCGGCCTCGGCGGTGGCTTCGGGAAAAAGCCCGGCAGTGGCGGCGCGACGCAGCGCTTGAGACGCAAGCACACGCTGCGCGGCGATGCGCAGATCGACATTGCGGTCGAGGCCGCCGTCGATCAGCGCGTCGAGCACCGGATCACCGAAGCTCGACCACCACATGCCGCGCATCTCGCCGGCCGTCGCGGCCGGGGCCGCCTCCCAGCGCAGGGGGAGATCGCTGGGAACAGGGGGACTGGCGGGGCTATGCGCGCAGCCGGCGAGAATGGCGAACGGGAGGAGCGGCAGGGCGAGGGCTGGCCTCATGCCATGCTCCCTTCCAGTATCGTCTGGACCCGCGACGGCCGGGGCGGACGCGTCCGGCGGAACAGGCGGTCGAGCGCGAGATAGACGACTGGCGTCGAGAATAGGGTCAGCACCTGGCTGATTACGAGACCGCCGACCACCGCCACGCCGAGCGGCTGTCGCAGCTCCGCGCCGGTGCCGAAGGCCAGCATCAGCGGTATCGCGGCGAGCAGCGCGGCGATCGTCGTCATGACGATCGGGCGGAAGCGGGTGACGGCCGCCTCGCGGATCGCCTGCTCGGGCGAAAGGCCGCGCGTGCGCTGGGCGTCGAGCGCGAAGTCCACCATCAGGATGCCGTTCTTCTTGACGATGCCGATGAGCAGGATGACGCCGATCAGCGCCATGATCGAGAAGTCGAGCCCGGCGAGCCAGAGCGCCAGCACCGCGCCCAACCCGGCCGAAGGCAGGGTCGAGAGGATGGTGAGCGGGGTGGTGAAACTCTCGTAGAGAATGCCGAGGATGATGTAGACCGCGACCAGCGCTGCGAGGATCAACAGCGGCTGGGTCGCCAGCGATTGCTGGAACGCCTGGGCCGAGCCTTGCGCCGTTCCGGTGACGGAGGCGGGCACGCCGAGCTGCCCGCGCAGGCGCTCGATCTCCGCCATCGCATCGCCGAGCGCCACGCCTTCGGGCAAGTTGAAGCTGATCGTGGCGGCCGGCAGCAGGCCCTGCCGCGCGATCGTCAGCGGCCCGGCCGATTGCGGCTCGAGCCGTGCCACCGCCGACAGCGGCACCATCGCGTTGGTGACGGGCGAGCGGAGGAACATGGTGTCGAGGCTGGAGACCCGCGCATAGCGGGCGGGATCGGCTTCCAGCACCACGCGATACTGGTTGGCCTGGGTCTGGAACTCGCTGATCTGGCGCTGGCCGAAGCTGTCGTAGAAGGCCTGGTCGATCGCCTCGACGCTGAGGCCGTAGCGCGCGGCTGCGGCGCGATCGATGACGATGCCCTGCATGCGCGCGCCGAGCTGCACGTCATTGCGCACGTCGCGCAGCAGCGGGGATTGCGCCATGGCCTGGGTGAGCTGCGTCGCCCATTGCGCCATCTCGTCGGTGGTCGGTGCGCGCAGGACGTAGGAATATTGACCCGCGCCGCCGCCCACGCCGATATTGATGTCCTGCGCCGAACGCAGCACGACCGTGACGCCGGGGATCTGCGCGAACTGCGGCCGCAACCGGGCGATCAGTCCTTCGGAGGAGACGTCACGTTCGCCCCGGTCCTTGAGCACGATCCAGATGCGTCCATTGGCGAGCGACTGGCTGCCGCCGGTGGTGCCGATCGCATGGTTGAACTGCTGCACGGCCGGATCGCGCGCGACGATCGCGGCCAGCGCCTCGTGCTTGGCGCGCATGTCCTCGTAGGAGATGTCCTCGGCGGCGACGGTCTGGCCCATGATGAAGGCCGTGTCCTGCAGCGGGAAGAAGCCCTTGGGGACCAGCACATAGCTTCCCACCGCGGCGGCGACGGTGGCGAGGAAGACGCCGAGCATCAGGCGCTGGCGCGCCAGCGTCCATTCGAGCGCGCGCCGATAGGCCGTGATCAGCCGGTCGGTGAAGCGTGGCTTGGCCGGCTCGGCGTCATGCGCGGGCGTCTTGAGATACCGCGCGCACAGCATCGGCGCGAGCGTGAGCGCGGCGAGGACCGAGATCAGCAGCGAGACGGTCACGGTGAGCGAGAATTCGCGGAACAGCCGGCCGATGATGCCGCCCATGAACAGCAGTGGGATGAAGGCCGCGATCAGCGAGAAGGTGATCGAGACCACTGTGAAGCCGATCTCCCGCGTGCCGTCGATCGCCGCTTCCACCGGCCCTTTGCCCATCTCGATATGGCGGTGGATGTTCTCGACCACCACGATCGCGTCGTCGACGACGAAGCCGACCGCGATCACGAGCGCGACCAGGGTGAGATTGTTGAGGCTGAAGCCGAGCAGATACATCGCGGCGAACGTCGCCACCACCGAGACGCCGAGCACGGCGGCAACGATCAGCGTCGCGGAGACCTGCCGCAGGAACAGGCCCATCACCGCGACCACCAACACGAGCGTGATGATCAGCGTCAGCTGCACCTCGTGCAGGGAGGATCGGATGGTGCGCGTGAGATCGTTGAGCACCGAGACCTCGACGCTGGGCGGAAGCGAGGCGGTGAGACGCGGCAGCTCCGCCCGAACCGCGTCGGCGATGCGCACGATGTTCGCGCCGGGCTGGCGCATGATGATGATGCCGAGCCCCGGCCGTCCGTTGGGGAAGGCGCCGACATAACTGTTCTCGCCGCCCACGCTGACCTCGGCGACGTCGCGGACATGCACCGGGGCGCCGTCGCGCCACGCGACGACGATGTCACCATAGCCGGCCGGCGTCGAGAGCTGGTCGTTCGCTTCGAAGGTCGAAACCGCGTCCCGACCGAACACGGCGCCCTTGGCCCGGTTGACGCTCGCGCGCTGCACCGCGTCGCGCACATCGGCCATGCTGACGCCGTAGGCGGCGAGCCGATCGGGCTGCGCGCGCACGCGGATCGAGGGCTTGTGCTGGCCGGCGATGTTGACCTGAGCGACGCCGTCGATCTGGCTCAAGCGGCGGGCGAGCTGGTTCTCGATCAGATCGCTGAGTTCGGTCAGCGGCATTTCGTCGGAAACGGCGCTGAGCACCAGCACGGGCCGGTCGGTCGGGTTCACCTTTCGCCAGGTCGGCAGGTTCGGCATGTCGCTCGGCAAGCGCCCGGTAACGCTGTTGATCGCCGCCTGCACCTCCTGTGCGGCCGCATCGACGTCGCGCGACAGGTTGAACTGGATGGTGATGCTCGTCTGCCCAAGCGCATTGCTCGAAGTCATCTCAGTGATGCCGGGAATGCCGGTGAAGGCAACCTCGAGCGGGGTCGCGACCGACGAGGCCATCGTTTCGGGACTCGCGCCGGGCAGGCTCGCGCTCACTTGGATCGACGGAAAATCCGCTTCGGGAAGCGGCGCCACCGGCAGGAGAGGAAAGGCGACGATGCCGAGCAGCCCTGCCGCCACCGCGAGCAGGGCAGTAGCGACGGGCCGGCGGATGAACCAGGCGGAGAAGCCCTGCTTCAGAGAGGGCGCGGGCGGCGCTTCTCCGGTGATCGCGAGGTGCTGGTTCATTGGCCGGCCTGCGCGACCTGCCGGACGACGGTGATGCGGGCGCCGTCCTGAAGCCGCGAGAAGCCGTCGGTGACGATCGCGTCGCCCGGTGCGACCCCGCGCGCGATCACGGCGATCTCGTCATCGGAATAGCCGGGCGTGATCAGCACGCGCTGCGCGATTCCGTTGCTGACCCGGTACACGAAATGCCCGCGAATGCCGGGGCGCACAGCGGCGGCGGGCAGCACGACGGCATCGGGCGTGAAGCCGGTGCGCATCCGGACCGAGACGAAGGCGCCCGGCGCGAGCCGCTCGGCGTGGTTCTCGAACAGGGCCCGCACACGCGCCGTGCCGGTTCGCGCGTCGAGCGCATTGTCGAAGGCGGCGATCTTGCCATTGCCGAGTCGCGTGTTGCCGTCGCGGTCATAGGCCTCGACCATGGCTCCCTCTGCCTCGCGCGCGCTGGCCCGCACGCCGTCAAGCTGCGCCTGCGGCACCGGAAAGACGATCGAGATGGGATTGACCTGCGCGACCGAGACGATGCCCTCGGCGTCGCCCGCTCGCACGAGATTGCCCTGATCGACGCGCCGGATACCGACCCGGCCGCTCGCCGGCGAGACGATGCGCGTGAAGGAGAGATTGACGCGCGCCGTGTCGACATTGGCCCGCGCGAGCTGGACGGCGGCGCGCAGCTGGTCCGTCTGCGCGCGCTGCTGGTCGAGCTGCTGCTGCGAAATGGCGTTGCGCTGGACGAGCGCCTGGTAGCGCGACAGGTCAAGCTCGGCGGCGCGCAATTGTGCGCTGTCCCGTGCGAGTTGGGCTTGGGCTGCGGCGAGGGCAGCGCGCTGCGCGCGATCGTCGATCGTCGCCAGCAGCTGGCCCCGGCGGACGAAATCGCCCTCGGCGAAATGAAGGCGCGTCAGAATGCCATCGACCTGGCTGCGCACCACCACATCCTGGAGCGATTCGACCGTGCCCACCGCCTCGATCATGTGCGCCACGTCGCGCCGTTCCGCCGTGGCAATATGGACCGGCACCGGCGGCGGAGCGGCTGCCTGCTGCTGGGTCTGCCCCGTTCCCGAATAAAAGAACCCGGCCAGTGCGAAGATGCCAATGCCGCCGGCGGCGAGCATCAGCCCGCGCCGCTGGCGGACGATATCGATGAAGCGAGCGGTCAGAGCCATGGGTTGGCGATAGCGCCGCACCGGGGTCCGGACGCTGACTTCAGAATGACAATTTCGTCAGCAAGCTGGGAAGGTGGTGGCGGACGGTGGCCATGAAGCAGGCAGCGACCTTGCGAACGCCAGAGTGGCTGGATCTGGGCCGTGTGTGGACGGCCTTCCGTTGGCAAGGGTTTTCTGGAGGATGTGCATTCCGCTGGTTGAGGCGGCCATGTGTCCGGCCTTTCGATGCGGCTTCGTCATGCGCCACTGGCCATGATGCTTTCGCGCGAACCGGGTCCCGACCTATAGCTCGCGCTCAAAGCGCCACGGCCCAAAATGGGTTTTCCCGATCCGGCGGTTTCAACCGGCTTTGTGCATCAACTCCTCTTTGCCCTTTCCAACCTCGTTCGCGCGAAGGCTCGCGCTAAGCTGTTACGCAGCCATCGGCATCGGCTCGCGGTACCGCTCTCCGCTGGTCATCAGCGCCCAGACCATCCGTGCGTTCTTGTTCGCTAGTGCTACTGCGGCGACCTTGGCAGGCCGGCGGGCGAGCAGCTGAACCAGCCGCGGTACGGACTGATTGCCGCCGTCTTGCTGCTGGTCGCCACCGCTTCGACGCGCGGCGGCAACGCATAGGCTGACCGTGAATGTGCCGGTGCTCGCCCTAATTCGATCCATTTCGTTGGACGAGGCTGCTGACGATCAACCTCCATGACAGGCTTTCAAGGCGGCGGCCGGTGGACGGACCGCCGCCCTGACTCACGATTTAGAAGGTAATCCTGAGACTTCCACTGACCCCATGCATCGTCGTGTCGGACCCGAAATCCCCGTTATAGGAAACCGCGATCGAGGCATTGTCCGTTGCGCGGAAATCCAGTCCGGCGCGGACGGTCGCCACGTCCTTGGCAATCGGTGCGCCGGCAATCAGGAACGAGCGCATGGTGTCGGGCAGGGTCATCGTCGCGAACGGAGTGGTGTCGCTGAAGGCATGGCGCCATCCCAGACCACCGAATGCAGCGACCCGCATGTTGCCCATGTCGAATTCGGCCGAGCCGCGCGTGCCCACAGTCGTGAAGACGGTGCTCATGCGATGGGTCTGCACCGTCAATGCGGCTACGCTGCCGGCTTCCATGCCTTTCTCGGCGAAATCGTCCACGTCCAGACGCACGAAGGCGATGTTGGCATAAGGCTCGAACATGACGCCGCCTGCGCCGTAGCGCCACGCAAGCTCGCCGAACGACTGGAAGCTGCTGCCCTTGTAATCGGCCCGCTCGCGATCGCTGAAGCCGGGGAAGGCCACGATCCTCTCGGTCGAGATATCGTGCCATGTATAGGACAGGCCAGCCCGCAGCGACAGAGCATCCCATCGCGCTCCGCTATAGAGGCCGAGGTGGATATTGTCGCTGTCACCGCTCGACTGCCGTCGGCGAACGGTGAAATCGTCACGGCTGTAGCCTGCAAACGCACCTATGCGTGCGTTTGAGTCGAGCGCGCCGTCGAGCCCGATCAACAGGCCGCCGGTTGAGTTGCGCAGACGGCCGGCATTGCCGCCGCCGCCGAGGCGGCTCCAGTTGCCCAGCCCCTGGCCCCATATGGCGAGTCCTGGCTCCGCTGCGGCTTCGCGCGCATGACCGCCGTAGCTGGAACTGAGCGCCCCCACTTCTGCAGGCTCGGTCGTTTCAAGCGTGTCGCGCAGCCGGCCCAGTGCTGCGTCGCGAAGGAATTGGCTTTGCGAAACCAACGCGGATTGAACCGAAAGGTGGATATCGCCTGATAAGCTGTCGAACGCGGCACGCGCCTCGGATGCGCTGAGCAGGAGCAGATCGTTGTACAACGCCAGCGACGGACCGCTCTGCTTGAGTGTGTCGAGCGCCACCGCTGTGTTGAACTGATTTGGCGTCTCCGCAACCTGCTCGAATACGGCGGGCGGCGTCGGCGTCGGGGTCGGCGTCGGGGTCGGCGTCGGGGTCGGCGTCGGGGTCGGCGTCGGGGTCGGCGTCGGGGTCGGCGTCGGGGTCGG